>CAKRCW010000004.1 GCA_934309145.1 uncultured Lachnospiraceae bacterium | reverse complement strand
TGATTGCTCCGAGCATCGGTACTAAATTCGTGCTTCGCACTCATTAAGTGCCGGCTGTCGCAAACGTCCCGGAATATACCCTGTTACAATCCCCCCGGAGTCATCAGTCCAAAAACATCAACATATATGCATCTATAATTTAATTGAACTTCTTGTCATTATAAAGTATAATTTAGTTAGGCTTTTCATATTACACAGGAGTTGATTTTTATGGCATCATTATTTACATCAGAGCTTAAGGAAGGCATGATTACAGCAAGCGACACCTACTCTAACACTGGTAAGCTCATCCTTCCAAAGGACACGGTAATCACCAAATCAATAATCAATCGTCTTATAGATAATGACGTAATCTTTGTCGATGCCACGGAGGCTCCGACGGATTTTTCCATGCCTGCATATACAATAAATGAAGAACAGATAATGAGCACTCCTGAGTACAAAAAATTCAAGAGAAGATATGAGAAGAATGTCGAAGATTTAGGCGAACACCTTAACGATATAGTGAACAGAAATGCTAAGATTGACATTGACACTATGCTCAAGGAGACATCTGTGATTTTAAAATCAACCGATTCACCACTTAGCGTATTTACTATGCTTCAAACTATGAAAAACTATGATGATTCAACATTTAATCACTCTCTTAATGTATCACTAATATGTAATATATTCTCAACCTGGTTAGGTCTTGGCTCAGAGGAGACAGAGCTTCTGACTATATGTGGTCTTCTGCATGACATAGGTAAGCTCCTGATGCCAGAGAAAATACTAAAAAAGCCAGGAAAGCTTACTAGCGAAGAATATGCCATAATACAGTCCCACACAACCAAGGGGTATGATATATTAAGGAAACAGAAAGCAGATATTCATATTCAATACGCTGCATTAATGCACCACGAGAAATGTGATGGCTCAGGTTATCCACTTAAGCTTAAGGGGAATCAGATTGACTGGTGTGCACAGATTATTACTATTGCAGATATTTACGAAGCTATGACGGCTAACAGAGTATACAGAGGCCCTATAAGTCCATTTACGGTTATCAATATGTTTGAGGAGGACGGCTTAAAGAAATACAATCCAAAGTATCTTTTAACCTTCCTTGAGCACGTTGTAAACAGCTATATGAATTGCAAGGTAAGGTTATCTAATGGTGAGGAAGGCGATATCGTATATATCAATAAAGTACGTTTATCTAAACCGATGATTAAAACCAAGAATAACTTTATAGATTTATCAAAGAATACAGATGTTAATATTGAAAGTATACTATAAAAGGTGGATGCTTAGACATCCACCTTTATATTTACCTCTTCCATTGCCTCTTGTCTGAAATCCTCTATCTTATCTGGCGTTATAACCGGAAGCTCGTCCATAGATGTAACACCAAAGCTTCTAAGAAAATCCTCTGTTGTTCCAAATAATATAGGTCTGCCGACAGCATCAAGTCGTCCTACCTCAGCAATGAGCTTATATTCTACAAGCTTATTTATTGCATGTACACATGACACACCTCTGATAGCCTCTATCTCCTGTCTTGTAACAGGCTGTTTATATGCTACTATGGACAGTGTCTCCATAAGCGAATCTGTAAGACTATGTTTCTGTGGCATATTTACTACCTTTGTAAGAATATCATAATATTTGTTCTTTGTGCAAAGCTGAACTGCATTCTCAAGTCTGACAATATGTATTCCTCTGTCCTCATCCTTGTATTTCTCTGCCATATCATCTATTATCTTATCCAAATCAGAAACCTCAAGCTCTAAAACCTTTGCAAGCTCCTTTATATCAATAGCCTCTCCAACAGAAAATAATATAGCTTCTATTGCAGCCTGTGTTCTTATTATATTTTCCTCCATAGCTCCTCCTACCCTTCAAGTGAGTCAATAATTATATCCCCGAACAGCTCTTCCTGTCTTATCACTATATCTCCTACCTTCATAAGCTCAAGGATAGCCATAAATGTGACAATCACATTAATCTTAGATGCCTGTACTTCAAGAAGCGTCTTAAAATTGATACCCTTTAGGCCACGCACCTGCTCTCGTATCTCGTCCATCTTGTCCTCGATACGAACCTCCTCCTTCTCAATAGTTCCAAACTTACTACGGATAGGATCTACTCTGTCAACAGTCCGCTTAATTACCTGATTAAATATCTCACTCAGCTTAGCTAATGTAACATCTCCAACGACCTCGGCGGGATCTATATCTTCCTTATATTCAAGAACCTCTTTAGGTATTGTTGCAGGCTTATAATATGCCTTTCCGGCATCAAGCTCCATGTCCATAAGCTCATAGGATGCATACTTATACATCTTATACTCAAGTAATCTCTTAACAAGCTCTGCACGAGGGTCCTCTTCCTCCTCTTCTTCCTCTTCCTCCTTAGGAAGGAGCATTTTAGCCTTTATCTTTATTAAGGTCGCAGCCATAACCAGAAACTCACTCATTACGTCTAAGTTTTCTTCCTGCATGCGGTTAAGATATTCAAGATATTGCTCAGTTATCTCCACTATAGGTATATCAAATATATTAAATTTATTCTTCTCAATGAGGTGAAGCAGCAAATCAAGAGGTCCTTCAAACTCATTAATTTTAAATTCCGGTTTTGTACTTAAATCCATCTGTCATATACCATATACTTTCTATATTACAAGTTATCCGATTTATTATTTCATTTTTCAAGGCGAATGTCAACCTAAACCACATCAAATAAAATATGCTGTATCCAGCATTTATTACCAGATACAGCAATTAATCGTCAGATTATAATGCAGACCATACCGCCATTTGAGTCATTTACAATCTTTTCCATTGTATCCTGCAATTTCTGCTGACTCTCCTGATTTATCTTATTAATCTTTCCCTTAAGCCCATCCTCAACCAACTGTCTGATTGTCTTTCCGAATATATTGACACTCCATATACTGTCCTCAGTCTTGCCATCACTGTTAATATACTTGATAAGATCCTTGGCCTGATCCTCAGAGCCGACTATAGGTGCAATCTCAGTTGTTATATTAGCCTTTATGAGATGAATTGAAGGTGCCTCTGCCTTAATCTTTACACCATATTTATTTCCCGAACGAATAAGCTCAGGTGCATCAAGTTTAATCTCTGACTCCTCAGGTGTCACAGAACCATATCCTGTCTTAAAGGATTGCATAAGAGCTGCACTTACCTTCTCACACTGCTTCTTCGTCTCCGACATATCCTTTATTTCCTTCATAAAATCATACTCATTGTGAATATCACTGCCAAGCATATCTGAAAGCATTTCATAGTAATACTTGTCATAAAGCTTTATGGAGATATTGACATTACCATCAGCAAGACTGACACCTGACATATCTATCTTCTCTATATAATCGTCTGCCTCATACACAAGTTGTTCAATATCCTTCATCTGATTTATCTTATCAAACGTAACCCTTGCAACCTGTATCAGATACTCCTTAAGTTTATTCCCATTGTCCATTGCCTCAATCCATTTAGGGATATCAAAATTAACCGCAGTAACCGGAAAATCAAGCAAAAGCTGCTGGAATATATTATTTACATCAGATTTCTTTAACTGATCACAGTTCACAGGAAGAACAGATATGCCATACTTTTCTTCAAGCTCACCTGCTAACTCTATTGTTTCTGCTGAGGCTGGTTTTCTTGAATTTAACAGCATTATAAATGGTTTTCCAATACTCTTTAACTCCTCAACCGTTCTTGCCTCAGGCTCTATGTACGCTGTTCTGTCAATATCCGTTATACTTCCATCACAGCTTACAACAATTCCCACTGTTGAATGGTCATATATAACCTTTTTAGTTCCTATCTCAGCTGCTTTTGTAAATGGTATCTCATAATCAAACCATGGTGTTTTTACAAGTCTCTCCTTTCCTTCCTCCTCATGTCCCTCTGCCCCCTGAACCATATATCCAACACAATCAATCATTCTGCATGACAGCTTTACACCATCACCGACAATTATATTTGCAGCTTCCTGTGGAATAAATTTCGGTTCGGTTGTCATAACTGTCTTTCCAGCTGCTGATTGTGGAAGTTCATCCTTAGCTCTCATTCTGCTTGCATCATCCTGTATCGAAGGAATTACCAAAAGATCCATAAAACGTTTAATAAACGTGGATTTACCTGTACGCACAGGGCCAACCACACCTATGTATATCTCACCATTGGTTCTTTGTTCTATATCTTTATAGATATCCATACAAAAAAAGCCCCTTTCTTTATGACATTACCTCTATAAATATATATGTCATAAAGTCAGGGGATATTACTTCATCTAACAAAACATTTTTTTCCTAAATAATCTATTATTTTATTTTGCTGTATGTGTTTGTCCTTATATATTGAATCAATCTCTTACAATAATCTGCATTACAGTGTATTCCATCAACACTTGCCTCATCAGGGAGATAGCCATCACTGTCAGTAACTGCAGCAGCAAGATCAAGATATACAACATCCTTCCTATCCTCGCACATCTGTCTCAATGACTGATTAAACTCTGTTATTCTGGTCTGTGTATATATGTCGCTCTCCTCTGACTCTTCAGCAGATACAGGCAAGATACTCTCAACATATACAGTCGCATCCGGATTATGCTCATATATATAATCTATAAGATTATTAAAATCATTTATAAATGATTCCACATATATCCAGCCAAGCTCATTCATTCCAAACATCAGATAATAATTATCATAGTCTGTCATATCAATTGCTTCATAACAGGTGTACTTGCCATCCTCACCCGGTATTGTAACAACATTGTCTGTCTTAAGCTTATCAACACTAAGTCCCTTATAACAAAAACCATTAAAATTAGGAACTCCGGCATATAGCATTAAGGCCTCTGTTCTAGAATCACCTATGAATACTGTGTCACTGAAATATGACATAGGCTTTGCGCCATCTTCACTCTTCACATATACGGACGAGTCATACCAGTTGTCACCCTTGACACTTTCAACAGGGGAAAGACATGTGTCTGGCACTGTGTATTCCATAGCATCTAACTCTTTTGCCTCTTTGTTCTTCTGTATTACATTATATTGACATGCAACATAGTCTGATATACCAATATCTGCGGCCGTTCCAACAGTAACCTCTCTTCCATACACAGGAACATCCTCGTTCTTGTTATTTTTCAAATATATACCAATTCCACATACTATACTAACTATAGCCAAAGCTGTAATTCCCATTGTCGTATATCTGTAGATTTTTTTTCTTTTACTCATCCTATGCACTTCTTCCCTGGTTATACGTCTAACATGCACGCGATGTCACCTCTCTCATTTATTCCAGGATAATGATTTTGATTCAGATGTTCGGTTTCTTGTCAACAAGTCCTTCATGGCATCTGTAGTATTGTAATCTTCAAATAATACCTTGTTGATAATTTCAACTATAGGCATCTCAACTCCATAGTTTCTTGAGAGCATTAATGCTGCCTTTGCAGAATATACACCCTCAACTACCATCTTAACCTCATCCATTGCTTCTTTATAGGATTTTCCCTGTCCCATAAGGAAGCCTGCCTTACGGTTTCTACTGTGTTTAGATGCACAAGTAACAATCAAATCTCCTATTCCAGACAGACCTGAAAATGTCTCAAGCTGACCACCCATAGCAACTCCAAGTCTGGTTATCTCAGCTATACCTCTTGTAATAAGAGCAGCCTTTGTGTTGTCACCACAGCCAAGTCCGTCTGCTATACCGGCAGCAAGTGCTATGACGTTCTTAAGTGCCCCGCCAAGCTCAATTCCAATCATATCAGGACTTGTATATACTCTGAAGAAATCTGTCATAAATGCATCCTGTATGAGAAGGGCTGTATGCTCATCATATGCACTTACAACAACAGTTGTAGGAAGTCTCTTTCCAACCTCCTCAGCGTGGCTAGGTCCCGACAAAACTCCAACATTAGCTGCAGGAATCTCATCCTTAATTACATCTGTAAGAGTCATCAGGGTGCTCTCCTCGATACCCTTTGACACATTTACAATAAGCTGTCCTTCCACTACATAAGGTGCTATAGTCTTAGCTGTACTTCTTATAAAAGGCGATGGTACAACCATAACAAGCATATCTGCACCATCAACTGCCTCCTTGACATCCGTAGTAAATAATACCTTATCATCTATTATTACACCTGGAAGCTTAGTCTTATGTTCCCTGTATTTAAGGAGCATATCTATCTCATTCTTGTCAATAGACCAAACTGTAACATCATGCCCATTTGAAGATAATAATGCAGTAAGGGCTATACCCCAGCTGCCTGCACCAAGTATTCCTATTTTCATCATAAAACCCCCATTAATGTTATATTAAGCCTGCTTCTTGCTTCCAAGCTTATTCTCCTCATGGTTAATCAAACGCTTAATATTAGCATGATGTCTTATTATAGCCATAACGGCCATTATGATGACAATGATTACACTCTCAAGCATAGCATACCACGAAGTTGTATCATCCATGTTAAATGCATATTTTCCATGAAATGCGAAAATTCCATATTCAACTGCAAATATAGTTACTATAAGTATAGAGCCGACGGACACATATCTTGTAATTGCAACAACCAAAACGAACGCAACAAGGCATGATAAAATAATAACCGGATCTAAAAATCCTATTATTACCCCTGCTGTTGCCGCAATTCCCTTTCCACCACGGAAGTGGAGATAACAAGGAAAATTATGTCCCAAAACTGTTCCAAGTCCCGCATATGCAATATACATATATATATTGTCAGCATCTATATGTCCCATTATAAGTCTGGCAAGAACTGTAGCAAGGATAGCCTTACATAAATCGCCAAGGAAAACGACAAGTCCCGCCTTCTTGCCTAGTACACGGAGTGCATTGGTAGTTCCTGCATTGCCACTTCCGTGCTCTCTTATATCTATACCATTCATTCTCCCATATATGTATGAGGTTTGTAGCAATCCGCATCCATAACCTCCTAGTAAACATAAAATTCTTGCAACTATCACTTTTCTTTTCTCTCCCGTATTATAAATTTGAGTGGTGTACCCCTAAACCCAAATGCCTCCCTGATTTTATTCTCTATATATCTTGTATATGAGAAATGCATAAGCTCCTTGTCATTTACAAAGATTACAAATGTAGGCGGCTTAACAGCTACCTGTGTAATATAGTAAAGTCTAAGTCTCTTACCCTTATCTGAAGGTGGCTGATTGAGTGCAACTGCCTCTGCCATAATCTCATTTAAGACTCCTGTTGCAACTCTCAATGAGTGATTCTCTATTACCGCATCTATTGTCTCAAACAGCTTAGGAAGCCTCTGTCCTGTGCTCGCAGACACAAAAAGCAACTCCGCATAAGGCATATAAGAAAGCTTCTGCCTTATGTCCTGAGTGAATTTATTCATAGTCTTGTCATTTTTCTCTACAGCATCCCACTTATTTACGACAATTATCATGCCTTTTCCACGCTCATGGGCTATACCGGCAATCTTAGTATCCTGTTCTGTGATACCCTCTGTTGCATCTATTACAAGAACTGCAACATTGCACCTCTCCACAGCAGACACTGTACGGATAATACTGTATCTCTCGATCTCTTCCTTAATCTTATTTTTCCTTCTAAGACCTGCGGTGTCAATAAATACATACTCTGTTCCGTTACGCTTTATAGTCGTATCTATAGCATCACGAGTTGTACCTGCTATATCAGATACAATAACACGTTCCTCACCAAGAAGCTTATTAATTATAGATGACTTACCAACATTAGGCTTACCTATAATGGCAACTCTTGGTCTCTCATCAATCTCCTCATCTAACGCAGAATCAGGGAAATACTTTACAACCTCGTCAAGCATATCTCCAAGTCCGAGCTGTGAAGCGGCAGATATAGGCATAGGATCTCCGAGTCCTAAGTTATAAAATTCATACACATCAGGCATGAACTTCTCAAAGCTGTCAACCTTATTGACAACCAACACTATAGGTTTTCCTGACCTTCTCAGCATATCAGCGACCTTGCTGTCAGAATCAACAAGTCCCTGCCTTACATCAGTTATAAACATAATAACATCAGCAGTTGCGATAGCAATCTCAGCCTGCTCACGCATCTGCCTTAGAATAACGTCATTAGATTCAGGCTCAATACCGCCCGTATCAACTATTGTAAAATTATAATTAAGCCATGTAACATCTGCATATATTCTGTCTCTTGTAACACCTGGTGTATCCTGAACTATTGATATCTTATCACCAGCCAGTGTATTAAACAGAGTAGATTTTCCTACATTTGGTCTTCCAACAATTGCTACAACTGGTCTACTCATCTTTACTCTCCATTTCAATAATACTGTTAAATAAACTCATACCGTTTGATTGTACAATAATCACAGGAACTTGTAAAGCCTTTTGGAACTCCTCTAAAGTCATGTCATCTAAAAATATATCCTCGTCAGCCTTAAGCGTATTTGACGGAAGAAGAAGTGCATCTCCCAAATCCTCTCCCTTTAGCTGATTAACTATATCTCTCCCTGTGAGCAGTCCTGTCACTGTAATTTTCTCTCCAAAAAAGTCATTCCTGATAGGATGTACAGCTATCTCCACGTTAGGCATGGCATCATTTAACCTTTTTACAACCTCCTTGACAGTATCATATATAAGAAGTCCCGTTACTGTTGAAACCTTTCCTTTTTTAGCAAATGGAATACCATTATGCTCAGCTAAATAATCCTCCACCGCTTCATCCACTTCATCAATAAGAAGTCTTGTCATTCCAACACCATTCTCAAGCTGTACATATCCGTCATAGTTATCTTCATCAGGAACAGGAATACCGGCAGTTATATACCATTCATCACTGGCATGTACAAAATGATTGCCTGTTTTCTCAACTGCAAGCTTCTGATAACGCTCAATAATTTCTATAACATCCATTGCATCCTCAGGGGTAAAGCTCTCTAGCTGGCAAAGACCTTCCCTATACTTAGAAAGACCAACAGGAACTATAGATAAGCTTTCCATAGTAGGTGTGTACTTAAGCAAATCCTCTATGGTTCTCTCTAATTCCTTTCCATCATTTAAGCCTTTACATAAGACAACCTGTCCGTTCATCGGTATGTCTGCTTCATATAGCATATCCATATACTTTATAACTTTACCGGCAAATCTGTTGTTAAGCATCTTACACCTAAGCTCAGGATTAGTAGTGTGCACAGATATATTGATAGGTGCAAGCTTATATTCAATAATTCTCTCGATATCTTTCTCCTTCATATTGGTTAAAGATACATAATTTCCCTGCAAAAATGAAAGTCTTGTATCGTCATCCTTGAAATAAATAGTGTCTCGCATCCCCGGTGGATTCTGGTCAATAAAACAAAATACGCATTTATTATGACAGCTCTTATATTTATCCATAAGAGACTCGCCAAAGATGAGCCCTAAATCCTCATCATAGTCCTTCTCAACCTCAAGAAGCCATTCCTCACCATCCGCCTTCTCAATCAGTACCTCGAGATACTCATCATTAATAAGATAATGGTAATCGAATATATCTCCTATTTCATTGCCATTTATAGTAATAAGCTTATCACCTGGCTCTATCTCAAGCTCCTCGGCTATACTTCCATCTTCTATTCCATCTATCACATGTTTTTTCATAATAATTTTTCACTCTTTTACTTATCTTTAAGCATTATAACCGCAGCCAGATTTCCTCTCATGCCATGAGATGCCCTATGCGAGAAAAATACATCAGGGTTACAGCAGGTACAGTAATCAGGCATTGCAATATGGCTTTCTTTTATTCCGGCACCAAGCAGATTATATCTGCATGCCTGATGTAAATCAAGCTGATATTTATCATTTCCCTTATAATACAGAATATTATTAATAGCTGCATCATCATATCTATTTTTAAATTCTAATGCCACGTCTGTGCTTACCTCATAGCAGCTAACACAAATTGATGGTCCTATGGCACATATTATGTCCTCACTTTTTGAGCCATATACCTCGCTCATTTTATCAACCATAGCCTTAGCTATATTAGCGACTGTACCTCTCCATCCTGAATGTGCAAGTGCAACAACATGTCTTGCTTCATCATAAAAGAAAAGTGGAACACAGTCTGCATAAAAGGTTATAAGAGGAATATCTCTTTCATTTGTGACAAGTCCGTCTATGCCTGTCAGCTTATCTAAGCCGGAAATTATACCTCTTCCGGCATCCTCCTTGGTAACCACATGTATATCACATTTATGAATCTGGTCAGAAAATACTAATTTATTCTCGTCATACCCAAGTGCCTTTGCAAAAATCTTATGATTCATAATAACATTGTCATAGCAGTCACCACGCGAAAAGCTAAGATTCATACTTGCCAAATGATTAAGGCTCACTCCTCCAAGCCTTGTCGAAAATCCGTGTAAAACCTCATCATAAGCTTCATATATCTTGTATTTTACAACAGGTACTACCCTGTCATCTGATTTTATTTCTTCTATATAAGAATTCTGATAATCCTTACTTATGTGTCCATCTATAAGCTTAAGCTTTTCCATAAAAATCTCCCATATCAATCGACATAATCAAATGCATTTTTAATGTGTGTAATATTATCTCCAAGTATTCCTATAACATCAAATCTGACTGACGTATCATAAACAGAAAGCTTGTGTTGATTCATATAAAACAATGCAGCCTTAGATATCTTTTTTTGCTTGGCATACCCCACAGCTGAAAGAGGATTTCCAAGAGCCTCATTTTTTCTATATTTTACTTCCGCAAATACAAGTGTATTATTCTCCATAGCAACTATATCAAGCTCTGCCTGCCTCACACGATAATTAGTCTCAAGTACAGTATACCCCTGTTCTTTAAGATATTCAGCAGCCATTATCTCATGCTTTTCGCCTATTTCTCTGGTATTTTTCAATATATAAACTCCTCGCTATCTGTTTACCTTTGACCTAAGCTTGTCCATCCTGTCAACGTATACCAAAATCTCAGCCACAACTCCATACAGCTCAGGAGGAATACATTCGCCTATATCAAGCTTAAGAAGTGTATCCGTCAAATCTGTATCCTTATAGAGCGGTACATCGCTCTCCTTAGCCTTATTTATTATATTGTCAGCTATCACACCCTGACCTGCCGCAACTACCTGCGGTGCCTGATTGTCAGGATCATATAACAAAGCTACTGCTTTTTTCTTTTCTTCTTGTCTCTCCATACAATCACCTATGCCCTTATATCAAATGAATATCTCTTTACGCTCTTTTCAATGTCCTGACCGGTTATGGTCTTAGTTACCATATTCTCATCACTTTTCGTCGTCAGGTTCTTGGTTATTGTCTCATTAACAAGTGAGTAACCACTGTCATTTATAGCCTTTTCAAGCATACTTATATGCTCGTCAATTATCCTTGCACTCTCCTCATCAGAGACATAGAACTTAGTGTGTACGATATTGTTGCTAAGGCTTACATGAACATCCGTATGTCCCAGATTATCCATATCAAGATGCAGCATCGCGCTCACCTCATCCTTAAGTGACTTTATAGATTTTTTATTCATATACACAAAAAGCTCCGAGTTCGTCATGTTATCAGACAGCTTAACCGGAATCTGTGCATATGTATACATATTGTTAAGCTCCTGTATAAAATTAAGCCTCTCCTGCATGCCCTTAGCCTGCTCGCCCATCTGCTGTCCGGCCTTGCCCCCCGCATCCGGAAATGCTTTTAGAAGCTTATCTGCCTTTTCATACATGCTTCTGTATAGCGAGTCCACCTCTCCCGGCTCATTCATCTTGTCCGGGCTTACAGAGAACTTATCCTTAACTGTCTCCTTAAGAAGCTCTTTATATGAATCTGTACTAAACATTTTGATAATGGATTCTTTATCTATATTAGGGTTCTCGCTGACAAGCTCACTTAAATTATCCAAAAACTGCACATTTGTTTTACTGTCTGTTACGAGCTTATAAACCTTTTCCTCATCAAAACCATTCTGTATCAATATATCAGCCATGCCATCAATAATTTTATTGTCAGCCACATCACTTATGGCGGAAAGAATATCCTTTTGTACATTAATCACATCAACCGATGTAGTATCAGCGTTTCCAAGCGAATTATCAAGCATTTCCATATCAAAACTAATTATACTGTCAGTAAAGTCACTGATATTATTAGATAACTGATGTGTATTAGTCATATAAGCTTCAAACTGTGATATATTAGTCTCATTTACCGGTATGCCAAGCTTATTCATTTTAACAAGAGTATCTATTGAAACATCAGGATATTTATATGCCTGCTGCATAACCTTCTGCATGGTCATTTTATCTATTGGCATGTTCTGCTGCATTAGCTTATCAGCTATATTATAATTCTTCTCTGTCGGCGATATGTTATTGAACTCAAGTGCCCTAAATATTGCACTGTCCTTCATCACATTTTCATTTTTTGCATAAGGACTGATTGTGACACTCGCACCATCATTTTCCTTAACCATAAATGTCATGCTGTCACCAATGTTTAAGTTTACTGCCTCGGACATATGGGCAAACAAAGTCTGATTGTTATCAAGCATAATCTTAACGTCATTATTGTTTATATCTGACACAATACCATTAAATAATTGTCCCTCTGCAACCTGTAAAATCTTTGCATTTGCAGACATGACAATATCACCTGTAGCTGCACCACCGGGAATATTTACACCTGGCACATTTCCCTGTGGCTTTGATACAGATATATTAGTTGCAGCCGCATTAATGTTATAATTTGCATCTGATATATTCATACTGATACCTCTATATAAACTTCTTGATAAACGTCCTTCTGTGAATATCGCAAGGTCCTACCTCGGCAAGTGCCTGCAAATGCTTCGCAGAACCATAGCCAACATTACTTGCAAAGTCATATTCAGGATATATCTTATCATACTCCTGCATCATTCTATCCCTTGTGACCTTGGCAACAATGCTTGCAGCAGCTATACTTGCAGATAAAGTGTCTCCCTTAATAATAGGTACCTGTTCAATATCTACCTGTGGTATTCTCACTGCATCATTTAATAAGATATCGGGCTTAACACTTAGATTATTAATAGCCATACGCATTGATTCATATGTAGCCTGCAATATATTAATCTCATCTATACGCTGCTCTGACGATATTCCTATTCCGTATGCAACTGCCTTTTCTATTATAATGTCGTGAAGCTCTTCTCTCTTTTTCTTCGACACCTGCTTTGAGTCATTTAAATACAATATCCAGAAATCAGCAGGAAGTATAACAGCACAGCTGACTACAGGTCCGGCAAGAGGTCCCCGTCCCACCTCATCTATTCCACATATGTACTTATAACCAAGCTCATGGTATTTTTTCTCAAATGAATACATCTTTTCTATTCTTACATACTCATCCTGTATAGCTTTAAGTCTCTTTTTAGCCTGATTTACAACAGCGACAACACCTGCGCGTTCATCAGTATTAAATTCACTTACAAAGTCACAAAGACTATCTCTATCCGAATCTGATATATCGTGTAGCTTCTGCTTTATCTCAGCAATCTTCATAATATCTCCTCACATGTGATAACGAAATGGCTGCCACGTTTCATGGCAGCCCATATAAATGCACTAACTTATCTATTTCTTTATGGTTCCAAATTTAGAGAATGGATATATTCTTAAAATAACCTTTCCTACTATATCCTTTCGGTTGACATTGCCGACATCAGCCCATCTGCTGTCCTGGCTGTTATTTCGGTTATCTCCAAGTACAAAATACTCATCCTCACCTAGAACAACCGGCTGACTCGCACGTCCAAGATTAGTTGGGAGAATAACCTCTTTGCCGTAATCCTCCTTAAGGAGCTGATCATTTATAAATATATGTCCATCCTGATTTATGCGGACAGTTTCACCCGGAAGACCTATTATTCTCTTAACATAGGTTGTGTCCTCATCATAGTTGAATATAATAACATCAAATCTCTTGGGATTTCCAAATCTGTATGACAGCTTATCAACCCATAAATTATCTCCATCCTCCAAAGTCGGGTTCATTGATGAACCATCAACACGCGAACGGCAACCGACAAAGTTAATCACAAAATAGCACAGAAGGACAACCAAGCCTATGTAAATTATGAGACTCAAAAGCTCCTTAACTATATTAATCTCCTCAGGCTTCTTAGACTCCTTCTCTGATTTCTTCTCTTTTTTATTATCCTTATTCCTCTTAGGCTTTCGTATTCTCTTTTTCTTAGTATCTGTCTCTTCAGCTTCTTCAACCTCTGACGTAATATTCTCGTCCTTAATACTCATAATCCTACTCCTATATTTTAAGCCTGCTCCTCTGGAATCTCCAATGTTATACGACCAAGCTTTCCACTTCTAAAATCATCAAACAACAGCATAGAAGCCTTATCTAAATCAGGGGTATTACCCTTCTTGAAGCATTGCCTTTCTAATGCAATCTCCTCAAGAAGCTTATATGCATCATTGTCCGTATTTATATTATACCTTTCAGACAGGGCATTACAATAATTATTTTTTAAAAAATCTATGAAACTATATGCAAGCTCCTGCTTCTCAACTATCTCGTCATTTATAGAGCCTATATATGCAAGATTAATTCCCACCTGCTGATTCTCAAATTTAGGCCACAGTATACCAGGAGTATCAAGCAGTTCAATATTGCCGCCAAGCCTAATCCATTGTTTGCCCTTAGTCACACCCGGCTTATTGCCTACTTTCGCGCAAGCCCTCTTGGCATATGAATTGATGAAGGTTGACTTACCGACATTAGGTATGCCAACGACCATGGCTCTTAAAGGTCGATTAATTATACCCCTCTTTCTGTCACGCTCAATCTTCTCCTTACATGCCTCCTGTATTGTAGCAGTTATCTGTTTCATTCCTGTATTTTTACGAGAGTCAAGGCATACAACATACCAGCCATTCTCTCTAAAATATGCTTCCCACTTAGCTGTCTTTGACGGATCTGCCAAATCATATTTATTGAGCAGAACAAGTCTGTACTTATTGCCTGCAAGACCATCTATATCAGGATTCTTACTGCTCATTGGAGCTCTCGCATCAAGAAGCTCCACAACGATATCTATCAATTTAATATCTTCCTGCATCATACGCTTCGCCTTAGTCATATGACCGGGATACCACTGAATATTCATCTTATCTTACCTCTGTTATCCTTAGGTGAGAGTCTGTAATCAACTCTGCCTATAATCTCCGAGCTGCTTATATTTCCAACATTTGTATAGCGTGAATCCTCACTGTTATTGACATTGTCGCCCAGCACAAAATATTCTTTATCACCTAACTTTATCTCTTGGCTGGCAATTCCTGCACTAAGGATTTTATCACTTATCGGCATATCCCTTAAGGCTGTGCCATTAATATATACTAAACCGTCCTTAATCAATACGCTCTCACCTGGAAGTCCTATAACACGCTTGACCTCATAATAGGAATCATTTCCAACCTGAGAATATGCAACAATATCGTATCGCTCAACATCATTAAATTTATATACGAATTTATTTACGACAACAACATCCCCGTCCGACAAAGTCTCACGCATAGATGGTCCGACTACAGTAACTGTCTGGTACGCAAATGTCACAAATGCATAGCCAACTACTGCCGCTATAAATACAACCAAAACCCAATTAAGAATTTCGCGAATTAATTTACGCTTATTAAAATGAACTCTGACAGGTCTAAATGACAGCCCTTCGCTGTGCCTTGACCTACGTCTTCTATGATTCATACAAACACCTAATTTCACTCTTATTAAAAATGACTGGAGTTATACGCTCCAGCCATTCTTATAATTGAACACCTTATTTTACAAGCTCTTTAACCTTAGCTTTCTTACCAACTCTGTCGCGTAAGTAGTTAAGTTTTGCTCTTCTAACCTTACCTCTTCTGATAACTTCAATCTTCTCAATTGTAGGGGAATGAAGTGGCCAAGTTTTCTCAACACCTACACCGTTAGATGTCTTTCTAACTGTAAATGTCTCTCTACAGCTTCCGCCCTGTCTCTTTAAAACAGTACCCTCGAATGCCTGAACTCTTTCTCTGTTACCCTCTTTAATCTTAGCGTATACCTTAACAGTATCACCAACATTAAAGTCAGCTACTTCCTTAATCTGAGCAGCTTCGATGTTCTTAATAATTTCACTTGTACTCATCTGTACAACCTCCTAGATATATTAGACGTTCTTATATTACTATTAATACAGAGGACCATCCACAGCTTCACAAGTATAACATATAATGATATGTAAATCAAGCATAATTTCCAGATTACTTATATTTTTTTATAGAAAAATGTTCTCTGTGATTCAAAACCAAGCTCTCTCGCATGCAATATCTGTTCTGTACTGCCAATGAATAATATTCCATCATCAGTAAGCGATGTATGGAACTTCCTATAAACAGAGTCCTTCGCCTCGTCAGTAAAATAGATAACTACATTTCTGCACACAATCAGATTAACACCTGTAAAATACTTATCCTTGAGAAGATTATGCTTCTTAAATTCCACACATTTCCTGATTGATTTATCAATCTCATAATGTTTGTCATCTATCTTGGTAAAATAACGCTTCCTGTAATCTTCAGGCAAATCCGTAATGCTCTTGGCAGGATACACGCCATTCTGGGCAAACGCAAGCACATCATCATCAATATCTGTGGCTATAATCTTAAGCTTATCTAACGGAACATACTTGGCAAATATCATAGCTAACGTATATGGCTCATCTCCAGTGGAGCATGCAGCACTCCATATAGTTAGTCTGTCACCATACTTTCTCTTAAGATAAGGTATAATCTCCTTCTCAAGATTCTCCCACTGAACAGGATTTCTATAAAATTGTGATACATTAATAGTCAAATAACTGACAAAGGTACGAAGCAGTACCTCGTCCGACTTCATACCTTTGTAAAAATTCTCAAATCCATCAAAGCCCTTGCGGGAAATAAGAGACTCTATTCTTCTTTTCATCTGGCGTTCCTTGTACATATTAAGATCAATATCAGTGAGCTTGTAAACATCACGTTTGAACTCTTCGTACCCATATGCCATATATTTATATTACTCCTCTGACTCCTCGGCTGCATTATCCTGCTGCATAGCCTTGATGCTTAAGCTAATCTTCTTGTCCTCCTGCTTAAAGTCAACAACCTTAGCAGTAACCTCCTGACCAATCTTGAATACATCTTCTGGCTTCTCAACATGCTCGTTAGAAATCTGTGATACATGAAGGAGTGCATCAACACCAGGCTCAAGCTCAACGAAAGCACCAAATGCTGTCATTCTTGCAACCTTGCCTGTTACAACTGTTCCAACTGCATACTTATCAGCAGCAGCTATCCAAGGATTCTTATCATCGAACTTAAGGCTGAGTGCAATCTTCTCACCATTGATATCCTTAATGAAAGTCTTAATCTTGTCGCCAACCTTAAGAACACTCTTAGGATCGTCAATTCTTCCCCATGACATCTCAGATATATGAAGGAGACCATCTGCTCCGCCTAAATCGATAAATGCACCAAATGGTGTTACATTCTTAACTGTTCCCTCTACAACATCGCCAACCTTGATTGACTCAAATAACTTCTTAGCAAGCTCTGCCTTCTTCGCAACAATAAGCTTCTTTCTGTTACCGATAATTCTTCTCTTCTTAGGGTTAAACTCAGTTATAACAAACTCTATCTCCTGATCCATAAACTTATCAAGATTCTTCTCATAAGTATCAGATACAAGACTTGCAGGGATGAATACCTTGCACTCATCAACTGTCACTGAAAGACCACCCTCAAGTACCTGTGTAACCTTAGCCTTAAGAACTGTCTCATTCTCAAATGCTTCCTCAAGCATAGCATATGACTTCTCTGCTGCAACTCTCTTGTATGAAAGTAAAACCTGTCCCTCACCATCGTTAGTCTTGATAACCTTAACTGTAATAGGATCTCCGACATTAACAACTGTTGTAAGATCGATATTAGGAGTATTTGAATACTCATTTCTTGTGATGATTCCATCAGCCTTATACTGGATATCTACGATAATCTCCTCTGGCTTAACACCGATTACCTTACCCTCAACAACACTGCCTGGTTTGATTTTGCTTTCATTCTCCTCTGACTGCTTTAATAATTCTTCAAAACTTAATTCTGACATACTGCCATGAACCTCCTTAATAATATGATTTGGGGTAGATGCCCCAGCTGTAATACCTACCCTCTCAGCGGATTCAATAACAGTTAAATCCAAGTCAACGAGTGTCTGAATATAGTAAGTGTTCTTACACACTTTACTACTTATCTCATACAGCTTTTGTGTATTAGAACTATTCTTACCACCTATCACTATCATAGCATCGACTTCTGAGGCTAGTCGCCTCGCCTCCCTCTGTCTCTCCTCGGTAGCATTACATATGGTATTATAAACATTGATATTATAATCTTTTTTTCGCAAAAATTCAACTAATTCTTTAAATTTTATGCCATTAAATGTTGTTTGTGAAACTAAAGTAACATTTTTATTCAAATTTTTAAGTTTTTTTTCGACATCACTTAAAGAATTAATGACAATCGGAGTATTTTTACACCACCCTATTATTCCCTTTACCTCAGGATGATGCTCATCTCCTACAATAATAATACTGTCACCAGCCTCACTTGCCTCACTCACTATCCTGTGTATCTTCTTAACAAATGGACAGGTTGCATCTATAGTTGTGACACCTGTTTCATCGAGCATCTTATATACATCCTCACCGACACCATGCGAACGTATAACTACTCTTTTTTCTATATCGGTATCATCTGATGAATCAATAACCTTCCTCACACTATCTAAATCGGAATTATCATCTAATATTATAACGCCCTTTTTCTCAAGGTCCAAAACAACCTCTTCATTGTGAATTATAGGACCGTAAGTATATACCTTTATATTAGCATCATCTGTAACCTGATTATATACCGTATCAACAGCACGTTTTACTCCGAAGCAAAAGCCTGCGGTCTTAGCTAATCTAACCTCTCTCATAAGCTTACTGCCCTGTCACATATGCTGCCAACTACCTCATCAATACTCATATCTGATGTATCAAGATACCATGCATCATCAGCCTGTCTCAAAGGAGCAATCTCCCTGTTCATATCCTGATAATCTCTCTGCTCTATATCACCCTTTATTTTGTCTATGTCAGGATTTTCTCCCTTTGCTTTTAATTCTTCATATCTTCTCTTAGCTCTTGTTAAAACTGAAGCTGTAAGATATATCTTAAGCTCTGCGTCAGGAAGCACAAATGTACCAATATCCCTTCCATCCATTATAACATCAGACTCCTTTGCTATATCTCTCTGGAGATTAAGGAGTTTATCCCTGACAGGCTTTTTAGCAGCAGCCTTAGATGCCATATTACCAACCTGTTCTTTTCTTATTTCAGTAGATACATTTCTGCCATTAAGATAAATATTCTGCACGTCATCCTCATAGCGTATACATACATCTATATTGTCACAGGCTTCTGAAACTAAAGCCTCATCATCAACATTAATATCATTTTCTATAAGATACAATGCTATAGCACGATACATAGCCCCTGTATCGACATATATATACCCTAATCTCTTAGCTGCTAATTTTGCTATTGTGCTCTTGCCTGCTCCGGCAGGTCCGTCTATTGCTATATTCATTATTATATATTCCTTTCCGTAAATGCATCTGCACAGGCAACCGCTGTGCTCCATGCTATCTGTAGATTGTATCCTCCGGTAAGTGCATCAACATCTATAACTTCACCTATAAAATAAAGTCCTGGTATATGCTTTACCTCCATTGTAGCCGGATTTAATTCCTTAACCTTAATTCCACCCTGCGTTATTATTGCCTCATCAAATCCCCTGAAGCCCTCCACATGGAGTTCAAGATTCTTAATAACATGAACTAATTTCTTCCTGTCCTCTCTGCTTATCGCATTTACTTTTATATACTGGTCTATTCCCGACGCATCAATTATATAAGGTATAAGTTTTCTAGGCAACAGGTCATTTAAGGAATTTCTAAACTGCTTATTGATATTATCTCCAAAGTCCCGCAATATTCTTGCGTCAAGCTGTTCCTCCGTCAATGCAGGTTTTAAATCTATATAGACTCTCAGATTGCTGTCTATATATTTGCCAAGGCAGGCAGATGCACTTAATACAAGAGGTCCACTTATTCCAAAATGTGTAAATAGCATCTCGCCCATATCGGAATACACCTTCTTGTCCTTTCCCTTCACCTCTGCCACATATGAAAGCGAAACATTTTTAAGAGAAAGTCCCATAAGAGCTTTGCATATATCCTCGCGTATATTCATTGGAACAAGTGATGGTCTTGGAGCAGTCACGTCTATACCCAATTTCTTTGCCCACGCTAAGCCGTCACCAGTTGAACCTGTAAGCGGATAAGATAAACCGCCGGTAGCAACAATCACATTATTGCAGTCTATCCTCTCATTTTTATCATTATTCTTAACTATGATACCATCTATATACTTACTGCCATCCTCCTCACGGCACAGTATATCTGTAACTGTTGTGTTAAGCCTGATATCAACGCCAAGTCTTTTTAGTCTGGTTGACAATACGCTTATAACATCAGATGAATGATCAGAGGTTGGGAATACTCTTCCGCCTCTCTCAGTCTTTATGTCAAGTCCGAGCCCCTCAAAAAACTCCATCGTCTTTTGCGAGTCAAATCCATAAAATGAGCTGTACATAAACTTGGGATTGGTTACAACATTTCTGAATAAATCCTCAGTCTGACAATTGTTAGTAAGATTACATCTTCCCTTTCCTGTTATAAAGAGCTTCTTACCAAGCTTTTCGTTCTTCTCATATATAGTTGGTTTAAATCCATTCTCAGCAAGTCTTATAGCCACCATCATTCCGGCAGCTCCACCGCCAATTACTGCTATTTTACACATATTACGAAAGCCTCTTCAAATCATTTTTTGCGACAATCACAAGTAAAGGTTTATCACTACTTAAAGGCTCCTTAGGATCTATAGATACATTTATCTTATCATTGTCCCATATACCCACAATATTAATTCTATATTCTTTTCTAAGATTAAGCTCCACAAGTGATTTACCAACCCATTCAGACTTAGGCAATATCTTAACCATACTTACTGTATCAGATAAATCAAAGTAATCAAGAACATCGGCAGACATCAATCTGTGCGATAACCTTATTCCTGATTCTCTCTCTGGAAAAACTATCCTGTCAGCACCAACTTTACTTATTATATTGCCGGTAACCTCATCACGTGCCTTTGCAATCACAAGCGGTACGCCTAACTCCTTTGCAGTAATTACACTCATTATGCTTGATTCCAGACAGTCACCCATAGACACAATTACAGCGTCCATGTTAGATATTCCTGCATTCTTCAACGCATCCACATCACATACATCAATATTTATGGCACAGGTTACATAATCTGCAACACTATTTATCTTATCCTCGTCACTGTCTATAGCAAGCACATCTGCACCGAGATTTGAGAGCTCCATAGCTACACAACGGCCAAATCGACCAAGACCTATAACAGCAAATGATTTACTCATATATAGGTTCCTCCTTATATTTATATAGTATCACTACCATCACCCAACAAATATCTTGGCCTCCGAATAGTGAATTGAATTCTTAATTGAATATTTGCTGCTAAATGCAATAAACAAGGATATAGGTCCTATCCTTCCAAGATACATTGCAACAATAATTATAATACGTCCTATCGGGTTTAAACTTGATGTTATACCCCTTGTAAGTCCTACTGTACCTATTGCACTGCATACCTCATAAGATGAATCTATAAGCGATAAATTATTAGTAACCATCAGCAAAACGTTAAATAATGCAACCACACAAAGGCTTATTATTATAACAGCAACTGATCTCTTAACAAGTGTATCACTTATACTCTTCTTAAATATAACAGCCTCATTTTTTCCCTTTATAACAGCTATAACTGTACAGACAAGAACTGCGGCAGTAACCGTTTTTATTCCACCCGCTGTACCTACCGGAGAACCTCCGATAATCATCAGCACCAGACAAAGCATAGTCGATGAATCGGACATACCAGCCTGACTGTATGAGAAAAATCCTGCGGTTCTAAGTGTCACAGATTGAAACAGTGAATTTAAAATTTTGTCGCCAAGTGACATATTACCGATAGTGTCAGGATTATTGTATTCTAAAATAAAAAGTAATAGAGCTCCGCCAAACAAAAGTATTGCCGTAACCAAAAGCACAAGCTTGGTATGGAGCTTAAGTTTTTTTCCAAAATTTCTAAATCTTATCTTCTTTTTTTTGCATGCACTCGCTGTGTCAAGTATATCCCACCATACAACAAAGCCGATTCCACCCATAAATATAAGAAACATAGTAGTTATAAGAACAGATGGTGAACTGTTAAACGATGCCAGACTGTCAGGTCCCATTATATCTATTCCGGCATTACAAAATGCTGAAATTGCATTGAACAACGCATACCATGTTCCCTTTGCCGCTCCAAACCTTGATATAAATGCAGGAAGATAGCACAGCATACCAAATAATTCCACACAAAGAGTTCCTATTATTACTTTTCTAACAAATTTAACTAATCCCTGTAAACTGCTAAGTCCATATGCATCCTGTATTACAATTCTGCCTCTAAGCCCGACCTTTTTGCCCGTTATGATCATAAGAGCAGACGTAAATGCTACGATTCCAAGTCCTCCAAGCTGTATCATAATAAGTATTATTATCTTGCCAAATAACGTCCAATGTGCATATGTGTCAACAACAACTAACCCTGTAACACATACAGAAGTAGTTGCAGTAAATAGCGATGTCAGAATATCCGGACTTCCCTCTGCTACTGAAATAGGCAGACTAAGTAATACTGTACCTATACATATTGCTGCCAAGAAGCCAAGCATTATCTTCTTGGTGCTCGAAAGTCCATGTCTCTTTGGAACATTAATATCCTTAATATTCATATTATTATCCTCAAAAATGTCTTTAAGAGACGGCAAACTAAAACTTACCGCCTCTTATTAACATTTACATATTATTTATATATCATCCTATACAGGATATGTTTTGTTCTCGCTGTTAGCAAGTGATGCGTCAACACCTGTCTGCTGAGCCTCTCTGTACTTAAAGAACTCAGTTGCAACCTGTGGGAACAATGCATATGAGAGAACATCCTCATCCTGCTGCTTGTACTGAGCCATTTCCTTCTCAAACTTATCAAGTGATGGCTTAAGATCATCAGCTGGACGATATGTGATAGGCTCCTTCATTCCAAGGCTGTCAAGTGCCTTCTTCTGAACCTCTGCATTAACCGGCATTGTTGTCTTACCATACTTACCAACAAGAAGATCCTTAGATTCCTTAGTAAGAGTCTTGTATCTCTCACCCATAACTACGTTAAGTACAGCCTGTGTACCAACAATCTGTGATGATGGTGTAACAAGAGGAATCTCGCCAAAGTCCTTACGAACACGAGGAATCTCTTCAAGAACCTCATCATACTTATCCTCAGCCTTCATCTCCTTAAGCTGTGATACCATGTTTGAAAGCATTCCACCAGGTACCTGATATAAAAGTGTCTTAATATTAACACCCATTACCTTTGGACTTAAGAGACCTGACTCAAGCCACTGCTCACGAAGTGGACGGAAGTAATCGGCAATCTCAGCAAGAAGGTTCTGGTCAAATCCAGGATCAAACTCTGAACCCTCAAAAGCCTTAGCCATAACCTCTGTTGCAGGCTGTGAAGTACCCATGGCAAGTGGTGACATAGCTGTATCGATGATATCGCATCCAGCCTCTACAGCCTTCATATATGTCATTGAAGCAACACCTGATGTATAGTGTGTATGGAGCTGGATAGGAAGCTTTGTTCCTTCCTTCAATGCCTTAACAAGCTTTGTAGCCTCGTTAGGTACAAGAAGTCCTGCCATATCCTTGATACAGATAGAATCAGCACCCATCTCTTCAATGCTCTTAGCCATATTCTTCCAGTAATCCATTGTGTATGCATCACCGAGTGTATAAGAAAGTGCAACCTGTGCATGTCCCTTTTCCTTGTTTGCAGCCTTAACTGCTGTCTCAAGGTTACGGATATCATTTAAGCAGTCAAATATACGAATGATATCAATACCATTTGCTATTGACTTCTGTACGAAATACTCTACAACATCATCTGAATATGGGCTGTATCCGAGGATATTCTGTCCTCTGAAAAGCATCTGAAGCTTTGTGTTCTTAAATCCATCACGGAGCTTACGAAGTCTCTCCCATGGATCTTCCTTAAGGAAACGAAGACAAGCATCAAATGTAGCACCACCCCAGCACTCAACTGAGTGGTAACCAACCTTATCCATTTTATCTATAATAGGCAACATCTGCTCTGTTGTCATACGAGTTGCAATCAATGACTGGTGTGCATCTCTAAGCACAGTTTCGGTAATCTTAACCGGTTTCTTTTCTACTGCCATTTATCTGACCTCCTAAATTATTAATTAAACACCAAATATCGCAAGGAATGTTCCGGCAGCAACCGCTGTACCGATAACTCCGGCAACATTCGGTCCCATCGCATTCATAAGAAGGAAGTTTGTAGGATCTGCCTCAGAACCAACCTTCTGTGAAACTCTTGCAGCCATAGGAACAGCCGATACTCCGGCAGAACCTATAAGCGGATTAACCTTACCCTTTGTCACCTTGCACATAATCTTACCAAACAGTACACCCGCTGCTGTACCGAATGCAAATGCGATAAGTCCAAGTAATACAATCTTCAATGTGCTGAGCTTAAGGAATGCCTCTGCACTTGTTGTTGCTCCAACTGATGTACCAAGTAATATAACAACGATGTACATCATTGCATTTGAAGCTGTCTCTGTAAGCTGCTTAACAACTCCACACTCACGGAATAAATTACCGAGCATGAGCATACCAACAAGTGGTGCAGTTGTAGGCAGGATTAATACTACAACCAATGTAACAATGATAGGGAAGAGAATCTTCTCAAGCTTTGTTACAGGTCGAAGCTGTGCCATCTTAACCTTTCTCTCCTTCTCAGTTGTGAGAAGCTTCATGATAGGTGGCTGTATAACTGGTACGAGTGCCATATATGAATATGCTGCAACTGCAATAGGTCCCATAAGTGTTCCACCCATTCCAAGCTTACCTGCAAGGAAGATAGATGTAGGACCATCAGCTCCACCTATGATTGATATAGCTGCTGCTTCCTTTCCGTTGAAGCCCATAAGGAAAGCAAGGAAATAAGCTGAATATATACCAAACTGTGCTGCCGCACCAAGTATAAAGCTCTTCGGATTAGCGATAAGTGGTCCAAAGTCTGTCATGGCACCTACTCCCATGAAGATAAGTGATGGCAATATACTCCACTCATCAAGCAAATAAAAATAATGCAATAGTCCACCATCTGCGATAATACCTGGGAACATATTAACCAGGAACATACCGAAAGATATTGGGACCAAAAGCAATGGCTCAAAGCCCTTAACGATTGCAAGATACATGAAGAAGCATGCAACAATTATCATTATATAATGCTTCCATGTAAGAGTCGCAAAACCTGTCTGAAGGGCCAGATTCTTTAATACGTCTCCAAAACTACTCATTTAGCTGTTACCTCCTGTATTAATGGTACAGATTTTCATCCGACTCTAGTTCAAAGTTGCAAGTGTATCTCCAGCCTCAACTGCATCACCTGCTGCAACATTGATGCTTGCTACTGTACCATCCTCAGGTGCAACAATTTCATTCTCCATCTTCATAGCCTCAAGAATCATGACAACGTCACCCTTCTTAACTGCTGCTCCAACACTAGCCTTAACATTCAAAATCTTACCAGGCATAGGTGATGTAACTGTTATGCTTCCTGCTGCTCCTGAAGCGGCTGGTGCTGCTGGAGCTGGTGCTGCTGCAACCGGAGCGGCTGGTGATGCTGCAACTGGTGTAGATGCTGCTGAAGCACCTAACTCTTCTACTGCTACGTCATATGCTGTACCATTTACGGTAATTCTATAATTCTTCATATTAATGTCCTCCTAAATATGATTGGTAATTTTTATTATTTTCTCGCACGCTTAATTGAACGTACAACTAATCTGTCTTTGCTTACAGCTCCCGATGAACCGGCTGCTGCATATACTGCTGCTGTTATAACAGCTACTAATTCCTTATCATTCATAAGATTATCTGCCGTCTTTGCAGGTGCAGAAGCCTTAGGTGCTGCTGCAACCGGAGCCTTCTCCTCCTTAGCTTCAGGAAGCTTAGGCTTCTTGGCAAGAAGTGCAGGTAAAAACTTAAACAATGATATAATAAATGATATAAATATGAGAACTACAAATACCGTACCCATACCAAGCAGAGTATTCATACCTGCCTGTCCCATAAGTTCACTCTTTGAATATACAGCTGATACAACCATCTCTTCCGGCATATATGAATATTGGCCTTTCAACTGTAGCTTTATCTCTGCAAACTGTGATAAACTTGAATATCCTTCCTGTGCTAACACCATCATCATCTCTTCTGATGTCATGTTGTCCTGTATAAACGACTTATAAGTCTCATCAACAAGCTTATCTACCTGAATATAATAATCAGGATTAGAGGTATATTTTACCGTTACCTCAACGTCTCTGTTCTGAGATTTATTAATAATTTTTACTGTAACAGAATCAGCAGAATTGGTTATCTCTGCATCAACATCCTTAATATCGAATGTTCCAGCATCTATTGCTTGATTGTAATCTGTATAATCCTCAAACGCTCCAACCTTATCCGTATCCTGAGCCTGTCTTATTCCCTTAATTGCTGACTGTTCAAATTCCGAACCGCTCTGAAGATAATAATCAGCTAATTCACTATTCATGGTTGAATACTCATAGAAATATCGCATTGTATCAAGTACAATCTGCTGGTCATTATAATCAAACGGCTTCTCTGCTTTATCCCCACAAGCAGATAATGAGAACATAACAGCTAACATGGAAATTACTATTAATAATTTTTTAATTTTCATTTAGTTGTCACCTCTTTTTTATACTGCTCCGTGTTTCTTGTACGGTCTGTCTTCCCTCTTTGTATAGAGCATATCAAATGCTGCCACAATACGCTTTCTTGTTGCGTCCGGCTCAATTATATCATCGATATAACCTCTCTTAGCAGCAGCCATAGCACTTGACTGTAACTCTGTGTATGACTTCTTAAGCTCAGCTATCTTGGCAACCTTATCGTCAGCCTCTCCTATTTCCTTCTCATACATAATCTTAACTGCCATCTCAGGATCCATAGTACCAATCTTAGCTGTTGGCCATGCATATACCATATCAGCTCCGATAGCCTTAGAGTTCATTACTGTATAAGCTGTTCCAAATGCATCACCCATAACAAGTGTAACCTTAGGAACTGTAGCGTCTGCATATGAATAAGTAAGCTTAGCAGCCGCATCTGCTATCATTCTCTCATTGCTTACTGTAGCAACAAAGCCCTTAACATTAACCAATGTAAGAACAGGAATATCAAATGCATCACAGAACTTAACAAAATCAGCAGCCACATAAGCAGCATTAGTAGAAAGTAAGTCTCCTCCGTCTACTGCCTGATTTGCTACGCATCCGATTGTTGAACCGTCAAGCTTGATAAATCCAAGAATCATATCCTTACAGAAATCCTTCTTCATCTCAACAAATACATTGTTATCTGCAATATTCTGGAGCACTGCACGAGCGTCCTTTGCAAATCCGTCAAGATTAGGGATAACTCTGTTAAGGTCATCTGTACACTCTGTCTGGTCATCATCCTCATTGTTAGAAGGAAGCATATCCACAAGTGCACGAATCTGTCCAAGAACAGCCGCATCATCCTCGCATACAGCATCAACTAATGATGTGTTGCTGCTTAAATATTCTGCCGAAGCTGTATCAAGCTTAGACACATTGTTGCCATCTAAAGCATTAGGGCTGTTTACAAAAAGCTTTGAGCCCTCTGCTGTCATAAATGTAAAATCTGTCAAAGTTGGAATAAGTGCTGCTCCACCACCACATGTTCCAAATATAGCTGTAATCTGTGGAATTACGCCTGAAGCAAGTGTCTGCTTAAGGTATACCTCTCCAAATGCATTAAGAGCATCTGTTGCCTCCTGTAATCTCAAACCTGCACAATCTACAAGTCCGATAACAGGTGCACCAACCTTCATAGCCATATCATAGATATTAGCTATCTTCTTTGCATGCATCTCTCCGATAGCACCACCAAGAACGTTTGCATCCTGGCTGTAAACGTATACTATCTTACCGCCAATCACGCCATAGCCGGTAATGACACCGTCTTTTGGAGTATCTTTTTCCTGCATGTTAAAATCAGTACTTCTTGCTGTAACATAAGCACCAACCTCAACAAAGCTTGCGTCATCAAGCAAAGCATTGATTCTGTCGCTTGCTGACATACTAAGTCTGTTACTCATTTTTAGTCCTCCACATTAATTTATTTTAGGTAATGGCTTACGCCAAAACCAATTTCTTCCGATTGTAATTGTATACTTTTTTACTCTTTAAATCAAGCAAATATTACAATAATTTATAAATTAAGCTACGAACTGTGTTATTTTGTAAAAACACAATTCGTAGCCCCAAAAATCATTATTATATGTTGTTTAAACATTTATACATTTCTTCAAGAACTGCATTCACAGTCTGCTTCCTTACCGCAGTTCTGTCACCGTCAAAATTATATCTTATCACATGTATTTTACCCCTGATATAAAATCCAGCATACACAGTGCCCACAGGCTTGTCAGGTGTTCCCCCATCTGGTCCTGCAATTCCGGTAACCGATATAGCACAGTCGGAATCAGCAAGCTCTGCCGCTCCCTTTGCCATCTGATACGCTGTCTCCTCCGACACCGCACCTTTTTCTAAAAGAGTGTCAGGTCTTACCTTAAGCAGCCTCATCTTAGCATCATTTGAGTAGGTGACATGCGCCTCGTCAAGAACATATGACGCACCGGGAACATCCACTATTGTACTGGCAATAAGCCCGCCTGTACAGGATTCAGCAGTTGTTATATGCATATTTTTATCCCGAAGAATTGCTATTAATTTTTCTTCTATTGTTTCCGTACCCTTAGCCCCCTTAACGCTTACTTCTGGTCAGCAAGTACATCCTTATTCTTCACAAGATAATCAACAAGTGAAATTATTGTGAGTGCAAGAGCGGCATAAATGAGAACATTCTCTATTATACCGACAACCTTACCACCAAAGTCGCATATAAGTACGATTATCATAATCATCTGTACAACTGTCTTGATTTTGCCCCACCAGCCTGCTGCAATTACAACACCATTATCTGATGCAACAAGTCTGAATCCACTTATTATAAATTCTCTTGCAATAATTATTATAACCACCCAGCATGGAATTCTTCCAAGATCAATCATCGCTATCATTGCTGAGCAGACAAGAAGCTTATCCGCAAGCGGATCCATGAATTTTCCAAAGTTAGTTATAAGATTATATTTTCTGGCTATCTTACCATCTAACATATCAGTAAGGCTTGCAACAATAAATATGGCAAGGGAAATCCATTTTCCTCCGGGTATTCCATCAACCATAAGGAAAACCAAGAAAAATGGTATAAGTATAACTCTAAGTATTGTTAGTTTATTCGGTAAATTCATCTGCAATATCTCCTATCAAATCATATGGTCCGGTTTCCCGGATAACAACGTCTACATAGCTTCCTGACATAAGCTCGTAATCACAGTTTACAAACACTAATCCATCCACGTTAGGAGCATCTCTGTAGGTTCTTCCCACATATACATCCTCCTCCGGTGAATAACCCTCAATAACAACTGATAGAGTCTTGCCGATAAGTGCATTATTCTTATCCTGCGATATCTCCTGCTGAAGCTCCATAATCTCGCTCTGCCATCTTGCAGCAGTCTCTTCGTCTATCTGATTGTCAAATGAAGCTGCAGGAGTATTTTCTTCTCTTGAATAAGTAAATACACCAACCCTGTCTAGCTCATACTCATCAAGGAATTCCATAAGAGCCTGGTGCTCCTCCTCGGTTTCGCCTGGAAATCCGGCTATGAGTGAGGTTCTTATTGCTATATCAGGAACCTTATCCCTTAGCTTTGTAATTACAGATATGATAGATTCCTTATCTGTTTTTCTTCCCATTCTCTTAAGAATATTGCTCTCAGAATGCTGAAGCGGCATATCGATATAATTGACAAGCTTATCTTCCTTTGCAAACATATCAATCATATCATCTGTAATTTCTTCAGGATATGCATACATGAGTCTTATCCAGTGTATGCCATCTATACCACAAAGCTCATGTACAAGCTCTGGAAGCTTTTTAGCTCCATATAAATCCACGCCATAACAGGTTGTCTCCTGTGCCACAAGAACAAGCTCTGTGATACCCTGCTTTGCCATATATTTTGCCTGTTCTATGACATCCTCCATCGGAACACTTCTGTATCTGCCTCTTATATGAGGAATTATACAATAAGTACAGAACTTGTCACAGCCCTCAGCAATTTTAAGATAACCCATAAATGTTCCTGATGTAATAACCTTTTCCTTGTAAGTAGCTGCAAGACGATTTATATCATCATAGACGTAAATCTTCTCATTCTCATCCTTATTCTTAGCTTCAAGCTCCTTTACAACATCAACAATCCTGTCAAAGCTTGTCGTTCCAATACACGCATCTATCTCAGGAATTTCAGAGCATATCTCATCCTTAAATCTCTCAGCCAGACATCCGGCAGCGATAAGATACTTAAGTCTCCCCTGTTTAAGCTTAGCCATCTCAAGGATAGTATTTATACTCTCCTCCATAGCATCCTTTATAAAACTGCATGTATTAACAACAACGACATCTGCCTCCTGCTCGTCATTTGTTATGTTATAGTGTTCAGCGCGAAGCAGTCCAAGCATCGTCTCACTGTCACACAAATTTTTATCACATCCAAGCGATACCATAAGTATATTCATTATGCCATTCCTGCCTCTACGCAATTATTCATAAGCATAGCTATAGTCATAGGACCAACGCCACCCGGAACAGGTGTTATAGCACCAGCTACTGGCTCAACTGATGCGTAGTCTACATCTCCACACAGCTTATTATTCTCGTCACGGTGAATACCTACATCTATTACAACAGCACCCTCCTTGACATAGCTTGCATCAATCATCTTAGGGCGGCCTATCGCTACAACCAGAATATCAGCACGCTTACATACTTCCTTTAAATCCTTTGTCTTAGAGTGACATATTGTAACAGTTCCATTCTCTCGCAAAAGGAGCATTGCCATAGGCTTTCCTACGATATTACTTCTTCCGATTACCACACACTCCTTGCCGGCAATCTCAATATCTGAGCGTTTGAGAAGTTGTATAATTCCGGCAGGCGTACATGATACAAAGCCCTTCTCACCTATAGATAATGCACCAACACTTGCAGGATGGAAACCATCTACATCTTTCTTAGGAGAAATAGCATTTATAATATTCTTCTCATTAATGTGCTCAGGTACAGGTAACTGAACTAATATACCATGTACGCTGTCATCATTATTAAGTTTCTCTATAAGTGCTATAAGTTCCTCCTCTGTTGTCTCATAAGGAAGCTCATATGAAAGTGACTTAATACCAATATAAGCACACGCTTTTTTCTTGTTTCCTACATAAACACAGGATGCAGGATCATTTCCTACCTGAATAACAGCAAGACATATCTCCCTGCCTTCCTCTTTAAGCTGTAAAACCTTCTCCTTAAGCTCATCCTTTATCTGCTGTGATATAACTTTTCCATCAATTCTAAGTGCCATCTTATTCCTCCATCACAAACTAAAACAGTCCGTTAGTAACTCCATTCTCATCAACAAAAATGCGCTCTGCCGCAGGGCTCTTAGGTAATCCCGGCATAGTCATTATAGCTCCGGTTATCGCAACAACAAAGCCCGCACCTGCACTTACATATACCTCACGGATATTTACAGTAAATCCTGTAGGTCTGCCAAGCTTCTTTGCATCATCAGAGAGAGAATACTGATTCTTAGCCATACATACAGGCATATCAGAAAAGCCCATCTCCTCTATCTTCTTTATTGCACGCAAAGCCTCAGGGCTGTATGAAACATCCTTTGCACCGTATATCTTAGTAGCAATTGTCTCGATCTTTTCTTTTATTGATAAGTCATCATTATATAAGAGCTTAAAATCACTCTTCTTATTCTCAAGTGTATATAAAAGTGCCTTAGCAAGCTCCTCACCGCCTTCGCCACCTTTTTCCCAAACATTAGCAAGTGCGAAGTCACAGCCCTTAGCCTCACAGAATTCTCTCACAAAGCTAAGCTCTGCATCTGTATCTGATACAAATCTGTTAAGCGTGACAACTACAGGAACTCCATACATCTGTAAGTTCTCTATATGCTTCTCAAGATTAACTATACCAGCCTTCAACGCCTCAAGATTCTCGTTAGAAAGCTCATCCTTTGGCACACCACCATTGTATTTAAGTGCACGAACAGTAGCCACAAGAACTACAGCGTCAGGCTTAAGACCTGACATACGGCATTTAATATCAAAGAACTTCTCTGCACCAAGGTCAGCACCAAATCCAGCCTCAGTTATAACGTAGTCAGCCATCTTAAGCGCAGTCTTTGTAGCACGTACTGAATTACATCCGTGTGCAATGTTAGCAAATGGTCCTCCGTGAACGAGTGCAGGTGTATGCTCTAATGTCTGTATAATATTAGGCTTTATTGCATCCTTGAGAAGTGCTGTCATGGCACCTACTGCCTTTAAGTCACCTGCTGTTACAGGCTCATTGTCGTAGTTATAAGCTACGATAATCTTAGAAAGTCTATCCTTTAAATCATTGATATCTGAAGCAAGACAAAGTATAGCCATAATCTCTGAGGCTACTGTTATAACGAAGCCATCCTGTCTTACAACTCCATCTGCCTTCTTACCCATACCTATTATGATGTTACGAAGTGCTCTGTCGTTCATATCAAGACATCTCTTAAATACGATTCTCTTAGGATCTATGCGGAGTGCATTTCCCTGATGCATATGATTATCCATCATTGCTGCAAGAAGATTATTAGCTGATGTTATAGCATGAAAATCTCCTGTAAAATGTAAATTCAAATCCTCCATAGGAACTACCTGTGAATATCCGCCTCCGGCAGCTCCACCCTTTATACCGAAGCAAGGTCCAAGTGATGGCTCTCTCAATGCTATAACTGTTTTCCTGCCGAGTCTGTTCATAGCCTGTCCAAGTCCTACTGTTACTGTTGTCTTTCCCTCTCCGGCAGGAGTAGGATTGATAGCTGTAACAAGAACAAGCTTACCATTCTCATTATCCTTTATAGACTCCATATATTCATCGGATATCTTAGCCTTATACTTGCCATATAATTCCAAATCATCCTCTGTCATACCAACCTTAGCGGCAACTTCCTTTATATTATCAAGCTTTGCCTGCTGTGCAATTTCAATATCTGTCAACATAATCCTTTGTCTCCTTTGTAATTATTATCTACCCAATAAATTAGTGTAGCACATGTTATAAGTTCTCTTCAACAAAATTTTCAAATTCCTCCATAGTCATAAGAACCTTTCTAGGCTTTGTACCCTCCTCAGGTCCAACAACACCTGCCTCAGATAGCTGGTCCATAATTCGTGCCGCCCTGTTAAAGCCTATCTTATACACTCTCTGCAACATACCTATGGAAGCCTTGTCCTTTCCTATTATGAACTTACCTGCATCTGCAAAATAATCATCATATTCCGGCTCAGCCGAGGACTGTCCAACTGCACCACCTACCTTAGTGCTTGCTATCTCGCTGCTAATCTTCTCATCATAAACTACATTGTCACCATTTTGCTCCTTGAGGAAATCAACAACATTTGCAATCTCGTCATCAGATAAAAATGCACCCTGCACTCTGACAGGCTTTGGATATCCTGTAGGGTAAAACAGCATATCACCCTTTCCTAGCAGTTTTTCAGCACCATTCATATCAAGAATGGTTCTTGAATCGACACCGGACGAAACCGTCATGGCAATTCTTGATGGCACGTTTGCCTTAATAAGTCCTGTTATGACGTCAACTGAAGGTCTCTGTGTAGCAATTACAAGGTGGATTCCAGCTGCACGGGCAAGCTGCGAAAGTCTTACTATGGCATCCTCAACCTCTCCGTGTGCGACCATCATAAGGTCAGCAAGCTCATCAACTATAATAACTATCTGCGGCAGCTTCTTAAGCTCCTCATTACCCTCAGGCTCGCCTGTAACAGCGAGAACCTTCTCATTGTAGCCCTGTAGATTACGTACATTGTACTGTGCAAAAAGCTGGTATCTGTTCGTCATCTCCATAACAGCCCAGTTAAGTGCTCCGGCAGCCTTCTTAGGATCTGTCACAACAGGTATAAGCATATGCGGAATTCCATTATATATACTCAACTCAACCTGCTTAGGATCTACCATTATAAGCTTTACATCATTAGGATTAGCCTTATATAAAATACTCATGATAAGCGTATTTATACAGACTGATTTACCTGAGCCTGTAGCACCTGCTATGAGCAAATGCGGCATCTTCGCAATATCTGCAACAATTACCTGACCGCTTATATCTTTACCAACCGCAAATGCAATATTAGATGGGAATTTCTTAAAGTTCTCCGACTCAAGCAAATCCCTGAAATAAACCGGCTGGCTCTCCTTGTTAGGAACCTCAATTCCTATAGCCGCCTTGCCCGGTATAGGTGCCTCAATTCTTATATCTGCCGCAGCGAGGTTAAGCTTTATATCATCAGCAAGATTAACTATCTTGCTGACCTTAACACCCTGCTCAGGCTGCAGCTCATATCTTGTAACAGAAGGGCCACAGCTATAATTGGTTATAGTTACATTGACACCGAAATTCTCAAGAGTACTCTTAAGCTTCATTGCAGTCTCTCTTACTGAGTTCTCATTGTTTCCGCCCTGCTTTCCATTTGCCTTCTTAAGAAGCTCCGTAGACGGAAACTGGTATGCTTTTACACTATCTGTAGCATCAGGGGCAAAATTGCCTGTGTCTGGCTGTATATCTGATTTTACGTCTATTTCATCAGTCTCAGGTGTGTCCTTCTTTATCTCTGCCTTGACATTGATATCCTTGTCAATCTCATCTCTCTCAGCAAGCATCTCAGCTGTAGATGCCTTTGTTTTCTTTCGCTTTCTCTTCACCGGTGCAAGCTCAGTAACAGGCACTTCAACCTCTGAATCCTCTGTGCTTACCTCAAATCCATCAGACTCAGGCTTATCGAAGAAATCTAACTCCTGATGTGGAAGTGGCTTTAACTCATGCACCTCTTCCTCCTTTACAACCTTATTGTTCTTCTTGTTTTTCTTCTTATCCTCAGCCTCAAGCACCTTTATAGAATTAAGCACATCTTTATTCTTAGACTTATTAACAGGCTGCTCCGCTGTCTCCTCAAAATCAAACTCCTCCTCATAGTCATTCTCAGGCTTAACTCTTTCCTTTGTAAGCTCAGCCTTCATAAATCCTATAATAGAAGTGTCAAGAACAATTATGATTCCTATAACCGTAAGAAGTACAGTTACTATAATAGAGCCTGTAAGTCCTATAAGCTTATATAATATGGCAAGAATACCTCCAAGAAGTACACCGCCGCCTCTCTTATTGACAGAGCCATTCTCGTATAACTGCTTTATTGTAACTCCCGAAGCTCCATTTACAAGCTGACATATAAACGCAACAACTATAAGAAATATTCCTACGCACAATACACGTTTGACAATCGTCTTTTGTGCTCCGTTTGACAGCAAAAATGCTGCCGAAAAGAATAAGTATATCGGAAGAATATATGATACAGTTCCAAATATACCAAATATAACTCCGGATATGGCTTTTCCCGCCACTCCGCACCATCCGAAATTACTGCATAGCAAAAACACAGCTATTGCCAAATACACAAACAGCCATATTTCATTTCTTCTTGGGTTAACGTCCTTTGCATTTCCTTTATATGTACTATTTCTTCCTTTGGCATTATTACCTGTACTCTGCCTGTTATTTGTATTACTCTTTTTGCTTGTGCTCTGTTTATTATTTGTGCTGCGCTTATTGTTCGCAGTAGCCATATCAGGTACACTCCTTATCATTTTTATAATCAAGGCACACAATGAAAAGCATAGCAGAATATACAGTATAAATATAAATCTGTATGCTTTTCACTATATGTGTCTATATATTACTCTTCATAACCATATTTGTTTATTTTACTATCTTTTTTAATATTAATCAAGCCATAGAGACAATTCATAGCAGCATTAATTCCACCTACTCTGTCAATTATTCCTTTTTCCACTGCCTGTTTTCCTATTAAAACTGAACCTACATCCTTGGTAAGCTCTGTAGTGTTAAACATAATCTGTCTTAATTCGTCCTCGCGAACCGAACAATGAGTTGAGGTAAATTCTATGATTCTGTCCTGCATACGCTCTATATATTCATAATTTTGTCTCACACCTAACACTGTACCATTCATTCTTATAGGATGAACTACCATAGTCGCTGAGGGAACTATATATGTCACATCACCAGACACAGCAAGAGGAACTCCTATTGAATGACCTCCACCTAACACAAGGCAGACCTTTGGTTTGCTAAGCGAGGCTATCATTTCAGCTATGGCAAGTCCAGCCTCAACGTCACCTCCAACAGTATTAAGCAGTACCATAAGTCCGTCAATGTCATCATTATCCTCTACTGCCGCAAGCTGAGGAAGAATATGCTCATACTTGCTTGATTTTGAGTTGCTTCCTAATATCTCATGCCCCTCTATCTCGCCTATAATATTCAAGAGATGTATTTTATGGTGAAAACTGTTATTACACAATGTAATCTGTCCATAATCCTTAATCAGATTACCCGTTGTCTCCTCATTTTCAAGTCTGTTTTTAGCACGTTCCATCTGTTTGTTATCCATTTTTATTTACCACCTAATTGAATAATTATTATTTCAAATATATTATGACATTATATGGTTTTATTTATACTTATTTTCACAAAACAAAAAGCTATAAGCGATGATTAAATAATATTAATCAAAGCTCATAGCTTTTAAATACTTAATAAAGATTTTTTATAAAAATCTATTAGAAATCAATAGTGCTTACAGCCTGAGTATATGAATCTAAGCTTCCGCTATAACTTATATACTCGATATATATGAGTATTGAACCATCACAGATAACAAGAGAACGTCCCACATAACCATTATCCTCATTATCAAGAACCCACTCTGTTGCCTCATGTCCGTTATATAGAGCTGGTGAATGTGTAATATTCTCGCCATATGGAACCTTAATCTGCTCATCAAACACATCCACAACATTGCTGTCATCATAATATGTGTTATTACCATCAATTCCTATAACAAGTGCTGATGAGTTATTGTAATCTATAAATGTTGCTGAGTCTTCTGCTGAATCATCTGCACTGTACTCAAAGCCATCAGGTATGGTAATCTTCACACCTGACATGGTAAGTACGCCATTCTCATCTAAATCAATATCAATTGCATCATCCGGTGTTGCATCCTCTTCTGTTGCGTCATCAACTGTTGCTTCCTCAGTGGTAGTAATCTCTGTTGTTGCTTCAGTGGTAGTCTCAGTGGTATCCGACTCCTTGTCACCACAAGCTACAAGACCAAAAGCCATTGCACATACAGATAATGTTACCACTAACTTCTTAAATGTCTTTTTCATAATATTACATCTCCTTTAAACTATCTTACAAAAAAAGGTTCCATATAATACCCCGTGGTATTAACAGGAACCTTTTTTCTCATATAATGATATATATGAAACACCCCACATGAATTCTTTGAAAGAATCTCAAACAAATCATTAAAGAGATTATATCATTTATACATGTAATCAAATAGCTACTACGGGTTACCTTTTTTACATAGTTAAAATAATTTCATTCTCATCTTCGAGCAAATCAGCAGGAATATAGTTATCATCAAGCTCTCTTCCATTAAGAACCATATTCTTAAATCCACTCTCTGCTCCATCAGGATTTTTAACTGTAATATGAAGTTTTTTACCTCTGAAATCCTTAGTTATCTCAAATTCCTTCCAATCTGATGACACTGAAGGTGCTATGCGAAGTCCGCCAAAGTCAGGGCGCATACCAAGTATACCCTCAACACAGCCTACCATAACTGTAGATGCTGTACCTGTAAGCCAATGTACATGTGCTCTTCCCTCAAACGGGCTCTCTGAGCTCTCAGTAAACTGGCCATGGCAATATGGCTCAAGCTTTCTTATCTCAGCCTTATCGTTCATTGATGCAGGTGAGCTCTCTGTGAAATACTCAAATGCTCTGTTACCATGTCCCATAAGTGACTCGGCAAGTATTATCCAGCCCTGTGGCTGTGAGAATATACCTCCATTCTCCTTAGTTGATGGATTAAAGAGTAACATGAGTGCTCCCTCAAATGCATGGTCTACATATGATGGTGCCATAAGTCTTACACCGTATGGAGTATTTAATTCTCTATGTACAGACTCAAGTGCCTTCTCTCCCTGCTCCTTTGTGGCAAGACCGCTGATTACAGCCCATGACTGTGGGTTAAGCCACATATTAGCCTCAGGATCATGCTTTGAACCGATAATCATTCCATCCTCTTTGTAACCACGGATATATCTGTCATCCTCCCAGCACTTTGCCTGGATAGTATCACCAAGCTCCTTCTGTATCTTGTCAAGGTAAGCTATATACTCTGTATCATTCTTTCTACAAGCAAAGCCTCGAAGAACTGTCATTGCATAATATAACTGCATGGCAACGAAGGTTGACTCACCCTTCTTACCAAGTCTTAAACAGTCATTCCAGTCTGCATGAAGTCCAGCAGGCATATTATTATTGCCAAGTCTGTTCATAGAGAAATCTATTGCACGCTTTAAGTGCTCATATACAGTACCCTCACCGCCATTAGCAAATACGATAACCTCGTCTATGAAATCAACATTGCCTGACTCTGCAATATACTTGTATACTGTTGGGAACAACCACAGTGCATCGTCCGCTCTGTAAGCCGGATGACCTGTTGCTCTTACATATGATTCATCATCAGGTGTATCCTCATGACCCGCATTATGGTCAAACTTAACAAGTGGAAGTCCGCCACCATTGTCAACCTGTGCAGACAACATGAATCTTATCTTATCTAACGCCATCTCAGGTGCAAGGTGAATAATACCCTGTATATCCTGAACTGTATCTCTGTAACCATATCCATTTCTAAGACCACAATATGAGAATGATGCGGCTCTTGACCATATAAATGTCATAAAGCACTGATATGCATTCCATGTATTTATCATCGCATTGAATGATTCACTAGGTGTCTTAACCTGGAAATGGTTTAATTTGCCATGCCAGTAATCAATAAGCTCTGCAAGCTCCTTCTCGGTCTGTGTGTCAACATCCTTATACGACTCCATAACTGCCTTTGACTCAGCATCAGGCTTCATTCCAAGCACAAAAGCAAACTCCTTGCTCTCGCCCGGCTTAAGTGTAACCTTAGTCTCCAAAGCACCACAGGCATTAGAATTGTAGTTCAATGCATTTCCACAATTACCATTTATAACACCGACAGGATTAGCATATGTATGATATCTTCCAAGGAATGCTTCCTTATCTCCCGCATAGCTTGCTACCTCTGCACCTGCAAGACCAAAGAATCTTGTAAATGCTACGCTTCCATTTATGGCTTCTCCCTTGTTTACGTTCTCATTTATAACCTGCTTGATTCTGTCTCCAAGGAAGTATGTTCTTGTTATAAATAATGTGTACTGAAGGTTTACCTGATCCTGCTCGTAATTATTGTCATTAGTGAACTCACAGAATCCAAAAACTGAAAGATTTCTCTCTCTGTCGGAATCGTTTGTTACCTTCACACGCCATACCTCATGAGTTTTATCGAGAGGTACATAGTAAAGTACCTCTGATGATATTCCCTCATAAGCTGCTTTGATATTCGTATATCCCGTACCATGATGACATTCATTCTTGTATACGGATAAATCCTTGCCAACAGGCTGCCATGAGGCAGACCAATAATCCTTTGTATCATTATCTCTAAGATATACATATCTTCCCGGCTGGTCAAAGCTGTTGAATATATATCTTATAATTCTTCCATTTGCACCTGATTTTACAAAACTGTAACCACCTGCATTGTTAGATATAATGGCACCATACTCCGGTGAGCCAAGATAGTTAGCCCAAGGAGCCGGGGTGTCCGGCCTGTCTATAACATATTCCTTGCGTTCTTCATCAAAATATCCGAATCTCATTGAATGTCCTCCCAGTATGAATTATTCTGCATCCTTAAGGCTTAAGCTTATCTTGCCCATTCTGTCAATGTCAAGAACCTTAACTCTTACCTCATCTCCTATATTAACAACATCCTCGACCTTCTCAACTCTGTGGTCAGCAAGCTTAGAAATATGGATAAGTCCATCCTTATTAGGTGATAACTCAACAAATGCACCAAAGTTCATAATTCTAACTACCTTGCCCTCGTAAGTCTTGCCTACCTCAATAGGATCTACTATTGAACGGATAATCTTAAATGCCTTGTCCATTCCTTCCTGCTCTACGCCACAGATAAATACATTGCCGTCGTCATCTATATCAATCTTAACTCCTGTCTCATCTATGATAGCATTTATAGTCTTTCCTCTCTGACCGATAATCTCACCAATCTTCTCAGGATCTACCTTAGTCTGGATAATCTTAGGTGCAAACTCGCCAACTGTAGCTCTTGGCTCAGCGATTGCCGGCTTCATGCAGTTGTCCATGATGAACAGTCTTGCCTCACGACATCTTGCAATAGCGCCCTCAACTATAGGACGTGTAAGACCGTGAATCTTGATATCCATCTGAATTGCTGTGATACCCTCTGTTGTACCTGTAACCTTGAAGTCCATATCTCCGAAGAAATCCTCAAGTCCCTGAATATCTGTAAGAAGTACATAATCATCATCTGTCTCGCCTGTAACAAGACCACATGAGATACCTGCAACCATCTTCTTGATAGGTACACCGGCTGCCATAAGTGACATACATGATGCACATGTAGATGCCATAGATGTTGAACCGTTTGACTCAAATGTCTCTGATACGGAACGAATTGCATATGGGAACTCGTCCTCGCTTGGAAGTACAGGAACAAGTGCTCTCTCTGCAAGTGCTCCATGTCCAATCTCACGACGTCCCGGTCCTCTTGATGGCTTTGTCTCACCTACTGAGTATGAAGGGAAGTTGTAGTGATGCATATATCTCTTAGATACAACATTCTCGTCTAATCCATCTATCTTCTGTGACTCTGATAAAGGTGCAAGGGTGACAACATTACATATCTGTGTCTGTCCTCTTGTAAACATAGCTGAACCGTGAACTCTAGGAATTATATCAACCTCAGCAGCAAGTGGTCTTATCTGTGTGATAAGTCTTCCGTCAGGTCTCTTATGATCCTTTAATATCATCTTTCTTACTGTCTTTTTCTGATACTGGTATACAGCCTCATCAAGTACAGCGAGCCAATCCTCGTTATCAGCAAATGCCTCTGTGAGCTTTTCCTTAATCTGTCTTATATTCTCTTCCCTTACCTGCTTCTCATCTGTAAATACAGCCTCTTCCATCTGCTCTGGAGTAACAATCTCCTTGATAGCAGCAAATAACTCTTCCGGAACAGCACAGCTTGTGTACTCATGCTTTGGCTTACCACACTCAGCAACAATCTTGTCAATAAATTCGATTACCTTCTGGTTAAGCTCATGAGCTGCATATATAGCCTCAATCATCTTAGCCTCTGGTATCTCATTAGCACCGGCCTCAATCATAATAACCTTATCACGTGTAGAAGCTACAGTAAGCTTAAGGTCAGATATAAGATTCTGTGCTGAATTAGGGTTAAATATAAGCTCTCCATCAATCATGCCAACCTGTGTTGTAGCACATGGTCCGTCAAATGGAATGTCTGAGATAGCTGTTGCTATAGCAGAGCCAAGCATAGCTGTGAGCTCTGGTGAGCACTCAGGATCTACTGCCATAACCATATTATTAAGTGTTACATCATTTCTATAATCCTTAGGGAAAAGAGGTCTCATAGGACGGTCAATTACTCTTGATGTAAGAATTGCATTCTCACTTGCCTTTCCCTCTCTCTTATTAAATCCACCAGGTATCTTACCTACTGAATACATCTTCTCCTCATACTCAACTGAAAGTGGGAAGAAATCGATGCCATCTCTTGGCTTCTCTGATGCTGTTGCTGTTGATAATACAACTGTGTCACCATAGTGCATTAAAGCTGCACCATTAGCCTGCTTTGCTACTCTGCCAACATCAACTCTTAAAGTTCTGCCGGCAAGCTCCATTTCAAACTTCTTGTACATAATATATGTTCTCCTTAATAATATTTTTGAATTAAGACTCCGAAACGACTGAAAATGCTACTCATTCAAATAACATTTTCAGTAGTCTCGGTTTTGTCTCAATACAATCTTTATGATTATACCATTTTATTAAATGCTCTTCAAGATGGAATAATCTAATTTGCACTTAATTTATACTTTAATTTTATACTTATTTTCGCTTGGATATTGATAACTTCTGATGTTGTACAAAAAAACAGAGATATTTTGATATATCATCAAAATATCTCTGTTTTTGTCTGAATAAGATTCATCGTATCATACATATAACCGACTGCGTATATACGATTTAAAAAAATTATTTTTATGAATTACTTTATTGTAATTGTTGTTCCAGTTAACGCTGCATACTCATCTGCTGTAGCATCCCATGAAGCTGCACCTGTTCCTGCGTTGTATACATAATAGATAGTCTTATCACCCTCTGTATACTTTACACCATATACTGTATAAGATGCATGCGATGTCTTATCTGCTTTTTCTGATGTTCCGCCAGTCTTAATCTCAACAGCTGTTGACTTAGGTACATCGGCAGTATCAAGAATTGATGTAACATTAACATCTGCCGGCTTGCCACTCTTAGCATATGTGCTTGACAGCTCAGCCTGTGCTGCTGTAAGTACGCTCTTACCGTTAAGTACAATCTGCTGTCCCTTAGCCTTGTCAATGTAGCCAAGTAATGCTGGAACTAAGATTGCAGCAAGTATAGCAAGAATAACTATAACTACAATAAGTTCAACCAGTGTAAAACCTTTGTCCTCTTTCATTTTCTTCATCTGTTTCATAATCATGACCTCCTGATCTTTAGTAATAATCATCGTATAAATTATAACAAATTATACTATTGCTATCAAGCCTGTAAGCTTATTTAACAATTATTTCATATATATAATCGTACATTTTAGGGGAATTCTTAACCCTTTTTATAAATACTGTTCTAATTCCGACACATCATTTGAGTATTTATATGCCTGCTGTCTGTTAATGAGACCATTCTGGATAAGTCTTGCCAAATCGCCATTAAGCGTATGCATACCTGCCGAGGAACCTGCCTGCATGAGTGAACCAAGCTGATGACATTTATTCTCACGAATCTGATTACATACCGCATCAGTTCCTACGAGAATCTCTGTAGCTACCACTCTTCCGTTACCTCTTGCATTAGGTATAAGGCACTGTGTAATTACACCATTTAACACACTGGCAAGCTGTGTTCTCACCTGATTCTGCATACCTGACGGACAGGCATCAATTATACGGTCTATAGTCTGTGCCGCACCTGTTGTGTGAAGAGTTGACATCACAAGGTGTCCTGTCTCTGCCGCAGTAAGAGCAGCAGATATTGTCTCATAATCTCTCATCTCACCTACAAGAATAATATCCGGATCTTCTCTTAAGGCACTTCTTAATGCAGATGCAAATGTTGCCGCATCTCTTCCTATCTCTCTCTGATGGATAAGTGCAAGCTTTCGTCCGTACACATACTCAACAGGATCTTCTATTGTTATGATGTGCTCTGGTCTTGATGAATTGATATAATCAATCATCGACGCAAGTGTTGTTGACTTACCTGAGCCTGTAGGTCCTGTCACAAGAATCATTCCCCTCGGCTTGTCTGCAAGCTCTCTTAAAATTCCTGGCAGACCTAACATTTCCATTGAAGGAATGGAAGAATTGAGAAGTCTTATGGTTGCTGCCATTTTGCCATCCTGTTTAAATACATTGACACGCTGTCTGTTTCCGTCAGGTGTCTTAATTGCAAAATCTGCATCTATTCCCTTCTCAAGATTGTGTCTTTGTTCATCGGTGAGTAGCTCAGCTAATATTGTTATTGTATCTGCATCTGTAAGCTTGGTCGGCGCAACGCTAAGCTTGCCATTTATACGATACATAAGAGGCATACCTACTGTAATATGGATATCTGAACACCCCATACTGCGTGCTTCCATAATCATACTGTCTATCATCATATCTATATAAAACCTCCCTTCCGTGTTTATTCATAATAAGAAACTCTGAGCAGCTCATCCACTGTCGTAGTTCCATCTTCAACTAATTCAAGTGCACTCTTCTTTAAGGTGCTCATGCCCTGCTGTTCAATAGCGTACTCCTTTATCGCCTCAACAGATGCTTTTTCTATTATCATTTCTCTTACCTTTTTATCAATCATCAGTATCTCATGTATAGATATTCGTCCCTTATAGCCGGTGTTATTGCACTGTCTGCATCCCTTTGCATGCTTTATTCTAGGAAATGTAACTCCTGCAATTGCCTCCTCCTGCTCTGTCATAGGTCCCCATTCACCACAGAATGGACACACTTTTCTGACAAGTCGCTGTGCAACTATTCCGACAAGCGAGCTTGCAATCATATAAGGCTCAACACCCATATCAGCAAGACGGACAACGGATGATGCCGCATCATTTGTATGGAGTGTTGACAAAACAAGGTGTCCTGTTATAGCGGCCCTTACAGAAATAGAGGCTGTCTCCGCATCTCTTGTCTCACCAACCATGATTATATCCGGATCCTGTCTGAGCAGTGCTCTAAGTCCAACCTCAAAAGTAAGTCCCGCTGTGTTATTAACCTGCATCTGATTAAGCTTTGCAACATTTTTCTCAACAGGGTCTTCTATTGTTGATATATTGACGCTTCTCTTTGCAAGCTCCTCAAGTATCATATAAAGCGTTGTGGACTTACCTGAACCCGTAGGTCCTGTTAGGTATATAATTCCATTTGGAGATTGCAGCATTCTCATTACAAGCTTATAATTTTTCTCCGTCATACCAAATGTTCCTATATGGTCTATGCTTCCCGCCGAGGCAAGAAGTCTGAGTACTGCCTTTTCTCCAAACACCGTCGGTATAACAGATACACGAACATTTAAGTTTACACCCTCTATATTGATTCTGAAATGACCATCCTGAGGAATACGTCTCTCAGCTATATCAAGGTCACCCAATATTTTAATTCTCGCCAAGAGCGAATTGTGTATATTCTTCTGCAATGTCATAAAATCGCAGATAACGCCATCCATACGCATTCTTACACTTGTGTGATTTTCAAATGGCTCGATATGTATATCTGACGCATTTGAGTTGTAAGCTCTTATAAGAAGGCTGTTAAAAAGATTGATGATAGGTGTATCGTCATCACCCTCCTCAACGCTTATCTCCATAACCTCACTTGTCTGTGTGCTGGTTGCTGATGCCTTCTGTGCCGCCTTTCTCGCCGAAACTTCTGAATAGTAATACTGGATTGAATTCTCAAGCGGTGCCTTCTCACAAAGTGAAATGTGAATTTCCCTTCCAACTATCTGTCTTATATCCTCTATACCATAGAAGTTAAGCGGATCATCGACAAGCAGATAATATGCATTATCCTCAACGCGATAACCCATCATGTTATATTTTTCTGCAAGCACTCTTGGTATCATCTCGACAGCCCTTATATCTATAGACAGCTCCGATATATTGACAACCTCATAATTAAGTCTCCTGCCAAGAGCCTCAAGCATCTGTCTTTCTGTTATAAATCCAAGTGCTATAAGCGCACCACCAAGTCTGACACCCTTATTCTCTTTCTGATATACTACGGCCTGGTTAATCTGCTCCTCATTAATATAGCCAAGCTCCTGAAGTACATCACCAATTCGGATATTCTTATTACTCCTCATTTCCATGGTTTTATCCCTCCTCGCTTAACTGTTCCTGATACATATATATCTCAAGAGTAATCGTGAGTACACGCTCCACAGTTATGTTATAACCACCATCCTCTGTCATATCACTTACGCTTCTCTGGTCTGACCAGGAATAATTGCACACTCTGATCTTCATATCACTGTTTGACAAATTCTCAATAAGACTAAGCAAATCCTGCTCATCTCCACCAAGCCGCATTGTAACAGCTGCCTCGTATATTCCCGTAGTAACCGGCTCTGTAAACGCACTGTCGCTGGATGTATCTGTTATCAAAGTTCCCCCGGCCTGTTCTGCCTGTTCTATCTCAGAGCGTTCAGACGCTGCACCTGTAGTTACACCATTATCTGAAGTTTCCTCGCTGGCACTTAACTCATATGCCTTCTGAGAATAAATATAAGGTTCTAAATCTGTCTCATCAGCAGATATCTGAATAGACAAATCATAAGCTGACAAACCATATCCAAGCACCATGTCCGTAAAATATTCATCAATATCTGCACTCTTCATCATAGGAAAAAATGATTTTCTCACACTTTGTATATCCTCTTTCCATGAATCATTATCAGCCTCGAGCATTGGAATCTGTGTAAGCTTATATTGATTATCCTCCTTAACGAGCTTCTGTTCTTCAATCTGCTTATCCATATCTATTATATCTTTTATAACAGGGTATACGCCCCAATATCCTATACAGACAACTATAACAAATATAGAGAGCATAATAAGAAGTCTTTTATCCTTTTCTGTCATCTCAAGCTTCATAGCCATCCTCCTTTATCTTCCTGCCGACTCGGCAAGTGTAAATGTTACATGTATATCCCATAAGCCTGTACTCTCAACAAATGAGTATCCTGTATAATCCACATTGTCGAAAATATCAACAGCACTTATATTCTTAATAAATTTATTTATATTATCAACCGAATCTGCGGTTGCCGTGACAGCCATCACTCCAAGGTCTGCATCAAATGAATCTATCACCACACTGGCATATCCATCGGCACAGTCATTTACAATATCAATTATTTCACTGTCACAGACTGGATATGTCTTAAGATTATCATTTAATCCCTCTATTGCATTATATTGATTAGTCAGATATGTTGTCTCCTGCAAAAGCACAGAATATCTTGCAACCTCCATAATTACATTAGGTGAATCATTATAATCTGTAAGCTCATTTAATCTGTTTTCTTTCACCTTCCTTATTGTCATACTTACAAATACAGCAATAAGCATGACTGCCAAAGAAATCGTTATCGCAAGGATTCCTTTTCCAAGTCCCTTTTCCTTCTTATTAACTTTCTTTTTACCACTATTATAACCATCGATAAAGTTCTGCTTTCCCATATTATTAACTACAAGTCCACTTATAACAGGAAAATACATCTGCTTATCTATATCTTTTACACTTATATGCGAGTCCTCAAATACCTCAACTCTTGCATATATGTCTAGCTGGGATATAGCCTTCTGATACAACGGCATATCATCAGGATTAATGCCCGCAAGCACGATAGCCTCAATCGGATAATCTAACTGATTTGCCTGCATGAACTGACGTATCTGGCTTACTATTCGTGCAACATCCTGTGCATATTCCTCGGTTCCCTGCTCATAAAAGCATCTCGTATTGTTAAGATAATAATAATCACCATTTACCCACAGAATAGTTGTGATAGTCATTCTATCAGCAATCTGCAATATAAATGTCTTATACTGCTTTCCAATAGTCATGTCAGCCAATCTGATAAGGCTGCTCTCTCCAGAGTAAACTGTCTTAACATGAAGTCCTATCTCATTAAATATATCAAGATAATCCTTTATAAAATCTGTTGTAACTATTTCTGCATATATCTTCTTTGTATTTTTACCCTGACCTATCTGGATATATCTGCATATATAATCATCATTTTGCTTTATATCTGAAAATTCACGGTCTATAAATTCCTCGGTATTCTTCTTGTTTAATAATGGCATATCTATAGTCTTACCGATAAACTTAGTGCTGTTTACAACAAGCGTTATATCCTTAACCGGTAAATGGTTCATTTCCCAGAAATTCTGCATAAAGCTGATAAATGAATCTGTGTCCATTATAATACCATTTATTATGCAGCCATCAGGTGCATCAGCCGTATAGCACTCTGACACTGATATCTTATGACTTCCAGGAGTACCTGTGATTACCTGTATCTGCTGATTTGCCAGATATATTACTGTACTCATAACCTTTATCCTCTCTTTCCTAGTATGATGTAGCTATTGCCTGATAAGAACCGTAGATAGGCTGTATAACCGATATAATTACAAAGCCTACAATCAACGCCATAACTACTATCATAGCCGGCTCTAAATACGATACAAGCTTGTTCATGGCAAGCTCTGCGTCATACTCCATCTGATTGGCGATTGACACAAGCATTGTATCTAACGCACCTGTCTCCTCACCTACCATTATTGATGAAGAAAGCTTCTTCGTAAATCCATCAACCTTGTCTATACTCTCGCTTAAGTTAGAACCACCTCTTACATCTGCAATTACCTTATCAAACTGTTTTTCAATGTAAGAATTACCAATTGTATTTCTGGCAATCTGCAGACAGTTGATAATCGATATTCCGGCAGAGTAAAGACTTGACAGTGTTCTCGCAAATCTCGCAGTATAGATAACACGTCTCAGCTTACCTATGACAGGAAGCTTTAACTCTAACTTATCCTTTATATATTTAACTGCCGGTATCGCAAAAATAATACGAAAGGCAATGTAAATAATCACAGCAATAATTATAATCACATACCATTTGTTCTTAACAAAATTACTAATTCCAAGCAAAATCGTAGTTGATACCGGAAGTGTCTGCATCTGTGCAAATAAATCCTGAAACTGCGGTATTACATATCCCATAATAATCGCAACAACTACAACAATTAAGACACAGAGAATCTTAGGATATGTCATAGAGCTTTTGACCTTCTGCTTTAATCTGTAGTCTTTCTCATAATGTGATGCCATCTGAAGAGCAACCTTGTCCATGCTTCCACTGTTCTCGGCACTCTTTATCATGTTGATAAACAGAGAAGGAAATGCATCTCCTGACGATGCCATAGCCTCAGACAACGAAACTCCTGAACGTACCTGTTTCAAAAGTCCACCATATATCTCCCTCTCCTTCGGCTTTATCGACTCATCCTCAGAGATAATCTTAAGTGCCTTTACGAGCGTAACGCCTGCACCGAGAAGTTCACCTATGTTCTTGGCGAAATCTGAGACAACATTAGATTTAAGCCTCTTTATGTTCTTTTTATCCGACTGTGCCTTTGCCTGTATCAGATATTTTTTATCCTGTTTTAATCGCTCATGAAGGTCAAGCTCATCCTGTGCCTGCATAACACCGGTTATAGTCTTTCCGGTTTCGTCCTGAGCCCTGTATTTATAGTATATCAAAGAAGCGTCCTCCTCTTTAGAAAAATGTCATCAAGCCTTTGATGTAATCAATATATGTTGAAACCATCGTATCACCCAGATTATTAATCATAGATGCCAGTATTCCAAATGCGAGAAATGGTCCAAATGCAAAGTATTCCTTTCTACCCTTCTTTTTACTAAACAAAAGGTATACCGCATACACTCCTCCTACAATAATTCCTATTAAAAATGCTGCCAGATTTCCCTTCCAGCCAAGTAACATTCCCGATGCAAACATAAGCTTTACATCTCCACCGCCAAAGCCATTAAACAGCATGAGTACAAACATAGGAACACTAACTGCAAAAAGTCCTATTATTCTCTCTACAATAGTTGCCCCCGGCAAAAGCCATATGCCGGCTGCACCGAGAACGAGCATGATAATATTAAGTACAGGCGGTATCTCCTGAGTATCAGCATCTATCATAGTGATAAGCGTTAAATCACATATAACAGCAAAAACAAATATCGACGAAAGATGTATACCGTACACAAAAAACGATAACACGGCAAATGCACCGCCAAAAAGCTCTATTACAAGTTCTCTCAATGGCAATATCTCACCACAATACCTACATCTGTTCTGATATCTTATTCTGGAAAAGATAGGTATTACATCCTTCCATATCTGCTCATGTCCACATTTTTTGCATGATGTATGTCTTATTGCCAGATTTTCCTTTCCGGGAAGTCTCTCTATCACAAGATTCAGGTAGGAAAATACCGTAACACCCATGTAAAACACCAGCAAATAAATTATGATATATAAAAAATAATTCATCATCTACCTCATTGTCTACTCACCACTTAAAACAAGCGTGGTGTCTGCCTTTAAATTATAGCACTGTATATATTCGCTCACTGTGTAATCTCCGTATTTGGGACTTGTGAGCGTAAGCGTCATATATATGATATTATTATCATAATCACCCTTAGGCTGCGAAAACTTTAACTCCTTTATTGTATAGCCCATATAAGCCTTTTTGTCAAAGGTCCAGCTCGTATCCTTCATCTCTCCTGACTCTGTAAGAACAGGATAATAATATATAAACATATAACCCTTATCATCCACACCTATATATATGTGACTTCCACTCGCATTTACAAAATCTATCTTGTTATATCCGGCTGTTCCATTTCCCCCACCTAATGTATCATCCTGTGATAGTTGTATTGTATATTCACTTGCAGCCTCTATCTCACATCTTATCTTAGAGCTTATTATCGAAGATACCTGCATACCATCAGTTATCCCCTTTGCCTCATAATAAACCATAGCAGTATTGCCAATAACCTTACTTGCAGCAACCATAAAAAGCCCTATAAGCATAAATGAAGCTATCATCTCAACTAAGGTAAAACCACGATTATTTAATTTTTGAAGGTATTTTTTTATCTTTTTCATAGTCCCACCAAAAAGCAATGCTATCTTCCGATTATCCTGAAAATGGCAAGCTCTGCCTTATCACTGTAATATCTGTAAATATCTGCATCAAGCTTAATGCTTGCAGCCTTTGCCAAATTCTTTGTATCTGTCTTTTCCGTGTCAAGCGTTAATATTATATCTGTTCCGGAAATAAGCTCAAAATTGGCATCCTTCTTATACATCTCCTCATTTAAAACACGTAAATCCTCCTGCGTATCGCGGCTCTTTTTCACAAGCTCGCCCGATATACCTACAAGATGCACCATACATTCAACTATTATAATTACCAGAATTGTAACTCCGGCTAATACCTCTACCATTGTAGAGCCTCTGTTATTACCCATTCTATTCACGCTCCAAAAAACTCCATACCCAATGCTCTGATGTCTCAATTAAATTATCAGATGGGTTCACACTCTCATTTCCACTATCTGTACTAGATGTATCACCATCATAATTTACGCAGCTTAGTATATATTTCGTAAGCATTGTAGATGACTGTTCACCCTTACTGCACGTCACCTTAACACATAATACCGTGTCATCCTTAGAAGATATGTAGCTTCCGTCATTCTCCCAATATATACATACTGATATATCATCAGCCATGGCTGCATAGCTTGAAGCATCTCCTCCGGTGACATCAAGATTAAAATATCTGTATGCCGACTTCTCATCATTTCCAACCTTATCATCACCCTCATAATATGGCCAGCTGCCCTGACACACATTATATCTTATATATTGCCATAGCATATCCCTGCCATCATCAAGAGCCTGCCGTTGTTCGGCAAATGATGAATAAGAGGTTTCAGTCAGCTCCTTTTCAAGCTCAATACTTATAGTCTTTGTCAGCTCCCGGCATTGATTCTGCGTTATTCTTCTCGTTGATGAGGAAAAAAGTGAATACGCCACAAGCAAAAGTGACAGGGCAAATACAAAAACTACCATGCTTACAATTATTGCGACTATCATGGCTGAGCCTTTATCCTTAAACCCTTTTCTATTAAGTTTTGCACCAAATAATTGTCTCACTATTTCTCCTCAACAATCCTATTCATAATTTATACTAACCTTTACCGAATTCTCTGTAAGCGTGTAAAACTGTGTCCAATCACCCATGCCAGTTTCACCTATATCTACAAATCTTATCATCGCATATACATCATCTGCAAACAATGCCTTACTCTTAACGACAAAATCTCTGTTATCTGTATCAACTAAATAATAGCCTGATGATACAATCTCACCATTCGCTGACACAACCAATATCTGGGCAAGCTTTCTGGTATCTGTATCTACACTGTATCTTACAGCTTCTGATGTCACTATCTCGCCCGTAACATCAGGAATTGATGTCTCATCTATACAATCTGCCTCACATATCTCGTAGTTCCACATTATCTTATCACTATCAGTTATCTCAGCGTCACTACCTGTTGTCTCATTATCTACATCAGATACATCATCAGCTGGCTCGTCCACAGATATACACTTCCATATTGCTATATCTGAGCTCTCATACAAATCAACTTTATCCTCTCCGACAAGAGCCTGCAATGTCACAAACGTCGTATCGTCAGGCAGTTCTATGTTAATACAGCTGCCATCATAATTCATTCCTTCAATTATATTAGTATCAGCTTCCATATTCATATCAGCTTCATCTGTAATTTTGCCAATATAAGCTGCATACGGATTTTCCATGCAAGCACTTAGCTCATTAATTGATGGTGCATCTGAACCTATATAATATATGTCATAGCCAGCCTCACAAGGCTCCACATATATAACTCCATATTTATCACCATAAAGCAGCTGCACCTTATAATAATCAGCCTGCTCATCCATGTTAAATGTGAGCACAAAGTCCTTAATCTCTGCTTCAGAAACAACATCTAGTTTTGTAACAATATCAGCAGCAAAGCTTTCATCAATACCAATATCAGCATCAGTATCAGTCTGCACTGCGTCATCAGAAGCAGAAACATCTTCCATAGCGCCATTTGAATTTGTTATATCAAGCTCATCTGCTTTTACGTTAAGGCTCTCATTAAACTGCGCAATCTGTGTCTCATTTATATAAGTTGAACCATTTACTGTACAATCCGTAAATACAAGTGTTCCGTCACTTATATCTTTATATGCAACCATAGGGTCTACATACTGCAAGCCAGTAACTGTACCATCATTTGAACAGCTCGTAAACTTAACTCCCTTATATCTCAAAATTCCAATAAGTCCACCTGCGTAAGCTGTTCCCGTTACATCGCCATAGTTATAGCATTTATTTACAGTCAAATCACTGCTTGTCTGGTTATGCAGAGTTCCAACTATTCCACCTGCCACATTGCCATCACCGGCAACACTTACATTCGCATAATTTCTTAGATATGCCATGTTAGTTCCCGATTCAGAATAACCGATTATTCCACCTACGTATGACACTGTACCATTTGCTTTGCCAGAAACAGTCCACGCTTTACCTGTAGATATATTTTCCTCATCTGTCGCAGAAACAGTTGCCATTGATGCATTATATCCAACTATTCCACCTGTATATCCAAGGTAATTATCTATAACAACCGTGTCTGTTGAAGATGTATTGTTATCTGCCGAAACAATATCGCCATAGTTTATACCTGCTATTCCTCCAACGCACGCAGTCTCTGTTTCGTAATAAGTGCCCGAAACCAGACCACCATGAATTGAGGTATTAGAATTACCGCTGTCAGCTCCTATGACACTTGCCTTTATAGCTGAATTTCTTCCGTTGATACCGGCTATTCCACCTATGCGTGCTGTGGCACCATTTCCACTCGCATATATATTTCCATCAAAATAGCACTCAGTTATTGCTGCGGTATTGGCAACGTCCTCCGTCCTCTCAGATGCATTGCCACTTATACCGGCTATTCCGCCATATGCCGCACTTTCAGTTCCAAGGGCACCTGTTATATCAGCCTTCACAACACAGGTACTTACAGTTCCAACACTCTCGCCAACTATACCACCCGCAATCTCTTTTGCTGTTATATTTCCAGAGTTAGTACAGGTTCTAATCTTATTGTCAGCTCTAAGGTTTGTACTTGTTATACCTCCGGCGCAACCATTTACCGCTGTTACAGAAGCCTTATTATTGGCATTGTCAATATACATAAATGTAGCTGCGTCGGCATATCCAAGAACACCGCCTGCCATATCATCAGCGGTGACATTTCCATGTCCGACATTACCCTGAATATATATCTGTGCCTCGCTCTTATCGACACCGATACTCCTAACGTATGCCACAGCAGCATTTGATGAAAGACCACCTACCGATGTGCATATGCCATCAGCCAGCTGTGAAGCATATTGTTTATCTGTACTGTTTACAAGCATTGTATATCCAATAAAGCCACCCGCAAACGCATCCGCACTTATGTTACCCGTAAATGCTTCCATATCTGCCTTAGTCTGTACTCTGGCATATATTCTGTCCTCTGTCTTTTGCTGTAGCTTAGTTGTGAAGAATACAAGCTTTGTATTCTGTTTCAGATATTCTACAGTCTGCACTGAGTCAACATCAAAAGGCTCGTACAAATCAAAAAACGAATGAGCATTTAGCTTATCGCCATATTTCTTGGTAAGCTTGTAGTATTCATATGTCTGTCCATTCTCCTCCTTAGACTCAACTACTATGTCAAAGCTCTGTGAGGTATCAGGATTAAGATTTACTGAATCAAGCTTTGGTATCTCTACATACCAGTCAATTATGTCGGCATCACTATTGTTAGTCACCTTAATCTGATTGATATGTGTATTGTTATCTATAAGCTCAACCTTGTAAGTTGCATCTGATGAACCGATTATTTCATGTCTGTTCTTCTCAGTAATGGCAAGATTACCAGGCTTTATTACTACCTTGTTGCCGTCTCCGCCATCATAGAAAAACTCTATATCAGTTACATCAAACGAATAAAGGTCAACATAATTTGAAAACTGTATCTGAAAATCACTATATATTGTCTGTCCAGGCCATATGGTTCCATTCCACTCACCAGCACTAAAAATATATTGAATTTCTGTATCAGTCTCAATTGGTGATTGTTCGGTGACATTGTAAGGTCCGTTCTGATGCTTTGCTCCCTTTGCCACATGAAACACAAGTTTCCAATTTGTTATCTTTTCTTCACTGTTATTGTATATTGTATATGAATATTGTCTTGTAGGAGTATCTGCACTTCCCCATACCCTATCTGATTTCAACTCCACATAGCACTTATCTGATGTCTGACCTGCTGAAGAATCCGTAGCCACATCAGTAGAGCCTGTAGTTCCCGGTTCAGTCTGCATATTTCCGGCGTAACCATTTGTGTTAATTATATTACCACCTATGCTTCCACCAACAAAATACTTACCGCTAACCTCATTTACCGATGATGTGATGTTCTTAGCTGTTCCGTCTGCATTCTGCAACATAAGTATCGATAAGTTAAGACCTGCAATTCCACCTACATAGCTTCCGGAGGCTGAATCACCACGAACATATCCTCCTGATACAGTATAGTTATTAATAACAGCACCACTGTCGTTACAACCTGCCACACCACCTACATAGCTGCCACCTGTTATAGCCGGAGCTACTGTTTCTGTGCTTGAAGCGTCAATTACACCGCTGTTATATCCGGCTATTCCTCCGACATAATCAGTATTATACATAGATGGATAATCAGCTCCTACAGCCTCACCGACTGTATTATTGCAGTTGTACATATATCCGGCATTATATCCGGCTATTCCTCCGACATAGCTCTCACATCCATACACTATTCCGTTATTAATCCAAGAGCTTACAACTCTTTCCGAATCATAATTCTTATCCGGTGTATCTTCTATATTGGCATTGCAGCCAACTATACCTCCTACATACGAACAGCCCGCCACATAATTCTCGTTAGTATTAATGTATGCACCGTTTGTTCCTGATAAAGGAACACCGCCAACATAATATCCTGCTATTCCTCCAACATAATTCTCACCAAATACATAGCCTGTCCTTCCATCCTCACTTACAGTACTGACATTAGCAAGGGTACTGTAATAGCTTAAGCCTGCTATTCCTCCGACATATTTTCCTACAGCTCTGTTCTTATATCCAGACATATCATCTGTGAAATAAGACAAATCCTCGTCACTGTATTTAGGTGAACTGCAGCTATTACTGATAGTGATAAGCTCATTTACCGAGGCTTCTGTCTTATGGCTTCCCCCATAGAGATTAGCTACATACCCGGCAATTCCTCCAATATATACGCTGTCATCCTTACTGTCACCTGATTTAAGCACTGCATAGACAGCACCATAATTATGGCAGTCATCAAGTGTTATATATGACTTTACGTTCTCAGGAATCTCAAGTGCACTTACTATTCCTCCAACATATGCCTTTCCGGTTACCTTTGCATAGTTATTAAGCTCATTAAATGATACTGAGTCAGTTTTACCATTTTTGCCAACTCCTTCTATTCCACCTATGATACCACCAACATACTCGCTGCCCTTTATATAGCTTTCGTCATCTGTGTTCATTACAGTGAGCTTGTTAAGTATTCCTGAAGGTGTATTATTAAGCGTATATCCTGAAACATTTATACCTGCAAATGCACCTACATAATCATCCGAGCTTGTTACGCTTATCTTATCAAGCTTAAGATTCTCTATAGTTCCATAATTAGTAGCAATAAATCCTACCGGCTTCCTGGTATTATCTGTCTTTTCCTCATCCATATAGAGTGCAGATAGTGAATTACCTGCCTGAGTAATGCTAAGTCCACTTATAGTATAGTCATTTCCATCAATGGAATCCTCAGCCCTAAGCTGCTTTAAGGATGTGAAATCACCAAGAAGAGAATCTGGAACAGTCATTCCGTTACTGCCCGTATTATAAAAATATCCGTTATCCACAAACTCCTGCCAGTCAATGTCGTTGGTCAACTGGAAATGACACGCTATAGTATTATTCTTGTCATAATGGCTGTTGCTTGCTCTAAGTTCATCCTTGGATATAACCGTGTTAGCTGTCAGGTCTGTGACAAATCTCATGTTGTACAAATGTCTGGCATTGCTGACAGAATAATTATAATTAGCTATATTAAGTTCTTCATCTATATTGCTGTTTTGCTCTCCAAAATATACAAATGAGCTGTTGCTCTGCCTCTCCGCTGTCGTATCATATGTGTCACCATAGCCTTTTACCTTACACATAATATTCTCAGCATCGACACCAAATCTATGGAAGCTGTAGGTCGTCTTAAATGTAGAAAGCTCATCCCTGTATGATGCAGATGTTGCCTGATAATCAGCAGCATCTAATATTATCCGCATAGTTCCATCTGATTCAATCCATGCAAGTACCGGATATTCTCCCATATCCTCCGAATTCCACTCACCTGTTGCCTCATCCTTTACATAGCGTGTTACCGGGCACATCTGACTTACACTATTTAATTTGTTCTTTACAGCTCCATTAACTGTAAGCTTGAGCACAGGAACACCGTCAGGCATATTCTCATCCTTAGTAAGCTTCCCATCCAAATCATAAACTGTTATATCGTATTTTAACTTCTGTACTGCACTAGATGGATTTGACACCTTAAATGAAAGATTAAGTGTCTCCTCATTATTGAGGGACAAATCTGTTATAGATGGCTTCTCCTTCACACCACTAAGTGCTCTTGAAAGGGTATCCACGCCATAATAACCTATTATTCTTTCCTTTCTGTAATCCTCATATCTGGTAGCTATATTAACAACTCCAAGCTTTTGATCATTGGAGTTATCATATACAAATTCCTCTACACCATTGCTGTCATATTTTGCTGAATAAAGCACAGAAAACACCTGTCCATCTTCTAAAGAAAACTCGATACAGATGGCGTCATTTAATATTGAGGTGTCATACAGATAACCCTCTAAGAGCTCATATACTATAGGTGCAGTTTTACTTACAGTGTCTTTTCCGGAAGTATAGAGCTTGTAGTCACCTCTATTACAGCGTACCGAAACAAGCGTACCCTTATCTACGGTTGTCCAAACCGAATCCTCAAGGTACGCTTCACCTTTATCATAATATATATCATTAAGTGAGATATGATTATCCGTACTGTCAGCACGCTTGCTAAATTCCTTCAGGGTTCCATTGGCATTATATTCTGACAACTGATTCTGTGCGGCAAGAAACATAGTTTCTGCATATTCATCTGCCTGCTTAAAATCAGACCAATCCTGCCACGCAAGAAGTCCCATAACTGATGTTGTCAACAAAATAGACAAAAGCACCAATGTCACTATCATCTCAACAAGCGTGAAGCCGGTATTTCTTTTGTATTTTCTGATTATATACTTCATAAGTACACCTTCAAGTCTTATTTAAGTAATAATGATTACTATCATAATAAATGTTGCATATACTTTTTGTAAAGTACTTTTTTAGATACATCCAATATATTCCACTATATTATCAAGCTCCTGATTGTCAGTTATCACTCTGATATTACAGGCTTTCTCATATATAGGGTCACGAGTCTCAAGCATAGATGTAATCTTCTCATATGGATTATCGCATTGGAGCAAAGGACGATTAGTACACTCCTTTACCCTGTTATATATTGTATCGGCACAAGCCTTAAGATAATAAACCGTTCCAAGGCTTTTAAGTATATCACTGTTTTCTTTTCTAAGCGGAAGTCCGCCGCCTGTAGCTATAATGGTATGATGCAGCTTCTCCTTTAACTCAAGCAATATCTTAGTCTCAAGCTCTCTGAAATAAGTCTCTCCCTTTTTCTCAAATATATCAGGTATGCTCATACCCTCATGCTGTTCAATATACGCATCTGTATCTATAAAATCATAGCCCTTTTTCTCAGCGACAGCCTTGCCTACAGTTGTCTTACCTGCACCCATATACCCGATAAGAACTATGTTGTCGCCCCTGTCAGTACCATATAAAGCATCCTGTAATGCCATATATACTATATCCGCAAGCGTATCTGTCACCTTCACCTCATTCCACAGCTCATACGCAAGAATTCCCTGATATAAAAGCATCTTTAGTCCATTCACAGCCTTTACATTGAGCTTCTCCATCTCATGTAAAAACGGAGTTTTAATCGGATTGTATATAAGGTCCACACCCGCCTCTGCCATGGCATAGAAATCATCCCCAAATTCAAACGGCAGACCATCCCCATCGTGAAGTCCGACTGATGTACACTGAATCATTAAATACTTATCCTTAGGAATATCTGTATAATTCTCTGCCATATATGCAAAGACTACCTTCCTGCCAAATATATTATTCATATCATCTGCAATTCCTGCTGCACGCTCATATGTACGATTAATTATATGAACTTCCTTTGCACCATAATAGGCACACATATATGCAACTGCCCTTGCAGCTCCGCCTGCGCCAAGCATTATAACCTTTCTGTCCTTTAAGCCTATATTCTCGGTACAAAGTGCCTTTGCAAGTCCTGGCATATCTGTATTATATCCCTTATATCCGCCATCTGTTCTGACTAAGGTATTGACTGCTCCTATGTCCCTTGCAACCCTATCTATATCCACAAGGCTGTCCATTACCGCCTGTTTATGTGGAACTGTTATATTAAGACCAAGTACACCCTGCTCATACGCACTCTTAACGCATGAAGAAAGCTCCTCATCCGGAACACAAAAAGGCACATATCTCTCTGACAAACCAAGACATTTGCTCAATGTGTCGTGAATCACAGGTGAAAGTGTGTGCTTAATCGGATTCCCGAATATTCCTATTATCTTATCAGCCTTTACATCCTCATATCCATCTATACAATAATGCATTATATTCATAATTATATTTTCTCCCACTCAGTTATATAGAATAATCACATATTCTTACATGATTATAAAAAGAAAAGGACTATCTTGCAATAGTCCTTTTCTGAAAATAGTGTGATTTTTAATATTGTTAATGTGTTTTTCTGAAATTACTTTCTTAAGCCTAACTTCTCAATCAGTACTCTGTAACGCTCGATGTCCTTGCTCTTAAGATATGCAAGAAGGTTTCTTCTCTGACCTACCATCTTGAGAAGACCACGTCTTGAGTGATGATCCTTTGGATGAGACTTGAAATGCTCATTTAAGTCATTGATTCTAGCTGTAAGAAGAGCTACCTGTACCTCAGGTGAACCTGTATCTCCTTCACATCTGCCGTACTTCTCAATGATTTCTTTCTTCTGCTCTGTTGTAATCATCTTCGTTTCCTCCATTTTTATTATTTTATCCAATCACTGGGTAACGGTCGGAGTTATCCTGTTACTAAGTGACGGCAAAAGTTATATTAACACAAGATTTTTACTTTGTAAACCCATAAAAGAAATTACATCTTTATATTTTTACTAAAACAAGCTATAATCATTATGATGTAAGTATTCAAAGCTTATAATATATCATATATTATACTCACTTTAGATGAAAGGACAACATATATTATGGCAGGTTCAACATTTGGCAATATATTCAAGATAACAACCTGGGGTGAATCACACGGCAAGGCATTAGGCGTTGTTGTAGATGGCTGCCCGGCAGGAATTAATTTATGTGAAAATGATATACAGGTTTTTCTTGACAGAAGAAAACCCGGGCAAAGTGCATTTTCAACTAAGAGAAATGAGGCGGACAGCGTTCAAATTTTATCAGGAGTATTCGATGGAAAAACCACAGGAACTCCTATCTCACTCATTGTCTATAATACAGACCAGCATTCAAAGGACTATGGCAATATAGCTACCTGTTATCGTCCCGGTCATGCTGATTACTGTTTTGATGAAAAATACGGTTTCAGAGATTACCGTGGTGGCGGACGTTCCTCAGGGCGTGAGACGATAGGCAGAGTTGCTGCCGGAGCAATAGCAGCCAAGGTTTTAGGCGAGCTTGGAGTTACTCTCACCGCATATACACGCTCTATAGGTGACTGTGTGATAGATTACAATAATTTTAGCAAAGATGAGATTATGAACAATCCTCTCTATATGCCGGATGCAGTATGTGCAAAAAAAGCCGCCGAATTATTAGAGAAGGTTATGGCTGATAACGACTCAATCGGTTCATCCGTTGAATGTATTATTAAAGGAACTCCTGTAGGTATAGGCGAACCTGTATTTGACAAGCTTGATGCTCTTCTCGCTCAGGCTATAATGTCAATCGGTGCAGTTAAGGCTGTCGAGATAGGTGACGGAACTGCCGTATCAAAAATGAGAGGTTCTGAGAACAACGATAATTTCACCGCAGGCAGTGGCAACGTGACAAAGCTTACCAATCATAGTGGTGGTATACTTGGAGGCATTAGCGATGGCTCTGACATAAGGATTCGTGCATCATTTAAGCCTACCCCTTCCATATACAAAATGCAGCACACAGTTAATAATGCACATGAAAATGTAGATATAGAGATAAAAGGCAGACACGATCCAATAATAGGACCGCGGGCTGTTGTCGTTGTTGAGTCTATGTGTGCAATAACCTTACTCGACCTTATAATAGCAAATGCCAGTGCCAAAATAGACAACCTCAAGAAAATATATATATAACAAATAATGGCAGTCGTTACACACCACATATATACATATGTATTCAGTGTAATGACTGCCATTATTAAAATCTTTAATCCTTATGCCATCGAATGTGCCCTAGGATGTGCTCTGTCATATTCTTCCTTTATTCTGCTCTGTCTGCTCTTTAAATATATCTGAGTTGTAGAAATATCCGAATGTCCAAGCATTTCCTGTACCGCCTTTAAATCTGCACCATTACTCACGAGATGTGCAGCAAATGAATGTCTTATCATGTGCGGTGTTATATCCTTATCTATTCCTGCTTTCTTGGCATATGATTTTATAAGCTTCCAGAAACCCTGTCTTGTCATAGGTTGTCCCTTAAGATTAGTAAAGAGATACTCGCTGTTGTCGCACATGCTGTCTCTTGCCCCTTTAATATACTGCTCAAGAGCCACCTTGGCCGCATTCTCAATAGGAATAACTCTCTCTTTGTTAGTATATCGGCACAGTATATAACTCATCATAAGATTAACATCATCTAATCTAAGTGATATAAGTTCGGATACTCTCATACCAGTTGCATACAAAAGTTCAAGCATTGCCTTGTCGCGAATCTCCTTAGGAGTATTCTTAGAAGGCTGCTCTAACAATCGATTAACCTCTGCTACGGTAAGTATCTCAGGAAGCTTCTTTTCTATCTTAGGAGCCTTTAACTGTTCTGCGCAGTCATCCCTCACTATATTCTTCTTAAACAAGAACATAAAAAAAGACTTGATGCTTGCGATGCTTCTCGATATTGTCGCTGTTGACATTCCCTGCTCACCCATATATATAACATATGTATTAAGGTCTGTAGCATTAATCTCATTCAAATCAACAATACCTATAGATTTGATATACTGACATAGCTTCTTCAAGTCCCTCTTATATGATGTCATTGTGTTAACACTTGCATGCTTGACATTCATAAGATATTCCATATATTTATCAACGTAGCTATCCATAAAAACAACCTCTTGTATCCCTCATATTTATGTAAAACACTATCAATAATCTTGTTTACAATAACCATTATATAGAGTAATTTAAACAAAATCAAACATAATTTTTACGCTTTTTTGCTTTATTTTTACCAAAAATCCATATAACTACAATATAAGCTAATTCATTTTAAAGCCTTCCCATATATTGATAAAAATTTGTTAAAAAAAATCTTGAAATTATGCTCTCTAAGCCTACTCCCACAATTAAAACAACCAGTGCAAATGTAAAAAAACGCGCATATCTGTGTTCTCCACTTCCATATCTTATAAATTCTGACGTTTTTATGATAAGAAAAATATATAATATATAGTGTGGCATTACATATAGCAATAAAAGAATAACCCCATTAAGCCCATCATAGTATACCTGCACGCAGGAAAGCACACCATACATAGCACCAAGAAATGCAATTATAGCGTACAAAAGAGTCTCATTTTTTAATAATTTCATGACCGCATATATAATAACAAACTGTTTTAGTCTTCTAAAAAATATAAAAACAGTGACCGGAACACTTAGTACATTTTTGCCAGTGTAATTATAGACTGACAGATTTAGATATCCAAAGTCCTTATTCTGACGAAGCAAAAAATTCACAGCAAAGGTAGCTATTATTATTGCACCGACAAATATCATAACATTTTTCATATCTGTTTTTTTGCGTGTATCCAAATTAGTCACCTCACAAAAAAAATAGAGAGCAGACATTTAAGTCTCTCTCTATTTATTATGATTTTTATAACTCAATTATTCCTTCTCGTTTCATATGTTCATATGCAAAAAGTGCTGTAACTGTCTTACCGTCAACAATCTCACCACTATATATCTTATCGATTGCCTCAGATACAGGAAGCTTAACTACATCAATAAATTCATCCTCATCAAGCTTCTTAACACCCTTCACAATTCCTGTTCCAATATAAATATCTGTTTTTTCATCAAATGTCCCTATTGATGAAACTATATTGGCTACATGATACATTCTGGTAGGTCTAAGTCCGGTCTCCTCCTCTGCCTCTCTTCTGGCACATACATCACCTGACTCATCCGGATTGTTATATCCACCAGCCGGCATCTCAAGAGACAAACCATCTATAGAATTCCTGTATAATCTGACCAGATATGTATTCTCATCCTCATCAACAAGCAATGTGCCTGCACCACCACCGGCCTTATGATGTATATAATCATATACAACGGTGTTTCCATCCGGTGTCTTTAAGTAATCTTTATATACAGAAATCACCTTAGAATCATACACAGGTTTAACATATTCACGTTTGAAAGTAATCATATTTATATTCCTTTTTATGAAAGTGCTGCAAGGAACTTATTAATTCTCTTAACGCCCTCTTTTATCTGTACCATCGAGATAGCATATGATAAACGGATGTGGTTAGCAATACCGAAATCATCACAAGGTATTACAGCTACATTATAATCCTCAATGAGAATTCTTCCTATATCAGCTGCACCCTTTATCTCCTCACCCTTATATTTCTTGCCAACAAGAGCTGAGCAGTCAACAAATGCGTAAAATGCTCCGTCTGGCTTAATGCAATCTACATACGGCATCTTAGATATAGCATCATAAAGATATACACTTCTTGCCTCAAACTCAGCAACCATATCCTTCACAGTATCCTGAGGACCTGTTATAGCCTCATAAGCAGCCTTCTGTGCAATAGAGTTAGGATTAGATGCCTGATGGCTCTGTACACTGCTCATAAGCTTAGCAACCTCAATTGGAGCTGCGGCATAACCGATTCTCCAGCCTGTCATGGCATAGCTCTTAGATAATCCACTACATGTAATTGTTCTCTTATATATCTCATCATTAAAGGAGGCAATACTTACATGAGTTTTATCTCCATAAATAAGATACTCATACATCTCATCAGCTATAACAAATATATCCTTCTCCACAACAAAATCAGCTATAGCTTTAAGTTCAGTTTCTGTATAAACACTACCAGTTGGATTGTTAGGTGTGTTTAATATTACAGCCTTAGTTTTATCTGTATAGGCAGCCTCAAGTTCTTCTACAGTTACCTTATAGCCATTCTCCTTCTTAGTTGAAACTGCTACAGGTACTGCATCAGCAAGCTTAACCATCTCTGGATAGCTTAACCAATATGGTGCAGGAATCAAAAACTCATCACCAGGATTGGCAATTGCTGTAATAGCATTGGTAAGTGAATGCTTACCACCATTACTTACAACTATCTGGTCAGGCTCATACTTCAATTTATTAAATGAAGCAAACTTATCAGCTATTGCCTTCTTTAATTCAATTATTCCAGACACAGGTGTATACTTCGTAAAACCAGCATCGATAGCAGCCTTAGCAGCCTTATTGATGTTATCTGGAGTATTAAAATCAGGTTCACCAGCAACAAAACCTACTACATCGATTCCCTGTGCTCTGAGTTCCTTTGCTTTTGCAGTAATAGCCAGTGTTGAAGATGGTTTAACTGCCTGTGCTTTTTTTGATAATGTTAATGCCATTTTCTTTCTCCTTGTCCTAGTACACTATTTGTATCTTATAATCTATATAACTATATACTAATACCAATCAGAATTCAAGGAATTTCTTTCGAAAATAAACTTTTTGATGTATTTTACACAGAAAACTCAATCGAAATATGTATAAAAATGAAATAATCTCTATAACTTATATAATTAATTCATACTGCTTATTAATAAAAAATGGCGGATATAAAATCCGCCATTTATATTACTTAGCATAATCTGTAACTCTTGATTCCCTAATAAGATTAACCTTAATCTGTCCAGGATATTCAAGCTCAGACTCAATCTGCTTAGAAATATCTCTTGCAAGTAATACCATATCGGCATCACTTATTTGCTCTGGAACCACCATTACTCGAATTTCTCTACCTGCCTGAATAGCAAAAGTCTTATCGACACCCTTGAAGCTATTTGCAATATCCTCCAATGACTTCAAACGTGTTGTGTATGTTTCCAACGTCTCTCTTCTTGCACCAGGTCTTGCAGCTGATATAGTATCAGCAGCCTGAACGATACAAGCAATTAAACTCTGTGGTTCAACATCACCATGGTGTGCTTCAACCGCATTGATTACAGTAGCAGATTCCTTATACTTTCTGCATAAATCAACACCTATAGTGACATGCGAACCCTCCATCTCATGATCAACAGATTTACCAATATCATGTAATAAACCTGCACGCTTAGCCAAACGAACATCTACGCCAATCTCTCCGGCAAGCAAACCAGAAAGCTGGGCAACCTCTATAGAATGTTTAAGAGCATTCTGTCCATAACTTGTTCTGAACTTCATCTTACCAAGTAAGCGTACAAGTTCAGGATGTATACCATGAACACCGACTTCAAGTGTAGCAGCCTCTCCTTCCTCACGCATCATGGTTTCAACTTCCTTCTGCGCTTTCTCAACCATCTCCTCAATTCTGGCTGGATGGATTCTTCCGTCTACAATCAGCTTCTCAAGTGCGATTCTTGCAACCTCTCTTCTGATTGGATCAAAACTAGACAGAATAACTGCTTCTGGAGTATCATCAATAATAAGATCAACTCCTGTCATCGTTTCAAGTGTACGAATATTACGTCCCTCTCTACCGATGATTCTACCCTTCATTTCATCGTTTGGTAACTGTACTAAGGATATTGTAGTCTCTGCCACATGATCTGCAGCACACTTCTGAATTGCTGTAACTACATAATCCTTTGCTTTTTTGTCTGCTTCTTCTTTTGCTCGCGTTTCTAATTCTTTGATCATGACTGCGGTTTCGTGTTTAACATCATCTTCAACAGTCTTTAATAAGTATTCCTTTGCTTGTTCAGAGGTCAATCCTGAAATTCTTTCAAGTTCCTGAGTTCTCTTTGCTTCCAAATCCGAAACTTCGTTCTTCAAAGCTGTAAGCTCAGCCTCACGCTTAGCCAATGCAGCTTCCTTCTTCTCTACAGCCTCGTTTTTACGGTCAAGGTTCTCTTCTCTAGAAAGTACACGCTTTTCCATTCTTTGTACTTCGTTACGACGTTCTTTGACTTCCTTATCCATGTCATTCTTCGTCTTTAAGGCCTCTTCCTTTGCTTCAAGAAGTATCTCACGTTTTTTAGCTTCAGCACTTTTAAGTGCTTCATCTATAATTTCCCTAGCCTTGTCCTCCGCTTTACCGAGCTTAGCTTCAGCAATGTTCTTTCTATAGGCAATTGCTGCTATCCAAGTCACAATAATGGCTATAACAAGTGCTACGGCAAAAATAACGTACTGCAACACTCAGGAGCACCTCCTTATTAAGTTTTCATTGTAAAAATACAACAGTTAAATATTATACTTTTTTTATATATGTGTCAAGGAATTTATATTCTTTTTTATGCAAATTGTATTAAATATACGAATCTGATTGAACATTTTTCTTAAAAATGCTCATAGCCTTCATGATGTTTTCATACTTAAAACCACGTCTCACAAAGAAACCATACATACGTCGTACTGCTTTTTCATCTGAAAAATTTATATTACAATACTTTCTGTTCATTATATCCAATATCGTATCTGTCTCATTAAAATCAACATTCTCAGTGGCATCTGATATAACAGACTTATCTATACCCTTTCTTGTTAATTCCATCCTGATACGATTAATTCCCTTATTATTAGAATTAGACCTTATATAAGAAAGGGCATAGTTTGCATCATTAAGATAGCCATATTTCAACAAAAGATTAATGCTATCATCAACCTCAGCATGACTATACCCCTTATCAATTAACTTATCACGCAACTCCTTAACAGTGCGGTCTTTAAAGGTTATATAGTAAACTGCTGTATCAAAAGCACTGTACCTTGCCTTTGATTCATACATATACTACTCCTCCTCAGATGCACTTGCATTATCCTGATTATCCTCAGCCTCAGTACCAACTCCACACTTAGCTCTTACCTTAGTCTCTATCTCCATCATGATATCAGGATTGTTAATAAGGAACAGTTTTGTATTCTCACGTCCCTGCCCTATCTTATCTCCATTATATGAGAACCATGCTCCTGCCTTATTAACGATATCGTTCTGAACGGCAAGGTCTAATATATCACCTTCCTTAGAGATACCCTTACCAAACATTATATCAAACTCAGCCTCCTTGAATGGAGGTGCTACCTTGTTCTTGACAACCTTAACTCTTGTTCTGTTACCAACTACTTCTCCACCAGCTTTAAGTGTCTCTATCTTTCTTACGTCAAGTCTTACTGATGCATAGAACTTCAATGCACGTCCACCTGTAGTTGTCTCCGGGTTACCGAACATTACACCTACCTTCTCACGAAGCTGATTGATAAATATAACGACACAGTTTGATTTGCTTATTATACCTGTGAGCTTTCTCAATGCCTGTGACATAAGTCTTGCATGCAATCCAACATGTGAATCTCCCATCTCGCCATCTATCTCAGCCTTAGGAACTAAAGCTGCTACTGAATCTACTATAATCACATCCACAGCTCCGGAACGAACCATAGTCTCAGTTATCTCCAATGCCTGCTCACCATTATCAGGCTGTGATATATATAAATTATCAATATCAACACCAATGTTCGCTGCATATGTAGGATCAAGTGCATGCTCAGCATCTATAAAGCCTGCAATACCACCACGCTTCTGAACCTCTGCAACAACATGTAATGCAACAGTAGTCTTACCACTTGACTCAGGACCATATATCTCTATCACACGTCCTCTAGGCATACCGCCAAGTCCAAGTGCCAAATCAAGGCTTAATGAACCTGTAGGAACAACCTCTATATTCATATGTGCTGACTGGTCACCAAGTTTCATAACCGATCCTTTACCATACTGCTTCTCTATCTGTGCTAAGGCAGCATCAAGTGCCTTCATCTTCTCTTCACTAGCCATACCTAACCTCCTAAAATAAAACATATGTTTGTTTTTTATACTATAATATAATTCCACTCCCGTGTCAATACTTTTATCGAATTTATGTTCGATTTTTGAATTTGACTCATATTGCGTTACGTAATAATATGCTACAGATATTTTATCTTATGAACATTGTACTGTAAAGCTACATTTTGGAGCATTGTGCCACATTTTGTGGCACATTTGGGGCATATAAATTTTATATTTTAATTATATTTTAAGGAATGTGTTATATTGATTAAAAATGTTATAATTTGTATTATTGATTCCTGCACGTCATCCAAGTATAATATATCCATATAACAAATAAGGAGATAAAATATGAGCACACTGGCTATCATAGCGGAATACAATCCATTTCATAACGGGCACGCATACCAGCTATCGGAGGCAAAAAATCTCACCGGTGCAAAGCACGCTGTAACTATTATGAGCGGAAACTTTCTACAGAGGGGCGAACCTGCCATGTGGTGGAAATACACCCGTGCAAAGATGTGTGTATCAGGTGGAATTGATCTTGCAATAGAGCTTCCATTTGCGTACAGCACAGGAAGTGCTCTCGACTTTGCAAACGGAGCTATTAATATTCTTAACTCCATAAACGCCATAGATTATCTCTGCTTTGGAATTGAGAATGGTGAATACAAAGATTTTGACAGACTATCAGATATTATTATACATGAACCACAGAAATATAAGGATATACTGACAAAGGAGCTATCATGCGGGAGCTCATACCCAAAAGCCAGAGCCCGAGCACTATCTATATATACAGAGAGTGAAAGCCTAGCTAATCTTGTTGCATCCCCAAACAATATTCTGGCACTTGAATATATATGCGCAATCAAGCGGACAAATTCAAGGATAAAACCAATACCAATAATAAGACAGGGTGCAGGCTACCACGACAATGAGCTTAACAATAACCTAAGCTCTGCCACAGCCATAAGAGACAGGATTCTATCAACAGATGAAGTCTCTGATATAGATATGCTGGATAAATATGTTCCTAATACAACATTTGATATTATAAAGGAGAATTATAATATTTCTTCTCCTGTTACCATAAATGACCTGTCAGCACATTTGCAGATGGCCAGGCTTAATATGGGATATCTCCTTAACTCATCACCGAATTATATGCCATGTGATATGAACAAAGACATATACAACATGCTCATAAATTGCCCATTAGACAGTGACATTGAAGATATAACCGATAAAATGAGCTGTAAAAATTACACTCAGACAAGATTAAGACGTGCTCTTCTCCACTTAATTCTAGGATACACAGAAAAAATGCGAAATACATTTATATCCGGCGGATATGGATATTATGCAAATATACTTGCATTTAAAAAGGATAACAGTGGACTGCTTAAGCAGATAAAAACAAACAGCAATATACCTGTCATAACAAAAAAGGCTGATTTTGATACAGTCATATCCAAATATGACAATATAAATCACGTCAACGCCAAAGCTATGTGGGAGCTTGACACTAATGCCACTCTTCTATATAACTGCATGATTTACAACAGATATAAAAACAGACAGCCAAATGACTATAATGTTATAATTCCCATTATATAACATATAGTCATATTACGATGATAGAAAACATAATATTAGCTAAGATATTTCCGCAGGATGTTCATATGTGCACTATTATTTTATGCTTTGTTATTCTTGTTTTGTTTATCATGAATAATTCAGTAGTTATAAGTGGTGCATCCTGCGGTCTTATGCTGTGGTACAACAATGTTGTCCCTGTTCTACTTCCTTTTATGCTGCTCTCAAATATCATGGTCTCAAAAACAGGCAGACACACAAATAAAACATCCTACGCAATTATAATCACATTATTTCTCGGTATATTCTGTGGCTATCCGTTAGGTGCCAAAACTGCCTCTGATTTTGTAAAAAGAGGCAATATTTCAAAATTGACAGGCAATATACTCATACCATTATGCAACAATTCTAGTCCTATGTTCATAGCCGGATATATAGTTCACATACTTTTAAATGACCAAATAACCTTTCCATTTGCAATGCTAGCCATATATATACCATACCTTACATTTGTAGTTCTCGCACTTCTTATATATAAAATAGTACAAGACAAATATACAAAATATTATAATAATACATCATTCAAATTCCACAGACATATAAAACACTCCACAGAAAACATATCAGCCTCAAATGAACCCGATATTATTATGGACTCAGTAACCCAGATTACATATGTCGGCATTTATATAATGATTTGTTCCATAATTATAGAATTTATAAAGTATATACCTGGGCTTCCATTGGATAAGCTTGCCCTCCTGTCAGGTATAACCGAGATAACGAACGGAACACATATAGTTTCCACCTGCAACGTATTTTCAGAACAAATAAAAACAGCCCTGGTTATGGCTTTCACCTCGTTTGGTGGAATATCTGCCATACTCCAAACAAATAAGGTCATAAGTCATTCAGGGCTGTCCATACTATCTTACATTATAATCAAAACAATATGTGCGGTTGGAACCTTTTATATAACGCTGTTACTCATCTAAAAAGTCATCATCCTCATCGTCATCATCTTCAAAGCCGTCATCATCCTCATCATCATCGTAGTCCTCATCGGCTCTCTCGCCATACACATCTACATTATCATCTACAGGTGATGTCTGCTCAGGTGCTGCAACAACAGGCTCAGGTGTTCCGACCTGTCCATCTGAGAATGCACTGTCAAGCTGTTCCTCATCAGTTGCATATGACATATTGCTGCTTGCTGTGAGAAGGTTAATATTAGCCTCCATCTCATTCATGTTATTCTCAATCACATAATTATCATTCTCAAGTGACTCGATAAGTGTTCTATAGTTATCTTTCTCCATATCATGAATCTTAGTGAAGATATCCTTCATCTCTGATAACTTATCCTTAGTATAATACATAGCACCAAGACGAACCTCATTAGCTTCCTCTGACGCCTGATCCACTATCTGCTGTGCCTGATTTCTAGCCATATCAAGAATTTCATTAGCTCTTATATTTGCAAGCTCTGTTATCTGGTGTTGGTCTACAAGACGATTAGCCTCATTGACTGACTCAGTGATAATTGCGTCTGAACGTGTTCTCGCATCTGCAAGAATAGCCTCCTTGTTACGCATAATCTTCTTGCAACGCTCTATCTCACTAGGAAGCTTAAGCTTAAGCTCCTGTATCATTGCCTCAAGCTCATCCTTGTGAACTACTATTTTATTCTGAGAAAGCGGATAAAACTTACAGTTATCGATAAATATCTCGATCTGATCTATCATTTCTTCAACGCCTTTTTTACCCATCTTGCAAATCCTCCTAAATTCGTTTCATCTTATCTATGAGTTTCGCGATTACGCACTCCGGCACAAATTCTTTAAGGTCAACTCCGTATCTGGCATATTCTTTTACTATGCTGGAACTTAAATACGAATACTCTAAGCTTGTGGATAAAAATACTGTATCCACATCTGGTGCTACCATTCTGTTACTCTGAGCCATCTGCATCTCCAAATCAAAATCCGTCAGAGCACGCAGACCTCTTATTATTATGTTTGTATTCTTCTGTTTTACAAAATCCACTAACAAACCATTAAATGCTTCAACTGATACGTTCGGCAATTCCGACACTGTATCCTTCAACATATTAACACGTTCTTCCAAAGAAAACAATGGTGTTTTTGAAGTATTGTTCAAAACTCCTATAATAACCTCATCAAACATAACTGCCGAACGCTTAATAATATCATAATGACCTAGTGTAACCGGATCAAAGCTTCCGGGATATATTGCTATACTCATTCTTCTATCCTTTTTCTGACAAATACATGTTTATTTGTCTTATATTTCTTTTCTTTTGTGATTTCAAAGCCCATAGAATCAAGATATCCAAAATCCTCATCCAACGAAGCCTCTATCACTATAAGTGTATCTGTCACAAATTCTTTGTCTGACAATACATTCATAACCGCACGCTCAAGCTGTCTGCCGTATGGAGGATCCATGAATATAACATCATAGTCAATTTCTTTTAAGCCTGACACAAAGCTTGTTGCATCTGTCTTATAAACACTCGCCCTATCATAAAGCTTGGTATGTGTAAGATTATCCTTGATGCATGCATATGCCTTAGGTGAAAGCTCCACAAAGGTGCAGCTGCCTGCTCCCCTGCTCAATGCCTCTATACCTATACCACCACTTCCGGCAAATAAGTCAAGGAATTTAGTTTCATAAGTATATCCTGTAAGCATATTAAATAAAGTTTCCTTTATACGATCTGTTGTCGGTCTCGTATCAAGTCCCTCTATTGTTTTTAATCTAAGGCTTCTTGCGGTTCCTGCAATAACTCTCATTATGTACAACCTCTCTTATTTTGTCAACTTTTTTCTTAAATATGAATTATTTTATCGCTATATGTAATTTAGTTTTATTCTCCACGCATCTTTAATCTTATCCATTTTCCTGTGTCAGATAAATCATCTACGGTCCATCCTGATGTCTTAGTGCAGGACGACTGAATAAGAGATGATGTCTCTGCCTTGTTTGAGACATTCCATGCAGCATATGAAAGATTGTATTCATCAATCAAATCAAACCACTGCTCTGCCTGATTATAATCTATGGCACCATTGCCGGATGCATCACATATAGAAAACTCACTCACTATAATAGGAAGTCCGCTGTCCCTCGCTTCTCTCGCCTTGCTTCTTATATTATCCGTATGAGTTGCTGCATAGAAATGTATAGCATACATTATATTGTCATAATCTGTTATAGGATCCTTGGCTGCAACGTCAACATCCTGACACCATGTAGGTGTTCCTACTATAATAACTGCATCTGGTGCATTATTTCTTATTATAGGAATTATCTCCTCAGCATATGACTTTACATCCTGCCATGTTGTACCGCCATTTGGCTCATTACATATCTCATATATAACATTGTCATAGTCCTTATACTTATTAGACATTTCCTCAAAAAATGCCTTGGCTTCTTCCTTATATGTCTGAGGATTATTCTCCTGTAATACATGCCAGTCAACTATTACATACATGCCAAGGTCTGTAGCAGACTGTACTCCTGTATCAACAAGATTCTTAAGATATGTCTTATCTCCATCAGTACAATAGCCGCCATTCTCATGGGTGTACATTGCAAGTCTTATTACATTTGCATCCCAGTCATCTCTAAAGGTCTTAAATGCATCCTCATTCACATAGTCAGGGAACCAGCCTATTCCATGTGTACTTACTCCCTTTAGCTGGTATTTATTACCATTCTTATCTACAAGGTCTGTACCGGACACAGCAAGCTTTCCATGATTAGCAAATGGTGTTCCACTCTCCGTAGCTGTACTGCTGCTAACAGGCTTCTCCTCTGTTGTCTCCTCTGTTGTATCCTCTGCTTCACTATCACCAGATGATGTATAGAGCTGTCCGTCTATGTAAAGTCTTGCTCCCTCAGTCATCGATTTTAACTGAGCCTCACTTGATGCATTTACGATAAACCCGATATCTCCCACTGAGCCATTGGCAGCTATTGTTCCATTATACTCAACAGGGGTTATTGTTAATACGTTATCCTTTATCTCAAAGTTACCATTCCATGAGCTGTCAAGAGTAACTCCACTTGGTACATCAAGCTCTATACTCCAGTTGTTAAGCTCCTTAGAGGATTCATTAGTTATCTTGGCATCAAGCTGACCTGAATATCCGCTTGCACTCTCCCATCCGGCAGAATTATTTATAGTCACATAACAGTCTGCATCTTCATTGGAAGGCGTGGCATCTACAGGTGTTGCCGCATCAGCAGGTGTTGCCTGCTCCGTTGTCGTTTTTTCCTCTGTCGTAGTCTTATCCTTCTTCTTTCCACCCTGCACAACCAAAATTACGACAAGCGCAATTATGACAACTGCCAAAGCAGCAATTATGCCAATCATAATCTTAGTTGATTTACTTTTGTTTTCTCCCCCACTCATATTGTTCCTCACTTTCATTTCATTATTCTCCAGTTTAATTTTAAAGAGAAAAATTGGTTTTATTTTTCATGTTTTTGCTAGTTTATTATTCATAACAACGCACATAATAGTAGTGTAACAAGAAATCATTTTTGTTGCAATATAAGATTTAAAAAAGGAGAAAAGATCATGAGCAAGAATAAAACAAGTGTTCCTGAGGCTAAGAGCGCAATGGATAAGTTCAAGTATGAAGTAGCAAACGAGTTAGGTGTACCTCTTTCAGACGGTTATAATGGTAACCTCACATCAAGACAGAATGGTTCTGTAGGTGGTATGATGGTTAAGAAGATGATTGAGGCACAGGAAAAGTCAATGTCTAATAAGTAGCCTGAAAAAGGACTGCAAAATGCATATAATATAATCAGTTAATTCTGAATATATTATATGCATCCGCAGTCTCAATATATATATTACATATTCTGATTTAAATACAGATATAATCGATATAAATCAACCTCATTGTATTCGCATCCTGCCGCACGCTCTGACTCTATATAGTATTTCTTCCTCTCTGTTTTAATAAGCATTCTGTAGGCAAGTGGCTTTCCGCCCTCTCTTCCTGTTGTTATCTTCTCCATATCAATCTTCTTGATATCAGAAAGCTTTATCTCATAGTGATGCTTCTTATCATTGTATGTGAATATGCCATCCTCTATTGCAGCAGTACCATATCCGCTATAATGATTCCATTTGTCAGCGAGTACAAGTATAAAAAGTCCTATACATAAAACAAGTGCCCCAACGCTTATTATGTTGCTTACCAAACCCGCTCCAAGATAAGCTGTGCTTACCGTTGAAACAAGTCCGAATACAGTTATTGCAATTATAACTGAAATAAAAATTGCTCTTCTCCAGCTTGTTATATAACCAACCTCTACCTTCATGTACAACCTCTTTTCCGTGTCTATATATTAAAAATTCTTTTTAATATTTCATCCTCATGCAAATATTTCTTGGCAAGCTCCCTGTATTTTTCCTCATGTAAATAAGTATGTCTGTGAGGCTTAATAGAAGGTGCCATATCTATAGCTCTCTCATAGTCCTCCACGTTAAGATTAAGCGTCGCAACATAATCAAAAAATCCCGTGTCGTTTAAAATTTTTCTTATTCTTATATATCTGTGGTCCTGAACCAAAGCCATAAGGTATGTTGCTATACCTACCTGTATTCCGTGTAATTGAGGAATCTCAAGGCTCTTATCAAGTGCATGCGAGATAAGATGCTCACTTCCGCTTGTAGGTGCACTTCCTCCGGCTATCTCATTTGCAATACCACTCATGGCAAGTGAATCAAGAAGCTCCTTTAGGAATATCTCCTCATGTATATTCGTAAATGGTGTTCTCACGAAGCTGTTTACAGCCTTCTTGGCAATCATTACTGCGAAATCGTTAAGAGTGCTGTAGCCTAAGCCTGCCTCATATACCCAGTCATATATAGCTGTTATCTTGGATACCATATCGCCAATTCCTGAGTACAGAAATTTCTCAGGTGCACTCTTAATTATATCTGTATCAACAACTATTCCATATGCCATACGGGCTGGAACTGATGTACGTCTTTCATTTACAATAAGCGAGGCACTGGCACTTGAAAATCCGTCACTTGAGGATGATGTTGGAATACTTATAAACGGGAGCTTCTTAAGATACGCTGCATACTTTGAGGCATCTATTACCTTTCCGCCACCTATACCAACTATAGCCTGTGCCTTTGAGTCAATATTAAATGCAAGGTCTATTATATCCTCTATCTTTACAGAATCAAGTTCCCTGTACTCTAAAACCTTTATGTCACAATTATTTAAGGAATCCATGACTTCATAGCCAAACATATCTATAAGTCCGTTACCAAAGTATATAACTACATTGTGCATACCTGCATTTGTAAGGTAGCTTCCAAGCCCCTTTAAAGCACCAGAACCAATCTTAAGAATTGTAGGTATTGCTATATATCCATTTGACATATCTAATCCTCCTTTACATGTTACAAAACAAGTGAGCTATACTCCTCAAGGTTCCAAACATTACTTACTATACTATCATAAAAATCAGGCTCATGACACACTAAAAGTACAGAACCTTTATATTCTGTAAGTGCTCTCTTTAATTCATCCTTTGCATCCACATCAAGATGATTAGTTGGCTCATCAAGTATAAGAAGATTGGTCTCCCTGTTAATCAGCTTACAAAGTCTTACCTTTGCCTGTTCTCCACCCGAAAGCACTCTGCATTTACTCTCTATGTGTTTTGTTGTAAGTCCGCACTTTGCTAATGCTGAGCGAACCTCATACTGTGAATATGCCGGAAACTCCTGCCATATCTCCTCTAAGCAGGTATTCTCAGTAGGTGCCATCTCCTGCTCAAAATATCCAAGGTTAAGATACTCACCAAGCGTTACCTTGCCGGACAATGGCTTTATTAATCCAAGCAGGCTCTTAAGAAGTGTACTTTTACCAATTCCGTTCGTACCGACAATCGCTATTTTCTCTCCACGTTCCATTCTTAAGTTAATGGGCTTAGATAAAGGCGAATCCTTGTCATAACCGATAACGAGGTCATGTGTCTCAAATAACACTTTTCCCGGAGTTCTCGCCTCTGCAAAATGGAACTCCGGCTTTGGCTTCTCCTTTGCGAGTTCAATTACCTCCATCTTATCAAGCTTCTTCTGTCTTGACATTGCCATATTTCTTGTGGCAACCCTGGCTTTATTTCTGGCAACGAAATCCTTTAGCTCACTTATCTCCTGCTGTTGTCTCCTGTATGCCGCCTCAAGCTGGTTTTTCTTTACCTCGTATACCTCCATAAACTTGTCATAGTTGCCAACGTATCTGTTCAGTTCCTGATTTTCCATATGGTAAATGATATTAACCACATCGTTTAGAAATGGTATATCGTGACTTATAAGTATAAATGCATTCTCATATTCCTGAAGATATCTCTTAAGCCATTCTATATGCTCTGCGTCAAGATAGTTGGTCGGCTCATCAAGAAGCAGTATCTCCGGCTTCTCAAGGAGAAGCTTGGCAAGCAACACCTTCGTCCTCTGTCCTCCACTTAAATCGGTAACATCATGGTCAAGACCTAACTCAAGAAGTCCTAACGCCCTTGCCACCTGCTCAGTCTTTGCATCTATCATATAGAAATCATGGTTAGTAAGCATATCCTGCAAGGTGCCTACCTCCTCCATAAGGTCATTTATCTCATCATCCGTAGCATCAGCCATGCTCTCATATATCTCATTTATCTTCTGTTCCATGTCAAACAGATATGAAAATGCTGATTTTAAAACATCCTCTATTGTCATGCCCTTCTCTAAGACCGTATGCTGGTCAAGATAGCCTACTCGCACATTTTTATTCCACTCAACCTTGCCTTCATCCGGCATAAGCTTACCAGTTACGATATTCATAAAGGTACTTTTTCCCTCTCCATTAGCACCGACAAGCCCTATATGCTCACCTTTAAGCAGTCTGAACGATACATCGTTAAATATAGCCCTGTCTCCAAAACCATGTGTCAAATGAGAAACATTCAGTATCATATAATTATCTCCTATATATATTCATCAATTTTTAAATATTTATTCAGACAGCCTTCTCGTAGCATATGTAATGTTCTTCATGCCAGTCTGCCTCACCGACAATATTGAAGCCTAGCGCATTGTAGGAATGTACTGCCCTGAAATTGCGTGCTGCCACCATAAATCTGACATTTCCGTAGCCTTTTTTACGTGCAATATCCATATAGCATATAATTAGTTGTCTGGCAAGTCCCTGATTCTGATACTCAGAAGCTATGACAAGACGTGCAAGCTCAAGTCCCGGAGCAAGCTCTCTTGTCCAAAATGGAAATGCTGCTATCTCATCATCTATATCCTGTGCTATGGCAGCCACAACCCTTCCGTCATCATCCCGAAAGCCATAGAGCCTTTCCTTTAGGATATCATTTTCAAGGATATCCCTATTAGGATAATTCTCATCCCAGACACAGCCAGCCTGTCCTAATGCATCGCGATATAATGTCATTACATAATCAAGCTCTGACATATCAATCACAGATAGCTTTAGCCTTTCCCTGTTTATCATAACCTCAAAACTGCCATCTGAATTTATATACTCAAGCTCATATGTAAGAGCACCTTCCTTATATATATTATCATAGAAGCTGCTAAGGTTTATAAGCTCACCCTTATACGACCTCCAGCCGTTGTCCGGAAGTAAAACCTCTTTATAAACAGCATCATCAAAATATTTCATTGCCAATTTATAATCTATATCACTTTTATCTCTCATTCCTATCACATATTCGATAGATGAGGATGTCCAATTATATCCGAGCCCACATATATTATCACGTCCATATATGTCTGCACATACATCAATAAACCTTCCTATAGCCTCATACTGCGTATTATCTGCAGTTGAAAATCTGCGGCTGATTCCTTTAAATTTCATATTATGCCTCCAATAAACTCTCAAAGCATAGCTTACCACAATGTAATCACTAAATACAACCATGTGTACTAAAATGTTTCTGTAAAGTAATAGTTGGCACGTTTCTTATCCAGACGCTTTCTATCTACAGATGATGGTTCCATTTCGGGACCGTTTTCACTTATTGCTCCGAGCAGCGGCCCTGCATGAAATCCATCATCTGTATCAGAAATCCACCGTATAAAAATCCTGCCAGAGATTATTTTACAAAGACATTAAAGTAATTATAGTGTTTATACTATGCCCCAGCCTGCATTTTATGATATGTGGCTGGGGTATTATGTATGACTGGCAAACGGTGCGAAAAATAAAAGCATTGAGACAAAAGTAAGTATAGCGTACGCAAGTCCTGGATGGACTTGCGAGCGGCAACGCACATGGATGTGCGGTTTGTCGCGTTAGCGGACGATTTATATTACTTATATTCTCAATGCTTATTATTTTTCAGCTCTGTTTGTTGGAATATAATAATACCCCAGCCACATATCATAAAATGCAGGCTGGGGTAATTATTTTTATTCTCCATATCCATCAGGGTTCATTGACTGCCATCTCCATGAATCAGCACACATCTCCTCAATACCATATTGAGCCTCCCAGCCAAGTTCCTTTTTGGCAAGTGTCGCGTCTGAATAGCATGTTGCAATGTCACCCGGTCTTCTGTCCTTTATAACATATGGAATCTCCTTACCACAGGCCTTTCCAAATGCCTTTATAACATCAAGCACGCTGTAACCCTTTCCTGTTCCAAGATTATATATCTTAACACCAGGATTCTCCTTTATCTTATTGATAGCCTTAACGTGTCCCTTGGCAAGGTCAACTACATGGATATAATCTCTTACACCTGTTCCGTCAGGTGTATCATAATCATTTCCAAATACTCCTACCTCCTTAAGCTTGCCTATAGCAACCTGTGCTACATATGGGAGAAGGTTGTTAGGTATTCCCTTAGGATCTTCGCCTATAAGTCCGCTCTTATGTGCTCCGATTGGATTGAAGTAACGAAGAAGAATAACATTCCACTCAGGATCAGCTTTCTGGATATCTGTTAATATCTGCTCTAACATATGCTTTGTCCATCCGTATGGATTAGTACAAACTCCCTTAGGGCACTCCTCTGTTATAGGAATAAATGCAGGATCTCCATATACAGTTGCTGATGATGAGAATATAATATTTTTGCAGCCATTTTCTCTCATTGCCTTGCATAAATTAAGTGTTCCTGCGATATTATTCTCATAGTACTCTAAAGGCTTTGCAACAGACTCGCCTACAGCCTTAAGTCCTGCAAAATGTATGACTGTATCCGGCTTCTCCTCAGCAAATATTCTACTCATCTCGTCATAATCACGAATGTCTGCCTTGTAGAAGGTAAGTTCCTTGCCTGTAATCTGCTTTACTCTCTCTACTGCCTTCTCACTTGCGTTATAGAGGTTATCAACAACTACTACCTCATAGCCCTCATTTAAAAGCTCTACACATGTGTGGCTTCCAATATAGCCTGCACCGCCTGTTACTAAAATCTTCATAGCTATTTTCCTCCTATTTGTTTACATATTCTACAAAACGAAGAAATGCATTTTTGCCCTCTTCGGTATGTTTGTATACACCTGCACACTCCAAAACCTGTAAAAATACATGTCCTATCTCTTCATCAATAATATCATTCACATTGTCCGCATTGATATCAGGATACTTCTTCATTATACCATCTACCCAGTCTGCGTGCTTCTCAATATTCTCATTATCTCTGACATTACCGCCTTTTATAATGGTATCTGCAACCTGCTCCATCTCGCCCTTTAATCTGGCAGGAAGTACGGCAAGTCCCATAACCTCGATAAGTCCAATATTTTCCTTCTTGATATGCTGTAGCTCCTCCCAAGGATGATAGAGACCAAGTGGATGTTCCTTAGTTGTTATGTTATTCCTTAAAACAAGGTCAAGCTCGTATCTGCCATCCCTCATTCTTGCAATAGGTGTTATAGTGTTGTGAGGCTCACCCTCCGTCTCGGCATATATGTATGCTTTCTCATCCGTATATCCACGCCATGCATTAAGAATCTTGTCGGCAAGCTCGATAATTCTGTCTGATGCCTCACCATTTAATCTTATTACTGACATAGGCCATTTTACTATGCCTGCCCTGATATCTTCATATCCTGCAAATGATATCTCAGTCTCAACTTCAGCCTTTGCCATTGCAAATGTATAATTACCGCCCTGAAAATGGTCGTGGCTTAGTATAGAGCCTCCAACTATAGGCAAATCGGCATTTGAACCTACAAAGTAGTGTGGGAACTGCTTTATAAAATCAAACATCTTAACGAAGGTATCTCTATTTATCTGCATAGGTACATGCTCACCATTAAACACTATACAATGCTCATTATAATACACATATGGTGAATACTGGAACCCCCATTTACTATTATTTATTACTAAAGGTATTATTCTGTGGTTTTCTCTGGCAGGATGATTGATACGTCCGGCATATCCCTCATTCTCAACGCATAGCTGACACTTAGGATATGACTGTGATTTCATAGTCTTTGCAAGTGCAATCATCTTAGGATCCTTCTCCGGCTTAGAGAGATTGATTGTTATATCAAGGTCTCCATACTCAGTTGAAACAACCCATTTCTTGTCACGCTTAACTCTGTATGTACGGATATAGTCTGATGCCTTGCTCAGATTATAGAAATAATCCGTAGCAGCCTTAGGAGATATCTCGTACTGTCTCCTGAACTCACTTATTATGCGGCTTGGTCTCTCAACAAGAAGATTCATAATCTTAGTATCAAACAAATCTCTAAGTACAACTGAATCCTCCTCAATAAGTCCATGCTCAAAAGCGTAATCAAGAATACCCTTCAAGGTCTCCTCAAGCTTCTCTGGAGTGTCTATAGCACTTACCTCTCCCGGCTCTTCATAATCGTCAAGCTTTAACGTCATAAGGAGCATATTTGTTGTGTATACAACATCATCCTCACTTATTAAATTGTTTGCCAAACCATAGTTCACTAATTGCTTTATGTATGTGTTAATCATCAGTCATCCCTCCCTGAATATTAAATAACTTTTATTCCACCGTCATTTCTAACCTTTAGAACATGACAGCTATCTTCTCCAAATATACTCTCGATACATTTCTTATATTCTGGTACTGCTTCATCCTGAATAAACACCTGAATAGTTCCTGCAAATCCACCACCATGTACACGACACACACCTACATCACCTATACGGCTTTCTGTTACAGCAAGTGCAAGAGTGACATTCTGTGAATATATATCCTTAGGGCTGTAAATATTCTGCAAATACTTTGATGACGAATTACCGCTTGCCTTTATCACCTGCATAAATCCGTTGTAATTAGAGCTCTTAAGTGCAGCTACAGCTTCTTCAACTCTCTTTTCCTCCTCAAAGAAATGTATTGCACGAATTACTGCTCTTCCTCCTACCTTTTCTCTTAACACAGGTATATTTCTGTAGAATTCCTTCTCATCAACCTCTCGCAAATGCTCCTTTCCAAGAGCCTTTGCAACTGAATTCATCTCCTCAGGCACAGCCGCATAATCAGGTGTAAGGTCTGCGTGTGAGCCCTTTGTATCAACTATACAAAGACTTAATCCCGCACCATCAAAGTCACTGTCAACCTTCTCAACAATGACATTTTCCTTGTCGGCGAAATCTATATATATCATACCTCCAACGCTGCACGCCATCTGGTCCATAAGACCGCAAGGCTTACCAAAGTACACGTTCTCAGCATACTGTCCTATCTTGGCTATATCTACACTTGAAACACCCATATCATTGTATAGACCTGATATTATTGTTCCTATAAGGCTCTCAAATGCGGCAGAGGATGACATTCCTGCACCCATAAGAACATCACTTGTTATAAATGCATCAAATCCGCCAAGCTTAAAGCCTTTATCTGCAAGACCAGCCATAACTCCTCTTATAAGAGCTGTGGTAGTCCCCTTTTCACCCTCTATGCATGAAAGCTCAGTCACATCAACTGTCTCAAGAGGCATATCATCCGATACAAGTCTTATTATCGCGTTATCTGTAGGTGAAACTATCGCTATCGCATCAAGGTTAATGGAGGTTGCAAGAACTACTCCGTTCTGATGGTCCGTATGATTGCCACATACTTCACTTCTTCCCGGTGCACTGTATATTTCTCCAGACTTATGCTCTGGGAACAGCACACTGAATCTGTCAATCGCCCTCACATATCTGTCTCTGTTATACTTTACTCTTTTTTCGTCTATATAGATGCTCTTTATCTTCTCGTCAAATGCTCCATTTAAAAGCATTTCTTTAATACTTTTTAATTCTTTCATATAAAACCTCCTATGATTATTATTTTACATTGTCAACTATTCTGCATTCAAACGGCTGAAGGGTTATTCCTTCTGTATCTACACATACATCATTATGATTTATATACATTTTTACCTGATGTTCATTATCACCCCTAACAGCTATTTCCACTCCATCCTCTGAGTTTACATAATTTATTCCAGATATTTCAATGATGTCACACATTAACATTTTAGTAATATCATCATCTATTCCACAGCCAATATAGTAAAACCATCCTTCACCAGTCTTCTTTCTCGTAACAGCAGCATATTCCTGATAGAATTTATCACCATACTTAAATAATATCTCTGCATCTGAAACACTTATCATGTCTCTGAATATTCCACCATATCCCATATAACCATCATATTTACCCTGTCCGTTTATTTGAAATGCTTCATAGTCCTGAAGGCTTTCAGTCTCGACCACATTAAGTCCTGCTATATCTGTATATCCTACAGGTATCGTTCTTCCAAATGGAATATTATTATCCTCATTCTTAACCGCAGAACGATATGTCATAACTGCAATACCACCATTCTTAACAAATTCTTTTATCTTATGTTCAAGGTCCTGCTTTGTAATTATAAGCTGTGGCATAATAACTATCTTGTATTTAGATATATCTCTGTCACAAGGTATTACATCAACACCAATGTTCGCGTCAAAAAATGGTTTATAGTATCTCTTCATCTCCTCCTTTACATCAAGAATAATACTTTGCCTCTGTATTCTAAATGATGCCAGTGAATCAAAGTCATACATTATTGCTACCTGATTATTAATCGGTGCTGACATTTCCTTAGAATATTTCTTAATATCTGCAAAGAAATCTTTAACCTCATAATACTTTCTACGTTTGACATTGTCTGCATCTATAATTCCATAGCAAAATTGTTCAGCACCTTTGGTTGCACCTCTATATCTGAAATACAACAAAGAATCACATCCGTGTGCCATACTCTGATAAGACCACATCTTAGCCTGATTCGGTCTCGGTAAAAATCCTGTTATATCATGTCCCTGAGCACCCATAATAGCCTCTGTAATCCAGAAATTTTCACCTTTAAGTCCTCTTATATAATCAAGATTAAAGCCTATCTCATGTGGTTTTTCAGGTTCCTTTTGTCCACCCCATACAGGGTAATTATTGTATGCCACCTTATCTACAGCCTCTGCAATCTTATGATAATCTATGTGCTTATCAAGGCAGCCTCCCGGAAAATCATGCATAACAACCGCGTCTGGTATAATTTCTTTTATAATGCTAGTCTGGAATATCATAAAATCAACTACACTCTTACTTCTGAATCTCTCCCAGTCCTGACGCAGTGCAGGATTATGCGTAGTTATTGTTGCCATAGGAGTTGGAATCTCCTCAAAGTCGTTATATTCCTGAGACCAGAATGTAGTTCCATAATCATAATTAAGTTTGTCTATATTGCCTTTATATTTAGCCTCGAGAAAGTGTCTAAATGACCTCTGACAATTTTCGCAATAACACACATCACTGCCTTCATGCCCTATCTCGTTATCAATCTGCCATGCTATAATAGCTTTCTCATCTTTATAATGATTAACTAACTCTCTTATTATCTTTTCTGAATACTCATACATATATCTGCTATTGAAACAGTAAATATGTCTGCCACCAAATGTTCTCTTTCTGCCATTTTCAAATTCAGATATTATATCTGGATGCTTTTTCGCAAGCCATGCTGGAATTGTTGCAGTAGGAGTACCCATAATCACATGAAGCCCTCGTTCCTTTGCTTCTTTAATTACATTGTCAAAAAAAGAAAAGTCATAATTTCCTTCTGTCTTTTCCATAAGATGCCATGAAAATTCTGCAATTCTAATGACATTGCACCCAAGCTCAACTATTGTATCCAAATCATCTAAAAGTAAGTTACTATCCCATTGTTCAGGATAATAATCTACACCTAGCCACATATGATTTTACCTCCTACAATATCCTTTAATTTTATTATAGGAGTTTTTAGTAAAATGTCAATATTTTTAGTAATATTTTTATTTATTTACAATAAATTATATTCACTAAATATTTTCCGATTCTTAATCAGCCATATAAATAAAAGAGCCTTTAAATCCAGCATATGGCTTAGCTGTCTGATTCAAGGCCCTTTTATATATTTCTCTATTTTCTTTTCTTTTTAACACTTCCATGAACAACAAGGCTGCACGGAACAACTATCTTTCTCGGCAATCTCTTTCCATCCCACATCTGTTCAAGGCTTAATGTTGCCGACTCAGCGTTCTCTTTCATATAAACCTCTATGGAGTCAAGGGCAGGATTACATTGCTCTGACATCATAGTGTTATTATATGTCACGATACCAACATCATCTGGTATTGAAAATCCATTATCTACTATTGCTTTAACCATTCCGGATACAACTGAGTCGCTTGATACAAAGATTGCCTCAGGTGGTCTGCCATTTTTTTCAATGTATGAATTCATAACATCAAACGCACTTTTAGAGTTGGTTTCACAATCAAGGACAAGATTATCATCATATGTACCAAGATCGTTAAGTGCATTCTTATAGTAATAATATCTCGGATCTATCTTAAGTATCTTCTTGCCATTATATGTACGGACTGAACCAAGATAAGCTATCTTCTCATACCCCATCTCATGAAAATGATTAAGTATAAGCCTTACTGCCATATGATAATTAGACACTATGCTATAATACTTCATCTCATCCGGCGATGAGTCAATAAAGACAAGATTAGGTGTATATTCCTCAAGATTATTAATTTCCTTCTCATTAAATCTGCCTATACCAACTATACCATCCAGCTTCTGGTCATTATTCTTAATAAACCTGCCATTCTCATCCCTATATAACTGTACTGTGTTCCAACCTCGTGCAAAGCAAACAGAATCAAGTACATTCTTCATAACGAGATAATAGATATCTTCTTTAAGTTCCTCCATCTCAAACATCTGAACGACACCTATAAGTTTGTCATCATCCATATATCCTTTACCTAATGCCGAATTCTTTTCCTTTCGATATCTCTCGGACACTGGCATATAGTTAAGCTCTTTAGCAATCTTTATAACATTCTCACGGGTACTGTCAGAAACGCTAAGCGTACTGTCACAATTAAGTATTCTCGAAACCGCTCCCTGTGATATACCGGCACGTTGTGCTATATCCTTTAGTGTTGCCATTATATTCCCTCCCTATCTTACTTTAATATTTTTATGTAAGATAAAAGTTTTACTAAAAATATATTACCACAGTGATTTATTTTCAGCAAGGAATTTTTTTTAAAATATTCCATTTTTTATAAATTTGTTACCACATATTATTATTTTAATCATCTATATAACCACTAACAGGCACAATATACATACTGTCATCAGTAACAGCCTCGTATCTGTAGCCGTCATAATAATCTGTCCAGCCATTCGGAGCTTTATATACCTCATTAGTCTCTACATCATACACTCTCTCATATCCAAGAGTGGCATCACTCTGCTTCTGGCTCATTATATCCTGACTTGTATTTCTCGCCTCCCAGGATGCCATTATACTGTCAGCAGTCTGGTTAAATGCCTGACTAATCTGCTGTGCTGTTTTCAAACCCTCATTGCTCTGTGCGATAGCCGAATCCACAAAAGAATCTGTGTATTCTAATGTTCCAAGACATTCACATAATATATCCTGCCATTCGATAAATGTGTCTTTTTCAGCAGTAACAGCCATAATATTATATGCCATATAAATTCCTGCATCTATACTTGTACCTGTATACATATCATACATTATACCTGTCTCATGTGAAAAATCTATAACATCAGCAGTGAACATACCCTCTCCCTCTGTTCCACTGCTATCTGAAAACGAAGCCCTTAACATGGCAGGGTTAATTGAAACAGAACTTAAGTCTGTATTACTCGCAAAACTCTCTAATGTTGTAAAGTTGTTAAATCGTGGAAATGTATAGCCACTATAGGAAGGCTCATCACTCTCCATAAATGTTGCATAATCCGAAAATACTTTATAAAAATTCTCAGTAGAAGGTTCAGCAAGAACAGGAGCATCAGCTAATACATAATAATCTCCACCATAAGACTGATACATCTGCGTATAATAGTCTTTTCCTGACTGACTGTGCATAAGCGGCATAGCCTTAAGCAATACAAATATCTGATTAACAGGCTTCTGTGGATCATACACTCTTATAGAATGTGCCATACCATATGAACCAGTTGAAACTGTCCAGCCTGACGGAATACTCATACTAAAATCTGTACTCTGATATGTCTCAAGAGTAACCTGCTTTGCTTCTGTTGGTGTTATTTTAATCTCCTTCTCCGTTACCTGTGGTTCTTCCTCAGTCGTATAATACTCTGTGTCCCCAAGATCATCTGTAGTATTATGTCCCAACTCATCAAATTTGCCGAAGTCAATTTTTTTATTAGAACTGCCACATCCCGTTATTGATAGTGACAATAAAAAAATTAATACTCCGGCAATCAGTTTATTATGATTCATAGTCAATGCTCCTCCCTGCTATAATATTGTGTCATAAAACCATTCGCAACACATATACAAATATAACACTATACAGCAGAAAAAATCAGTTTACATATGTCTCATATTTTGTTTTTTATTAATTTCTGTGGTACTTTCTGTCTTCTTCCTCGTATTTTGGCTCACATGTGAGTGATACACCTATCTTCTTTAATAACTGTTCATCAACTGAAGAAAGTAAAACTGTAGAATGTGCCTCACAACCCTTAAGCTTAGATAACTGTTCTATTGCAAGTCTTGCATTATCATCTGTAGCAGCTGTAGTTGAAAGTGCAATAAGTATCTCATCTGTATGAAGTCTTGGATTATGACTTCCAAGATACTTAATCTTCAATCTCTGAATTGGTTCTATAGCCTCAGGTGAAACAAGCTTTATCTCATGTGGAATACCTGCAAGTACTTTGAGAGCATTAAGAATTGCTGCTGCTGAAGCACCAAGCAAATCTCCAGTCTTACCTGTAACTATTGTTCCATCAGGTAGTTCTATTCCCATAGCAGGGTGTTCCGTTTCCTCTTCCCTTTTTAGAGCTGCCTGTGCCACAAGCCTGTCCTCTATAGATATACCAGCTTGTCTCATCAGAAGCTCAAGCTTATTCTTATCATCCTTTGACTGACCATGTCTTTTTCTGTCACAAAGACATCTATAATACCTTCTTATTATCTCCTGCTCAGAAGCCTTACAACATGCCTCATCATCAACTATACAGTTTCCTGCCATATTTACACCCATATCAGTAGGTGACTTATATGGGCTCTCACCTGCAATAAGCTCAAACATTGTAGCAACAACAGGAAAAATCTCTATATCTCTGTTGTAATTAACTGTTGTCTCACCATATGCATCAAGATGAAATGGATCTATCATATTTACATCATTCAAATCTGCTGTTGCAGCTTCATATGCAAGATTAACCGGATGTTTAAGAGGAAGATTCCATATAGGAAATGTCTCAAACTTAGCATATCCTGCTTTGATACCACGCTTGTACTCATGGTAAAGCTGAGAAAGACAGGTAGCCATTTTACCACTTCCCGGACCTGGAGCTGTTATAACAACAAGCGGTCTCTCTGTCTCTATATATTCATTCTTACCATAGCCCTCATCACTTACGATATGAGCCACGTCACTAGGATAACCAGCTATCTTATAATGTCTGTAAGACTTTATTCCCAGTAAAGAAAGCTTCTTTTGGAACAAATCCGCTCCCGCCTGTCCAGCATATTTTGTCAGGCATACGCTTCCAACATAAAGTCCTACAGCCTGAAACTCATCAATAAGTCGTAACACATCCATATCATAGGTGATTCCATAATCACTTCTCACCTTGTTGCTCTCGATATCCTCTGCACTTATTACGATAACAATCTCTGCCTGTTCCTTAAGCTGCAACAACATCTGAAGCTTGGAATCCGGCTCAAACCCTGGTAAAACTCTTGATGCATGGTAATCATCAAAAAGCTTACCCCCAAATTCAAGATATAACTTATTATCAAATTGGGCAATTCTCTCTCTTATATGCTCTGACTGCATTTTTAAATATTTATTGTTATCAAAACCTATCTTCATTTCTTTTCTCCTCATCACAACTCTAATGTTAATCATTATACCATGTATATTTATAAAATATAGTGTTAATTATATTTTTATTACTTTAATAATAACTAACCCTCATTTTTCCTTATAAATCTAACAAATTCATTCTTCGGCACAGGCTTTGAGAAATAAAATCCCTGAATATATTCGCACTTCATATCAGAGAAATTATCGACCATCTCCTTTGTCTCGATACCTTCAACAACTATCTTCATATCCATATCTTTTATCATGTTGATGGTATTTCTTAAAACTATGCCAAGCTTCGGATTGTCCTTTAATTCCGTAAATGACTTGTCAAGCTTAACTATATCAAGCGGAAGTGATGCAACTCTCTGCATATTAGAATACCCAGTACCAAAATCATCTAGTGAGAATTTAATTCCTGCATCCGTCAATGCATTTATGTTATCATTTAGTGCCTGCTGTGAAACGGAAGCCGCGGTCTCTGTAATTTCAAGATTAATCTGCTCAGGTCTTACTCCATGCTTCTCTAATATATTTATTATATGCTCCACCAAATCCGACTGCATACACTGCAGCACTGAAAGATTGACCTCTATGTAATCCAGATTAAGCGACTTAAAATCATCACTCGCTATAAACTTACATACCTCCTCTAAAACAAAGTCACCTATTCTGTGAATCATTCCACTTCTCTCAGCGGCAGGTATAAAAATCTCAGGTGATATAAAGCCATATTTTTCATTCTTTAATCTTAGCAGCGCTTCGGCTGAAGAAAACCGCTTATCCTGAACCGAATATATAGGCTGATAGTACACAGAAAATCCATCATTAGAAAATGCTTCCTCTATTATTGAATCCATATCCTGCATAATATCATAATGCATACTCGTAAGAAGGTCTGATGCCTTGCGGACATTGCCTGTATAAGGTACTGTATTTAACAAATCACCAAATGCCATAAGCGCGTCAACATCATGTATATCCTTAGGGCAATCCATTATGCAAATTTGTGTAACCAGATTAAATGACATGTGATTGATAATGAACTTCTGCTTCATCATGTCGTTAATTAACGAAGCCACCTCGTCAACCTTGTCAAAATGTTTCTTATCAACAACAACTCTGAACTTACCACGCTCAAGATTATATAACTCAGCCTCCAGCTCATAATTCTTATTTAAGGAGTCAAGCTTTGCAGCTATCCTTCTCATAATTATAAGGCTTTTATTATATCCAAGAAGTCCTCTTATTGTAGGATAATTGGTTATGTTTATCATGATTATGCGGATATCCTTGTTGTTAATTATAGAACGTCTTATATCCTGCATATATGCAGTAAGCTTATATAAGCCTGTCACAACATCAAGTGTGTCCTCAGGCCTGTGAACCATGAGGGATATAAACAAAAGCGATACTGCAAGTCCGAACATTTCAAGCAGACAGTATGGCTTTATTAACTGGACTATAATTGTCGAAATTATCGCAGGATAAACACAAAGCAACGACACAATATGTCTTTTACTCAGCTGCTTTCTGAAGTATATAAGATATACTAGTCCATATACCATATATATTCCAGCGCATGCATAAAGGATAATCATATATTTTCCTCTGGTATAATCATTATTGCCGTCAAAGTAAAATATGCCATCTGTCCATATATTTGCAATTATAGACAGTATAGATATCACCAATGGTACAATTGAGCAAAGGTATAATATACGTTTTTTTCTTATAATATGAACTGTATCTGTCAGTACTGCAAGATACAACACATAAAACGGCATAGTTATACTGTGCATTACCAGATATCCCATATGTGCAAAATATTTGATGTCCAGATTCATACTATGCATATTATCAAGCATAACCGCCCATATATCAAAGACAGTCGTCAAAAATGCTATCACAATTAAGCCAAAGAAATATATGTTTGCCTTTCCCTTTAACATTCTTCTAAGTATAGTTGATAATATAAGCAATGCCAATATAAAGAATGCACTATAATCAAAATATAGATTTTTGTATATCATATAGCATCTCTCCTCTTCTTATAAGCGCCACAATGACCATGCGCAAATAGAGCCTTATCGTATGCCTCCTTTGCCTTATCAAGCTCACCCATAGCCTCATACATAAGACCTAACTCATAATATGCCTCCTCGCATCCCCTGTATCCACAATCGGAGCATAAATTCATAGATAAAGCCTTATGTAAATACTCATCTGCTTCCCCATAATTCTCAAGCGAACGGTACATCCTGGCAATTCTTATACATTCCCTTGGTGATTCAATATTTTCCTTCAGCTTTAATACTTTATCGATATATTCTGAATACTGCTCACCTACAGTACCCTCTATCATCTTAATTGTCTCTATAAGCTCACTATAATACTCGTCACCTTCCTCTTTTATTGCAAGCTCATACTGTTTTCTTGCCTCCTCATAGCACCCGTTAAGAAATAATACTCTCGCATACTGGTGCTGTATGTTCGTATGTTCAACGTCATATGTCATAGCCTTCTCGTATGCTTTTCTTGCAGTATCAATATAGCCTTCCTCTCCCGCAAGCTCCATAAGAAGCTTTACATCCCAGTACTTATCATAATCATCTGCATCGCCACAGCCATCTATAACCTCAGACAACAGCTTTTCAGCAACCAGATACTTATCTGCTCTTGTGTATGCAAGGGCGAGCTCATATCTGACACCGCCATCTTCTTTATCGCCATACTCAGCTAATGCATCTGCAAGCAAATTGCAGCCCTCATCATATCTGTGCATACATACAAGTGTTCTTGCCTTCCACCTTAATACCTCAAGAAGCTTTCCTGTCTCATCTTCACCAATCATATTAAGAGCCCGCTCGTAGGTTTCAAGTGCTTTTTCATATTCTCCCCTTAAATGGTAAACACGCGCAAGCATCTTAACGCAAAAATATCTGTCAGGCTCCATTTCAAGTGCCTTCATAAAGTATTCATAGGACTTATCATAATCCATTTTATTAAGATATATCGTACCTATGTTGGAATAATATAAAGCAGCAGGATACACCTCATTCTGTATACTGTACTCCTCTAATGCCTTATCATATTCTCCCTTCTTCCGGTACATATAAGCAATGTAACCATGTATATATTGATGATTAGGAGCTAATTTAAGAACTTTATTATAATATGCTATCGCACTGTCATTCTTGTCCTCCTCATCATATACATCTGCGAGAAACAAAAGCATATCTACATAATCATCATCTGCGACCTTTATCTCTCCTCTGTCATACGCCGCGTCAACCTCTAATACTATCTCAACAGCCCTGTCATTATCATCTGAATACAATGCCTCGTAATATTTTAAGCCTTCACTCAGCTCATTATCATTAATTTCCTTATATCTCTCAATTACAGAAGCAGCATCCTCCGGCTGGTTTGCCTCCTGAAATGCCTTTACCTCCTGTATATATGGCATATCTCCATATGGAAAAATCTCTATTGCCTTCTCACATGACCATAAACATTCCTGCAAATAATCTAATGCAAAGCATGCCCTGGCTTTGTAACAAAGGACATAATATTGATCCTCAACATTATTATCAAGCATTTCATCACACAAGGTAAGACATTTACTGTATTCCTTTATTATATAGAGAAGCTTTATTTTGCTGTAATAAGCCTCCGATATTTCATCATGCGGAACTGCTATTGCTTTCTCTATATAATTAAGTGCCGCATCATATTGGTTAAGTGCCATGTAGCATTTTCCAGTAAGACAGTCAACAAATGGCAATCTCTTCTTTTTCTTTAGCTCTTCCTCACTACATTCGCTGTCGTCTGGCAGTGATTTAATGGCACTTCTCCATTTTTCAAAACACTCCAACGCCTTATCAAATTCACGGTTCTCAAGGTAGCTTCTTCCCAAAGCGTTGTTATACTGGAAGCTATCCTCATAATTCTGCTCTATGGTAGATAAAACTTCTATAGCATCATCGAGCATATGATTCTGGTAGCAGCACCACGCAACCTCAAACTTAAGCTTATTATCGCCCTCTCCCGCTAATATCTTTGCCTTATTTTTCTCAATTATCTCTTTATTACAATAAGAAAGCATATTATACGCCCTCTCATTGGTATTGTTCTTCTCTAAAACCTCTATGTATATTTTCTTAGCCTCGTCATACTTCTCTGCCATGCAGTAGGCTGAACCAAGGCACATCTTAGCCTCATAATAATCATACGGCAGGTCAGCCAACAGCTTCTTAAGCTTATCTATTGCAAGCTCATATTGCCCCGATATGTAATAATATTCACCTACGCAAAAGCTTATCTTTGGCTCACTGTTATACTTTGCTTCAAGTGCATGTGCTTCCCCGGCAAGCCTTTTTGCTTCTTCATTATCAGCAAGCTTATTTCTGTCATCGTCACATTCTTTATATAATTCATCAAGTCTTATCCTGATCCTCATAACGTCATTATACGGATGGTATAAATCAAGTTTATCGAGCTCTTCATTATAGGGCCTTGCCTCAGCAAATGTAGGAGCACCACACATATTGGCATATTTATCTATATATTCATCTGCCAGACTTAAATCACCCTCAAATAAGTCATAATTGATGTAATCATCCTGCTCTGCACGACTTAGAAGATAATTGATAAAGCCCTCAGAATAAATCTCCTTTAGTTCCTTTTTTCTGTCATTGATATCAAACTGGTCTACGATACATTTGAATACCCGTGACGGAAGCATAAAGTTATCCATAATAAACACCATAAGCTTATCAAATGCTTCCTCCTCAGTCTCCAAGGATACAAATTCGTCCTCGTTAAATAACTCTTCCCAGCATTCTGTCTGTATTCTTCTCTCAAAATCAGAATACAAAGTCTTAATCTTATTAGTTATCGTATCATCTTCGTTATCAGTTACAGCTTCTCCACTCTCTTCTTTGCTGTCAGCATAACTTATAGCTTCCTCATAGGCTCCTCTTAGCGCCATAAATCCATCCTGATTATCCTCCGGATTAACTGTCTGAAGCTTATCTCTATATGCATTTTTTATTGCCTGCTTATCCCGGGTCTTATCAATCCCAAGTATCTCCCATATATCCATATAACTATCTCCATTTATAAATTTATCCTTATCTTTATATAATACAAGACCTGCTTTACTCCTTCAAGTAAAACAGGTCTTTTTTACACAATCTTTTAGATTTTTTATTGCATTTTCTTTTTTCATGGCCATAGTGACAGGTGTAGCAGCTAATCCCTCTGTTATTGAATAACATCTGTCAAATAACCTGCTCTTCATACATTCATCAACCCCATCACCAAAACATCCCGCATAAACATAAACTGTCCTATTATAACGCTTGGCAATAGATGCCACGCCATAAGGTGTCTTACCCATAAGTGTCTGTGAGTCAAGTCTGCCCTCTCCTGTTATCACAATATCAGACTCACTTATAGCCTTTTCAATTCCTATCTCATCCAATACAATATCTATTCCAGGTCTTAGTGTCGCATTGAGAAACATCAAAAATGCATATCCAAGTCCTCCCGCAGCACCAGTTCCATTAGTATATCTGTTGCCATTTGCTTTAAGCTCGCCCATATCACAGCCTGCTATATGCTCAACCAAATCCGCATATCTAAAAATCTTTTCGTCCATATCTGCAAGCAGGGATTCTGAAGCACCCTTCTGCGGTGCATATACATAACTGCATCCGTTAATGCCAACAAGCGGATTGTTCACATCACAAGCCACATCAAAGCTACATTCACGAAGCTCATGCATAACATCCTCAAAGCCTATATCAGCTATCATTCCTACGCCCTCTGTTCCATAAGAAACTTCCTCGCCATGACTATCTGTAAAATGATAGCCAAGTGCCTGCAGCATACCTATTCCAACATCATTTGTAGCACTGCCACCTATTCCGATTATAAAATTCCGGCATCCTTGCATAATCGCATCCCTTATCATCTCTCCACCCCCATATGTGGTTGTATTCATAGGATTTCTACATTCAACAGGTACAAGCGTAAGTCCTGCGGCTGCAGCCATCTCAATTATGGCAGTTTTGCCTTTAGAATTATCATACATAGTGTATACAGCTTCAACACTGCCACCCAACGGGCCGGTAACAGTTATAGCTCTCGTTGTAACATTGTCTCTTCCGTATGTGAGAGCTTCCACTGTTCCCTCTCCACCGTCAGCTACAGCAAATACATTTATTTTATAGTCCGAATCTACCTCATGCAAAGCTTCCTTAATTGCAGTCCCCGCCTCAAGAGAGGTCATGCTGCCTTTGAAGGAATCCATTGCAATTGTTATTGTCTTGCTCATACTCTTCTATTCTCCAACATAAGATATCAGTTCATTTATTCCATCCTCGCTCTCCTGATAGAACACCTGAATCTTATCACCTGTCTGTACGAAAATAAGGCTCTCATTATCCGCAAAATCCTGCTTATATACATCGCCATCTCTGTCTGTTATATATACATATGTGCTGTCATCCAGATAAACATACCTTATCTCCTTTACGGTTATCTGCTTGTTAGGTATATCATCCGTCATACTGCTGTCACTTTTTAATCCATTCTCAGCAAGCAGCTTATTGTACGATGCAAGTACCTCCTTCTGAGTATTTCCTGTGGCAACAATATTGTATTTTTCAACATTAACAAGGGCATACATCTTAACCAGCCCTCCATTATCCTTCAAGACCATAATATATGTCGGTATGCCTCCTATATTGATGAGAGAAGGGAACGATGCTTCATAGCCCAAATGCTGAACCTGTCCCTCTGCCGAAGCCATAGCCGAATGTTCTTCTGCTCCCGCAATAGAATAATACTTACTCTCACAGGTTCTGAGATTAATCATAACAAAGCCTATGTTAGATTCATCACCATTCACAGAGGTTATACCTGTGTAAACCCACACATCGCCATCCATAACCTTGTATCCATAATCATCCGTAGTTCTCTTACATCCCTTATTACCAATTATACTATTGATAAAGCCACCTGAAAGCTCTCCGTACCAGTCATACTTTTTACATGCCAGACTGCCATCATACACTCTGTCAACCCAGTTTGGCACATCACCAACAGCATAATACTCTGTATCTCCCGTACATGGATCACACATTACTATGCCACTAACATCCTTAGCTCCAAAAAGTCCTGCATTTGATTCAAGCACAGGACATATATAATATGGATTACCGTCATTATCAAGCTCCATATAAAATCCCTCAAATATATATGTAGGATAAGAAAGCTGTACATGTCTTTGCAAATTATGATTAAAATACGCTGATGGGGAATAAATAATTGGCTTATCTGTCTTTACATAGCTTGCCTCATTTTTGACAGTATCTACAAGAACATATCCCGGAATACCATTCTTCTTATTATTCATATATTTGATAAAGCCTGCATATTCAAGCGATGCCACCTTCATAGGGCTGCCATTATAGTCTATTGTACTGTAGCTGTCACTCACCTCATACTGGCTTACAACATCAGACAAAGAACCTATTGCACGCTCACCAATAATTCGTGCAGTATCTGTATCCATAAGTGCAATATCATTAATCTCCCTGCTCTCCGGAATATCTGTCTCAAAATCTCCATCAGTTATCTGTATTAATCCCGAATATTTTGAAGCCCCAAGCATTTGTGAAGATGCAATTCCCGCTATTATAAATACTGCTATAAGGGCAAGCAAAACATAAAATAATGGTTTTGTAGCCTTGCCTTCAACAGACTCAAAGGTGTATTTTTCTGCCTTGAAATTAAGCGATACAACTAATGCAGCTCCTACCGTAATTATAATCCATAATATAAATCCCGGATTTTGTATATTAATAGCTGGTGTGGCAAAATAATAATAGATTGCCTCAACAATCAAAACTAATACACATAAAAATATATTATACCTGCCAAATTTTTTCCTATCATCAACATATACTGCTTTTGTCTTTTTCTTACCCTTTTTAGCCATATATTCCTCCCGCTATTCATATATAGGTTCAAAATCATCTGCACCATGTCCACATAAAGGACAGATATAATCCTCAGGAAGCTTACTTCCCTCATACACATAATTACATATCTTACAACGCCAGCCTACTATCTTCCTGTTATCCTTATTTTCACTCTTATTACCACTCTCAGGCTTAAGCTTATTCTGATAATCAGCATAGGTAAGAGGTTCATTGTCATTTAATACCTTTGCATCTACAACCTCGGCGATAAACAAAGTATGTGTTCCAAGATTATGTGACTCAGTAACAACACCACTTATAACCGAACATGTATGCCAGCCAATATATGGTATTCCATTGCAGTCCGTAGGAGCCGGTATTCCGCCAAATTTGTCCACATCTCTGCCCGATTGTAATCCGAAATGTCTGATAGTCTCATAAGAACATTCCTTATCTAATATGCTTAATGCAAACTTACCACTCTTACCGATAAGCTCACAGGTATAATTAGTATTAAGAACCGATATAGCTATACGGATTGGGTTGCCTGCGACCTGCATACAGGTATTAATTATACATCCGTTAGTAATATCATTATTCTTAGTTGATAACATAAACACACCATATGTCAAATTATAAATAGCCTTCTTATCCATATTAAACCTCTAATCCTCCTTGATTTCCTTTGCAAAATACTCCTTGACCATTCCTACAACTACCCCTGCAAGCAGGAATACCGCAATCAGGTTAGGTATAACCATAAGACCATTAAATGTCTCAGCTATACTCCACAACAATCCAAGATTCATGGTAGCTCCAACTATTGCAACCAATGAATACACAAGCATAAAAGGCTTATTGACGTGTGAACCAAACAAAAACTCTATACATCTTGTTCCGTAAAGTCCCCAGCCTATTATTGTTGAAAATGCGAAGCAACACATAGCTACAGCGGTAAATATAGATACCCAGCCGCCATATGTAGCAGTAAATCCACTTATTGTAAGCTCAGCTCCCGCAGCCTCACCATATCCAACAGGTACACCGCTGCAAAGTATAACAAGCGCAGTAAGTGTACATATAACTATTGTGTCAACAAACACCTCAAATATTCCAAAAAAGCCCTGTTTTACCGGTTTTCTTGTATCTGCACACGCATGTGCTATTGAGCCTGTACCAAGACCTGCCTCATTAGAGAAGATACCTCTTGACACACCCTTTTTCATACTCATAAAGAAGCTTCCAACAACTCCGCCCGTAACTGACGCAGGATTAAATGCACCCTTAATGATTGACGAAAATACAGCAGGCACATTATTGATATTGATAATAACAACACCAAGTGCAAGCAATATGTACACAACAGCCATAAATGGAACAAGCTTCTCTGTCACCTGTCCTATTCTTTTTATTCCACCAAGTAAGATCAGTGCAATAAGTCCGGCAAGCACTATACCTATAACAAGATTAAGTGTCTTTGCTGAGTCAGGTGATATAATATTATAATTATATAATGCTGAATCTATAGCAGTCGTAATTGTATTTACCTGTGTTGCATTACCTGTACCAAACACAGTAAGAACACCAAATGCCGAAAATAGGTATGCCAGCCAGTGCCAGTGCTTCTTAAGTCCGTTCTTGATATAATACATAGGACCACCCACAAGGTCTCCATGTTTATTTGTCTCTCTAAAATGAACTGCCAGAGTAACCTCTGAGAACTTAGTACACATACCAAGAATCGCTGACATCCACATCCAGAATATTGCTCCTGGTCCACCTATAGCTATAGCACCTGCTACTCCTGCCACATTACCTGTACCAACAGTAGCCGCAAGTGCAGTACACACCGCCTGAAACGGAGTTAATGCACCATCTGATGCCTCCTTTTTCTTAAACATACGTCCGAACGTGACCTTCATCGCATATGGGAACTTACGAATCTGAAGAAAACGTGTACGAAAACTCAGATATAAACCTACTCCCACAATACATATCATTGCAGGAACTCCCCATATAAAATTATTGATAACGCTGTTTATTGCATCTAATCTCTCTAACATATATAAGTCTCCCTTTGTTATTCAGTATAAACCTAATGGTTATATGTTATATAATATTACTTTGTATTATCTGCCTTTTTTCTACAAGCGAAACAAAATGCAAGGAACATGAATGCAAGTCCCCATGACTCACCGCCTCCAGTTATATGTGCAAATATATCATTGCCAGTTATCTGTGGCAAAAGCTTTCCAAGAAGCTGGCATATGACATACAAAACCAATGGACCCATTGTTATCCAACCCTTAGATATTGCAACCTGCCTCTTGCATACCATTATTATAAATGCTATTCCCGCAATTAAATCAGCCGTTGTCTGCCACAGAGTTCCAACCATAAATGGGATAAGTGCTGATTCAGTAAAATATTTTTCTATCATATCGGCAGATGCTCCAGCCAAAAGTGCAGCTCTCACATTCATAAGCGCCATACAACATATAGAATGTATTCCAAATATTCCCACCGACATCATAGTTGTGCCAAATGAAAATGCTTTATATGTCTTTGATATGCTGATATCTATCTTGTCTGATATGTATGAACATGCAGCTCTGGAGGCAAGATAATAGCCAATAGCTGCAATTATTCCTATAACAAATGAAACCATGTAATACCACAAAGGCTCATCCACTATATTAGCACTAACCATTTCGCCTAAGACGTAAGGCTCACCATCCCCCATATATGACAAAAGGCAATCACTTACACCACACAAAAGCATTGAAATAAAACCACATATAAGATATGTTTTTCTCTTATTCTCCTTAACGTACATCATACCTCACCCTTCTTTGTTCAATCTAGTTAGGTTACTCTAACTAAATTACTTTAACATAGAATGGGTGGAAATGCTAGTTTTTAATTTTCCCTTCCGTTATATCGCGTTCAGTCATATAGTTCGTGGTAAACGCTGCATTACACTCAGCAATCTCTTTTTTGCCATTTATATAATCAGCATATAAATCCCATAAATCCATACCACCATCCTCTGACAAACCATCATCATCAGGTAACCATTCTTTAATTAATGCTATTCTTTCTTCCTTTGTAGTATCTTTAATAAGTGTTGATTTCATTATATTTTCTCCTCTCCAACCAGATGAACCATGGTCATATCATGATGCATTGCCTCAATCAGCCTGCCAAAAACATCCTTTGTATACAGCTTCAGGCTTGACGTATTTATACACGGATGACAACCGATAAACTCACTATTAAGCAAATCCTCATCTACAAGCAGACGTACCTTATTATGTGTATCATTCATTAGTCCAAGTACACTTACAGAGCCCGGAGTTATATCTAAATATTCCTGCATCTCTTCACCACCTGCAAAGCTCAATCTTGCACAACCAAGCTGTGAGGACAACTCCTTTGTTTTAAACACCTTATCCCCCGGCATCATAAGAAGATAAAAGTCCGTGTGCTGCCTGTTACATAAAAACAAATTCTTACAGACCGCAGCCTCCAAAACACTATCTATCTCTAAGCACGCATCCATCGTATCAGCATTTGCGTCTGGATGGTCACATCTCCAATACTCTATTCCCAAGCTATCAAGCAATTCGTAACATCTTTTTTCTTTATCAAGTCTGTCAGAATAATCCTCAGGTGACCCCTTTTCTAATATGTAACCCATATTTGTTCCTCTTTTCTTTAAATCTTAATTAAATCATATTGTTAATCCGGAATTATCTCAATATACACCTGGTCGTACTTATGTTTAAGCTCCTGCTTAATCTCATCCCTCACACGATGCAAAATACTTACATGAATTACATCTGTCTGGTTGCCAATGTAGACCTCAACCCAGAGCTTACGCCCCGTCTGTATTACATCCAAAAATGTTACCTCATACGGATAATCCTGCATATGCTTGTCCACAATCGAGCGTATCTGGTTCAACACCTCTTCCTCAGGGGCAAACAGCACCAGATTCTTAATGCTCTGGAATATAACCTTAACAGGCTCTCTTATAAGTAAAAATGCCATGACAACCGCAACTGCCGGATCTATATAAGGTGCCAGAAAATTAAGTTTTGTCTTAAGCAGTGCCATCTGAACAGCAAATGCAACCGAAACTCCCATACTGCTCACTACATCCAGCTTCCACATATAAAGCTCAGCCTTAATTGTAGTTGACTCGTATTTTTTACTGTAATGATTAAGTACAAGGTACATACCTGCACAGCCAAGGCAAACCAGAAACTCAAATATTGCAATACTTCCAGCGTCTACATCGTGGCCTCCGTGCAAAAGAAGCTTTACATTTTCCACAAGGAGGTTACAGGTAAGTGCAAGCAAAACACTATATTTCACAAGCAAAAACAACGATTCCACCTGCGAATAGCCGTATGGGTGTTTCTCTGTTACAGGCTTATAAAGTAATGGAACTAACACCAAAAATGGTCCAATCATAATTAAATCTGCCGCATCAAACAGGCAGTCAGTAAGCAGCGAGTGTGAATGTGTTATCCAAGCCATTGCACCTTCTGCCAAAATAAATAAAACACTTCCCCAAAATGATAATTGTAATATTCTCTTTTCAATTTTCAACTTATCTTTCTTCATACGTTTCCTTCATCTTCGACTTTTTTATAATATTATATTATAACTCTTCCGAAAAGCTCATACAATATTAAATCCCGCATGCGTTCCATCGTCTCCTCATACGCTTTATCATGAAGTATGTCTCTTCCCTCTGCAGCAAGCACATAAACTTTTATTAAGTTTGTCACAAGTGCAATATTTATATCAGGCCGCACACCATCCATATACTGAAAGAACTTATAACTAGTCTCCGTCTCTAATTGAAGATTCGGTCCTGCCTGCTCTGGAAGCATGTTTAAAAGCCGCTGTTCATCATCCGGTGTAAGGCTTGGGAACACACTGTATTTCTCATCTATCATCATTTTCAGATATGTTCTTGTCTCCGCCGGTCCTGCTTTTTCTTTTCCATTTAGAGCAATTTTTATAAATTCAGGAATCATTTTCCTTCTATACTTAATTACTTCATATACATATTCCTCTTTTGATGAAAAGAAATTGTAGAACGTGCTCACACCTATGCCGGCTGCCTCCGTTATTTTGGCAACTGACATATGTGTCATCCCATATTGCTTCAACAACTCAAACCCCGCATTCAACATTTTTTCTCTGTATTCAGCTCGTTCCTCTTCCGTAAATACCCTCTTTGCCATCTGATTCCTCCAAAAAGACTCCGAAAAATAATATTATTCGTTTCTATTATTTTCCTTCAAAGCCTCCACCATGTCAATCCTTGATATTTTTCTCTTCTGAAGAAGCAGTGAAAGCTCATAAGTAACCCATGCAAGTACAAAACCTATCACAAGTGCTTTTATGGTAAGGACAGGCTCCAGCAACATGCCATAATTCTCTATTGTATCTGAATAACCTATTTTTACAAACTCATATGCCACCGGAATTCCCAATAAATAACCTACGCACACAAGAATGTGATTTACATTAAGCACTCTGTTTGCTATTTCTTTTCTGCTAAAGCCAAGTACCTTCATTACTGATATATTTGTTCTTGTCTCAGACACTATCATATTGATAATGAGATACAAAACAAATACTCCAAGCACGATTCCAACAATTTCAAATATAGCCATAATTGCTTTCATAGGTCCCATCATATTCTCCATTGTATCTGCTGTGACTGTCATTGTTGTCTCACTTGCCACAAGATTTTTATCAAGCTCCAGCTTATCCGCACTTATAATACAGTTATATACTCCATCGCCTACACCGGCAAGCCTTGTTGCATTACTTCTTCCCGTATACAGATAACAGTGTGTATTGTCAGTCACAATACCGCTTATCTTTACCTTATGCTCTTCCAAATCTGCAATATTAAAAAATGTAAGCTCATCTCCAGCCTTCACACCATATGTCTGTGCGGCTGCACTTGTAAGATAATATTTATCAAGCTCCAGCTTATCCCCGCTGTCTGTCTTATCTGGGAAATACTTGGAATCCTCACTGATTCCCTGTGTAGAAAGCTGTACAGTGCTGCCATCTACCTCGTAGTAATTCTGAAACAGTGCCTCACCCTTATCCAGTGTTCCCTCTTCAAGAGAGTTTAATCTGTATAAATATTCATATTTTATTGAGCTTGTAAGTCCGCCATGTAGCAGTGCATCCATACTGTCATTCATAATCAGACCAGTAAGGATACAAAATGAGGCAACCATTACACCAAACATCGTCACAATGCTTCTTCCAGGATGTCCTATTACACTTCTTACTCTCATTTTCAACTGTGTCTTTGCATGGCTGTTCTTCATAATACCAATAGTTTTAGTGTCTTTACCTGTATTTCTCAAAAGGTCTACAGGTGATTTTTTAAGCAGCTTTGCAGCCTGTATTGCTATTGCAGCACAATAAAGAACCGTCGGTACAACCAATGCCACAATAATTGAAGGTATATTATAATTTACTGTATATGTAAGCTTCTCAAAATCATATTCTATATAGAATTTGCACAGTACTTTTGTCAAAGGTACTGAGCAGCCGATTCCAATTACACTTCCAATCAGACCAGGAATAAGACCATATCTCATATAATGACTGACAATTTGTTTTCTGGAAAATCCAAGTGCAAGAAATGTTCCCAGAAGATACTGCTCATTTCTAATGTTCCTTCCAAGTATCATAACAATCAATGTAATTATTATAATGAACATTACAGGTGCATACATCATTGCCATGTTTGTAACTGCATCGCCCTCATTTACAGGCATTGAAATTCTTGTATTAGATGTTGCTGCGAGATAACTTGCAATTACATAATCCTGATTTAATTTCCCGCGTACCTCTTTGGAATTATCCTTATTATACTTTATAGAATAATATCCATTTTCATCTGCATCAAGCTTATCGTATTCATTACTGTTTACAACCATTACTGCAAATTTTTTATTGTCAATATAGCCTGTAAGTTTTTCGAGCATATATATGTAATCTGCCTTTGTCGTATACGCCGAAATTTTATAGGAATATGCTCCAAGCGAAACATTATCGCCAACCTTTATATCATGTATATCTGCAAAATCCTGTGTAAGAAGTGCTTCGCCATCTTTCGGTTCACTACCCTCTCTAACCTCGTACAGATTCAATTTTTCCGGCATATCAAATATTCTTATGGTTGCACCATCCAAATCTCCATTTTTAACGCTGATATCCTTATACCTGCTATATTCGATAATCACGTCATATTCATTTTCCAGATTCTCTATATTCTCATCAGTTAAAGGCTTATATGTTACAAATTCTGCATCCTCTGCCTTATAATCATCCACAAAATTCTTAACAACATCTGTAAGTGTATGTCCTGTAGACACGGCTGCGACTATAACCATAGAAGTCAGAGCCGTAAGAATAATACTTATAATATAAAATGCTTTGTTTTTTCTTATGCTGCGCCCAGCTCTCTTATTAATCGTCATATTACAACTCCATCTCCTCTACTCTTTTCTTGTCTGCATTTTGAAGATTTGATACAACCTTGCCATCCGTAATCTTGATAATTCTATCTGCCATTCCGGCTATGTTCAGGTTATGTGTAATAATAACGACTGTGGTCTTATATGTATCATTCATTTTCTGTACTCTCTGCAATACATCCTTTGACGATTTTGTATCAAGAGCACCAGTAAGCTCATCACAAAGAAGAATATCCGGTTTCTTTACCATAGCTCTCGCTATCGCAACGCGCTGCTGCTGTCCACCTGAAAGCTCTTTTGGAAAATGCTTTTCATACTTGCCAAGTCCAAGATTATCAATTAGTGTACCTACACTTAGTGGCTCATTTACAAGCTCTGCTGTCATCTCTATGTTCTCACGGACTGTAAGATCTGGTGTCAGATTATATGACTGAAATACAAAGCCGAGTTTCTCTCTTCGATAAATCTCCAGCTCTTTTGCAGACATCTTTTCTAAATCTTTTCCATCTACAACCATATTTCCCTCTGTCACCTTGTCGAGACCTCCAAGTATATTAAGAAGTGTACTCTTGCCACTTCCACTCGGACCTAGAATTACGACAATTTCGCCCTTTTCCATGCCAAAATCTGTATGGTCCAGTGCATATACTGTCGCTTCTCCCTTTCCGTATTTTTTCACCAGTCCTTTGCCTTCGATAAACATTTTTATTCCTCCCTGCTATATGCGAATATTATTTATATTTCATTCGTATATATGTTAGTTTAAGCTAACCAATATGTCAAGGGGGCTTGCGAATATTTTTTAAATTTTATTCGTATAAGTGATAAAAAAACTCCTGCAACTGAAATTTAACAGTTACAGGAGCTTTTATATTTGATAATTATTCACTTATGCTGTTATAACAGGAACTTCTCTTTATTTTTTAACAATAAAACTCAATATCTCCATAGAAGTTCGTCCATTTATTGATTATCTCAATACTTCTTGCTTCTATGATGCACATTATATTTCTCAAAACATTTTTAGGTATATTTGAATTGTTATTTGCCAGAACCAATCTTAAAAACCTGAGGCATGCTCAAATCCACCATCCTTTGAAAATTCTATAATCAGATGTGCAGTAGACTTAATAATATCTAAAAAGTATTCTTTTCGTTCTTCACTATAGCCAAATTCATCTTCTATTCTATAGGATGGCAAATAAACTGTCATATGGTGAAAACCATCCTTTTCATCAGGAGTTTCTATATATACCTTAACTTCTCCATTCTCCAGCATCTCCGAATGTACAATCTCGGTATCATCTTCAAGCGTCATAAATGGGTACATCATAATAATCATCTCCCATTTTTGATGTTTTATCACCTATTGTGATTATAACATAAAACAGAAACTATTTTATGTCCAATATTGTTAGCTTTTCTGTAAAATCATTGTTTTTACAAATTTCTTCTCCATTTTTATTTATTGTTGAATAATCTACTTTACCAACTGGAGTTCTTGGAAGTTCATCCAATATATTAATAGCATCTGGCCAATATTTACTTGGTAATGTAGATTTTATTGTATCTAGTATACTATCTATAGCATCTTCTTTTGATAAACCCGTAAAATCATCAATTGATAGATGTAATATCATCTTACCATCATGAGACGTCATTTTACAATTTTTAACATTTCTATCTTTTTTTATTGTTTCAACTATATCAAGAATATTAACTTTTTCTTCTTTTCCATCATCTGACTTAATCGTAATTGGTTCAACATATCTATCCAATACAGTTAAACATCCATCATCATCTAACACTGCATAATCACCTGTATTGTACCAGCGAGTTCCATCACTATCTATCCACATTACTTCTTTAGTTAAATCATCCCTTTTATAATATCCATTCATTAAACATGGACCTGTTATAAATAATTTACCTGGTACGCCATATGTTACATCGTCAAATGAATCATCAACTATTTTTACATTATTAAATGGCAATGGAAGACCTGTTGTACCTACTTTATTACAATATTGATGTATTATACTAAAAGTAGTATTAGATTCTGATGCACCATATCCAGTTGTTTGAATAATATCTGTATTATTATAAAATGTTTCAGCAGCATTTAATTCACAACGTTCTCCACCAATTATTGCATATTTAAGATTTTCTATTGCTTTTTTTCTCTCTTTTGGTTCTAAAGTTAATAAAGAACTCCATAAATATTGTGACCACACACCTAAATCAGGTTTATACTTTTTCATATATTTAGGAATATTTTCATAGCTTAACATTAATTCCAAAATATTTTCTGCACCTTGGCATAAAATTGCGTGAACAATAATAGAATCCCAAAATACAAGGAATGGTGGAACAAGAGCTAATTGCTTTGTGCCCTTCTCATATCCTAAATTTGCAATTTTTTCTTGAAATGCTAAAGCATTATTTGCATCATGAGAAAGTAATACTGCTTTATTTACACCAGTTGTACCACTTGTAAATGCAATATTGCATGGCAGTTTTTCTTCATATACTTCATTCAAATTTTCTTCATTTATATTTTTTCCAAGATTCAGAAAATCTGATAATGACATTTTACCTTTAATTGCTTTACCTGATAAAAAATCTTTTAACATCTTTAAACTCATCACTGCTCTTTCAGGGTTATATATTGGTGTTGAATATTCTAAAGGCATAGATACCTTAACAATTCTATCAAATCTTTTATCATTTAAAATAGATGAAATTTTATCTTCTAATATATCTAATGTAAAAATCATTTTTGGATTCATTTCTTTTATTTGCTCATATAATCTATTCTTTCCATTATTATCTGGATTTACATCCAAAACATTTAAGTGACACGTAATTAATCCTAAAGTTGTTGTTGAATATTTTATAGCATACATTTCTGGAGTTGTTAAGGCAATTGTACAAATGACATCTCCTTTTTTTAATCCCATAGCAGCAAATGCCTTTTCATATTTTAAAACCATTTTATCAAAATCATCTACTGTTATATTCTTCATTCCACGATTATTAATTATTGTTCTATTTCTATCGTCGCCTATACAACCAAACAAATAATCTTTTTGACTCATTTTAGGCAATTCTTTTTCAAAAATAGATTGATCATACCATTGTTCCCATATTCTATCTTTTTGTATAACTCCAGTAATTGGTCTGTTTAGTTTTTGTCTTTTATCTTCTCTAATTATATTTTCCATATGTCCCCCTATCGTTGCACAATACGTCATTTTTTAAGAAGGAATCCATCAGTATCTATACCAGAGAAAATACCAGTTCCAGTACTTTCTTTCAAAATACTTGAATTCATTTCATCATTTGATTACTATATTACTTTTGATTTTCAATATTTGTTTTATTTTTAATAACTTAAGTTGCACTATTAACTTTAGTTTTCATTTTTCCTTTATTAAAAAACATATATTACGTCTTAAGCCCGGTATGGGTATATATCTACCCATAGATATCCTATCATAGATTTGTACTTCTAGCAATAATTTTTGAATACTTATATCATAATAACCAACAAGACTAAATGAGGTGGTTTTATGATAGACATTGATTACGGACACATCCATATTAAACTTGCCGATATAATGAAGAAACAAGGCATCAGCATTAATAAACTTGCTCAACGTTCCGAAACTCAGCGTTCACAAATTAAGGCCTATATGAATGAAGATATCCAGCGACTTGATATATCTGTGTTATGTCGGCTTTGCTATGCTCTTGAATGTACTCTTGATGAACTTATTGAATATGTACCTTATTCAAAATCTTAATTTATCAAAATAAGCGAGTATCATTAGTGGATACTCACTTATTTTTGCTTATTATTTGTTGAATTTTTACGATTCTGCTTTGAAACCAAACAGTACCAAGGCATTGAAGAGTACATCTGTTCCTTTTATAAAGAAAGATTAAATTACATTTTATATACTAATTCTCATAATAATTGTGCAGAATTTTTCACCGAATATCATAAATAACAAAAATCCCCTATACCTCACAATGGAAGTATAGGGGATTTCTACAAACTCAGTTCATAAACTGTTCATTCCATGATCTTACATATCAACTTCTGATATAAACTTCTCTACATCCTCAATAATTTTCTTTGAAGATAAAAGCTGTTGTTCTGCCTGCTCCACAGATGCCAGAAAAAAATCATCATAATCTGACTTTTCACGTAACTGTTGAAGCTTGGCAATCATACGTCCAAGCTCTCTGGAAAACTTCTCTTTTGCAACATATTCCTTATTAAAATATGCCACGACATCTTTATGTCTCTTAAAATCTACTTCATCCAATGCCAAAACAGCTTTAATAGCATAGAAAGCCGCATAATAAGAACGATTAATTGAATCCTTGAGCATTCCATTATCACGCATAATTTCAGATGCCTTTAAACTTTCCTTTGCCTGTTCCATTCTATATTTGCATAATTCCACTCTTCTATCATCCAAGAATTTCAACCCCCTCTCGCTTTACATTATCATAAAATGGTAATGCTCCAAGCCAATATCTAAAATGTTCTTCATTCTTCACAATGACAGAAATTTGAATGCCATATTCCATCAAAATATCAAACGCTACATCATATAATTCATTTTCGATTGGTTCGATTTTGCCCTCCGGTAAGGATGTAAGAATCATTATATCTACATCTGAGTTCTTATCATAGTCGCCTCTGGCATAGGAACCATACACAATTATCTTTCGCAAGGATTCTCCCATTATTTCACAAGCCTTTTTTGAAAATAGCTGTAAAATATTCTGTATTCCTTCCATTTATAATCCCTTCTTTCCACTCACGACTTTTTCTTACTTCTTTGACTATACAATATCTTTTTTAATAACGCAATCTTTTTCTAAATAACAAAAATCCCCTATACCTCACAATGGAAGTATAGGGGATTTCTTTATTTGATTACTATATCCAAATAGTTACCCTTACCGGTATCCTACTTATTAGCGATTGCAGCCTGAGCAGCAGCAAGTCTAGCGATAGGTACACGGAATGGTGAACATGATACATAATCAAGACCAATCTTGTGGCAGAACTCAACTGATGAAGGATCTCCACCGTGCTCACCACAGATACCGATGTGAAGGTTAGGATTAACTGGCTTACCAAGTTTAACAGCCATATCCATGAGCTTACCAACACCTGTCTGGTCAAGCTTAGCAAATGGATCATTCTCGAAGATCTTAGCATCATAGTAAGCGTTAAGGAACTTACCAGCGTCATCTCTTGAGAAACCAAATGTCATCTGTGTAAGGTCGTTAGTACCGAAACAGAAGAAGTCAGCTTCCTTAGCAATATCATCTGCTGTAAGAGCTGCTCTAGGAATCTCAATCATTGTACCAACTTCATACTTAAGGTCAATATCAGCAGCAGCAATTTCAGCGTCAGCTGTCTCAACAACTACCTTCTTAACATACTTAAGCTCTTTAACTTCACAGATAAGTGGAATCATGATTTCTGGCTCTACATTCCAATCAGGATGTGCCTTCTTAACCTCGATAGCTGCACGGATAACAGCCTTTGTCTGCATCTTAGCAATCTCAGGGTAAGTAACAGCAAGACGGCATCCTCTGTGTCCCATCATAGGGTTGAACTCATGAAGTGAGTTGCAAAGTGCCTTAATCTCATCAACTGTCTTGTTCTTAGCCTTAGCAAGCTTCTCAATATCAGCTTCCTCTGTAGGAACGAACTCATGAAGAGGTGGATCAAGGAATCTGATTGTAACAGGGTTACCCTCAAGTGCCTCATAGAGTGCCTTGAAATCGCTCTGCTGATAAGGAAGAATCTTATCAAGAGCTGCCTCTCTCTCCTCAACTGTATCTGAGCAAATCATCTCACGGAATGCTGCGATTCTCTCAGGATCAAAGAACATATGCTCTGTACGGCAAAGACCGATACCTTCTGCACCAAGCTCACGAGCCTTCTTAGCATCTGCTGGTGTATCAGCATTTGTTCTAACCTTAAGTGTTCTATACTTGTCAGCCCATGCCATAACTCTACCGAATGTACCAGCGATAGAAGCATCAACTGTCTTAATAACTCCATCATAGATGTTACCTGTTGTACCATCGATAGAGATGAAGTCACCTTCCTTAAATGTCTTACCTGCAAGTGTAAACTGCTTGTTGTCCTCATCCATAATGATGTCGCCGCAACCAGATACACAGCATGTACCCATACCACGAGCAACTACAGCAGCATGTGATGTCATACCACCACGAACTGTAAGAATACCCTGTGCAGACTTCATACCTGTGATATCCTCAGGTGATGTCTCAAGACGTACAAGAACTACCTTCTCGCCTCTAGCTGCCCAAGCTTCTGCGTCATCAGCTGTAAATACAACCTTACCACAAGCAGCTCCAGGAGAAGCACCAAGTCCCTTACCCATTGGTGTAGCTGCCTTAAGAGCTGCTGCATCGAACTGTGGGTGAAGAAGTGTATCAAGGTTACGAGGATCGATCATAGCAACTGCCTCTTCCTCTGTCTTATGTCCCTCATCAACAAGGTCACAAGCTATCTGAAGAGCTGCCTGAGCTGTTCTCTTACCATTACGACACTGAAGCATGAAGAGCTTCTTGTTCTCAACTGTAAACTCCATATCCTGCATATCATGGTAGTGATTCTCAAGTGTATCACAAACCTTAATGAACTCTGCATAAGCCTCTGGGAACTCCTGCTCCATCTGAGCGATTGGCATTGGTGTACGAACACCGGCAACTACGTCCTCGCCCTGTGCGTTGATAAGGAACTCACCCATAAGCTTCTTCTCGCCTGTTGCAGGATCACGAGTAAATGCAACACCTGTACCAGACTCGTTATTTAAGTTACCGAATACCATAGGCATTACGTTAACTGCTGTACCCCATGAATAAGGGATATCATTGTCTCTTCTGTATACGTTAGCTCTTGGGTTATCCCATGATCTAAATACAGCCTCGATAGCAAGCTTAAGCTGCTCTACTGGATCTGAAGGGAACTCTGTTCCTAACTGATTCTTGTACTCAGCCTTGAACTGCTCTGCAAGAGTCTTAAGATCCTGAGCTGTAAGCTCAACGTCAAACTTAACACCCTTCTCTTCCTTCATCTTATCGATGAGCTGCTCGAAGTACTTCTTACCTACTTCCATAACAACATCTGAGAACATCTGGATGAAACGTCTATAAGAATCATATACGAAACGCTCGAAAGCTGGATCTGGGTTACCAGCTATCATAGCTGCAACAACCTCGTCATTAAGACCAAGGTTAAGTATTGTATCCATCATACCAGGCATAGATGCTCTAGCACCTGAACGTACAGAAACAAGTAAAGGATTCTTAAGATCACCGAACTTCTTGCCGTTGATCTCCTCCATCTTAGCAACGCCTTCCATAGCCTGAGCCATGATCTCATCGTTAATCTTACGACCATCCTCATAATACTGTGTACAAGCTTCTGTTGTAATAGTGAATCCCTGTGGCACTGGAAGACCGATACTTGTCATCTCAGCAAGGTTGGCACCCTTACCACCAAGAAGATTACGCATGGTCATGTCGCCTTCGCTAAACATATAAACCCACTTGTTTGCCATTTGTCATATACCTCCTAAGTAATGTATTTTTCTGCGACAGCAGACTATGGCACGTCCCCATCACACTATCTCAAAGTATACCACAAAAATAACAAATGATAAACACATTTTTGATAATTTTAGGTAAATTTATTCAATAAATGTATATCAAAAATTCTTTTTGCGGTATTGCTTTAAGCATTTAGCTCCTCTTTGTGTCTCAAAATCATACATGATATGGCAAATGATACAAAATAAAAAGGCCGCCCACCAAAATAGCAGACGACCTCATATTAATTATTCTTATATTTTAAGAAGACCTTATAACTTAGAAATAAAGCTTCTTCTCGAAGTATTCCTTCAAATCCTCTATCTTGATTCTCTCCTGCTCCATTGTGTCACGGTCACGAACTGTAACAGCACCGTCAGTCTCAGAATCAAAATCGTATGTTACACAGAATGGAGTACCTATCTCATCCTGTCTTCTATATCTCTTACCTATATTTCCTCTGTCATCAAATTCACAGTTCCAATACTTGGCAAGCTCTGCATATACCTTCTCTGCACCCTCATTAAGCTTCTTAGATAATGGAAGCACACCAATCTTAACTGGTGCAAGTGCTGGGTGGAAATGAAGCACTGTACGCATATCAGGCTTCTCCTCTGTTCCTATATTCTCCTCATCATAAGCTGAGCAAAGGAATGCAAGAGTTACACGGTCTGCACCGAGTGATGGCTCTATGACATATGGAACATACTTAATCTTCTTCTCATCATCGAAGTAATCCATAGGCTCCTTAGATGTGTTCTGGTGCTGTGTCAAATCATAATCTGTTCTGTCAGCAATACCCCAGAGCTCACCCCAGCCAAATGGGAATAAGAACTCGATATCTGTTGTAGCCTTACTGTAGAAAGCAAGCTCAGCAGGATCATGGTCACGATAACGCATCTCGTCTTCCTTGATTCCGAGCTCCTTCAGCCAATTAATACAGAAATCCTTCCAATACTTGAACCACTCAAGGTCTGTATCAGGCTCACAGAAGAACTCTAACTCCATCTGCTCGAACTCTCTTGTACGGAATGTGAAGTTACCAGGTGTAATCTCATTTCTGAATGACTTACCTATCTGTCCGATACCAAATGGTATCTTCTTTCTTGATGTTCTCTGTACATTCTTGAAGTTTACGAAGATACCCTGTGCTGTCTCTGGTCTAAGATAAAGAGTTGCAGCAGAATCCTCTGTAACACCCTGAAATGTCTTGAACATAAGGTTAAATTCTCTTATATCTGTAAAGTTGTGCTTTCCGCAGCTTGGACAACAGATGTGCTTCTCCTCAATATAATCTGCCATCTGGTTCTTAGTCCAGCCATCAACACTACCCTCTATCTCAATGCCGTTTTCCTGCATGTAATCCTCGATTACCTTATCAGCACGGAATCTCTCATGACACTCCTTACAATCCATAAGTGGATCTGAGAAACCGCCAACGTGACCTGAGGCAACCCATGTCTGAGGATTCATCAATATGGCACAATCAACACCTACATTGTATGGATTCTCCTGAATGAACTTCTTCCACCATGCTTTCTTGACGTTGTTCTTAAATTCAACACCAAGATTTCCATAATCCCATGTGTTAGCAAGTCCACCATAAATCTCTGAACCCGGATAAATAAAACCTCTTGATTTTGCAAGTGCAACAACTTTCTCCATTGTCTTTTCCATTGTATTATTAACCTCTCTTCCTCCTACACCGGTGTGTGCAGGATTATATGAAACAGTAACATTTTACATATAATATATAAATATTTCAAGCTAAAGACGAAAGAATTTCCAAAGATTTGAAATTTTTGTCCACATATTGTCGTCTGAATCTGTCACACACATAGTCAAGCTCCCTCTCTGCTTCCTCGGTAAGCTTGAAGCTGTATAGCTTTCCATACGGTGATGACAGTATATATTTAAGTGTGTATATAAGCGTGTCAGAAACCTTGTCACTTATCTTATACTTCATGGCACACGAAGCACAAAGAAGTCCACCTCTCGCTGCGCTGAAATATCTCACATCCTCAGAGTTACAGCCAACACATTTATATGCGTGTATACCCTGTCCCTCTATATCCATAAGCCTTATCTCGTATATATCTTTAATCAGACTGTAGGATATATTGCCAAGCACCACTGCTTTAAGCGTAACATAGAGAAGGTTCAGATGGTTTGTGCAGTACATTCCTTCCCTTGTATAGTAGGACATAAACTCGCAAAAATATGACGCATAACACATTTTCTCCATATCATATGCAAGCTCTGAAAAATACTCATCAACCTCTGCCTTAACAAGATTGTAGGAATCCCTATTCGCTGTAATGGTAAATTTACCCATGACATAGCTCTGGCTTGCCGCCCTTAGCATACTGTTAGGTCTCCTTGAGCCATTTGAGAAAATGGTAATTCTGCCACGCTCCTTTGTGAGAACAACAAGCCGCTTATCATACTCTCCGACAAGTGCCGTATATAAAATTATACCTGTAACAACATATTCTTCTTTCACAGCTTTTCCTTCATGCTTCCAAACATCATCAATGTCTGTGCTTTATTCTCATTCGTACTATAAATGATACAACAAGTATAATGATAACGCACACAATAATCCAGACATATAAAGGGACTTCGTTAATATTATAGCATCTTACATTTATCCACATCTGGTTTATCTCTTTGTTTGCCGTATCATCAAAATACTGCATTATCGCACTTCTCTCTAATACATCCTGTGATGGATATTGTGCAAACAACTGTCTTTTTGCCTGGTCGGCAGGTGCAGTTATCATATAATCAGAATTATCATTATCTCCGCAGAAGAAAAAGCCCACAGGATATTCTATGGTGTCTGTCTCATCATCCTCTGCTCCATAACACCAGTTTATATAATCAAATACTGTACTGTCATCTCCACCTGAGATAACTGAGGTATAACCTATATAGTACATATTTCTGACTGCATTGTCAGGACGCGACAGATAATTTACAAATGCCTCTGCCGCCTGCTTCTTATCAGCATCGCCCTCAATTCCACTCTTAAGCATTACCCATCCGTCAAACCACAGATTAGTACACTCCTGTGGCACAGCAAAATCAAGATAAAAGTCATCCTCCTCTGCCTGATCCATTGCATACACAGCATCTCCTGACCACTGATAGTTGGCAAGAACCTTTCCACTTATCATATCAGCCTTTCCACTATCAGTTTCAAATGAGTATACATTATCCTGTATATCCTGCAACAATGCCTCGACATCAGCTATAGTACCAGATGATACATCATTCATTATCTCCATAAGTCGGTCATGATAATCCAGCTGATTAATAAAATCTTCATCCATAAGCTCCTCTGAGCGAAGTGCTCCGAGTGCCGCAAAATATGAATCTCTTACATTGTCCTTAATTGTAATCTGTCTTTTAAACTTCTCATTATTGAATATATTCCATGTGGAAGCCTCCTCCTCAGTAATCTCATCAGGATTATAGAGAACACCGGTAACTCCCCACATATATCCAGCCGCATATTTACTCCAGCTCTCACCATTAATCTCATTTTCATCGAAGGTATCTCTTATATAGTCAGATACCCCTCTTACATAATAGTTCTCATCATTAGATTCATCATAGAACTGGTCAGAAAATGGCTCAAGCTTCTTCTCAGCCATAAGCTTCATTATCATATAATCAGAAGGACACACAAGGTCATATACATCTCCAAGTGTCAGCTGATTATATAAATCCTCATTAGTACCAAAACATGAATACTCAACCTTTACACGCTTTCCGTAGGTTTCATAGTACCACTCTTCAAAATCACTAACCATGGAATTCTCACCAAATATAGTGCTTCCATTGTCAAGCTCAATCTTCTCGTCCTCGTCCCATTCGCCAAGGTCGATATACTCCTCCCAGTTACATACACGAAGTGTAATCACATCATCCTTGGCATATGCGGTCATCTCTTTGCCTGAAAATGCTCCGACAGCGGCAAATGCAAATGTCATTATCGCAGAAAGAACAAGAGCAGCAACTCTGTTAATCACCTTTTTATGTCTGTATTTCATCATTCGTTGCCCTCCTTTTTCCTTCCAGCCATATTCATAGCCAGAGCAATAACTATAACTATCAGGAAAATAATAGTTGATAATGCCCAGAGTGCTGTTTTTATCTCTGTGTGAGAGCCCTTTGTCGCATTTACAACGTAGGTACTTATTGTGTCAAATGTAGCAGGCTTGGTATAGCTTGCAATAAAGTAATCATCCAGAGAAAGTGTAACTGCAAGTGCAAAGCCTGATATAATTCCAGGAGCAATCTGAGGTATTATAACCTTAGACAGTGCCTGTGCAGGCGAAGCACCAAGATCCAACGCAGCCTCATAAAGACTTGAATCCATCTGCTTTAATTTAGGCACTACAGCAAGGTACACAAATGGTGCAGAAAGCACAACGTGACCTACAACAAGCGGTATATATGTCTCCTTGCTTACATTGCATACTACAATAAGCAATATACATATAGAAAAACCTGTAACAACATCAGCATTTACAACAGGTATCTGATTCATCATATTAACCACATTCTGTGTAGCCTTCTTAGAATAAAATGTACCTATTGCACCGAGTGTTCCAAAAATGGTTGCTATTGCTGCTGAGACAAGTGCAAGTATAACAGTACCCCATATCATATCTGACAGCTCAGGCTTAGTGAACAAAGTCACATAGTTCTGAACTGAAAATCCGTGTATCATACCTATATTTGCTGAATCTGTAAAGCTGTATACTGCGAGAATAAGTATAGGCAGATATATAACAATCAACATAACAATGAGAAATGCATATCCTAATCTTCTTTTCATTATAACATTGCACCTCCCCTGCTATTATCCTCCTCTGAGTAACGACTGGTTGCTAGTGTAAATATCAATATTATAAGCAGCAATATGAGTGCTATCATAGAACCATTGTGCCAATCGTATGCTGCAAAATAGCTTCCTATCAGGCTGCCCATAATATATGTGCTGTTATAAAGCATATCAAGCACAACATAATTGGTCATTGATGGAAGAAATACCATCACTATACCACTTATAATTCCCGGAACAGAAAGCGGCAGTGTAACCTTTATGAATGTCTGTATATTGCTTGCTCCAAGGTCATTTGCAGCCTCAAGAAGGCTGTTGTCAAGCTTCATTATTGTAGTATATATAGGCAATATCATAAATGGTAAAAAATCATATGTCATACCTATGACAGAATTCAAAAATGGATAATATGCAAGATTGCCCTCAATCAGAGTAAGTATCTCCTTAAGAGCTGTAATTCTAAGCGTAAAGTTAATCCACATAGGCATAACAAATATCATAAGTATAACTGATTTGTGTCTTATATTACTTCTTGCAAGTATATATGCTATCGGATATGCTAAAAGCAGACTTACCAGCGTTGTTACAACAGCAAGCACAAAGCTGTACGCAAGTGTTCCAATAGTATTAGGGCTGCTGAAAAAGCCTATAAGATTATCTGTTGAAAACCTTCCCTCGCCGTTAGTAAATGCATAATATATAATCACAAGCAGAGGTGCAACAACAAAACATATTAAAAACAACAAATATGGAATACATAGCTGTTTTCTGGAAAAACGTAATCCGTTCATCTCTTATCTCCTTCTCTTATGTAAATGATTTTATCTCTTCAATGTATAAGTTATCTTGTCCTCAGGAATAATAAGACTTACATAGTCGTCCATATTCCACAAATCCTCATCATCAATAATAAAATCTTCATCATAATCAGTTCTCACAACATAGCTGTAGTGGTCTCCCTTATATATAAGGTTGATTATATGTCCACATACAATTCCATCTTCCTCATTGTCACTCATCTTAATATCGTGTGTTGCGATAGACATTATTACCTTTATCCTATCAGGAGCAATCACATCACCATGTGCATCAACAAGCTCTCCATCCTTATATGAAGAATTAGGCACCACCTTGGTCAAATCACATGAAAATACTCCATCCATGAACATAAGCTCATAATTTTTGTCAACGCCTGTCTCTATTCTATTTACAGTATTCTCGGCATGCATAATATGGATTCCGTCAGGCTCTATAACAAGACCTACATGATCACCGGTATTTGCAGCCTTAGTTGACTGTATAACTATCTCGTTCTTTCCTGACATTACTGTTATCTCATAATGCACGCCCTTGAATATAACTGAAATAACATCACCCTGTATCATTCCAAGCTCAGGTGTGGTTATCACAATATCCTCAGGTCTTACAACAGCATCTATAAGAGTTCCATTAGGAACATCATCAACGCAGTCAAACTCCGTACCACAAAAACGAACCTTTTTGTCTCCAGTCATTATTCCATTAAAGATATTACTCTCGCCGATAAAGTCCGCAACAAATGCATTCTTAGGCTCATTATATATATCCTCAGGAGTTCCTATCTGCTGCATTTTTCCCTCTGACATTACAACAATCTTGTCCGACATTGTAAGTGCTTCCTCCTGATCATGAGTAACATAGATAAATGTTATACCGAGCTTCTCGTGCATACTGATTAGCTCTAACTGCATTTCCTTTCTCATCTTAAGGTCAAGAGCACCAAGAGGCTCATCTAAGAGAAGTATCTCCGGTTCATTTACAAGTGCCCTTGCAATGGCTATTCTCTGCTGCTGCCCGCCTGACAAGGTCTGAACCTTTCTCTTCTCAAAGCCCTCCAAATCAACCATCTCAAGCACACGCTTAACCTTCTTATCTATCTCGGCCTTAGACATCTTCTTAAGCTTTAAGCCAAATGCAATATTGTCGTATATATCCAGATGTGGAAACAATGCATATCTCTGAAACACAGTATTGATTGGTCTCTTGTTAGGAGGCAGACTACTGATATCCTTTCCATCCAACAGTATCTCACCCTCACTCGGTATATCAAATCCTGCTATCATTCTAAGTGTCGTCGTTTTGCCGCATCCTGAAGGTCCAAGAAATGTGACGAACTCACCTCTTTTAACCGTAAGATTAAAATCGTCCACGGCTATAAATCCGTCCTCAAATTTCTTAGTAATGTTCTTAAGTTCAATGATGTTGTCAGATGTTTCTTTGCCCAATAGTTTTATCCTCCTTATATTGTTTACTCATCTCTGTAACCATAATTCTTAATAAGTGTGTCGCTGTCTCTCCAGTCCTTCTTAACCTTAACCCAGAGCTTAAGGTTCACCTTCGTGTCAAGAAGATTTTCCATACTGACTCTCGCCTTTGTTCCTATCTTCTTGAGCATAGCTCCCTGCTTACCTATTATAATACCCTTGTGTGAATCTCTCTCACATATTATTGTGGCATCTATATCAATAAGCCTTCCGTCAGGTCTCTCCTTCATCCTGTCAATCACGACAGCAATACCATGCGGAATCTCCTTATCAAGCATCCTTAGTGCCTGTTCTCTGATAAGCTCTGATACTATCTGTCTCTCCGGCTGGTCTGTCACAGTATCTTCGTCATAAAACTGTGGTCCATATGGAAGAAGCTTCTTCAAGGTTTTTATAAGCTCATCTGTATTCTTTCCCTTAAGAGCAGATACAGGAACTATAGCCTCAAAGTTATAAACCTCCTTGTAGGTGTTTATCGCATCAAATATTGCCTGTTCCTCCACCGAATCCGTCTTGTTTATAACAAGAATAACAGGTGTCGTAACCTTATCAAGAGTCTCTATGATATGACGCTCTCCGGCACCAATAAATGTCGTTGGCTCAACAATCCACATAACAACATCTACCTCTGACAATGTACCATGAGCTACATTCATCATGTATTCACCAAGCTTATTTTTAGCTTTGTTTATACCCGGTGTATCAAGGAACACAAGCTGTGCCTCGTCATCCGTATATACCGTTTGTATTCTGTTTCTCGTAGTCTGTGCTTTATTGCTGGTTATCGCAATTTTTTGTCCTATAAGTCTGTTCATAAGGGTTGACTTACCTACATTAGGACGACCTATAATTGCAACAAAGCCTGATTTATAATTATCTGTCATTTAATCCTCCGTATATATTCTAAAATACGCTGAGAACTGTTTTAAAGTTATCAGCTGCATTTTCAATCTTGTTCTCATCTCCTATTGCACATATAATGCCTCCGTCAACTGCTGCCTCGACATAAGGTGCAAGAGCACGTATAGACTCAACATTTGAATCAAGCACCTCATCCCTGTCACGCTGCAAATCCTCATCAGTAAGTCCCATAAGATATGCAACATAGCTGAAGTTACCCTCGGCTGACGGTGTAAGCGGTGCATCAAGCTTGCTTATAGCACCTATAATGTATTTAGTCATGTCTCTCTCGTCCGCGTCAAAGCTTCTCACATATTCAGGTGCCTTCTTATAGATATCATATGTCTCCATAAGATTAGGATCTCTGTAAGATGTAAAGTATGCATTTCCACTTCTCGCAAATGCACACATACAGCCGTATGCACCGCCCTTTACCCTGACGTTAATCCACAGATAATCATATGAGAATATTGACGATAAAACCGAAAGTCCGCCATTATAGGTAAGACCTCTCTCCATGAAATTACCTGCTGTAGCAACATACTGTACCTGACTTGCTGTTTTAAAGCCCTCATTATATGCACAAGGTGATATCTTCTTAGCATTCTCATACGAGAGACGTGATGAAAGTCTCTTTGAGAGATTTGTTACCGAAGCCTTAAGCACATTTTCAGGCTCACAGTCTGATGTATAAGATATCTCAAGTCCATTTCTCCACAATATCTCCCCAAGCACCGTCCTTAAATCATCAACAAGCTTGTCATACTGATTATCAAAATCGTTGTTAATAAGCTCCAGATACTTGTAGTAATCAAAGCCCTCTGTGAGCTCCTTAACCACCCCGATAGGTGATACATAAGATATCGCCCTTCCTGCTGCCGTAGTATGTCCCGCTGAGACAAGGTCATTTTTAAGGTTTGCATGGCTCTCTGCTACTATCTCACGCAGGCGTTTCTTATCATCAAGCTTAGATGTGAAAAGTATCTCAGATATAAGCTCCATACCCTTATCGACCTTATCATCAAGCATCTTTGCATTAACAATAAACTGAACTATATACTTATCCTTTTCCTTCTTATTTGTAACTGTAGTTGCAAATCCTATTCCACCGGTATGGATGTTAATCTCATTTGCAAGCTCATTATATGAGTAATTCTCAGTATCTACATATTTAAATATATCTGTAAGAAGCGATGCAACAGGAAGCTTATCCTGATCTAAGTCAGTTATATCAAAGTTGAGTGTCAGGTAGCTTATTCCATTTGTAAATATCTTATGGCTTACAACCTTAACCATCTCTATCTCGGAGAAGTTATTTTTAATCTTCCTTGCAGTCCTGTCTATATCTGATATGGCAAGCAATGGTATAGTCTCTAGTTCTTCCTTTGTACTAGGCTCACTCTGATATTCCTTCAAATGCTTCTCATCGGCTATAAGCTTATTTATGTCATCCTCGCTTAATCCCGCCTTATATTCACTTAACTTAGCTTTCTCCGCTGCCTCACGCTTAGCGTTAAGTCCTTTCTCCGGTACAAGCTTAACATAGCTCTTATGCTTGTTATCTAACAGATATGTCTCTATTAACTGTTCAAAGTAATCTGTCTCTATATCCTTCTTAAGCTCGTCATATACCTCATTCATAAAGAACAAATCAAGAGCATGTCCGTCATCATATAGCCATGTTCCAAATGCGTTAAGTCCGAGCATAAGTCCCTTAGGAAATCTTCCAAAGTTTGCCTCCTTATGCTTAAACTCAAATGAATTAACTGCTGCCGTAAGTGACCTCTTATTTATCTTCTCATTTACAAGCTTTCTTAATGTATCGTCTATTATCTCTATAAAACGCTCCTCATCAGACGCATTTGCATTCTTGGCTATAATTGAGAATGTAGGCTGCTTTATTCCGTCATCAAAGGATGAGAATACATCCTTACCTATTCCCGCATCTATAAGTGCCTTCTTGAGCGGAGCTCCCGGTGCTATTAATAATGCGTGCTCCAAAACAGACATTGCTGTACAAAGCTTCTTGTCAAGGCTCTTGCCAACAACAACATTATAGGCAAGATATGTGTTATCCTCCTCACTGTCTGCATCTGAAAGTGAATAATACTCTGTAACGCTCTGTGGCTTTTCAAAGCATGGTTCATCCTTAAGACTTGAGTCTATATCAAGATAATCAAAGTCTGAGAGGTATTCCTTATCTATAAAGTCAAGCTCAGCTACACTGTCCATATCTCCATACAGATAAATATAACTGTTGCTAGGGTGATAATATCTTCTGTGGAAATCTAAAAATGCCTCCTGCGTAAGCTCTGGTATATACGCCGGATCTCCGCCTGACTCATATCCATATGCTGTATGTCCAAGAAGAGATTTTTCTATGATTCTATATAGCTGCTCCTCAGCTGATGAGTAGACACCCTTCATCTCATTATATACAACACCATTTATGAATAACTCACCTGTCTCCTCATCAACCTCATAATGCCAGCCCTCCTGCTTCATTATCTCATCCTTCTTGTATATATTAGGATAAAATACCGCATCTAAATAAACGTGCATGAGGTTATGGAAATCATGCTTGTTAAGACTTGCCACAGGATATACCGTCTTGTCCGAATATGTCATGGCATTTAAAAATGTATTAAGTGAACCCTTGCACAGCTCGACAAAAGGATCCTTCACAGGGAAGTTCTTAGAACCGCATAATACAGAGTGTTCTGTTATATGAGGCACACCTGTATCATCTGAAGGCGGAGTTCTGAAACCTATAGTGAACACCTTATTGCTGTCGTCATTCTCTATAATCATAATTCTGGCTTTCGTTTTATTATGTCTTAAAACATAGCCTGTTCCATTTACCTCGCCAATCTTTCTTTCTTCCTCTACTGTGTATGACTTTAATACATCAAATTTACTCAATTCATGTTTCCTCCATCAATTAATATTTTATATATTCAGGTCCAAACCCATATGGAAATAATTCCTCAAGTGTCATCTTCCTGTAATCGGTCTTACTCTTAGCCATTATAACAACAAACTCAGCAGGATTGACAAACTCCCGCAAAACCTGTCTGCACATTCCGCATGGTGATACATATGTGTCAGCGGCTGCTATATCCTCGTCTGTCATAGCCTCATTTCCTGCCACTATAGCTATCGCAAGCATATCCCTGCAGCCCTCACTTACAGCCTTAAATATGGCAGTTCTCTCAGCACAATTACCTGGTGAATATGCCGCATTTTCTATATTACAGCCTGTGATTATCTTATTATCCTCTGTGCCATCACATACAAGAAGTGCCGCCCCAACCATATAATGCGAATATGGTGTGTATGCAAGCTTCCTCGCCTTTAGAGCTGCATCTATCATCTGTTCGATTTTCTTCTCGGATATACTCTTATTCATATCTGTCACCCGTTATTTACCGTGAATTCCACTATAGCTCTTACCTGTCCCTCTTCTCCGGTAAATGTAAGTATATAGTGTCCTCCACCCTCTGCATCCTCATATATACATCCAACACTAAGCTTTTCGCCGTACTTGGACTGTTTCTTATATTCTACCCTTATTCTCGTTATGTCGACATCAAATGGAACATACTCCATAGCCATCTGAATATATCTCGCATTACTCATATGTCCGTTAAAGTCTATGTCAGCACGACACACTGCAGCCTCACCTACATGAGGTATATCCTTCGGAAGTCTTATTTTTCTTCCTGGCTTTTCTATAGGATATTCCGGTTCAGTATCGTAACCCTTCCTATCCTCATCCATTATCTTAACAGGTCGTCCTGTATTGGTATCTACAAGCGTCCATATAGAATCTGCACATATAATATCATTTCCATCAGAATCGGTTATTATAACATTTCTATAACCCATTGATGCCGAAAATGCGTATGGCCACGTTTTGACGACAACATTCTCAAACATCTCCGGATATCTCTTTATCTCTATATTCCAGCTAATAGCAAACCATGCCCTCGCTGTCTCCTTCATATATCTGATACCTCTGCCTATAGACTCTGAATTTATATTAACACAATCCTGCAATGCGTTAAGTATTCCGCTTACCGACATTTTTGCACTCATATCTATATCAGAAAACAGTATCTTTTTCTCATGTGTGTACATGTCATCCTCCCACTATTTCAAATTGCAAGGCAATTCAAACACATCTATGAGTGACGTATTTTTTCTTTTTACACTCACATCATAATATTATAAATCGTAGAGAAAAGATAGTAAACAAAATTTTCTTTATTTGCCATTTTTATAATTTTGTATTATATTATTACTACTATACATAATATTATTTATTTTGACAGTTATGAATGTGACTATTTTGCAAGGAGTGATTTAATGAACGAAATCGAATTTTCATCCGTTACCCCCGAACTTACAAGACTTGCCAAATTATGTGAAGAGCATGATCGTATAGATCCTGAGCTTTATACCAAATATGAGGTTAAACGTGGTCTCCGTGATCTTGATGGCAAAGGCGTACTTACAGGCTTAACTGAGATATCAACTATAAACTCATCACGAGTTATAGATGGTGTTTCTACTCCTATAGAAGGTGAATTGTTTTACAGAGGAATTAATATATTTGATCTTGTCAATGGATTTACCAGTGAAAACAGATTTGGTTATGAGGAGACAGTATATCTCCTTTTATTTGGTGAACTTCCAACTGCCAATGAATTAGCAGGCTTTAATAAACTGCTAGGCTCATATAGAAAGCTTCCACATAATTTTGTCAGAGATGTAATTCTTAAAACTCCCAACAGAGACATAATGAATGCACTTGCCAAAAGTATACTTACTTTAAGCTCATATGATGCCAACACATCTGATATTTCAATACCTAATGTTTTACGACAAAGCATTGAGCTTATAGCAAACTTCCCTGCTATGGCTGTATATTCTTATCTTGCATACAGACACTATGACCAGGGACACGGATTATATATACATAATCAGAAACCTGAACTCTCAACTGCTGAGAATATTTTAAGACTTCTCCGTCAGGACAAGAGTTACACTGATACAGAAGCAAAGGTACTTGACCTCGCTCTGGTTCTTCACGCTGAACATGGCGGTGGTAACAACTCTACCTTCACAACACACGTAGTAACATCATCAGGAACAGACACCTATTCATCTGTTGCAGCCTCTCTCTGTTCACTTAAAGGGCCTAAGCACGGAGGTGCAAACGTTAAGGTTAAGCTTATGTTTGATGACTTAAAGGAGCATGTAAAAAATTGGTCAGACATGGATGCAATACGTTCCTATTTATGTGATCTGCTTGATAAGAAAGCATTTGACAAGGCTGGTCTTATATATGGTATGGGACATGCAGTATACTCTATATCAGATCCTAGGGCCATACTCTTCGAGCGCTTCGTGGGTAAGCTCTCAGATGAGAAAGGCAAGCAGGATGAATATGAGTTATATAAGAATGTTGCAAGAATAGCCAAGGAGGTTATCGCTGACAAACGCAAAATATACAAGGGTGTAAGTCCTAATATAGATTTCTACAGTGGCTTTGTATACTCTATGCTCGGTCTCCCTGATGAGCTGTTCACACCTCTTTTTGCTGTGGCAAGAATAGCCGGATGGAGTGCACATCGTATTGAAGAATTAACAAATGCGAATAAGATAATAAGACCTGCGTATAAGTCTGTTGCTGACGAAAGACCTTATATCACAATAAATGACAGATAATTAATGGTTGACGGATTTTGGTCTGGAAGCTTTCTTATAAATATAATAGTTCCGTGCAGGGACATTTGCTTCCGCTAGTGCTTAGTAAGTGCATAGCACGAACTTAGCACTGCTGCGAGAAGCAACTAAGTGCAAACGGTCCCGTAACGGAACTATTATATTTAGTAAGAAAGCTTCCGAACCAAAATCCGCCAACCATTCTTTATTTATTATTCATTCTATGTGTTATATCGTTACTTTATAAATAGCTGAGTGCCATCATAATCTAATGTTATGGTATCACCTGCCCTTAAGGTTCCGCCAAGTATACTCTTTGCAACCAATGTCTCCACATTCTTCTGCAAATATCTCTTTAATGGTCTTGCTCCATAATGAGGATCATAGCCTGCCTCAATAATGTGGTCTATGGCCTTCTCTGTAAGCGTAAGCTTAAGCTCCTTATCGGCAATTCTTGTGTTAAGGTCCTTTAACAGGAGCTCAACTATTCCAGAGATTGATGTCTTATCAAGAGGCTTAAACATTATAGTCTCATCAAGTCTGTTAAGAAACTCTGGTCTGAAATGTGCCTTTAAGCTGTTCATTACACTGGCTGCACAATCAGGTTTTATATTTCCGTTATCATCTATTCCCTCTAGCAGATATTCAGAACCTATATTTGATGTCATGATAAGTATAGTATTCTTGAAATCTACTGTCTTGCCCTTTGAATCTGTTATTCGTCCATCATCAAGCACCTGTAACAGAACATTAAATACGTCTGGATGTGCCTTCTCAATCTCATCAAAAAGGACTACTGAATATGGTTTTCTCCTTACTGCCTCGGTGAGCTGTCCGCCTTCATCATAGCCAACATATCCCGGAGGAGCTCCTATAAGCCTTGCCACACTGTGCTTCTCCATATATTCACTCATATCGATACGAACCATGCTTGCCTCATTATCAAACAATGCCTGTGCAAGTGATTTTGCAAGCTCCGTCTTACCTACACCCGTAGGACCAAGGAACAAAAATGAACCAATCGGCTTAGTTGGATCCTTTATGCCTGCCTTAGAACGTATAATGGCATCGCTTACAAGCTGTACTGCCTCATCCTGTCCTACAACTCTCTTGTGAAGCTCATCTGCCAGATGTAAGGTCTTATTTCTCTCACTCTCCGTAAGCTTTGCAACAGGAATTCCAGTCCATTTAGATACAATCTTGGCAATCTCCTCGTCAGTTACACATTCGTGTACTAGGCTTCTCTCCTTCTCAGTCGCATTACTCTCTAATTCTTCAAGCTCCTTCTGTAGCTGAGGCAGACGGCCATACTGAAGCTCAGCAGCCTTCTCAAGGTCATAGCTTCTCTGTGCAATCTGTATCTTATTCTTAACATCCTCAAGCTCTTCCCTGAGCTGTCTGATACGTTCTACGCCCTTCTTCTCATTCTCCCAGACCGCCTTCATCTGCTTAGATTTGTCCTTTAACTCTGATAACTCCTGACGAAGTGTATTGAGTCTGTCCTGGCTGAGATGGTCAGTCTCATTCTTAAGTGCTGCCTCCTCTATCTCCATCTGCATAATCTTACGTGATATCTCGTCAAGCTCTGTCGGCATAGAATCAAGTTCTGTCTTAATCATGGCACAAGCCTCATCAACAAGGTCTATCGCCTTATCAGGCAAAAATCTGTCCGTAATATATCTGTTAGAGAGTGTAGCTGCACTTACCAACGCACCATCACTTATCTTGACACCATGGAATACCTCATATCTGTTCTTGATACCTCTAAGAATAGATATTGTATCTTCAACTGATGGCTCATTAACCATTACAGGCTGGAAACGTCTCTCAAGGGCTGCATCCTTCTCGATATACTTTCTGTACTCATCTAAGGTTGTAGCACCGATACAGTGAAGCTCACCTCTTGCAAGCATAGGCTTTAACATATTGCCGGCATCCATTGAGCCCTCTGTCTTACCTGCACCTACTATAGTGTGAAGCTCATCAATGAACAATATAATATGTCCATCTGAATTCTTAACCTCATCTAAAACCGCCTTAAGTCTCTCCTCAAACTCACCTCTGTACTTTGCACCTGCAAGCATAGCACCCATATCAAGTGCAAATATCTGCTTATCCTTAAGTGAATCAGGTACATCGCCTCTCACAATTCGTTGTGCTAAACCTTCTATGGCAGCAGTCTTACCTACACCCGGTTCACCGATAAGAACAGGGTTATTCTTAGTCTTTCTTGAAAGAATACGGATTATATTTCTAATCTCTGTATCTCTTCCTATTACAGGATCTAACTTCTGTTCTCTGGCACGCTCAACAAGGTCATAGCCGAATTTGTTGAGTGAATCATAGGTATCCTCAGGATTATCACTCTCTACCTTCTTGTTGCCTCTTACTGCGGCAAGAGCCTCAAGGAATTTATTCCTGTTGATTCCATATCCCATAACAAGACCTTTTACAGCCTTGTTCATCTTCTCTAATATACCGAGGAATATATGCTCAACTGACACATAAGCGTCACCCATCTGCTTTGATTCCTTCTCAGCCTGAATAAGTGCCTTGGTGAAATCCTGACTTGTAAAAAGCTTTCCTCCTGAAACCTTAGGACGATATGCAACTAACTTCTCGCAGTCCTTAGAGAAGCTCTCCATGTTTACTCCCATATTCTCCAGCAATTTAGCTATAAGGCTGTCATCTACAGTAATAAGACTGTAGAGCAAATGCTCCTGATCTATCTCCTGATTGTTGTACTCATATGCAAGCTTCTCACAATTTTCAATTACTTCAAGTGATTTTCTTGTAAATTTTTCAGCATCCATATCTCTTACCTCCTATCCTCATACAATCAGGGTACTACCCCTTCGAGCAGCACCCTTTATTCTATCTGTTCTATGTTGAGTATAACACTAATTGTTTTTTTGTCAATACTATTTTTAAAATTTTTTGTTATTTTTCTATCGCTTTATCAGAAGCCCTGTATGCCCTATAACGCGACAGATTAAATCCCCTGATTTTATTATCTGATGTCCTGTAATCAAACCTTACATTTCTAAAATATAACATACATTCATTCTTCATATCATTGTTTGTATACGACATAGTGTTAATTTCGTCATAAAATTTATATACATAATATGTAGCATCATCAGAACAGCCAAGCACATATGATATATCAATATCAAACACTTCCCCGTCAGCATTTTCAATTCTCTCTATGCTCTTATCAAGATTGTATCTTGCTATTATAGCTGTAGGATGTACAAAAGAGAGCGTTATATACAAAGCACCACAAACCATGATTATATACTTAACCAGATTAAATTTTTTATTATATACAGATATTATAGCCCCTGCAAATAAGCATGACAGGTTAATAAGTGCAAATATAACAAGTAGTCTCAGATAAGTAAGGTCGTATGTCTTTATATACATAGTTATCCTGACTGCTGACGATATAATCATTATATAGGTACAGCCACACATAACTGTTAGTATTATTTTAAGTAATTTATTATCCTTAAATACATGATTACATATAAGCACAACTATAAGGTTCATTGCTGCCACAAATAAAAGCTGGAAAAATCCCTGTCTGGCATATTCAGAATATGTGTACCCATCAGGAAGCATGCGCTCCTTTGCAAATAATGTTATTATCTGTATACCTGAAAATACTACATACACCATAGTAAGCATAATACTAAATGCGATGCCTATTACCGGCTCTACATTCTTTTGATTTGTATAAACAGATAAAAAACTATATTCATTCATTCTGCAATATATACCGTAAGCATAAACAACAGAAACTATCAGTGAAACAATAAATCCAACCATATTTGAAGATATCTCAAGATTATTTACACCCTTTTCAACAAAGGTTTTAAATACAACATCCGCATTTGAAAGCATAACAATAACAAGCGCCATTAATGGTAATGCAAGTGCAATTCCAAGTGCTATATATGGTATTATAGAAACCTTATCCTTGCGCGTCCTCATATACATAAATCCATCGCCAAAAATTGAAAATATATACTTAAACGGAGCTACGGCCATACCAATGAGACTATTTATATACCCCGCAAGTCCGAATCTCTCCAGATTTCCAAAGCACATGAGCAGCACTGTCATCGCAAGAATGTATATTCCAATATAGTTCATAAATATAATAAAACTATCATCTGTACAAAATACAGAAGCTCCTAGCAATAATATACCGACAAGATATGGCACAACAGGTTTATATATGAATTTATCCTTTACTCCATAGCCATATGCCCTGCTCTTGGCTGACCTTATTATAATAAGAAATAAATACGCTATAGTTGCCACAGCAAATACTATTGTCATTATTCCTGATGTATTCTTATATAAACAAACCGTCCATATCAGTCCATACAATACAGCCCATAAGCCACAGGTTTTAAATCTGTTTAGTTTCCTGTTATCATTGTTATTATTGTCATTATTATCAATAACTTCTTTAGCTGTTATCTCCATAAATATTTACCCCCATCCTAATCATCAACATAGGTTATAATATCCCCTGGCTGACAATCCAAAGCCTTACATATAGAATCAAGTGTCGAAAACCGGATAGCCTTAGCCTTGTTATTCTTAAGAATTGACAAGTTTGCCTGCGTTATATCTACCTCCTTCGCAAGCTCTGCTAGTCCTTTTTTCCTCTGTGCCATAACTACATCTAAATCTATTCTTATCGCCATAATATCAATGCTCCTTATATTGTAAAATCATTTTCCTGCTTATATTCCACTGCCCTGTCAAATACTATAGCAAGCACCCTTGAAAAAAGACCTGCTATAAGAAATACTACAACTATCACAAACACAGCAGGTGTGAAGAACATAGGCAGCCTGCACAGCATGACAAGCATTATCGCAAAGCTGTATATACCCATGCGGTTAAGACTTCTTACATTGCTCTTCACAAAGCAGTCATCATTAAGCACTGTCTTAAATATTCTTCTTAACTCATACAATATCAAAACTGCAAATACTCCGGCTATCATAAATATAACTACCATCTGTATATAATAGATTTTGAAAAACTCATTATACTTACCGTAAAAATAAAACGAAACCGGCAATGTCAATGTGACCACAATCCCTACATAAAACATAATATCAAGCAATATCTTTGTCGCCCCTGTGATACTGTTACCCTTCATTTCTCTAAAAACCTCCTTAAATGAATATGATTTTTAATCAAGCATATTTCTTAAATAAATTAAAAATACAAATAAAAATTGACATACATTATAATACTCTTGATTATATTGTATGTCAATATTTATTTATCGTTTTTCGATATGTTTTTATTGTTATTCGTTGTGTGTACCATGATATTTTTTATAAAAGGGGCATTATAGATAAAGTATGTCAATACATTTTTAAAGTTTTAATTTAAATTTTTATCGAATTAATTTTTTATTTTGAGATTATTAATTTATAATAGAATTAATCTTCATAATGAAATTTACAAGAATAAATAATAAGATTATGATAATTATCAAAATTATATGTAAGCCTGTATAAGTTTATCTATTTTTTTATCTTCCCTCTGCCAGCTCAAATATTGCTGCCATGCAGTAAATGTAAATACTATATTCATCGTTCGTACTCCCCTAACTCATCTATTGTCTTTGTAACAAAACCACCTGACTTGGCTTCAGCCATAGATTTATCCAGCATGGCAAGATACTCTGCATTTCTCCAAGCCTTCATCATATCGTTATATTCATTTTCAGATATCATAACTATATTTTCATTCTTTGGTCTTGAAACAATTACTGTCTCACCATTAAAAACTTTATCGCAAAATGCTTTAAAATTATCTCTTACATCCATTGATTTTACAGCTAACATTTCATACACCTCCATTTTTAGTATTATATTTCGTACGTTTTTTCGTATTTATATTATATGATATTTTTATTACCATGTCAACAAATCATATCTATAATACAAAAAAACTGCCCTTATGCCACAGACTTAATAAAGCCATGCATAAGGGCAGTCTTTATATTAAACTACTGAGAATGGATTACATCATACCCATTCCGCCACCCATGCCACCTGCTGGCATAGCTGGAGCGTCTTCCTTAATATCAGCAACAACTGACTCTGTTGTGAGGAATGTAGAAGCAACTGATGTTGCATTCTGGAGAGCTGTTCTTGTAACCTTAACAGGATCTATGATACCTGCATCAATCATGTTTACATACTCTTCCTTGTAAGCATCAAAGCCAACTCCTGCCTCTGACTCCTTAATCTTGTTGATGATAACTGCACCCTCAAGACCTGCATTTGCAGCAATATGAGCAAGTGGAGCTTCAAGAGCCTTAGCTACGATGATAGCACCTGTCTTTTCATCACCATCAAGACCATCAATAAGAGCAGCAAGCTTCTTAGTTGTGTGGATGTAAGCTGAACCACCACCTGCGATGATACCCTCTTCAACAGCAGCTCTTGTAGCATTAAGAGCATCCTCAAGACGAAGCTTAGCTTCCTTCATCTCTGTCTCTGTTGCAGCACCTACACGGATAACAGCTACACCACCTGCAAGCTTAGCAAGTCTCTCCTGTAACTTCTCCTTATCAAACTCAGAAGTTGTCTCAGCAAGCTGTGTCTTAATAACATTAACTCTTGCCTCGATATCCTCCTTAGCACCATAACCATCAACGATTACTGTATTCTCCTTAGCAACCTTAACACTCTTAGCACGACCAAGCTGATCCATAGTTGTCTCCTTAAGGTCATATCCAAGCTCCTCAGAGATAACTGTACCACCTGTAAGGATTGCTATATCCTGTAACATCTCTTTTCTTCTGTCACCATAACCAGGAGCCTTAACACCTACAACTGAGAATGTACCACGAAGCTTATTAACGATAAGTGTTGTAAGAGCCTCGCCCTCAATGTCCTCAGCGATGATAAGGAGCTTCTGACCACCCTGAACTATCTGCTCAAGAAGTGGAAGTATATCCTGAATATTAGAAATCTTCTTATCTGTTATAAGGATATATGGGTTATCAAGCTCTGCAACCATCTTCTCCATATCTGTTGCCATGTAAGCTGATACATAACCTCTGTCAAACTGCATACCTTCTACAAGGTCAAGCTCTGTTTTCATTGTCTTTGATTCCTCGATAGTGATAACACCATCCTTAGAAACCTTCTCCATAGCGTCAGCAACAAGCTCACCAACACTGTCATCTCCTGCTGAGATAGATGCAACTCTTGCAATCTGATCCTTGCCATTGATTGACTGGCTCATCTCTGATATAGCCTCAACTGCTGCATCACAAGCCTTCTTCATACCCTTTCTAAGTACGATTGGGTTAGCACCTGCTGCAAGGTTCTTCATACCTTCGTTAATCATAGCCTGTGCCAAAACTGTAGCTGTTGTTGTACCATCACCTGCTACATCATTTGTCTTAGTAGCTACTTCCTTAACTATCTGTGCGCCCATATCCTCAAATGGATCTTCTAATGTAATCTCCTTAGCTATTGTAACACCGTCATTAGTTATAAGTGGTGTGCCAAAAGACTTTGCTAAAACTACGTTTCTTCCTTTTGGTCCAAGTGTTACACTAACTGTATCTGCTAACTGATTTACGCCTGCTTCAAGAGCCTTTCTAGCCTCAGCTCCGTATTTAATTTCCTTTGCCATTTCTATTGCCTCCTAATAATAATTATTTAATAACTGCAAGTATATCTGACTGCTTAACTATAATGTACTCATCATCGCCAAGCTTAACCTCTGTTCCGGCATACTTCTGATAGATAACCTTATCGCCAGCCTTAACTTCCATAGGAACTGTCTTTCCATCAACTACTGCTCCAGGACCAACCTCAATAACCTCTGCGTACTGTGGCTTCTCCTTAGCCTGAGATGGTAATACGATACCAGACTTAGTAGTCTCCTCTGCAACTGCCTCTTTTAATACAACTCTGTCTCCTAAAGGTGCTAATTTCATTTTATATTCCTCCTAACAATTATTCCCTTCTTTTTTAGCACTCACTATTATTGAGTGCTAACATAATTATTATTGTACCCATTTTCCAGAAAAAATCAACCCCTAATTTTAACTTTTAACAAAATATACACACATTATTTTCCAATTCCGTTTTCCCTTCCATAATGAAACAGATATTGCTGTGCATATCCCGCATATTCTCCGTATTTTTCACACGCAAAGCTCTCTATAACTTCCTTCTTTGTGTCCTTTCCAAAATACATAAACTCCATGATTCTCTTCATCCATACATCCACAGGAAAAACATCCATACGCCCAAGTCCGAACAACAATACACAGTTAGATACCTTCTCACCAACACCATGTATTGTCATAAGCTTCTCTCTCGCATCCTGTACCGACATGCATTTAAGCTCATCCTCTTTTATATCCCCGTTATAGACACGACTTACAGCATCTCTTATGTAAGGTGCACGAAATCCAACCTTACACTCCTTAAGCTCATCAACACTTACATCATTAAGCTTATCAACAGCAGGGAATAAATACTCATCGTAGCCATCCACCCTTGTCCCATACCTTAATGACAATGTATGTACCAGCTGCTTTATGTGTGGTATCTGCTTATTCTGAGATATTATAAATGATATTAATGTCTCAAAAAAATCCTGATGTAAAATTCTTATGCCCGCCTTTGCCCTTATAGCAGTTTCAAGTCTGTCATCTATGGAAAGTATCATCTTTTTTATGTGCCGGTAGTCAGTATTCATATCAAAATAATCCTTCCATACCTCCTCATAATCACTAATTGTTGTGTTATAAAATATCACCTTATTAACACTGCCACATTCCTGTTTTATATGAAGAAATCTTCCCTTGGCACATATGTGATATTCATGGTCGGCTATCTTTAAAAAATGGAAACACTGTCCACACTCCAATATATCCTCTATGTCAAAATCTGATACATCCTCAAGTATTAAATTGCTATCATTTTCATATATTTTCATAATTATTCACCTTATCATAAGTTTATTACAAAACTAAGTAACCTGTGCCAAATGCATTTTACATTATTAATATATCTTTTGCAAGAAACCACATATTAGTATATAATTATTGTAGTTAATTTAATATTTATGAATAGGAGATTTATATGGCAGAACAACTATACACTATACCTGTAAATGATGCATTTTCCAGTGATTGCGAATGTCCAGTATGTGCAATGCACAGAGAATTAGAGCAAAATGCTATTGAGTATACCATGGGCCCAAGCTACATGGAGGATGACAACCGTGCAATGACAGATGAGCTCGGCTTCTGCAGCCATCACATAAGAATATTATATGGCGAGAAAAATCGTTTAGGACTTGCCCTTATGCTTAAAACCCATACCGACAAAACAATAAAGGATTTAAAGGCTCTGAGTGATAAAAAAGCTACAACATCCGGTGGATTATTTAAGAAACAGGCGGCATCCTCTGTCGGAGAATATATAAGAAAGCTTGAGAGTACATGCTTTATATGTCAGAGAATAGACCAGACCTTTGACCGTTACATAGACACTATATTCCACCTGTGGAAAAAGGATTCGTCATTCAAAGATAAATTTATAAGCTGCAAAGGATTTTGTACCTGCCATTACGGTATTCTCTTTGAACAGGGAGCACTTAAGCTTCCAAAAGATTCCTACGAGGATTTTCTCAACTGCCTTAATAAGGTATACTTCGATAACATGGAGCGTGTCAATGGCGACATAGGATGGTTCATAGACAAATTTGATTACCGATTCAAAAATGAGCCATGGAAGAACTCTAAGGATGCACTTCCAAGAGGCATAATAAAGACAAATCACACTTATGTAGAGACAAAATAAAAAAGCACCATATAATCATACCGGTTTATAAAGCTTAGATGATTATATGGTGTTTTTTCACGCTGCATTCTACAACGAAGCTGCTATTTCAAATTTATAATTATCAAGATAACCTATATTTATTGATTGATCCTCTATATAATTGCCAAATCTGTCCTTCGGGTAAACATTGTTAAGATATCTTCTATACTGATTAAGTTTACCCTCATAGATTATATCCATTCCGTCCCATACTCTGAAATCCTCCGGTCTTACAAGTCCGGGTTTTTTTTCGAATATCTGTACTCCAGCCTCCTGTAGAACATAATATACAAACTGTGAGCAGAAATAATTATATCTTCTCTCAACTGCACGATTACACATTACTCCGAATATTCCAATATAGTTATAATGGTAGAATTCCCTCTCCATCTTAAATCTGTTAATTATCCTGTTAATACGCTTATATTGACTTGATGTAACCCACAGTCTTGCTATCTGACAGGTTGTGTCCACATCCCTGCCAAACACACCGCTTGTTATATCCTCCGATATAAAACCACAGTTAAATGGATTGTGAAGACCTTTTCTTGCAAAGCTGTACATCTCATTTAATTCAATGTCCATAGCCAGAGAGGTATGTGCATAAGGCTGCTTAGTCCACATCTTTATTACATTGGATGGCAATGTTGAAGTCTTAGAAACCATTATATATACACATCTATTTTTTTCCTGATTTTTCTTCTGATTACTTTTTCTTATATTTTTTTTAGATGAAGAATATTGATTCCCCATACAAAATACACCCCAATCACGATTTGCTATTTACGACCTGTGGCACCTATACCATCTCTCTTCATGTCATCCTTGATTAACTCCTTCAATGTGAGTGCCTGGTCCTTAAGTCTTGCTGACGCACTTTTAGAAGTCAGCACATTTGCAATAAGCCTTGCTGCCTCATTGTATTTCTTAAGCTTGCGTGCCATATCTGCCATAAGATACTGTAATGTAAGCTCATCCATTCCAGCAATAGGAAAAAGCTCTCTTGATATTGCCTGCATATATCCGTCATATGCATTGGAGGTACATTCCATCTCCTCCTTATACAGTGCCTTAATCTCAGGACTTCCCGGCTTAAGCGAAAGTCTCTTGCCCCGGAGAATCCATGCGAGCTTCATGCTTGTGTACGCCCTCTCACTGTTCTTAGCTCTTTTCACAACAGAAGTAAGAAGAGCTAATTTGTGCCTTATAATAGCATCATCATATGAATATATCTCCAAATGATTATCAATTCCACTAAATTTAGAACCTATCTCTTTCTGGATATCCATTATCTGCATTGTACTAAGCTTGCCAAAATACCTTGTGAGTGCAGAATAACCACACTTGTCACAGGTTATTGCATCATATTTCAGGGGATCCATATCCTCATATATAGGACGCAAATCCGTATCCTTTCCGGAAAGCTTAACCTTACCTGCCTTCACACATTTCACGGTAAATGTAAGGTCGCAAACCGGACATGTATAATGCTTGCTAAATAATGCTTCCTTCTCCTTTTCCTCAGGTGTTTTCTCAGGTACCACGTCATCCTTTCCCTGAGACTTAACCCCTGATAGAGAATTCTTCTCTATTACATCTATATCTGAATATCCACCAAGACCAAACCGGTCCATGTCAGAAAATATACCCATATGCCCCTCCTAATTAGGCTTATACGAACTCTTAAGTGATACAATACGGTTAAATACGAGCTTATCATCTGTCGTATCCTTTGTATCAACACAAAAATAACCATGACGAAGGAACTGGAATGAATCTCCCTTCTTAGCATCCTTAAATGCAGCCTCAAGCTTACAATTCTGAAGTACTGTAAGTGAATTAGGGTTGTAATTCAATGTTCCATCATCATTTAACTTACCCTTTTCCTCATCAACTATGTTCTCATACAGACGAACCTCAGCATCAACAGCACTCTCCGCTGATACCCAGTGAATTGTTCCCTTAACCTTTCTGCCCTCAAAGCCTGAACCACTTCTTGTCTCAGGATCATAGGTACAGTGAATCTCTGTTACCTTTCCGTCTGCATCCTTCTTATAATCAACACATTTAACAAAATATGCACCCTTTAATCTTACCTCGTTGCCAGGGAAAAGTCTGAAATACTTCTTAGGAGGCTCCTCCATGAAGTCCTCTCTGTCAATATAAAGCTCACGGCTGAATGCGACCTTTCTTGTTCCTGCCTCTGGATTCTCCTGATTATTGTCAATATCAAAGTATTCTACCTGACCTTCAGGATAATTATCTATAACAAGCTTGATAGGATCTAATACAGCCATCATACGGTTGACCTTAAGCTTAAGGTCCTCTCTTATACAGTACTCCAGCATAGCATAATCAACAGAGCTCTGTGACTTGGATATTCCTACAAGCTCCATGAACTTCTTGATAGACTCAGGTGTAAAACCACGTCTCCTTAATGCTGACAAAGAAACAAGTCTAGGATCGTCCCATCCATCAACTATGCCATCCTCAACAAGCTTCTTGATATAACGCTTACCTGTTACAACATTAGTTAAATAGAGCTTTGCAAACTCTATCTGTCTAGGTGGCTGCTCGTACTCAAGCTCATTTACAACCCACTCATAGAGAGGTCTGTGATCCTCGAACTCCAATGTACATATAGAATGTGTAATACCCTCTATCGCATCCTCTATAGGATGTGCAAAATCATACATAGGATATATACACCACTTATCACCTGTGTTGTGATGTGTCATACGTGCGATACGATAAATGACAGGGTCTCTCATATTGATATTAGGACTTGCCATATCAATCTTAGCTCTCAAAACCTTGCTTCCGTCAGGGAACTCACCATTCTTCATTCCCTCGAATAAACTTAAGTTCTCCTCTATTGTTCTGTCACGATAAGGACTGTTCTTGCCAGGCTCCTTAAGTGTACCCCTGTATTCTCTTATCTCGTCGGCAGTAAGGTCACATACATATGCCTTGCCCTTCTTGATAAGTTTGATAGCTGCCTCATACATATCGTCAAAGTAATCAGATGCAAATAATATCTTATCTCCAAAATCAGCACCTAACCACTTGATATCATCTATGATTGACTGTACAAATTCTGTCTTTTCCTTTGTAGGGTTGGTATCGTCAAAACGGAAATTAAACTTACCGCCATACTCCTTTGCAAGTCCATAATTAAGTAATATAGACTTTGCATGTCCAATGTGAAGATAACCATTTGGCTCAGGTGGAAATCTTGTCACAACTGTATTGTATTTTCCTTCTTTAAGATCTTTCTCTATCTCCTGCTCAATAAAATTCTTTGATACTGCTTCGCCTTCCATGTAAGCCTCCTCCTGCTCTGTCATATATAAATTACATCTTAACATCATTTAAGTTTATCGTCAACATCAGGCTCTTCTTTAGCATCCACCTTATTATCTGCAAATGCACTGTCCATATTAGCATCATAATCCTGCTTGATTTTATCATTTATCTTAGCTGACTGAATAGAAAGCTCATCATACACAGTTCTGATTTCCTCAAGGTCAGAATCTATCTTATTATTCTTGCCCATTTCATCTCCTGATATAGGCATAAGCACTGTTTCCTTTGCTGATACAGGCTCCTTTGAAGGATTTTCTTTCTTGACATCCTTATCAGTAAGATGACCTATCATATCCTCTGCCTGTTCAAGCTCATGTCCAACGCTCTTTTTCTTTGCGGCAAATACTATTGTCAAAATAATAAATACAATAAGTAATGCACCAAGACCACATATTATATATATCAATACATCCTTTGTGAAGAAGCCCTCATCCTCATCGCCTGACGCATCAAGAGGAGTTGCATCTGTAACCGTTGCCACATCAGTAGGTGTCTCTATCACTTCATCAGAAATATATCTCATAAATGTTCCTTCAACTGTATCATATAAATAGAAACCTTCGCTGCCCTCTAAATTCATGGCATAGATAAGATATATATCCTCATCCGAAGGATTAGCCATCTGATAAGCAGTCACTTTATTTTTCTGTATACTCAGTTCAGTCTCGATATATCCTTCCGGAACCGGAACTCCTGCGGGAACAGAAATAATTATATATCTGTTATAGCTCGCTGAATACTCGCAATATGGATAAAACGAGTCTGTCTGCTCATCATATATAAACCACGCACGCTCAAAGTCCTCATTTTCAAGACATACAATAATAATCTTCTTATTAGGAGATTCATATGCCATTACATCCCATTCCTTGTACTTTAAGGTTGTTGCCGAAAAAAGCTCAGGTACAGCCAAGTCAGTAACCTCATTTACAATTGTGTATAAAGCTCCATCTATTGTAACCTCTGCGTTTTCCAATATATCACCAACAGCAACTCGTATCTTATATACCTTTACTGCACCATTCTCCGCTGTTACGGTTATTGAAACTATATTTTCTCCCTTTTTAAGCTCATCTGCACCAGATATGCTTGTTGTTGCCTTCTCATCCTCTGTCGCTGCACTTACAACAATGCTTGTCGCATCTTCGTCAAGCTGTACAAAATATGATGTCTTAGATGACGAAAATGCAGGATCTAAGGTTCCCGGTGATACCTGTAAGCTCTTTAAGTTACAGTTAGCTGAACGTCCATCATCCTCCGTTGTTTTCTCGTCGTCTTTATCATCCTTATTATCATTTTCAGTTGTCGGACTCTCTGTTGTGGTTTCAGTTGCAACTGTTACATTTGCACCTGCATGTGTAATTGCAAGCTGCTCATAATTTACATTGTATACCTCTGTTCCGCTTGTTGAAATATAGCATGTTCCATTAGCGATTGCGGTAAAATTAATTGATGTACCACCCGGACTTCCTACTAATCTTATTGTGCCTCCGCCGCCATTTACCTGTGCTGCTCCGCTTCCCGATACATACTGCAATACCGCTGAATTATAAGTCACATATATATCATATGCTGTGACATCAGAACCACTTACTGTAACTGTGGCAGTAACCGAGCCGCCTATACTGACAGTGCTTGATGATAATGCAATCGTTACAGAGGCACCCGCTGCTTTGACATCGGTATGTCCTATATTAGTCCCAAGCACCAGTATCAATATCATAATTATAGGTAGTATTTTTTTTATTTTCTTCATAAGACCATCCTCCTGTTCATCAGTTAATAGGCTCTATTCCAACTATATGACGCTGTAATCTTACTACATCTAAGATTGTAACCTTGCCATCTCCGTTTACATCGCAGGCAGCATCATAAGCATCAAGTCCAACTATAACCCTCTGTACCTTTATTATATCAAGCACCGAAATCTTACCATCACCATTTACATCACCCTTTGCACCGCTTACTGTGCCTCCCGTATTATTGTTATTTTGACCCGGATTGTTATTACCGGATGATGCATTTCCTCTAACTATCGTAAGTGTGTAGGTTCTGGTTGCACCACTCTGTGCCGTAACTGTCACATTTATGGTATTAGTTCCCTCGGCTAACTGGTAGCCTCCAAGTCCTGTAATCTTAGCAGCACTATTTACTGTACTTCCTGATATGTTAACGCTTGACACTGATGAATGAAGGATAAGCGAATAGCTTGTCGTCTGGTTTATACTAAATGTAGGTGTAAGCGAATATCCGTCAACAGACAAGGTCTTAAGCCAGTTGTTAGGATTTCCTGAATCAGCAGGCTTTGATACTGCGGTATTCGGCATATTATTATATACAGGTATCTCAAATACCATTGATGATGCAAGAAGATTGTTGTTCTTGTATGCATTATAGTTAGTGAGACACTCCGTTGCAGGTGCCTGAACATTCGTCATATATTGGTGACTGTAAAGGCTTCCCTTATTTGTAACATTAAATTTCTGTGTGTATAGTGTATTCTGCCCGACATTTATATATGATGCGCCAAGGAACTGTGAGCCTCCTATAATTGACTTTGATACAGTGTTCCAAGGTCTGCCGTACGAACCTGATGCAGCAGCCCACGCAAGTCCTTTAGTTACCGGAGAACCATTTGCCGTATCTGTCGCACCTATATTATAGTAGTTATATATTCCGGGATAAGATGTACTCTTGCCACTTGCCGCAACTCCCGCTGTCGTACCCATCTCAAGCCTTATACGTGATGCAATGTGATAAGGGCTGACACCACTTTGTGCTGCCGCATCCATTATTATCTGTGCATATGTCTTGCTCTCACCGACAGGAATAGTCTGATACATAAATGAGCCCTTAAGGATTGCCTCCACTCCACTCTCATTCTGTACGCCCTGTTGATATGAAAGACTCTCAAATACAAATATATAATTCTCATAAAGATATGTACGCGGATCTAAATAATATGTCACAAGTTCATCCGATGCTGCATACCATGTTGTTCCATCATAAGGACTCCATGTGTCCTTAACGTAATTATATCCTACAGCTGTTGAACGCCAATTATAATGTGGATATGATCTTGAACCATACACAAGGTTTTTAATCTGTCCCTGTTTATTAACCTCATTTGAAACTAAGGTATTCCAGTCGATTCCAGTCTGAACTGCCTTAAACTCCCAATTAGGATAACTCTCATGTAATTTTCTAAGATAAACCTTATAACTTTCAGGGAATCCCTGAGCTGACAGTCTGGTTTCAAAATCTGCGTCAGATGACGGATTAGAAGCTCCTCCATCCTGATTTATAGAAACGAACTGAGATGAAACATATCCTGTATAACTGTTTCCGGAATATGATAAAGAAACCTTATACCACGCTGAATTAGCGGTATCAAGAACTGTTAGCTGTTGTCCAGCCATAAGCATAATAACTGTTCCGTTCTGATCTTTTATTGGGGTGCCACCCGGCGTCTCCCTAAAATAAACATAACTTGAATTAATACTGCCAGATGTGGCAGCAATAGAACTTATATCATATTGTATTGGAGATAATATATTAAATGCCAACATAAAGGCAATTATACTATATATAAATCTTTTAGATTTTTTCATGCGTGTGCTCCTGTAAATTATGTAAACCATACCATAGTAAAGCATAATAATTATACCACAACATATTGTAGGATGCACTATAATTTTCATATTTTTGATATTTTTGCGCACAAAAAAAGCTGCTGACGGGAATCGAACCCGTGACCTCCGCACTACCAATGCGACGCACTACCGACTGTGCTACAGCAGCTTGTGTATTTGAAACACAGCTATGATAATACTGTATTTTCATATCAATGTCAAGAATTATTTCGGCTCAGCTTACCCCTTATACGCTGTAGGGCATTGCTCACAGATTTCTCGCTTTTGCCAAGCTCAAGTGCCATATCCATGCGGGACATTCCACCAAGATACAGATGTAAAACCTTTCTCTCAAGGGGACTTAGCTCCGACTCTATCTGCCTGGAAAGAACGCTCTGCTGTTCTCTTGCAATAACCATATTCTCAGGATTCGTCTGATTCTCCTCAGCCTCAAGATTATCAGCAAGCATAGTGCCATACTCATCATTTTCCGCATAGATTGAAACATAAGTATTTAGCGGGGTATGTTTTTTTCTGTTAGAGGCTGTTATAGCTGTCTTTATCTGTCTCCTGACACACAACGTTGCAAAGGTAGAGAAGTTGCTCCCCTTATCTGTCTCATAATCACGGATAGCTTTAAAAAGACCTATCATGCCCTCCTGTGCTATATCCTCAGTCTCAGCCCCGATGAGATATACAGTTCTTATCTCACGCTTAACCAGATTGCCATACCTCTTTAGCATATACTCCATTGCATCAGCATCCCCTGAATGTATAAGCTCTATTACCTCATTATCAGATAAATTATCGTATTTCATCTAATCTCCCCTATATGTTATCTCCCCATCTTCTGTCGTACTACCTCATATGCCAGTACTCCGGCAGCAACAGATGCGTTAAGCGAATCAATATCTCCCTTCATAGGAATTGAAACAACATAATCACATTTTTCTTTGACAAGGCGGCTTACACCACTTCCCTCATTACCAATCACAAGTCCTATTGCACCAGTTAAGTTGCAGTCATACATAAGCTGTCCGTCCATATCTGCACAGGCAAACCACATTCCACGCTTTTTTAAATCATCTATTGTCTTAGCAATATTTGTCACCTTTGCAACTGGTGTATAATTAACTGCACCAGCTGAAGCCTTTACGACCGTAGCTGTAAGTCCTGAAGCTCTTCGCTTAGGAATAATTACACCATGTGCTCCGCACAAATTAGCTGTACGGATAATAGCTCCAAGGTTATGAGGATCTTCAATCTCATCTAATATAAAGATAAATGGATCCTCGCCCTTTGCCTCTGCTGCTGCAAATATATCATCCACCTCAGCATAGGCATAAGCTGAACAGATTGCTATAACACCCTGGTGCTTTCTTGTTGATGACATCTGGTCAAGCTTTTCCTTAGCAACAAAATTAACTATGACATCATGCTTCTTAGCATCCCTTAAGATTGAGCTTATCGTTCCGTCTTTAAGGCCATCCTGTATATACAGCTTATCTATTGTTCTTCCTGCACGAAATGCCTCTATTACAGCATTTCTTCCCTCAAGCTTATGCTCATCCTCACGTAAATCATCTGTACCCTGCATCTGTAATGTCCTTTCCGATTTCTATACCATCTATTTGTTAATGTATTCCTGTATCATTTTATTGACAAATGCTTCAAGCCTCTTTATATCGCCCTTTAAATATAAATATCCAAACAGAGCTTCAAGACCTGTAGCCTTCCTATACTCACCCATAGTAGCATTCTTGGCTTTGGAGTGAGTTGTCGCATTTCTGCCACGCTTATATACATCAGTCTCATCCTCACTTAAATCATCCATAATGGAATCTATAAATTGAGCCTGATTGCCAGCCTTAACTATATTGCATACATCCTTGTGATATTTGTAGGTCTGCTTGTTTACGTTCATCACGTAATAACTCTTAACCATCAAATCAAGCACACTGTCTCCAATATACGCAAGTGAAAGTGGCGAATACTGATATGCGTTATTAACCTCACCTGCATTGTTGATATCATTACCGCGAAGCATATCTATCTTCTCACTGGTATTGGTATTTACATTTATGCTCTCTTCCATCTCACACCTTCTCTGGTATCCTCTAAAATTATACCTTTCTCTGTAAGCAGGTCACGGATTTCATCTGCTCTTGCAAAGTTTCTGTCTTTTCTCGCCTGCTGACGCTCACTGATAAGCCTCTCAATTTCGTCATCGAGCATACCCTTATCTTCCTTTATAACTATACCGAGTATGTCACACAGCTTTGAAAGCGTATCATATAATGCCTTTGCGTATGCAGATGTGCTGTCATCAGATATAGTTGTATTAGCAAACTTAACAAGCTCAAATATAGCTGATATCGCATCTGCTGTGTTAAGGTCGTCATCCATAGCTGCCTCAAACTTATCTACATATGACTGAATTTCTTTTGCATTTTCTGTCTCCTTATCAGTCATGGCATCGCCATTTCCTGCATTTACAAGCTCATCTAATCTTGTTGCAGCAGTCTTAATTCTGTCAAGTCCGTTCTTAGATGCCTCAACTAATTCCTGAGAGAAATTAAGCGGTGTTCTGTAATGAGCCGACAACATAAAGAATCTTATAACCTGAAGGTCATATTTCTCACCTATCTCTCTTACCGTGAAGAAGTTGCCAAGTGACTTAGACATCTTCTCATTATTAATCTTAAGGAAACCATTATGCATCCAATATCTCGAAAACTCTATATCGTTAGCAGCCTCTGACTGTGCTATCTCATTTTCATGGTGAGGGAATATCAAATCCTCTCCACCTGCATGGATATCTATTATATCTCCAATATATTTCTTAGACATAACTGAGCACTCAAGATGCCAGCCCGGTCTGCCCTCTCCCCAAGGTGAAGGCCACGATGGTTCGCCCTCCTTCTTAGGCTTCCAGAGAACAAAATCAAGCGGATCTTCCTTCTCATCCTCACCTGAAACCAAAAGCTCTCTGAATCCACTTCTAAGGTCATCTATATTCTTCTTAGAAAGCTTGCCATAATCTCCAAAGCTTCTTGTTCTGAAATATACTGTTCCATTCACCTCATATGCGTGTCCCTTTTCAATAAGAGTCTTAACCATCTCTATCATATCAGGGATTTCCTCTGTTGCTTTTGGATGCGTTGTTGCCTCTCTTACATTCAGGGCTGCCATATCCTTCTTACATTCTGCGATATAACGCTCAGATATAACCTTAGAATCAACACCTTCCTCATTTGCACGTTTGATTATCTTGTCATCAACATCGGTAAAGTTAGATACATAATTTACGTCATATCCCTTGTACTCAAGATATCTTCTCAATGTGTCAAATACAATCATAGGACGTGCATTACCTATATGAATGTAATCATATACTGTAGGTCCACACACATAGATTCCAACCTTGCCCTCATTTATAGGAACAAATTCATCTTTATGTCTTGTAAGTGTGTTAAATATCTTCATTCTTCTTCTCCTTGCTTCTACTGTAATCAAAGTCATTTCCTAAATTATAAAATATGTGATTGCCATTATTTTGTCAACAAAAACTAATGTGCAAACTGTGAATTATAGAGGTTTGTGTAAAATCCGTTCATAGACATAAGCTCATCATGTGAACCCTTCTCTATAATATTACCATCCTTCATAACAAGTATTACATCTGCCTCTCTTATAGTTGACAGTCTATGTGCAACAATAAAGCTTGTTCTTCCCTGCATCATCTTATTAAATGCCCTCTGGATACGCACCTCTGTTCTTGTATCTATAGATGATGTTGCCTCATCAAGAATAAGCATAGGTGGAAGAAGAAGCATAACTCTTGTGATACACAAAAGCTGTTTCTGTCCCTGAGACAGATTACCTCCATCTTCAGATATATAAGTGTCATAGCCCTGTGGCAGACGCTTTATAAAGCTGTGTGAGTGAGCCTTTTTTGCCGCCTCTATTATCTCATCATCAGTAGCATCTGGCATACCATATGCTATATTCTCTTTTATAGTTCCGGACTTAAGCCATGTCTCCTGCAACACCATACCATAGTTACTTCTCAAACTGTCTCTTGTAAGCTTCCTAATATCTGTTCCATCAACGCTTATGCTTCCATTGTCAACATCATAAAAACGCATAAGAAGATTGATAAGTGTACTCTTACCACAGCCTGTAGGACCTACAATCGCAACTCTCATGCCTGACTTAACAGAAAGGTTAAGGTCTGTTATAAGCTTCTTATCAGGAACATATGAGAACGACACATCCTTAATATCTATATCTCCCTTTGCATCACTTAAGGTAACTGCATCATCAGGCTCTTTAACCTGCGGAGTCTCATCTATAAGCTCAAACACTCTTCCCGCACAGGCAATAGCATTCTGAAGCTCTGTTATTACATTGGATATCTCGTTAAATGGCTTTGTGTACTGGTTTGCGTAGCTTAAGAAACAGGTAAGCTGTCCTATTGATATTCTTCCTGATATCGCCAACAAAGCTCCTATAATACCTACCGCTGTATACACAAGGCTGTTTACAAAACGTGTTGCAGGGTTAGTTATTGATGAATAAAAGGTTGCATTCATGCTGTCCTTTTCAAGCTTATCATTTATAACCTCAAAACGCTCAAGTGCATCATCCTCATATCCAAATGCCTGTACTATCTTCTGCTGTCCTACCATCTCATCTACAAGTGATGTGAGCGAACCCCTCGTCTCAGACTGACTTCGGAAAAGCTTATATGTTCTTTTAGCAATAAACGAAGCAACGAACAGCGAAACAGGCGTCAACACAACTACAACAACCGCTATAGGCACGTTGATGTAAAGCATAAATCCGAGTGTACCAAGTATTGTAACAACTCCCGAGAAAAGCTGTGTAAATCCCATCAATAAGCCATCTGCAAACTGATCTATATCAGCAACTATTCTGCTTACAATATCGCCATGCTGATGGGAATCAATATAAGCAAGAGGGAGGTCTGACAAATGGTTAAATGCCTCTATTCTTATATCCTTTACAACTGAATATGTTATGTGGTTATTTATAATATTCATAAGCCACTGTGAAACTACAGTTATCGCTACAACTATTATAAACTTAAATATTATATCCTTTATACCATCAAAATCCACCTTGCCAGGCTCTATAATCAAATCGATTGCATTACCTGTAAGTATAGGTGCATAAAGTGTTGACGCAACAGATATGGCAGCACATATAAATGATAAAGCAACAAGGAAGTTGTATTTTTTGATATATTTTAAAACTCTCTTCAAGATACCTGAATTATTTTTCATCGCTGACAACCTCCTCTTTATTCTGTGATGAACAAATCTCACGATATACCTCACAATCCTTAAGAAGCTCATCATGTGTTCCAATACCAACTACCTTACCGTCATCTAAGACAACTATCTTGTCAGCATACATTATAGAGGATGACCTCTGCGATACAATAAATACTGTCGTATTATCTGTCTTTTCCTTTATTGCTTTTCTAAGGTTAGCATCTGTTGCATAATCAAGTGCTGAGGAGCTGTCATCCAATATAAGAATCTCAGGCTTTTTCACAAGTGCTCTCGCAATAGTAAGACGCTGCTTTTGTCCACCCGAAAGGTTCTTAGCTCCCTGATTAAGCATGAACTTTACTCCGCCATCTTTTTCTGAAACAAAGTCCTTAGCCTGTGCAATGTCAAGAGCCTGATTTATCTCCTCCTCAGTTGCATCTGCCTTACCCCATTTGATGTTGTCCTCAATACTTCCGGTAAACAACACTGCCTTCTGTGGTACAACACCTATCTTATCGATAAGCTGCTCCTTAGGGTAATCCTTTACATCTACACCATCTATTAAAATCTTACCCTCTGTGCAATCGTAAAATCTCGGTATAAGATTAACAAAGGTTGACTTACCTGAGCCTGTACCTCCTATGATACCTATAGTATCACCTGCTGCTACAGTAAGATTTACACCTTCTATAGATGATTCCTTTGCTCTGCTGTATGTCAATCCCGCATTTACAAACTCTACCTTAGGAGTATTTGAATTAGCAGATACCTTTTCTGTCTTATATGCCTGTGTGCTGTTTGTCTCAAACACACTGCTTATACGGTTGGCACACGCAACAGCCTTAGTCTCTGTGATAATTAAATTAGCAAGCTTTATAAGCTCAATCAATATCTGTGACATATAGTTTACAAGTGCGTATACCTCACCCTGCTTCAAAACGCCAAGGTCAACTTGACCTGCACCCTTCCATATAAGTGCTGCTATTGAAAGGTTTATAACTGCATATGTCAAAGGATTAAGGAATGATGATATCTTACCTACAAATAGCTGTCCCTTGGTGAGCTCATCTGTCACTCCGTAGAATTCTTCCTTCTCCTGCTTCTCCTGGTTAAATGCTCTTATTACCCTTACACCTGACAGATTTTCTCTTGTTTTAAGAAGAACTGTATCAAGCTTGCCCTGAACCTTCTTATATAAAGGTATTGAAACAAGCATTATTCCAAATACAATAACTATTAATACAGGGAGTGTGATAAGAAATACCTTTGCTGACTTAACATCAACCGTAAATGCCATTATTGTAGCACCAAATACTATAAATGGTGAACGCATAAACAGTCTCAGAAACATATTTACACCTGTCTGAACCTGATTTACGTCACTTGTCATTCTTGTAATAAGCGTTGAACTTCCTATATTGTCTATCTCCGTATAAGACAATGTTTCAATATGTCTAAACAAATCATATCTAAGTTCCTTACCAAAGCCCATTGCTGTCTTGGCTGAAAAATATTGTGCCGTAATAGAACACACAAGACCAATTATACCAAGGGCAATCATTAGAAGTGCCATCTTATAGATATATGGTTTATCATTATTTTTAATTCCATTATCAATAATGGCAGCCATTACGAGTGGAACTAAAAGCTCAAAGCTTGCTTCAAGCATCTTAAATAAAGGTGCAAGAATTGCCTTTACCTTGTAATTTTTAAAATACTTCATTAAAGTTTTCATTTAACTGTCCTCTTTTTTCCTTTTTTGTGAAAGAAATATTGACCATTCTCATTAATTCCCTTATGATATTATAAACAATATACTGATTTTTTCAAGCAATAACACATATTTTACTTCATATCAGTTATTGTACACAATATATTAGAAAGAATGAGGACTTTACAATGGGATTAAACGAGAATATTGATGAGAATGACGAGCCTAAGGTTTCCATGACCTTAGATGATGGTACTGAGCTTGAATGTGATGTAATAGCTATCTTCCCTGTAGGAAGCCAGGACTATATCGCACTCCTCCCTGACAAGGTTATAGATGGTTATGAGGAAGGCGAAGTTTTCCTCTATCGTTTTAAGGAGCTTGAGAATGATGATATAGAGCTTACTCAGATTGAAACAGACGAGGAATACGAAGCAGTAGCTGATGCCTTCGATGAGCTCCTTGATGAAGAAGAATTTAATGAACTTGATTCTTCTGAGGAATAGTTTTATATCTGCCTCCTGCACATGATATGCTATTAGGATGCCCGCACGTTTCCGGCACTCAGCTTGGGATTTTGGCTATAGTATGGTTTACAAACCGTTTGTCAACGTCGGCACTTAGTGAATATTTAGATAACACAGATGAGGGGGATTACAATTATAGATGGTATTAAAACCGCGCTCTCGCTCGGTTAATCACGCAGCAGTACTAAGCTCGCATACTGCTCGCTAAGTGCTGGCGTGATTAAACGGGTTTTTAACCATCTATAATTGTAATCCCCCCTCATCTGTGTTATCTAAATATGAAGTTAGTGTCCGCTACGTTGGCAATCGAGCGAAAGTGCGTTTGTAACACCATACTTATAGCCAAAATCCCAAGCTGAGTGCCGGAAACGTGCGGGCATCCTAATAGCATATCATGTGCAGGAGGCAGATATAGAACTTTTCAAACACGGAATCATTCCATTAAATTCTTCTACCTTAATTGAGCCAGAGGAAGTTATCGTCTGTGCTTAAGAATTCAAGGTTGTTTATGAAGAGAACCTTGGATATATCAAGAGACTTCGCAAGCTCACTGACGCTCTGATGATAATATCTTAAGTCCACCACATAGATTTCACTATAATTATCTGCCAGCAACGGAAGTAACGAATGAGCATACGAATCCTTAATTACAAGCAGCTTCTCCTTATTAGACGAATTACTCGTTATCTTGATGAACGGATGATTACCATCAAGATAAGTAGTGTACTTATCCTTAATTTCAAGATTATCCATATTATATAAGCTGTCCATTGTTATATCCTTGTCATAGTAATCAACTTTATAACTGCCATTAGGATTATTATATAATAAGATATCATCTGGTGACTGCGTAAACGTCGGTGCATTTGAATACTGAGTTCCGTAGAAGCTGTCACTTCCAAGCTCAATATCATAGTCCTCCTCCGGTGTAGGCGAAATCTTAAGTGCATCACATAAAACAGAATATCCAATATACGCTCCATGCATTGTCCAATGATGGTCTGTCTTATAATATAAATACTCTGATTTATGCTCCATCAAAGCCTTGGAGCAATCAACTATTTTAATATCCTGACTGGCATTTGCAATTATATACCCTATCACCTCACCCTGATTGTAGCACTCTGCATAGGGCGGCATTCTGTCACTATATATATAGCATGCATTAGGAACTATCATCCACGAGTAATCAAACTCAGGATTAGCATTTACAAATTCATTTACATATCCAAGATTTTTAGATAACTGATTATATGAATTGTTATACTCCTGTATAAGCATATCAGCCTTACCAAAATAAACTCCATTTATATATTTCTCACCTAAGGCAAGATTCTCTGTCACCTTTAACTTTACTAAGAAATCCTTTGCGATAATCTGATCACTCATATATTTTTCAAATTGCTCTGAAAATGTTCCGTTAAGCACAGCCTTTACATTTACTGACGGAAACTGAGTAAGATTTCTGTTCTCCATATCCGAAAATACACGGTCACGAGCCACAAGTGAACCTACAGCAAAGATTAGAATATATACTATAAACAAAGCTGTTATTAATTTATTTCTCATTCCAATCCCTCCTAAAATCTAAAGTATAAAAACGGATTAAATGCATCACTCGCTAAAAATGCTGTGGATATCATCAAAACTGCAAATAAAAATAATAGTTGTGCCAAAGTTCCAAGTGTGGCTTTTGTTTTTCCATTCTCTCTTATTACTGCCTCTCCTATCTTCTTAGGAAGCGGTGTTGTTCCAACACATGCTATAATCAAAAACATTCCATATGTCGCAAGATAAAACAGGGTTTTCTGATTGATAAATGGAAGTCCTCCCATACCAAACATATTTGCAAATGCATGCTTAAGGCTGCTCATATTGTCATAAGAGAATATAACCCAGCCTATATTGATAAAGAACAGTGCATATATGTGCTGTATAAGCTTAGGTGCTTTTTCAAGCTTCTTTAACAGACCATTTTTCTCTATCATAAGAAGCACAAAATAGTATAGTCCCCATATGATGAAGTTCCACTCTGCCCCATGCCAGAAGCCAGTCAAGAGCCATACAACAAATATATTTCGTATTGTTTTCCATTTGCCATTTCTGTTTCCGCCAAGCGGAATATATACATAGTCCCTGAACCATGTTGATAATGATATATGCCACCTTCTCCAGAACTCTGTTATACTCTTTGATATATACGGGTAGTTAAAATTCTCAAGAAAATGGAAGCCAAACATCCTTCCAAGTCCGACAGCCATATCTGAATATCCCGAAAAATCAAAATATATCTGAAGAGTATATGCTATTGAGCAAATCCATGAAAGAAGTACTGTGTTATCATCTGCAGACAGTACAGATAATGTACTATACAGCTCTCCTGCAACATTTGCTATCATCACCTTTTTGCCGAGGCCAACAATAAATCTCTTAACGCCCTCGCCAAAATCATCTATTGACTCTCTTCTGTTATCAAGCTCATCACACACTGTCTCATACCTGACAATAGGTCCTGCGATAAGCTGTGGAAACAGGGTCACATACGCCGCAAGACTTATTATATTTCTCTGAGGCTTTACTGTTCCCCTATATACATCAACAGAGTATGAAAGTATCTGAAATGTATAAAATGATATTCCGAGAGGAAGTGCAGGACTAAGCACACTAAAATCTATTCCAAACGGAAGCTTAATAATTATCTCAGGAACCTTAAGACCGATTATATGCATAATATTCTCAACAAAAAATCCTATATATTTGAAGTATATCAGTATAAGGAGATTGCTTGAAACTGCACATATCACCGCAGCCCTCGCGTGCTTTTTCTTTCCTGCCTTCATATATCTGTCAGTAACTAATCCAAGCACATACCCTATGATTATAGAAAACATCATTATGAATACATATATCGGCTCACCCCACGCATAAAAAAACAGTGAAAATATCATAAGCACTGTATTCTTAAGCTTGCGTGGACTTATATAATATACCAGCAATATTGCCGGCAAAAATGCAAATAAAAATGTAATACTCGAAAATAACATCTGTCAATCTCCTGACCTATATATCTTTTTTATTATGTAATGAAAGATATGTCTGTATATCCTGAACATATCTGCTCTTATCCTTCGCCTTGCCTGCCACAAGCTTAGGCGAAATAATAGTAAGCTTATGCTTGGCTCTCGTCATGGCAACATAAAACATACGTCTTTCCTCCTCAAGCTCAGATGCTGACTTTGCTTTTTTGTAAGGAGTTATGTCCTCGACAGCATCTATTATATATACACAGTCAAACTCGAGACCCTTTGAGCTATGCATAGTCATAAGCCATACTCCATCATTTATCTTGCTCTTCTCCCTCTGTTTTTTTAACACCTCAGTATAATCTGCCACAAACTCAAACAGCTCTCCATAGCTTTTCATGTCGATAATCATGGATGCAAATTCATCTAATACATCGTACAGCTCTCCAACATCCATTTGCCGGTACTCAGCATATTCCTTAAGATAATCATCATATCCAACAAACTTTCGGATAAAATTAAGTGCAGGATAAGGTCTTAATTTCTTGATAACCTTCAAATCTGCTATAAGCTTATCTAACTTATCAACAATATAGTCCTTATTTCTAAGTCTCCATCTGAGAGCATCATAATCAACAGGATCCTCCATAAGCATATCCCTGTTAATGTATCTTCCCGGCTTATTCATTATCCTTAAAAATCTCGCCCTGGACATATCTCCAACAGCAGTGTACATATAATCAAGCATATTTTTCACAACAAAATGTTCAAATATATTGGGCATTGAATCACTTATGGAATATGGTATGTTATAGCTGTCTAGCTTATATACCAGACGCCTTGGCTGTATATTCGTCCTGTATAGTACTGCCTGCTTGGAAAACGGAATTCCTTTAGCATAATTCTCCCTTATTGCATCAACAATAATCTGATTTTCCTCTGCACCATCCTTTGGCTCAAGGATTTTTACCACGCCATCATCACTGCTCTTAGCCAAAAGTTTCTTAGAAAATCTCTGTTTATTCTTCTCTATCACAGCAGTTGCTGATGCCATAATTCTCTTGTCGCATCTATAGTTATTACCGAGAGTTACTGTCTCACAGCCAAAAAAATCCTCTGTAAACTGCCTCATTATCTCTGGTCTTGCACCCCTGAAGCCATATACAGACTGGTCATCATCGCCAACCACAAACACATTATCAATTGGATGAACAAGAAGCTTCATTATCTCATATTGTATCCTGTTACTATCCTGAAATTCATCAACCATAACATAGCGAAATATCTTTCTGCACTGCGTTAGTATATCAGCCCTCTCAGTAAGAAGCTCATAACACATAACCATCATATCATCAAAATCAATGCGGTTCGTGCGTCTTAGCTCATCTGACAATCTGTTATAGAGTGTGCGAAAGGTTTCCTCAGGCATATCCTTGCTGTAATAATTGTTTATGTCTATCATATCACATTTTACATAGCTAATCTGCGACAGCACACTGGCAATAACATCATCCATATTGTCATACTGCAATGACATACTACGCATTATCTTCTCTAATATAGTTCTCTTTTCATCGTCTGTTATCACACTTGAACTGTCAAGATTATACGCAGTCTTTATTATCCAAAAGAATATGGAATGAAAAGTTCCGAACCTGACATGATAATCCTCATGACCGCGCGTTAATTCACGAAATCTGTTTTCCATCTCCAAAGCGGCTGCTCTGGTAAACGTAATAACAAGAATATCTGCGGGAGCAACTCCCGCAGATTCTATTAAATACTTTATTCTCTCTGTAATTACTGTAGTTTTGCCACTACCCGGACCAGCAACAACAAGCATACTCCCATCAACATGACTTATAGCCTTACGTTGTTGTTCACTATATTTTTCATTCAGATAATAGGCATCACGATGCATACTAATTCGCTCCACAGCACTTCTTATACTTCTTTCCACTTCCACATGGACATGGATCATTACGACCTACCTTAGGTGGCTTAACAATAGTCTTAGATGACTTTTCTATCTTATATAACTCTTTTCTTCTCTCAGGAGTAATAAGCTCATCCCACTGAGGTAATGTATAAAGCCACTCTGCATTACATCCAACCATATTCATATATAACTTCTCAGGATCAAATGCAAGAGATACCTCTGTGTCCTCTGTCATCTCCTCGATATTGTTAGGCTTAAGCAAGCTCTCATCTATTCCATCAAGGAAGCCTACCATAAGCTCAATTGAAACATCAAACTGCTCAGCAAGCTCTTTTACTGTACCATGTACATATTCCTTTGGACAAGCTAATATCTGCTCATATATAACCTTTTCCTTCTGGAAATAGTTAAGCCAAAATTCCTTACCCTCTGGTGTTCTGTCATCAAGACCATATGCATGGTCACGCCAATCCTTTAATAAACTCATCTTATAAATCTCCTATCAATCTTATCTTATCGTTCATTCTGTAAAATTTAACACTGAAATAGAGTATAGCAAAATATAATTCTTTTTTCAATCACTTTATTCTAAATCGTCATTCTCGCCAGAATCAACTGCCTTATCATCACTATGCACAGAAAATAATACTTTTCCGAACCACAGTATCACATACATAAGTATAGGAACTATTATGCACATAAACAGGCATCCCATGAAGTATTTACTTCCCATTATTCCTGTCACAAATGTAGCAACTACAAGCACTGCTATTATAAACAGGCATATCCAAGCCCCTATTCTATAGCTTTTTTTCTTAGATAAAGTTGATATATACTGTTCTTCTTTCATATTTAACGCTCTTTTTCTTATAATGTGTTTATTATTACTCATATCTCAATGCATCTATAGGGTTAAGATTTGCAGCCTTAACTGATGGAATGAGACCGAAAACTATTCCTATTACCATAGAGAATACAACCGATAACGCAATAGCTGCTCCGCTTATTGCCACAGGTACCTCTGCAATATTAGAGATAAGATATGCAAGTCCAATACCAGCACCTACGCCAATAACTCCACCAAGGCTTGTCAAAACTGCTGCCTCAGTCAAGAACTGACCAAGTATAACCTTTTTCCTTGCACCAAGTGCCTTCTTAAGACCTATCTCTCTTGTTCTCTCTGTTACAGAAACAAGCATGATATTCATAACGCCTATACCACCTACAAGAAGTGAAATACTTGCAATCCATATAAGCTGCTGGCTTGTAGATGCGCTGACCTTCTGTAAGGATTTAGCTGTCTGTAACAAATCATCACTCTTATACTTATAGTTCTGTGATGAGTTTTCATCCGATGTATTACTTGACACAATGTGTGAATTAAGAATATCCTCAGCCTTCTTACCAGCACGAGTCATATCCTCTGTACTCTTAGCCTTTACAACAACATGATAAGGCTCATCAAAGCTGTAGATCATAGGCCATGCTGCATCTGTAACAAATATTTTTCCAGAGGCATTTGAGCCATAATATGTCTGCCATTCATTTATAGTTTCAGCATTAGGTTTAAAATCGTTAACCTGATCAACAACACCAATTACAACGTATGCGTCTCCCTTTATCTCAATAGTTTTGCCAACAGGCTCATCGCTCTCAAAAAGCATACTTGCAGAGGTTGCATCAAGTACAACAAATTTCTTAAAATCTGCTCTGTCACTATCTGTAAATAATCTTCCCTTTGTTACTATATAACCCATAACAGAGAAATAATCATTGTCTGTTCCAATAAGTGTAGTGTTGTCAAGCTTATTAGCTCCATAATTAATTCCCTGATACATAGAACCATATCTGTATGCTGACACAGCACTTATCTCATCAACATCCAATATTTCCTGTTTTATATCATCTGTTATCATAGGTACACCCTCAGGAGCGGTATTTCCATCTCCTGACGCATATGGCCAGTCTTCTCCTGCTGTAAGCTGTACCTTGACTATGTTATCTCCTGAACCTACAAGGTTTTCCTTTATCTGCTCACTCGTTCCCTTTATTGTTGATACTATTGCTATTATAGCTGCTATACCAATTATAATACCAAGCATAGTCAGAAAGGAACGCATCTTATGTGCCCAAATTCCCTGGAAGGATAATCTAATATTTTCTACCATAATCTCATTCCTTTCATTTTAGTAACCATACAAATCATCAGCTGTCTTGTGAACTGTCTTAACGCCCTCTTCAGCATCCTTTGAATAAGGCATTGCAATATAGTCATCAAGTGTAACTCCAGATATTATCTCTATAGTATCACCCCAGACAATCTTACCCGTCTGTACATATACTTTCTTGAGCTTACCATCAACTTCCTTCATAACATAATAAGAACCATTATCCTTATCAACAAGCGCCATAGGTATATATAATGAATCAGAAGGGTCACTGTTTTCTGCAACTGTAATCTCCATATACATTCCCTGAGACAAATCATCTCCATCCATAACTGTTATAGTCATAGGGTAATAGGTCTCCTCAGTTCCATCATATGAATAGTAATCTGTTGCAGGCATACTTGATATTTCTGATATAGTACCTGTATATGACATACCATTATCATAGCTGTACATACTTACCATATCACCTACATGCACTGTGCTTAGCGAAAGCTCACCGATATAACCTCTCACAGTATATCCATCTGTTCCACTTACAACTATAAATGGCTCATTGTTAAGTATTGACTGTTCCTGATCTGCTACAGACTTAACAACTCCATCAAAATTACTTCTTACTTCTCCTGTAGCTGCCTGATACTCCATTATTTCAAGCTCAACCTGTTTTAACTGATAATCTACATTAAGTTTCTTAATCTCATTCTGCTTATCCTGTATTGCCTTATCAAGCTCTTCTTTTGTATATGTCTGTGTATCATCAGGCTCCATATTATCCTCAGGATCGCCAAGAAGTGCAACCTCTCTTGGTGATATTGATGCTTGTGGCTGAGCAGGTACATCTACTCCATCTGGATTCTCTGTTGTTGGTTCTGTTGTCGGAGCTTCTGTTGTCGGAGCTTCCGTCGTCGGAGTTTCTGTCGATGGAGCTTCTGTCGATGGATTTTCTGTTGATGGCTCCTCTGTCGATGGCTCCTCTGTCGATGGTTCCTCTGTTGTTGGTTCAACCGGTGTTGTATTTTGAAGAATCTTTAAATCTCTCTCAGCCGCCTGAACCGATGCACGAGCAACTTCAACGTCCGCACGCATGCTCTCAAGTTTTAATTGCTGTGATGTAGTATCATATACGAGAATGACATCTCCTGCCTTAACTACGTCCCCCTCTTTTACCTTTACCTCTGATATCTGATCAGTAGCCTGCAAATATATCTTTTGTTCCTTGTCAATTGCAACATTACCGCTAAGACTGCTTGAGCCCATAAAAGAATCTCCTGTATAACCTACTGACTCTACAGGATATACATTGGCTGTTTTCTTACTTCTATTTCTGTCTTTAAGATAAAATACTAATCCTGTTGCCATTCCAAGCACAACAATAACTATGGATAGTGTTAAAATGATTTTCTTTGTCTTACTCATTTTGCACCTCCTGCTTCTCTCCATAGAAAGCATTCTCTGCCTCCTCAGGAGACAACTCCTGCAATTCACGTCTGCCATCATACATTCCGTCAAGCAGCTCACCATCAACTATCTTGATAATGCGATTTGCATACTTGGCTATCTCATCTGAGTGAGTAATCATTATGATTGTAACGCCTTCCTTGTGGAGCTGGTCAAAAAGCTGCATAACCTGAAGTCCTGATTTAGAATCAAGAGCACCTGTAGGCTCATCTGCAAGCAATATCTTTGGCTGATTTACCATAGCCCTTGCAATGGCAACTCGTTGCTTTTGTCCACCAGACAACTGAGTAGGCTTAAAATTTACACGATCCTCAAGTCCTACTCGTCCAAGAGCATTTAAACACATCTCCTTACGCTGACGCTTAGGAACCTTCGCATACTGAAGTGGAAGTGCAACATTATCAAGTGCTGACTGCCTAGGCATCAGATTAAAAGTCTGGAATACAAAGCCTATACTCTTATTTCTAACATAGGATAATTCCTTATCATTATAATCTACGATATTTTCTCCATCTAAGTAATACTCTCCCGATGTAGCTTTATCAAGACATCCAATAATATTCATCAGGGTTGACTTTCCTGAGCCTGAAGGTCCCATTATGGCAACATACTCCCCCTCCTCAACAGAAAGGTTTATGTCCTTTAGTACCGGAACCTCCATATTACCCTGAATGTATGTCTTATATACATTCTTTAATTCTAATATCATTCGGCAGCCTCCTCTCCGGAGTCTGCTCCTATATCTGCACTGTCTGAATTATCTAAATTTTCTGAATCATCTAAATTTTCTGAATCATCATAATTGATATCTTCGTTCATATCATCATAATTAAAGTCACCACTATCAATATTAAGCTGCTCAGTAACTACATATCCATCATCTAAGCTGGCATCATCATTATTCTCATACTGCAAAACATCCTCATAATTATGAGTGGCCTTCATGCCCTCCTGTATTCTGTCCTCAGGCCATGCAATATAATCCTCGGTAGTAAGACCTGACACAATCTCATACTGCATCATACTCTCATCATATTCGCCAAGTGTTACCTTTCGCTTTTCAATCCTTCCGTCCTTATCCTCAGCCCATACATATGCATTTTCACCTTCCTGAATTATATATGATTCATAAAGCCATATTCCATCCTTGGCTTCGCCCTGTCCATAATCCATCTCAATATATACATGCTGTCCTAAAATCAAGCCATCTATATTGTCAAGAGTAATATAAAATGGATAATTAGTAGTACTTGTTCCTGAAGAATCAGAGTAATAATAATTATTGTTGTTGTTATTGTCAGGATGCTCTAAATCAACTGATGATATAGTTCCTGTCCATGTTACGCTCTCATCCATGCGTGAACGTATTATTACAGCCTGTCCCTCTGACATGCTTCTCACGTTAAGCTCACTAGCTGTACCCTTGATACGATAATCACCAAGTGCCATGATAGACATAAAGGACTTCTGGCTGCTGTCTGAGCCACCCATGTAATCAGTATTGCTACCTGTACCATTAGAATCTTTATTAATCTCCTTAACAATGCCATCCATAGGTGAAAATACTATTGAATTCTCTATGGCTGACTTCTGTCTGTCAATCTCAAGCTGCTTTGCACTTGCATCATAATTATACTGATTGACCTGTGCCTGAAGACTCTGTATCTGAGCTGTATACTCTATCTTATAGTCTGCCTCAACCTGATCTCTCTCTGCTACAAGGGATGCAATCTGCTGATTAGCAGTTGTTATATTTGTATTAATGCTTGCAAGCTCAAGTTCAAGCTGTTTAAGCTTAAGAGTCATCTCATCAGAATCATACTCAAAGAGCTGATCTCCCTCTTTAACCTCATCACCAACCTCGACAAAAATTTCCTTTACAGTCTTATCTTCTGCTTTATCAACATTCTTTGTCTCCTGAGATTCAACGACACCCATATAACGATTGTCAGTAGTTATGCCTGAGCCTGTTATATTGGCAACGGACTCCACATATACCATTTCATCACTTTGTTTATTGCCCTTGCCCGATAGTAACACTATCGCTGTGCCGGCACCTGCAAGCAATATCAAAACTACTATAATGATTGCTATAATCTTCTTTTTCTTCATACCATTTCTCCATTTCTTATATTATTACAGAGTTTCACATCTTGTGTCTAAAATATACCAAATTCTTGTATCATGTTTGTATCATACATTTATTTTTCTTCTTTAATTTTTTTGAACCATTTTTTTATTTCTCTCTCATATCCGTTATCACCAGGTTCATAAAAATGTTCTCCTACAAGCTGGTCTGGCAGATATTGCTGCTCCACATAATGATTAGGATAATCATGGGCATATTTATATCCGACATTGCCAAGCTTTGCTGCTCCCGAATAATGTGCATCCCTAAGATGAACCGGCACCTGACAATTACCAACCTGCTTCACGGCATCTGTTGCCGCAAATATCGCATTAACAACAGAATTGCTCTTAGGTGCACACGCAACATAGATAGCGGCATGTGCCAATATAATCTGTGCCTCAGGCATCCCCACTCTCTCTACAGCCTGTGCACAGGATGATGCAACTACAATTGCATTCGGATCTGCATTTCCTACATCCTCACATGCACATATCATAATTCGTCTTGCAATAAACGTTACACTCTCACCTGCGTATAACATCTTGGCAAGGTAATATACCGCCGCATCGGGATCTGAGCCTCTCATACTCTTGATAAATGCGGAGATTATATCATAATGATTATCCCCATCCTTATCATATTTTATAAATCTTCTCTGTATACACTCCTCGGCAACAGGTAGATCTATAATTATCTTTCCTGACTTTTCATCACGCTCTGTAGATAAAACGCCAAGCTCAACTGCGTTAAGTGCATGTCTCGCATCTCCCTCAGATACATCTGCAAGAAAATCAACCGCCTCATCTGTTATCTCTGCATCATAGGCTCCCATTCCTTTTTCGCTGTCATTCACGGCCCTTCTTATCAAAACCTTAATATTATCCTTTGTAAGTGGTTTTAATTGAAATATTGTGGATCTTGATATAAGAGCTCCATTCACTTCAAAATAAGGATTCTCCGTAGTAGCCCCTATAAGTATAACCGTTCCATCCTCCACATACGGAAGCAGATAGTCCTGCTGAGCCTTGTTAAACCTGTGAATCTCATCAACGAACAATATAGTCTTTTTTCCATACATTCCGAGATTGTCCTTAGCCGTCTTTACAACCTGCTCAATATCCTTCTTGCCAGAGGTAGTTGCATTTAACTCACAAAATTCTGCACTTGTAGTGTTGGCAATCACCATAGCAAGCGTTGTCTTACCTGTACCCGGAGGTCCATATAAAATAATAGAGGAGAGTTTGTCAGCTTTTATTACACGATAAAGTAACTTATCGCTCCCTAAAATGTGCTCCTGACCTACTATCTCCTCCAATGAAGTAGGACGCAGCCGCTTTGCAAGCGGTGCCTCCCCACTCATATTAGTTGTCCTCATGTATTCAAATAAATCCATTATGCCACCTATATTAAATCTAATTTCTTGATAAGGTTGTCAAATTTCATTATGTCAATAGGCTTACAGATATATTCCTCATAGTCATCACTGGCATAACTTGAATCAAAACCCTCATCAAGAGCACTTATCATAATAACCTTACATCTCGAATCTCTTGCAAGTCCAAGCTTACGCTCTGCATCACGGATAGAGGCAAGTGCCTTATATCCATCAATCTTAGGCATCATGATATCCATGCATACAAGATCGAACCTTTCATTGTTATTGACTGCATTGACAAATTCATCAACCGCTGCTATACCATCTCTGGCAAGTACCACCTCACCATACTTAGATAATAGCTTCTGCATGAATTTTCCACTAGCCATATCATCCTCTGCTACCAATACTTTCATCTATAAACCCTCCTAATCCACTTTTTTAAGCATCTCTATCCATTTTAAAATGTATTCCATATATTCCTGCTTGAATGTTTTCTTATGGTATGTAATTCTTCGTCCAAGTATATATGCCATCGCTATTCCCGTGACATTATTAGCAAGCTCAACAGGAGTAAACTTATCTGTTATCTCCTTGCTATCTATAGCACCTGCAAAGATTTCCTCCATAAAACCAAGACGCTCAGTTATACACCACGCAATCTTCTCTCGCGTGTCCATATTATGGAGCAGCTCCTCATATTGTAACATAAGTGTAGAAATAGCATAATAATTATCATAATATGTTGCATATGCCTCTAAATAATCTATCAGCTTATCCATATAGCATCCTTCTTTAGACTTTACAGTGTTTCTTATACTGTTATCAAATCTGGAGTAATAATCTACAACCTCTATCAGCACCTCATTGATACCGCCAAAATATTTGTATAATAATGCCTCTGACATATTCTCTTTCAACGCCAGATTACGAGTTGTAAGTGCTGACAAGCCTGAATCACTGATAATTTCTATTGCTGATGCTATTATTCTGTCTTTCCTTGAAACAAAACTATCACCCAATTATTTCCCCTCTCCCTATAATGTATTTTCAACCCCTCATCATACCTATGATTTTATTTCATTTGGCTATTTTTGTCAATAAAATAGGAGCTATTATATAAATAATAGCTCCTGTTTCACTTCACTCAATAATATAACAAATCCTAAATCATAATAGAACACATAAATGCGATATATAATAAATAGGTACGATGTTACTTGATTAAGCTACGGATTAATTAGAGAGTAGTTACGTTTGTAGCCTGTGGTCCCTTCTCGCCATTTACAACTTCAAACTCAACCTGCTGATTCTCTTTAAGTGTCTTGAATCCTTCCATGTTAAGACCTGTGAAATGTACGAATACATCCTTACCTGTCTCATCTGTAATGAATCCAAAACCCTTCTGGTCATTAAACCACTTTACTGTACCTTTTGTCATGATAAATCCTCCAAATCTAAAAATACGTTTATAACGCTTTATAAAGATAGCATAGACTTGATGTTTCGTCAAGTTTATTTTGAACTTGCAGAGTTAATTTTATACGCATTTTACACGCATATATTTATTATTTTACTTTTTCTGTCATAATAGTATACATTGTCTGATAAGTAGTCCATTTCTGACACTGCACATTCATTAACATCGCGTACTGTCTGCTTCATATTATCGATATTAAACATATCTGAGGAAGGTAGTAAAAGCAGCTCGTGTATACTTGAAGGGATAATATAAAAGCTCTCATTTATGCTGTCTGCAAACTTCTCTAACACCTCATCATATATCATGTATGTTGCACCATTTATTCTCCTGCTATTAGTAAGTACATACATCCTGGGAAACCTTAGATCTTCATTTTCATCAAATGGTATCATCGAGCTCATAAGCATAAGTTCCATAGGGAACAGTCTCTCTGTATTTTTCTTTGCAATCTCAAACAACTCATCCATGTTCATATTAAGCTCTGCTAACTCACCATTTCTAAGTATGGCTGATGCAATTCCGTCATCATCCTGTTTGACAAGATATCTGAAAGTAATAATAAGGTCATGGAAATGAATATATGGAATCTCATCAAGTATCATCTCATTTTTTGCACAATTGACAAGCCTTAAGAATATTCTGTCCCTTATATTGTCCTTATCAAAATTACCAAGCATCCCACTGTGAAGGCTCTTATATGACACTTCATATTCATCTCTTATCATTTCAAGTATCTCTATAATACTCTTACCCTGTCTGTATAATTCATAGTAATAATTAAGATAAATATTAGGTGAAACATTCTCGTTTTCAAGGCAGATAACAAGTCCTAACAGCTCAACTCCGTTGTTCTTAATAACATTGTCAAGTCTAACACTTTTCACGTTGTATTTGAGCATATAATCAGGAATACCCTCTTTTATCTCATTTGCAAATTCTCTAAAATCCATATCAGTCACTAATACATGAACGCATATGTATCTCTCCTTTCAATTATAATAGTTTTAATAATAAATAATGGGAAATCTGAAACACAGGAATTGATATCCTGCTAATTGATGATATGTATATAATAAAGCCATTAAACATAATAATCAAGCTACATTTTGGAGCATTGATGTATATATTTGTATCAATCAAAAAGGATGATGTTTTCCACATCATCCTCTATAGCTTTTATAATGTCTGTAGGAACTTCAAAAATATTTCCATATCTTCTCTGGTTCCTATTGTAACTCTCAGATAGTTATCTATCCTTGGCTTATCAAAGTATCTGACTATTATTTTATTAGCACGAGCCTTCTCGAATATCTCCCTTGCAGGTATGGTTTTATGTGTAATAAACAGGAAGTTCGCACTCGAAGGCGGACAGGTAAAGCCTATCTTTTCTATCTCACTCTTAAACCATTCTCTGGTCTCTACTACCTTGTCAACTGTCTCCCTAAAGTATGCTTCATCTGCTATGCTCTCTGCTCCGAGAATTATTGATGGCATATTCATAGTATATGAATTGTAGGAATACTTAACATCGTTCATATATTTGATTAATGTCTTATTACCTATCGCATAACCTATTCTAAGTCCTGCCATAGAACGCGACTTTGAGAAGGTTCTCACAACAAGAAGATTATCATACTTGTCAAGCAATGGAAGTGCTGTTTCACCGCCAAAGTCAACATATGCCTCATCAACTATTACAACCACATCACGGTTGTGCTCTAATATATCACTCACGAATGAAAGTGGCTCTGCAATACCTGTCGGTGCATTTGGATTAGGGAATATAACTCCACCATTCACACCATAATAATCCGAAGCCTTAAGTCGGAATTTATCATCTACCGCCACTCTCTCATATGGTATTTTTAGCATATCTGCCCACACATCATAAAATGAATATGTAATGTCAGGGAACAGTATAGGCTTATCAGAATTAAAAAACGTCATAAATGCCATTGCAAGCACATCATCTGAACCAACACCGACAAATACCTGCTCCTTATCCACGCCATGATACTGGGCAATTGCATCAACAAGTGCTGTTGCTGCCGGATCAGGATAAAGTCTTAGATTATCCATGTCCATCTTCTTTGTAAAAACACCCGGTGCAGGCGGATATGGATTTTCATTTGTATTTAACTTTATTATATTTTTCTCTTTTGGCTGCTCGCCCGGTACATACGGAACAACTTTTCTTACATTACTCTCCCAAGCTGTCATATCTTTTCCTCCTGTAGATATATTATTTTAAACGCTTTAATACTTCTAACAAATATTTCCAGGTTCTCTGTACACTGTCCACATACAGTCTTTCATTTGGTGTATGAATGTCATCTATCTGTGGTCCAAAGGATACACAGTCAAGTCCTTCAAGCTTTCCTGCAAAAAGTCCACATTCGACACCGGCATGGATAGCCTCTATAATTGGCTCTTTTCCATACATTTCCTTATAAACTGCTGCCATCAATTCTCTAAGCTTTGAATCTCTCTTGTATTCCCAAGCCGGATATGCACCCTCTGTGGTTACATTACCACCAAGCACATCCATCAGGGAATCAAGTCTCATAACAAGCTCTTCCTTCTCAGTTCCAACACTGCTTCTAACCGAAAATGACATAGTCACCTCTGGTTCTTCTTCCATTGCAGTTCTAAGTATTCCAAGATTAAGAGATGTCTGTACAAGTCCATCTATATCCTTGCTCATCTTGGAAATGCCATTTGGAACATTTACAAGTGCAGCAATTACTTTTTTTGTCGAAGCTGCTGTCATGCATTTTTCATTTACATCGCAAGCATCACTTAGCTCTACGGTTATATTCTCATCTGTCGCCTTATATTCATTGCCAAGAATTAAATTGTAGCTGTCTATCAGTGCACTATCCAGATTATCGTCATACGCTATTATCGCATGAGCCTCTCTCGGTATGGCATTATCCTTCATGCCACCACTTATTGACACAAGTCTAAAATCCATCTGCCTGCTTATATCATATAATACACGTCCAAGCACCTTAGATGCATTAGCACCCTCCTTTATTATCTCAACCCCGGAATGTCCGCCTGTGACGTTCATAATGCTGAGACGTTTTACATTCTTATATGCATTTTTCTCGTATGAAACCGGCAGATGACAGGTTGCTGTTACGCCCCCTGCACAGCTAACAAGCAGATGTCCCTCATCCTCTGAATCAATGTTAAGCATAAACCTTCCTTTGAGAGAAGAACAGTCTATATCGGCTGCTCCTAGCATTCCAATTTCCTCATCTACTGTTATAACCACCTCAAGTGGTGGATGTGCTATATCTGATGAGTCAAGCAGGGCAAGAGCATATGCTACAGCTATACCGTCATCTCCGCCTAAGGTTGTACCCTCTGCACTGATTACATTTCCATCCAGTTTTAGCTTCAGCCCCTCCGTATTAAAATCAATTTCCGTATCAGAGGTCTTTTCGCATACCATATCCATATGCCCCTGTATTATTACAGCAGGTGAGTTCTCATATCCCGAAGTACCAGGCTTCGATATAATTACATTGCCAAGATAATCCTTCTCACATTTAAGATTTCTTATCTTTGCAAAATTAATAAGATAATCCCCTATCATTTTAGTGTTTGATGAGCCATGTGGTATGCCGCATATTTCTTCAAAATAACGAAAAACAGCAGAAGGCTCAAGCTTATCTAAAACTGCCATCTAATTCATCTCCCTATTTTTATGCAAACGCAAAGTAAAGTAACACAATAATTCCAAGTATTATTCTGTACCATCCAAACACCTTGAAATCGTGCTTCTTGATGTAGCTCATAAGGAATTTAATTACAATTACTGATACCGCAAATGCAACTACAACTCCCACTATAAGTATTACCAGCTCCGCACTCGAAAATGCAAGGCCAAACTTTATTACCTTGATAAGGCTTAATCCAAACATTACCGGAACAGCAAGGAAGAATGTAAACTCTGCCGCCGCAACTCTTGACACACCGATAAGGAGTGCACCGATTATCGTAGCACCAGATCTTGAAGTACCTGGTATTATTGACAACACCTGAAATAAACCAATTATAAATGCTGTCTTGTATGTAATATCTGATAATGTCTTAACCTTAGGGGTTCTGTTTTTATTCCAGCTCTCGATAACTATAAATGCTATTCCATAAAAGATAAGTGCTATTGCAATTACTGTAGGCGTATGAAGATGTGCCTCTATGTAATCATCAAATAAAAGTGTAACAATAGCACCCGGTATACAGGCAACAACTACCTTAAACCACATTGAGAATATATCCTTCTTGATTATGGATTTATTATTCTCACTCTTCATCTGGAAAGGCCACATTTTATTCCAGAATAAAATCACAACCGCCATTATTGCACCTAGCTGAATTACCACAAAAAACATGTCCTTAAACTCATCAGAGACATTCATTTTTATAAACTCATCAACCAATAGCATATGTCCTGTGCTGCTTATAGGCAGCCACTCGGTAATGCCCTCGACTATTCCGAGGAACACTACCTTCAATAATTCTATTAAACTTACTGTCATTGTTAATCTCCTGACTCCTCTTTATTTTATTCTATCCGAAATAATATGGGGATATTCATCTAAAAGACTATTTAGGTCTCTCCAATTAACAGATTATAGCAGATTAAAAGACTTACATCAATTAATAATTCCCATACAATACTTAAACATTTTATAAACACAATAGATGGCACACTCTTCACACGGATGTGTCTGAACATAATAACCGGTTATATTACGGGACCGTTTCCACTTAATTGCTCCAAGCAGCGGTACTAAATTCGTGCTGCGCACTCATTAAGTGCCGGCTGTCGCAAATGTCCCTACATATAACCGGTTATTATGTTCAGACACATCCATGCTAAGAAATGTGCCATCTATTATATTGTGTGTTACAGTAATTTCATTATATCATCAACTATCTGTGTATCAGTGAGATGATTCTCTTTTATTATGTCATCAACAACATATCTGTCAGGGAATGTTTTCTTAAGGCCGAAGTTTAAGGTCTTAACATCAGAGTCTCCGTAAAATCTTGCTATCTTCTCTCCGAAGCCTCCATCTAATATACCATCCTCTATCGTAATTACTATGTCGTGTTCATTTTTAAGCTCATCAAGAAGCTTCTCATCAACACCTGTTATATAATATGGATTGATTACTGTAGCCTTTATTCCTGCCTTCTCGTTGAGAAGCTTGGCTACATCCTCTCCAAGCTTATAGAAGGTTCCAAGTCCAATTATAGCTACCTTACTTCCCTTATCTGTAACCTCATAGGTATTTAGCTTAGAGAAATCCTTTGTAATCTTCTTGCCATCTGACACCATATTTCCACCAGGGAGCTTAATTGCCACCGGATGCTCAGTCTGGTATATACTCCAGTCAAGCATTGCAAGATATTCCTCCTTGGTTGTAGGTGCAAGGTATACAAGGTTAGGAATATTTGACATCATAGGTATGTCATATAAACCAAGATGTGTAACATCATTCATTCCGTATACAGAGCCACAGAAATTAACTATCGTAACAGGGTTGTTATTTATACAGATATCCTGTGATATCTGGTCGTAGGTTCTCTGAATAAATGTGCTGTACACACCCCATACAGGCTTTCCACCATTTACAGCAATACCTGATGCCAAAGCTGCCGCAGTCTCCTCAGCAATTCCAACGTCAACAAACTGCTTTCCTGCCTCTTCTCTCTTATCCTTAGTAAAGCCCATAACAGTAGGTGTCGCAGCTGTGATTGCCACAACTGACTTATCCTTCTTCATCTTGTCAAGAAGATATGCTGCTGTAACACTTGAATAGTCCTCAGCATCCATATTAAACAAAGGCTTTCCAGTCTCAATGTCAAATGGACCGCTGTAATGCCAGCTCTCCTTGTCTGCCTCAGCAGGTGCATAGCCCTTTCCCTTCTGGGTATTTATGTGAACAACAACAGGCTTGTCACTATCCTTCACAGATGTAAATGCATCTATAAGGCTCTTTATATCGTTACCCTTGCCTACATATACATAGTCAAGTCCCATAGCCTTAAATAAATTACATTCAGCCTTACCGTCAGTTTCACGGAGAAGCTTTAAATTGCTATACAAACCGCCATGATTTTCAGCGATAGACATATCATTGTCATTTACCACTATAATAAGATTGCCATCTATCTCTGCTGCATAGTCAAGTCCCTCTAAGGCCTCACCGCCACTTAATGAACCATCTCCTATTACAGCTATTACATTGCCTTTAGCTCCTGTCAAGTTTCTTCCCTTGGCAAGTCCACACGCAAGGCTCACAGACGTTGATGTATGCCCTATAACAAAATGGTCATGCTCACTCTCCTCCGGATTGCTATACCCTGAAACATCATCATAATGCTCCTCGTACAGATACGCGTCCTTTCTTCCGGTAAGCATCTTGTGAGGATAAGTCTGGTGTGAAACATCAAATACAATCTTATCCTTAGGTGACTCAAATACATAATGCAATGCTATTGTAGCCTCAACCATACCAAAGTTAGGACCGAAATGTCCGCCATGCTTACTTGCTCTTGTAAGCAATGCCTTTCTCATCTCCGCTGCAAGCAGATTAAGTTCATCTTCGGATAATTTCTTGACATCTTCAGGTCCATTAATATTTTCTAAATACATCTTTCTTCCTCCGACTATAAATATAATATTTTCTTGCCTGAAAAATAAGTATTTTCAACCTGTATATAGGATACTACCTAAAGTTAACTTTACGTCAAGATGTTTTTGTGAAATAATTTTACTTTTAACTCAGCTCAACCACTCTATCAGCATACGAAGCAATCTGGCTATCATGAGTTACCATTATAATTGTTTTCCCAGCCTTATGAAGTTCTTTAATCAATTTCATAAGCTCTATAGCATTTTCATAATCTAATGCTCCTGTCGGTTCATCAGCCAATATATATTTTGTATCAGACACAAATGCCCTTGCAATCGCTGTCCTTTGCTGCTCTCCTCCCGATATCTGATTTGGATATTTTTTGGCAAGCTCACTTATACCTAATTTATTCATAATATCCTTTATAGCTGCCCTTTTTTTCTGCCCCTTTATATTTCTGGCATTTAATGGTACCTCAATATTCTCATACACAGAGTATTGCTGCATTAATGCATAATTTTGAAAAATAAAGCTTATCTTATTTCTTCGCACCACATCAAGCTTATGAGCACTTGCATTGCTGATATCAATATCGTCTATTATAACCGTTCCCTGACTTGCACTATCCATACATCCAATAATATTAAGCAGGGTTGTTTTTCCTGAGCCAGACCTTCCCATTATTGCCACAAACTCACCATCTTCAATATTAAGACTTAAATTTTTTAGTGCATATGTCTCATATGTATCGCCCTTATATACTTTTGTCACATCTTTTAATTCTATCATACATAAGCACCTCCTAATTCAATAACTCATACGCCTTCTTGTCTCTTATCATGTTAATTGACAACACATTTATCAGCAAATATGACACTATTGGTACTATACTTGCCCAAGGTATAAGTTTGGTCGTCAGCTCCTTCATCGCTCCTGTAAGCCTTGAACCAAAATATATCCATATAAATACAGCTATGACAACAGAGGCAGCTATCCTTATGGCATTTTGTAATGAAATCATGGCTATAAGCTGTCGTTTACTTATTCCGTTTACAAGCATGATTCCCATATCTTTTTTATTCACATATACTGATATCATCGATGACATAAGCAGTGATATCATTGATGCAATGTATAATATTAAAGGAAAATAATAACTTTCTCCATTCGCCCACATATAATCTTTTATATCTCTATTGTACTTATCCTCTATATTATTGATACCATAAATATGTAATCCCTTTCCATTTGCTTCATCAATCAACTCGTCAACCGCTAATTTATTATCCGTAACTATGCAATAGCTGGTAAGTCCATTGTATAGCAATGTTATATTCTGTGATAACGCATAATCATAGTCAAGAATAATCACATCATCTAAATTAATACCAGCATTTCCTATGTTATCATCAGGAATATAGTGACTGTTTTTTTTCAAATGGTCTGTTATCACATATTTGATGCCATAGTCATCTTCATATACGCTCCCAACAGGATACTCCATTGCATAATTATATCCCGCAACAGCAAAGCCGTACTCTGATTTATTTACATCATAATCTATCATTATTCCATCTGTATTATATAAATTACATAGCGAGCTTATTGACTTTTGCATATAAAATTTATTTTCCCCTACATCATAACTATTTTCCAAAAAAAACATACCATGTGACATTACATCCTCTACGTTATCCAATGAATGATCAAAACTGAGTATATGCTGTAATTCTTCATTTCCTATCGGAACATACAATACCTGATATGCCAGCATATAAACATTCTGTATATCATATGATACCAGTTTTTCAGCCTGTTTCTTAGGATATTGGTAAAATGCATAATTAATCATTGCATAATAAATTACAGCAAATCCCATAGCAGACATAACAATAGTTAATATTGTGATTTTACGTTTTTTATATAACTGACATATTGAATACCAAAATACCATCACATACCTCCGGCTTTAATAGATATCTTTTTTACATTTAAGAAGATTAATCGGCTTTTTTATACATAGTTCTATAAACGGATAAATACAGGTTAGTACCATAGATATACTAACATATACAACAGCAGAAACAAACCTGTAATATACCTGTTTTGAATAAAACACTGATATTCCATTTTCCCAAAAATCAAACATATACATTATGGCTTCAGATATTACAAGTGATATAAACATTACTATAAATATTTCTTTTACTATCATTATAAAAATCTTCGTATTTGAATAGCCACATATTTTTCTTATAACAAACTCATTTTTTCTTTTAAGCATCCAGAATTCAAGAACAAAGATTACAAGAAAAATACAGAATATATATATAAATTTTGCAAATAAATTATATTCACCCGTTCCAACAGCCGTAGAAAAACTACCAGAATATGAACCATCAGACAGTCTAAGCTGCATCCGCTCATTCAAAGCAGTTATAGTAAACGCCTGCTCGTCATAGCTCAGAGACGTTTGTTTTATATGTGATTTGATATCATTATATATATTGAAATATGTATCAGAACTATAAGACAAAAATACACTCCCACTTATATACTGATAATACATACAGTCCAGCATATTCTCTCCCATATTTCCTGCAAATAATATTACTTTATTATCAAGTATTCTAGAATTATCAGCACTCACATATCCACATACCTCATACTCCTCACCCTCGATAGTAATATAATCCCTTCCATCCCTGTTATATGTCAGGCTCTTTTTATAAACGCCAAGAACTACGTATCTGTTTCCGGATTTTAGCATCTCCTCGTCTGGATATCTGCCGCTTACAATTTTATATTTAGGCATATTTCCACACACATATATATCCGTCATTGACTGTGTATAATTATCATCTATATATGCTATAATGTCAGGAAAATATATATAGCAGTCATCTATAGTTTTTATGTTATTTTCAAATTCAACTATATCATCGATGATTTTTCCTTTATTATTTTCCAGATTTAATAAAGGGGTTATGGTGATATTGGCACCATACTCATATGAGTTTTTTATAATATCATCTTGTTCAAGCTCCTTATTTATTGACACTCCCATGCTGTAATGAAATACAATAGAAGCTATAACTAATCCTATAAACAGGCATGCTATTTCTACTTTATTTTTTAATAAACTTATCATATTTATATCTCCTCATAGACCTGTTTATATTCCTAGTTTGTGCATTAGATTATCCCAGTTATTGCGATAGTCACTTATTCGTATAGTTCCTTCCGCTTTGTCTACATTATCATCTGAACGTACAAAAAATATGTACCATCCACCAGGTATATTATCAGACATGAAGTTATACTTACCAACATCTGGTATATCATATTCATTAATTACAGAGTAAGCCCCCTCTTTTATTATATCTGTGCCAAAGGCTTCTTCACTTGGAATTCTTGCAATAACAAGCTTAATACTTCCCTCTGTCAAACTGCTGCAATCCACACTAATCTCGATTATACTGCTTTTATCAATATATCCACCCGTATAATTTGATTGCATAAAACTGTTTCCATCATCATCCAAAACACTTTCACCGAATTTAAAGTCAAACTCTGAATATCCGCCGCTATTCTCACATTTTTTACCTGCCCAGGCAGAATTTTTAATGATTAATAACGTCACAACGCATATTATAATAAATCCAATAAATATAAATGCACTTCTCATTATCCGTATTTTCATAGCATTATCTTCCACGATACAATCTTAAAATATTAGCATAACCATCTAAATACTCACCTTGGCTATTAACAGCTACATGTCGTGTCTGTGTACCATAGTTTATATAACATGTTAAATCATATATACTATATGAATGGTGTTCCATATGACTGTCGGCATAGGCTATAAATCCAATTAGCAAAAGTATATAGCATCTTTTTATCTCAGTCAATAATATTTTACTATATAAATCAAAAAAGACGGTTTGTTCTTTCACAAATCCGTCTTTTTCATAATTTACTCAATCATTCTACTCTTCATTCATCTTAGCAAGCTTTGCTGCCTGATCCGCTGCTATACAGGCGTCTATTATCTCCTGTATATCACCGTTCATTATCTTATCAAGCTTGTATAATGTAAGTCCAATTCTGTGGTCAGTTACACGTCCCTGAGGGAAGTTATATGTTCTTATCTTCTCGGAACGGTCACCTGTACCAACCTGACTCTTTCTTAAATCCGCCTCTGCATCGTGTCTCTTCTGCATCTCAATATCAAGAAGCTTTGCACGAAGCAACGCAAAAGCCTTTGCCTTGTTCTGCAACTGTGATTTCTCTGTCTGGCTATAAACAACTATTCCTGTAGGATAGTGAGTAAGTCTTACCGCTGAATCTGTTGTGTTGACACACTGTCCACCGTTACCTGACGCACGCATAACATCTATTCTGATATCCTTCTCAGGAATCTCAATCTCGTCCATCTCATCAGCCTCAGGAAGCACAGCAACGCTGGCTGTAGATGTATGAATACGTCCGCCCGACTCTGTCTCAGGAACACGCTGAACACGATGAACTCCACTCTCATACTTAAGTACAGAGTAAGCTCCATTACCTGTTACCATAAATGTAACAGACTTCATACCACCGATACCGATTTCCTCAACCTCCATCAGCTCAGCCTTCCAACGTCTGCTCTCAACGTAATGCACATACATACGATATAACTCAGCAGCAAAAAGAGCTGCCTCATCTCCACCTGCACCCGCTCTAATCTCCACGATAACATTTCTGTCATCATTAGGATCTTTAGGTAAAAGCAATATCTTAAGTGCCTGCTCACATTCCTCAACCTTAGCCTTTGCATCTGAGAGCTCTTCCTTAAGCATCTCTCTCATTTCCTCGTCATTTTCCTCGTCAAGCATCATCAGACTGTCATCTATAGTCTGCTTGGCTTCCTTATATTCCTGATATTTTTCAACTATAGGTGCAAGGTTAGCCTGCTCCTTCATCAAATTACGAAATCTCTCCGGATTTGATGCAACACTAGGATCACTGAGCTCATTTTGAAGCTCCTCTAATCTTGCAACAAGATCTTCCAACTTATCAAACATATTAATATCCTCCTATATATAAGTCCAAACCATTATCATATAAGGCTAAATCAGTCTCGCAGATATGATACGGTCAAGACCTGCATAATCCTTAGTTAATTCAATGTCACTATAACCTGCATCTACAAGTAATCCCCGTATATCTTCAAACTGATTATACCCGATTTCAAACAAAAGATATCCTCCATAATCGAGATAATCACCCGCCTTTGTTATTATTTTCTTATAAAATATAAGACCGTCCTCGCCACCATCAAGCGCAAGCACAGGCTCATACATACGAACATCATCCATAAGTGTGAGTATATCCTCCGACTTAATATATGGCGGGTTAGATACTATAATACCATATTTTTCTTCTATATTCTCAAACAAATCTGACTGTACTATATCACAGTCAATATCATTAAGTCTGCTGTTCTTTTTGCTTAGGGCTATTGCATCATCCGATATATCAAGTAAGGTAACCTTACATGACTTACCCTTTGCCCTTCTCTCTAACACATAGCTTATCCCAATGCACCCACTTCCGCAGCATACATCTAATAAACTTACATCAGGCATATCCTCCGATACAGCAAGTGCCTTTTCCACAAGAAGCTCGGTTTCAGGTCTTGGAATCAAAACTCCCTCTGAGGTATAGAATTTATACCCCATGAATTCCTGCGAACCTGTAATATACTGACACGGATAGCGTCTGCTTCTCTGTATGATACACTCCTTGAATCGTAAGGTTTTGTTCTCAGGCATATCAGCAGACATATTCATCAAGAGGTCTGTGTAACTCAAATCAAACGCATACATGGCAAGAACACGCACATCACTGTCATAAGTGTCAATCCCTGCTTCCTTAAGCGTCTGTTGTCCATATTGAATACACTCTCTTAATTTCATAACAAAGCTCCAATTATATATCTTATATACTAATCATTATCCTTATTTTGCTCTGCCAGATACTCACGCCAGTCAAACACCGCCTCAACAGAGCGTATAGCTACCTCTACCATATCAGGTGTAGGTTCGCTTGTAGTAAGCCTCTGAACCCATAATCCCGGTTTACTTAAGGTGTTCGCAATTACAGAATCATGGTTACCTGCATACCTTATAAATTCATACGATATTCCAGCTATGACAGGAACTAAAAGCACTCTGAGCAATAGCTTAAGCCACATCTGCTCTGCTGTAATACACATGAACACTAAAATACTCACAAACATTACTATAAACAGAAAGCTTGTTCCACAACGCTTATGAAATCTGCTGTGCTTCATAACATTCTCTACAGTAAGCTCGTCACCATGCTCCAGACAATTTATCGTCTTATGCTCTGCTCCATGATACATAAAAGTCCTCTTGATATCCTCCATCTTAGATATGAGGTACACATAGAGCAAAAATATAGCAAGTCTCAATACTCCCTCAAGTAATCCAAGAACAACATGGCTCTTAATAACTCCATCGAGCAGACCTATAAGCCATGCCGGTAAAATCATAAATAATCCGACAGCTACAATAATTGAAAATGCAACAGTTCCAAACATTTCAATCCCGTCTAAGCTGCCATCTGACTTACTATCTGTTTTTTTGTTATCCGGCTTTTTCTTGTCAGCTTTTTTTCGCTTCTTTTCTTTATCCTTCTCGTCCTCTTCATCATCATAAAACTCCGCTGAATACATAAGCGTTTTTACTCCAATTACTAACGACTCAACAAAGCTTATTACACCTCGTATAATAGGAAGTCCACATATCATATGCTTTTCTGTCTTTGGTGTAAATGTATTAAGTTTTACTTCTATTTCCTTATCAGGCTTTCTCACAGCTACAGCATAACGATTCTTGTATTTCATCATTACACCCTCAATAACAGCCTGACCACCTATATTAACTCTGCTCACTTACTAACTCCTATATAGTAAAATAGGCTTGCTACTCATGCGTAACAAGCCTTATAAGTGTCTATTAAGCAATTATGCCTGAACACCATACTTACGATTGAACTTATCAATTCTACCACGAGCCTTAGCTGCCTTCTGCTGACCTGTGTAGAATGAATGACACTTTGAACAAATCTCAACGTGAATATCTTCCTTTGTTGAGCCTGTTACGAACTCATTACCACAGTTGCAAACAACCTTTGCCTGATAGTAATCTGGATGGATTCCTTCTCTCATGTTTTTCACCTCTTTATAATTAATACTCTATGAGAACAGGCAAGAGCCTTGATTCTTCATATCCCTTGCAGATAAGCACACTTCGACCATCTGCACTTTCACAACGATAGCTATTTTATCATAGCATTAGCGTCTTGTCAACAAAGTTTTCTTCATATATTCTACAAATTCTTTGTTGTTTTTACTTCTTGCAAACCACTTCAATACTTCTTCTGTCATTTCCTCTGCCTTAGCACCTGAAAGAGCCTTATGGATTGCATTGACTACCTCCATCTCCTCCGGTGAAAGCAATAAATCATCACGTCTCGTACCTGACTTAGCTATATCTATAGCAGGGAAAATACGCTTCTCTGATATCTTTCTGTCAAGGACAAGCTCCATATTACCTGTTCCCTTGAATTCCTCAAATACGACATCATCCATACGGCTTCCTGTCTCAACAAGAGCTGTCGCAAGAATTGTAAGACTTCCACCCTCTCTCATATTTCTGGCAGCACCAAAGAATCTCTTAGGCATATGTAATGCTGCAGGATCAAGACCACCAGATAAGGTTCTTCCACTTGGTGGTACAGTGAGGTTGTATGCCCTGGCAAGTCTTGTGATACTGTCGAGTAGGATAACTACATCCTTACCATGCTCAACAAGTCTCTTGGCACGCTCAATAACCATCTCTGAAACTCTCTTGTGGTGCTCTGGCAGTTCATCAAAGGTTGAATATATAACCTCTACGTTGTCTCCCTCTATTGATTCCCTTATATCTGTTACTTCCTCAGGACGTTCGTCTATAAGCAGAACTATGAGATGCATATCTTTATTATGAGTACTTATACTCTTTGCAATAGCCTTAAGCAATGTTGTTTTACCTGCCTTAGGAGGCGAAACAATCATACCACGCTGTCCTTTTCCTATAGGTGATAACAAGTCAACTATACGGATTGCCACAGGTGCTCCATCATCATCTAACTTAATTCTCTCATTAGGGAATATCGGTGTCAAATCTTCAAAAGGTGTACGTTTTGCTGCTTCTGATGGCTTAAGACCATTCACATGTCTTATATAAAGAAGGGCACTAAACTTCTCACCCTGAGTTTTCATTCTTATAGGACCACCTATTATATCACCTTTCTTAAGTGCAAACTTACGAATCTGCACAGGTGACACATATATATCTCTGTCTCCCGGAAGGTAATTGGCACTTCTTATAAATCCATATCCGTCACTCATTACCTCAAGAATTCCATTTGCATCACAACCACTGTCCAAATCAGCGTTGTATTCCTGTCCATCATATACCTGAATATCAGCCTCAACATCCGGACTTTCAGGCTCAAGATTTCTCTGTTCCTGATAGTTGCGGTCTGATGACATATCTGTAGATGTTCTTGATATAGGATTAAGCTTTCTTGCCTCTGGCTGACGTTGCTGTGGTTTTCTATCCTGTGATGTCTGTATCTTCTTCTCTGGAACAGTTTTTTTCTCTGAAACTGTTTTCTTCTCCTGAGCAGGCTCGTCCTTCTTAGCTGTCATACGCTCAACGTTCTCCAAAAGCTGTGCCAGTTCTCCTTTTTTTAGTGTTGAAATGTTTCTAATTCCTTTTGCCTTAGCATACTCTCTTAATTCTGCCAAGGATGCTTTTTTAAAATCCATATTAACTCCTTTATACTACTAACATTGGGTATCTTACTTAAAAGAATAACGAAAGTCCTATCCAGACTCTAAGTATTTAAAAAGATTACATCTATTTTAACATATCAAATTAAAAACGTAAACCATAATTTGTAAATTCAATACGTTTTTCCTTGCTTTTTTATAGCTATAAGCGTACAATCGAAATAATTAATATTGGAGGATAGTTATGGAAGCTCTACTTTTATACAAATTAATTATATTATTTATGCTTGATAGAACAGATTATACAATGACGAATTCTTTAATATCTGATTTCATTGTTGGTAAGGGTTATACTAATTTATTTAATCTGCATGAGACATTAAGCGAGCTAATAGATAATAACTTTATCTCCACAGACACCATAAGGGATACGATTCATTACAAGATTACCAACTCTGGCGAGGAGGCACTGTCCTATTTTGAGAACAGACTTCCATATGCCATTAAACAGGATATTCTTGAATACCTTAGTGCAGAGAGAATAAATGTCAAAAACGAATCTGAAATATATGCTGATTATACATATAATGAATCAAACTGGTATACAGTTCAATGTGTAATAAAGGACAGACGTGAAACTATTGTTGATTTAAAATTTGACGTTCCAAGCAAATCCCAAGCCGAAACTATCTGTAACAACTGGCGTGGGAAAAGCTCAGAAATATATGAATATCTTATTAATCAGCTATGGTTGTCTGAATAAATTCCCATATATCATCCCTACCCTGCTTTGATACAGCGGAAAATGGGATGATTTTTGTTTCATTATCAAGATTAAGCTTCTCACGAATAACTTTTAGATTCTTAAGGAGCTCGCTTCTCTTTATCTTATCAAGTTTTGTCGCAATTATAACCGGTGTATATCCATTTGCAACAATCCAGTCATACATCGTCTTATCATTCTCTCCCGGTGCATGTCTTATATCCACAAGAAGAAACACAAGCTTTAGCTGTCTTGATGTGTGAAGATATCTCTCTATCATCTTACCCCATTTATTTCTTATCTCCTGAGACACTTTTGCATATCCATATCCTGGAAGATCAACAAAATAAAGTTCTTTGTTTATATTGTAAAAATTAATTGTCTGTGTCTTACCGGGAGACGAAGAAGTTCTCGCCAACGATTTCCTGTTGAGCAATCCATTTATAAGTGACGACTTACCTACGTTGGATTTACCCGCAAATGCAATCTCCGGCAACTGATTATCTGGCAGTTTACTTGTTATTCCACATACTGTTTCTAACTCTGCTGATTTAATAACCATAAATTTAATCCTCCAAAGCTTAATCTATAAAAAACAAAAGTACAGATATACGTAAATATCCGATATCTGCACTTTTGTTATCAAACGCAAAGCTATATACTAAGCTATACTATCCTCTGTATGTCTTATATGCTTGCGCAAATTGTTCTTCTTTTGTCTTGGTTCTTCAGACAATGTGAGTATAGGCTCTGCACCATTAAGAATTACATCCTTAGTTATGACACACTTCTCAATGTAGTCATTAGAAGGTATCTCATACATGAGATCCATAACCGCATTCTCCATGATAGCACGAAGTCCTCTGGCACCTGTCTTTCTATCCATTGCTTCCTTAGCTATCTCTCTAAGTGCATCCTCCTCGAATTCAATATCGACTCCGTCAAGCTCAAATAACTTCTTATACTGCTTACAGATTGCACTCTTAGGCTCAGAGAGAATTCTTACTAAAGCATCCTCATCAAGCAAATCAAGAGTTACTGATACAGGAACACGTCCTATAAACTCAGGTATAAGTCCGTATTTAACAAAGTCCTGAGGTTGAACCTGCTTAAGAATATCATTGATATCCTCGTCAACCCCTGAGCTTAGCTCTGCATTAAATCCAATAGATTTCTTACCTATTCTGTTCTCTATAATCTTCTCCATTCCTTCAAATGCACCACCGCATATAAATAATATGTTAGTAGTATCAATCTGAATGAATTCCTGCTGTGGGTGCTTTCTTCCACCCTGAGGTGGAACAGATGCTACAGTTCCCTCTATTATCTTAAGAAGTGCCTGCTGTACACCCTCACCAGAAACATCTCTGGTTATAGATACATTCTCTGATTTCTTAGTTATCTTGTCTATCTCATCGATATATACAATACCACACTGTGCTCTTTCTATATCATAGTCAGCCGCCTGTATAAGCTTCAAAAGAATATTCTCAACATCCTCACCTACATAACCTGCCTCAGTAAGTGTTGTAGCATCTGCAATGGCAAATGGTACATTGAGCAGCTTAGCCAAGGTCTGGGCAAGATAAGTCTTACCAGAACCTGTAGGTCCTATCATAATAATGTTGCTCTTCTGTAACTCTACATCAAAGTCACGCTCAGCTAATATTCTCTTATAATGATTATAAACTGCCACGGAAAGCACCTTCTTAGCACTCTCCTGACCAATTACATAATCATCCAGGAATTCTTTAATCTCTTTTGGCTTAAGTAAATTGATATCTGTGTCGAGCAGTTCATCCTCGAACTCATCCTGTATAATCTCTGAACAAATTTCTATACATTCATCACATATATAAACGTTAGGACCAGCAATAAGCTTTCTCACCTGCTCCTGACTCTTATTACAGAACGAGCATCTCAGCTTCTTTTTATCATCAACACGATTAGCCATATAGCCACCTCTTCAAATTATACTTCCTTACAATTCTCTACAAGGAAATCAAGAGCCTTTCTAGATGCAACATCCTTCTTAAGTGACTCCATCTCCTTGTCACCCATTAACTCCTTAATTTTCTCAGGCTCCATCTGATAGCTTGCTGCCATGTTCTGGATTTCCTCATCAACTTCCTCATCTGTAGCTGTTATATTCTCAGCATCTACAATTGCCTCAAGGATAAGACCTGACTTAATTCTTCCGATAGCATCAGGCTTAACTCTCTCAAGCATATCCTCTTTTGTTGTGTTCATGAGCTTAAGGTACTGCTCCATCTGAAGTCCCTGATACATCATGTTCTGAGCAAACTCATTAAAGATTCTCTCCTGATTGTAAGCTATCATTGGCTCAGGGATTTCAACCTCAGCAGTCTCAGCTAACTTCTCCATTATTCTGTTCTGCTTCTCACGCTTAACTTCTCTTTCCTTCTTAACCTCAAGAATCTTCTTAACATCTTCCTTGTAATCAGCGTATGTCTCAAATGAAGAAACTTCACTTGCAAACTCGTCATCTAACTCAGGTAACTCTATCTCATTGATTGAGAGAAGCTCTACCTTAAATACTGCTGGCTTACCTGCAAGGTCATCTACATGATAATCCTCTGGGAATGTTACATTAACATCGAACTTGTCTCCAATGCTCTTACCAACAATCTGATCCTCAAATGTATCTATAAATGAATGTGAGCCAAGTGTAAGCTTATAATCTTCACCCTTACCACCTTCAAATGCTTCACCATCCATGAATCCCTCGAAGTTAATTGTAACTTCGTCATCCATCTTTGCTGGTCTGTCCTCTACAGATATAGATCTTGAGTTCTCCTTCTGAGTCTTTAAGATTTCAGCCATAACCTCATCCTCAGTTACCTCTGAAGGAACCTTCTCTATCTCAACACCCTTATACTCACCAACCTTAATCTCAGGCTTAGTTGCAACCTTAGCTGTGAATATAAAGTTTTTACCCTTCTCTATCTGCTCAACATCTATCTCTGGATTAGATGTAATCTCAAGCTCACAATTCTCGATTTCCTTTGGATAATACTCATTTATAAGCTCATTAGCAGCGTCCTCGTAAAATACTGCTGCACCATACATCTTCTCAATATATGTCTGTGGTACTTTACCTTTTCTGAATCCTGGTACAGAAAACTTACTCTTCTGCTTGTTATACGCATTTGTAATAGCCTTTGTAAATTCCTCAGCAGGCACCTCAATTGTAAGCTTTGCCATGCTGCCTTCTAATTTTTCTACTGATAAACTCATTTGTCTTTTTCCTCCTTGTATTGCGTCCAAAAGCACTATTCATCAGATTATAACATACTAAAAACCTTAAGTCTATATTTTTGGAGAAAAAACCATCAGAAAAACAAACAAAAAACAGGCTCGTCTATATAATATATGCTAATAGAATATTATTATCACTATTATATAAACAAGCCCTTATCTTTGATTTTATATCTCAGAATATTTACAGATTACTTGCCAGACATCTGCTGCTCCTGTCTCTTAATCATCTGTCTTACCATTTCTCCACCAACTGAACCTGTCTCACGAGATGTAAGGTCTCCGTTATAACCCTGCTTAAGGTTTACACCTATCTCACTTGCAACTTCCATCTTGAACTTATTCATTGCCTCTTTTGCTTCAGGTACACTTGTACTGTTTGAGTTTGTCATAATATTTTCCTCCAATATATATAAGTTTCAGACATTATTTGTCTTAATCTTATTATTATATTTTTTAAAAATATTATGACTGGTAATTTATTCTATTTATTTACTTTTCTTAAAACAACCACGCCGGCACCTGATACAAGCATCATAAATGCAACAACTACTATAGGAAGTGCATCCCCTGTCTTGGGCGAATCAGCAGAACCAAGGTATGTATATGAGTTAGGTCTTGTGGTAGGTGTATTGGTATTTTCGCCCGGTGCCTGCACACCATTTCCGTTTCCGCCATTATTGCCACCATTATTGTCACCATTGTTGTTGCCATTGTTTCCACCAATTTCTCTTGCACCAAATGTAGCAGATATAACCATATCACTTGTCACACTGCTGTAATCTGAATCCCATCCAGAGAATACATACTCGTATTTATCGGTAGGATTCTTAACAGGTGTCTCTGTAGGAGGAGTTGCTGATTCTCCCTCTTTAACTGTTTCAACCTTCATGGTATTACCATTTCCATCCTTCCATGTAACCTGATATGTCTTATTTGTAGGTACTATTCTATATAGTGCATATACTGAGAAGTATCTGGTTGTTATAGTAACATAATTGTTAGTTATAACTGTATCATCAGCATTTGCCCAATTCATGAATGAATAGTTTGAGCCTTCACCATGAACTGATGCAACATATATTTTCTGTCCTGCAAGGTCTCCTAATGGGAAGGATATAGTAACCGGATTATATAACTCAGGAATTCGTGCAGGAGTATTATTTACATACTCTCCGTTTACATCCTTAACCTCTTTTAATACATATAAATTAATGTATCTCTCTATAACTGCATTATCAGCTAACTTAGATGCGAATATACTCTGCTCCTCTGAGCTTATATCTGATACATCAATATAACTTGCATGCAGAGATATATCTATACTTCCACCCGCCTCAAGCACTGCGATATCTGCATCTGTAAGAATACCCTTATATACAGAATTATCATATATGCTGTCAAGCTGGTCTGCCGTTATATTGATTGAATCATCCTCAATCACAACGCTTGTATTATATCCATTAAGAATAAACTTAATACCACCATTCAACGCATAATCATCAGGATAAATAACACCACCATTAGAGATTGTCACTGCTGCTGTCTTAGTGAGAACACCATTAGTAGCAACTATACGGTAAGCTCCATCTGAAAGATTGGTAAACAAATAATCTGTATCATCTGCATCATCTAATCTTACACTTGCAACAACTGTATTTGCCTCATAGAGACTCACATATACCGGATAATCCTTGTGTGTCACATCATCTGAGTATGTAACGCTTCCGTATACAGAACCTGTAGCTCTCTGACTCAAGGTTCTGAAGCTTCCCTCATATACCTTTACCTCAGCCTTTTCATTACTTGCATATACCTTATAATCGTATACCGTGTTAGCATCAAGTCCACGGAAGGTTGTATTAATATTAATATGCTTTCCTGTCACAGAATCATTCATAAGACATTCTCTATATGAAGTATCACTGTGTTTCTTAAGTGCTATATAATAATCATTTACATCATAGGTTCCACCTATTATATCAGCCTCAAGATAAGCACCTGAGGTTGTAATATTAGTTACAGGAGCTACATTAAGTGCAAGTGGCTGATATGTGAACTCATCTGATTTGTTACCTGCCTTATCTTCAACGACAAGCTTATATAATTTTGAACCTTCTGCCTTAAAACTTCCTACAACTGCATTTGTCTCCTCTGTAACATCTATAGCTATGTCATTCAAGAATACCCTGCTTGTAACTATTGCACTTGTACTATCCTTAGCACGGAAATTAATGTACATATTGCCATCATCACCTATTGTAGCATTAATTATCTCTATTGTAGGTGATACCGTGTCGACCTTGATTGTCTTTGTTGCGTGAGCACTCTCTATTCCAGCCTCGCTTACACTCCAAGCTTCAATAGTAACCTCTCCCTGAGCCGTAAGCTCAAAGTCTATGTGCTCAGTGTTAGATGGAACAGGCATCTGGTTAGATGAACCGTCAGTCGTAATCTTATAATATGTAGTTACCTTTACATTATCACTTGTAAGTGACTTGCAATCAATAGCTACATTTGGTGAATCCTCACCCTTATACCATCCATTGTTACCTTCTATTCCATCTACGGTTATAACAGGCACATCTGGTACGGTATTAGATAATCTGTTAAAGGTTCTGTCAGTTGTACTTACATTTCCAGCATTATCTGTAGCTATTATTCTGTACTTTCCGCTGCTTACAATCTTATACTCTAACGCCATTGCATAACGTTCATCATCATTCTCAGGTAACCACTTTTTAATTGATACCTCGTCATTTCCATCAATCTTGACAAGCTCTACAGAGGCTATACCACTCTCATTTGCACCTTCAGTAACATCGAATGACATAAGCACACCTGACTGATATATCTCAGAATCCGCTATAGCATCTACATCTATAACAGATGGCTTGCAGTCCACATTGTAAGGACCTGCCTCTGGCAATGTAACTGTGTTGCCGGCGTTATCCTCAAGCTCAGCAGATATAGTATACGAGCCTGCCGGCATGTCATCACCTGATATACCATATTTAAATATATACTCATATATCTTGGCATAGTTATCTGCCTTGTTCACAATAGAACCAAGTACACTTCCTGCTGTCTCTGTAGGTGCCGGAGATATTACTCCATCAGGTGTTGTAATGCTCCATATAAGCTTATCAACACCACTCTCGCTATCTGACGCATCTACAGAAAGATTAAGTCCATTGTACCATATATCAGAATTAGCATCACTTGTAACTGCTGTCTGTCCATCAAGTGTTGTAACTACAATGTCTGCACTCTCTATATTATTCTCGATCATCCACTCATAATAATCTTTGTCAGTGCTTAGGTCAGAGAAATCATCCAATTTTATTTTATTTCTAATTGACTGATTTGTTGCCTCATTATCTGCATAAACAACAAGCTGACCTCGCTGATTAAGAGATGTACCTATATTAAATGTGGCTACATAATAATCTCCATCCTTGATTGAGTTAAATGCTACTTGTGTCTCTGCCCCAGATACTCCACTGTCATCAACAAAGTAATAATGCAAAGTCTTACATGCACTCTCATCAGATGTGTAGTAAACTGTTATATTAATATTCTCTATACCATCTCTTGAATGATAATAAGAACCAAATCCAAATTCTTTTATGTATTCCTTTATTGAGGTTGGTGAAACTGCAACCTTCTGTAATACAGGTCCCTTAGTATCAACATTGATACCTGTCAATGTAACTATCTTGGTAATTGCACCTGAGGCTGACATCATCTGGAATCTTATTGTTCCATTTGTCATGTCCTCAATGCTTATACTTGATGACCAGCCAAGACTCTTAACAGCAGCAGGATCAGTACCCTCTTTTATATCATCCTCTCCACCAGCTAATCTTCTTATCATTGTATATCCATTAGTAGGTGATATTGTAAGTCCTTTGTAATATCCTCCATATAAATCTCCAGTTAAGATATATTCTGACTTACCATCCAATCTAAGTACCGTAAATGACTGCGACAATCCACTTGCATCAACTGTATAATTCTTACCTGTACTGTCAATTGCAGGACTTATTGTATATGTTCCAGGATTACTGTACTCTGTTCTTGCTGTATTATAACCTGTAAATCCTATATATTGTCTTATAAATTCTGTTGAATCCATGGCTGCATAGGTTGACTGGTCTGCTGTCGAAAGCTTAGTCACACTATCCGCTGTAAGCTCCAATACATAATCCGGTGTATTTTCTCCAAAATAAATCTCATCTGACTCGCCATCTGCAAGACTCATAACTATTGAAAGTGTTCTCTTTTCAACTGTACCAATTCCATCTATAGTAAGTCTGCTGCTGCCATCTGCCATACCCTTTATGACATATTTGTTGGCTACCGTTCCATTAAGAGCGACATTAGATAATGTTATTGCCTTTCCAGTACCTGCATCAGCAGAGTCAAGTTCAGCAGACTGTTCAAATGTAACATTAACATTTGAAGCGTCTCCACTAAGAACCCCATCTAACGAAGCAGTTCCCTGAACATCTATATTTGTAAGTCCATCATACTGCTTTGTAGGTGCATCCTTACCATTAGAACTTTTAACTGATTCTGGAACGATTGATATAGGTCTTGGATTTACAACTATAGTTATCGGGAATGAGAATGTATCCCCACTCTTATTATCATCAGTAACATTAAGTGTAATTGTCACACCAGTTGTAACATCACTAACATAATTAGTTGAAAGGAATGTCACTCCGTTATTCTGATTAGACGTTGCACCAATACTATAGCTCAGGCCATACTGAGCAAGCTTTCTGCTATCATCATCTGATATTGAATAGTTAAACTTTGTTCCATCCTCATCTGTCAGATAAATAGCATTTATACCTGCACTGAGTGTATCTCCATATGTAGTAGTTATAGTTGCAGCACTGTCTCCAATTGATACTACATCTGTATCTGCTGTTGCAAGCTTTACATTCTTATACTCCCATACAGCTTTTACAGTATATGGCATTATATTAGGATCTTCCTTCAAATCAGACTTGGCTTCAAAAAGTTCTGCTGTATTAATCTCTGTGCCAGGTTTATACTTAGTTCCATTTATATCCCACTCAGCTATATAATATGCCTCACTGGATACATTATCATTCATTGTACTGCTTGGAAGTGTAACTGTCTGTCCATATGTACAATCAACAGTTATAGTACTATTACCTGAAACTACAATGTTTTTATCTGAATTAGATGCAGTCTGACTATCAAAAGTTACAGGCAGCTCATACGCCTCATAATCAACTGACATTGCAATTGCGTCAACATATCCTGTAGGTGCAATAGTGATGTTGCTTGTCTCTGTATATAAGGCTCCATTATATCTAAGTCCTGCATATTTATAGCCGGTCTTATATGCATTATATTCTGCTGCATTGCTAACCGTATATGATACACTTGGATTAATTACACCCTGTTCTCCTGAAACCGGTATATAGGCAGTCTTTATCTGTGCATCACCATCCATTATCTTAAGTGGATATTGTGTTCTGGTTGCCGTGAAATAAACGTTATATACACCATTAACTATAGAAGAATCCCCTTCACTTAGCTCAACTGATGTTCCAGGCAATGGTGTTCCCGTGCAGCTAATATCTGTATACCATTCGGAGAACGTAAAATTGCTACTCTGAGATGAATCCCCGAATGCCAAATCCGCCTTATCTGTTGATAGATTAACAGTATATGTACCACCATCATTCTTCTGTACAGTAGCAGAACCAAGCTCCTTGGCTATCAAGGTCTGCTCTTTAGTAACAAATAAATACTTAACCGTAATAGAATCATCCTGACTATATAAAACAGGAACATCTGCATTTTGTGTCATAAGCTCCATATCATAAACTGCATCACTTTCACTTGCAACACTTCCGTTTTCCTCCAAAGCTGTCTCATCATCTCCGGCAGCAGATGATGTAAGGAACAGTGACTGAGTAATAAGAAGTGCAACTATCATAACTGATGCCATCAGTCTCTTTCCATTGCCCTTGCCCCAATATACAGCATGCGAAACAGCACTGATAATTGCCACCAATGCAAGTGTCGGATATACCATCAGCCTGTGTTTTTTCCCGAAATCAAGTAATCTTCGAATGAGCTTGTCCTTCAAATTCATTATCCCACCTCAATATCCCTGTGTAGGGATGTCCTTTCTGAAAATATAATTTATATTCTTGTCATTCTCTTCACGTTTATTGTTATATATAAATAATTATAAATACACACAATTATTCATATTATTTTTAAATAATATCACATTACATGATAAAATGGAATAACTATTTATATTTTTACACAAAATATGGTGTATGTGCGGATTAAATATCTCTATTTTGTACTTTTACAAATGGAATTCAAATGAATCATTCATCCAAGAAATATATCGGAAAAAAATTAATTATACTTAAGAGAGAAAGCTTACTTAAACCAAATCTGTTTCCACAATGGCATATATCTTCCTTCATAGAAAGCCTTAAGATTGCCATTCAGATAATCCTGCTCTCTGGTAACCTCCTCGTCGGTCATACCCCGATGATAAAACGGTTGTTCCTTAACTAACACCTGATTATAATATGTCTTATACTTCTGCTCAAGAATTTCTAAATCAGCTTTCATGTCAGTCTTCATATCATGGTCTTTATCCACTTGTTTCTTATTTCCCATGCCAAAACCCCCTTATTATTTTGATGTGAATTTAATTTTATCCTTTTATGATATGAAGGTCAATACTTTAATCAAAATGCAACAAATAAGCTCAAATGTATATTGTTGCATTTGAGCTTATAGATTTATAAATATATTATAATTATTCATTAATCAGGGTATACAAGTCTCTCATCAGATATGTCAAAAAGAACCTCATCAAGGAATTTTTTACTTAAATATCTTGCCATAGGAAGATTCATATCTAAGTAGTTTCCACAGTCTCTGGCACTTGCACCTGGCACATCATCATAAAACTCACTCATAAATGTATATAATTCATTCATAAGAGGTATTATATCCTTCGACTCATAATCACCTGAAAGAATAAGATAAAATCCTGTTCTGCAGCCCATAGGTCCAAAATATATTACCTTTCCGCCATATGTCTCATGGTTTCTCAAAAAAGTCGCTGCAAGATGTTCTATGGTGTGAACCTCAGCAGTGTTCATTACAGGCTCATAATTAGGTCTTGTCATTCTTATATCAAAGGTTGTGATAACATTTCCATTTACATTATCCTTCCTTGAAACATACACTCCGGGAAACAGCTTTGTGTGGTCTATTGTGAAGCTTGCTATTTTTTCCATATAAAACACTCTCCTTATATCGATTTATATATTCTTAATCATTTCACGCATAAGATTAACGCTGTGCATAATTGCTTTTTTCTCAAATGTAGGATAATCCTCGGTTGCACTGTCGTCTGCCTTATCAGATATCGCCCTTATTATAAGAAATGGAATGTTGTTAAGATATGCAGCCTGTGCGATTGCAGCGCCCTCCATCTCTGTGCAATATCCCTGAAATGTATCTAAGATATAATTCTTTTTATCCTTATCTGATATGAACTGATCACCACTCACCACTCTGCCCTCAAATACATTTATATCAGGATTTACTCTCTCACAGCAGTCCTTAGCTAATGTGCGAAGTCTCTCATCTGCCACAAATACTGACTTTTCCATTCTTGGAATAACTCCTGGCTCATACCCGAATCCGGTAGCGTCCATATCGTGCTGAAGTGCATCAGTTGATAACACAATATCACCTATATCTATATCTGTATTAAGGCTTCCGGCAATTCCTGTATTAACAACAGCGTCAACACCATACTCATCAACAAGTATCTGAGTACATATTCCCGCATTGACCTTGCCTATTCCCGAACGTACAACAACAACATCCTTCCCCTCCATTGTTCCCTTATAAAAATCCATAGATGCTTTGGTTTTTATGGTAACCTCCTGCATTTCCTCCTTAAGGCGGCTTACCTCCTCATCCATAGCTCCTATTATTCCTATCATAGTTATTTCCTCCTATATATCATCTGTTAAATCTAAAATGCTTCTATCTTCTCTCTGGCATTATGTATTTTATCGCACAAAATTTCATACACACGGCTTATGTATTTTTCATCATCGTGCGAAGCCGCAATTCCATCATCAGAACTGTCCGTTACGATATCTGATACATAAAATTCATTGAGTACATACATAGCAAGTTCCTGTAGCTTTTCTCCTCTTCCGCTCTTCTTATATTCGTGCATCTTTTCTCTTGCATTTTTTATAAAATCATGCCAGTTTATTATGAAGCTTCGGTTTTGCTCAGGGCATTTTATCTGAATCCACTTTTTCACCTTTATTTTTGCTCTGTTTTCCTTCACGCACTCACCTGTCTGCAGGAAATATGAAAAATTCCCAGCTTCATCATACACTCTTCCAAGTGGAAATAACCTGCATATGCTTGGTCTGACACTATGAATCATACATCTTCCCGAATCATTTAAAAATGAGCATTTATCATTCTTTCCCATGCAAAGGTTAGGCAAAATAAGTCCATCTGCCATATTAAGCTCAAGCTTTCCCGCAGCCATAAGCTGCTCAAACGTCATCCTGCCATCCCCGGCAAAGCATTTTAATATCCACACATCAAATGGATCAAGTATTATGGACTGCCCCATTCCTGTGCAGCATTTGAAACATCCATCACAGCCTGCCGTGTCTGCCTTTACCATATCGTTTTCTCTGTAAGTTCGTCCATCGGATATCTCATCCAGACTACATTCGCGTATCATCGCTGTATCTCCCTTACTCTTCATCAAAATTTACTGTGACAATCATACCATATATAAAGTGGTAATAGCAAGGACATTAAATAGTCTCAAAAAAAGAAGTATTTTTCATATTATATATGTCTAAATACGAAAAACACTTCCATTATTATTCATTATAAAGTTTTAATTTCTTACTTGTCATTAATCTTGTACATATCAAGCTGTGCCTGCAAATTAGCAATCAAATCCCGCTGTGCCTTATTTTCATTCTCAAGACTATCTATTTTTTCATTTTGTTCTGATATTTCATTCTTCATCTCATCAATCATATATAAAGCCGTATTCTCATCCATTATTCTAAGTGCTTCTGAAAACATAGATAACACCTCCTCTGGTTTATGCATATACTCTGACATCTCAATAAATATTTCCTCAAACCATGGATACTTATCTATCAATATTTCTGCCTCACTGACATACTTTGTTGATAATAACGATAACCATGCAGTAAGCCTATCATCATTTTTAGCATAACCATTTATACGAAATACGTCAAGAGGAATAAGATAAAATTCCTGTAATAATTCAATGGACAATCCACTATCAAATGTTGTTTTCCCATGGTGTACATAAATATTTTTCATGTTCGGCTCGTGAAATGCTCTATATACAGGAGATAGAGTTTCACTCCCATCTGTATTTTCATATATTATAATCGTATATACTTTATTCATCTTTGAATAATTAAATTGTTTTCCAACCTGTGCTCGTATTTGTTCATATTGTCTCAAAAGTAAATCTGCCGAATAACACGACATACTCTAATCTAACAACTATATCCATTATAAATAAAGACGAACCCTTAAGCATTATATTTTGATTTGGTAAAATATGAGTTACCGCGACTTATGAAGAGCTTCTTCCAACTCCCCTACTGTAGAAAATGTGTTGTTTTTAATCATTAATTTCTCCTTTGCTGTATAAATAATCCGAACGGTTATTCAAGACATATATACAGCATAGTAGAAATTAACATAAATGTAAAGTTTGTTTTTGGAGCATCGGTGTATATTTTTGTAGCATAAATAATGTATTTTGCATCAGATAAATCTATAATTTATGCTACTATAAGTAGAGGTAAAAAATAGCTAATCGTATATTAAATAAGCTCTGTATAGAACTTAAAATGTCGGGATATAGATTACATTTAATTCAGGTACAAATTCCTCATAACTATTTACCATATTATTATATTCTTCCTCAGATATCTCTGTCTTGTTTTCCTGAAACTGATATCTTCCATCGTAATGGTAAAAGAGTGTAACCATTGTATCAGATTCATAAGCCAGTGATTCTATAGGCTTTAAGCTGGTTCCAAATTCGGGGAGCTCATAATAATCATATGCCAGAGTTCCTGTACCTGTCTGGGCAACACAGCTAAACCCATTTTTATATATCGTATATCTGCCTAAGCCAGCTAACATATAATCATACTCATATACAATTAAGTAAGCCCTGTTATTTTCCCATGTATATATTCTTAATCCTGAAATGGATGCATTTGAATTTTCATAGCTGTCGGTCACTCCTAATATAAGCTCCGTAACACCATCGTTATTCAAATCATATGTAGAATAAAAATGGTTGTTTGATGATTGACTTGAAACCGCTAAAAAGCAATCCTCTGTATACTTATCTATTAAATTACTATAGCAGGTATCTCTATCCGGCAGATATTCATTTTGCTCTCCGTTAGTTATGTAATCATTTATGCTGTACCATGGTAAATCAACTATGTGATTTATACTGTCATCGGGAGCATCCACCTCACTTATGTTGTCTATATCCTGCCATAACGATAGCTGCATGTCTGATGACATATCAGGCATATGCTCATTATTTGGAAATTTGTAATACAACTTACCATCTCCATCTAAATCGTATTCGTCAGGAAATACAAGAGAATAATATGAGCCGGTTTCATAATCATATATATCAAGCTGCGGAAATTGATTTTTATCCCACAAATCAATTACATCCGAATCGGTTGATGCAAAATCTGATTTTGATTCCCGGTCAAATTTTTTGACATATGTATCATCCGCTTTATCATATGAATATTGCTGTACATATTCTCCATTTCCTAAATTAAACCATAATGCCTCTGCCAAAATTGTTCCATTGTCATAAATGGTTAGTCCATAGGTATAATATGTAGATGTGCCATAATATATCATTGGCTGTTTGTTAAGAGGTATAACCGCCTCGTGTTTTATATTGTCGTCAGTCTCATCATACTGCAATATCTCTACGTAAGTCTGACCACTTGAATATGCATTGTAGTAATCCTCCCATGCAAGCAATAACTCCTCACGATTATCGCCATCTATATCATATATAGAATAGTAATAACTTTCAGCACCAGCTTCATATTGACTGATTCCACAATCCTCTCTATCCTCAGCACTCTGATTTGCTGAAGCTAAATGAGATTGACATATACTTAATGTTCCATTTTTATATACTTCCGTCAAAAGCTCTTTGTATTTTTCTTCATAAAGTGCAGAGTCATATTCCTCCTGTTGTTCTATTGCTGCATCAGTGATGGTTGCATCTGCATCACTACTTGTGCTTATAATAGTTGAGGTATTGTTGTGAGGTTCTTGCTCTTTTTTAACTAAGCTGCATCCTCCCAATACAACGACACTCGAAAATACGCATATTAAACTGCTTATCCTCATTAAACTCATTTTTTTGTTGTTTTTACTTGTAGACATACTTATCTCCTATACAAACATAAATATTTCATTATCAGAATTACGTATCAGATGACCTTGATAAAACGATGAATAGGTTTCTCCGTTTGTATCCATCCACATACCACTTCCTGAAGGTGTTACCAACTCGGTTTCAAAAGTGCTGCACGATATGATTTCTTTATATCTTCCCTCGTACAACATACAAATACCTGCCATAAGGGCAATTGCTATCATCCCCAGAGCTACAGCGGTATATGCGGCACAGAAAAGCATTAATGAAAAGAAGCTCTGCATAATAAAGAGAGAGATTCCTCGCTTTGTTCCATATTTTACCAGACAAATTATCAGACAAACCGAAAATGTTATAGCTGGCGGAAGGTACAATATTAGCTTCTGTGCCTTTTCAGATAGTGTTATCTCATCACTAATAAAGTTCTGAAGAATTACATAAGGCAAAATAGATGTAATCAACATAGGAATAACATATCTCAGATAAAGCAGCCTGAAATTCCTATGTTTTATAAGGTCTGAAATCTGTTTAATCATCCATACAAACATAAAGCAGACACCAACACCTATTAGCATATAAAGAATTATTATTTTTTTGTCACTTGTAGAATTAAACAACATAATTATTCACCAGAAGAAAATGCCCAAAATATAACCTTAATAGCATTTACAAGCATTTTAAAATATTCTATAAATGGTTTAAATAACGCTACTATCATCTGTCCAAAATGTAATGAAAAAGCGTAAACAAATACTTTTGGTATATAGCCAAAAATTAATTTTAAATAATTTATAAAATCAAGCGAGATTGCAAACAAAGACCATGTTAAAAGAAGAGGTGCTAAAATCCACACTATTGCTGGCATATCACCATTATCAGGAAAGAATGCCATACCTATGGCTAATAATAATCCTAATATAAGAAAAATAATCAGTCTTTTTTTTACTTGAGCTTTTGTACATTTTACATTCATGATAAATCTTCTCCCCCTATTATTTATTATTTGTCTGTTCCTGAGTGTTCTGATATTGTGAGTAATTCATATACTGAGTGCTTGGCTGTACAGGAGTTGTATAAGTGTTGTTACCATATCCATACATATTAGTAGATGTGTTCATATCATCTATATCAACTATACCTAACTGACGATAGTATTGATTTTTAATGGCTTGCATACTCTTCTTCATTTTGGCTGTATTATCACCAATTTCAGCAATACAACCAAACATTGCTCCTAACATAAACAAACCTACAAAAATTCCAATTCCTGCACCTACTGAATCTAATTCACTGCCAATGTAGCAACCAATAAAAATTGCGGCAATTAAATAGATAAACATAGATACCTTTAAAACTTTACTCCACATAATATATGTTCCTCCTTTAAAATATTTTTCATATAGTAGTTTGTGAAACTAACTAGACCACCTGAACGCAGAATTATTTGTTTCCAAAAAAAAATAATCCTTATGCTCATTAAAACATGCTTAAAACCAGCATCTTTCTTGTTACAAATCATACCATATTGTGAATATATTCACAATATTTTTTTACATATATCTTGGATATACTTTTGTTATTAACAAAGAAAGGACAGATTATATTGATAGATTATTCTCCCCTCTGGAAAACGATGGCAAAAAAAGATATTTCACAATATAAACTATTAAAGTCAGGAATCGACAACAGAACTCTTGATAGTTTGAAAAAAGGAAAAAACATAACTATGATTACGCTCCAAAAACTATGTACCATATTAGAGTGTACTCCTAATGATATAGTAACTTTTACAAAATAAAAAGCTATCACCACAAAGGATATATATCCTTCGTGTGATAGCTTTTTCTATGTCATTATATGATATATAAATATATTTCTATATGACTTAATTATTTTGCAGCATTCTCAGCCTTGATTGCCTCTGTAAGAGCTGGAACAATCTTGTTAAGATCTCCAACTACACCATAATCAGCTACATCAAAGATTGGAGCATCTGGATCCTTGTTGATTGCAACAATGATATCAGACTCTTCCATACCAGCTACATGCTGAATAGCTCCTGAAATACCAATTGCGAAGTAGAGCTGTGGACGAACAGTCTTACCTGTCTGACCTACCTGAAGCTCCTTTGGCTTCCAGCCTGAATCTACAACTGCACGAGAACATGAAACCTGTCCGCCAAGTGCATCTGCAAGATCCTCAAGAAGCTTGAAGTTCTCTGCTGAACCAACTCCACGACCACCAGATACAAGAATCTTTGCATCCATGATATCCTTGATATCTGAAACAGCCTTAACAACCTCAAGAATCTCAACATATCTGTTGTTCTTTGTAAAGCCAGGATTGTAGTTGATAACCTCTGCCTTTGCACCCTCAACCTTGTCAAGCTTCTGCATAACACCAGGACGAACTGTAGCCATCTGAGGACGGTTGTCTGGACATGCGATTGTTGCGATTGTGTTACCACCAAATGCTGGACGAGTCATAAGAAGCTGATTGTGCTTCTGCTCCTTTCCAGGGATTGGATTTACTGGGAAGTCACCAATCTCAAGTAATGTACAGTCTGCTGTAAGACCTGTCTGAACTCTAGCTGAAACTGTAGGTCCAAGGTCACGACCAATAGCTGTAGCACCAACTAACATGATTTCTGGCTTATACTCATTAATAACTGAAGCAAGTGCGTGTGCATATGGCTCAGTTCTGTAGTTCTTAAGCTCTGGATCATCAACAACGATTACCTTATCTGCACCGTAAGCAGCAAGCTCATCAACAAGTCCTGATACCTCAGAACCAACCAATACTGCTGTTACGTCTGTACCTAACTTCTCTGCAAGTCTTTTACCCTCACCAACAAGTTCAAAAGAAATGCCACTTAATACGTTATCTACCTGCTGTGCAAAGACGAATACGCCCTTGTACTTTGCTAATTCTTCTGCATTCATTGCTCCCATTTTATTCACCACTTTTCCTTTATATTATATTACATGCTTATCCTTAAGTTTGCCAACTATGTAGCTTACTGGATCTGCGTCTTCTGGAGCCATCTCGCCCTGACCTTTCTTAACCTTGTCAGAAGCTCTAGCAATCTTTGTAGGAGAACCATTCAAACCGATGTTTGAATCATCTACATCTATAAGATCTGCTCTTCCAAGTGTAGTAATTTCTGCATTAACTGCATCAAAAATTCCACCTGGTGTCATGTATCTTGGCTCATTCAATTCAGAAAGTGCTGTAATAAGACATGGCATCTGAGCCTTAACCATATGATATCCATCATCATACTGACGCTTAACGATTACAGAATCGCCGTCAACCTTAATCTCCTGTGCATATGAAATTACAGGAAGTCCAAGATGCTCAGCAATCTGAGGTCCAACCTGAGCTGTATCACCATCGATAGCCTGACGGCCTGTGATGATTAAGTCATAATCAAACTTTCTGATTGCACCTGCAATAGTTGTTGATGTTGCCCATGTATCAGCTCCACCAAGTACACGGTCTGTTACAAGGACACCCTTGTCAGCACCCATAGCGATTGCTTCCTGAAGGACATCTGTTGCCTTTGGAAGTCCCATAGTGAGAACTGTAACCTCTGCACCGTACTCATCCTTTAATCTAAGAGCTGCCTCAAGACCAGCCTTATCATCTGGGTTCATAATTGTGAGCATTGCTGCTCTATTTAATGTACCATCCGGGTTAAACTGTACTCCACCCTTTGTATCAGGTACCTGCTTTATACAAACTATAATCTTCACGAATAGTACCTCCTTACTTTAAGATGTTAGCAGAGATAACCATACGCTGTACTTCAGAAGTACCCTCGTAAATCTCTGTAATCTTAGCATCACGCATCATACGCTCTACATCGTACTCCTTGATGTAACCGTAACCACCATGTAACTGAACACACTTTGTTGTTACTTCCATAGCTACCTCAGCAGCATAAAGCTTAGCCATAGCAGCATCTACAGAGTAAGAAGTCTTGTGATCCTTCTGATACTGAGCCTTTGTCATAGCAGCCTTATATACAAGTAACTTAGCAGCCTCAACCTTAGTAGCAAGGTCAGCTAATACGAACTGTGTATTCTGGAACTGTGCTATAGATCTACCGAACTGCTTTCTCTCCTTAACGTAGTTGATAGTTGTCTCAAGAGCACCCTCAGCAATACCAAGAGCCTGAGCAGCGATACCGATACGTCCACCATCAAGAGTATGCATTGCGATGCCAAATCCCTTACCCTTCTGTCCAAGTAAAGCATCCTTAGGTATACGGCAATCTGTGAAGATAAGCTCATATGTTGAAGATCCACAGATACCCATCTTGTTTTCCTTAGTACCAAATGTAAATCCAGGAGTTCCCTTATCTACGATAAATGCAGAAATCTCCTTCATCTTCTTGCCACGCTTCTCAACAATACCTGTTACAGCGATAATGATATATACATCAGCTTCCTTACCATTAGTAATGAAGCACTTAGAACCATTAAGTACCCACTCATCACCATCAAGTACAGCCTTTGTCTGCTGTCCCTGAGCATCTGTACCTGCACCTGGCTCTGTAAGTCCGAAAGCACCAAGCTTCTTACCTGAAGCGAGGTCTGGAAGATACTTAGCCTTCTGTTCTGGTGTACCATATGTCTGAATAGGATCTACACAAAGAGATGTGTGAGCTGATACGATAACACCTGTTGTACCACATACCTTTGAGAGCTCCTCAACACACATAACGTATGTAAGAGGATCACAACCCTGTCCACCATCTTCCTTAGCTACAGGAATTCCTAAGAAACCATACTTAGCCATCTTATCAACTGTCTCTCTTGGAAATCTGTGCTGTTCATCAATTTCCTGTGCAAGAGGCTTTACTTCATTCTGCGCAAACTCTCTGAATAAAGTCTGTGCCATTTCATACTTCTTGTCTAAAGTGAAATCCATTCTATTATTTCCTCCATTATATTTATTGATTATACAAAGCTAACTGACAAATGTACGCTTTGTTACATCATCATCTTACTGAGCATCAACTGGTGTCTTTGTACGATCAGCATTGTATACATAGAAACCTTTTCCGCTCTTAACTCCGAGGTTACCACCACGAACCATCTTACGAAGTAATGGACATGCACGATACTTGCTGTCTCCTGTCTCCTTGTAGAGAACATCCATGATTGCAAGGCAGATATCCAAACCTACGAAATCGCCAAGCTCAAGAGGTCCCATAGGATGATTTGCACCAAGCTTCATAGCAGCATCAATACCAGCGATATCTGAAACGCCTTCCATCTTAATGAAAGCAGCCTCATTAATCATAGGAATAAGGATACGGTTTACAACGAATCCAGCAGCCTCATTTACCTGTACAGGTGTCTTGCCAATTTCCTCAGAAATCTTGATAATCTTATCTACTGTCTCCTGTGGAGTATTAACACCGGCAATAACCTCAACAAGCTTCATTCTGTCAGCAGGATTGAAGAAATGCATACCAATCATAGGACGTGTAAGACCATTTCCAATCTCTGTAATTGATAATGAAGATGTATTTGATGCAAAGATACACTCTGGCTTAGCAATCTTGTCAAGCTCAGCAAATGTTGTCTTCTTAACTCCCATATCCTCAAATGCTGCCTCAACGATAAGGTCACAGTCAGCACATAAGTCTTCCTTCAAACCTGGTGTGATGCTTGCAAGAATTCCGTCTACCTTCTCCTGTGTCATCTTACCTTTTTCAACAAGTCTTGCATATCCCTTAGCAATCTTGTCCTTACCGCCTTCAGCCCACTCCTGCTTAATATCGCAGAGAGCAACCTCATATCCGTCAACCTGGGCAAATGCCTTAGCAATACCCTGTCCCATGGTACCTGCGCCAATTACGCCAACCTTCATTTCACTTACCTCCTAAATGTTATGTTTATATTATTATATAATTTACTTATTCTGGAAAGGAACAACCTTAAGCTTCTTTTCCTTATCCTTCTCAAGGAAGTTACCCATACCTGCCTTCTGATCCTCTGTCTCGAAGCAGTCACCAAAAAGCTTCTCCTCAATAACGATAGCCTGATCCATATCTACCTGAAGGCCATCATTGATTGCCTTCTTGCAATTTCTAACAGCTATAGGAGCGTTTGCAGCGATACCTGCTGCCATCTTCTTAGCTGCTGGAAGAAGCTCCTCAAGAGGATATACAGCATTAACAAGACCTATTCTGTAAGCCTCATCTGCCTTGATATTTCTAGCAGTATAAATCATCTGCTTAGCCATACCTGCACCTACAAGGCGGGCAAGTCTCTGTGTTCCGCCAAAGCCTGGTGTAATTCCAAGACCAACCTCAGGCTGACCAAATACTGCATTCTCAGAACAAATTCTGATATCACAGCTCATTGAAATCTCACATCCACCACCAAGTGCAAATCCATTGATAGCAGCAATTACAGGGATAGGGAATGTCTCAATCTTTCTGAATACGTCATTTCCCTTCTTACCAAATGCCTCGCCCTCTGCCTTAGTAAGTGTTGACATCTCTCCGATATCTGCACCTGCAACAAATGACTTCTCACCGGCACCTGTAAGTACAACTGCTCTTGTTGCACCAAGGTCAATTGCATCAAATGTAGCCTCAAGCTCCTCAAGGACCTGACTGTTAAGAGCATTTAATGCCTTTGGTCTGTTAATTGTAACGATTCCAACGAATCCTTCCTGCTCATATGTTATAAATTCCATGGTATTCTCCTTTTTAACAATTAGTCCTCAATCTTAACGATTGTTGAGCAGCCCATACCACCACCGATACACAGTGTAGCAAGACCTGTCTTAGCTCCCTTAGCCTGCATCTCATGAAGAAGTGTAACAAGGATACGGCAGCCTGATGCTCCAACAGGATGTCCAAGTGCGATAGCACCACCATTTGGATTAAGCTGCTTGTCTACATCAATTCCAAGATCCTTACCTACTGCTACTGACTGAGCTGCAAATGCCTCATTAGCCTCAATTATATCAAAGTCCTCAATCTTCATACCTGTCTTAGCAAGAACCTTCTTAGTTGATGCAACAGGTCCGATACCCATGATTGAAGGATCTACGCCGCCAAGTGCTCCAGCAACGAATGTTGCCATAGGCTTAACACCAAGCTCCTTAGCTTTCTCCTCAGACATAACAACGATAGCTGCTGCACCATCATTGATACCTGAAGCGTTACCTGCTGTTACGAATCCGCCTGGATTAATTGTACGAAGCTTAGCAAGAGTCTCAACTGTTGTACCAGGACGTGGTCCCTCATCCTTCTTGAACTCGATTGTCTCTTTCTTCTTCTTAACCATAACTGGAACTATCTCTGCATCAAATGCACCTGACTCCTGAGCTGCTGCTGCCTTCTGCTGGCTCTTAGCTGCGAACTCATCAAGCTCCTCACGAGTAAGTCCCCACTGCTCACAGATGTTATCTGCTGTCTTAATCATATGATAATCATTGAATGCATCCCAAAGCGCATCGTTAACCATTGTATCAACGAGCTTGCCATTGTTCATTCTATAACCGAAACGTGCATTCATAGCTGCATAAGGAGCCATTGACATATTCTCCATACCACCGGCTACAACGATATCTGCATCTCCTGCCTGAATCATCTGTGCTGCCATATTTACGCAGTTAAGACCTGAACCACACACTACATTAATTGTTACAGCAGGTACCTCAATAGGAAGTCCAGCCTTAATAGATGCCTGACGTGCAACATTCTGTCCCTGACCTGCCTGGATTACACAACCCATATATACATGATCAACAGCCTCTGGTGCAACACCAGCTCTGTTTAATGCTTCCTTTATAACGATTGCACCAAGCTCTGGTGCAGGAGTTGTACTGAGTGCACCACCCATAGTACCTATTGCTGTACGACATGCGCCTGCTAAAACTACTTTCTTTGCCATGATATAAATTTCCTCCATTTCATTTTTTATGCCAAGACTAGGAACTTCTCGACACTCTTAGATGTATGATACCATATTTTAATTTGTTTCGCAATATTATACATCTTTACTTTTTCTTCTTTTTGTGAACATTTCTTATAGTTTTTTTGCCTGATTTATAAGAATTTTCCTTTTTGGGGTTAATTGTACTCTTATCACCTCTGTTGTATGTCTTTCCATCCATTTTTCTAGGACGTATAAGGCACTTTGCATCAAATCCTATCAGGTCAGTTCTGTGTGCCATATGAAGTGCCTCACTGACTAATTCATAATTATCAGGATTTCTGTATTGAATAAGTGCCCTCTGCATAGCCTTCTCGTGCGGTGATGTAGGGACATAAACAGGTTTCATATTTCTAGGATCTACCCCTGTATAGTACATACATGTTGATATTGTGGATGGTGTCGGATAAAAATCCTGTACCTGTTCAGGCATATATCCCAAATCTCTTAAATACTCAGCCAGCTTAACAGCATCCTTCATTGTTGAACCCGGATGTGACGACATGAGATACGGAACCATGTATTGCTTAAGTCCAAGCTTTTCATTTATCTTCTTGTACTTTGTGCAAAACTCCTCAAACACTGAATTTTCAGGTTTGCCCATAAGACGTAAAACATTGTCCGATACATGCTCTGGGGCAACCTTTAGTTGTCCGCTCACATGATACTGACACAGCTCTCTGAAAAATGTGTCATCATCATCTGCCAAAAGGTAGTCAAATCTTATACCCGACCTTATAAATACTTTCTTCACTCCAGGAAGCTTTCTTAACTGTCTTAATAGTTCCAGATAATCGCGGTGTTCAACTCTTAAATTAGGGCATGGTTTAGGAAATAGACATTGCCTGTCCTTACAAACACCATATTTTTCCTGTTTAGCACAGGCTTTATGTCTGAAATTAGCTGTAGGGCCACCAACATCATGTATATAACCTTTAAAATCAGTATCCTTTATCATAAGCTTTGCCTCATCTATGATAGACTGTTTGCTTCTCGTTTGCAGACATCTTCCCTGATGAAATGTCAAAGCACAAAAGCTGCATCCTCCAAAGCACCCCCTGTTGCTGACCAGCGAAAACTTAACCTCTTCTATCGCAGGCACTCCACCTAATGCTTTATAGCTTGGATGATATGTCCTCGTATACTCAAGTGAGTAAACTCTGTCCATCTCTTCCTCTGTAAGTGGAGCCGCTGGTGGATTCTGGACAACATATGAATGATCGTTATATTTTTCAGTAAGTATGGACGCAGTTATATGATCTGTGTTGTCATATTGTATTTTAAAACTCTCAGCATACTTTAGTTTATCAGCAGCCATGGCATCATAGTCAGGCAACTCTATATGCTTTTCCAGACTATCTATATCCTTTATACGAAAAACAGTTCCATCAACATAAGTTATGTCATGTACATCAATCCCTGCATCTAAAGCCTCAGCTATATCAATTATAGCCCGCTCACCCATTCCATATATCAGTATGTCAGCCTGTGAATCTATCAATATAGAATGTTTAAGCTTATTAGACCAATAATCGTAGTGTGCCAGCCGTCTGAGGCTCGCCTCTATTCCACCTATTATTATAGGCACATCCTTATATGTTCTTTTTATCAGGTTGCAATACACAATAGTGGCATAATCAGGTCTTTTACCCATCTCGCCACCCGGTGTATACGCATCATTTTTTCTTCTTTTCTTGGAAACAGCATAGTGATTAACCATAGAATCCATATTGCCTGCACACACCAAAAAACCAAGTCTTGGTCGTCCATATATGGTTATGCTGTCAGGATTTTTCCAATCCGGCTGTGATATAATAGCCACCTTATATCCATATAATTCAAGCATACGACTTATTATCGCATGTCCGAATGATGGATGGTCAACATAAGCATCTCCTATAACATATACAAAATCTGCCTGCTCCCATCCTTTTCTTCTCATTTCTTCTGCATTAACCGGAAGAAATCTATCATCATATTCATAATTAATCTTACCCATGTCACACTCTCATCCGTAAGTCTATTTACTCTGAAACAGGCTCTCTTATATAATTTCTGGCAGTTCCAGCACCCATGGCAACAACCTGCTCAGGATTATCAATCATAACAGCCTTTACACCTGTTCTCTCCTGTATCAGCTTTGCCATGCCAAATATCCTGCTTCCACCACCAGTAAGAATTATTCCATTCTCAGCAATATCAGATACAAATTCTGGTGGTGCAGTTTCTAATGTATTTCGTATTGCATCAATTATCTGGTCACTTGCCTCCTGCAATGCTTCTATCATCTCAGATGACTTGACAGCAACCTTTGTAGGGAGTCCTCTGACAAGCTCTTTACCCTTGGCATATCCAACAGCATCCTTTTCTCTCGGAAACACTGAACCTATATCAAATTTCAACTGTTCAGCAGACACATTTCCAATTAGAATGTTATGTCTCTTTCTGAGATATCTTATTATTGCCTCATCAAATTCGTCTCCTGCAATCTTAATAGATCTGCTCTCCCTGATTCCACCCTTAGAGATTATGGCGATATCTGTAGTACCTCCACCTATGTCAACTATCATATGTCCAACAGGTGAATCAATATCTACATTTGCACCAATAGCAGCTGCAAAAGGCTCTTCTAATATATATACCTTCTTTGCACCTGTCCTGTAAACAGCATCTTCTACAGCCCGTTTTTCAACTTCAGTAACCCCGCTTGGAACACAGACGCAAATACTTGGTCTGCCCCATATTCTTCTCTTATCCATAGCATTTTTAACATATGCCTTAAGCATACGTTCAGTGAGTGTATAGTCTGATATTACTCCCTGATATATAGGCTTAGTTACCTCTATTCCATCAGGTGTCTTGCCAAGCATTTTCTTTGCCTTACTTCCAACCGCAATTACCTTTTTGCCACGAACCTCATATGCTACAACAGACGGCTGATTAACAACAATGCCCTTGTCCTTTATGTATATTACTGTATTGCACGTTCCAAGATCTATGCCTATATCGATATTAACCACGTTAATTCCCCTTTATCGTAAAGTATTGCACAAAAATAGTGCTAATGTTATATCACACTTGATTATAAACATCAGCACTACTTTTTTCAATCTTTATTTGAAATCTTCAGATAGCAAATATTTCTTGCCTTCCTTGCCCTTAGCCTTTTCTCTGCTCTCACACTTAAGCATAGCATCATCAACAGCCTTAAGCATTCTGTCAATGTTACCTGATTCCATTGCCATAAGCATACCTCTTACAGCACCATCTACAGAATCATCGCTCTTGAAGCCTCTCTGACTGATATAGCTCTTAGCTATTGCTATCATATCAGCATTCTCAAGACCACATACATCAAGACGATGTCCATAATTATCTGCAACAGATGAAGCACTGTCAAATAATCTGTTAATAGAACCAGCCTCACCTGTAAGAATAACTACTACATCATTCTTAACAGTAAGCTCATCAAGCTCTTTCATACGGTCAGGTGTAATAAGTCCTGCATTCTCAACTACCATGCAGCCACCCTTAAGCTTAGCCATTGCATCTGCAAGCTTAACCTTATTCAATGCCTGGGCCTTTATCTTAGCAAGTGTTTTTTCCTTACATATTCCCATATCGTAGAAGCTGCGGGCGAAATCTTCACCAAATACAGTCAAACCAAATCCATGGTCTCCAAGTAATACAACATTTCTTGATTTATCTGTATTGTTAGCTATATCATTGAACATTGATATAACATCTGCACCCTTAGACGCAATCTTAGTATACTTCTCAAGGTAGTATGCAGCAAGCGGAAGTTTGCCATCACCTGTAGGCTGTGTCAAATCTATCTTAATCTGGTCAGCCTCCTCAGCAGCCTTAAGAGCAGCTTCTTCGGCAGCCCTTGCTTCCTCTAAGAGCTTTCTTGCTTCCTCAGCCTTCTTGCGTGCCTCTTCTTCAACCTTCTTAGACTCTTCCTCAGCTTTTTTACGAGCCTCTTCAGCAGCGGCAGCCTTCTTTGCCTCCTCGGCTTTCTTTGCCTCTTCAGCAGCGGCAGCCTTCTTTGCCTCCTCGGCGGCCTTCTTCGCCTCTTCCTCAGCCTTCTTACGAGCCTTTTCTTCCTCAACAGCCTTCTTTGCTGCTTCCTCAGCAGCCTTCTTTGCCTCTTCCTCAGCTTTCTTCTTAGTTTCTTCAGCTCTCTTTAATGCTTCTTCCTCGGCTTTCTTTGCCTCCTCAAGAATACGCATTGCTTCCTCAGCCTTCTTGCGTGCCTCCTCGGCAGCCTTCTTTGCCTCTTCCTCAGCCTTCTTTCTCGCCTCAGCCTCAGCTTTCTTTCTCGCTTCCTCGGCAGCCTTCTTCTTTGCTGCCTCCTCAGCAGCCTTCTTTGCTGCCTCTTCCTCAGCCTTACGCTTAGCCTCCTCAGCAGCCTTCTTTGCCTCTTCCTCAGCCTTACGCTTAGCCTCCTCGGCAGCCTTCTTTGCTGTCTCTTCTTCTATTCTCTTACGATTTTCTTCAGCTTTCTTAGTTGCTGCTTCCTCAGCCTTCTTTGCTTCCTCAAGAACCTTAGCGGCCTCTTCAGCCTTTCGTTTAGCTTCCTCTACCTTCTTTAAAGCTTCTTCTTTTGCCTTTGCTCTGGCTTCTTCTTCAGCTTTCTTACGTGCTTCCTCAGCAGCCTTTGCACGCTCCTCAGCAAGCTTCTTCTTCTTTTCTTCCTCTGCTATGCGCTTAGCCTCTGCCTCTTCAGCTCTCTTACGAGCAGCTTCTGCGGCACGTTTTTTAGCTTCAGCTTCAGCAATTCTTCGTTCCTGCTCATTTGCACGTCTCTCAGCTTCTTCAAACTTCTTACGTCTGGCTTCTTCTTTCTTAAGAGCAGCCTCTGCGGCAGCTTTCTTCTTTTCTGCTTCAGCCTCAGCCTTACGCTTAGCCTCCTCAGATATAGCTTTCTTTCTTGTAGCTTCAATATCCGCCTTTTTCTTAGCCTCTGCCTCTGCTTTCTTGACTTCTGCCTCTTTTTCCTTAGACTCAGTCTTTCCATCATCCTCAAAACTTGCAAATCTTGAAAGCTCAGCTCCAAGAGAATCATCGTCATCACCTAAATCGTACATGCTCTTAACATCATTAGTCGGTGTAACTCTGTTAGGTACAATATTAACAATATCATCCTTATTGCCAGTTTTAGCAACAGATTTCTCACTTTCCTGCCATTTAACGCCTTCTGAAAATACCTTAGTATTTCCATCACTTGAAAATGATAATACATCTTCTTCCTTATCATTATCCTCTATAATCCTAACATCTCCTGATGCTGTATCAAGCTTTGTAGGACGTAATCTTTCCTTTTCATCAACAGGCTTATTATCCTTCTTATCAGTTTTTCCGATGTTGATATCAAGACCAAGACCACCACCAGACTTACTTCCTGACAATCCGCTTCCTGTCAATCCACCTCCCGACAATCCGCCTCCTAACGTTGTGCCGAGACCACCAGTTGATGTTTTATCGTTTAACCCACCCTTACCAACTGGATTATTCAGAGACTTGCCCGACTTGTCAGCCTGTATACCGACACTCATTCCAAGTCCCTCTTTCTTTTCTTCTTTCTTTTCTGTCTTTTTCTCCACTATCTTAGCAGAATCATCACTTACCTTTTCAGCTGTAGTATTATCCACAGCCTTCTCCTCTACAGGTTCATCAAGCTCAATGCCCATCTCAGCAGCATGCTTACGTCTCTTCTTCTCTTCAATCTTAGCAATATCCTCTGCTGACAGAGTCTTATGCTTAGGTTTAGATTCGGCAGCATTTGTCTTAACATCATTGTTACCAGACATAGCCATAGCTTCCTGCTCTTTTTTTAACTTGGCAGCTTTTGCAGCTTTCTCTTTTTCAACCTGTGCTCTAACGGCAGCAATCAACGCTTCTCTTTGATCTATCGCCACTAGTTTTGCCTCCTTTCAGTAACGCCTTCTCGTCAAATCATCTATATTCTTTCAGTTTGTTTAACACATCCCTCTGAACTGAATTTATCTTTAAAGATGCTTTTAACTCATCTCTTGAAGGTCCATCGTTAAATGTCTCATTCACATCTTCCAAATTGGCAGATGTATCAGTTATATTCCCTAAATCAATTCCAAGGGATGCAAGGAGAGCTTCCGCCTCACGCTGCATTTCCTCTTCTTTAAGAATATTCTCATGTATCTTATCCTGTGCTTCTTGCAATATCTCACTAAAGTTATTCTCTATCTCCTGATCCTCATTATGATAATCTGGGAACAATGAAGACTTGAATACCGGATAATCTAATTTCTTCTTCGGAGGCACCTTGAACATGGAATCTATCTCCTGCTCACTATATGTAGAGTATGGCATTTCCTCCGGCTCAGTTTCTTCAATTCCTGGCTCAGTTTCTTCAACCTCTGCCTCAACTTCTACCTCAGTCTCTTCTGGTTCAATTTCTATCTCTATTTTTTCCTCTAGTTCAACTGCATCAGGCTCAATTTCCGGCTTGATTTCTTCCTCTGGCTCGAATTCTTCAATCTCAGTCTCAGCTTCTTCCTCTGGCTCAGATTCTTCAATCTCAATCTCAGTCTCGGCTTCTTCCTCTGGCTCAGATTCTTCAATCTCAGTCTCGGCTTCTTCCTCTGGCTCGGATTCTTCAATCTCAGTCTCGGCTTCTTCCTCTGGCTCAGTTTCTTCAATCTCAGTCTCGGCTTCTTCCTCTGCCTCAGTTTCTTCTGGCTCAACCTCTTCTAGTTCAGGTTCTGGCTCAGATTTCGGCTCTTCCTCAACCTCTTCAAACTCAGGCTCAGGCTCTATCACCCTCATCTCACCAAACTCATCTTCTTCCTCACTCAAAGAAGAAAAATCATCCACTTCATATTCATCATCATCCCCCACGTCAGCAAGCTCGGCGTTTTCAAATGAAATACTCTTTTTAACCTTATAAGAAGGCACAGCTTCATCACCCTTTGTAGCAACAATGCTATCAAACGGATTACCAAAGCCTTCACTGTCATGAAGATTCTCTATTGTATCTGACTCGGCAGTGAAATCATCATCTCCCATGTCAACTGTTACAATAGGCTTTTTTATTGAATTGCGCTCTTTCATGTGTATCTCGCGCATATCATTATCCCCATCTGTTGATTCTGAAACCTCTTCTGCATTAGCAGATTCATTCTCCGTAGATTCTTTATCTGAATTATCTTCCTCGCTGTCATCACCAAAGAAAATATTTCTAGCTTCCTCATAGGCTTCCTTCTCCGCTTCCCTGGTTTTCTCATCATCTGATTCAACCTGTTCTATGGTAGTAGCAGCCTCTTCATCCTCCTTAAGAGTATCCTCATCGCCATCCACAGATTTTTCTTTTTTCTTAGACCTTGCAAAGATATTCTTAATAAAGTTTTTCTTGCTCTTAGTAGTCCCGCTATCCCCTTGCGTTTCAACCAAGTCTGCACCATCTAAATCATTATTAACTTCTTCTGTCTTATCGTTATCTGTCATTTTACCTTCTGTCTCACCATCGTCAGTCACTTTATCTTCAACCTCTTGTGTGCCTGTATCAGAACTACTATTGTCCGATATATCACCCGAAGTTGTATTCTGATTCACATCTGCATTTTCGTTTTCTTCTGTATTTTCTTCCTCAGCTTCCTTTTCCTTTCGTTCCTGTTCCTTAAGCATCTTTTTTAGCTTACGCTTAGGCACAATCTCGTCATCATCATTATCATCAACCATAATAACAATCTCTGGTTCTCTCGGATTAATTCTAAGGTCGTCCACTTCAAGAAGCTTTGCTTCTAACTCCCTGTCAGCAGCCTGTTCAGAATCATCATCTGCACATTCTTCATCTGCAAATGAATTATACAACGCTTCTACATCAGTTTTTCCATCAACTATGTCACAAATAGTGATATGGTGCTCACTATCCTTAAATGTAGCACTATATATCTGTATAAGTCCTTCAGCCTCTTTATCTCTTCCCTGAACGAGATATAGCAAAATAGTTTCATATGTCCACTCATAATCCATAGTGTTAGAATATGTTGGTGCTATATACTTTTCTAAATCGTCCACCGAATTTTTATTAGCCTTATTATATATATACATAACCTGTTTTGTTTCCAAAACATTCTCGTCAGCATCAAACATATACATATCGTAATACTGCTTGGCTAAACTCTTATATCCCATCTTAAGATACAGGAACATGATAGTATATATAATTCTTTTGGCTTCAGGTGCAAGCTTGTGTGCTATCAAAAGGACATGTCTTGCATCCTTATATCTCTTGTTATATATGTATATTTCTCCACACAAACGCAAGAACTGTGGATTCAAAGACTTGGTTAAATCCTGACTATCCAATATATCTAATGCCAGGCCATACTCCCTTGCATTTGCCAATTCTTTTATTTTGTTTACACTGGCCATGCTAAGTCCTGAGCCCATCTCACATCACCTCAAACAACATAATATATACAGCTCATCAAAAAATGTATTAGTGTCCCTCGAACACCTTCTCTACCTTCTCTATAACTGTATCCTTCATATTTCCTCTGGTCTTTTCATACTGTAAACCAGACTCCATAATCTCAAGTAACTCCATTCTGTACTCGCTATCTATATCCTTAATGTACTCCATCAGTACATCCTTGATTTCAATTACATATTCCTTAGTCTGCATCTTTGCAATCATCTCATCAGGACTGAACTTAGATGTACTCTTCATATCCTCCTGCTTACGTCCACAAACAACACATTCTTCGGCTCCTGCTTCATTAACATATCCACAGTTACATGTCCATATCATGCCATCTGTTCTGTATTTCTCTACAGCATCTATACCTCTCTTATCCTTAAGAGCTGCAAGTCTGTGTAAAGGCATTGATACATTAATAGGAAGGTCGTTACATGCAAATACGCCTCTGCTTGTCACATATTTCGATATTGTAACCTTAGCATCCTTTATTAAAAGTATATCCTTAGCAGGCAGTTTACAATCTATATCATTTGCCTCTATAAGGGTTATATTTCCTCTCTCGAATACGAAGTCAAGGTTCTTAAGCAAAAGCTTCTCCTCATACAGATTAGTAAGCTCAACATCTGCACGAACTGCCTTGATATCATCCTTATTGTAATTATAAAACCATGTTGATATCTTAACATCCTTGCTTGAACCGCTAAGTACAACCTTAACAGGTCTTGGCACAAGTCTGTTATAGTAATTACTTACATATAACTCCTTTGTTATTACATGCTCCTCTTCTTGGAGTTTACGAAGCTTAACAGCAGTACCAGATGCTATGGTTCCAACAGAATAATTAGTAAACTGTGTATAGTTAAGACTAAGACCTATAATAGCATCTGCACCTCTGCGTTCAGCCATCTTCTTAATCTTCTCAATAGCAAGCTCATTTGCCTGCTCAAGCTTTCCCGTTAGCTTCTCACTCTCTACATCAGACATTTCAGTAACACCAGCCGCTAAACCCTTAAAAAAATTAGAGCCAAGTGCAGTCTGTGTATTAACAAACCCCAAATACTCAGCTATTTCATATCCGTCAAAATTATATCCGGATGTCAACATAATATCTCCCATAATATGTACCCTCCACAAAATAATAATTCATATGAGTGAACGAGAAAACACTCAAACATGAAAAAATTATATCATATTATTTTCATGTTTAAAAGTGTTTTTGTATAATTTATTGCGAACATACTAAGTTTTTTGTGCAATTTTCAACAATTTTTACAATTTAACAGGATTTTTATTTTCGTATTTATAATAATAAAACTCCAAATCAAAGTAAGTATGCTCATCGCTCTCCCCAACAAGCTCCCAATTATCAAGCTCATCCAGATTAGGAAACCATGTATCAGCCTCATAATTATAGTTGATTTTGGTAACATGTGCATATTTACAGTAAGGCAAAAGCATCTTATACACATCTCCTCCACCTATAACAAATATGCCTTTGTCCTCGTATTCCTTTAGCCTGTGTAACAGCTCTTCCTCAGAATGAACAATAATACCACCACGCACATCAAAGCTCTTATTTCTTGTAAGTATTATATTATCCCTTCCGGAAAGTGGCAGTCCGTTAGGAAATCCTGCCAAGGTTTTTCTTCCGAGAACAACAGCGTGTCCCATTGTAGTCTGTCTGAAAAACTTCTGATCCTCAGGAATTCTTACAAGCAGCTCACCCTTGTTTCCTATAGCCCAATTGTTATCTACTGCAACTATTAAATCCATATAAACACCTCCTAAACTGCTATTGGTATATTCTTAATCTGTGGTCCGGTCTTGTAATCCTCTATAGTAAAATCATCAACCGTAAACTCATAGAAATCCTTCACGTCAGGATTCATAGTAAACTTCGGTGCAGGATACGTCGGGCGCTCAATCAATTCCTTCACTATAGGTATATGCCTGTCGTAAATATGTGCATCGGCAATAACATGAACTAATTCACCCGGCTTAAAGCCTGTAACCTGTGCCATCATGTAAACAAGCACTGCATATTGAACAACATTCCAGTTATTGGCTGCCAAAACATCTTGCGAACGTTGATTTAATATTGCATTTAATTTGTCTCCTGTAACATTAAATGTAACACTGTATGCACATGGATACAAGTTCATCTCTGACAGGTCCTGGTGCACATAAATATTAGTCATAATTCTTCTGCTGTAAGGATTATTCTTCAAATCATATATCACACGATCAACCTGATCCATCATACCCTCTTTATATTTATGTTTTACACCAAGCTGATAACCATAAGCCTTTCCGATTGAACCATTCTCATCAGCCCACGCATCCCATATATGACTGTTCAAATCATTAACATTATTAGACTTCTTCTGCCATATCCAGAGCAGCTCATCTATAGCTGACTTTACATAGGTTTTTCTAAGAGTTATTGCCGGAAATTCTTTAGATAAATCATATCTGTTTACAACTCCAAAGCGTTTGATGGTATATGCACTTGTACCATCCTCCCATTTTGGTCTCACCTTTTCTCCCTCTGTGCTAAAACCATTATCTATAATGTCTCTGCACATATTTATAAATAATTCATCAGCCTTACTCATATTTCTCTCCTTACTTTCGTTATTCAATTTGAATACTTCTATTGATTTTTTATTTTTTTATGATACTGTTAGTTAAACGGAGGTGAGTCAGCATATGTCTTATGAAGACTTCGGGCTTCGTCTAAAACAATTTCGTCGTCATCAAAAGCTTACCCAGAAAGATATTTCGAAATTATTAAATATTTCAAGACAAGCCTATAGCAACTATGAACAAGGCAGGTGTCTTCCACCGCCGAATACATTAGCAGATTTATCATGCATTTTAAATGCTAATCTGTTTATTCTATTTATCCAATCTTCTTCACATCTCAATCTTTGTCTTTCTAAATGTCATGACATTCCGGAAGAAGAATACAAGATACTAGTTGATATGTATTCCCGTCTGCCAATCGACAGAAGAATACAGGTTTTAAATTTCATTTTAAAAAACAAATAATAAAAGAAAGGGTTTCGTATGGAAAATAAAATATTTGCAAATATCATTAAATCCCAACGCACTATCTCAGGTTATAATCAAACACAAGCAGCAAAACTATTGTTGCTGACACGTTCAAGCTATCAGCACTACGAATCCGGCAGAAGAATGCCTTCACTAGAAACTGTAATCCGTATGGGTGCTCTATATAAAATTCATCCTGTTGACCTAATTGGTGCTCTGGTTCCAAAAGAAATAAAAGAAGCCTTGCCAAATTATCTTGATATTCTTTATTGTGGTAAGTACGCTTTTTCCTCAGAAGAGATACATATAATTTCATTATATAATGAACTTGCTGACGAAGAAAAACGGATTATATCTGTTCTGCTCAAATCTCTTGCCAAGAAAAAATAATCTATGCTGAAATATCTAAATTAGCTCCTACCAGAGCATCTCCTTCCAGACTTTTTCTGCTCCTGTCATAGGGATTACTCTCATTATATTTAATCTGCGTATTTGTCACACCTCCGGCAACATATGTCCTGCCACATTCAGGGCATACCCCCATCTTAAGTGTGACATTTGCGCTGATTAATTTTGCTCCCGGCTCACTGCCCTTAGCAATGGCATTCGACACATGTTCTCTCTCATGTGCCGAAACCTTTGCATAAGACTGCTCCGGGCTGATATTTCCAGGGGTTTTAAAGGATACGTCTGGCTCATTTGAACCATCTACATATTTGCGGTTCTTACATGTCTGGCATTCTACCGGTCTTACCTTAGCAGAAGTATCAACTGTGTTATCTGTCCGCACAGGTGTAACACGCGCCACATTGCTAACTGGTATTGTGTAATTATTACTCATACCGCCAATGTACATAGTTATCCCCCCTATAAAATCCCTTATATTATACTATATCTCACTTATATCAACCAATGACAGGTTATTTCTGTCTGAGGACTCAAGACTTGTAAGTAACGCGTGTGCAGTATCTAAGCTTGTAAGACAAGTAACACCCGTCTCAACTGCATTTCTTCTGATAATGAATCCATCCTTACTATGTTCTACGCCCTGCGAAGGAGTATCAATAATAAGGTCTATCTCATGGCTAAGTATCAAATCCAAAAGATTAGGTGACGGCTCCTCAACTTTATTAATTGGCTTTGCAGGAACACCATTCTCATTTAAAACCCTGCATGTGCTTCTTGTTGAGAATATCTCATAGCCAAGCGCACTGAATCTTCTACCAATCTCTACTGCATCAAGCTTATCAGAATCCTTTACCGTAAGTATCATCTTCTTGTATTTAGGAAGGTTTGTACCTGAACCAAGGAATGCCTTATATAATGCTTCGTTATAATCCTTTGAAATACCAAGGCACTCACCTGTTGACTTCATCTCCGGACCAAGACTTACCTCAGCACCACGAATCTTCTCAAATGAGAATACAGGCATCTTGATTGCAAAATACTCTGACTCTGGCTGTAATCCAGGCTTATAACCAAGGTCTTTTATCTTCTCGCCAACTATAACCTTAGATGCAAGGTCAACAATTGGAATTCCTGTAACCTTACTGATATAAGGAACTGTACGGCTTGAACGAGGATTGACCTCAATTACATATACCTCATCCTGATATACAATGAACTGAATATTGATAAGACCTATAACATGAAGGCTGTTTGCAAGCTTTCTTGTGTAGTCCTCCAATACTCTCTTAATCTTAGGTGTAACTGTCTGAGCAGGATAAACTGAGATACTGTCTCCAGAGTGAATACCTGCACGTTCAACGTGCTCCATAATACCAGGAATGAGGATATCCTCTCCATCACAAACTGCATCTACCTCTATCTCTTTACCCATAAGGTATTTGTCAACAAGAACAGGATGCTCCTGAACATGTCTGTTAATTACGTCCATGAACTCTATAATATCTTTATCAGATATTGCAATCTGCATACCCTGTCCGCCAAGTACATATGAAGGTCTTACAAGTACAGGATAACCGAGCTCATTTGCAGCCTCTAAAGCCTCTTCTCTTGTAAATACAGTCTTTCCGGCAGGTCTTGGAATACAACACTTCTCAAGAATCTCATCGAACAACTCTCTGTCCTCTGCTGCATCTACATTCTCAGCACTTGTACCAAGGATAGGTACTCCCATCTTAAGGAGAGACTCTGTAAGCTTGATAGCTGTCTGTCCACCAAACTGTACTACCGCACCATCCGGTTTCTCTACATTAACAATTGCTTCTACATCCTCTGCTGTAAGCGGCTCAAAATAAAGCTTGTCAGCTATATCAAAGTCTGTACTTACTGTCTCAGGGTTGTTGTTTACGATAATTGTCTCATATCCATGATCCTTCAATGTCCATGTGCTGTGTACTGAGCAGTAATCAAACTCAATACCCTGTCCAATTCTGATAGGACCCGAACCAAGTACCATGATTTTCTTTCTGCTATTATCCTCTACAACCTCTGACACACCATCAAAGCACGAATAATAATATGGTGTCTCTGCCTCAAACTCAGCAGCGCATGTATCAACCATCTTGTATGCTGCACGAATTCCATATCCATATCTTAATTCTTTTATCTCTTCCTCTGTCCTGCCTGTTATCTGTGCGATAACCTTGTCAGGGAACTCAATTCTCTTTGCCTCAAATAATATATCCTTAGTAAGCTCTGGAGCTTCACGAAGAATCTTTTCCTCCTGAACTATATTGTTAATCTTGTCTATAAACCAGATATCTACCTGTGTTATGCTGTGAATTTCTTCTGCTGAAATTCCTCTTCTAAGAGCTTCAGCGATAACAAATATACGTCTGTCATCAACTCTGTGAAGCATCTCATGAATCTCTTCCTTGGCAAGCTCACTGTAGTTCTCATATATAAGACTGTCTACATGCTGCTCAAGCGAACGGAGAGCCTTCATAAGAGCACCCTCAAAGTTAGTGCAGATACTCATTACCTCACCAGTAGCCTTCATCTGTGTTGTGAGTGAACGGCTTGCTTTGATAAACTTATCAAAAGGAAGTCTAGGCATCTTAACTACAACATAGTCAAGTGCAGGTTCAAAGCTCGCATATGTCTTACCAGTGATTGCATTTTTTATTTCATCAAGGTTATATCCAAGAGCAATCTTAGCAGCAACCTTAGCTATAGGATAACCTGTAGCCTTAGAGGCAAGTGCTGAAGAACGGCTAACTCGAGGATTTACCTCTATTACACAATATTCAAATGTTGTTGGATGAAGTGCGAACTGTACATTACAGCCACCTCTTATATCAAGCTCAGAAATAATATTAAGAGCTGCACTTCTTAACATCTGATGCTCCTTATCGGCAAGTGTCTGCGAAGGTGCAACAACAATAGAATCACCTGTATGTACACCAACAGGATCTATATTCTCCATATTACATACTGTAATACATGTGCCGTTTGCATCACGCATTACCTCGTACTCAATCTCTTTCCATCCTGCTATGCAACGCTCAACAAGAACCTGACCAACTCTCGAAAGTCTGAGTCCGTTCATAAGTATCTCTACGAACTCCTCCTCGTTGTGTGCAATACCACCGCCGCTGCCGCCTAAGGTGTATGCAGGACGAAGAACGATAGGATAACCTATCTTCTCAACAAATGCAAGACCATCCTTTATATTGGTAACAACCTCTGAAGGAGCACATGGCTCATTAATCTTCTCCATTGTACGCTTAAACTCAAGACGATCCTCTGCCTTCTTGATTGTCTTAGATGATGTACCAATAAGCTTTACATTATGCTCACGAAGAAATCCTGACTCCTCAAGCTCCATTGCTATATTAAGAGCTGCCTGTCCACCGAGTGTAGGAAGTACACTGTCCGGCTTTTCCTTCTCAATAACTGCCTTAACTACATCAGGTGTAAGCGGCTCAATATACACCTTATCAGCAATATTCTTATCAGTCATGATTGTCGCAGGGTTAGAGTTTATAAGTACTACACAAATGCCCTCCTCTTTAAGTGAACGGCATGCCTGTGTTCCGGCATAGTCAAACTCTGCTGCCTGTCCGATAACAATAGGACCCGAACCAATAACTACTACTTTCTTTATACTAGTATTCTTAGGCATTACTTTGACACCTCCATCATATTCATAAACTCGTCAAACAAATATCCTGTATCAAGAGGACCTGCACATGCTTCCGGATGGAACTGTACAGTCTGTACATTCTTGCCAAGATAATGCACGCCCTCAACAGTTCCGTCATTTACATTAACAAAGCTTACCTCTGCGATATCTCTGTCAAGAGTCTCCTCCTTAACAACGTAACCATGATTCTGTGTTGATATATACACCTTACCTGTTTTCATATCTCTTACAGGATGATTTGCTCCTCTATGTCCATACTTCATCTTCTCAGTGTCAGCACCATTTGCAAGTGCAAGGAGCTGATGTCCAAGACATATAGCAAATATAGGCACATCTGTAGCAAACAGCTTCTTAATTTCCTCTATTGTCTTGACATTATCCTTAGGGTCTCCAGGACCATTAGTAAGCATTATTCCGTCCGGCTTATCAGCAAGTATTTTCTCGGCAGGTGTCTCAGCTGGATAAACAATAACCTGACATCCTCTCTCCTGCAATGAATTAACAATATTCTTCTTAACACCAAGGTCAACTACAGCTACCTTGTAGCCATCACCCGGATAAAACATCTTCTCTTTGCATGTTACATCAAGCACGACATGTCCCATATTCCACGCCTTAATTCTCTTAATGCACTCATCCATGTCATAATTCTCATCTGTTGTAATCATGCCCTTCATAGTACCCTTCTCACGAAGTATCTTCGTAAGGGCTCTGGTATCAATACCTTCTATACCTGTTATATTATTATCTATAAGGAACTTACCTATACTTTCCTGACTTCTGAAATTGCTAGGTCTCTTAGCAAGCTCTCTTACAATGAAGCCTGACTGCCAAGGACGTTCCGCCTCCATATCTTCAAAACATATGCCATAGTTACCAATAAGCGGGTATGTCATAACAACAGACTGTCCGGCATAAGATGGATCTGTTAAAACCTCCAAATAACCGGTCATGGAAGTATTAAACACTATCTCGCTTATAATTTCATTTGTAGAACCAATGCTTTTTCCTTCAAAAACATTGCCATCTTCAAGTATAAGAAATGCTTTCATCGTTCCTGTCCTTTCATTTATATATGGGATTTTTACTCAAAAAAAAAGAGTGAAACGGCAGAATTACGGCTTCTGACGTAGCTCTTTTTTTCCTAAATTTATAAAAGTTTACCACAAAATCCGACTTAAAACAACCCCTTTAATGAAACCTTTTTGGCTCTCTCCTCTTTGCTGTAAATGCAGCCGCAATAATCCTGTCTGTACAAATCATATTCGTGCGACAATTCTATAGAGCGGGCATAGCCATTTTTCTTCTTAAAATCACTATACAGATATCCAATCTGATATTCATCCGAAAGTCTCGCACCAATCTCATTTAACCATTTTGCATTCTTATACGGACTAATAGATAATGTAGTTGTAAATACATCATAGCCATGCTCCGCTGCATACTTAGCCGTTTTTTTCATACGCAGCTCATAACATTTGTAACAGCGTTTCCCACGCTCCGGTTCCTCCTCTAGTCCCTTTGACATATCAAAAAAAAGCTCTGGCTCATAATCGCCATCTATCACCTTTACACCCCTTGCAAATGGTGCTTCACCTACAAATCTTATAAGCTCTGCCACTCTCTTTCTATATTCCTCTTCCTCGGTAATATTAGGATTATAGAAAAATACTGTAATATCATATAACCCAAAGAGCACCTCAAGTACATGTGAGCTGCATGGTGCACAGCATGCATGAAGCAACATTTTAGGCTTTGGTTCTTCTATATTGTTATCACTATTCATTATCCGACCTCTTTATCACTATCTTTATCACTATAAACTGTATAGATATTTTTTTTAATTTTTAGTCATTTTTAACAGTTGACTTTGGCAATAATATACAATATACTATTATTAATTAATCGTATTGCTATCATTATAGTGGTTTGATACTACAATATCAAGCAATAATTGTAATGCCAGATGGGAGGTAATTATAATGACAGTAGATCAGGCTGTAAAGAAATTTAAATTAGAGCCACTAAACGTATATACTGCAAAGGCTAAGGCAAAAGAATTGAACGTTGAAGAGGTTTTATATATGAACGTTCAGAAGAACAAATATGCATATATTGTTAAGGATGGTCCTCGTGGATATATGCTCTATCAGGATGAAAAGAGCTTATACACCAAGATGTACAAGGGACTTAAGATGACTCCGCTTGAGCCATAATCGAAATTAACATTCTACATATCTAACCAGACTTAACTCTTTAAGTCTGGTTTGCCTTTACAGGCAATTCATCGAATATATACTTTCTAATTATAATATCCAGATATACACATAACAAGCTTAACACTGACCAGAGCAACGAATATACAAGGCATATCTGCCCCATCACGTTATATTTCTGCTCTGAATAGTCCCATACATTCCATCCTAACACCTTATTAACCAAAACTCCTGTTACAAATTCATAAAACGTGATTATAAGCATGCCTGATACCATAATTTTCGGCAATGCCACCAACATATTTTTACTGTTTGCAAGTATTTTTCTCCCCATACATCCCACTGTAATAAAGCATACTCCACCACATATAAGCATAGAAAAATGTGAATAGCCCCGGAATGCTATCTCCATATAAAAATATATAATTCCGCCAGTAAGCCACAATATTACATTATTATATATCTTCACCATATCTAACATACCCATACTCTCTTATTTATATCGATAGTTTCTGTAAAATCAATTATTTTATTCAAGAATTGCACAATCAATCTGTCTATTTTTATAAGACAGTTTACATATATAAAAAATATTTCTTTAAGGAGGTACAATTTATGTACAAACCAAAACACATTTTACTATCAATTTTCATCATACTTGCAGTTATCATCAACATTATGATTATACCTGCACAGGCAGCCAACAATATCTTAGATGATTCCATTGGTACTGCCGGATATGTAACTGATGAAGCTTTGCTAACAGCCACTGAATATGCAGCAGATGAAACTGCAACAGCAACCGACAGCATTCCCATGCTGCACGATCTGTCACCATATAATTTTTCAGTGTCGCCTAGCGGAACATATGTTAACCAGGTGCTTACAGGAACAGGAAGTTATTTTAGCGAAACCCACAACCTGTTAAACTGTACCGGTCCTAACGCTGCAGGTCTTGCCGCATACTGTATAGAGCCAAGCAAAAATGCTCCTTCCTCTGCCACCCCCTACACAGAAATTGGCATGACAGACTCGTCATCATCAACAACAGCAGACAAGGCTGGTGCGGCGGCAGTCAATATGTATGGCTATGGAGGACTCTCAAGCGTCAATAACGATATTATCGGTCTTCCGGAAGCAAACTCTAACATGGGCGGTACATACGGCATATATGTACTAGATGGAACAGCATACACAGGAATACTTGTAAACGGAACTTTTTTCAAGATGTCATCAACTGAAGCTCACGCGTTAACTGCTGCCGTTATTCATAAGCTTAATGGTTCCCGTATATCAGCAATAACCGGAAGCCGCCTTTCTAATGATTCTCAGGTTGCCGAGGCATCTGAATATCTGTACTCCCTCGGCTCATATGCTAGATTTAACACCAATGTAAACGGCTGGGACAGCACAAATGCATTCTTATCTGCATATACTGTCCCATCACAGGAGATACTCATTAAGCTTAAGGATTCCTCAGGCAATTGGGTAGAGCTTCCTGCAGACAGTAAAAATCAGGATTTTGACTGGTCAGCTTATACATTTGAGGGAAAGATAAGTTATCAGGTTACATATAAGGCGTTTCGCTGTGAATCAAAGCTTATATACAGCCCAGATTCTGTCGGAAATTCAGGCAATATCAGCTACAATCACGAAGCTGCTCTTAGTTTTCCAGCCTATCCTTCCTCAAATGGGTATTACGATTATATATCATTTTCAGAAGGTGAAAAGAATAACATTAACGTAAATATTGATTATGGCAAGCTCTCTTCAACTCCAAGACAGACTATACGGCTTGGTGTTATAGATTCTGCTTACGGAGGCTTTCCTCCATGCGATGGTGTAGAGTTTTACCAGACTGCAACAATAACTGTGTCAGCAGCTGACATATCAAAGGGCAAAACTCTCGATTTGAATATAAATATTCCAACTGCCGCAGGTCACACTCCATATTACGGAGATGGTGACGGAATCGACGGATGCTACGCCGCATCACGTTTTTTCACTGCACAATACTATCAGGATATCGCTGTTGCATCACCAAACAATTCTCTAACCGCCAAATCCCAACAGCTTTTTGCCAAGCAACAGACAGGCAGTATAAAGCTTAATAAATGTTCTGCGTTGCCCGAAGCAACAGATGGCAACACCTGTTACAGCTTAAAGCTTGCAACATACGGAATTTATGAAAGCATGGATGATGCCGGCAGCCAGACAAATCCTGTTGCCACGATAACGACCAATGAAACAGGTGAAGCATCCGTATCAAATATTCCTTTTGGAACATATTACATATCGGAGTTAAACGCCCCGCAAACCTACCTGTTAGACAAGTCAATTTATACAATAGATGTGCCATCAGCCACTCCTGTAAGTATCAATGTCTCAGACACACCTGTCAGCTCTTTCCCAGGCCTTTTACTCTATAAGCAAAATGACAGCAAAAAGCCTGTATCTGGTGCAGAATTCGAGGTATGCTTCTACAAACTATATTCTGAACCAGAGCCATCCGAGCTTGGTTACATTCCTGACAAAACATGGCATTTTAAGAGCGATGACAACGGATATGTTTTCATGGACGAGGCTCATCTGACAAGCGGCGATTCCTTCTATACAAATGCTTCAGGGGATATAATACTCCCTCTTGGAACATTGACTATAAGAGAGACAAAAGCACCAGAAGGATACATAACAGACAGTACCATAAGAACCTATAAAATAACAGGCAGCGAACGTTATACACCAGAAACGCTGCCAGCAGAATATATATTTACTAATTCCATTGCCAAACAGGCATTTCAGATAATAAAATATGGCGAGACTATGGATGGAGATATTCCTCTCGCTAATGCCGGCTTTATGGCATGCAGGATATCTGATTTAAATATTGATGAAAATGGTAAGTATATATGGAATAACGACAAGGCTGTTATACTGACAGATGATGGCAACAGAGAGTTATTTACAGACGAAAATGGATATGCATTAAGTACACCTATCGAATATGGCACTTACTTGGTAAAAGAAACTACAGTACCAAATAATTATCTTCCAATAGATGATTTTATAGTGGAGATAAACTGCAATTCAGACACACCACAGGAAATAAGGTATTTCACTGACGATAGCTTCAAAGCATACATAAAAATATGCAAATATGATATTTCAACAGGAAATTTAATAAAAAACAATCCTGCAACCTTTTCCATATGGTCATATGATACAGAGGAATATGTCATGACAGATTTAACAACTGACTCAGACGGAATACTCAAAACCTCATCTCCCCTCTTTCCAGGGCGATATGGAATATGTGAAACCTCATGTCCCGATGGATATTACAACCAGGCTCCCGACAGTTTCTATGATTTTGAAATATCAGCAAACAATGCATATGAAAGCTGTATAGATAAAGACTGCCCTGACAAAAATGCAGCACATATAACTATAAGTCTGTACAATACCCCTGTCACAGGTCAGATAGAAATATACAAGACAGGTGATACAAGAGAATGGAACACCTCAGATAACGATTTTGTCACTGACAGTATTCCCCTATCGGATATAACTTTTGACATAATTGCCGCGGAAAATATATATTTCTCAGATAACTCTGGGACGCTGATACACGAAAAGGACGCTATAATAGAAACCATCTCAACCGATAAGAACGGACATGCCATATCATCTGATACACTGTTGCCCGGCAAATACATCATAAGAGAAAATACTCCAAAGGGATATAAACCAATAGATGATATAGAAATCACATTAGCGTTAGATGGAACATTGATAGAAACATCATCTGGCAATGTTTTAAACAAACACATCTTAGAAACTCTCTACATACACAATGAGCTTCTTATTCCAGAGCTTACTACGTCTGCAAGAGATACAACAACGAACACAAATACCGGCACATTAAATAACAATGCCAATATTATAGATGAAATAAAATATACCAATCTGATAGAGGGTGATAAATACACCATACAAGGAATCATTATGAATCCCGCCACATCAAAGCCATATATAATAAACGAAAACGAAATAACAGGGCAGACCGATTTCGTATGTGAATCCGCAAATGATTCTGTAGATGTTGAATTTAACCTTGACTCTACAGAATTGGCAGGCAAAAGTATTGTTTTATACGAAGTTTTATATCACAATGATCAGATTGTAGCAGTACACACAGATATCAACAATAAAGAACAGACAATAACATATCCTGACAATCCTCCTGATACACCTAAAACAGGAGATACATACGCTGTGCTTCCATATATCATTTTGGGATTTATCACCTTAATCACATTCATATCTGTAATAATCAAAAAAAATCATAAATCAAATAACAAAATGAATTTATAATACTTATAACAATAAAAAAAGGTTGCATATACGGATTATACATCCATTTATGCAACCTGATTATATAATACTACTTTTCTTCGTACTTAGCCTTGTAGCATTTTTTTATATGATTATATGTTTTCTCGTTTAGCTCTAATATAACAGCTGTCGTAGCATCAGAAGCTGATATCAAAAACGCAAACCATGCTTTTTCCCTGTCTCTGTTGCCAGATGTGAAATCTTTAATTGCCATATTAGTATTCACCTGAAGCTCATTTTGAAACTTTTCTGAGCTGTAAGGCAGAATTCTAAGGACATCACCATCAGTAAACGAATAAACATCCTTACGACTGGATTTGTTGATAATTCTTGCTATGTCGCAGTCAGTATTAGTAAACACATACTCATATTCGGTATTCAGCCTGTTAATCGTTAATCCAATCAACATGGCACCGATAATTATAAGAGTAAGTCCCATACTTCCACTTACAAATATCATAAGAAACACTCCAACCACAGTAAATGCAATAGAGCCAACCAGAAGTAATTTCTGTTTTAAAGTAGGATTAGCTTTAAGCAGCTGCTCTGCATATTGATCCATGCAATCACTCCTTATCACACACTATGCTTCTCTAAGAGACTCATCAATTGCCTTTGCAGCTTTCTTACCTGCACCCATTGCAAGGATTACAGTAGCAGCACCAGTTACTACATCTCCACCGGCATATACATTCTTACGAGTACTCTCATTTGTCTCCTCATTGACGATGATTCCGCCCCACTTCTGTGTCTCAAGTCCCTCAGTTGTCTGACGGATAAGTGGGTTTGGAGACTGACCTATAGCAATTACTACTGTCTCAACATCTATAACATAATTAGAACCCTCGATAGGCTCAGGTCTTCTTCTTCCAGAAGCATCAGGTTCGCCAAGCTTCTGCTCAACTACCTCTATTCCCTTAACCCATCCATCTTCACCAAGAATCTTAACAGGGTTATTGAGGAGCTTGAAGATTACGCCCTCTTCCTTAGCATGTTCAACCTCCTCTGCTCTTGCAGGAACTTCCTCTGCTCCACGTCTATATACGATGTAAACTTCTTCTGCACCTAATCTCTTAGCTGTTCTTGCTGCATCCATAGCAACATTACCAGCACCTACTACAGCTACTCTCTTGCCAACCTTTACAGGTGTTGGAACCTCACCCTTCTTGTATGCCTTCATAAGATTAACTCTTGTAAGGAACTCATTTGCTGAATATACACCAAGTAAATTCTCTCCAGGAATTCTTAAAAAGTTAGGGAGACCTGCTCCTGTTCCAAGGAATACAGCCTCAAAGCCTCTCTCAAACAAATCATCAACAGTGAGAGAACGACCTATAACTACGTTAGTCTCTATATCAACACCAAGATTAGTAACATTCTCAAGTTCCTTTGCAACCAAAGCCTTAGGAAGTCTGAACTCCGGAATACCATAGCTTAAAACTCCACCAGCCTTATGTAATGCTTCAAATATTGTAACATCATAACCCTTCTTAGCAAGCTCACCTGCACAGGTTATACCCGAAGGACCAGAGCCAACTACAGCAACCTTCTTGCCATTTTTCTCTATGTTGTTCTCTACCTTCTTGCCATGAAGCATATGGTAATCAGCTACAAATCTCTCAAGACGGCCTATAGAAACCGACTCACCCTTTATACCTCTTACGCACTTACCCTCACACTGATTCTCCTGTGGGCAGACACGTCCACAAATTGCAGGAAGTGCATTCTCGCTTGTAATAATCTCATAAGCTGCCTCAAAATTACCTGCTGCAACCTGCTCAATAAATCCAGGAATAGGTACATTAACAGGGCAGCCCGTCATACAAGGCTTATTCTTACAGTTTATACATCTGGTTGCCTCCTCCATAGCCATCTCTGCTGTGTAACCTGTAGCAACCTCATCAAAATTCTTATTTCTTACATTAGGCTCCTGCTGAGGCATAGGAACCTTAGTTGGACTCATATTTGGCATTGTTTTATCTCCTATCTCTTACTCTGCAATCTTCATCATACACTCATGCTCTTCTTCTTTGTAGAAGGTCTGTCTCTTCATGCACTCATCAAAATCAACAAGGAATCCATCAAAGTCAGGTCCATCTACACAAGCAAACTTAGTCTCTCCACCGACTGTAACTCGACATCCACCGCACATACCAGTTCCGTCAATCATAATAGGATTAAGAGAAACTGTTGTAGGCAAATCATACTGCTTAGTAAGCTGTACTACGAACTTCATCATGATAAGTGGTCCGATAGCTATTACATGGTCAAACTTCTCACCTGCATCAATAAGCTCCTGAAGCTTCTTAGTTACGACACCCTTATCACCCAATGTGCCATCATCTGTCATAATATATACATTCTTACAGAACTCTGCAAACTTCTCTGCAAGAATAACAAACTCTGCTGAACGTCCACCAATAATTACACTTACCTCTACACCCTGCTCAGAAAGTTTCTTAAGCTGTGGATAAAGAGGAGCTGCTCCAACACCACCTGCAACACCGATAACCTTGTTCCATTTTTTAAATGGCGCAGGATGTCCGAGTGGTCCTACGAAATCCTCAAATGAATCTCCTTCTTCAAGCTTTGACATAAGCTTTGTTGAATATCCAACAACCTGGAAAATAATTGTAACTGCGTTCCTCTCTCTGTCGTAATCAGCGATGGTAAGTGGGATTCTCTCGCCATCCTCATCTACTCTTACGATTACGAACTGACCAGGCTGACATCTGGCTGCAACATAAGGTGCTTCAACCTCCATCATAATAACTGCCTGATTCAGGACTTCCTTTTTTAAAATCTTATACATGAGTTTGTCCCCCATTCAAATTTTTACCATTATTAATAATCTCTTATATACAAAAATCCTCCACAGAAATCTGCATATCTTCAAGATTATATCATATCCACCTGATAATTCAAACTATTTCATCAAAAAAACTTGTATTTTTCATATTATCGACATCTATTCTATCTCTATCTAAAGAAAGGGCCATAATACCAGACGCTTCTGATATGTCAGGCTTCAAATCTCCGACGCAAGCTGTCACCTTATGCGCATCCTCATTTTGCATAGTAACAATGCACTCCTTACAACCCTTCTCATGTGCTACGCTCACTATATATCTAAGAATGTCAGCTATTTCATCTCCATGCAGAGTTTCTAACAGCTCAAATCTCTCCACATACATTGATGCGGCATATACATCATACGAAAATAAGCACTCATATCCATCAGTCTTAAGATACATCACACTTCCATTCTGGCACTTATGCTCTCTTATCATCTCCGTAAGATAATCAGCACTTCTCCACAAAAAATAATTATATCTTTCAGATAACCGGTTATTTATATGGCTGGCAAGCTGCTCTAATTCTTCAATACTACATTTATCTATATCAAACAAAGAATTACATGTATTAGACATATCACATTTATCTATATCTGAAATCTTAATATTGCTGGTTCTATATACCTTTTCAAATCCAAATCCAGTGTAATATTCATCCTTTTTAGGCATGAGAAATGTAAATGGACAGCCTTCACTGTGCATAAAATCGATAGCCTCTTTCATCATGCTTCTCATAATCCCTTTACGTCTCATGTCCTCACTAACAGCAACACCGACAATATAATAACAAAGTTCACGCTCACCTGCCAAATAAGCAGTATATGGATTTAAGTGTATCATTCCTACTAATCTGCCATCTATACGATAATCAATTATCTTATTTTTCGTGCGTATATCCCGATAATAATAATCAGTAAATCCATCCGGGTCTGCAAATATATCGTCCCACAGTTTTCTATACTCATCCATAGTTTTATACCTAAACGCCCTGTCTTGCAGGACATCCCTGACAGCCTGAACAACCATTAAATGTATTTGCACTGCTTACATCACTGTTCATTCTGTAATCAAAATTATTAACTGTCTCCAGCAGGCAGATAGCCTGTGCACTTATGCCCTCTCCACTTCCGGTAAATCCAAGCCCTTCTTCCGTTGTAGCTTTAATATTCACCTGATTTATATCAACACCTAACACCTTTGCTACATTTTGTCTCATCTGATAAATATAAGGTGATAGCTTTGGTTTCTGTGCAATGACCGTTGCATCTATATTTCCAATAAGCATATTCTCCCTGTCAATCAGAGCTCCAACCTCACTTAAAAGCTTCATGCTGTCAGCACCCTTATATGCCGGATCTGTATCAGGAAAATGCTTTCCTATATCACCGAGTGCCGCTGCACCAAGTAAAGCATCCATAATTGCATGAACTAAAACATCAGCATCAGAATGTCCGAGCAATCCCTTCTCATAAGGAATCTCAACTCCACCCAAAATAAGTTTTCTATCTAAAACCAGCTTGTGGACATCATATCCCATACCTATACGCATATTTAATCCTCCATCTGTCATATATTTTACTGTATGATACTTTAATAAATTTATCATATTTTACACTTTGTTTCTATCTATTTGTGTCATATATCGCAAATTTTAGGTTTACTGTTTATAACTTTCATTGTAAAATGAATATATCATTATAAGTTTTACATAAGGAGGATTATTTATGGGACGTTCTATGGGCGGCGGCGGAAGTCGTGGCGGTGGCGGCGGTATGAGTCGCGGCGGCGGCGGTGGCGGCGGAAGTCGTAGTGGTGGCGGCATGAGTCGCGGCAGCGGTCGAAGCAGTAGTTCACACTCTATGGGAGGGACCAGAAGTGGCACAAGCCGGGCATTTGGTTCAGGTCATTCTGGTGGAAGCTCAGTCAGAGGTTCAGGAAGAAGCTATAGTGGTCAAACATCAAGTGGAAATCCTATGATGGGTGGCTTTGGAGGTTCGCACAGAGCTGGAGGACCTGGCGGTCCCGGTTATGGAGGTCCGGGTGGTCCTGGCTTTGGAGGTCCTGGATATCATCAGGCACCACCACCCCCACCACCACATTATCACCATCACCGCTACTATGGCCGCAGGTATTATGATGATGAGCATGTTTATGTACATCACACATCAGGCTTAAGCTCAGCTTTATCAGGAATATTTATAATTATAATATTGCTTATCGCTTTTGCCACAACAAGAGGTATATATAGAAATAACAACAGAATGTATTATAACTATAATGCCCCTAGTTATCATGACAGTTACTCAAAAGAGCCTAGAAGCAAGTTCACCGGCACTGTGAACCTGAATGGTTTCTACAGCGATCCTGACGGTCTGCTATATGATGACGAGGTAGGCACTCTTGAGGATGGTCTTGAACATTTCTACAAGGCAACCGGCGTATGTGCATATGTATATTTCGTTGAGGAATTAGATGAGAACACAGATGGCAATGAATACGCAACTGCTTTATATGATGAATTATTCTCAGATGAAGGACACATTCTTCTGCTGTATGATTATACGAATGCCTATATGTATGATGCTGAAGGTTATGCAATAGGAACAACTATCGATTCTGAAGCACTTGATATGATATATGACTACATAGAGGCAGAATGGGCAGACGACAGCGAGAACCTTGGTGCAATATTCGGAGACGGATGTGCTAAAGCTGCTGACAGAATGATGTACAAAGAAAAAACATTTGCTCAGAAGTATAAAGCAATCATAATAGTAATTATAGTTTCAATCGCACTTATTATAATCGTCAGCTTACTCTTCAAGTGGTGGAAGGCAAGAACAGCCCAAAAGAATAAGGAGCAGGAGGACTTAGAGCGTACGTTAAAGACTCCGCTTGAATCATTTGGTTCAACTCCTATGGACGATTTAAAGAAAAAGTATGACGATTCAGACACTAATTCATAATTTTAATGGGGCTGTGAGATATCACAGCTCCAATTTTTATATAATTATATCTTTATTTAAATATCTCCTGTAAAGCATTTGCCCCAGAATGAACTGCATCCCACAAAGTTACATCCCCTTCCACACCATCATCAAGTGACCAGTCTGTAAAATAAACTCTGTAATCAGTAAATTTTCTCTTATACTTACGCTCACATCCTATCATACCCTCCTCATCAGAATACTTTCCTATGGCAAGATTAACTTTTTTATCCTCATTAGAGACATATACCTCATATTCATCATTAAGCAACAGCATAACACTCTCCTGCCCCTCTGCATGATTAATATATGCCCTTCCATACTCTCCATTTATGTATTCATCATTCACACTTCCAAAATCAGATATCTCATATACATTATCTCCAACGTGTATATCAAATGTTCCTTTCCCTTCCAGAATTACGACATACTGATAATTATATTCGTCTATACCTGATTCATAAGATATCCCACAACCTTCAATATCATTTGCATTTCCAAGTGTTTTAAGCTTTCCTTTGTCATAGGCATAGAAAACTATATTATTCTTATCTCCTGAAACATCCATATCTATATAACTGCCATTTCCGATATCTATAGTACTTTCATCCGTACACCTCAATACATCAAGGCTGTTGTATCCATAATTTCTGAGAATCACTGATGTTTCCAGACCACCATTATCTCTTATCGTCACTGTGCGATTTGGATAATTATCTATGATGTATGTGTCATTGCCAAGGTTGCCATCTAATATATCATTGCCATTTCCAGCAACAAGCACATCATCAGCGGTATAACCAATCAGCGTATCATTACCATCTCCGCCATACAAAACCGTATTTACCGCAAATGCTCCATTAACGCCAATATCATTGTAAGCGTATAACACATCATCTCCTGTAGTTCCAAGCATTACTCTTCCATCCTTCACAACGCCATTTAATGCCCCAAATAGATATACATAGTCATCTGCGTTCATAGATGGCAACCCTCCGTCAAACTCCTCAGAGGCAGCCTCGATAATATTCTTGGTTATATCAAAGGTCACAATCGAATCAGGACTATATGTGTCTGTAACATCTGTAAAATAAACCTCCTGTCCACTATACGCAATATCCGACCATATAATATGTGAGCCTGCCGCTGCAAGCTTAGGAATCAAGGTATTCTCGTTAAGATTATCAAGATATGTCTCCCTATCCACCTGGCACATATCCTCCGCATATGTATGCTGTATAATATCTGCAACCGGATATCCTGTACTGTCAGTATAATTGCAGAATACACCCTCATCCACACCTGCAAATGTGTCTATGTTCAAATACTGATAATAATACACCAGATCAATAACATGGCCACACGCTCCATCGAACGAATATCCGTATTTTCCATTCACAATAGATTCATAAGCAACCAATGCCCCGCCAAGTGAATGACCTGTAAATGTTATATCCGCATTTATTCCATCAAGCTTAAGTCTGTGCACCAATGACTTATAGCAATTATGTGCATTTTCAAACTGTCCGCTCAATTTGTTAAATATAGCAAATTTAAAATCAGTTCCCGTCCAGTCATTACTTTCATCCAAAGCAAACTCATCCGTAAACATCTCACTTCCACGAAAAGCCATTATTACCTTGTCGTCCTTAAGAAATGCTACCGCATAAAGCCCAGTTGTCTTATTATGATTATATACTCTATATATCTCCCAGTCTCCTACTACAGGCAAATACAAAGCGTCATAGGTTATACCTGAGTTCTTCCATATCTCTCCGCCATATAAATCCATATTGTCACTTACATACTCAGAAACCTTACATCCTACATAGTCATCCATATCGTCGTATACAAGCTTAGCTAAGAGCATATGTATAAGCTCCGTATACTCATCATCATTCCCTGAAAATGTAACCTCACTGTCCTTGGCATAGGCATAATAACAGAAACTAGAAAAACTAATCCCAGATACAATAAACAATATTACAAATACAATTAAACCCTTTATAAGTTTTCTCACTAAAATACCCCACATTAAAAATAAAAAAAGCCTGAAAACCAAGTAAATACAAGATTTCCAAGCACTTAATCGAAGTAGCGGGAGGGGGATTTGAACCCTCGACACCACGGGTATGAACCGTGTGCTCTAGCCAACTGAGCTATCCCGCCATAAATATGGGACCTACAGGGCTCGAACCTGTGACCCTCTGCTTGTAAGGCAGATGCTCTCCCAGCTGAGCTAAGATCCCATATATTTTGTTCGTGTTTCTCAACACCTTTGTTAGTATAAAGGCATAGCCTAAAAAAGTCAAGCACTTTTTTCAAAATTTTGTAAATTATTTTATATACATCCCAAAGTTCTTAATATATATATCCATGCAGTCAGTGTTATTGACGAGAATAATGTTGTGAGCACAATTACATTTGATGTCAAAATGTCATCATTATGCATATTCTTAGCCATAACATAACAGCTCACAGTTGTAGGTGATGCAAGCATAATTAATATTGCAACCATCTCACTCGGTGCAAATCCCATATGATATGCTATAGGTAAAAATGTAGCAGGCAAACCTATAAGCTTAATCAATGAAGCACACACAGCAGGTTTTAACTTTGCTATTGCCTGTTTTGTGTCAAAGCCTGCACCAACAGCAAGCAATGCCATAGGTGTAGCAGTCTGCGCTATATAATTAAGTGTACGACTAGGTATAGTCGGTATATGTAGTTTTATCAGTGACGCTATAAGACCCAAAAGAATACCTATAATAATCGGATTCTTTGCTATATTTATGCAGGCACTTTTTATCTTTCCATAATCCTTCTTTTCTTCATTTGAATTAAATACCAGTATAATAACAGATAAAATATTAAAAAAAGGCACAGCAGCTACAATCATAAGCGGTGTCATTCCTATCTCACCACATATATTTTCCACAAATGCCACTCCTAATATTGCAGCACTGCCTCTTGCACCCGCCTGTGCAAATGCACCGACCATTGATTTGTCCTTAAGTCCTATCGCTGCCACAAGCCATACTATCATAAACATACATATAGTAACTATAAGACAAAACAGAAAGAATTTTATGTTCATATCCTGTCTCACATCTGTACTGGCAATATCTCTAAACAATATAACTGGCAACGCCACAACAAAAACATATTTATTAATTACTCTTACAAACTCATCATTTAAAAAACCTATTCTTCTTAATATGTAACCAAGAAGTATTATCAAAAAAATAGGAATCGTTACATTAATACTAAATATAAAGTTATCCATTTCTTTTGTCCTCTTTTCGTTATTCCTAAAAATAGCAATTTATATTTTAGATTTAGGTACAAATTCAATCTTAAGAGCCATACCCATTCCATCAGCTAATCTTTTAAGTAAATTCACTGATGGATTCCTTGTTCCATTCTCAATTTTACTAATATCTGCCTGATTGATACCTGTACGTTTTGCCAGTTCCTTCTGAGTAATATTCTGAGAAGTTCTTGCTTCTACAATAGCCTTTATAACATCCAACTCTGGTTGTACAGCTTCATATTCTTTTATAAACGAGGTATCATTCATCTGCTCATTTTTATATTGTTGTAATGTTTTCATAAATCTCCCACCCTTCTCTTATAATCGGTTCTACGAGCTTTAGCCACCTTAATTTCCTCCAATGGTGTCTTTTGCGTTTTTTTCACAAAACCATTTGTAAGTATTATTTTTCCCTTATAGTAAAAAAAATATAATAATCTAGTTATATTATTCCCAACCTTACAACGAATCTCAAATATTCCGTCATCAATCAATTTGCTATATGGTTCCCTAAGTTGATTTCCCTTTTCTTCTAATAATTCAAGCAGACCGACCAGTTTAGCTCGCATCTTTACATCAAGGGAATTCAAAAATTCTTCTACAGGACAATCTCCATTTTCCTTTTCATAAAATATAACCTCAAATTTCTGCATAAAATCTCCTTTGTATACATTATATGGTATATATACCATACTGTCAATTATTCATTTTATATTCATTGTCACAGCATATTGCATAAGCACAAATATCTGAAATTAAATTGTTATAAATGATTTATTTCATTTTATAAAACAAGAATATATAAGATGATATGAGTTACGATAATTAGAACTTATAAACAAATGACAAGTATCACTAACACTAAATTCACATTATAAAAACATATTTAATATTATATTAGCATAATAGCATTTATTATTCAATATATATGGTAAATGAATACCTCATAAATCCTAGTAAAAATCGACATAAAAATATTATTTAAATTTTTTTAAAAAAGTTGTTGACAATATAATACCTGTATTATATAATATGTCTTGCGTTGAGCGTTGGAAGTAAATTATTCCAAGTGCTGAATGTCAGATAACACCTTCGGGGTGTGGCTCAGCTTGGCTAGAGCGCCTGATTTGGGATCAGGAGGTCGCAGGTTCGAATCCTGTCACCCCGACTTGTTTTATAAAATATATCGCATATATATGCGGGTGTAGTTCAATGGTAGAACACTAGCCTTCCAAGCTAGATACGTGGGTTCGATTCCCATCACCCGCTCTTTATTTTGCAAATACATTTCGTGTATGCAAGATATTATGTGTCCGTAGCTCAGCTGGATAGAGCAACGGCCTTCTAAGCCGTGGGTCGGGGGTTCGAATCCCTTCGGGCACATTATTTTTTTAATATTTGTTTACTATCACTACTATTGGTGATGACATGGTGGGTATGGCGCAGTTGGCTAGCGCGCCAGATTGTGGCTCTGGAGGCCGAGGGTTCGAGTCCCTCTATCCACC
>CAKRCW010000003.1 GCA_934309145.1 uncultured Lachnospiraceae bacterium | reverse complement strand
TTGCTTACTTTTTCTTGTGCATTGCTTACTTTTACCTAAGCATTGCTTACTTTTTCTTAAGCATACCCGCCAGAATGATAAATATAGTCAGGGGGAGGTGTACGTCTTTACAAATGAACACTTCAAAATAAAAGCATTAAGCAATATCATCTCTTAGCGTACGCAAGACACGGATGGCTTGCGAGCGGCAACGCACATGGATGTGCGGTTTGCCGCGTTAGCGGACGATAAGAAAACATATCTGCTTAATGCTTATTATTTTGCTGTGTTCGTTTGTATTCGTACAACTCCACCTGACTATATATATCCCCCTGCCCTATATATAACCTCAATCAACCATAATAACTATACAATATATTAAACTTACAGCCTTGTATAATTTCTATCAAGGAATCGTTGGAGATTTTGACAGCTTTCTCACCGGATGATGGATTCCATGCAGGGACATTTGCGACAGCTGGTACTTAATGAGTGCGAAGCACGAATTTAGTACCATTGCTCGGAGCAATTAAGTGCAAACGGTCCCGGAATGGAACCATCATCCGGTGAGAAAGTGCCTGGGTAAGATGAGTTCCTCTATATATTATCCGACGTTATCTTATAATATGTCTTTGCAGTCAGGCAATATACTATGAAATACACCACCGTGAAAACGAGTGCAGTAACAACTGTACACTTAACAAAAAGTACTACATTTGTGAAATTCATAGTAACAAGCATATCCTTAATTATCTTAAATGCAAAGCATATGTGCAGGATAGCGAGTGCAATAGGGAGGAAAAATACCTGCAATATCTGGCTTCTTATTACAGATTTCACCTCTGACTTGCTCATTCCGACCTTCTGCATAATCGAAAAACGCTCTCTGTCATCATATCCCTCTGATAACTGCTTGTAGTATATTATCATTACTGTTGTCACTAAGAATAAAGTACCTATAAATATTCCCACGAAGAATAAACCGCCATATATACCTAACATCTCAGGCCTGGTAGTGTATATATCATCAACCGATGCCAAATGCGCAATTCCTGTGTCATTTATATTATCTCTTATTCTGGTACAGAATGCATTTTTGTCTGAGAGCTTACCTGTAAGATTGTAATTTATCTGATGTATTATGTTGCTTATTCCACCATCAGTGCTGTTTTCATTTACATAATTATTAATTGCCTTAATCTCATCTAAAGAATCTACAACAACCATTACATTTTCAAATACACTGCTAAATGCTTCCTTAATTGGCATATTGCTTAAACGTCCAGCCACCTTGTAAGCTCTGTCATTTATGGTTATATTTTCAGCATCATTTAAATCATCAATTGTCGAGTATATCAGAACCTCACCAGATGAAAGGCTCTCATTTTCACCTGTAAGAGTGTTATAATCGTCTATATCAATCACGCTTAACTCTGTAGCTGAAGCATAATCCGAGAATGTCATACCATCCATCAGCTTAAAGTTTGTTCCCAAAAAGCTTCCCGGCATACTATAAATGTAGTAGCTCTGCATATCCTCAATAGATACATTATAGCTGTCAGCACGTTTATAGAGCATATCAATTACCTTGTCATAATCGTAGTGATATGAAGCCTTACTCTCATCAAGCATGGAATCTGGTACATCCTCGTTACCCTCCTCATAGAGAAACTCTGTCATCACGTCCATAGGATAACGTGTTCTCATAATATCCTCTATTCCTACATATAAAGATACCGTAGAGGACAATACAACCAGGACACCGGTACATAAAATACATATATTTGCAAGTCCGACTGCGTTCTGTTTCATACGGTACATCATACCAGATACAGTGATAAAATGCTTTTTGTGGTAGTAAAATCTCTTGTTTTTCTTAAGGAGCTTAAGAATTGCTATACTTCCTGATATAAACAACAGATATGTTCCAACTATTACACATAATACAGCAGTCAAAAATGTTGTAATTGCCTTTAATGGATTTTCGGCAGTCTGTGCAAGGTAATATCCATATCCAAGTGAAACAACACCCATTATTGCAAGCAGCCACTTAGCCTTAGGCTCTTTCTCTCCCTGACGTGTGCTTCTCATAAGCTCTATAGGCTTTAAGCTGAATACACGAACCATATTAGCGAGCATTATCGCAACAAATACTCCTGCAAATAATACGATAGTTGCCAAAATCGAGCTTGGCATAATACGAAACTGAAAATCTGTATTTATCCTGATTATTTTAAGGAGCACCATAAACATAAGTCTTGAAAAGAGAATTCCTGCAAGCAGTCCTATAACTATGCTTCCTGAACCGATTATAGCCAGCTCCCAGAATACTACCTTTGAAATGTGTTTTTTCTCCATTCCAAGCAGGCTATATAATCCAAATTCCTTTGACCTCTGCTTCATCAAAAATCCATCTGTATAAAATAACACACATACCGAAAACAGCCCTGCCACTATTACGCCGACTATAAGCACTTTCTCCATTGTGCTTGCTCCAAAAAATAACGTGTCATCACACTGCTGCCTGATACTGTCAAGCATATAGAACATAGCAGCCATCACTATGCCCGACAAAAGAAACGGTAAAAAGGTACTCTTATTTTTTCTTATATTCTGTTTTGCAAGTCTGATATACAAACCTTTATTCATGTATATCACCACCTGCCGAAAGTATAGTAAGTGTATTTGAAATCTTCGCATACATCTCATCATCATTCATATTTCCACGGTATAGCTGATGGAATATACAGCCATCCTTTATAAATAGAACCCGTCCAGCACTTGCTGCCGCACGCGTGCTGTGTGTAACCATAAGTATAGTCTGACCTGAAGCGTGCAGATTTCTAAATACATTAAGTAAATCACCTGTTGACTTGGAATCAAGAGCTCCCGTTGGCTCATCCGCAAGCAGAATATCCGGCTGCGTAATCATTGCACGAGCCACAGCAGCTCTCTGCTTCTGTCCACCTGAAACCTCGTAAGGGAACTTCTTAAGTAAATCCTTAATACCAAGCTTTCCTGCAATATCCTCAAGCAAAGGCTGCATCTCACCGTAATGCTTTCCAGCAAGAACAAGCGGCAGGTATATATTGTCCTCAAGCGAAAATGTATCAAGCAGATTAAAATCCTGAAATACAAATCCTAAATGCTCTCTCCTGAATTTTGCAAGCTCACCCTCCTTGATTGATACAGTATCCTTTCCGTTTAAAAGCACCTGACCAGATGTAGGTCTGTCAACCGATGCAAGTATATTGAGAAGTGTAGTCTTACCCGAACCGGACTCACCCATAATTGCAACATACTCGCCCTCCTCAACCGAAAAATTGACATCCTTAAGTGCCTCAACCTGATTACCGCCAAATCTGGTTGTATATATTTTCTGTAAATTCTTAACCTCAAGTAGTGCCATAACAATTACTCCTTTTTTATTTTATGTCCCTATTATATAAAAAAGGAAAATGTGTTGCCTTAAGTTTGGCTTACATTTTCCTTTTATTCCTTTCAAATTTGTAAGGTTACCTTTGTTCCCTTCGCTGGTATTGAGGTTATAGTTATCGACTGCGACAACAGCTTAGTAATCCTCTTAGTGAGATAAAGTCCAAGTCCTGATGCCTTCTTATCCTTTCTGCCATTATATCCCGTATAGCCACGCTCAAATATTCTCGGAAGATCTTCAGGTGCTATCCCTATTCCCGTATCCTCTATAGTTAAGGTTACCTTGTTGTCATCCTTTACGGCAGATATACTTACAGCTCCCTTTTCAGTGTATTTCAAAGCATTTGATATGAGCTGCTTTAACACAAAGACAAACCATTTTTCATCAGTTACTATCTCTAACTCATCGGGAACATTTATCTGTACCTGCAAATTCTTGGTGATAAATATTCTGGCAAAATACTTTACAGCCTGATTTACCATGCTCTTAAGGTTGTACGGCTTTAAGACCAAATCATTTACATTGCCCTCAAGTCTCACGAACTGCAGCATTGTGTCCACATAATTCTCTATCTCAAACAATCTTGCCATAAGCTCTGTATGCACAGGCTCTGGCACTGTACCCGCTGTTAGCTGCAAGGCTGTGAGAGGTGTCTTAATCTGATGCGTCCACATAGCCACATATTCGGTTGTCTCCTCTCTTGCCTCCCTGATGTCCTGTAGCTTCTTATTTTTCTGCTTAAGCATACTTGACAACAATTCCTGATAGTCCCTCTCAATAAGCTCTGTCCAAACAGGAAGATTATCTGTTGTCACATCTATATTGTTCATAGCATTTACTAATGCATTATGCTTACGCCTGTATAAGTTAAAATCTATTGCTGCATATATCACCGCACATAACACACAAATCAGTGCAGGATACCATATAACCTTAAGTGGTATATCCATAAGGTAAAACACAACTAAAAATATAGTCACAGCAATCGCAAATGCAATTACAGAACGCCTTTTTGACCTTATATACTCTAAGACCAGTCTCATATCGTATAACCCTGACCTTTCTTAGTCTTTACAAAATCTAAAAGACCTATGTCGCTTAATTTCTTTCTAATTCTTGTAACATTTACAGTCAAAGTATTATCATCTATGAAGCTTTCGCTGTCCCACAGCCTCATCATTATAGTATCACGGCTTACAATACTTCCCGCATTTTCCATAAGCATGGCAAATATCTGTAGTTCATTCTTAGAAAGCTCCGTCTGTTTTCCATTATAATTGACCGTTGAGTCAAGAAGATTAAGAATCACTCCATCATGCTCAATTATGTTCATCTGTCCTGTGTATGAGTAGCTTCTTCTTATAACTGCTCCAACCTTTGCATTTAAAACTGCGAGGTCAAATGGCTTCGCGATAAAATCATCTCCACCCATATCCATTGCCATTACTATATTCATGTTATCACTCGCAGATGAAATAAACACAATCGGCACCTTAAACAGCTTCCTTATCTCCTTGCACCAATAAAAGCCATTATAATACGGAAGCATTATATCAAGCAAAATCAAATCAGGCGAGAATCGTGAGACCTCGCCTATTATATCCTGAAAATCCTCTGCCACGCGGACATTATATGCCCACTGTGACAGATATTCACTTACTTTCTCCGCAATCGTGCGGTCATCCTCTACAATTAAAATATTGTATCGCTGCTGCATTACTCTTCCTCGTTGCCAGCTTCATCAGTAGCGGCAATCTCTATACCAAGCTCAAGAAGCTGCTTTTCGTCAACTACATTAGGAGCCTCACTCATAAGGCATGATGCATCCTTAACCTTAGGGAATGCGATTACGTCACGGATAGAATCCTCTTTAGCCATAAGCATTACAAGTCTGTCAAGACCATATGCAAGACCAGCGTGAGGTGGTACTCCATACTTAAATGCGTTAAGAAGGAAGCCGAACTGGTCGTAAGCTCTCTCCATTGTAAATCCAAGTGCCGCAAACATCTTCTCCTGTACATCGTCCTGATGTATACGGACTGAACCGCCACCTATCTCTGTACCATTTAATACTATATCGTATGCCTTTGCACGAACTCTGCCCGGATCAGACTCAATATACTGAAGGTCCTCCTCCATAGGCATTGTAAATGGATGGTGCATTGCCTGATATCTTCCAAGCTCCTCGTTCCACTCAAGAAGTGGGAACTCTGTTATCCATACAAATCTGTATTCATCCTTCTTGAGAAGTCCAAGCTGACCGGCAATCTCAAGACGAAGTGCGCCAAGAACATCATATACAAGCTTGCTCTTGTCAGCAGCAAAGAGAAGTAAATCTCCCGGCTTACCCTCCATTCTGTCGATTAAGGCTGTCATCTCCTCATCCTTCATGAATTTAGCAAATGACGACTTAATGCTTCCGTCCTCAGCAAGAGCAATATATGCAAGACCCTTTGCACCATATCCCTTTGCAAAGTCAACCAATGCGTCTATCTTCTTACGAGGCATAGCACCCTGTCCGTTGGCATTGATACCACGGACACTTCCGCCATTTTCTATAGCACTCTTAAATACAACAAACTCTGAATCCTTGACAACATCTGTTACGTCCTTTAATTCCATACCAAATCTAAGGTCCGGCTTGTCAGAACCAAAACGCTCCATTGCTTCCTTATATGTCATTCTCTGAATAGGAAGCTTAACTTCAACTCCAAGAACCTCCTTGAATAAGTTGGCAAGAAGTCTCTCATTTACATCTATTACATCATCAACATCTACAAATGAAAGCTCCATATCAATCTGGGTAAATTCAGGCTGTCTGTCAGCACGTAAATCCTCATCACGGTAACATCTGGCTATCTGGAAGTATCTGTCATAGCCTGAGCACATAAGAAGCTGCTTGTATATCTGTGGTGACTGTGGAAGTGCATAGAACTCACCCGGGTGTACACGGCTTGGAACAAGGTAATCTCTTGCTCCCTCAGGTGTTGACTTACAAAGTGTAGGTGTCTCTATCTCGATAAAGCCTTCCTTAGCCATAAATGCTCTGGTAAGTGTTGTTATCTGGCTTCTCATCATTATATTTTTCTGGAGGTCAGGGCGACGAAGGTCAAGGTAACGATACTTAAGTCTTAAATCCTCCTTAGTCTTGCTGTTCTCCTCAATAGGGAATGGAGGTGTATCTGCCTCTGCGAGTATACGGATATCATTTGCGATAACCTCGATATCTCCTGTTGCGAGGTTCTCATTTACTGCACCGCCACGCTTGGCAACTGTACCTGTAATTGCAACAACGAACTCAGAACGAAGCTTCTCTGCCTTTGCAAAGCTCTCTGCTCCACAGTTTGACTCCTCGAATATTACCTGTAATATTCCGCTTCTATCTCGTAAATCTACGAAGATAATGCCTCCCTTATTACGACTTTTCTGCACCCAGCCCATAACGGTCACGGTGTTTCCGACCATCGTATTATTAACCTCTGTACATCTGTGACTTCTGTGAAGTCCCTGCATTGATTCTGCCATTTTCATAGCCTCCTGTATCTATCTTACTTACGAACAATCCTGTCCGTATTATTATTGATTTCTTATCTATTTCGCAAAGAATTAACCCTCGAAGGAATCTGCATAGAATTCCTCAAACTGTGTATAACCCTCAGCAGTCATCTGCTCCTTCTGGAACTTCTTGTTCTTCTTCATAATAGCTATATTGACAAGTGAACCTTCCTCTCTTGCCTTCTTAGCCTTATCAAGAATTATAAGAAGCTTGTCGGCTGGCATATTCTTATCTATCAGATAAGCAACCTTATTACCTGCGCCCGGAATCTCGAAGTTACGCTCCAACAACAGCATAATAATCCTCTCAAAGCCTATAGAAAATCCACATGCCGGTGTCGCCTGTCCGGTGAACTTGCCTATCATCTCATCATAACGTCCACCGCCACCTACTGAACCGCCAAACTCATCCATTGATATCTCAAAGATGGGACCTGTGTAGTAAGACATACCTCTTACAAGAGTAGGATCAAATGCCATCTTAAACTCAGCACTCTTTGTACTCTCAACGCTGTCAATTATGGTCTTCAAATTCTCTGCCACATCACCAGGAAGGAAGTCACCAAGTGTATCCTTTAAATACTGCACACCACTTACATCTGATGTAACCTTCTCAAACAAATCAAGGTACTTGTCAACAGAAGCTGACTCATAGCCCTCCTTGATAAGCTCCTCCTTTACACCATCTAAACCTATCTTATCCATCTTGTCAAGGATAATAAATACTGTGTCGTAATCTTCCTCTGAAAAACCACTGTAGGCTGCCATTGCCTTAAGTATTCTTCTGTCATTTATACGGATTGTAAAATTCTTGAAATCAAGCTTGCCAAGCAGTGTAGTTGTAGCAAGTATAAGCTCTATCTCAGCTAAGATGGTAGGCTCGCCAAGTATATCTATATCACACTGCATGAACTGTCTGTATCTTCCTCTCTGAGGACGGTCAGCTCTCCATACGTTACCCATCTGAAGTGCCTTAAATGGACTAGGAAGGTCATTAGCATTATTAGAATAATAACGTGAAAGAGGTACAGTAAGGTCATAACGCAATCCGCCATCTACAAGGTCTAGCTCCTCCTTTGCCTCATCTAGCTTAAGCTTCTCGCCACGCTTTAAAATTTTAAATATAAGCTTCTCGTTCTCTCCACCCTGCTTACTGTTAAGATTCTCAATATGCTCAACGCAAGGTGTCTCAACAGAGTTAAAACCAAAGGTCTTATATGTTTCCTTGATAAGTGCTATACAATAATCACGGATTGCCATCTCCTTTGGTAATATGTCCTTCATACCGGTTACCGGCTTTTTCTTCATTGCCATCTATATGTCCTCCTCTTAATCATTAACACATGATATACATTACTTTATATTCTCTTTTCTGGCAATCATCTCATCGAAACGATTCATGTAATCATCAACAGACTTGCAGTTTTCAACACGCTCAACACGGTTCTCTGCATGGTACACAAGCTTAGTAGAGCTTCCAGCACCCGCTGCTATAATATCAGTCATTTCTTCCATAATCAAGATATTATATAGACATTCTGTGTCTGGCTTTGCATATCCTACATTCTCAAGGTTACCTCCGATATTCTTCTGGCGGTACAGATAATAAGGCTCCATCCCAAGAAGTGTGGCTGTCTCTGCCACCATCTCATGCATCGCATCCATGTCCTGATTAATGCTTGTGCCATACTCATCCATCTGCTGCCTCAGGTTAGCAGCACGCTTAATAGCAAGCGAGTGAACAGTTATACTCTCTGGATTAAGCACCTTAACCTCATCTAAGGTATGTCTCATACTGTCAAGATTCTCACCCGGAAGACCCGCTATCAAATCCATATTGATATTGTCAAAGCCTGCCATTCTAGCCATCCGAAATGCCTCTATAGTCTGGGCAGAGGTGTGTGCTCGTCCGATGGTTTTAAGCGTCTCATCGTTCATGGTCTGCGGATTGATGCTTATCCTACTAACGCCATGCTTCTTCATAACATCAAGCTTCTCCACAGTTATGCTGTCCGGTCTGCCTGCCTCAACGGTAAATTCCTTAAGTCCGGCACTTACAGCTTCATCATCAAGTGAAAATGCATTTACTATATGTCCTAACAGCTTATCGAGCAGCTCATGCGATATGGAGGTCGGTGTCCCTCCACCTACATATATAGCCACAAGTCGTTTATCCTTATATCTATCAGCTATATAATCAAGCTCCTCGCACAGCTTATCTATATAAGTTATCGCCTTTTCCTTATAAATACCTATCGGATATGAGGTAAATGAGCAGTATAGACATCTGCTTGGACAAAATGGGATTCCCACATACAGGCAGTAATCGCTGTCCATATCTATATCCTTAACAAGACAAAGCTCCTTCTCGGCAACCTTTGTTGCAAGCTCTGCCTTATTTCTGCTTACATCATACACATCAAGATAATAATTAACAACCCTGTTGTGTATATTCTCATTATCATCTGTCTCATTCCTGGCAAGCTTAGCCATCGCTATCTTAGTCGGTCTAACTCCTGTAAGGTCTCCCCAGGGAAGTCTCCTGTCTGCCAGCTGACCCAGCAGCCTGTAAGCTGCCATCTTAAGGATGTTCCTGAACACCTTCTTATTGCGGTAATCCTCATCTATCTTTGCACGATAGCCACATGACGATATGAACAGCCTGCCTTTGTAAAAGGGAAGCTCCTTAACCTCGCTTAAATCGTCAGGATTATCACACATATGTCCCTGCTTACACACAGTAAGTATTGTACTCTCGTCGCTATACTCTACACGCAGAAGTGCTTCAAAGCTGTCGCAAAGACTCTCGTCCGTAACAATCTTCACCCCCGGATAAAATGCCATAATCATAGCACGCAGGTCGTTGTTATATTCCTGACTGTTTTGTATCAACAAAATCATATATATCTCCAAATTACACCAGAGTTATATCCCTCCATAACTAAAAATAAGGATTAAACTCTTTTTCCTTCTTAATGCTTGTTCTATCATTGTGTCCCGGATAAACTGTCACATCATCCGGCAAAACAAGCAGCTTCTTCTCAATATTCTCAAGCAGAGCATGTCCATCTCCTGTAGGAAAGTCGGAACGTCCTATACTTCCATAAAACAATGTATCTCCTGAAAAAAGAAGCTTTTCATCAGCGAAATAATAACATGTTCCACCTTTGGTATGTCCCGGAACATGGAGACATTTAATCTTAGTTCCGAGAAGCTCTATCTCCTCACCGTCATCCACATAGATATCTGCACTTGTAGCTGTTGGTGCTCCAAACATAGCTGAAAGATTAAGGTCTGTGCTTCTTAGAACCTCATCCTCTTCCTTTCCCGCATATACCTTTATATCAGGAAAAGCCTCTCTCACTCCTGCCAAGGCTCCTATATGGTCATAATGTCCATGTGTGAGAAGCACTGCAACCGGCTTTAGGTTCTGATTCTCGTACATCCTTATAAGATAATCTGCCCTGTCAGCAGGATCTATAATAAGTGCCTCTCTTGTGTCTGAGTTGGCAACTGTATAGCAATTAGTCGCAAATGAACCAAGAACATTGGTAATAGTAATTAAATTAGCCATAAATCCATCCTTTCTATATCTAGCCTGCTGTTCTCTCTATATCAATAATACCCTCTATGTTACGAATTTTAGCTATAACTCTGTTAAGCTGTTCCTTGGAATGTATCTCAAACTTGACAGAAACCGTAGCCTTGCCCTGCTTATTTACTCTTACATTCATACCTGTAAGATTAATATTTGCCTCGTTAAATACCTTAGACAACGCAAATACAAGTCCCTTGCTGTCATTTGCATATATAATAATCTCTGTACTGTAAAGGCTCGCATCTTGAACAGGTGACTCAGCCCAGTCAGCCTCTATAAGACGCTCTCTGTCAAATTCATCCATGCAAAGTATATTTACACAGTCTGTTCTGTGAATTGATATTCCACGTCCTCTTGTAATATAACCTACTATCTCATCTCCCGGAACAGGTGCACAACACTTAGAGAAACGAACTGCAACATCATCCATTCCCTTGACAACAATTCCGCCCTTCGGGGCTCCATTTCCACGTCCCGGAGTGTTAATCTTGTCAACAATCTGCTCCTCGGTAACCTTCTTAGCCTCTTCCTTCTTATACTCCTCAAGAAGTCTGTTTACAATCTGACCTTCCTTAAGTCCGCCATGTCCTACCGAAGCCATAAGTGCATCCCAATTTGCAAAGTTGTACTTCTTAAGGACAGCTTCTATAAGCTCCGGTTTCATCAAATCAGAGAGAATGATAGACTTCGCCTTGCAATATGCGATAACAGCATCCTTACCACGCTGTATGTTGTCCTCTTTATTCTCCTGTCTGAACCACTGATTAATCTTCGTCTTAGCCTGCGAGCTTTTGACAACCGAAAGCCAGTCAAGACTAGGTCCTTTTGAATTCTGTGAGGTAATTATCTCTACACGGTCTCCGTTGTGAAGCTCTGTCTCTATCGGAACCTGTCGTCCATTAACTCTCGCACCTATCATCTTATTACCAACCGCAGTATGAATACTGTATGCAAAATCGATAGGGGTTGAGCCGGTAGGAAGGTTCTTTACATCTCCTGCCGGTGTAAAGCAGTATACCTGATCTGAGAACAAATCAAGGTCTGTCTTTACGAAGCTCATAAATTCCTTGTTATCTGTGGTATCTGTCTGCCACTCAAGAATCTGTCTGAGCCAGCTCATCTTCTGCTCTTCGTTATCCTTTGTGTTTCCACCTTCTTTGTATTTCCAGTGTGCAGCGATACCGTATTCAGCAGTCCTGTGCATCTCATAAGTTCTTATCTGTATCTCAAATGGTCGTCCACCCGGACCTATCAAGGTCGTGTGCAATGACTGATACATGTTCTGCTTAGGCATGGCAATATAATCCTTAAATCTGCCCGGTATAGGCTTGTACTTCTCATGTATTATGCCAAGTGCCGCATAACAGTCACGGACTGTATCAACCTTTATTCTTATCGCGTGTATATCATATATCTGGTCGAGAGTCTTATTCTGTGTAATCATCTTCTTATAGATGCTGAACAAATGCTTTACTCTTCCGTCAACCTCACACTCAATGTCAGCCTCCTTCATATAGCCTCTTATCTCATCAACCATCTGTGCGATGAAATCCTCACTGGCATTAAGTCTTGTAGTCACTTCTTCCTTAAGAGACTTATAGACATCCGGATATAAGTACTGCATAGACAAATCATCTAACTCTATCTTAATCTTAGATATACCTAACCTGTGTGCGATAGGGGCATAGATATCCATAGTCTCTCTTGCCTTCTCTATCTGCTTCTGAGGTGACTGATACTGCAAGGTTCTAAGATTGTGAAGTCTGTCTGCAAGCTTGATAAGTATTACTCTGATATCCTTAGCCATGGCAAGGAACATCTTACGAAGGTTCTCCGCCTGTATCTCTATCTTATCCTGTGATAAATCAAGCTGTGTGAGCTTAGTGACGCCATCAACAAGAAGTGCTATCTCATCAGAGAATTCTGACGCTATCTCATCTGTTGTCATAACGGTATCTTCAACAACGTCATGCAGTATTCCGGCAACAATAGTTTCCTTGTCAAGCTCAAGCTCTGCAAGTATAATTGCCACGCATATAGGGTGAATAATATATGGCTCACCTGATTTTCTCTTCTGATCCTTATGTGCCTCTGACGCTATCTTATATGCCTTCTCAATCATAGATAGGTCTGAGGACGGATGATACTTCCGTATTGTGTCAAGCAGCTGGGCATATAACTCCTCCGGAGGCGTAAAATCCTTCGGCTTACTTATTTCCTTCTTCAATGAGTTCTGGGACATCTTAATCTCCTCTGCCATACCAATCACTTCCTTCTGTAGTAATTATAAAATGCTCTTATTCTCCATCGTACTTTATAACAGACTCTATATCGTAACCCTTAAGCATCTCTCTTGCCTTAAGGTCTGTAAGCTCTATAAGGAATATCATCTTAACTACTTCTCCACCTAACTGTTCTATAAGCTTGGCAGTTGCCTGAATAGTTCCTCCTGTAGCTATAAGGTCATCAACAAGAACAACCTTGTCTCCCGGCTTTATAGCATCCTTGTGAATCTCGATTGTAGCAGAACCATACTCAAGGTCATACTCTGCTGAAACTGTCTCTCTTGGGAGCTTGCCCTTCTTTCTTACAAGTACAAGTCCCTTATTATTCATGTATGCAAGTGGAGCTCCAAATATGAAACCGCGTGACTCTGCACCGGCTATAAGATCATAATCAACGCCATCAAGAAGCTTGTTCATCTCATCAATGGCAAGATGAAAGCCCTCAGCACTCTCAGTAACACCGGTTACATCTCTGAATATTATACCCTTCTTAGGGAAGTCAGGAATACTTATCATATAATCTTCTACTTTTTTCATGCTTTGTTCTCCTCTTTTCTCTTCTTATATTATAGTGACTTACGATAATGTGTAGGTTTTACCTGCATCGTAATTCTTCCATTATATTCATTAACATCAGGTGTGTAAGCCACATCAATAAGTATATCGTTAGGCTCACCATTAAACATTTTATCACATTCTTGCTCTCCAAACCACAATTTTATGCATGATATGAAGTTATTTGCATTAAAATCTATGCCATTTATTCTATTTCCGTATCTATCCTTAAATGTCAGCCTTATATACTGTCCCTCACTGCCTATAAGCCTTGCATTTACAACTCCTATCTGCGACTCCGCAAACACAGGCTTCTCATTATCCTTGCCGTAAGGTTCAAGAAGTGCGAGCTGCTCTACAAGCTCTGCATCAGGGTACGACATAGGCATAGGCACATCTATCATAAGCTTCGGTGTCAATACCTCCTCTGTCATGGTATGCAGACGATTCAAAGCTTCCCTCATGCTCTCCAGATTATCCTCCACAAGGGAAAAGCCTGCAGCAAGCTCATGTCCACCATAGCCTAGAAATAAATCTGCACACTTAGTTAGCTCGTCAAACATATTATATCCCTTTATTGAGCGCCCTGAACCCTTTAATATTCCATTTTCAGTTTTAGTAAGTACATATGTAGGTCTGTAATACCGCTCTCTTATACGGCCTGCAATTATTCCCGCGATGCTCTCATGTATGTCCGGAAGATACACAACCAGTACGTCAGGCAGCTTATCACACGCATCCACCCATTCCTCAGCAGCATGAACGCCCTCGTTTGTAAGCTGCTTTCTGCTCTCATTTAAAAGCACTACACTCTCCGCCAGTTTTCTCGCCATCTCACCATCATCTGTGAGCAGTAATTGAAGCGCTTCCTTAGCACTATCAAGCCTGCCCGTCGCATTCAGACACGGACCTAGCACAAACCCCAGATGATACGAGGATAACTTCTTTCCACTAAGTCCGGCAGCTTCTATCAAAGCCTGAAATCCCTTATTCTTTGTATTTGGGAACACATCGAGACCACGCTTGACATATATCCTATTCTCATCAGTAAGAGACATTATGTCACACTGCGTTGCTATAGCCACAAACTCTATATACCTGTCACTGTCACCCCACGGCTTACACATAACCTCATATAAGCACTGTAAGAATTTGTACGCTACCGTCGCACCGCATATCTCCTTAAATGGATATGGACAGTCAGGTCTCTTTATATCTATAATAGCATCAGCATCTACCCATCTGTACTGCTTTATTCCTGAATCATCCAACTCATACTTTAACTCGTGATGGTCAGTAACTATTACTGTCATACCATATTCCTTTGCAAGTGCGATTGCCTCAAATGCTGAAATCCCATTGTCGCAGGTTATAATTGTATCAACGTTATCCCTCCTGGCATCATTGATTATGCGTACATTTATACCATAGCCATCTCTTATCCTGTCAGGTATATCATAGCTTACATTGGCGCCAAGACTTCTTAATCCATCATACAGAATATATGTTGACGTTATTCCATCTACATCATAGTCGCCAACAACACGGATACTTGCATCAGCCTTTATCTTGTTGCTCATGATATTACATCCAAGCTCCATATCAGCCATACTCCATGGGTCTCTGACATCACTTATCTTTCCGTAAAGGTATTTCCCTATATCCTCCCTGCTAACGCCTCTGTTAGTTATAACTCTGGCTATCACAGGACTGATGCCATATTCCGCTGCTATCCCATCAAAATCTGCCCTTTTTGCATTAACACGCCAGTTCATTTCCATATAAGCAACCTCTGTCTCTTAAAATAAAATCGAGCAGCTACACTAAGTATTACTCAATGCAGCCGCCCGGCTGAATACATGGCCTCACAGGCTATGCATTTTTCTTCTTACCTATACTCTTCATATAGAACCAAAGTGGTCCTGTGATACACGCTGATGAATAAGCACCACATACAATACCAACCATAAGTGTAAATGTGAATTCCTTAAGTGATGAAACTCCCATTATAAACAATACAAAAACCATGACAAATGTCGTGAGCGATGTGTAAATTGTTCTTGTAAATGTCTGTGCTATACTTGTATTTACAACCTCTGCAAGAGGTGTCTTCTGATCCATAATCTTTCTGTTCTCACGTATACGGTCGAAGATAATGATTGTAGCGTTTATCGAGTAACCAACTATAGTAAGCATACAGGCAATAAACGTATTACCAACTGAAAGCTTAGCTATTGAGTAAACTGCAAATACAACCATTACGTCATGTATAAGTGCAATAACTGCACTCGCACCAAACTTCACATCTGAGAATCGAATAGCTATATAGATAAGCATAAGCACTGATGAAATCGCAATAGCTATAATCGCATCCTTCTTCATCTCGCCACTTATTGTCGAGCTTATACTCTGTGTCTGAATCTCTGATACCCCAAAATTATTCTTAAGTGCATTCTCTAATGCTTCGTTCTGTCCATCCTCCTCTGAGAGCTCAGGTGTCTTAAAGATAACCTGATTTGTTCCCTCAACCGTCTGAATCTGGATATCAGCAGCAGATACACCTACTGTCTCCGTTATCACAGGAACAACCTCTGACTCTGCACGCTCAAGTGTATACGGCTCATCAAATGTTACAGTTGTTGATGTACCACCTGTAAACTCAAGGCTGAAGTTAAGAATACGACCATCATTAGCCTTGTTTATTGGAAGGAATACAAGTCCTGCAATTATTACAATTGCCGATATAACGAAACATATCTTTGCATTCTTAACAAAATTAACAACCTTAGGCTGCTTAGCCTTACCAAAGCACTTCTCATTTGTAACTCCAAGAGTAACAAATGCATTAAGCAACATCTTAGTAATTACAAGTGCTGTAAACATAGATAAGATAATACCTATCATAAGTGTTGTTGCAAATCCCTTTATACTACCTGTTCCAAGCATCATAAGAACAAATGCAGCAATAAGAGTTGTTATATTACCATCTAAAATAGCTGATAAAGCCTTAGAGAAACCTGCTGTAACAGCATTTCTTACGTTGTTTCCTGCCGCAATCTCTTCCTTGATACGAGTGAAGATAATTACGTTTGCATCAACCGCCATACCGATTGAAAGGATAATACCTGCAATACCCGGAAGCGTAAGCGTAATGTTTCTTACACTCAAGAGGAGAAGCATTATAACAACATATGCAACAAGTGCAAGCGAAGCAACAACTCCAGGAACAAGATATATTACTATCATGAGTACACATACAATTACAAGACCAATTGCGCCGGCCTTTAAGCTGCTGCTTACTGCCTCCTGACCGAGCTTAGCACCAACTATATTGTACTGAAGCTGAGATAATTCAAGTGGAAGAGCACCAATCTTGATTGTATCAGCAAGCTGCTGTGCCTCCTCAAGAGATGATATTGAATCGATAACCGCACTACCATCTGTTATTGCTGTCTTAACAGTAGGGGCACTTGCTATCTCTCCATCATATATAATATAAATAGGCTTACCAATGTTAGCTGCTGTAGCTGCTGCAAACTTTGTTGTACCCTCCTCAGTAAATGCCAGCTGAACAAGGTATGACTTAGAGATACTTTCTGATGAATCCTGACCTGCCTGTGCATTCTTGATATCTGCACCGGTAATCAGTGCTGTGTATTCTTTGCCAGCCTCTCGAAGCTGCTCATTCTCATAATCAAGGAATTCCAGCTGTCCAGGTGTACCAAGGTCAGTCAGAATATCATGTGCATCATACTTGGTTGTATCTACAGGAATCTCTACAGTTATTCTGTCGTTGCCTTCCTGATATACCTCACCCTCAGAGCTATAAGCATCAACTCTTCGCTGAAGCTTGTCTACTGTTGCCGCAATCTCATCACTTGTAGGATCCGGCGTTGTTATCTCATATGTTACAGATAAACCACCCTGCAAATCAAGACCAAGAGGTATATCCTCAGTCTTGCCAACATGATCAGAACCTACGCCCATAATTGCCATGTAGATGCCGCCTGCTAAAAGCAATGTAAACACCAATAAGGCAATTACCGCATTTCTCTTTGCTTTCTTCATTATACTTCTCCTTCTTCTACTTCTTCGGCAGCATCAGCTAAGGCCGCCTTTATCATAATTGCACATTCAACTCGTTTCTGCTGCAGCTTACAACCAATATCGTAAGCATCAAGTATTGTGCCATGGAACTGATATGAATTAGCTGCACAACCGCCGCTGCAATAAAATCTTGCGAAGCAGTCCTTACACTTATCCTTAGCGTAAACATTGCACTGCTTAAATTCATCAACTATATCGTTACGCTCAATTCCATTATATATATCACCAAGCCTGAAATCCTCGTTGCCAACAAACTGATGGCAAGGATACAAATCTCCAGTCGGTGTAACTGCAAGATACTCTGTTCCTGAACCGCAACCTGAAAGGCGCTTGTAAACACAAGGTCCGCCATTCAAATCAATCATGTAATGGAAGAAGGTCACCGGTTTGCCTGCTTTATGTCTCGCGATTATATCTCTGGCAAGCTTGTCGTACTCTGCACAGATTGTATCGATATCCTCCTCGCGAATAGCAAACGGACTTTCATCAGGTGATACAACAGGCTCTATGGAAATCTCCTTGAACCCAAGATCTGCCATACACTTAAAATCTTCTGTAAAATCAAGATTATTTCTAGTAAATGTTCCTCTTACATAGTAGCTCTTATCCCCTCTGTTCTCCACAAACTTCTGGAACTTAGGAACAATAATATCATAGCTCCCCTTTCCATTTCTGGTTGGTCGCATTGCGTCATTCACGTTCTTTCTTCCGTCAAGACTTAAGACAACATTAGATATCTCTCTGTTACAGAAATCCATAACCTCATCATTCAAAAGCATACCATTGGTAGTAAGGGTAAAACGGAAATTCTTACCCGCCTCCTTCTCTCTGCTTCTTCCGTAGGCAACCAATTCCTTCACAACATCAAAGTTCATCAAAGGCTCTCCGCCAAAGAAATCAACCTCAAGATTAACTCTGTTTCCGGAATTCTCTATCAAAAAGTCAAGAGCACGTTTACCTACCTCTAAGCTCATAAGCTCACGCTTCTGTCCATGATACTCGCCCTCGTCTGCAAAACAGTACTTACAGGCCAGATTACAGTCATGTGCAATATGCAGGCACAGTGCCTTAACCACTGTCTTTCTCTTCTTAAAATCAATTATAACATTCTTATATACATCCTCAGTAAAGAGCTGCCCATTATCAGCTAACTCCTTAATATCAGAGTATGCATCCTGAATATCTTCCTTAGTATACTTATTACCATACTTCTCTGTCATAGCTGCTATGATGTCATCCAAGTCTGTACTCTCATACAATGCAATCATATCATAGACCAGCTCGTCCACAACATGAACTGATCCGCTACATACATCAAGTACGATATTGTAACCATTATTTTTGTACTGGTGTACCATAACTACTGACTCCTTAAATAATAACGCAACGAAAGAGGACTATCTTTGGATGGTCCCCTTCTGCCGTTACGCAATATGTATTACTGATATTACTTGTTCTCGCAGCTCTGATTACCTACTGTGCAAGATGTCTTACAAGCAGACTGGCAAGATGTCTGACATTCGCCGCATCCACCCTTAACTACAGTGCTCTTCAAAGTCTTCTCAGTTAAAGTCTTAATTCTCTTCATTATGTGCCTCCTTATTCTCAATCCTTAAAATCTACAACAGATATTTCTTAGCATATCACATTTTCAGTATAAATAAAAGCATTTTTTAACTTATCATGCCACCAAGTGTCCCTCCGCCTATACAGAGCAACAGGGTTGACAAACCATCTGTTGCAATAATATTTCCGCCCTTCGATGTAACAAGAGATGCACCAAATATTATAAGTGCATAGCAGAGTCCTATCAGACAGCCCCAGAGGAATTTGCGCTGTTTCATCTGCTTGCCCATCACAAGTCCACCCACAGCAGAAGCAAAAATATAGATAAATGTAATTGCAAACTCAACTGTTTTTTCATTTAATCCAAGCTTATACATAGCAAACGCAAGCCCAAACAAAGCTATCCCCGTTACGATATATGATATAATGAGTGCCTTAAGTCCGCTTGCAAGTCCATAACCTCTAGACATATCTATCCCCCCACACATAATTAATCATAGATAATTATATGTGGCATAACCTCAAAGTATGTCTTAGCAAGCCTCTTAAGATATCTCGCCCGCCTTCTTAAGTACAGCCTTAGTAATGACAGGTCCTATAAGTTCATATATGACAACGCCGCAAAGAACAATAGTCTTTATTCTTGCACCATATTCTGGAAGCGATGCAGCGGCGGAGGTTGCAAGACCTATAGCAACTCCCTCCTGCGGAACAAGTGTAAGTCCCAGCCACCTGCTTACAACCTTAGGTGCTTTAGACATCTTTGCCCCAAGTGCTGCCCCAAGTGCTTTACCGACAACTCTTCCAACTACATAAACCGCACCCACAAGACCTACAGATGCAATAATTGTTACATCAAGCGATGCACCTGATATGATAAAGAACATCATATATATAGGTGGTGTGATTCTATCTAGCGGCTCATATATCTTGCTTCTGTACTTAGACATATTAACAAACACAAAGCTTAACATCATACATGCGAGCAATGATGAAAATCCTACCAAATCAGAAACTCCGACACATAAGCATATCATCATCATTGTAAGTGCAAGTCTGTTACCACGACCTGTATAAACATTTACCAAAAACACCATAAGAAGTCCAAGTAATGTACCAAAAGCAAGTCCACCGATAAGTTCAATAACCGGTGCTATAAGTAATTTACCTATAGATGCTGTTCCATGTGAGCTTATTACATTAGCAGCAGCCATCGATATTCCAAATGCCATAAGTGCTACTGCATCATCAAGGGCTACTACAGGAAGCAGTGTATTGGTAACCGGTCCCTTAGCCTTGTACTGCTTGACAATCATAAGTGTTGAGGCTGCCGCAGTCGCAGAAGCTATGGCACCCATCGCAAGTGCAAAGGTTATATCATAGCCAAGCAAAAGCAGACACACATCAACAATTACAACGGCACCAAGACCTTCCATTACACCTATTATTATCGGTGCTTTACCTACCTTTTTCAGGAAGCTTATCTTAAATTCTGCACCTATTGAAAATGCAATACAGCCCAAGGCAAGCTCTGTTATTATGTTCATGCTGTCTAACAAATCCTGTGTCAATATTCCAAGGCAATGTGGACCTAGAAGCAATCCTATTACAAGATATCCGGTAACATTAGGAAGTTTCATTAATTTTACTATCTTGCCAGCTATAAGAGCTGCCATGAGCATTATCGCTATATAAGTTAATGTATTCAGATTCATCATTTATGCCCCCAAACCATCTACAAACGATACAGGTAATGCGAACATAATTCCAGTATTAGGCTCCTCAAGTCCTACTACAGTCTTTATTATCTTTCTGGATTTCTCTAATTCATCCTCATCCATAACAAACAGCATAGTCTTTACCACCTCATGGTCATCATCCGCAAGTATAGAGCGAAGCATACCAAATATAGGAAGGTCATCCATCTGTTCAATCACACTTGCCATGCCTACTCCATCAATAATTGTTCCGCCATGTACCCCATTTTCGGCAAGCTCCTTGCATATCTCCGCAACAAGCTCCTCTCGTTTCAAAATTACTACAAGCAAATTCATCTCTCATTCTCTCCTCTCTATATTATTTCACGCAAGTGCGTCATATTATCATAGATTTGTTTAACGTAAGGTGCTATCTCATCATTTGGTTTTATAAGATCAACCACCATTACAGCATATAAACCTGCCGTTCCGGCAGACTTTATACCATTTATAGAATCCTCAACTGCCACAGCCCTGGCTGGTTCTACATCAAGCTCTTCACAAGCCTTAAGATAAATATCAGGAGCTGGTTTTCCGTGTTCCACCATGTTGCCAAACACCAGCTTATCAAAATATTTATATATATCATGGGCAGTCAGATATCCAATAGCACGCTCCCTTATGGTAGATGTAGCAAGGCCAACCTTTATACCTTTATCCTTAAGGTATGCCAGAGTCTCTTTAACACCATATTTTAATTCAACGCCATTAGCAGCAATATAAGCATCAAGGTTAGCCATAAGCTTCTCGCGAAACTCCATATAATCTATCCCTCTTCCAACAATACTCTCAAATATTGGTTTATTGCTGTATTTATTGCCACCTGCAATGTGCTCACATGCATAGACAAGGACATCCTCAGGTATACCCCTTTTTCGTCCTTCCTCCATCTGAAATCTTCTGTATAATTTCTCTGTATCGGTTATGACACCATCCATGTCAAACACAACTGCCTCAAACATATCCTTCACCTCTTAATCAACCTTAATACAGATAGCCGAATAGTTATCAGTTTTAGTCATATCTGCACGAGCTATCACAAGCTCCGTCATGGCATTAAGCCACTCCGCGGCATTAGCAGTCTCTCTGTACAAGCGTAACATATCTTCCTCTTCAACATATTCCCAGAAACCATCTGTCATAAGCGCAAATGCATGTGTCCCGTCTCGCTCTAATATCGCACTTATATCATAGGACTTCTTGCTCCATGCCGTTCCCATAACACGCAGAAGTTTATTTCTATCCTCGTGGTTTCTAATCTCAGTTTCCTTTATCTCACCCATATCGCACAGTAATTGAACCATACTGTGGTCTCTTGTTCTCTCATATTTATAACCATCACTATATATATGATACAGGCGGCTGTCTCCTATATGAGCCCACTTTATCTGACTCTCAGTGATAACAAGCACCACCAGAGTTGTTTTCATGGCATCAACCATTCCGCGTTCTCTCTGCAATGCAAGCAAGCCTGCCTGAGCAGTCTCAAACGCCTCCTTAAGAAATGTAGGTGTATCTCCTGTTTGCATAAACATTGAAGCTACTGTTTCTGCCACATACTGTGATGCAACCTCACCACATTCATGACCTCCTAAGCCATCACATAATATAAAACATTCTGAATTACCATTAATCACATGTTTTATGTAATCTTCATTGTTGTCTCGCCCACCCTGATTGGTTATCAACGCCGAATCTATCATCCATACACCTCCGTAATCATCACAATACATTACACATATCTTCTCTTTTGACATATTATCACAGCATGGGGAAAATGTACATAAAAAATAAGGCACGGATTTTATTCCATGCCTTATTCTTTACAACATCTTATTAATTTATTTTACTTCTTCTTTTTCTTAGCTATTATGAAGAATATCACTCCACCTACAAGCAATACGGCAATGATTATTATGATTACAATAAGTAATACATTAACATCCTTACCATACTTGAATTCTATGGTCTGCTCGGCTTCGTTGCCGGCAACGTCCACAGCCTTCATATATAAGGTGTAAGTTCCTTCCTTCGCTACATCTATATGGGCTGAATTCTCTGAGATATCTATTGCCTGACCATTAAGGGTAACCTCTGTGAGCTTATCCTCGTCAAGCTGCAGTGATACATCTATTGAGTAATCTGCCTGCTTAACCTCTCCATCCTCAACACCTGTTACAATAAATACAGGTGGTTTAGTATCAAGCACAAATGACACAGACTTCTCACTGTAATGTCCAAGCTCATCCTCCGCTGTTACAAGAAGTGTATATGAACCATCCTCAATATCAGATACGCCATCATATTCACTACCATTTAAGTACATATGAACCTCACATACTGTAAGATCTGATACCATCTCATCAAGATCAAAGTCAAGGTCAACCGATGTAAGAATTCTTCCATCTAAATCATCAAGACCTGTTATTACCGGAGCTGTCTTATCGATGGTAAAATGTACTGTACTTGAATGTTTGTTACCTGCTGTATCAGTAGCCGTAACTGTTATGTCATATATACCATCATCTGCGTAGCTCTCATTAATAACAGTAGGATTTCCATGCTGATTGAATGATGAGAACGACAATGAATTCTTCTTACCATTCATATCTGTTCTTGTTCCCTCTATAGATACCGTCTTTGAGCTATAGAAATCATCATTAATCTCAGCCTTGAATTCAACTGTCTTATCTGTAACATCATAATTATTTACACCTGTAAGAGTAACAACCGGAGCTTCACGATCAATAGTAAATGTCTGATTGGTAGAGCTCTTATGTCCTATACGGTCTGTAGCAGTGAACTCCATTCTATAGACACCCGTCTCTGTAAGACTCTCAGTCGTTACAGTCTCATACGCTGTAGGAGTTACATTTATTGTCTTATACAAGGTTTCCTCGCTGCCATCTCCGGCTTTTCTGTAAATAGTGATAACGCCACTTGCATCCTTCCAGAATGCTTCCTTTAATACAAAGCTTACATTAGCAGAATTGGCAGATGTTCCACCTCCGGTCACTCCCGATATAGATACCTCCGGAGCAGTCTTATCAATTCTAAAGCTTACGCTTCTTGTTGCACTCTGATTATTAGCCATATCAAGGGTGTAAAAATTCATTGTATAATCACCCTCATCGCTAAATGTAAAACTTCTATTCTGTGTCTGTAAATACTCAGATGTCATAGTCTGCTGGTCAGGTCTGGTTATCGCCACCTGATAATAAAAATCAGCTGCATCCACTGTCATATCTGATACATTAACTGCTACAGTAGAATCTCCTGAACAATCTACAACTCCTCTTGCCTCCTGATATGGCAGTCCATTTAAGACAAGCGAGATAGCAGGAGCTGACTTGTCAATTATAAATTCAATCTGCTTCTCATCAGCACTATTTCCAGATATATCAGCAGCATTTATCTTAATTACATGTCTGCCCTCACCAGATACATTTATTGTTCCTGTAGCTGCACTCCAATTAACCTCAACCGGTGAATCGTTATCAGTTACCGTGATACTCTTAATATTCTCATCTGAGCATGTAAATGTTACGCCTACATCTGAACGATAATACATGTCTGTACCATCAGCTCTTGTAGCCTTTCCGCCTATCGTACCTGATGTTATAGCTGCTGTTACAACCGGCTTTGTATTATCAAGCTTAAAGGTTGTAACCTTAGTTACCGCATCATTGCCAGCCATATCCTTAGCATTAATCTCTACTCTGTAATCTCCATCAGGTGCTCCAGCTGCGATTTGATATGATATAAGCTCTGACAAGCCTGTCTGCTCCTTAGCAGAAAGCGTTGTAGTCTTAACATCACCGTTTGGATATGTAATCCTCATCTCCGCAGACTGCAATGTAAGGTTATCTGATATAACAGCACTTACATCAGGATATCCGGCTATAGGTACAGAGTGTACACTGTAACCTGTTATCGAAACATCACCTATAGAAGGCTTAGTTTTATCTACCTTAATGTAAACCTGCTGATTGGCACCATTAAGTGCTGCATTTCCTGCCACATCAGTAGCAGTTATTGCCACTCTTGTTCCATCTATAGTAGCTGACTCAGGTATCGCTATAACACCTGAAACCGATGTATCAGTTCCATTAACCGAAATTGCCTCGTTTGTCCTAGCATCTTCCGGCTTTGTATTTCCAATAGTATATGCCGCACTTGCTATAGCAGACTCAACATTAGCATCCTCACCACTAAGGATTGTATAGTTAAGGTCATAGCTCTGCTGCCAGCCCACATTAACCTGATTCAAATAACAAACTGTTGAACCAACAGCTGCCTTAAATACCGGTATTGTCGAATCATAAAGTATTGTTCTCAATGATTTACTTGCATCATAGGCTGGATCATTTGTTGTGACATTCAATGTTCCATTAGCAATTATGCTATTTATATCTGAATTTGCAGGAATTGTAAATTCATAAGCAGCATTATACACCTTAAGCTTAGGATCAATTTGATGTGTATTGCTAATGCTTGTTGCAACAAATGTTGTTGAAACACCATTTACATTAGCTGTAAATGAAACATCTTGTATATCTACTCCAGACGATACATCCACCTTTAATGTAAGAGTATTATTAGTTATATGCTGTGTTAAAAGTGTTGTATTAGATACATCAACCAAATTTCCATTATCTAATAACTTAGGAGAAATCGTTGTAGTACCTGTCTGTTTAATAAGCATAGGAAGATTTTTGGTTGCACTTACATTTTCTGCTTTATCAGAAATGCTCACATTAACAGGATCTGCCCCTGCTATAGTTTCAGGTAATGTAGCAGTAGCAGGATTTATTTTGCACTCATATCCTGATTCACCAGGAACCGTTGAAAATGTATAAAGTGCATTATCACATACTACACCTGTATCAGCAAGTCCACTACCAACATCGCTTGCTTCAACATAGTATCTATACTGCGTTGTCTCTTTTGGATTAATATAGTACTGATTATTCTCAATATCCGATGCAGGGACATCCTCCCATACGCCACTTGCATTGGTACGCTGCAATTTTGCTACATTTATTACCGGCTCATCATAATCACAGATTATATTACCATAATTTACTGTGTGATCAGCTTCTGACTTGTAATACAAATTCACATTATTATATGTCCCACTTGTATTACCTAGCTTATGCGTAATAGATGTATAATAATATGGGCGCTTAAATTCGGACACGGTCGTATTAGATTCATTGTTATTTAAATTATTTAATGTATATCTATATTTTCTAAATTGATAATTGGTACTCTCCTGAACCTCATAAAACGATTCAGCATTTATCACAAAGCTAGGCGTTCCATGGGTTGTAAGCCAATTCTTGTTAATATATGTAGTAGATGTGTCAGTATTGCTTGACATATCTATAACTACATTACCATTGTCCGCTGAACCTACAATACCTGCTGATGTTATATTCATGAAATTCCTGTCTCCATACTTAAATGTAACCGGATTTCCATTGATTTTAAACACAGCTTCAGTTGCATTTCCCGCCGAGTCTGTGGCGGTAATCTTCACCTGCCAATCATTCCGTATCTCACAACCAGATACACTATATGTTGCTGTATCTCCATTTATTGCAGGCTGATAAACCATTGGAGGATATGGATGATCTATATTGAAGTTTACTCCTGAAGCATCTGCATCTTGTACCTCTAATTCCGCGTTAAGATATGCACGATCCATATCAGCTCTTTCGCTATGCACCCAATATACTCCATTTTCATCTAAATCACTTGACGTAATATTGATATAATTCGAAGATATATCGCTTACACCTACATCAAAGTTAGTCACAACCGGAGCCACAGTGTCAAGATTTATAGGTGTTGATGTTCCACCATATGTAACCAGACTTTCATTACCATTGGCATCCTTAACAAAATATCCTGCATATCCATAATATATTCCACTGGCATCGTTGCTTCCCAATGTAGCAGGAGTTTCATCCCAGCCATCAGAGCTCACGATAGCAGCAGTATCAGGAGCGTTATCTGAGCATATAACCTTATACTTAATAGTACCAGCAGCATCAGATGTTGCATCTACTGACAATGTTGCAGAAGAATATCGCTTATCTGCCGATACGCTTTCATTAGATTGATTTCTACGATTTCCCTTCCATTCAGGTGTGAGTGTTTTCTTCTCGAATTTATATACACCTATAAGTGTGTAACCCATGTTGCCCTGCAAAGTACTTACATCAAATATGGTATTCGTACTATCAACAGGTGTCTCAGAAATCTTAGGCTTTATATATACTGCTATGCCACTAGAGTATGTGTTAGCTGAATTGATGGTAACATAACCATCTGGTGTATTAATTTTGCTTGCAAACAAATACACATTATTGTTAAGTCCCGATGAATATGGTACATAGCATATAAAATAATCATCCAACTTAAATTTGGCATCAGACACATTGCTAGGGTCAGACGCCTCAGAATACTTATGACTGCAATCTGCTAATGTAGCCTCTACGCTAAACTTTACCTCATCAGTGTAATAACTTATAGTTTGTTGTTCATAGCTTCCATCAGACTTAAACTTCATATAATATTTTCCCGATTCGTCAACATCCATGTCAAGTCCTTTTCCATCACTATCTTTATCTTCCGTAAGTGTAAAATTATACTCAGATACAGTAGGGCTTCCTCCCTCAGCCTTGGCGCCTTCCTTATCACCTACATATGTCATAAGTGGTACTACAGCCAGCACAAGTGCAAGACAGAAAGCTATAAACTTATTAAGTTTATTTTGCCTGTTCCATAATTGTTTCATTAATTATCCTCGCCTCCCTTAAAGAGTTTCGTTAGTGTGTGTTACAACCACATTGTACATTACCTTAACCTTGCGCGACAGCTCATCGGTCATTCCACCTGCAAGAACTGTTGTCTGGTCGTCATCATCTGCCGTTTCGCGAAGAACATCTGTTGCATCATTATCGATATCGCTTGTGAGAACATCTGTTGCATCGTCGTCTCTGTCGCTTGTAAGCACATCCGTTGCATCGTCATCTCTGTCGCTTGTGAGCACATCTGTTGCATCATCATCAACCGGATCCCCGCTTCCTAAAACTTCAGTTGCATCACTGTCTTTCTCAGCATACATTCCCGCTCCAAGCACCTCAGTCTCATCCATGTTGTCGTTATCACCTTCCTTTTTAAGAAGGTCTGTTGTATCATCTCTGTTTTCTTTTCTGGTTTTTTCCGAAACAGTTTCTCTAACCTTAATTTTACCTGTTCCCTGATTGTAGTACTTTGCCTGTTCTTTCTTAGCTACATTAAGCTCAGTACCCGAACTATTCTTGATATCCTGTATACCCTTTTTAGCACTTCGCCCTGTAAGTTCACCAAATACACGAGGTATCTTCAATACTATAAATAGTATAATTGCGGCAATGATTAAGAGTATAGCAAGTATCAGGCCGCCATAAAAACATATCTCATAAACCTTTTCCACAGCTATCACTCTCCCATCTCTTCATCAGAAGACATCGTATCATTACCATCACCTGTCTGATTGTCTGTATCTTCCTCTGTATTATAGCTTCCACTGGCAAGCAATTCCATGGTTTCCTTGCGTTTCTTCCATGTCTTATTGCTATCTATATCCTTAACAGCACTTCCTTCTTCATATACAGCAAGTATATCCTGTAATTTATCAGGAAGCTTGGATGCCCACTTTGTAGGATCCTGCTGATTGCTCTCACAGAACGTGTATATATAATCCAAATGCTCTGCATATATCTTGTTGCTTAATACGTTGTCTTTGCCAAGTGTTTGCTCAGCTTGTGTAAATGTCTCAATTGCCTTTTCGTAATCTCCCATAGCTTCATAGCAGGCAGCTTTCTTGGACATTTTGTTGTAATACGCCGTATTATATACATTGTCAAATGAACCGCCTATTCCTACGGATTCAGCGTCATTCTCCTCAATCTTGATGTCAAGTATATTCAAATACTCATCACAGTAAGTAATTACATCCGCATAATACTGTGTAGCAGAAACCTCATCTGTTGCATTTTTGGCAAGATTCTCATATATAACAATGAGATTATCATAATAGGAATAGAAATAATCGTTAGTATTTATATCTGTTCCTGTATATTCCTCCAAATCAGAAACCGCCTGAGACATAACATCCTCTGCCTGCTCGGCTATACCATCAACAGTTATATATGTGGCATATATACGACCTATCATCTTATAGTTAATAAACTTATTGATGTTCTGGTTCGTATATTCGCTTCTATTATATGAAGCAAAGTTATTTATCTGCTCCATAAGCTCCGAGGTATTGACATTCGTACTTGAAAGTATGAGCGATACCGAGCCATAATACTGAGCCAAATCACCATAATCCTTGTCATCAGGATCTATCATATTAAAGTACTTAGATGCGGTCTTATAATCATCCATCTCGTCAAAGTATGTTATGGCAAGCTTATATAGAACCTCTGAATTCTCATCAACCTTATCATAACCTGATTTGATACGATTACAGACAACATTAAGTCCTGTTTCAAGATCAAGCACTGTAGTTCCATCCTCATTTATTTCATTTGAGGCATCTACATATACCTGTATATATTTATCGTATGCCTCGGCATCCGTACCATCAAGTTCAAACGCTTTCTTGTACTGCTCGGCAGCCTCAACATAGTTGCCCTCCACACGATAATTATTTCCAGTCTCTATGTATGTGTTGTAGTTATCTAATTTTATCTTCTGCAATCCTGAATATCCTATAAGTGAAGTCACACCTGCAGCTACTGCTAACACCGCTGTGGACACAAACGCTGCCATCTTATGTTTATTCTTCTTCTTATATGCATCATCAAGCTCATTGTAATGTTCTAATGCATACATAAGCTCTGAGCAGTTCTGATATCTATCCTTAGGATCAGCCTGTGTACACTTAAGGAGTATCTTCTCAAGTCCGGATGAAAGTGCCGGATTCCACTCTCTTATAGGTCTTATCTCGTATGGTGGTTCACACGGGTTCATACCCGTTACTATATGATACAAGGTAGCACCAAGGTTATATATATCTGTTCTCTCATCTGTATTATATATTCCTCGTCCCTTTGAGTCTCCGAACTGTTCTGGTGCAGCATAGCCTCTTGTTCCAAGCGCTGTTGTATCAGCATTATTCTCAACGTCATATTCCTTGGCAGTACCAAAGTCTATAAGCTTTACTCCACCCTCTGGCTTTATCATAACATTTGAAGGTTTCATATCACGATATATTACCGGTGGATTCATGTTATGAAGATAATCCAAAGCACTTGCAAGCTGCAATCCCCACTCTATTACCAGCTCCTGCGGCTGTGCCCCCTCCTTCTTAAGTCTGTCGCTAATTGTCTCTCCCTCGATGAAATCCATTACTACATAGATTACACCCTCCTGATTTATAATATCTACAATTCTTGGAAGTACAGGATGGTCAACATTTTTAAGAATATTTGCCTCGCGCTCCAAACCCTTAAGCAAGGTCTTGGTGGACTTTGAGCCGTCATTTTTTATCTCTTTTACCGCCCACTGCTTATTAAGGCGGTTATCACGGGCGAGGTAAACTATAGACATGCCTCCACGTCCTACCTCTTTCCATATTTCATATTTTCCGTCTAAAACGGTGCCTTCCCTAGTCATGGTGCTATAACCCTTTCTGTTTTAAAAACGCTTTTGACAATTATATAGTTTTTATAAGAACTACCGTTATATTATCTGTCTCTCTCCTGTTCTTCACAAGCTCTGTCAGATAAATGCAGCCATATTTCATCTGTTCCTCATTATAAACCACATCAGGTCCTATCTTTTCAAGCATTTCGTCTGGTGTAATCTGATGTCTGAATCCATCTGAGCAAAGCATATAAACTGCATTGCTGTGCACATCGCCCTTTCTGAACTCAGGCTCAACTACAGGAGATGCTCCTACGCACTGTAGCAAAACGCTTCTTCTAGGATCTGTTTTTGCCTGTTCTGGTGTCATCCTTCCTGCAGCAATCTCTCTAGCTATAAATGTCTGGTCACTGGTGAGCTGTGTTACCTCTGCAGCAAGCTGATATACACGACTGTCTCCAATATGTACAGTATAGTATTTGTTATTTATTATAAGAATTGCTGATACTGTAGTTCCTAACTGAATATGGTTTTCCTCACCATACTGCCCAAGTCTCTTATTCTGCGTCTGGACTATGTCATTCCATTGTGTGACCAGGTTTGACTCTTCAAATTTACCTGCCTCTATGTCATCGACAAGTATATTATCAAACCAATCGCAGAATGCCATTATAACTTCCTTGCTTGCTAATTCACCCTTTGCAAGTCCTCCCATTCCGTCGCAGACTATTGCAAATGCGACTTTACCCAATCTGGTCTCAACTACTTTTATTGCAAGGGAGTCCTGATTTGTTTTTTTGGTTATACCCACATCAGTATGATATGCTGCTATGTATTCCATATTATTCTCCCTTTCTAAGCAGGAATGTGAATTCCTCGTCACCAAGCTGTATTGTCATCTTGTTCTTAAGCAGAACCTCCTGTCCTGGCTTAAGCTCTACTCCATCTATGTATGTGTGATTTGTAGAATTATTATCCTTTATATAATTTACTCCGTTCCTTTGAACGATAATACAATGTACTCTGCTTATAGCCGTGTTATTCTCTATTGCATAATCTGTCTTAGTATGTGACTTACCAATAGCAAACTCAGGCTTAGTAATATTTATTGTCTCACCAGTCTTTTTTCTTACCAAATGTGGTACAGGCTTTGTTCCAAGCTGTCCCACAAGATTACCCATTGTTACAACTCCATCGTCTTCTACTTTATCAACAGGCTTTGGTGCTGGTGCTACTGGCTGTGGTGTTGGTGCTACCGGCTGTGGCACTGGTGCCTTTGGCATCTCTGGCTTTGGTGCTTCTGGTTTTGGCATCTCCGGTTTTGGCATCTCTGGTTTTGGCATCTCTACCTTCGGTGCTGTCGGCATTGGTGCTGGCGCTACCGGCTGTGGTGCTGGTGCTACCGGTTGTGGTGTTGGTGCTACCGGCTGTGGTGTTGGTGCTACCGGCTGTGGTGTTGGTGCTACCGGCTGTGGCACTGGTGCCTTTGGCATCTCTGGCTTTGGTGCTTCTGGTTTTGGCATCTCCGGTTTTGGCATCTCTGGTTTTGGCATCTCTACCTTCGGTGCTGTCGGCATTGGTGCTGGCGCTACCGGCTGTGGTGCTGGTGCTACCGGCTGTGGTTGTCCAACTGGTGCCTGTCCCGGCATCTGATTCATCTGCGGCTGACCCATCGGTGCCTGTCCCGGCATCTGATTCATCTGTGGCTGACCCATTGGTGGGCGTCCCGGCATCTGATTCATCTGCGGCTGACCCATCGGCGCCTGTCCCGGCATCTGATTCATCTGTGGCTGGCCCATCGGTGGACGTCCCGGCATCTGATTCATCTGCGGCTGACCCATCGGTGGGCGTCCCGGCATCTGATTCATCTGTGGCTGACCCATTGCTGGGCGTCCCGGCATCTGATTCATCTGTGGCTGTCCCATTGGTGGACGTCCCGGCATCTGATTCATCTGTGGCTGACCCATTGGTGGGCGTCCCGGCATCTGATTCATCTGTGGCTGTCCCATCGGTGGGCGTCCCGGCATCTGATTCATCTGTGGCTGACCCATCGGTGGCTGACCTGGCATCTGATTCATCTGTGGCTGACCCATCGGCGGCTGACCTGGCATCTGATTCATCTGTGGCTGTCCCATCGGCGGCTGACCTGGCATCTGATTCATCTGTGGCTGTCCCATCGGCGGCTGACCTGGCATCTGATTCATCTGTGGCTGTCCCATAGGTACCTGTTGTGGGCGCATATTGTTCATAACTCCAAGCTTATTTACTTTTATATCCTTATTCTGAGGCTGTCCACCACCAGCGTTCATTCCAACCAAACCGTTGTCCTTACTGATGAACAATCCCATTTCCTCAAGCATTTTATCTACAAGAGATTTTAATTTGCCAACTGAAAAATCATCAGAATTGATGACCGTAAGAATTTGAGCCACATAATTGTCTATATCTGTCTCATCAAACTTCATATTGGAAATAACATCACGGAACAAAACCGGCATCTCTGCAAGCGGCATAACATCCTGCTTTAAAGGAATTAATACCGCTTTGACAGCCAGTGTTTCAGCATTAATATATATGTATCCTGCATCTTTAACAATATAGCTTACTGGTATACCCTGTGCTCCAAGCTCAAATACAGAAGTCAAACCACTCATGATACAGAGTACCTCTCTCTTAGAAAGAGTTTTCTTCATAAAAGTCTCAAGTGTAGCATCCTCATGTGCATATGCTGTTATTATTCTCTTTCCATCCTCGTCACTATACTGTATAGGAATGACATTGTTTAACTGCGAAAGCTTATCAGCAGTTCTGTCATCAAATACATCTGCTACCCCTAAGGTATACTTAATTGTGTCAATGTTATTTTGTCTAGTTACAACTAAATCTGTGTTTTTCATAGAAACCTCCCTGATTTTATACTATACCCCTTAGCATTTTATTTTATCTTATCTTAAAAATAAATTCTTCATCACCTAATTTGATCATCGAATCATGTGTTAGAATTTCCTCAACACCATCCTCAACCATCTTGCCATTAACATATGTATGGTTTGTCGACTTGTTATCCTTTATGAAACATACGCCATCTTTCTGCAAAATAACTGCATGCTGACGGCTAACTGCTCCATTACCACTTACGGAATAATCAACTCCACGACTTGCCTTTCCAAGCTTAAATGTAGGCTTGTTAAGCATAATTCTCTCCTCTGTATTGACACGAATAAGATAAGGGACTGCCTTAGGTGCATTAAGAAGAGTATTCTGCTTAGCAGCAGCATCCCCAACAGTTCTGCTTAAAATAGATCTGCTCTTAGGCTTCTCCTCTGCCTCGTCCTTCTCTATGTTCATATCATCATAGATATCTTCTATTACAGGAATTTGTGTTTTTTCATCTGATTCTTCTGTGGCAGCCTCTTCACTCTCATGTTCAGCAGCTACATTCTGTATAATAGCAGCTCTGTTTACTTTAACAACATTTTTCTTTATAACAGGCGGCTTGCTTTCTAATATCTGATCAAGCTCATCTAATGATGTTATCGTATGGCTTGCAGGTGGTGTATTGGTTTTATCACCAACCAGTTTCTTTATTCTGTCCTTTATGACATCTACATCTGTCTCTTTCTGTTTTGGCTCTGGAGACTTATCACCATCTGTGTCCACAGCCTCTGGAGATGTATCATCATCTGTGTCCACAGCCTCTGGAGTCATATCAGATGGAAGGATACTATCTAATTCCTCATCTACCGGATTTACATCGTCTTCTGATTCTTCATCCTCTTCTTCAGCATCATCACCTATCTCAGGGAGCTTCTCATCCTGCTCATCAATAGCTGTCATGAAATCAGCTACATTACTTTCTTCTGTTGTCGCATCCTCCTCTGGCTCAACCGCACTCACAACCTCTACTCCATCACTCTCGATTGTGCCGGCTTCATCATGGTTTATTCCCGCCTCGTCCATAAGAGCCTCGCTCAAGCCTACAAGTCCCCTTAAATTGAAGTTATCACTATTGATATATGTGAGCAGCTTACCTACATAGCTCAAATTCTCATCCACATCATATCTCATGTTGGCAAGGAGCTGTCGCACAAAGCTTTTAAATTCCAAAGCCACTGCTGCCTTACTCTCAACGGGGAGACATATAAACGAAATGCTGTAGTCTGACTCATCTACAAACATAAATCCCTTGTTGAGCAGCACATATGACAAATGTATAGCCTGCTCCTTAAGTGATATAAGTCCATTAGCTACATTTCTGAGGATATTAAGAACCTTCTCACATGTCATTTCTGATTTGATATATTCCTCCAACGACACTCTGTCAGTAATGTCGTATGTCAAATAATCATAATCGTCATCCTCTTCATATATAATCCCAACCAATTCTTTTAATGCGTTTTCCTCACAATAATCAAGGACATCCTCATCAAGTTCGCAATCTTCACCCATCGTATAAGTAAGATATCTCTCATTGCCGATGTTTCTTGCCTTGAAGTTAAATGTTCTCATACCTTTACCTCCTATATTATTTATCTTCTATTGCTGTTCTTCAGTAGACTCCGGAACTCCATTCGGTCCACCAATAATCTGCGTATCAACATGTTCCTCATATGTCTCCGTAAATATATGTGTTCCTGCTTCTTCATCTCCAACATGATAATAGAGATAATTATGTTCTGCAGGGTACAATACAGCATTTATACAGGCAATACCTGGATTACATATAGGTCCCACTGGCAATCCTTCGTATTTGTATGTGTTATACGGAGAATCCAAATCGAGATCTGTATAATAAACCTGACTCTGATTATACAATCCATTTGTTAATGGATAAAGTACCGTAGGACACATCTGCAGCATCATGCCCGCTGCCAGTCTATTATTAATAACACCTGCTATTATAGGACGTTCATCGTCCACCTTAGCCTCTCTCTCTATAATTGAAGCTCTGGTAACAACATCATACGATGAGTATCCAAGCTCTGCTGCTCTCTGTTGTAAATCCTGTGTATAGTAATTCTCAAATGTCTCAAGCATCCACTGAACCAGCGACTCAGGTGTTGTAGTTGTATATATATCATAAGTTGCCGGGAATATATATCCCTGAAGCTTATACTTAACCTTAGCACCTGTTGGCACGTCTGCAAGATATGGGAAATCACTTGTTGTAACCGAATTGATAGCATTTATGAAGTCCTGTGAGCTGCATATTCCCTGTTCCTCACACTTGGCAGCTATCATCTCTATCGTATATCCCTCAGGAACAACCAGCTTATCGATAGGCTTTGTCTCGTCAACTACAGGGCACATTGCAGCCATCATCTCTAATGTTGACATTCCTGTGTTAAGTGTATATGTTCCACTTTGGAGCTTTCCTCTGTACTCTGAATCCTGCAATCTTCTGGTAAATGCACTCTCATACTTAATAAGTCCTGCATCCTTAAGAATTGCGGCTATCTCCTTTACCGTTGCTCCAGCAGGTATCTCGACTACAACATCCTCACCAACTGTACTTTCTGTTCCCTTATATTCGTCCATATATTCGTCATAAAAACCTTTACCGTAGTCATATACCTGTATACATAAAAACAAAACTGCTACTGTTAAAATAATGCCTTTTATAATTCGTACCACAATGTTTACCTCGTAATTTTAGTTTACATAATATTTTGTAAAATTACACACTTGAAGTAATTTTACATTAATGCTATTATAGTACCATCTTTTATATAAAAATTCAAGAAAGGATGATAAATTTGAAAAATCCAATAGTTACAATGACTATGGCAAACGGAGATGTAATGAAATTTGAATTATATCCTGATATTGCACCTAACACAGTAAAGAATTTTATTTCACTTATTAATAAAGGATTCTATGATGGTCTTATATTCCATCGTGTTATAGAGGGCTTTATGATTCAGGGCGGTTGTCCTGAAGGAACAGGCATGGGAGGTCCTGGATATTCTATTAAGGGCGAGTTTTCCCAGAATGGTTTTAATAACACATTGAAGCATGAGCCGGGCGTACTTTCAATGGCGCGTTCAATGATGCCTAACTCAGCAGGTTCACAGTTCTTCATCATGCATAAGACAAGTCCTCATCTCGATGGTTCTTATGCAGCTTTTGGTAAGATTACCGAGGGACTTGATATCGTTGATAAAATTGCGACAGTTCCTACAGGATATGGCGACAGACCACTTGAAGATCAGGTAATCAAGAGTGTTACTGTTGATACTCAGGGAGTTGAGTACGAAGAGCCAGAGAAATACTAAGAATCTTACTTCATATAATTGACAGCAATATATATTAATATCAAGGGATATCTGCTTTAATTTATTAAATTATGACAGATATCCCTGTTATATTTTATTCAGCAGTATCGTCAGTATCGTCAGTCTCATCATCTAACGTCCATTCATCCTCATGATACTCCTCCTCCGGAAGATATGGTTTAAAGCACTTCAACATAAAGTACGCGAACAAATAACCAACGGCACCAAAGCCAACCATAAAATAACCTACTATAGATATAGCCGGCTGATAATAAAATGTCCATACAATTACTGCAGTAATCAACGCAATAAGAAGTGTAGTAGGAAAATATTTTATTGATAATAAAAATGCATTTCTCAACTGTACTTTAATAGGATTTTCAAATTTTGCCTGTAATGGGAATGCATATGTCATCATAAAAAATGTAAGTGCAAGAAGCACTATGCTTAACACAAGCAATACATTGGCAAGCGTAAATGCTCCAGGTGTAAATTGTTTGGACCAAAACCATGCATCAACACCAAATATTATAAATGCAAGCATAAAAAGCAGCCACATTATAGTTGATTTTTTGAAGTTCTCCTTGAAACTTTTCATGAAATATCTGAACACATATCCACCATCAAGCTTTATACCCTTCATAGCAGTATAATATAGTGCTGTAACCGATGCACCTATTGTAAATATAGGGATTGAACATATAGTAAAGAGTACTGAAAGAAGCATCGCATCTCCTAATCTGCTAAGCATCCTTATAAACATATTATCATAGCTAATGCCCTCTGCTGACATTTTTATCACTCCTAATCTATTTTTATTGTTCTCCCCTTTGTGTATAGACACATTATTCTATCATTTATCTGGTATATTTTCAAACCTTTTTTAGATAATCTATTGACAAATGGGTATTTTAACAATAGATTAAAGTAGGATTTAAAATACACTAAGGAGGCAACAACATGAAAAAACCTTTTGTTACAAAAGAGCAGATTGAAGAAATCGTTAAAACATATCCTACTCCTTTTCATATATATGATGAAAAGGGTATAAGAGAAAACGCAAGAAAGCTTAAGCAGGCTTTCTCATGGAATCCCGGCTTTAAAGAATATTTTGCTGTTAAAGCTACACCTAATCCTACTATCCTTAAGATTCTCAAGGAAGAGGGCTGCGGTTGTGACTGTTCATCCTACACTGAGCTTCTTATGTCTGAGAAGGTTGGCGTAACAGGCTCTAACATCATGTTCTCATCAAATGATACTCCTGCCAAGGAGTTTGAGCTTGCCAGAAAGCTTGGAGCCAACATAAACCTTGATGATTATACTCATGTACAGTTTTTGAAGGATACATGCGGTGTACCTGAGACTATATGCTGTCGTTATAATCCGGGCGGAACATTTTCAATTTCAACAACTATCATGGACAACCCTGGAGATGCCAAGTATGGTATGACCAAGGAGCAGTTGTTCAAGGCTTATACAGAGTTAAAGGAGGCAGGTGCAAAGCATTTTGGTATGCATTCCTTCCTTGCAAGCAACACCGTAACTAATGAATATTATCCAACACTTGCCAAGATATTATTTGAGGTTGCTGTTGAGCTTAAGGAAAAGACAGGAATTGAGCTTGACTTCATCAATCTCTCAGGTGGTGTAGGTATACCTTATACACCGGACAAAGAGCCTAATGATATCCTTAAAATAGGTGAAGGTGTACATCAGGTTTACAAAGAAGTTCTCGAACCTGCCGGACTTGGCAATGTAAGTATATTCACAGAGCTTGGACGTTTCATGCTTGCGCCTTATGGCCACCTCGTAACAAAGGCTATACATGAGAAGCATATATATAAGGAATACATTGGCGTTGATGCATGTGCAGTAAATCTTATGAGACCTGCCATGTATGGTGCTTACCACCACATCACAGTTCTTGGTAAGGAAAATGAACCATGTGACCACACATATGATGTGACAGGTTCATTATGTGAAAACAATGATAAATTCGCTATTGACCGTAAGCTCCCTAAGATTGACATGGGTGATTACCTTGTAATTCACGATACAGGAGCACACGGCTTTGCTATGGGATACAACTACAATGGTAAGCTCAAATCTGCTGAGCTTCTGCTCTGTGAGGATGGCAGCGTAAAGCAAATCCGTCGAGCAGAAACTCCAGAAGATTATTTTGCTACATTAGATGGTTACTGGGATGTATAAGTATACATTATATTTCCCTGCATACTAAGACTGTTCTTAAATTCATTTCTGGTAACTTTTACTTCTTCACCCAGCATAGGATCATAGTATCTTATGTGGGTGGAGTTGTAACTGATTACCAATACATATCTTCCATCATCTATACATGCCGCAAATGGCACATCTCTATCCAAAAAATAAAGTGCTGTATCTAAATCAATTCCAGATATATTAACTCCGACGCCGAGTGTATATTTCGCAAATGCATCCTCCCAGCTATCACAAGCCATTATATCGCTATACTCAATATTTCTTGTTCCATAGTCTATACACATATATGCACATGTCATCATTGTGTCAGCTATATTATCACAAGGATACTCTCTTATTTTATCAGCTATCGTATTATATTTTACAGCAGCAATAGAACGATAAACTGTATTGCCATCCCCATCTACAACAAGTCCCGCTTTTTCCTCCTCAACCACGAGAATTGCACGACCAGCACTGTTGTATTGTCCCTTATATCCGGAATTATCAAAAACATAATAAAGTTCACTATCAACTGTAGTCTTAACATTAAGCTGGACATAGTCCTCAGCCTTTTTATTCTTCGTCATAATATGCTTTACAGACTCACTGATATATATATTTGCCGGAAACACTATATCTAGTCTGTTTTGCTCCATACTGCTGTAATTGTATGTAAGCAGCATATTATCAGTCTGTTCCTCCTGCTTATATGATATAAAATCTGCATCGCAGGTCTCAAAAAACTGATTTTGCTTCACAGCTCTCTCAAGGTAGATTTTTTCGTCATCAACCCTTGCATCCATTATATATATTCCCTGTTTATCATACTCCTTTATATCGCCTCCGTCAGGAGATATAATATAGAGCTTGTACATAGGCAGTATTGCCTGTCTGTCATTAGATATTACTATATCAGATGCATCCGCAGTTCCGTAAATAAGATCATTATTGACAAACCCTAATGCAAGCAGTCGGTCATTGCCCTGACCACTCTCGGTATATATTTCCCCTGTTTCAAAATTATGGATAACAAGGCTCGTAACATCCTCATCATTGGCATTGTCAGGATACACAACTATCTTCCTGTTCTGAGACACAAGATACTTCTCCGACGGCAGACCATACACAATAGTATTCTGTGTCATGTCGTTAAGGTTGACCTCATATATACTTCCATCAAGAAGATAATACAGATATCCATCTGCGTCATAATAGGTAAATCTTCCAGTCTCCTGTTTCATAACGTCATAAGGCTCGTCTGAATTCACAAAGAACTTTTCCTGTATTCGTGAATCATCTACAGTAAAACGATAAAGTGCTATACCATTTTCACCCTCATGCCCGCCACGGCTCATATATCCATACACCACAAAATATATATTGCCATCATCATCCATATCAAGAATATTAATATCAACATTTGTATTCATTGTACGAACATCAGCATAATTACCCTGAGTAAATCCAAATACATTTACAAGGATTGAGCTATTATAATCGTAGTACCACAGCTCTCCCTGCTTGACAAATGCAAGCTTCTTATTGTCAGAGGAAACAACGTACTCTGCATTATCAATAGAGGAGACTCCAAGGCTGACAGCATTGTTATCCTTGCTTATATAGCCCTCATCAAACATACTCTCCATGTATCTGTCAAATGCAAGAAGCTCAATATCGCCAGAGCTTACGTCGTATCTGGCTGTGTAATACTCGTCCACATTATAATAATGGCTGGCGGAATCATTTAAGGATTCCACCACATATGCCATATGAATAACTGCATATTCCTTATCTATCTCCGTAATCTCAGGAACTATTCCCGTAACAACAAGCGGAACTATACCACCCCAGCTAACCAGCTCGTATGACGAATTCAGATTAACATGTGCAAGATTATTGTCATTGTTGCCAGATTTAAGCTGATCATACACCAGATTGCCCTGTTCTGTATTTACATCCTTGGTAAATGTAGTGTTATGAAACTGATTTGCGTAATCCATAATCTTGGCAGCATATTGATTCTCCAGATTAACAACTCTTGTATAATATCTTGCACAATCGCCATTACTATTATCTATCTTAAACACCAGTACATATTCCTGATTTTGTTTCATATCCATCCTGAAACGCACATCGTACTGTTTATAGCCCTGATATTCAGTAGCCTGTTCAAGATCACCCTCCTCTATAAGAGAGTCACCGGCAATTGTCCTTAACTCATACGAATAACCAACCCCATAGCTCTGAGTGTCCTCAACCAGAATATTTACACCATAATCCTGATTAAGAGGCACTATTCCATCACGCATAAGCCCGGTTGACATAGTCTGGGTATATCCAAACATCTGGTTCACTATCTGTCCTTCAAATTGACAGTATACGAGCGGGAGCTGAGGATCATCCATCTCTCGCGTAGCATCTGCCAGCTTAGAGTTATTTAATTTATTTATCAAAAATGCAGTGCCGGCAGCAACTATTATAAATACCAGCACCTTAGTTATTATTTTCTTAATCATAAGCTAAAAGAACTTTCTCCTTCTCTTATATCTGTTTCGTCTAACATAAAATTCATTGCATACCATAACGTCTATCATATATCTAAGGTTATCGTCATCCTCAAAGGATATCTTATTATATATATTTCTGGAAATTCCAAGCATATATTCCTTGTCAGGAAATTGTGCAAACATAGGACTTCCCTCATATTCTAATCTGTCACAGGCATCCTCAACCATTACCATAATAAGTCTGGCTCTTGCAGGATACATCTGCATTAAGTATTCTCTGTCAGCCTCAAGTTCATTTTCATCTATAAGCTGAAGCTCAGGCTGCATGAGCCTTGCCCTTATAATATCTTCCATATATGCCCTCACATTCACATATCTTAATTATTCTTCACCTTTAACAAACAGACAATTAAAATCCGCAAGCTCCGGACATTAATTGCCTGTTTGTTATAATATATGCAAATGTGTTGCTACCGTGTCAGCATTAATCTCCAAAAGAAATTCCTAGCATTCTTGCATTCTTTACAATGCTGTCATCAGGTGATACATACTTTAACTTACCTGCTGATTCAGCAAGAGGTATTGCCGTCACCTCATTATCCTTCATAACTACAAGCTTGCCATAATCTTCATTCTTGATGAGCTCTGCTGCCTTTGCACCAAACAGACTTGATATAACTCTGTCATAAGGTACAGGACTTCCACCTCTCTGAGTATGTCCCGGAACAGTTACTCTTATATCCATACCGCAGTAATCCTTTATCTTATCAGCGACCTCATACGCTACAGAAGGATATTTCTCTGCGGCTGCGGCAACTGCTGCCTTTCTCTCCTTCTTAGGAAGGCTTGCAACCTCCTTAGATATAGCACCCTCTGCAACGGCAAGAATTGAGAAGCCTTTTCCAGCTCTTGTTCTCTTATCTAATGCCTCACATACCTTCTTGATATCATATGGTATCTCAGGAATAAGAATTATATCTGCTCCAGAAGCAATACCAGCATGAAGTGTTATCCATCCAACCTTATGTCCCATAACCTCAACGATAAATACTCTGTTATGAGAGCACGCTGTAGTATGAATACAATCTATAGCCTGAGTAGCAATATCAACTGCACTCTGGAAGCCAAATGTCATATCTGTACCCCAGATATCATTATCAATAGTCTTAGGAAGCCCTACTACGTTAAGTCCCTCCTCTGACAGAAGGTTAGCAGTCTTTTGAGAACCATTTCCTCCTAGAACAACAAGACAATCAAGCTTAAGCTTCTTGTATGTCTCCTTCATCGACTTAACCTTGTCAAGACCGTCCTCTGTAGGAACATTCATAAGCTTAAACGGCTGTCTTGAGCTTCCGAGTATCGTTCCACCCTTAGTTAAAATTCCAGAAAAATCTTCTGCATTAAGCTTCTTATAATTGCCATATATAAGCCCCTTATATCCCTCTAAAAAGCCATAAACCTCAACATCCTTATAGGTATTGTAAAGTCCCTTGACAACACCTCTCATTGTCGCATTAAGAGCCTGACAATCGCCACCACTGGTCAACATACCTATTCTCTTCATACTTCTACCTCCTAAATAGTAATTCTACCCTCCAAGGCACGGAGCAAGGTAACCTCATCTATACACTCTAAATCACCACCGACAGGAACTCCACTCGCTATTCTGGTGGTCTTAATTCCCGAAGGCTTAACTAATTTAGATATGTACATAGCAGTTGCTTCCCCCTCAACACTTGAATTTGTTGCTATGATTAGTTCCTCAACGTCCTCTTGTTCCAAACGCAAAATCAATTCCTTAAGTTTTATGTCATTAGCTCCAATTCCCATGGCTGGATTAATTACACCGTGTAAAACATGATATACACCCTGATACTGACCTGTTCTCTCATATGCAGCCAAATCTCTCGGACTTTCAACAACCATAATAAGCTTATGGTTTCTGTTCTGAGAAGCACAGATAGGACATACATCCCTGTCTGTAATGGTATAGCAGCTCTGACAATATCTGGTATTGTGTTTTGCATCTACAATAGAATCAGCAAGACTTTTTGCCCTGTCCTCCGGCATATTAATTATATAAAATGCCAATCGCTGTGCGGTCTTACCCCCTATTCCCGGCAGACGGGACAGTTCTTCTATAAGCTTATTAACCTGTCCTCCATACACTTCCATTAGAACGGAAAACCTCCGCCCATACCACCGGTGATTTTACCCATCTGGCTCTTCTGATCCTCATCCTGCATACGAATAGCCTCATTCACAGCAGCTATAACAAGATCCTCAAGCATCTCAATGTCATCCTTATCTACAACCTCTTCGTCAAGCTTAAGCTCAGTTATCTCTTTTTTACCATTAATCTTAACCTTAACTACTCCGCCTCCGGCAGTTGCCTCATATTCCTTCTCCTCAAGCTCCTTAGCCTGCTCCTCCATCTGCTTCTGCATCTTCTGAGCCTGCTTCATGAGATTATTCATGTTTCCCGGCATCATACCTCCCGGAAATCCACCTCTTTTTGCCATTTTTCTTCCTCCTAATATTTAATTTCTATATTATCAAAGTTAATCTTAGATAAATCCCAATCTGATATCTGAGCTTCCTCAGCCTCATGCTTTGTCAGCTTACGCAAGCCTATATGGACATTTCGCTCTGTCATCTCGGCTATGTCCGCCTCTAAAGCTTCTAGATTACTCTTCTTCTCAAAATAATCTATTGCAAGTGCTGTCTCCGGGCTCTTCACGATAACCAAATCTATAGTTCCAGGTACATCCCCAGGTGTGACACTTGCCATATCAAGGAAGTTTCTGGTCATCCTCATAGCATTTTTCTTAACCTGATTCCAAATACTTACAATAGACATTATCTCCCTGTAATCAGCTTCCTTGTATTTACTCCGCAGATTATCTACTACCTTCTTACTCTGTTCTTCCGAGCTTTCATCCTGACTTCTATCTACTGACTGTTCTATTACTTCGCCGTTTCCCTCGTCACCCTGCTTAACGTAAACTATCTGTTTACCCTCAGGCACGCTGTCAAGCCTGTGCTCAACTTCCTCCAAACGATGCTCTAAGGCAGCACTGCCATCCTGCATCTGCGGCTTGCACATTTTAATTATGGCAACCTCCAAAGCAATACGCTTAGTTGTCATATAGGTCATCTTGTTTGCAGCCTCCTGCAATATATTAATATATGCAATAAGTATACTCTCACTAAATGACTTACCAAGTTCTGTAAGCTTCTCAACATTGTCACTTGTTATATCAAGCTTCATATCGGGGGCTATGGAAAGCATCAAAACATTCCTTAAAAAAGTCGTAAATTCATTTATAAACTGCATCAAATCCTTGCCTTGCCATATTGCCTGTTCAACAATATCTACTGCAGCCGCTATATCCTTGTCCCGTATACATTCTAACAGCTTTATATATACTTCTATATCAACTGCACCTATTGTATCTAACACCTTATCATATGTGAGCTTCTCTCCAAGATTAAAAGCTATACACTGATCCAATATACTTAAGGCATCTCTCATTGAGCCGTCCGCTGCCTTGGCTACATATGCAAGAGCCTCCGGAGTTGCCTCCACATTCTCTCTGTCAAGCAGCTCTTTAAGTCTGTCTGCAATGGTTTCTATAGAAATCCTCTTAAAGTCATACCTCTGACACCTTGATAAAATGGTTACAGGTATCTTGTGTGATTCTGTTGTCGCAAGTATAAAAATAACATATGCAGGCGGTTCCTCCAAGGTCTTTAGAAGTGCATTGAATGCACCTATTGACAGCATATGTACCTCGTCAATAATGTATACAAGATACTTGCCTGACTGTGGTGAATACTGTACTGCATTGTTAATCTGACGTATGTTATCTACACCATTATTAGATGCTGCATCTATCTCAATTACATTCATCGAATTGCCGGCTGCTATAGCCTTACAGCTTGCACACTCATTACACGGACTTCCGTCCACGGGGTGCTCACAATTAACAGCCTTAGCCATAAGCTTCGCAATAGTAGTCTTTCCTGTTCCTCTTGTTCCACAGAAAAGATATGCATGTCCGATTCTCTCATGCTTTATCTGATTTTTCAGGGTGGTAACTATATGCTCCTGTCCCTTGACCTCCTGAAATACGTCAGGTCGCCACTTTCTATATAATGCCATGTATGACATGATTATGCCTCATTTCTATCATTTGGAATAACGGAATCTAAATACCTGATCTAACATTCTAAGTGTCTTAAAATTACCCTTAGCTGTAATCTCGCCTGACATAAAGCCCTTCTGGAAGGTCATCTTGCCAGCCATTATATCTCGGATAAGGTCACTCGATGCCTTCATCTTAACGTCACCCTCCTGATCATCTCCATATTCACAGGTAAGTTCATTTCCAACATTGATGATAAGATTCTTTCCCAAATCCGGAATTATTATCACATACTTTGCAGAAAAATCCTTCTCAGGATAATAATTAGTAGAAAATCCCTCCACTATATCATCCTCATAAATTCGTTCTTCCTTCGGCTCGTCATCTCCAAGCATCTGTTTAAACATGGCTGCAAGCTCCTCTATATCTTCCTTCTGCTTCCTTACATAGCCATCATCTGCAACAAACTTAGATAACTGCTCGCTCTCCTGAGGTGTAAGATTAATATTGCGTTTTTTTATAAGATTATTCTTCACCGCCGTATTGCTGGTAGGCAGCTTAACGACCTTCTGGTTAATGCTTCTGTATAATTCCTCTGCCTTCTTCTCTATAAGTGACAGATATGCGGAATTCTGTTCTAATACCTCATGACTGTCAACATAAGTGGCAAGTCCATTAAGCGATATACCACCTAGCACATCCCATGCCCTCTTAAGAGACATCTCGACATCCTGTTCACCATATGCTGTAGCAACTACGATTGGCATCATGTAAAGCTCAGATATCTTCTCCTTATCTCCATACAGCCAGCACATGTCAAGAAACTGCTGCATGTAGCCTCCCATGCCATACCACTCAACACTTGACGCAAGGATTATTCCATCACAATCCTTAAGCGTATTAGGAAGGGTAGCTATACCTGCCTTATCCTCGTATATATTATACCTTGTTACAGTAACCCTAAGCTCCTCTAACACCTGTATAATTCTATCTATTACATATAATGACGGATCCTCTAGCAATCCCCGTCCACCATAATATACATTAACCTTCAAAACGTTCACCTCTATCTGACGTATCACGACAATATATACAATTACTATATCAAAAATGAACGTTAAATACAATCATGTCACGAAAAAATCTTCACCGGCAAAGCTCACAACATCTCCCCTGTTAAGCTGCACTCTGTGAAATGCTTCAATTTTTTCCCTATTAATAAATGTTCCATTCGTTGAATTCCTATCTTCCAGATAATAAAAGCCCTCATCATTATATATACATGCATGTACTCTGCTAACCTGCGTGGTGTGAATTCTATAACCCGCTTCTTTCTTCCCCCTTCCTATTACACACGGCATTGAAATAGTTGTCAAATCCATGTCATCAAGCGAGCCATCAGCTAATGGCACAAGCTTATGAACGGCAGGCAATTTTGGCATACTATTATCAATCCTGTCATTGGGGGAACCATCATATTTAATCTCAGGCTCTGACTCACAATACTCCCTCATTATCTCATCTATATCCTCCTCCGGTTCAATCAGGCAAAAAATAATATGTACTACAAATACTATAAGCAAAAGTATCGCTGTATATAGCGCCATCACCCGTTCTCTATTATAAAAGTACATATAAAGCATATAAACAAATGCCACCACATTTACACCTAATATAAGTTTGTGAGTTAAAGATATTTTTACTGTTTTATTACTTGTAATTTTATCATCCTCTATATAATTCTCTATATAATCCCCTATGCATTCCTTTTTACACTCATTTGATTTATGTGCATTCTTATCTGTATATTGAGCGAAATCATCCTGTGTATTTTCATAATGCGAAACCATATTCTTTAATTCTATAACATCACATTTGCCATCGGAAATCCTCGCATGTATTTTATATAATAAATTTATTCCTTCTCTGTCAGACGAGTCAAACACCTGCATACAATACTCCAAAAATGCCTTTATCTGTTCTACAATATTTTTTTCATATCCAGGTACATATATAATCAAAAGCTCATCTGTTTCTTTATCAATAAACATGTAATCACATGAAAGTACTATGTTATCCGGCAGCAGAAGATACTTTTCCATATCGAAAATACAATCTGCAAGCTGATTTATCCATACAGCAAGCATATGACCATTTACCTTTTGTTCTCGCAAATATCTCTCTAGTACATATAGGGAATTAATCTCATATTTGAGATATACATTATTGTCCATCTCCATTACAACGGGTTTTATAAGATTGTTGATTTTATTATCATCTAACATGCGAACCTGATACAAATAGCCATAACCAGCTAACATACTACAATCACCAATATTAACTTCAACATATTTGCTAATTCCCCTGCTCCGATAACACATCTCCATATAACTGCCACCTCCTAAGCCTGCCTGTCCTCACTCCATACTCTGTACTGTATATGTAGCATTTTCTCTGAATACCATAAGAACTATCTTCCCCTAAATATGCACACGAAATCTCTCCATCGCCAATTGTCACACCCTCTATCATCTCATTATTCCTATATGCATATAAGCCGGCATAACCAACCCCCTGATGTCTTGCATCATCTATAGCATACAAAAACAGAAATATAGTGGCAGCAATAATTATTACAATAGCAGGCATTATAAAACACATTTCTACTGTAGAGCTTCCTCTGTTTTTACATTCATACTCATCATTTTTATAAAACTTATTAACACCATTTATATACTTTTCTTCACTCATTTTGTACATCTGACACATCCTCCCAGACCATCCACCTCGCTCAATTTTACTCTGTAAACCGTCCTCTTTAATCCACTACATTTTATATCCCTATGATACCTTCTTCCATAATCTGTAACATAAACTATTTTTTCATCTCCATATCCGCATATCTCACATATTGAATATCCCCCTGCCTCAGCACCGGCTACATCATCAGCACGAATAGACAGATTAAGATATGTACACATCCTCGTACTGTGATATACATCTCGGTTATCCGTAACATAAACATAACTGTCATTATTATCGCCATCATTGTCAACCGTTTCATCAGCTCCCACATATGCCTTTTGTCGTATCTCAAAGCTATGCATTTTACTAAGCCCCGGTAAAAATGGAACACTGACTTTGCTCTTATACTGCACCTTTAAAACCACATATCCCTCATCATCAAGAGGATTCGTCCCTATAAATGAAATGCCCTGGATTCCTCCATCAACATAGCGGGAAACAATGGTTTTGTCATCTACATACTCCTGAAATTTATATGTAGGAAGCAGTATATTATTTCCATCTAAATATGCATACTCTGCCATATATTCAGCAGTCTCTATTGCAGCCTCATATACAATATTGTCTGCAATTCTGCTATAACACATATGATACAGGCTCATAACAAAGAATAAAAAAATTGGAAATACAAGTGAAGCTTCTATTGTAACACTGCCTCGGTTTCGCATTATTAATCACCCCCTAATAACAGATTACTATCCTAATACCCCCTGCCCAAAAAAACAAAAATTGCACTTGGAGAGGATTTGATTATTTAAATCTAATAGGCAAGGAGGACAGGGAATATTAGGGTAAAAATCTGTATAAGATTTAATACTCTGCCGATTCCTTAAATCCGTATTTCTTTCCATCGTATGTAACACTTATATCAACTCCCACTGCAACGGCAGCATTTTTGATACAAAAATCCGCCTCCGTTTCTCTTGTATTTAGCTGTATCAGATCAAGCATTCTACAATATCCTCTATCCATATCCATAGCAAGCAATATAAGTAGATAATCCTTATAACTAAGCCCCTTGTCATCCTCCTTACACGTCGAATACATACTCTCACCCAAATTATCCAAATCCGTTATCCAGTTACTTCCTGTCTTTTTAAATGCCAGCTTACTTCCAGACATAAGATTCCTTATCTCTGCAACAGCCTCAACATATGCCCATGCTCCAGCCAGAAGTCTTTTCAGAACAGGTGCCGGGATTCCGGTCACAGCCATAAGAGATGTAGCAAGTGCAGACAACTCAGATGATTTCACATTATCTGACATTAAAAAAGAATAATTAACAGGCAATCGTATGGCTATTATCCTGTTTACAACCGACTTTATGTTTGCAGCATCGCTGCACTTTCCCCCAATAAGATATTCGAGTTCACATTTTAATACAGATGTGTCATTTACATCCTGTTCTGTAGCACAATTGAATACCTGTGCTGCATAGGCAATGCCAACACCTACATCTAGCAGGCTATTCTTCCATACACTATGACTGCTTATGTCATCCTTAAATTTGCTGTAACTGTCAAATGAATTATTAAGAGAAAAATCAAAAGAAAAAAATCCCGTCAATGAACGCGAAGGCTGTTCATCAATACTTAATACCTTGTCACTAAGCTCTATATCATCAGGTAAAATTACCGTAAGAAGTCCCAGTCCCGTAAGTTTTCCTGTAAGCTTTCTCGGATCTTCCGTATCACTTTTTTTATCGTTATCATCTGTTTGCGCATCGGCACTCCCCGCACTTTCTATGTCCTGCAATATCTCAGGAGCAAGCGTTCCATCCTCACCGCCCGTCTTGTCCAATATCATCTCAGCTGTATATTCAAGTGCCGCGTAACCTGCATAATCCTTAATCTGTTGCTTAAGCTCCTCACAGTCATCACTCCACAAGTATGTAAATTCTGATATAGCCACAGCATCTACCTGATAATTTGCTCCCAGATTTGTATTTAGATTATCAATAATACTCTCTTCTATATAACCTTCCCCCTTTCCGCCTTGATTTGTATCAAAAAGGAGAATATGATAATGCTCATATATATAACTGTTATATTGAGCCATCACACCCGATACGGCAGTTCTTGAGCACATGGCAAGCCTGCCCTTAGCCATATAGTTATCTATTATTGATATTGCTGTCATAGCCAGAATCAGCATACTGCCAATCATAAGGCTTAAGAATACCGTTATTCTTCCGTGATTATTCACATTCTCCCTCCTATCTGATTTTCGCTATGAATATATTCCTTTAGCGTCCTTATTAATAGAATTCCAGATGTTTTCTACCAGCGTTTTAATCTGCTCCTTAAATATGGCAACCATTGCCACAAGAACCACAATTATTAATATGACTTCAACAACTCCCATTCCGTCATCTTCAGATAAAAATCGTCTTATCATTTTCATAATTCTCCTCCTAAAATTTCATAACCGCAGGAATCATTATTATAACCATTACAATAGCCAGCAATATTATCATTGGAATAAGCAGCTTTGTGGATGCCTCCTCACCCTTCTTCTTTGCATACTCTATTCTATCGTTTACTGACATATGAACTTCCTCCTCCATCATGGCTCTTAAATCTCTTGTACCGAGCCTCAGATTCTGGCTTATATGGTTCATAATCCTCACATACTGCGGTAATGCCAGTCTGCATCCAAGCTGTTCATACGCATATGCCTCATCCTTTCCGGCATCCATTTCCCTAAGCGTATATGACAGCTCCTTAGTTAAAATATTATTATCTGTGTCATCAACTATCTGCCTCATGCTGTTTTTTAACGTCATTCCTGTTCCTAGCAAAAGATAAAGCCTGTTTACAAAAATCGGATATAAAACCCTTAGCATATTATCACGTTCCTTAATTTTCTCCATCATTCTGCTCTTTCCCAAAAATGCCGACAAAACACACGCTGGTATGGCAAATATCATTATATATAAAGCCTTGTTTTTTCTCTCCGAGGACAGTGATATACTCACTCCATCCACTTCATCAGGCAGCCTTATAAATTGCTTTTCCCTATCATTACCCTCAATTTCTTTTAACTTTCTCATGACTATATCTATATTATTTTCATCATTTCCCTTGTCTGCCTTCAATGTCACGGTATAAGAAAGGCTATCAGAATAATCCTGATATGTAACGTCCGCTGTAAGCAAAACCTCCATATCCTGTTCTAATCCATCCCTATTAACCTTTCCATAAGATGTCACATACTCCGGATAGTCAGAATGCCATAAAATATCGAAAGCCCCCGTACTGTCACTACTCTTTAATAATATGTCTGTATAGATGCTGTCTAAGCTCTCATTATCTTCAGGCATTGCCTCAGCCAGCTCAAGGTAAACTCTTTCTAGCTGTTCCTTAAATTCCTGCTTTGTATAAATCACAGGTGACACCTGCAACACATAAACTGAAGTTTCACCATCAACACTCATATAGATATCATGTGGCTCAATATCTCCCTGATACCCAGCCCGCTCAATGATATTATCCGATGATTGGGGAAGATATCTGTATAATATACACGAACAAGCAGATATCAGGTTAAACACCAAACCGACCACTAAGCATATGGCTGCGTTCTTAACCATATATTCATGTGTCATAAGCTTAATGTTTGCTTCACTCACTATATTAATTTTTCTAAAATCTGAGGATATTTTTTCTTGGGCAAACAATTTACCCGTGCCTGCATATATTGTCTCTCCCATAGACAAAAACAAGCCTTTTATATGCCCCTCATTCTTATATTTGCTATAGTTCTTTCTGCTGATTATTGCCAGCATGCATATCAGCAGAAAGAAAACAATATTAATAAAAATCATATTTACACCTCAATCCTTGTTATTCTGGCTATCAGACCATAAGAAACCAAAATTAACAAAACTGCAATCGTCATTATAATCCTTCCATATCCTGTGACATAAAGCACATCCATATATCCGGCATTTGTAATTTTCATATACATAATAATTGCAAATGGCATGCACAACATCACCCGTCCCTCAAGACGTTTTGCAGCTATTGTTGTATCTATCTCGTTTTTAGCAATATGCTGCTCATCAAGATTTCTCGAAACCTGATGTATAACCCTTATCATATCTCCACCATAAAGCTTAGTAACGGCTATAAGTCCAGCACATTCTTTGATTTCAGCTATTTCACTCCTTTCACCAAACGTTAAAAGCATCTCTTCAAGTCTCTCACCATATCTCATTCCACGCAAAATCGTCTTTAGCTCTGTATCTATTAGACACTTATTTTCATATAACTTAGAAAGCTCCGACACTGTTCTTACAAAGCTGTTTTCCAATGAATAACCAACATTAAGATTACCTGACAGAAAGCTAATCATATCTTTAAATTCGCTTATAACTCTGTCTTTTCTCTTCTCAATAAATCTTTTATCATCATTTCTCCAGATTACAATTCCAATAGGAACAACAAGAAATATCCACGCAAATGAATCATAGAACAGATACAATATAAGGAATCCAATAATACCTATCTTAGCAAGCTCCTGCACGCACCATGCCCGGTCGGGAATATACAGCTTATATCTCCCTCTGTACATCCTGATATACCTCTAACATTCCTGCCCGAAGCAGTTTGTCTATATTCATCAAATCATTAACCTTTCTGAACATACCACGGGCATTATTAAGTGCACTATTGTACTCATTAATTTCAAACAATGTACTAAGCTTTATCTCACCATTTTTCATACCTACTACCTCACATATTTTCCATACCTTTCTAGAACCATCATGCATTCTTGACAAATGTATAATCACATCTACCGCTGACGCTATCTGCTGCTTAACTGCCACGAGCGGTATATCAAGTCCCATAAGCACCATGGTCTCCAGACGTTTAATCATATCCTCACACGAATTTGCATGTCCTGTACTTAAACTTCCATCATGCCCCGTGTTCATTGCTGCAAGCATATCTATTGCTGCCTCATCCCTTACCTCGCCCACAATTATTCTGTCAGGTCTCATTCTAAGACTCGTCCTTATAAGCTCCCTTATCGTGACAGCATTGTTACCCTCAACATTAGACGGTCTCGCCTCAAGCCTTACAAGATTATCTATACCCTTTAGCTGAAGCTCAGCCGAATCCTCTATGGTAATCACCCTCTCAGACTTAGGGATATAACCGGACAATGCATTTAAAAATGTAGTCTTGCCGGAACCTGTTCCTCCAGACACAAAGATGTTATATCCCGACACCACTAACATGCCAAGTAAATCTGCCACCTCCTGACTGATAGCCCCAAGTGCAATCAGCCTGTTCATATCAAATGCTTCCTTAGGAAATCTTCTAATCGTAACTATTGGTCCGTCCACAGAAACTGGCTGCAACACTATATTTACACGAGAGCCACCCTTAAGTCTTGCATCAACAATAGGCTCAGCCTCATTAATTCTTCTGTTGCACCCTGCAACTATCTGTTGTATCACCGACAGCAGTTTTTCTTCACTCTCAAATGCACTGTCTACACGTTCAAGTCTCCCATTTTTCTCAACAAAAATATCTCTGTAACCATTAACCATAATCTCAGTTATATCCTCAGCTTCAAGATACTCCGTAAGTACATCCAATCTCCTGAGTGAATTAAATATCTCTGCTTTGAGCCTCACTTTCTCCTTAACAGGAATATATTCATGGGCCGCCTCCTCTAAAATACACCTGTCAATTACACCTCCAACCTCCTCATCATTTAACTCCCTGCTAAGGTCAAGACAGTCCATAACCTTCTTCCTTATTCTGTTCTTTCTGCTCTGCATATCTATATATTCTCACCCTTCACATATTCCATAATTTCTGTACTGTCATATTCGCCATCCGGCACAACAACCTCCATAATTCTGTCCTTGGACAAGCTGCATATACCTTTGCTGCACAAATCACTAAATACTTTAAGCTTCCTTTTAGATACCATATCATTCAACACAGGGATAAACACCGAATCAAAAGAGTTAAGCAGCGAAACATCCGATAACGAACCTGTTCCCATATCAAATACTACTCTGTTATATGTGCCATCCTTCCTGAGAATATCAGACAGCCAGCTTATATGTTCTGATAATATCTGCCTGTTATCAGCAAAATACATAGCTCCACATATGCGTGAAAAACCTCCCTTCTTCTCTGATAAATCCATTATACAATCCATAATTTTTATATTCTTGCTTATCCAATAATACATAAACTTTTCTCTGCAAGCCTCCATGTCCGAGCTATCATCCACATACACAGACGGATAATCTTCCATTCCTATGTAAAGACTTTTGCCATGGTAACTGCATATTCCCATTGCAAGTCTTGTTTTTCCACACCTTCCAATAGGAGAATACACACCATATATTCTCTGTTCCACCCTGATATTCCTATGCAGGCTCTCTAACCCTCCAAGCAGAGCTTCCACAATATATTCCACATTCTGATATTTATATATGTCATTCGCCCCGTCACTTCTCATCTTATGTGTCGTCAGCCTTATAAGTGGAATTCCCTCAAAAATCCCATCAAGAGTATTTACTTCCATAGCCTCATCTATCAAAGCAATATCAAGTTCACCCTTACTTACACTCTCTGCCATGCACCTAATAGACGAAAATGCAATACACTTGAGTGGTATATTAGCATGCATATTTATATATTCCATAAGCCCCATACTGTAGTGTGAATCCGTGTCACATATTCCCAGCCTATAATTCACAAAAAACACCCCCAATAACATATATTAATGTTCCAACTGCGATAGAAACTGACAAATGAATTCTGGTAAAACCCGAGTATACCTTCCTGATAAACCTGAAAGCTACCATTAAAACACCTGCAAATGCTGTGACAACAAACGAAAATATAACTATCCTCCAGATATCTATACCTATAATGGCTCCCATAGCAGCAAACAATTTTATATCTCCTGCACCTACAATATGTAAACAAAAAAGAACAGCCAGCATAAATACAGGAACTGCCATGCCAATCAAGCTATCCCTTGCACCATTTATTCCTCCTGTAAATATATTCACAGTTAAACCAACCATGCACCCAAGGGCATTTAGCCTGTTAGGTATGCGATATGTTCTTATATCTGATACAACCGCAGCAGCTACAAGCACAATTAATAATATATATCTAATCTCATCTCCTCCTTCCCTTATATATTCACTCATGTATGTGTAAACCCATGAAATAGTGACTAAAGAAAAATGATTGTAGTCACTCAGGCAGAATACCTTGTCTTGACTACAATCCGAATATAACACGACCATTTATAATTGTAAAGTTACAAATATATACACATTTTTTATTATTTGCTCCTCATTGTAGCATTGCTACATCAATTCACAAATACACTGTTGATAACTCCTACTCCGATAACGAGAATTCCCACAAATTTCTTATCTGCGGTGCGAGTTCCTCGTATGTCCAGAGTTTTCCACTATTTACACTGCTATTAGGATCATTTACACATATTTTGTCATCTTTTATTCCTGACAAAACTATAAAATGTCCCTCTGTGGTGAAATCTCCAGCACCTACACTGCATATTATCGGATGTCCTTCCTCCAATGCTCTGTAGATTTCATCCCTGCTAAATGACATTATCACTCCGTCTACACCAAAATGCTTAGCTCCCTCTGACATAAGTGTCCACGAGCTTCCTGCCCCGGAAACATAATAGCCATTTTCAGCTGCATAATCAGCAACAACCTTTGGTGTTACAGTATTATCACCAGTTAGCCCTACAATAACCATAGATAAAGATGTAGGTCCGCATCCCCCATTTCCTATATATCCATCACCATAAGCTGCATATCCCCATCGTTCATCCCATTGAAGCAAAAGAGGTATCTCTCCCTCTGTTACATCTCCGACATTATCTGCCACCTGATTATATCTGCAATATAGATAATCTGAGACAAAGGTCACTGTCTCAGGATATTTTGCAAGCATTTCCAAGAACTCCTGTGGATATAAATCAGCATTTGCAAGTACATTTGCGACACGGGTATCTGTCTTGGCAAACTCGATAAGCGGCTCTATATATTTTTGCTCAACGTATTCTCCATCAACAAACCTTTGCTCATCATACACCGGAGTCTTCTGTGGTGCCATCACAGCCTCAGTTACAGCGTGTCCTATACCTGACAGGTTAATTCCTGTATTGACAATACCTTTAACAGAACCTATTTTTATATTGTTTTCAACCTGATAACTGTCAATATTATCAGCGATAACATTTTGAGAAACGTCTCCATTATCTCCTTTTAAGCCAAAACCTGACAGCTCAAATGCAACAACCGGAAGTGCTGAAAAAAATATTATTTCTGTAAATAAAAATGTTGTTACAAATATTTTCTTTGCTTTATTAAATTTGTCATATCTATTGTTCATTTTTAATACTATCTCCCGTATTTTATATGCTCAGGTTATTGTTCACAAGGTGAATATTTTTTATTCACAATCCCGAATATTTTTATCGTCTAATATCATATATTATTATAATATAGCACTATGATTTTTCAAGGATGTATCATATATGACTATACTGCTTTCCATATCAAACTATGCCATACCCATTGTTATCTGCTATATTGTTTTGTACGGCATAATCAAAAAAATCCCCGTATATGAGGCATTCCTCACCGGAGTTAAAGATGGTTTCAAAATGGTAACCGGGCTTGCTCCGACTTTAATTGGACTCCTCGTTGCAGTCGGAATCTTCCGAAGCTCAGGATGTCTCGCATTAATATGCTCAATATTCTCACCTTTAACCAACGCTCTCGGTATACATCCCGAGATAATTCCTGTTGCCATCGTGAGAATATTTTCATCATCAGCAGCTACAGGAATGACACTCGACATATTCGATACATTCGGTACAGACTCCGTTGTCGGAAATACAGTCTCAATACTGATGAGCAGTACCGAAACCGTATTTTATACAATGTCCGTATATTTTCTGTCCGTTAGTGTAACAAAAACCAGATGGACACTTGCAGGAGCGTTGCTTGCCTCTATATCCGGGGTTATCATAAGTATTATGCTTGGGATGTGGATATAAAGCCTCCCTGCTTTACCCCTCTCTCCTTAAGCCTCCTATGAAAAGTATTTAACACTACCCTCTTATTCCCCGACCAGAGCGGTGCGACAAGAATATTCTTAGGGCCATCACCGGTAACCCTGTGAATTACAATATCCTCTGGAATTATGCCGATAGCATCGACAACTAAATCAATATACTCGTCCATCTCCATAACAGAAAATACACCGTCGTAGTAATCCTTCTCCAAATCAGTTCCCTTAAGAACATGCAACAGCTGAAGCTTGATTCCGGAAGCACCACTCTCACACACATATCTTACAGTGTCAAGCATCATACTCTTATCTTCATAGGGAAGTCCTAAAATCATATGAGTTATAAAGGGAATACCGATATCTGTAAGTGCCTTTGTGGCATCCTCGTACACACTAAGCGGATATCCACGCCTTATATACCTGGCCGTTTTCTCATGTATAGTCTGAAGCCCCAGCTCAATCCAGATGAATTTTCCACAAGCCGAATACTTCTTATTAAGCTCCGATAAAAGCGGTAATATACCTTCACACGTCTTACCCCAGCCATCTGTGTCAAGTCCAAGACAGTCTGGTCTTGTTGCGATTGATATACCGACAACATTCTCCTCATCAAGTGCCTGTGTCCATATCCTTCTTAGATAATCTATGTCACCATAGGTATTGGTATATGCCTGAAAATATATCACAAACTTCTCACCGACACGTTTGTTAAACTTCGCCATACCTCGTTCAATCTGTAGCTTTACAGATGATTCCCTTGTAAATGCTCTCGTATCATACTGTCGGCTGTACGGTGTGTCCTCTATTTTGACGGCAAAATCACCACTTCCGCCAGCACTACAAAAAACACACCCACGGTTATCTATACTTCCATCGCGGTTGGGGCAGGTAAGTCCCGCATCAACCGCAATCTTGTATATCTTTTGTCCATAGGTGTGTTTAAAATATGCATCTAATGAATAATATGGTTTTCCAAGCCAGTCCACTTTATTATCTTCCATGTCAAACCAGTCCTCTTATCCTACCATTCATAATGGTGCAGCTGTCCCTCTGTTTCAAGTCCCTCAAAGCCCTGCTGCCTAAGTGCCTCGTATGCCACAATAGCAACAGAATTAGAGAGATTAAGCGAGCGTTCTCCCGGCATCATGGGAATTCTTACACAGGTTTCCTTGTTATCTAAGAGTATCTCCTCAGGAATTCCTGCACTCTCCTTTCCAAACATTATATACGCATCCTCCTCATAGCTTACATCCGTATACTTCTGCTTGGACTTGGTTGTTGCCATATATACCTTCGCTCCCGGATTCTTAGCCAGAAAGTCGTTGTAATCATCATATATGGTAACATCAAGCTTATCCCAGTAATCAAGGCCTGCTCTCTTAACCATCTTGTCATTAATATGGAAGCCCATAGGCTCTATTAAATGCAGCCTAAGACCTGCTGCAACGCAGGTTCTTCCTATATTTCCTGTATTAGCCGGCATCTCCGGCTCATGTAATACTATATTAAGCATAACTAATTTGTTTCCCTCAGTCTTGTTATAAATCTTTCAAGTCGCTCCATAGCCTCTCTCAACTGCTCAATAGAATAAGCATAAGAAATTCTAAGGAATCCCTCGCCACAATCGCCAAATGCTGTTCCCGGAACAACCGCAAGCTCCTCTTCTTTAAGCAGGCGTGTCGCAAACTCATCGCTTGATATACCAAATTCCCTGATACATGGGAACATGTAAAATGCACCCTTTGGCTCGAAGCAAGGAAGATTCATCTCCCTAAATGCATTAAGCAGATATCTTCTTCTCTGGTTATATGATGTGCGCATCTTCTCTATATCAGAGTCTCCATGCTTAATTGCTGATATAGCAGCATACTGACTTGTAGTCGGAGCACACATTATAGCAAACTGATGTATCTTAGTCATCTGTGTGGCAATAATTTCAGGAGCGAGCGCATATCCAAGTCTCCAGCCTGTCATCGCATATGCTTTTGAGAATCCATTTATAACTATAGTTCTCTCCTTCATGCCAGGAATAGATGCTATGGAACAGTGCTTCTCATTGCCATATGTAAGCTCAGAATAAATCTCATCAGATATTACAAAAATATCCTTCTCCTGACATATCTTAGCTATAGGCTCCAAGTCCTCTCTCGTCATTATTGCACCTGTCGGATTGCTCGGAAATGCAAGGACAAGAATCTTGGTTTTATCCGTGATGGCATCAAGCAGCTCCTGTGGTGTAAGCCTGAATTCATTCTCATTCTTAAGCTCTATAGTTACAGGAACACCGCCTGCAAGCTCAACACAAGGTACATATGATACATAGCATGGCTGCGGAATAATTACCTCGTCACCATAATCGAGCATGGCACGAAGGGCAACATCTATTCCCTCACTTCCTCCAACTGTAAGAAGAGCCTCCTTCTTATAGTCATAATCAACATCATATTTTCTCTTATACCACTTGCAAATCTCCTGTCTAAGCTCTATAAGACCTGAATTTGAAGTATAAAATGTCTTTCCCTTCTCAAGGGAAGCTATACCTTCAGCACGAACATGCCAAGGCGTGTCAAAATCCGGTTCACCAACACCAAGAGATATTGCGTGCGGCATCTCACTTACTATATCAAAAAACTTCCTGATACCGGATGGTTTAATCTCTGTTACTACTTTTGATAATGGGTTTCTCACGGTGCAATCGCCAACCTTTCATCCTGTCTTGGCGCATCAAATACAACGCCATGATCTTTATACTTTTTCAATACAAAATTAGTGGACGTCGATACCACATCATCTATTACCGCAAGCCTCTCTGATACAAATCTTGATATCTCACGTAAGGTTTTACCCTGAAGAATTATCATGAAATCATAAGCTCCTGCAATAAGATATACGGCATTAACTTCCTCAAAGTTACGGATACGTTCAGCTATCTTATCAAAGCCCTGCTCACGCTGTGGAGTAACCTTGACCTCTATAAGAGCTGTAACCATCTCGTCAGCTACCTTATCCCAGTCAATAAGAGTATGGTAACCACATATTATCTTTTCGTCCTCCATCGCCTTGATATCCGCCGCGACCGCCGCCTCGTCTGCACCTACCATGGCGGCTATATCCTTAACAGTAAGTCTGCTGTCAGTTTCCAAGAGTTTCAAAATTTCATTTCTCATGCTTTTTACCTCTTTCCCTAAATTACATGTCGGCTAAAACCTTATGTATTTTATCACCTGAAATGATAGAATTATTCTATTCTTAGGTGTTTATAACCCTTCGTGAATTTTAACGCTTAAATAGAAGATACAAGAAGACCAACTACCATGGCGGCTACAAGAACCACACATATAACTGCTGCAATTTTCTTTTGTGCTTTTTTATTACTGAAATCTACCATATTTTTATACCTCCAACTTACATCAAATAATACCAAATCAAGTATTAAATATCAATATTAATTTGCCATGCGTCCAGCAAGGTAATTGATAAACTGCTGTGCTGTACGACCTGAAACGCCACCATGTGAGAGTTCCCACTTGTTAGCCTCGGCAACAAGCTCCTCCTCTGTCATATGTATCTCCGGATATCTCTTTGCAAGCTCTGTAACTATTGTGTTATACTCCTTCTTTGATGGCTTTGAGTATGAAATAGTAACACCAAAACGATTGACAAGAGACAATTTCTCCTGCATAGTATCTGAACGGTGCATACCATTGTCCTGGACAACGTCATCTCTGTCATTCCACGTTTCCTTAATAAGGTGTCTCCGGTTAGATGTTGCGTAAATAAGCACATTGTCAGGCTTAGTCTCAAGTCCGCCCTCTATAACAGCTTTAAGGTACTTATATTCAATCTCAAACTCCTCAAATGATAAATCATCCATGTAAATTATAAACTTATAGTTTCTGTTCTTCACATGCGAGATGACCGCCGACAAATCCTTAAACTGATGCTTATATATCTCAATCATACGAAGTCCCTGGTCATAATACTCATTTATAATTGCCTTTATGCTGGTAGATTTACCTGTTCCGCTATCACCAAAAAGAAGTGCGTTATTAGCCTTTCTTCCCTGCACAAATGCCTCTGTATTGTCTATAAGCTTCTGCTTCTGAAGCTCATATCCAACCAAATCTGACAGCATAACCTTATCTGTATTATTTATGGCAATAAACTCCATATCCCTGCCATCCTCATGTCGTATACGAAATGCCTTGTTAAGTCCAAACATTCCAACTCCATACTGCTTATAGAAGCCAGTCATTATATCAAACACCTCGTCTACGCTTTTTGCCGCACTGACATGGTCGCTTATATAACGCACCTTCTCACTCACATTCTGGTTATACATCTGTTCCTTCTTAGGAAGCGAATGATAATCTGTGATTGTCGAGAAGCAGTCTATTCCTAATTCCATCTCTATCTTAGAGAAATCAAAATGGAACAGCTTCATAAATATAGCGTAATCATTCTTGGCAAATTTATTTACGGTTCCATCACCGGCACCAACCTTCTCACAGGTAAGCGTAAATGAATTCTCATTTGTGATAAGCAAAAATGCAAGATAATCCTGCCACAGATTACGGTTAAAGCCATAGCTTGTAGCCACATCAAGAAGTCTCTTTATCTGCTGGTAAATGCGGCTCACCAACTCCTCGTCACTTGCGAGTCTGTAATCCTTATCACGGAAAATATCCGCAAGCTTATATAATATGCTGTCCTCTCCCAAATCTCTATATAAAACTAATCCAGGTATCTGCTTGTACATTTTTTCAACATCCTTTCGTTTAATGTTATTATATTTCTAGTTTTCATTTGCTTGCTCTGATTCATCTGCGTCCTCACTGGTCCTTCTTGGGCTAAACAATCGTCTTCTCCCCTCCATAAGCGGCATAACGTTATCTGACACCGTTTTATCATCCACATTAATATTTTTCTTCTTAAGTCTTCTATATATAATACTTCGCACATACGCATAAATAACCGACGCAAGCGGAATGAACACAAGCATGCCAACAACGCCCATAAGGTCTCCGCCAACAATAACCGCAAGCAAAACCCATATTGCAGACAAACCTATATCTCCACCAACTAACCTTGGATAAATAAAGTAGTTCTCTATGAACTGTAACACAAAAAACAATATAATAAACCACAACAAATACGAAGGCGACTCAACTAATATTAAAAAGCAGCCTATGAACAATCCTATAAATGCTCCAAATACAGGTATCATGGCGGTAAACGCAATAAGCACACCAACAGTTAACGGATACGGAAAGCCAAATATCATCATAACTATCATGAACATAGCTCCAAGTATTATACCCTCTCTGAACTGACATGAAAAAAACTTTGAAAAGGTTATATTGGCTATCTTTCCAAATACCATAAGCTCATCCGCCGTGTCTTCTTTAAATATAGCATAACACACCATTTTCAACTGTTTCGCCATCTTTTCCTTCTGAAACAATATATAGAATGAAAATACTATACCAACCAAAACATTTATAATTGTACCTATTATAGATGAAAATACAGAAACTGTTGTTGTAATAATAGTTGAGCCATTATCTACGAACAAGCTTCCTATTTTACTAAAATCCGGTTCAAAATCATCAATTTTCCGGGTAATCTCAGGGAATTTTTCTGTATATCTTAATAACCATTTTTTCGCATCTTCGATAAATCCAGGCAGCTTATCCTTAATTGACGCAATTGTATCTGCTACCTCAGGAACGACCACGAATATAACCAGCAGAATCACTAGCAAAGCCATCAAATATGCCAAAAACATACTTATAACTCTTCTCCACCTGTATAATCTTCCCTTTTCATTTTTAAATACACTATTCTCTATGCTCCGCATCGGTATATTGATAACAAATGCTATTCCGCACCCCAGCACAAACGGAAACAAAAGAGACCATATCATTTTGATAATTCTTCCAACTAATCCAATATTATTTACAAGATATATCAATATAACGGTAAATACTATAATCCCTATTACTATTCTTATATTCTGTTTTTTTTCTTTCATATAGCTCCAATCAATTTATTATATATTATTTTTTTATTAAGATATTTATTTTTTAGAATACACTGTAATTTGCATTTGTCAAGAAGCATTTAGCCTTTATAATTTTCATAAAATATGGTAAAATGAATTTATTGTCGAATTATGTACAAATATTATAATTAAATTACTTATAATAATAAGAGAAAGGAATCCAGTCATCTAACTATGGGAAGAAAAGCATCAAAAGCAACTGATAACATATACTACATCGCCAGAACTGAGGCGGCTAAGAATAACGAGATATACACCAGCCGGGAAAAGGCAGCTGTCAGGCTCGGAATAGAGCGAAGCAGACTTGCCCGCATAGAGTTAGACCAGATTGAACCATACGCAGAAGAAGTAGATATCATGGCTACCGCCTATGATGCCCCTAACCTTTGCACAGATTTCTGTGACAACATGTGTCCTATAGGAATACATAAGCTTGAAGAACAGGCAAAGCACACAGATAAGGATTCCATAGAAAGACTGGTATTAAGATTCTTGTCATCATCGCAGTACATGGATGAATTCTCCAAGATACTTGTCAATATTACTCAGGATGGCAAGATTGACAACACAGAGATTAAGGATATGCAGGATATATTTAAAGCAATGGACTCTGTCTTAAAAAACATCGAGGCTATAAAATTCTGGGTAATGAACGATCCACAATTAAGACCTTACTTCAAGGACAGTCAGGGAAGCAATAATAACCAATAATTTCACTTGACACAATGCTTACAAATATGTACAATATCATCAAAATGCAACTTGTTTGCGTTTTGATGATATTTTTATTATGGAGACTACTTATATGAATATTTCTACAAAATACCAGATTAATAAAACCAGAAAAGTACAAATATTGCTCGCATGTATAATCTTAACTATATCTCTTACTGGCTGTGGAGATTCATCTCCTGAAACAGCAAATCACAATACAACAGAAAATAGTGTACAGGCTGTGCTTGATTCACAAACCCAGACAACGGAAGTTCAAACAACTGAATTGCAGACGACAGAAGCACAGACAACAGAAATTCAACCTCCAACATATGTTCCAGCCATAGAAGAGCCTGATGTTGTTGAGCCAAACTCTGATACAGAAGGTATAGACTATGATTTAACAAAAATGGACTCCAATATGGTATACGCAACTGTTTATCAATTTATGGTGAATCCATCGGCATATGAAGGTAAAGTAATAAAAGCCGAAGGACAATATCACGGAACTTACTATGAAGAAAACGAGAGATATTATCATTATTGTATTATCGCAGATGCTCTGGGATGCTGTTCACAAGGTCTTGAATTTGTATGGGGTGATGGTTCTCATGTATACCCTGACGAGTATCCGGAAGAAAATGCTACAATAACTGTCGTTGGAACATTTGAATCATACCACGAAAAAAGCGAAGCTTATGTCTATGTAAGATTAAACAACGCTACTTTATCTCGATAATTCCTTAGCATATTCGTATACCTCACGCTTCGGAATACCACGATCCTTAGCCACCTGCTTGGTGGCTTCTTTTTTATCCATTCCGCCTGATATATACATATTAAGGTGTTCAGTTATATCTATATCCTCCCAACGCTTCTTCTCATCGGCAATAAGACTCTCTCTTGATACACCCTCCATTACAATTATACATTCGCCCTTTGGCTCATTTGCAAGGTAATACTCTGCTGCCGACTGTATCGTAGTCTGGAAGAACTGCTCATGCTTCTTAGTCAGCTCCCTACAGATAGTTGCACGTCTGTCGCCAACTACACCTGACAGCTCCTCCAAGGTCTTTCTAAGTCTGTGAGGTGCCTCATATATAATTATAGTTCTTGTTTCGTCCTTTAATTCGGCGAGAACCGCCTGTCTCTCTTTCTTGTCAACAGGAAGAAATGCCTCAAAGCAGAATCTTCTGGTCGGAAGCCCGGATGCTATAAGTGCATTTACCGCTGCACACGCTCCGGGAACAGGCACAACTCTTACTCCTGCCTCGTAACACTGCCGAACCAACTCCTCACCGGGATCAGATATCCCCGGCGTTCCCGCATCTGTAATAACTGCTATATCAGTTCCCGATATAAGCTTCGATATAAGTACCTCCGCCTTCTCGTATTTATTATGCTCATGATAGCTTGTCATAGGGGTTTTGATATCGAAATGATTGAGCAGCTTAATACTGTTTCTTGTGTCCTCGGCTGCGATAAGATTAACCTCAGACAAAATGCGCACTGCACGATAGGTCATATCCTCAAGATTACCTATAGGTGTTGCAACAAGATATAAAGTTCCAGATGTATTATTTTTGTCCATGATATTCTCCATATCTGCCAAGTAAATCCTCAGTGTAGCTGCCATCCTTATTATACACAACAAGAGCAGGCTCAACCTTAATCATAGGGTTACCGCCCTTTGCTCCCTCGATAAGCACCATGTTCGGTTCTTTATCAAAATATGGCTGAACCATGCAAAGGCGTTTCGGTTCTATTCTGTACTTTGACATGAGTCTTATTATCTCAGCAAGTCTAAAAGGCTTATGTACCATTGAAAATGTACCACCTTCCACCAGTAAATAAGAAGCGGCCTTAACCACGTCCTCAAGCGTAAGAAGTATCTCATGCCTCGCTATATTCTTCGGTGAATTTATGTTCTCTAAGCCGTGACTTCCTTTAATATACGGCGGATTAGAAGTCACAACGTCAAAAGAGGCTGCCTGAAAATTCACAGGCACCTCTTTTATATCTCCTGACACAATATCTATGTCATCGCAAAGGTCATTATACATAACGCTTCTTCGTGCCATATCTACGCTGTAATCCTGAACCTCAAGTCCCGTAAAATGTCTGCCCTTATTCCTGGCCTGCATAAGCATCGGAATAACACCTGTTCCTGTTCCAAGGTCAATAACTCTTGCGTTCTTCTTGGACGAGGTGAAATCGGCAAGTAAAACTGCATCCATTCCAAAGCAAAAAATCTCAGGATTCTGTATTATCTGATATCCACGACACTGCAAATCATCTAACCTCTCACCGTCATGTATAAGCTCTTCTCTATTCATCATCCAGCTTAGACTTTCCTTCCTTTCTCTCTAAAGCCTCAAGCTTCTTAAGCTCAGCATCACTTATTCTGTCATCATTTCTGCGTCTCTTAGGCTTAAAACGAAGATCATCTATCTTATATTCCTCAATCTCCTTAGTATCATCTTCCTGCGTCACAATAAGCTTAACCTTCTGGCGAAGTACATTTACAGAAGATACTTCTCCACGCTTACCATCAACGGTCTTTACAACATCTCCAACATTAGGAAGCTTATCATTCAAATATTCATAAGTATCCTGCTCATGCTTTAAGCAGCACATCAAACGTCCACATACACCTGATATCTTAGTTGGGTTAAGTGATAGATTCTGCTCCTTAGCCATCTTAATAGATACAGGAACAAACTCTGACAAATGCTTATGACAGCAAAGCTCTCTTCCACATATACCGATACCACCGACTATCTTAGTCTCATCTCTGACACCTATCTGTCTAAGTTCTATTCTTGTCTTAAATACAGCCGCCAAATCCTTTACAAGCTCACGGAAATCAACTCTTCCATCTGCTGTAAAGTAAAACAATACTTTATTATCATCGAATGTATATTCAGCATCTATAAGCTTCATCTGAAGACCATGCTTCTTAATCTTCTCTAAGCATATATCAAATGCCTTTTTACTCTTCTCCTTGTTAGCCTCATATTGGGCTGTATCCTTCTCATCCGCAATACGGATAATTGGCTTAAGTGGTGCAGACATCTTCTCCTCGTCTATCTCTCGTCTGCCTAGCACTACCTTACCATACTCAACACCTCTGGCAGTCTCCACTATAACGAATCTGCCCGGATCAATCTTATAATTAAGCGGATCAAAAAAATATATCTTACCGTTCTCTCTGAAACGGACACCTATTACCTCTTTCATCTATTACCTCCGGTTTCGTGCATAATTAATGCTCTTTTAATGTAAGAAGCAAAAGCTCCATAGTAACATCAAAATTAGCATTTACATCTAATCGGCGCTTTGCACGGTCTATAGCGTCAATCTTATCCTCAATCGCCTTATATGACAGCACGGCTGCCTGCTTCTTAAGGGACATATATTCATTCTTAAACAAAACCTTATCAACATTTCCTGTTACCTTGAGCATCAAGGCATCTCGATACCACATCATCATAAGGTCCATGTAATCATTGATAGATAGCTTAAACTGCTCTATATCTGACACAGCTCTTGATAGATCATCGACATCAAGATCCTGTATATTCTTCAAAACAGAAACAACAGAGTCGACTATCTGTGCATATTCCCCGTTGCCGGCAAGCTTTATAGCCTTACCAAGATTACCCTGTGCAAAATCAAGGCAGAAATATGCCTTCTCCTCAGTAAGTCCCATATCGTTCTTCAGATAATTAAGCATATCTCTCTCACGTACAGGCTTAGTGTTAAGTATCACGCATCTGGACTGCACTGTAGGAAGAAGCTTATCTATATTAGATGTAAGCAACATAATGATACCATATTCAGGCGGCTCCTCAATAGTCTTAAGAAGTGCATTCTGTGCCTGAACATTCATCATCTGTGCATCAGGAATTATATATATCTTATATCTGCTCTTATATGGCTTAATACATATAGAGTCAAGAACCTGCTCTCTCACCTCATCCACTGAGATAATATTAGGCTTCTCATGCGTAACTGTAATTATATCAGGATGATTTCCACTGTCTGCCTGCTTACAGGACTGACACTCACCACAAGGTTCAACGCCACCACGCTCGCATTGTAAGGTTGTCGCAAATGCTCTCGCTAACATCTTCTTACCACTGTCAACCTCACCATTTATAATATATGCGTGACTTACCTTGTCCATCTCTATACTGCTCTTAAAATGTGCTATTATATCCTCGTGTCCTACTATCTTTCTAAAATCCATAAGTCGCGCCCCCATTCGTATTTCATATGTATTCTACTCTAGTATGACTTTTTTAAGTTGAAATGTCAAGCAACAGACCTCGTATATCGTCTATTTTGCCTAGAATTGCCAGATTATCCTTTTCATCCTTCATAAGCTCCTGTGCCAAATCATCAAGGTTCTTATCCACTTCTCTGACAATACCATACACTCTGTGTCTGCCCCGCCTGTCAAGAAAATTCTCTCTCGAAAATTCATGTGACCTTGAAACTATCTCATTCATAAATTCCTTGATGGAGCTTCTATACTTCTTCATATCCTTGATATCCATATGCTTGGCTATCTTGGCACCCTGCTCCTCTATATCCTTCATAAGGGTAGACAGCTTATCCTGTAACTCGGCCTCATCAATGTTCTTAATCAAGGTAAACTTAAAGTCCTCACTCTTGGATGCATTATTCTTAGGTGCTTCCATCTGAGTCAACTGCTGAAGCTGATTAACCTTAATATCCATCTTTACCCTCCTTTTTTTGTTACGCTTTAATTATTTTATCGACATACCCTGCGATTATTTCATGAATTTTCTCTACTGGCAATGTAGCATCTATAGTCTTAATTCTGTCCGGCGAAAGCTTCGCTAAATCCCTGTAACCCTGTGCAACCCTCTTATGGAATTCAACGGATTCCAGTTCCATGCGGTCAAGCTCTGCCCTTCCTCTGGCACGGCCAAGCCCTTCCTCAGCCGGCAAGTCAAGATGTATCGTTATGTCTGGCATAATTCCCTGTATGGCATATGAATTAATATTATATATATTCTCCACGCCAAGACCTCTTGCCATGCCCTGATACACTACAGATGAATCCACAAATCTGTCACTGACAACCGCCTTGCCACATTCAAGCGCAGGTGCAATAACCTCGCTAACAAGCTGTGCTCTCGCTGATGCATACAACAACGCCTCTGTCATATAACCCATCTCTTTATATTCCTTGTTGAGAATAACCTCTCGCACTGCTTCACTTATACGTGTGCCGCCTGGTTCTCTCGTTATAATTATATCCTCGTATCCCATGTCACGAAGATGCTTCTCCAACAAACTAATCTGTGTTGACTTTCCCGAACCATCAGGTCCTTCCATGGATATAAAAATGCCCTGCATATATCAATCGTTTCCTTCTATATAGTATATATCGGCAGAAATCTGCTATATATACTATAACATTTTACTTGGAATTTTACTATAATTATATGGTATTTAATTTATTTTACAATTATGATACACGCAGATTATATAGTGAAAAAGCAATATACATACAAACGTATATATTGTCCGAGCAGAAAAGTTCAAAAAGGAGAGGACGGATGATAATGAGAAAATATATTAAAACACTTGGAGTTACTACACTAACCTTAACCTTGCTTTGCGCATCTCTTACAGGATGTGGCAAGGACAAAACGGACGACTTAATCGAGATAAGCACAGAGGAGCTTACAACAAATGATACCGAGGCCTCCACTGAAGCCTCTACAGAACAGACAACCGAAGAAGCTGCCACAGAAAACACAACCGAAAACTCAAATACAGAATCCACACTACAAACAGATTCATCTCAGTCACAAGGCAAAAGCGATTACTCAGACATACTTGATAAGTATCATCAGGCTATATCAGAGAATTGGGACTTCCAGAAATTATCAGACAACAGCTTAAATTATATGTGCTCATACTATAGTGGAACAGGCTTAAACGACATAGGATATGCATATTACGATATTAACAGTGATGGTGTAAATGAGCTTTTAATCGGGCTCACAGCAGAAAGCCACAACGTATTAGATATATATTCCCTTGTAAATGGAACACCTACGCTTATTGCACAGAGCGGGGAACGTGATATGTACTCTATCTGTAAAAATGGCTATATCAGTGAGACAGCCTCAAACGGAGCAGCCAATTCATTTTATGTATATTACAAATATGACAACGGAAGCACATCTCTTACATTAGTTGAGGCTGTCGTTATAGATGCATATATAAATACGGAAAATCCTTATTTCTACACTACAAAAAGTGTAGACGACTTAGCATCATATACACAGAGCTCAGAATCCGAGGGCAATACCATAATGTCAAAATACACGGATGCAAATATTATATTTACACCATTTTCACAGTACTAATGATTATATAGCAAAGGATATATCAAAATAATAACATATATAACAAAAAGACTATTCCACAGACAGCCTCACTTAAATGCAAGGTTATCAGCGAAATAGTCTTTTTATTATTAATATTAAACCCTTTTGGTCATTTCAAGTCTTAACATAGCCCTCTTAAGTGCAAGCTCAGCCCTGTGTATATCCTGTGAGCTGTCGCTTAATCTGCGCTCGGCTCTTATCTTTGCCTCCTCAGCACGACGTATATCTATCTCGTCAGGCCACTCAACACTCTCTGCCAAAATAGTTACGCTGTCTCCTAATATCTCCGCAAATCCGGAATGCAATGCTGCTGTCTTATCTCCCTGGCTCTCTGATATCTTAAGTACGCCCGGTGCGATAACAACAGTAGTCGGGATATGTCTAGGGTATATTCCTATAATGCCCTCAATGGTATTAAATTCCATAAAGGTAACATCTCCCTCGTAGAATACTCTGTCAGGAGCAATAACCTTTACTCGCATGGTATTATCTGACATATATACCCTCCCTGTTACTTACATTTCGCAACTACATCCTCGATACTGCCTGCATTTAAGAAATAACTCTCCGGGATATCATCATGCTTACCCTCAAGTATCTCCTTAAAGCTCTGGATTGTATCTGAGAGCGGTACATACTTTCCTGGCAAACCGGTAAACTGCTCAGCTACATGGAAAGGCTGTGACAAGAATTTCTGAACCTTACGTGCTCTTGCTACAACTATCTTATCCTCCTCAGATAACTCATCCATACCAAGGATAGCGATAATATCCTGCAATTCCTTATACTTCTGAAGTATCTCCTGAACACCTCTGGCTACCTTGTAATGCTCCTCTCCAACGATTCTTGGATCAAGTATTCTTGATGTTGACTCAAGAGGATCTACAGCCGGATAGATACCAAGCTCAACGATTGAACGTGACAATACCGTTGTCGCATCCAGGTGAGCGAAGGTTGTTGCAGGTGCTGGATCTGTAAGGTCATCAGCAGGCACATATACAGCCTGTACTGATGTTATAGAACCATTCTTAGTAGATGTAATTCTCTCCTGCAGTGCACCCATCTCTGTCTGCAATGTCGGCTGATAACCAACCGCAGAAGGCACACGTCCAAGCAGAGCAGAAACCTCTGAACCTGCCTGTGTAAATCTGAATATGTTATCGATAAAGAGCAGGACGTCCTTACCTACTTTATCTCTGAAATACTCTGCCATAGTAAGTCCGGTAAGACCTACTCTCATTCTTGCTCCAGGTGGCTCGTTCATCTGACCGAACACCATGGTAGTCTTATTGATAACACCTGACTCTATCATTTCATAATAGAGATCGTTACCCTCTCTTGTTCTCTCACCAACTCCGGTGAATACTGAATATCCACCATGCTCTGTAGCGATGTTTGTAATAAGCTCCTGGATAAGGACTGTCTTACCTACACCGGCTCCACCGAAGAGTCCGATTTTACCACCCTTCTGGTATGGACACAGGAGGTCAACAACCTTGATACCTGTCTCTAATATCTCAGTATCCGTAGCCTGGTCCTTAAATTCAGGTGCCTTTCTATGGATAGGAAGATAGGTATCAACCTCAGGTGCCGGCTTATTGTCGATAGGCTGTCCAAGTACATTGAACATACGTCCAAGTGTAGCCTCTCCTACAGGAACGGTAATAGGAGCACCGGTACCGATTGCCTCCATTCCTCTTACCAGACCATCAGTAGGGCCCATCGCAATACATCTTACCGTATCATCACCGAGATGCTGCGAAACCTCAGCATACAGTATATCGCCACTCTTAGTCTTGATTGTTATTGCATCGTATATCTCAGGAAGATGTCCATCAGGAAATCTTGCATCGATTACGGCACCAACAATCTGGGTGACTTTTCCTACATTTGTATCTGCCATTTTCCTTATATCTCCTTATAATTTCTATATATAACCAAATATTTCTACTCTATGTCATATCGCATTAGCTAATTGCATCCGCACCAGCAATAATCTCTGTAAGCTCCTGAGTGATTGCACTCTGTCTTGCTCGGTTGTACTTAAGAGATAAGCTGCTAATCATATCATCAGCATTGCTTGTTGCAGAATCCATAGCCTGCATTCTGGCACCATTCTCACTCGCAACGGACTCTAAGAGTGCACCAAATATAATGTTAGACATGTATTTTGGTATCACCTCATCAAGAACCTCCTCAGCAGATGGCTCAAAGTTCATAAGAAGCTTGCCATCCATATCCTTTAACTTAGCTTCATCCAAATCAAAGTCATCAGCGCTTATAGGTAACAGCTTGACCAATACAGGCTCCTGCACTACCGTATTCTTGAAGTTTGTATATGCAAGGTATATCTCACCTATCTCGTTCTTGGAATACTGTGTCAAAAGCTGCTTCGTAAGCTCTGTCGCATCTGCAAATAGCGGTGCATTTATCACCTCTGACGAATCCTGATATATGGTATAGCCCTTTCTTGCAAGGCCTTCTATACCCTTCTTTCCTATTGCATACACATAGGTATCGTCCTTAGGAAAATCACCACCTGTCACAAGCTTAACTATATTGTTGTTATAGCCGCCCGCAAGACCACGGTTAGAGGTTATTGTAATAACTGCCTTTTTCTTACATCCGTTGTCCCTTAGATAGTGGTGGTCCACATTCTTCGTCATGGCAAGAATAGAACAGATAGTGTCATAAAGCATATTAAAATATGGTTTGTTGCTCTCAGCCTTACTTCTAGCCTTCTGGAGCTTGACTGTAGCTACCAGTTTCATGGCTTTGGTAATCTGCTGAGTACTCTGGACGCTCTCTTTACGTCTCTTGATGTCTCTCATAGATGCCAAGACTTATCACCTCTATTCTACTCCTAGAATTCTTCCTTAAATGCTGTGATTGCCTTAATAAGGCTCTGCTCTAATTCCTCAGTGAGCTTCTTCTGCTCTCTGATTCCCTCAAATATCTCAGGTGCATTTGTAGAAATATATTCAAATAATCCGCTCTCAAATTCAAGTATTCTGTCAACAGGAATGTCAATGAGATACTTTCTTGTCGCTGCATAAATGATTACGACCTGCTTCTCTACAGGCATAGGCTTATACTGTGGCTGCTTAAGCATCTCCTTAATTCTCTCACCCTGAGCAAGCTTGTCTTTTGTATCTGCGTCAAGCTCTGAACCAAACTGTGAGAAAGCTGCAAGCTCTCTGTACTGTGCAAGCTCAACACGGATAGGTGCTGCAAGCTTCTTCATGGCATTTATCTGTGCTGCTCCACCAACTCTGGATACTGAAAGTCCGGCATTAACAGCAGGTCTGAAGCCTGAGTTAAACATCTCTGTCTCAAGGTATATCTGTCCATCTGTTATAGAAATAACATTAGTAGGAATATATGCTGATACATCTCCTGCCTGTGTCTCAATTATAGGAAGTGCAGTAAGCGAACCTCCTCCAAGCTCATCCGAAAGCTTAGCCGCACGCTCAAGCAGTCTCGAATGAAGATAGAATACATCTCCCGGATAAGCCTCACGTCCTGGTGGTCTTCTTAGAAGAAGTGACAGGGTACGATATGCAGTAGCATGCTTTGACAAATCATCATATACTACAAGAACATCCTTACCTGCCTCCATCCATTCCTCACCAATCGCACATCCGGTATATGGTGCGATATACTGAAGTGGTGCAAGCTCACTTGCAGTTGAAGCAACTATGGTTGTATATTCCATAGCACCATACTCTGTAAGTGTCTTAACTATATTAGCAACTGTAGAAGCCTTCTGTCCAATGGCTACATATATACAGTTTACTCCCTGTCCCTTTTGATTGATTATTGTATCAATCGCTATAGCTGTCTTACCAGTCTGTCTGTCACCGATAATCAACTCTCTCTGTCCTCGTCCGATAGGAACCATGGCATCGATAGCCTTGATACCTGTCTGGAGAGGTGTATCAACTGACTTACGAGAGATAACACCTGATGCTACTCTCTCTATCTGTCTTGTCTTTGTTGTCGCTATAGGACCTTTGCCATCTATAGGCTGTCCTAACGCATTTACAACTCGTCCGAGCATTGCATCTCCTACAGGAGTTTCAACAACTCGTCCTGTTGTCTTAACTATGTCACCCTCGTTGATATTGTTATTATCACCGAGCAAAACGGCACCAACATTGTCCTCCTCAAGGTTCATTACCATACCGAATACATCCCCTGGGAATTCAAGAAGTTCGCCCTGCATAGCACTCTCAAGACCATGAATACGCGCAATTCCGTCTGCAACCTGAATAACTGTTCCTACATCGGAAGTCTCAAGTTTCGTCTGATAATTCTTAATCTGCTCTTTGATAACGGAGCTTATCTCTTCCGGTTTCAAATTCATGGACAACGAACACCTTCTTTCCTCTAGTTTTATCTAACCTTGTGCCAGAGCCTTTGACATCTTCTCCAGCTTATTTTTAATACTACTGTCGACAACTCTGTCCTCTATACGAATAACAAGTCCGCCTATAATGGACTTATCCACATTATAGGACACCTCCATACTTGTATATGAGGTAGTGTCAAGCAGTCTCTTTTCTATGTCTGCCTTCTGTGAGTCAGACAATGTAACCGCGCTGGTTACGTCTGCTATTCCTATATTCTTTTCCTTCTTTACACATCCGATAAAATACTCCAGAATACGGACAAGCCATTTGCTATGCTCCTTATCTACGACCATAACCATTAAACCTGTCATATCTCCGGAAACTCTTCCCTTAAATGTATTCTCTATCAGAGCCTTTTTCTCTTCCTTACTTATCTGTGGATGCTCCAGAAGTTTTATTAACTCATAATTTTCTTTAAAAATATTTACAAGCACCTGTGCCTCATCATAGAGTTCATCAAGCTTGTGTTCCTCCATAGCGAGCTCAAAAAGTGCATTTCCATAGGTTGCGTCTACTTGTTTAGCCATGTATCATCACCCATTTCCTTCAGAGTATCATCTATGAGCTTAGCCTGACCTTCCTCATCCAAAGATGTATAAACCAGCTTGCCAGCCATAACTGTAGCAACGCCGATTATCTCCTGCTTAACCTCATCCTTAACCCTGCTCTTCTCTAACTCTGCCTCTTTGCCTGCTCTGGATAAAATCCTGTTTGCCTCCTCCTTGGCATCAGCGATTATGTTCTCCTCGTTCTTAACAGCCTTTTTTCTGGCCTGTGCGAGAATATCGCCCGCCTCAGTATCGGCATTCTTTATCTTCTCATCATATAAAGCCTTAAGCTTTGCCGCCTCTTCCCTGTCATTTCTGGCATTAGTTATGTCGTCCTGTATCTTCTTCTGTCTATCCTCTAACATCTTTCTCACCGGATTGATGAGCACATATGATAGGAATATAAACAACAAAAATACTGCGAAGCCCTGAACCAGGACATCAAACAACAACTGTGCATCCAGGCCAAAGATTCTGCCTGTACTTGCATCCTCTGTCAAAACAGCAACGCTGGCATTCGCAAATGTTAATAATCCAGTACTTGTCACCGTTAGTCCTCCTTTCGGGTTTCTTATATAATCTTACTTACCGAAAGGCTTAACGAACATAAGCAAAAGTGCAACTACAAGACCATACAAACCTGTTGTCTCAGCAACAGCCTGTCCAAGAAGCATGGTAGACATGATATCTCCCTTTGCACCAGGATTACGGCCTACTGCTGAAGCACCGTAACCAGCAGCGATACCCTGACCTATACCAGGTCCGATACCTGAACAAACAGCGATACCTGCACCTATTGCAGAGCACGCACTAATTAATCCGTCAATATGAATCTGTGTCATTATTAATTCCTCCGTTTGATTATTTTTGAATAATTACTAGCCTTCTACATTTCTCTTATCTGCCACAAATGTCATTGTAAGCATACAGAATACATACGCCTGAATCGCACCTGAGAACAGGTCGAAATATACATGCAGTGCAGATGGAATACCAAATTTACAGAATATAGGCAACATTCCGTAATAAAGTGCCATCATAACTGTTCCTGCTAAAATGTTACCAAACAAACGCAATGACAGTGAAACCGGTGTTGCAAATTCACTGATTACATTTATAGGGAAGAACAGGAAAATCGGCTCGAAAAGCGATTTAAACGCACCCCATTTTTGATAACGGATAGCGGCATATTGTATCATCACAAAAGAAATAAGTGCTATACAAAGCGTTGTTCCATAATCCGCTGTAGGTGGTCTTAACCCAAACAGACCGGATATATTTGATAACAAAACAAATATAAACAAGGTTCCAATATAGTTGATATATTTTTTGCCCGCTTTACCCATGGTTCCGTTCACGAAATTAAGTAATGTGCTGATTGCTATCTCAACGCCCGCAGCAAATTTGCTTGGGACTTCACGCTTCTTTAATACGCTTCGTCTTGCAACTATCGCAAGCACAGCAATCGTTATAAGCACTATAAGTGTACAGACATGAGTTGTGGTGATATACACCGTCGTGCCAAAGAAATTAACTGGATAAAGCTCATGAATATAGAAATCTGCTTCACGGCTTGCCATATCAACCCCGATGGCTACACTACTCGTCATACGTTTACCCTCCTTCATTTGTTTTATTCTATAGCAAGAGTACTGTTTGCACTCCTGTAAGCATGTTAGTTCTGCTGTCTTTTATCAAGCAGCTTCTTAATTCTAGGATTAAGATAGGCAGAGGTCTTAGGTGACAACATTCCCACCAGAACTCCGACAAGGGCAGTCCAGTGTATGAGAACTCCTATTATCATAAGACCAACTCTGACTACAAGCCTGAATATAACCCTTATTGTTATAAATGACTTGGCGTTCTTAGCAGGAAGCTCAAGTGCTCTGTCCAGACAGTCATAGGTGTGGTAGAGGAGCAGTGCCGATACAGAACCTCCGGCAAGAAGCGAAACCTCATACAGCCATAGCGGATGCATAAAAATAATCCCAAGCAACATAAATATCGCCACATGGATAGCTATTCCTATATACAATTCCTTCAACAATCTACGACTTTCCATCATCGTGCCCTATAAATTTCCTGATTAATATATATGTGGAACGAAAACCTGCGACAACACCAAGAATAATAAACCATACCATCAGATCAAGATTAAACCATCTGTCTATAAGATATCCCAGTCCAATACATATGAAAATGGTTGTCAACATAGTAAATCCTATCTGTGTAATAAGATATATCATACGCCACACCTGATTATTATTACTTTTCATATATGTCACCCCGATTTTAAACGTACACACAATTGTAATTATATCGGATATCCACAATATTTTCAACAAATAACGACTGTATTTTATACATTTTTACAAAACTGTATTCTACGAAAAGCATCCCCATTGATTTGTCATTTTATACAATCTGTTTGTGGTAAGAGGCAACTTGTGATATAATATTTTTGGTTTATTTTTAATATTATCAAGGGAAGCGTAAGCACTATGGATAAAATAACTACAATAATCAAAAATGGCGATGACAAGGAAGCTATATCAGCGGCGTCAGCCATACTTAAAAATGGCGGACTTGTCGCATTTCCGACTGAGACCGTTTACGGACTTGGTGCTGACGCACTAAATGCCGATGCGGCAGCCAAGATATATGCAGCAAAAGGTCGTCCAAGCGACAACCCACTCATTGTTCATATAGCGGATACTGAGGCAGTTTATAAGCTTGCAACCGTTGTTCCTGAAAAAGCAGTAATGCTTATGGAAGCTTTCTGGCCGGGACCTCTTACCATCATACTTCCAAAGAAGTCAATTGTTCCAGATGGAACGACAGGCGGACTTAATACTGTCGCAATAAGGATGCCTTCACATCCTGTGGCAAGGAAGCTTATACAGGAGAGCGGTGTATATATTGCTGCGCCTAGTGCCAACACCTCAGGAAGACCATCTCCTACAACAGCCGGTCACGTTGCAGAGGATATGAACGGAAGAATCGATATGATACTTGATGGAGGCGAGGTTGGCATAGGAATTGAATCAACGATAGTTGACCTTACCGGCGACGAGCCTACTATCTTAAGACCGGGCTTCATAACCAAGAAGATGCTTGAGCATATAGTAGGTGAGGTTTCAATCGACAAGGCAATAATTGAGCCTGACCCTAACCTCAGACCTAAGGCACCCGGCATGAAATATACCCACTACGCACCTAAGGGCGAGCTCTCTATAGTATCAGGCAGCAAAGACTTAGTTGCAGCAAAGATAAACGAGCTTGTCAGCAAAAAGGAAGCTGAAGGCTATAAGGTTGCAGTTCTTGCCAGCAAAGAAAATGCTTCTCTATACAAATGCGAGAATATTCTTGTCATAGGTGAGGCAAGCAAGGATGAAACCATAGCAGCACACCTTTATGCCACATTGAGGGCATGTGATGAGCTTAAAACAGAATATATGTACAGCGAAGCATTTGACAGTGGTGAGCTTGGCGGTGCAATTATGAACAGACTGCTTAAAGCAGCCGGACACAGGGTTATCAATGTGTAAATTATTATAACGGAGGATATTATTATGATAGCAATCGGATGTGACCATGGTGGATACGAGCTTAAGCTTGAGGTTATCAACCACCTTAAGGAGAGAGGATTTGAGATTAAAGATTTTGGCTGCGACAGCACAGCCTCCTGTGATTATCCTGTCTATGCAAAAAAGGTTGCAGAGGCAGTAGCAGGCGGTGAGTGTGAATTAGGAATCCTTATATGCGGAACAGGTATAGGTATGTCAATGGCAGCCAACAAGGTTGACGGTATAAGAGCAGCACTCTGCGCAGACTGCTTCTCAGCAAAGGCAACAAGAGAGCACAACAATGCCAATATTCTTTGTATGGGTGCAAGGACAACAGGTCCCGGACTTGCTCTTATGATTACCGATATATTTGTAGACACACCTTTCTCAAATGATGAGAGACATATAAGAAGAATCGGAATGTACTCATAATATTTAAAGGGAGGCTGCGCATGAAGGTCATTTTTTGTCGCTGGAAAAGTATATGTGAGGTAGGTATAGATAACGCCCTTAAGAGGCTCGATTTTGATGTCGTTTACATGAACCGTGCCTTTAAAAGCGTTGACTACGACGAGGGATATCTAAAGGAGCTCGCAGCACTTATACAGCAGACAAAGGATGTCCTATGCGTATTTTCCGTTAATTTCCAGCCAATAATTGCAAGAACCTGCAAGGTATTTAAGCTTCCTTACCTCTCATGGACTGTGGACTGTCCAAGCTTCCAGCTATATTCCGAGACAATCAGATACGAAACCAATCGCATTTTCGTGTTAGACAGGATGCAGCATGACAAATTCTCGCCTATGAATCCGAACTGTATATTCCATCTTCCGATGGGCTGCGATGTTCCTACATGGGACAGCATAAGGGTGACAGCTGAGGAACATAAGCGATACGACTGCAACATCTCATTTGTCGGCTCACTCTATTCAGAAAAATGCAGATACAACGAAATAGAAAAGGACCTGCCGGACTATATTCGGGGCTATGTCGACGGTCTTATAAATGCACAGCTAAATGTATATGGCTATAATTTCATAGAGGATTCTATAAGCGATGCCTTCGCAGAAGAATTCAAAAAATACGCAGCGTGGGAGCCTCTTGGAGAGGATTACGCAGAGGACATAAAAGGCATTGTAGCCGACACATATATCGGATATAAATGTACTGAACAGGAGAGAATAAGGACTCTCGCTGCCATCAGTGAGCATTTTGACATGGACTTGTGGACCTTAAGTGATACAAGCATGCTCCCTAAGGTACATAATCACGGAGGAGCTGACTCCAACACCATGATGCCTCAGATTATTAAATGCAGCAAAATTAACTTAAACATGACCAATCGTCCTATCAAAACCGGACTTCCCCTAAGAATATTTGACCTGATGGGAGCTGGCGGCTTTGTAATATCTAATTATCAGGCCGAGATACCTGAGATATTTATTCCTGACGAGGATATCGTATTATATGACAGTATACCTGATCTACTTGACAAAATCGGTTATTATCTTGAACATGATGAAGAGAGATTACAGATAGCACAAAATGGATATGAAAAGGTTAAAATGTGTCACAGCTATGATGTAAGGCTGGCACAAATGTTTAGGATGGCGGGGTTGTTATAAAAGCAAGCCCCTCATCCCAAACACATTCACATATTACAATTCCTCAGGAATTTCCCACGCATCAAGATCTTTTTGACATTTCTCAAGCTGTTGTTCATATCCACCAAGTTGTCTATAACAATATATAAGTTTTCTAAGCGGAAGGTCGCCGCTACAGTGGATATCTAACATACTCTGTGTCTCATATGCCGCATTAAGATACCATACAATAGCTTCCTTATAATCCTGTTGCTCCAAATAATATTCTCCAAGTTCATAACAGACTTCCGCACATGGTGCGTCAAGCATATCTCTCAATGCGTACTTCATAAGAGCCGCAGCATCTCCTTTGAATCTGGCAATTCTACTTAGTATACATGCCGCTTCTCTTCCAGCTTCATCTATAGGATTACTCTCCCACATCTCTAAGAAATATTTACCCGCAGTATCAAAATCCTCCACAGTACCCCTTTTCAATAACTCCCTCGCATACATTGTCCTAAGCTTAGGCGAAAGAATACCGTTCCTGTTTATCTCCTCTTCAAATATAATAAAATCACGTCTTTCATGCGTATCAACAGGTCTATGAATAATTTCAACCTCACTGTTGTATACCACTGGATCAAGCCTCACCGTCTCATGTATAGGATCTATCCATGTAAATGTTCTTAAACGTTTAAAAAGCTTCGGTCTATACTCCTTCTTCACATTCATAACTGCATCATTTTTCATTTCCGTCACATATTTCATCTGTACAAGTTCAATCTCAGGCAAAAGACACTCTTTAAGTTTCATAAATCTTGCACGATTTACATCATCTAAAACTTCATCTGCATCAGGAACATAAATATAATCCATAGTTGCTTTAGAAAACGAAAAATTACGTGCATCTGCGAAATTATTAACCCATTCAAAATCATATATCTTATCCGTATATCGTGCAGCAATGGATTTCGTAGAGTCTGTCGAGCCAGTATCAACAATGATAATTTCATCAACCAAATCACAAACTGTATCTAAGCAACGTGCAAGAACCAATTCTTCATTTTTTACAATCATGCATAAACTTATTGTCACCATAACTTTACACTCCTACACCATCTCTGCCCGGAATATATACTGCAACGCATCAAAAAATTTACGATCAGCAACACCCTCTATCGCAAGCAGCTTATCAAAAAATTCAGGAAAATCCTTTGTAGTTAATCCTTTGGCTCTCGACATATTCATCTCTTTGATATCATATCCCAATCGTTTCATCATATTTACAATCTCATAAAAAGTAAAAAATCTCAAATGTGTCTTATCCCTTATACCAGATTCCTCGTATGTAAAATATCCATGCAGCAATTGATATATATTTTCTGCATTCATAATATTGGGTATGCTCGCGAGTATACTTCCTCCCTGTTTCAAATACCTTCTCATATTAGCCAGCACAGCTTCAGGTTCCCTCAAATGCTCTATTACATCACCAAATATAATAAAATCAAAATAGTTCTCCTCGAACGGAATATTATCATCCTCTATGTTCGCACATATAATATTATAATTAGACGCTCCAAGTTTTGCCACTTTCTTTACAACCTCAATACCATAAACCTCGGAATTAGGATACAGGCATTTTATCTTTCCTAATGTTGCGCCCATACCACAACCCACTTCTAAGACACGAATAGGCTTGTCTTTTTCCATATTAATCATCGATATGAGATCATTTCTGACATTAGAATAATAATGAGGACTCATACCCCATTTTTCTTGAAATTTTATATAGTCCTCGGCAACTGTCTCTTCACTCTGAACCTCATCGGACACTAAACCGCAATCGTTACATGCCTTGCTAATACGTCCTTCCCGACAAAGTATATTTCTATATCCCATATCTAACACATGAAGTCCAAAATCTTTATCGCATAAATCTACACACTCATATCGTTCGTCTAATACACAACCAGCAGCTATGATATTATTCTTAATAAGCAGCACCTTACTATCTAACCAAGGTCTGTATTCATATAGACCATTCTCATATGAGTCCATTGCACAACCTACTGCCCCATTTTTATCAGAGGCATACAATTCCATTCTCATCAAAAATATAGTATTGGGGTACATAACAACTCTGCTATCAAGCAACATGACATCATTGCCTTTTGCAGCACGGCTAATACCAATATTATACCTTTTAGGAATCGATAAATCGGAATCATCGATTACAATAACCTCATACGAAGGTGCATAGCAATTATTTTTTATACTTTCAATGCATACTTCACCCTGTATGGTATCTTTATGTGCTAATACGATAATTGAATATGGTTTTACATCAATATCATTACTATTTTTAAATTCATTTATTATTTCTAATATTTGATTATAATCCTCATCATTACCAAGTTTCTCACAGTAATATAATGCATTCTCATAACACAGATATGACTGATTAACATTTCTACAGGCATAATAATCACCAAGCATTAAATAGAGTTCATAATTTTGATAATTATAGTTAAGTCCTTTCTGGATAAATGAAAATACCATCTCGTCATCACCAAAATGTGCATTTACTGTCGCAGCTAATATAGCAATCTCATCAGTAAATGTCTCAGTCTGTAACATATTTAAAACCTCTTCTGCGGCAGCTCCCCAATTATCCTCATTTATAAACTGAATAACCTTATTCATATGTACCTCCATAATAATCAGCAGTATTCCCTTACAAACTTGTCTCTTTCCTCATAATAATATTTAAGGTCCATAAAACCATCATCATGTATGCACCATGGTTTTTTCATGTTAGGAACAATAATCTCATATCCAGCTTTACGGAATTCAAAACTCTGGGACACATCATAAAAATCCCATCGTTTAAATATATCTTCTCTCCAAGAAATATCATACTGCGTTGCCATAAGTAAACCATCTATCGCCTCAACAGACTGATATGCTGCATCGACCTCGCCTATCAGCCATTCTTTCATGCCATAAGCATTTCCGTTATATATACTCCCTACTCTCCTACAATTCCACATAACTTTACTTTCATCAAGTGAAACAGCACCTGCCATTCCAATCATACCTATTTTGTCATTTCTGAATATGTCTAACATTTTTGCGATAAAATTTTGTTCAACAATCATAACATCCTGATGGAGATACACTTTATATTTAGCATCTGAAGTCCTCATAGCCTCATTATAACCTGCCGTCATACTTGTAGCATCTTCAACAGTCAACACATCAATAGTATATCCCTCTGGCACAATTAATTTTTTAATAAAATAAATCGCTTCATTAGCATAATTCCAATCATTCACGCACATTATAAAACATATTTTTTTACAGTCCATGCTCTCTCCTTACTCTCTCCGTCAAAGAACCCGGCTGATTAATTTGGTTTAACCAATTCCTTGCCAAATCACTGTATCCGGCTTTCAAATACAGCTGTGCTAACTCACACAGTGCAGTTTCGTCTCCTCTGTATCTGTCTGCTATGAAAAGTAATATATGCAGCTGATACTTATACATCTTTTTATTTTTTAATCCGTCTGACAATTTCATAGACACCAAATATTTATTTATAGCAACAGCATCCAGGATATATAATAGCATAGTAGCAGAAATATGGTTATTTTGAATTAAATCACATAGCAAATATGCCGATTCTTCATCCTCAGTATATTCTAACTCCCATACGGAAAATCTGATTCTATTAGTGAGTGATATAATATCGTCTATACTATATGCAATGTCAAATATTGTACTTTGTTCATTTGCATCCAGCTCTCTATAATAAATATTTACAGCATTTATAATATATGACATATTATTTCTGGTTTTAAAATTATCAATAAATCCATCTTGTTCTACAAGATTACATATAGCCTGCTTTGCCGTTATTGTTCCATCAGCCAGATACATATCAATTTTTTTCATATATTGTTTTTCTTCTATTTCATGCAGTTTATACCATTCCAAAATTCTATTTTCAGAATTTTTATGATACCGCGTATTAAAAGTGTCTTCCATATGCTGCAAAAATCCCCCAAACATTTAAATTATCTTAATTGTATCATGATTATTATTTCATTTCTACAAATAAATACATATGGGTTCGTATAATTATATATTGACATAAGATGAATATAAACATAGAATTAAACTAACAAATTAAAGGAGTCTACCACAACTAATGACGTTAATATTTTGCTATTGGGATAATCTAATAGAACCAAAATTAAGTTCAGCCTTTGAAAATGCTGGCCATAAAGTCATACCATTCAGACACACTTTTAAGGAAAAAGACTATGATACAGAATACCTATCCAAGCTTATTAATTTTGTTACAATTAATACAGGAATAGATTTCATAATTTCCATTAACTATATTCCAATCATTTCCCGTGCATGTAAATTTTTGAACATGCCTTATTTATCATGGTTATGCGATTGTCCTTGTTACTCCCTATATTCAAAGACATTTCCAGATCCACATAACTATACTTTTTTCTTTGACAAAATGCACGCAGAAAGGTTTCATGGAATTTATCCAAATGCAAATATATATTATCTTCCAGCTGCCTGTGATGAAACGCAATATGATAATTTATGCATTACTGAAAAAGAATATAAAGGGTATCACAGTGATGTATGTTTTGTTGGCTCCCTATATACAGAGAAAGGCACTCACGAAACAATCACCAAATCTTTACCACCATATCTTAAAGGCTATGTAGATGGTATTATAAATGCACAGCTTAACGTGTATGGTTATAATTTTATGGAAGATTCTCTTACAGAAGAATTCATAAATAATTTTAAAAAGCAGATGAATTGGCAATTACCTCCTGATTACATTGACAACGCGAAAAGCATTATTGCAGATTACTATTTTGGATATCGTGCAACTATGCTTGACCGAATCAACACATTACGCGAAGTAAGCGAACATTTTAATACAGATTTATATACCACAAGCAACACCAATATGCTGCCAGCTATCCACAACAAAGGAATAGCCGACACTTTAACTATGTTACCAAAAATATATCATTGCAGCAAAATCAACCTGGAAATTACCAGTAAAACATTTAAATCCGGTATGACTCAAAGATTATTTGATATAATGGCATCTGGTGGTTTTGTTATATCAAATTTTCAAGCTGAGATACCAGACTTTTTTATACCTGGAAAAGATTTGGTACTTTATGAAAGCATACCTGATCTTCTTGAAAAAATATACTACTATCTCTCACACGAAGACGAACGTCTTCAAATTGCAGAAAATGGTATGAAAAAAGCAACGAAATACCACAACTATAATGTACGCATAAACCAAATGTTAAAAGCAGTGAATGACGAGATATCAAACGAATTCATTTAAAACTCTTATTATCTCTTTCATTTCATCTACTCCATATCGTTGATCAATTGGTATACATAACATTTTCTCATAAAGCGACCGTGTCAGATCATCCTCAACGATAATTTGTGATGGCTTAGGCCATATCACAGGGCAATAAATACCATTATATGCCAAATATGCCTGAAGTCGCTCCCTTTTTCCATTATAATATATAGGAATAAACAAAGGCGTAACGCCACTAGTACATTCACCCAATACCGGCGTTATGTCATGATATTTTTGTAATTCATATAACAAATAATTATAATTATTCTGTCTTTTTGTTTTTATCTTTCTAATATCTATTTTTTCAAGGATTTCTTTTGACATTAAATTCATGCGGTATAATTTATCATTTACTTCAACTTCATTATAAAATACCTTGTACAATTTTTTAAATTCAGACTTTTTCTCTTCTGATGGTTTTTCAAAGTATGCTTGTTTGGCAGCATACGCTAAAAGAGCATCCTCTACCACACGCTCAACGGACTCTTCCACATCTAACTTAGGCATTTCTTTTCTGCTTACCAAAATTCCACCATCGGGAATTGCAAAATATTTTCTAAAACTTGATATATAAAAATCAGCAAAATCCGTCATATTATTTGACAGAAAATTTGAGGTGATATCTTCCACTAAAATACAGCCACAATCAGAAAGATTTTTCAACACATCTATTGATGCTTTCGTCGTATCAAATCCGAAATAACCCTGGAATAAAACTACATCAGGATTAACCTCGTTGTACATTTTCAGCAATGAATCCATATCAATTTGCAAATTCAACCTAATATTATAAAAAAAGACCTTCCAATTCTCCTCTATAAATGGGATAATAACAGATTCACATGTATATACAGGCAACAATATTGTTTTATTTGACCTATCTAAGCATTTGCATAATGCCTTAATTGCATTTCGCCCAGATTTATAATAATTATAAAAATATCCTGTTGCTTCCCACCAAAATATATTTTTTTCATTTTTTAAATCTAATTGCCAAAAATCAGAACCAATCTCTGTTTGCACTATTCTTTTCCTCATTTATAACGCAAATTCAAATTACCTTCGATACTGAATCATGTAATTGTTATTCATATCAAATTCCGAATCTGCTTTTTTTCGTATATCCAAAAGTTTCCTGTATAACCCATCATCAAAAATTGTTCTGCCTACTACATAAGCAGCCCTTCCATTTTTATTAAATTGTTTCTTAAATCCAAATAAACTATCATCCGGATTCATACCTCCACCAAGATGAAACTGTTTAATTCCTTTTTCACACGCCAAACACGCAGCCTTATATAGCAATAAATTATTCGGGGAATATTTTCTATATTGTGCATAACTACCTGATAAATGGTAATGCATATACCTATCATTAAAAAGTATTATCGACCCGCTTATTGGATTATTATCATATAAAGCATACAAAATCATAGCATTATCTTTCATATTACATAACGCTTCGTAATAATACTGATTAAAACTATAATAAATATCTGCACCATTTTTCTTCATGGTTTCTTCATACATCAGCACAAAATCCTGAAATGTGCTTATATCTTTACAAATAATAGATACATTATTTTTCTGAGCCTTACGAACCATATTGCGATTTTTAGTATCCATGTTTTTAATTATTGTGTCAAAATCCGATGTATCAATAAAAATTGTATCTCTTAAGTATCTGGTCTCTATTACGCCAGGCAATACGTCATAATTTTTTAATAACGGATGAAATCTGACAAATTGAGATACAATATTATTTCTTTTGCAATATTGCATTATTTCATCCAAAAACACCTGCTGGGTTTTATCTGATATGTGTCCATCTGTCAAAGGACCTCCATATCCATATGGTGTTTCCCAATCAAAATATACACCTTGTGGCAATATCCCTTTAAATCTATCACATGTTGCAATGTCTTTTTGCATAACAACATAGCAAAACCTTTCGTCGCTATATTCAAAATATATCAAATAAATATCTCCATCTCCATGAACCATGAATGAATAAGCATACGCATACAAATAATAAACATCCCAATTGTGAAATGATTTTACACATTTATCCCAATCTTCCGCATCATTTTTATCATAAATTTTTAAAATAATCCATTCACCTCCAGGTAAAATGATGTTCACCTTATAACGATTTTAATACATCCACAACCCTATCTGATGTATATCCATCCCCCCAATAATATGAATCATCATTTATGTCCAAGCCATCCAGCACCTGTTCTATTGCTGCCTTAATATCATCATAACTATTTCCACATTGAACAATATTTGAGCACAAATGCCTTCCCATCTGTCTATTTCCAACATTTACTGTAGGAATCTTAAAATATGCTGATTCAACAATTCCACTGCTGGAATTGCCAATTATGAATTTTGCCTGTTTCATAAAACTCAAATATCTTTTTTGGCCTAACGATGGAATTTGAACAATTTGATCCGGCTTATCTAATGAAATTTTGTGAAAATATTTATTAATCTCATTTCCACCATAATCTGCATTTGCATAAGTTATTACTATCTGATATTGCTCCCCTAAATCCAACATTGACCTTGCTATATTTTCTGCTGTATCCAAATTGACACGCAAGCTATCTTTCGTAACAGGATGAAAAGTAAGCAGTACCCACTTCTTCGAAACATCTAACCCTAACGAACATGCCAATTCCTCCCTATTCATTGCATTAATATGCCTAAATGCCTCTAAACCAGGTTCCCCTACCATCCATATATTTTTATTTCTGCCTGTCATCCTTATAATGTTTTTTGCAGCCTCCTCTGTTCCAGGGAAATGATATGTTGCCATCATTGTAACAGCATTTCTTATGCTATCATCAATGGCACCTTCTGTAACATCTCCCCCACTAAAATGTGCAATCGGAATACCCATTATCATTGCCGTATTACATATTGGCAACAGCTCATATCTATCGCCAAGAACCACTAATAAATCTGGACTTAAATGTTCAAATGATAATGCTATACGAGATGCAAGATTCCCCATAAATATTGCAATTCCACATTCAGTTGAAGAATTTATCTGCACATTAACTATATCATCAATATTAAACCCATCCTCAATAATCTGGTTAATCGTGTATCCTTGTTCTTCCAATAAATGCCCGCCTGTCACTAAAAGCTGCATCTCGAACATTGTGCATTCTTGCACTGCCTTCATAATCCATCTTAATAATCCATATTCTGATCTCGCTGCCGTAACAAAACATATTTTTTTCATAATTTATCCTTAAATAATGTACCATATATCATACGATTACACATTACATATTACTTTTTAATACTTCCTGATACAATTCATGAAATTCTTCATATTTATAATAAGCTTCTTTCCCTACATCTAACAAATATTTAGCATTTTCTAAATCTCCGGCTTTAACCAATGCTCTTATATAATTCATGAATATATTCATTTCTATTTTTATATCTGCCCCATGGCATTCATCGTAAGCCAAACCAAAATAATATATAGCCTTATCCCAATTTTGGTGCTCCATCGCTTCAGCTCCGTATCTTGATAAAACACAATAATCCTCTGTCTGTTGACTCCATGCTATTAATTCTTTATCATTAATCCCCTTGTAAATCAACTGCTTTAATCGTTCTGTTCGTTTTACGGAATCAATAAACATATCAACATCTAATTTGGGAATGTCTATAATATTCTCACAATCGCACACAAATTTTTTACAATAATCCGATAACGCTTCACCCATATCATTTAACATAGTGTGTCTTGCTGCCATATTATCAAAATCATATGGTATATTACCCTTTAGTAAGTCTTCCTTATCAATACAATCAACATATTTAAGATAGCTGTTAAACCTACAGGCGTCCGTTTTCTCATTAATTACATATATGACAGGTACACCTAATGCAATAGCCGGGAGTAAAGCATGTAGTCTTGTTGTTATCAATAAGCTTGCTCCCTGATAAAATTTCAATCTGTCTTCCACAGTTTTCATGCGTTCTTCAACCGAAATGCATTGTGTATATCTATGTGTCATGCTAACCACTTCTTTTGTAGTATGCCTTCTAATTACGTCGACCTGGTTATTCTCAACATCTACACAGACTATTTTATCATGCTTTTCAACATCCGAATACCTGTTCAAGGTTAAAGTAATACACCCACTCCACCATGTCCTTACTCCAAGCTTCTCCAACATTCTCGCAGTATCCTCATCTCGGCACCCTACGCCACGATCACCGCTCTGCTCAAACCAATCCATTGAAGCCGTATCATCTAAAGCATTCTTTTTTATCGTTCCACAAGCCAGCTCCATTGATGGTGAAAAATGCATAGAAACCATTAATGGTTTTATAAACGGAGAAGGTGGCCAGTTAAGTGGTGAATGCATATACCATCCTGCCATAATTGCTGCGACCTTCTCACTATTTTCGCTAAAAAAGGTATCTATTTTTTCCCTATCAATGTAATAATCTATATGGGGATAAAATCTACTTGCGGCATAGGCCTGAATATCATCTCCCATATTAGCTGTTCTTGTGTAAGTAATTACTCCATATTGCATATCAGTCTCGCCTCCCAATTATTTTTTATTATAATACATGTATTCTTTTTGCATACTCCCCCATAATACGTTCAAATTCTCTCTCCGAATCCATATACTCATCTGCAACAGCCTTCGCATATATAGACTGTTCATGATAAAAATCGGTATCTGCTTCATACCTTCTAATTAATTTTGCCATATCCCCCAAAGTTTCACAACAAAATCTCTCACCAACAATACCAGAAACATCTCCGTAATTTATAGTTATTGCCGGTTTTTCTTTTGACATAGCTTCAACAACAGATGTTCCGCCACCTGCTCTTATAGGATTTACATATAAATCACATACTTCAAGTCGGGATAAAATATCTTTACAAAAGCCCAAATACATAACGTGATTTTCTAACAATGGATGATTGCTAATCATATCCTTATATGTATCACATACTCCAATAAGCACTACCATCATTCTGTCGTTCATAACACTTTCTAACATTGTCAGAAATTCATCCGTTATTTCTTGGTCAAGTCTCGCTCCAACCATAGCCATTACAAATGCATTTTCCGGGATTCCTATATCCTTTCGGGTAATAAACTCGGTTTGTGGTTTTAAAGAGAATGTAAATTTACCTGGTATTATATGTTCCATTGTTCTTCCTGATTGTTCCACAATTGGCTTTACATAGTCTAGCATATTATAGTCCACAACCTGATAGTCTGTAAGAGTTGTCACAACACCTGACTGGGTCAGCCCTATGGATATAGTAGGAACAATTTCATTTGCTAATGCCATCAATATACTTGTACCGCCCACCGCTACAATCATCGATGGTTTTAACTTCATAATGGCAAGTAACACCTGCTCTATCTCACCTATATCAGGCATACCTTCGTCACATTGATAATATGTGAATTTTTCCCCCTTCCACTCTACTTCAGTTTTTTCAATATACTCAGGAATATGATTTCCAACCTGAATCATAAAAAACGGAACTTCTCCTACTAAAGGCAATGCATCCGCCGTATTAATTAAAAATACATTTTTATGCATTTTCTTTTTTATAACATAGCATCTGTCTAATGCTGTCTTGGTTGGTCCATGTTGTATCGTAATAAATTGATCCGTCATAACAATTACAAGATTTTTATTACATTCTTCATCAGATACCTGTCTCAGTTCAATTGTCAACTCGGTCTTACACAAATCACGTATCTGTTCTATCAATTTCCATTGACCTACTACAGCATCTTTTTCATTTAATTGGGGATTCAAAAATATTAAACTACCAATTTGTTGATAAATAAAATATTTCTGTCTCCAATCCAAGGAATCTGATAACATAACCTTTTCTTGCATTTCCTTAATATACTTTACATCTATATCAATCCTTACACAAAATGACAAAATGAATATATCCAATGTAATATTACCTGTCATTAAACCATGTATCTCACTAGCGTATTTTCGTTTTAAATCCTGATTTTTATCTTTAATAGAATTAAATAGTTCATCAACGATTGAATACCTTATTTTGCTATCTTTGCTTAATTCTTCCTTAAATATCCTGAATAATTCTTCATCTCGATTCATATCCCCCACCCTTTCATTTGCTTATATATCCTAACATAAATTCTGCCATTTTAAAGTCCAGCTCTGAATCAATATCGATAGAACGTTCTCTGGGCATAATATATGCAAAAGATTTATCACCATACCAATCCATAGGCTCTGTCAGACACTGTGTTCTAACAATATACAACGCACCATTCAAGCGATAATAAACTGGTAATTCCTGCCTTGGTTTATCTGACTCTGGCGTCATAAATCCTGACATACTGCATGTATTCGGCAACGTATTACTCCATAAAGGAGAATGTTCCATCTCGCATACACCTACAACATAATTTGCTTTTTTTTCATCAAAAAATATATAACCATTTCGTATATCATCTGAAGTTCTTAATGGAGATGTAGGCTGCAACAGTGTAACGGTATCGAAAAATTTACCAAGCTTGCCATATTCCTTAACAGCCTCCCTAACTGCATCCCACGAAGAAGCCTTATCTCCCGAAATAGAGTCCGAGCGTAAAAAGGGTACATTTGCTCCCCATTTACGTGCAATATCTGCATATAATACCGAGTCTGTTGATACAAATATCTCTTCAAACATTTCACTCTCTTGTGCCGCAATAATTGAATATGCCATCAATTCTTTTCCATTGAGCATTTTTATATTCTTATCTTTAAGTCCCTTCGAACCACTACGAGCAGTTATTATAGCTAGATTTTTCACAGTGTTTACATTCCTTTCAATATATTTTGCACCTAATATCTAAGCATTTATCTCGTAAGTCTACACATCCTCCCAAAGTATCATTTCATCTGCAACCAAATTTCTTTTAACAGCCCTGCCTATCAGCAGTTGTTCATATTCCGGCTTGATTCCGGTCCCTGGTCTTTTAAGACATAACATATCTTCAGTAAGGATAGTTCCTTTACATATATCTCTAGTTACAACTACACTTCTCCTGACCTGATTTATATTCTCAACTTCACCCGGAGTTGGACGTTTTAATCCGTCTCCCAATATATTTTCCGTGTTACGAATATGCCTAACATACTCTTCAAATTCCTCCGGTGGCATTGACGCCTTATGATCCGGACCGGGAAGTTCCCGATCTAGTGTGATATGCTTTTCTATACACACCGCACCCAATACAACCGCTGCAACTGCCGCCTCAAAACCAAGAGTATGATCTGAATATCCAACATCTATTTGAAAAGCCTGTTGCATAGTTTTGATTGCCATTAGATTAACATCATTTAACGCTGTTGGATAATCTGTCGTGCAATGCATTAAAGTAATATTATGATTGCCCGTTGAATATATTGTATCTATAGCCTTCTCTACTTCTCCCAAAGTACTCATTCCTGTCGAAAGAATTAAAGGCTTTCCTGTTCTCCCTAACGCATCAAGAAATGGATAATTGGTCACTTCTGTAGAACCAATTTTAATAAGCGGCACATCTAATTCCATCAAACACTTCAAGCTTTCTAACCCATCCGGAGTAGATATAAAATCTATATCCTGTTCTCTGCAATACTGTTGCAGCTCCCCGAAAGCAGAAAATGGAAGCTCCAACTTTTTAATCATATCCAGCTGGCTTTCTTTTTTACTGGTTGTTTGCTTCTGATACTCTGCTTTTTCAGCACTAAAGCTTGTACTTTCTTCTGCCTTAAATGTCTGAAATTTTACCGCATCTGCTCCCGCTGCTTTAGCTACATCTATTAATCTACGTGCCATTTTTATATCACCATTATGATTAACACCTGCTTCAGCAATAACATATGTATGATGTTTTCTTCTTACACTAATTGCCATTCAGCTTTTCCTCCATACGACGCATTTCCTCAAACTCACCCATATCCAGAAATGAATCTTCACTTATCGGATACATTCCAACCTTTCTCTTACATCCGAGCAAACGATTAGTCAAATCTGTCATGTGAAAGAATGTATTTTCAGGTATATCATTCAATACCTCCGGGTTCAATACATACAATCCTGTATTAATCAAATACGACAACGTTGGCTTTTCTTCCATATTAACAACCATTCCATGCTCAGAAGCACATACAACGCCATATGGCACAACAATATTCTTCATCGCAACCACCATTGTAATCTCATTGCCATTTTCTATATGATATTTATATATATCACTATAATTTGCTTTTATTAATACGTCGCAGTTAGTTAAGAAAAAAGGAGTCTCCATTTTCTTATCTATTAATTTAAGACCACCCGCTGTACCTAATGGTTCATTTTCTTCAACATAATGAATGTCAACATCTAACCGCTGTTCGGAAAAATATGATATTATCATATTTTTTCTATAATTTAATATAGCATATATATCGCGTATTCCATGCACCGTAAACCTATTTATTATACGTTCCATAATCGGAACATCCCCTATTGGAATCAGTGGTTTAGGCAAAATTTTAGTGTATGGATATAAACGCGTACCCTTACCGCCAGCCATAATAACCAATGGAACATTTTCTAATTCATTTTGACTTTCTCTTTCATCATTTTCTGTACTCTCCGATGAAAAAACAATATCACTAATCCTATTTTGCATATTTAAAATAGGCATTGCTGTGATTTTCAATTCGTACATATATTCTTGTGCTAAATTTGCATCTTTTCGATAAAGATATTTAGGATTTTTATTCATAAAATCTAATACTTCGCTGTTCAAATCCCCCGTCTTAATAATTCCTCGCCTAATATCTCCATCTGTAAGCGTCCCCTCCAAATGTCCATTTTCATCAACAATAAAAAGAATACCCTTTGCATTCTCGTCTATCTTTTGCATTGCCTCTATAAGGCGAAGCTTAGTCGTTCCCAAATAATGGTTCATTTGTTCTTTCTTCATACATATGACTCCTTCGATATCTGCTTTATAACATCAACAACATATGCTATGTCATCTTCCGTTAATTGTGTACTACAAGGAATATTAATAACTGTATCCGCATATTCATTAGCATGTTCTATATGATATGAGAAATAATTCTTATAAGGTGCTTGTTTATGTACCAATCCCCATATTGGTCGTGTCTGCACTCCATAATCCATTAATTTACATATCAGTGATTTTATACCATCTCCACCATCATGAAATCTATCCAAAAAATCTTTATTAAATTGAAGTGAATAAAACCACTTATTTGACTCTGTTCCCTCACGAAAGTCCATTAATTCTGCGTACGGATAGTTTCGAAACAAATTTTTATATTGAAGATAATTTTTCTGTTTTCTATTTATAAACTCAGGCAGTTCCTCCATTTGGGCTACACCAAGTGCAGCCTGAAGATTAGTCATTCTATAATTATACCCTACCTCATTATGCACATAACACAGCGAATCATCCTTAGCCTGTGTAGAAAGATATCTGATATGTTCGGCAGAAGTGCTGTTCTTTGCAGTAACTGCACCGCCACCACCTGTAGTAATAATTTTATTTCCATTAAATGAATAAACGCCATAATCACCAATTGTTCCCGCAAACTTTCCTTTATATCTGCCATTTAAATATTTTGAGCCCAATGCCTCTGTAGCATCTTCAATCACACTTAACTTGAATCTATGTGCAATATCCATAATTGACTCCATGTCCACAAGATTTCCAAATACATGAACAACTACAATAGCCTTAATAATTCTATTATTTTTTTTATATTTCAACCCATCATCAGTCAGTTTGCATTCCTCTTCACAAAAAGATAGTAATTTATGCGGGTCCAAGCACAATCCATCATCACAATCCATAAAAACAGGCTCCGCAAACTGATATCTTACCGGATTCACGGCTGCGATAAATGTCAAGCTAGGTACTATGACCATATCACCTGGTTTCACTCCACTTTCTATCATAGCTAAATGTAATCCTGATGTGCCACTCTGACATGCCACAACATCTTCCACGCCAAGATATTCAGATAACATCTTTTCTAATTGTGTGATATATGCACCTCCGGTAGAAACCCACCCCTGATCTAATGCATCATCAACATATTTTCTTTCATTCCCCTCAAAATTAGGTATAGACAAAGGTATAAATCTATTCATACACAACCCTCATTCGCACTTTTAATATATATGATTTACTATATGTTATATATATTTACCTTATATCGCTCCATATTATTACGCAAAAACTCTATTGTTTCTGCTAATCCCTGTTCCAGACTGTATTTAGGTTTCCAATCCGTCAGTGACAAAATTTTTTTATTTGATCCGAGCAGCCTGTTTACCTCGCTTTTCTCTGGTCGTACTCTCTGCTCGTCACAAACAATTTGGGCTTCAGGATTAATCTGCCTGATTAATTCTTCTGCCAGTTGTCCTATCGATATTTCTTTTTGTGTAGCAATATTAATCTCCTGTCCAACTGTTTTATCTGATTCATAAATTGAAATAAATCCATGTGCTGTATCTTTTACATAATTAAAATCTCGCGTTGGTGTTAATGAACCCAATTTGATTTCTGTTTTTCCAGCTAACAGCTGCGTAATTATCGTTGGTATTACTGCCCTTGCTGATTGTCTTGGACCATATGTATTAAATGGCCTGACTATCGTTACAGGTGTATTGAATGCCCTATAAAAGGATTCCGCCAATCTATCAGCTCCTATTTTTGTTGCTGAATATGGAGACTGCCCTTGAAACGGATGTTTTTCATCAATCGGAACATATTGAGCAGTTCCATATACCTCTGATGTAGAAGTAATCAGTATTTTATCTACATCCAATTCACGCGCAGCCTGAAGAACATTCAATGTTCCTTTTATATTTGTATCCACATATGTATCTGGAGAGTGATAGCTGAAAGGTATTGCTATAAGTGCTGCCAAATGAAACACCGCTTTACACCCCTTCATTGCTTCACGAACTCCATTGGGATCTCTTATATCTCCCTGAAAAATTTCCACATTATTCATAATTTCTGAAGGCAGTGTATCTAACCATCCCCATGAATTAAATGAATTATAATATACAAAAGCCTTTACATTATAACCCTTTTTAACAAGTTCTTCCGTTAAATGAGAACCAATAAAACCATCTGCCCCTGTAACAAGAACCTTTTTCATTACCCCTATCCTTTCCGTAAATAACGATTAATGCATATCTGTTATTTGATTTTACATTTTTGACAAACAATCTTCAATAATCTTTATTATATCTGGAATACCATCTGATAATTTATCATAATATACCTTGCTTTTCTCATACATTCGTATTGACTCTTGGATATGATTGTCCTCTTCATCAAACATATCTCTCATCATGACAACCTCAGCGTCGGTCATATACTTGGTAATATATACGCTTTCATGTAACCCAGCTATTGCATCATCCATTTCTTTAATACTTAAATTGATACGCTTTAATTCTTCTATATTATTTAATCCACTCTCAAGAATTTCTTTTCCACACTGACATTCGGCTGAACAATTCACCAATTGATTCCTTAGCCTATTTAAATTATCTTTCATTATAACTAATGTGCTCTTAATCAACTGGCAGCCTTCCTCATCAAACAATCGAGGTACAGCTTCCACTATTTTCTTTATGTCATAATCAAACAGGCAATACCTGTCAATTGCCGTGTGCAACGTCATAATCTGTGTATTTTCTTTCAGTGTACCGCCCTCTGTTGCATCAATAAATTCTATATCGCTAAAATACCCTGCTATCTTTTCTATCCATTTAAGATATATATAGTAATCTTTACGTACTAAAATTTTATCTTCATATATACCCTTAACGTATGTATATCTATCTTCATCCGCGTCAATCTCCTGCGACTCACTTCCCGCATATAGTTTATTGCTTGTGAATCCAAGATCCATACCCATTAATATAATTCGTTTGAATCCCCACTCTATCAAGACACTGATTGCTGCGGTTGCAACCGAACCACCATTTTGCATTACACGAATTTCACTTCCAGCTCTTTTAAATAAATCATCCCATATTACAGAGTCGGATGAACAGAAAATAAGATTCTTAGGTCTTACATAATCCAATACATCAATATTAGCATCCATATCCACAAGAAATGGAATTTCAGCCAAATTTTCACCCTCAAACATTTCCACTGGTTTTTCCATATCAATAGAAATAATCATATCTGGTATAATTCCTGCTTTCAAAACTCTTTTTATAGCTGTGTCAACTACTATTATAAGAGCTTTTCCCTTTGCTTTCTTCAACACATCAATATTTTTATCTAATGATGGACCTGCAGCTACAACAATAGCTGGTAAACCTTCCGGAAATTTTCCTATAAAATCAATACTGCTTCTACACCCTGGCAAATATCTCATATTTCCAATATCATTACGCACTACTCTTTTTCCATAATTAATTGCAGTATTGGTAATTATATATAGCTTTTCATATATATCAATCAATATTCGTTTAAATCTTTTATATGCATCTGGATACAATTCAATATAATATGGGGCTGCCATACAACGATTATTATCCTTATTATATACCTGAATTCTTCCGTCTAATACACTTGAAAATGTGTTTTCATTAATACCCTCAATCACAATATGAACTCTGTCTGATGATATCAAATCACTGATATCAACTTCATGAATCAGATTCTTAAAAATATCAATACTCGGTTCATAAACAACGCATATCGTATGCTTTTTCACATGTTTCAAGTACGATCTCACATAAGTGCCATTGGATATTCCAAACATAATAAGTATTGATTCGTCAGGCATATCAAATGTATCACTCATATATTTATCAGCTTCATTTGTAGGATTGTATTTGGAATTTAAGTAAATTGGATGGCCATCTTGAATATATTTTATTGTTTTTTCTCCATTTTTAGCTGTTTCAATCGCAAAAAAATGGCTATCATCAACATCTCCATCATGCATTATCTTATCATATATCACACGATAATATTCTTTTAATGTTACCATGTTTTTCTCATATACCATATACTATCCTCCCACAAATTACATAGCAATCATATCATCCACACGTCCAATCAGCTCATATGTAATTATATCCGCCATCAGTGTTCCATCATTATTTTCCATCGCATCCAATAATGGTTGTAACGCATCATCAATAAACTGTCTCTGCGTGTTCTCATCATCAATGCAATTTGACAAATCGAGCAAATACGGAAGGACGTCTATCATTGCCGCAATGCCTTGTTCTGTATTTCCTTTATATAAAATGTCAGCAACTTGTTCCATTTTTTGTTTCATTATCTCCAAGGTTTCCTGCTCCATATTATTCTCCTCTTTTATGTTTAAACTCCAATATACCCATATATTATTTTATCACAAAGTTCCCTATAATACAAAATAAGCTGACCCGCAAGCGAGCCAGCCTTATTTTGTCAATAATTAAATTACTGAAGTAATGAAAGTACGCCCTGAGTAGACTGATTTGCCTGTGCAAGCATTGACTGTGCAGCCTGCTGAAGAATGTTATTCTTTGTGTAGTTTGTCATTTCACTAGCCATATCTGTGTCTCTGATCTGTGACTCAGCAGATGTAAGGTTCTCTGAGTAGTTCTCAAGGTTATTGATTGTGTACTCAAGTCTGTTCTGCTTAGCACCAAGCTTTGAACGAGCAGCTGATACAGTCTTAATAGCAAGTGTAATTGCTGACATTGAATCAGAAGCATCTGCATGACTTGAAACGCTAAGGCTACTTACTCCAAGTGATCCTGCTGACATTGAAGAAATGTCAATCTGCATGTTCTCACCAGCTACGGCACCAACCTGAAGCTGCTTGCCTGTGAATGAACCAGTAAGAAGCTTTGTTCCGTTGAATGCTGCCTTCTTAGCGATAGAATTAATCTCATCTGTAAGCTGTGTAATCTCATCCTTAATAGCAACACGATCTTCCTTTGCATTAACATCGTTAGCTGCCTTAGTAGCAAGCTCACCCATACGCTGAAGGATTGAGTGAATCTCATTCATGTTACCTTCTGCTGTCTGGATAAGTGATACACCATCCTCAGAGTTCTTAACAGCCTGGTTGATACCACGGATCTGGTTTCTCATCTTCTCACTGATTGAAAGACCAGCTGCATCATCTGCTGCTCTGTTTACTCTGTAACCAGATGAAAGCTTCTCAGTTGACTTAGAAACTGCCTTTACATTCTGTCCTAACATTCTGTTAGTGTTTGCTGCCTGCATGTTGTGCTGTACTACCATAATAATTCCTCCTTGAATATAATCCCGCATCCTTGCGAGATGTACTACCGACTACATATGTGTCGGCGTTTTTTATTTTATTGATGTAAGTTTTTTCCTTACACCATATATATCGGAAAGTTATTCCGATACTTAACCTTATTTAATAAAAATAATTAAATATTTTTATTTTTTTCTATCATATAATATTGAGTCATTAACCATACCATTTGACATTGACTTGTAGTATTTGTTTGCAACCTGTTTTGACTGTTTAACCTGCTTAATACCCTTGAAGCCTACAGCAAATACCTGTTCAAGCGTTGCACGGTTTCTCTCCTCAAGTACCTCTATACGCATACCCAAATCTACACATTCCTTAATAAGCTTTTGCATTTCAACCAGCTCATCATGATATAAATCCTGATTAGCAAGCACCTCTGCCCTTACTCTGTCATAAACAGATGTAAAACCCTTATCAATCTCATTGATATTATTAATAAGAACATCCTTATTATCTATAATGTCTCCAAATACCTGCTCGTCAAATTTCTTTTCCTTAGCAATTCGCTCCTGCTCCTCAGTAAGAGATAGAACCTGCTCCAGATACTTCTTCTTGCGAAGCAGCGATTCCTGCATTATAGTTACATAAGTACCTGTCTGATCCATACTTATCCTCGCTTTTCTTTATTTCATGTCGAGAACCACCTGAGGTCCCTTTGTTTTGCTCATTATTTCTTTCCAGATATCGCGCATACTTCTCAATTCATCAAGTGCACGATTAAGAAGCTCCAAATCCTTCTTCATATTCGCTTCAACTAACAACGCAAATATGTAATCATACATTCTCTTGAAATCCTCTGCAACAGGATATTTATGATTAAGTGTAGTCGTAAGCTCGACAATTATATTTCTGCATTTCTGAATATTCGTATTAGTTGTCTCGTAATCCTTCTTCTCTAATGCCACTATCGCTATATTACAAAACTTAACTGCCCCCTCATACAACATAAGAGTAAGCTCTGCCTGAGAAGCTGTATTAACTCTGTTATTACCATATGCTCTTGCCGCATTATATGCCATGCCCTAAGCCTCCTATTTTAACCTTCGTTGAATTTAAACTTATATAACATATTTATATATACCTTATGAAGTTCCTCCCATAAGTGCAGAGAGGTAAGACTGCTGTGACTGAAGCTTCGCCATAGCTGACTCCATAGCTGCAAACTGATTGTAGTATTTGTCCTCTAAATCCTGCAGCTTCTGCTCCCACTTGTCTATATCATCATCCTTATCATCTATCTGATTATCAAGAGTGATATCATTATAGAATGTAAGAGAATGACTTGTTTCTGAACGTGCCATTGCCTTGGTAAGTGAGCTGTATAACTGAGCTCCAATGCCAGGAGTCTCACTGTCACCTACGAAAAATTGAGAAAATATCTCTGGGTTAGCAGTAAGAGCTTCCTTAAGTTTATTAGTCTGTGACGCATATTCAGCATCATCAGCATCACCCATGATGTGAAGCTTACCCTTCTCTGAATAGTCACCTGTGACAATTCCGAGAGATGCTAAAGTATACTGCTTTTCATTTCCGTCTTTATCTGTTACTTTAATACCCTTGTTAAGTATTGTACGCATAGATGAAAGAAGCGAATTTATCGTCTCGTCTCTTCTAAGTATACCCTGCTTAGCCTTCTTCTCCCACTGCTCAATCTGTGTGTCAGAAAGCTGTGACCTCTCATCATCCGTAAGCGGATCATAGTCTGTCTTAGACTCATTATAGAGAGTGTTCATCTCGTCTATAAGTTCATTATACTTTGTAACAAATTTCTTAATAGTATCATAGACTCCATCTACATCGCTTCCAACTGTAGCACTTATAGGAGAATCGTTTGTCAATGTTCCTGTTGCCTTATCGTAATTTCCTGTAACACCCTTAGCTGTTATAGATAATCCATTAATTTCAAAGGTATTACTGCTTCCGATATACTCTACTCCATTATAATCAATAATTGCATCCTGAGCATCCACCTTAGTTGCCCCGGCAGCCTTGCTTAGTCCAAGTATATCTAATGCGTCCTCATCAGTTGATGAAATATTGAAATCATAATCTGCGCCTGTAGATGCTGCATTTATATAAAATCTTCCCTGTTTCGCATCAAAATCCGCAGAAACACCCATCTTAGATAAGCCTGTCGTAAAATCTTTTATGGTTGTGTCCTCACCTACAACAAAGTCCTTGCCATTTATACTAAATGTTGTTCCTACCTTCACACCTATATCTGCAAGCTTGGTTGTTGATGATATATCCGCACTTACGAAGTCCTTTCTGTAGCGCATATCTGATATGCCCTTTAATGTGTTTGTGGCTCCAGTGTCAGCTTCATCCTTATAGCTTATATCACCTGACAGCCCAAGCCCGTCACTCTCTATGTGATATATCTCACCATAAGTATTGCCATCCTCAGACTTAGCAGCTGATGCATTAGTAAATGTGAGCTGTCCATCCACATAGCTTGCCTGAAGCTTCTCATACCCCTTTGTATCCTTAAGCTTCTTATTGAGCTCATCAAGACTTGCAACTCCATTCTCACCTGTTCCGCCAAGTTCAAATGTAAGGTCAGCAACTGTATCATTACCGGCAGATATAGTTATTGTCTTACCGGAAAGTCCAAGGTTATTACCTGAGGAATCTGTCATATCTGAAAACTTAGTGCTGCCAGATACCTTAGTGTAAGCAGTAAAGCTCTTACCAAGAGACTTGATATTAGAGCCTGTAAGATACGCTGATGATGCAAGCTGCTTAACTGATACACTATGTGTACCATTCGCTGCATTAGAATTAGCCTGTATTGCGACTTTAGTCTCATCACTTACAGATGCCTTCTTAGCCTTAAATGAGCTTGCAAGACGCATTGACGATACTTCTGTCTTATAGAAGTTATATATCTTAGTATTTAAGCTGCTCCACGCTTCCTTCTTCCACTCAAGCAGCTGCTTTTCCTGTTTTACTTTATCTACTTTTCCGGAGCTGGCTGAAACCATCTCCTTAACCATGCTCTCCGTATCCATACCGGATATGAGTCCTGTCATTCTAACTGCCATGGTATCCCTCCTATCGCTTCTCGTCTACCAAAAGACCTGCCATCTCCCACGCCTTTGCAAGCATATCAAGTGCCTTCTCCGGCGGAATCTCTCTTATTACCTCATCTGTATCACTGTCTGTAACCGTTATTGATATACGGTTAGTGTCCTCATGATACTTGAAGCTCAACTGTGTATGTTTTATAGGGCTCGCCTGCTTAACATGCTTGTTAAGGTCGTCTACCGCAGCCTTAACCTGATCTGTAGACACATTCCGGTCTGACTGCACGCCTGCTCTGTCCTGCTCTCTGTTTCCCTGATTGTTGTTTCCATTACTCTTAGCACCCACAGGAGGAAGATTCTCTACCTTAACCTGACCTGCTGTTGCACTGGCACCTGTGTTGATATTAACTGTCTCTGTCTCAACAGGCTTAGTCACCTTTGTGTTGCTGCTTACATTCAAAGCTCCTACGCCACCGATTCCATCAATTGCCATCTTAAAACACCTCCATGTTATAAAACCTGCTATCCTTAGCATTGTTAAACATTATCTCTATATGTGTTATCGTCACTTAAGAACACATAATTAACATTATATAAAAAATATTCTGCGTCAATTTACCATGACACAGAATATTTTACATTACTATAATAATTTCTTCAAGCTTTCCATATCAAGTGTTGATACAGTTTCTCTATTTGCATCCTGAATCTGCGAATAGAGCTCCTTGCGGTATACAGGTATGCTCTTTGGCGCATTTATGCCAAGCCTAATCTGCTCACCCTTCACCTCAAGTACGGTTATTTCTATGTTGTTTCCTATCATTATGGATTCGCCTTGTTTTCTAGATAGTGCCAGCATACTATTCACCCGCCTTCTTCAATCGCTCTATGGCATCATATACATTGTACTTAATCAAATAATCTTCATTCTCTGCTATAACCTGCATGGCCTGTCTGTTTACAGTATTGATGATAATTGGTGCTTTGAGATTAGCTGTCATCTTAGTTATATCAGACGGAATTGACATAGTTACCAATATAAGAATGTCCGCATCTGCCGGGTCTCCGATAGTTTTGGTAAGCTCATCCTCAATTATAGGAGTGTACTCCTCCGTTATATCTATAGGATTGATGACAGGAAGTACCATGAGAGGCTCTTCCATAGACTGAAGCCAGCTTATCTTTGAACGTTTCTCCTTCTCAGAGTCATAGATAAGTGCAAATTTCTTTAAATTCTCAAATCCGATAATACCCATAGGGAACTCTATGATTTTATCATCCTCGATATCAATCTTTCCAAAAAATTTAGTTTCCGCTACCATATAATCCCTCCTGTTATTTTATATATAATCAAGCAATGTTTTCTGCATAATGTTACCTGTTGCAGCAAGTGCCGACTCATACACCAGATTAGCCTCATTGAAATCGATTATAGTCTCATCTGTTTCCGCATCCTCATTCTTAGACTTTAACTCCTTAAATGAGGCGTACTGTTCGTCAACTCTTGTAGATACCATCTCCAGCTTAGTCATACGGCTTCCCACATCCGACTGTACAGCTGAAACCATAGACATATAATTCTGGAAATTGGTTATATTAGCAGAAAATGTCTTCTGCATATTTTCTTTCTTAAGAGCTATCTCTACATCTATATCCCCAAGCATCCTGTTAATCTGAGACACCGCAGCCTCATTTGAAGAATACTGAACATCCGACAGCATAGACTTTAACTTAGCCTGAGCACCCTCCGCTGCCTGAAGCTCATCTAACGCATATATAAGGTCATTTATATCATTGGTCATCTCCTCTGATATAAGCTGATTTCCCTCAGTATTAACCTGTAAGCTCTGGTTAAAATTCACTTCATAATATATCTTCTGTCCCGCCTCTGGCTTAGTATATTCAGTCTCTTTCACACTTCCATCCGTCTGGACAGTGTACTGCTTACAATCAAAATAATGTTCAGGTCTTAAATCACTTGCCTCAAATGCTTTTTTTGCATAAGCTACCGATATATCATCCGCAGTTTTTAATGTGTTATATACATTCTCACCAAATACTAACTCTCCTGTCTCCTTGATGACATGTATATCATTAGGTCCCACCTTATAATATGAATCGGCATCATCAGTCTCCATAACAGTAGTTGTAAATCCGGCAAGAGATATCTCATTTCCATCTTTATCTAATGCCTTAAGGGAAAACACTGTATCACCTGCATTATTAGTATTATCGATTCCCTCGTATGCAAGATTTAATCTGTACACCATCTCCGAATCCGGCTGCTTGTATATGGTAGGATCCGCTATATAAGAATCCACCTTAGTATAGTCCACGCCATCCCATACAACATTCTTAGTATCTAATGCGTCTGCTGTAAAATGCTGTGTTATATCATAAGAATACTTAGTTGTATCCTCTGTCTCCGTAAATGCGAGTGCTCTGTCTGTCTTATAACCTGAGAATATATATCTTCCTGCATAAGTCGAGTTGCCCTCACTGTAAAGCATATCCTGAAGCTCCTTTAAGCTGTCAATGATTGCACTTCTATTTGTACTGTTAAATGAGTCCGTAGAGCCCTGTACACAATATGTCTGTATATCCTCTATTCTGCTTGTAATATTAGAAAGAGAGGTTGTAGTAATCTTTAACCACGACTCTGCATCTGGTAAATTCTTTTTCTTATACTGTTCTAGCTGATTGACAGTTGTTCTAAGCTTTAAAGCTCTAATTGCTATAACCGGATCATCGGAAGCCTGTGATATCTTCTTGCCTGATGTCATCTGCTCTGTACGCTTATTAACCTCAGTCATACTCTTCTGCATATTTCTGAGGGAATTCCCTGTAACCATCTGATTTGTTATTCTCATACTATCCCTCCTTATACTCCGGTGTCATTTATAAGCTTATCATAAACTTCATTCAATATAGATATAACCTTCGATGCAAGATTATACAGGTTCTCATACTTAGTCAAATCTGATGCCTCTTCATTCTCATCAACACCTGATACTGACTGCCTCTGGCTATCTATTGTATATCTTATATCATCCTGATTCTCAGTAAATACCTTCATCTTAGATATATCAACAGCCATATTAGTTGTCATAGCCTGCATAAACTGTGATATAGTTCCCTGCTGGAACATGGTCTGGTCTGTCATTCCAAATATAATCTTATCTATAATAGGTCTTGCCTCGATATCACCCTGCTCAACGTCCTTCGCATACGATACAACCACCTTGCTAGGATCATCCTTCCACGCCGAATTTAACTCCCAGTTAATAGCGGTAAGTCTGTAATAGCTTGAATCATTAGAAGATATAGTGCCTGCACCCTGCATGGAATCCTTTAACACAAAATCCTCACCAAATGCATCAAGTGCCGTAAACATATCAAGTCCCGCATCGCCATTTTCATCAACGCCTGCTGTAGTTAAAGAATTGATGTACTTTGAAAATGTTCTTACAAGCTCATTTAACTGTGCCTGATAATATGGTATACCCTTAGTAGAATTGCTGCTTCCTATGATTCCTGTATAGCCTACCATATTATTAGGGAACTGGGCTGCAACTTCAACATTCTTCTCATTATACATAGTCATGTTTGTGAACTTGAAATTATTCATATTGCCATCTGCATCATATTCAGCAGTCCAGCCATCATACATATACTGTCTGCCATTCAACGTTATAATTCCCTGACTTGGAATGTTAAGTTTATTTATATTTATAGATTTGGCAAGGCTTATTGTCACCTCTGCCGGATTTGTGCTTACTGATTTTATCTCACCCGAGAATACCTCACCATTATTTCCATCTCTTACATCAAACAAGCCTGCAAGCTTACCCTCGTTCTGTGTAGCCTCAAACCTCTCGCCCGCCGAACCATCTGCACAAGCCCAATGTATATCAACCAAGCCCTCCGCATCGTTCTGGTTTAACGCCTGACTTCTAGGAACAACCATCAGCTGGTTATATTCTATCTCATCAACCAATATCTCACCATTAATTCTAACCGACAACGCCTCAGCCTTTGAAGGTGTTGCATCCTTTCCCGAACCATACATAATGGAGGTCTCCTCAACCTCTACATCCACATACTCAGAAAGCTTATCTATGCACACTCCTCGTTTATCCCTAAGGTCATTTGCATTTGCACCCTTAAGCTCTATATTGATAATCTGCTGTGTAAGCTCATATATCTGCTTAGCTAAAGAATTAATCTCACTTACCGCAAGCTCAATCTCATCATTGATTGATTTCTGAGTTCTCTGAAAATTATTAGAGAGTTCATTAACCATATCCGTAAATGAATCAGCAGTAAGTGTATATGATATTCTCGTTGTATAATCAGAAGGATTATCCGCTATATCCTGCAATGAGCTTGATAACTGTGACAGCCACTTTGTATAGCCAGAGTCTCCTGCCATCTCGTTCATATATGTCTGGAGCTGTGAGAGATTATCATACTCTGCATTATATTTGTTGTATCTTGAATTAGCTGCCCAATATTTATTATCGTAAAATGCATCTCTCATTCTATCTACACTTGTAGCAGTAATTCCTGTTCCCATCATTCCGTATGTGGCATTGATATCAAGCGGATTTGACGCTGATGCCAGCACCTGCTGTCTTGAGTAGCCCTTAGTGTTGGAATTGGAGATATTATGTGCAGTTGTATTCAAAGCATTTTGAAAATAATTAAGTCCCGAAAGTCCTGTATTTAAGCCTAAAAATGTTGATGGCATGTATTATACCTCCTATCCTTTATTATCAAGAACCAAGCGACATAATCAAATGCTCAATCATCTCTGATACTGTATTTATGTATCTTGATGACGCATTGTATGCGTGCTGGAATTTAATCATATTAGAGAGCTCCTCGTCAGAAGATACTCCGACAACGCCCTGTCTTAGATTTTCTATATCTGTTACTGACTGCTCCTGCGACTTCGCCATAGAGTTATATGTATAACCCCTGTCTGAAAGGTCATCTATCATCCCCGCATAATAGTCCATATAATTGCACTCAACAAGGGAATTAGGACTAACTGTTGAGAACTTGACATTCCAGAGAGCAAGCATTTCATCAACTGTTTCCTGTGCCTCTGCCCCTGTATCTCTTGACAGCGGAAGCAGAGAAGGATTCTTAAGCAGCTCTGGATTAACCTCTATGTTACCCGTTGTATATAATGAGTAATAGTCGTCTGGATCTTCCTCGTTATATACCTTAAAGGTCTGTGTAGTTCCATCTGCAAGTGTAACTGTCTGCTCAGTATACCGCGGCATACTTTTTCTCACAAAAAGTTCTGTTCCTGCGTACTCGTTTCCATTACCCATACCAACTCCTGCCTTATCCTCATCAAGCACCCTGATAACACTTCCGTCTGCAAGTGTAACCTCCTTATTGGGACAAAGTACATCATTCATCTGAGTAACCATAGCATGTACCAAAACATCAAACTGCGACATAAGATTAGTCACCGTATATGGTTCAACATATGTGTTGAAATACTCTAAATCATTAACGTAATCATTAAGGTCTTTCTCATACTGTGTCATGGCTGCCTGATAATCCGCATCCGTTGCGTAATCATCTGCAAGCGGCTTGACAGGCTTGGTAGGAACATCTGTATAATTACCTACAAAATAACCTCTCGCCATCATAAGACCTTTCAAAGAACCTACATCCGAATTATTCTCCGTAGACGGAAGTCTGTTTATTGAAAATAATGCTTCTCCATCATCTGCCCAAACCGGCATCAAAAAATCTGTGGAGTCTGCTGTAAAATCATAATTGTTCTTGTACTGCTCATTATCTTTTATCTTTACTGCCTCAAGCTTATATGCCTTACCTCTTGTGACAAGGCATCTGCCCTCTATATATACTTCAACAGTTCCGTCAAGATTATTTATTACCTCTGTATCAACGATTCCACTAAGCTTATCTAAAGCTGCATTTCTTGCATCCCTGTAATCGTTGGCATTCTCAATTCCTGACGCCTCTGCTGAAAGAATTTGCTTATTTAACTCTAATATTGTATCGGAAAGCTCATTGATTGTATTCACCTGACTCTTAATATTCTGATTAAGATTTCTCTGATACTGTACTAAGCTGTTTCTTATATTCTGCACTCTATCCAAAAATGTCTGTGCTGTAGAAATAAACGAGCTTCTTGTTACAATGCTGCTTGATTCCTTCTGAAGCTCCTGTAATGACAGCCACAAGCTGTTCATTGTGGTATTGAAATCCTTACCCTCAAGCTCTCCAAAATACGTCTCAACCTCTGCAACCGTCTCGTACTGTGCCTTATAGTAATCCATTCTGCCATTCTCTGTACGATACGCTGCATCAGCGAATTTATCTCTTACTTGTTTTATCTCAGCAGTAACTACTCCAAGTCCTGATTTGTTCGTATATACAGCTCCTGTACTAAGCTTAACATATGAACGGTCAGTCAGCATAACCTGCTGTCTCGAATAACCATCGGTTTGCGTATTCATAAGGTTGTGTGCAGTTGTATTCAAAGCATATTGACTAGTCTGTAATCCTGTCACTCCTATTGACAGTCTGCCCATTGTACCACTCATACGCTCACCTCCATTAATTTTAATTTCTTGTATCAAATCCGCCCGTTACCGGCATATCACTTGCACCCGAATATCTTCCTGCTCCCTTGAACATATCCTTTGTATATTCCGCAGTCTCTGGGGCCCTGTTCAAATTCTGTAGTAAATTGATATTATACTCTATCATTGACAGCGATTCCTTGATAAGATTCTGATTATGTGTATTTATATCTCTTAACCTTCTCGCTATCTTAGCCAGCTTCTCATTGATAACCTGCAAAGGCTCCTGAAATTGAGGCTGCCCATCCAAAAATGCTACTATATCGGATATCTTTATCTCTCCCCGTTTCTTGTTAAGGACACTGGCTATATTAGCCATTATATTCTCCCTCGTATTGCCAAGATTAGTTATCGTATCTACTAAAAGCTGCTCCTTATCAGTCGTCTCCTTAAGTCTATCCAAATCATTAGATACTATAGATGAAGTTTTCTCCATCGACACATGAAGAAGCTTCTCATATACAGCATACTCCTCGTTAAGTTCAGTAATTAAATTCTCTATAAGACTTGCCATATGAAAAACTCCTTATCTAATCTTAGTAGGCCTTCTTTGCAGCAAACGCAGCAAGAAGCTTATCTGCAAATTCATCTGTGTCAACACTGTATGTTCCCTGATCCATTCTGCTCTTAATATCATCAACCAAACTCTCTCTTACATCAGGTGTTTTCACGAGTGCATTCTTTGCAGTCTGCATATCCTTTCCCATACTAGAGAAAGACACTTCATCCTTGAAGCTTGCATATCCGGTACTATTAGTGTTTTTAGATTTCTTAGTGTTATTTGCGCCATATATCTGGCTTATCATATTATAAGTACCAATTCGCATACTAATCCCTCCTTGAATTTATTATCTCATAGTAGTTATCGGTTATATTTTTCAGAACATAACAAGTTTGTCAAATTTTTTTATGTTTTTTATAATAGGGTTTTATAAGCATCAAAATATAAATATAGACGAAAAATTGTATTCTCAACACAAGGTTGCAGACAATTTTCCGCCTATATTATACTTAATTCAACTAATACTATTTAATTCAAATGCATATCATCCATAATCTGCACTTGTACCTGTCATTTATCATTACTCATATTTAAGCTCGTACTTATCATAGTAATTAGTGCTGTCAACAAAGTTATCTATGCTCTCCTTATAATCCTCCGGAATATCCTTCGTATCATCAAGAGTTACTGTTATCGTTACACCCTCACTCTTACTATATTCTGTATAATTCTCCGGTGAGACTTCTACCTTATCAACATATCCAAGCTCACATATGGATGTCTTTATATACTCAACGGAAGCATTATATTCTCCCTCATCCTTATCAATATCAGCATTTATATCAAATACTCCATCATCCGTCTGCGATGCCGAAGCTTCAGTCTGAGTGCTGACTGCATCGTCCTTAGACTTATCATGTTCCTTATTTCCACAGCCTGTAAGCAATATGGCACACATTACACCCAAATACAACATTCTTCTCATATTAACATCCCACTTACCCAACTTATTGTTACACATTCATTATATACACATTAGTATTTTAGTCATATTAATCCATAAATCTCATTTTTCCCTGTGCACTTCCCTTAGGCTTTTGGTAGTTTATCTTAGTTCTGTATGCATCATTCATTGCATCTGCCAGACCTCCGGCACATTCCTTGCAGAAGCGTCCACTATGTATCATTTTTCCACAACGCTCGCACTCAAGTCCAACTAATGAATCATCTGTAAATGACAGCCTCTCCTCTCTCACCCATCTTCTTATCTGCTTAACCGATGTGTCACAAGCCTCTGCAACCTCATCAACATTGCTGCCAGGATTTTCACGTATATATTTTTTTACTTCCTGAAACTTATCCTCCAAAAGCTCCTTGCATTTAGGGCAAATCGGATCTCCAGCTATATAATTAAATAATCTCTTACAGTTTTTGCAATTCATTAATTCCATGTTAATATCCCTTTCCTATACATATACTTGTGTAATATACCTCCGACACGCCATTTTCCTTAAGTAACTTAGTGCATGTCTCTATAGTAGCTCCAGTGGTATATATATCATCCACCAGCATAACTCTTTTATATTTTACTATCTCGCCACTGGAAATAAAAGCTTTTTTCAAATTCTTTTCTCTTTCCTCATTGTCTAGTTTCTTCTGCGGCATAGTATTAGTGCTTCTAATTATCAGATTCGCTTCCACAGGAATATCAAGCCTTTCGCCAAGGCTCTTGGCAAGCAGCTCCGCCTGATTGTAGCCACGCTTCTTAAGCTTGCTCTTATGAACCGGTATCGGTACAAATATCTCAGGAGACACGTCTAATATCTCGTGTCCGCAGCATTTTATTATTTCGTTGGCGAAAAAATCTGCCAAATCCCGCCTGTTGTTATACTTAAATGACGCTACGCATTTGGTTACAGGTCCGATATAGTTCATTGCAGGAAATCCCTTGATATAGGTTCTCTCGTAATTCGTGCAGTCCTCACAAAGCTCTGCCTCCTCATCGGCAATTTCCTTTCCACACCTTAAGCATGATGGTTTCTGCACATAAGAAATAAGCCCTACACACTCTTCACAGGTTCCCATGTTATCTATTTCAAGCACCCTCTGACACAATGGGCAGGTTGGCGGATAAAGCATACGTCCAGCATATTTGATTATCTTCTTTGCCCTGTTTCGCGCCAATCTCAAACCCCACTCTCAGCCATTTCCTTTATTCTAAGTGACAATCCCGTATATCTCTTTTGCTCATCTGTGTTGTCAATCATATAGTTTACCATCCCCATATTACCGACAACCACAACCATCTGCTTGGCTCTTGTTATAGCAGTATAAAGCAGATTTCTATTCATAAGCTTGCCTGGACCATTGACAAGCGGTATCACAACAGCAGGATATTCACTACCCTGAGACTTGTGAATAGTTATTGCAAATGCGTGCTCAAGCTCATCTAATTTATCATATCCATACACACAGACGCGACCATCGTCGAATAATACAGTAACCTCCTCGTCATAGTCGCTAATCTCTTTTATGACACCCATATCTCCATTAAATACTCCAACGCCCTCGTCAATGACATAGCCTGTTCCCTCTCCATTTCTGCCTATACCATATATCTTCCACTCAAGCTTATAATTATTCTTAATCTGCATAACCTTATCGCCCTCACGGAAAATAATATTATTTTTCTCTTTTTCGTTCTTTCCCTTAGCCGCAGGGTTAAGCAGTTCCTGAAGCTTCATGTTCATATTCTCAACACCAAGCTCATATTTTCTCATAGGTGTAAGCACCTGTATATCCATAGGACTGATATTAAGATATCTAGGAAGATTGTCCGACACAAGCTCCTTTACCTCATTAACAGTATTCACCACACCTGTCCTCTGTATAAAGAAAAAGTCCTTGCTCTTATTACTTATCTCAAGATGCTCACCTCTGTTAATCTTGTGTGCATTTATAACTATGTCACTTCCATCCTCCTGACGAAATATCTTAGTCAGGGTTGTCACCGGAAAATATTCTGAATTGATTATATCCTTTAGTACATTTCCAGCCCCAACAGAAGGGAGCTGATTAACGTCTCCAACAAGTATCAGTCTGGTTCCATAAGATATTGCCTGCAACAATGAATAGAATATATAGCTGTCAACCATTGACATTTCATCCACAATTATCGCATCACACTCCAGTGGATTTGAAGCATTTCTTGTAAAATGCACTCTCTCCCCACTGTCAGACTCATCCGCCGGCATTCCAACAACCTCAAGAAGTCTGTGTATTGTCTGAGCCGGCCATCCTGTGGATTCGGTCATCCTCTTTGCGGCTCTTCCCGTAGGTGCACATAATTTTATGTCCATTCCCTGCATGCCGTAGTATTTCAAAATAGCTTCAATGATTGTTGTCTTACCTGTACCCGGACCTCCTGTTATAACTGCGACACCTGCCGTTATTGCAGATTTCACCGCAGCGCTCTGCATCTCATCTAATATAATATCTGTTTCTTTCTCTATCTTAGATATCGCTGCCTCAAGCTCATATTCCGGAACCTCGTATCTCAACTGTAAATCAAGCAGCAGTCTTGCCGTATTTAATTCTATATAATAATTCTGATTGCTGTATATAACAGGCTCATCATCTATATTCTTGATAACTATCTTGCTCTCTATGGCAAGCTCCATCACCTGATTAGCAATTACATCTTCCTCTATGTGTCCGAGAAATTCCTTGACTTTATCAAACAACATACTCTGCGGCAAATACATATGACCATCCTGACCAGCAAGACTTAATGTGTATATAATTGCGGAGCGTATTCTATATTCTGAGTCAGCATCAACGCCCATTCTCTTGGCAATCTCATCAGCAGCACGAAAACCTATCCCTGTAATATCCTCAGCAAGCTTATATGGATTTCCTCTCAAAATCTCATAAACGCGGTCGCCATAATACTTGTATATCTTCATACCCATATTTACAGAGATTCCATACTCACTGAGGAACATAATTACTTCCTGAAATTCCCTCTTCTCTGCATATGACGTTGCAATAAGCCTTGCCTGACGCTCCGATATACCTTTTATCTCTGCCAGACGCTCCGGCTCTTCTTCCATTATTCTAAGTGTATCTGTCTTGAATTTTTTGACGATTTGCTTTGCCCGGACTTCCCCGACGCCTTTGATAATTCCTGATGCCAGATATCTCTCTATACCCACTATATCATCCGGCATCCTGAGCTCACATGATGTGAACTTGAACTGTATGTCATATTGAGGGTGATTAACATAATCACCCTCAGCTATAATATATAAACCTTCACCTGCATTGTACAGTGTTCCAACAAATATTTCTTCTCCATCTTCACCCTGAACAGAAAATACGGCATATCCATTTTCTTCGTTCTTATATATTATATTCTCTATGTATCCTTCTCTTGTCATGGTCTTTCACATTAAACTTCCTTGTATTATAATGTACTTGGATCTATAGCCTGACTCTGTGTTTTCATAGCTTCATACAACTGCTGTGCCAACCCGAACGTTCCCTGCTCTGATGCGGACTTGGCAAATTCCTGTATACGCATATCTCCAAAATACTCCTCGTACTGGTCCTCCTCATCATCAGACTTCATAATGGTCTTTTCCATCTGCTTATAAACCTGTTCTATCATATATGCCTCAAATTCCTTGCAGGCATCCATCATCTCGTCATCAGTTGCAACACTATTGTCCATACTCTTAAGGTTATTCGTAAGCCCATTGGTCTTGGACTGGTTGATTACAGATGCATATTCACTGCCATTTATATTACTCATCGACATATCCATATCAATCACTTCCTCTTAACTAACGAAGGTTATTAGCCTGCTGCATCATCTCATCTGATGCCTGTATAGCCTTTGAGTTCATCTCATATGCACGCTGTGCAACAATAAGATTAACCATCTCATTAGCTACATCTACATTAGAGCCCTCTGTATATCTCTGATGTACCTTGCTGGCAGTAATATTAGCACCACCATTCTCTGGTACAGGTGTTCCAGACGCAACTGTCACAGCATAATTATTACTACCCGTCTTAGCTAAACCGGCAGGGTTATTAAACTGCACTAATCCCAAACGCACCTCATATCCATTACTTATAAGTGTTGCTGCATTACCAGACGCATCCGGAAATCCAATAACACCCTGGTCTGATATAACCACATCTGTCGCTACATGTGATGTAGGCAGATAAATATTATTCTGATTCTGGTCCAGTACAGGATATCCATCAGTTGTACAAAGCAAATTACCCTGTGCTGTAGGTGAAACTATAAAGCTTCCATCCCTCGTATACTCTATATCTCCATTCGGCATACGTACCTGAAAGAAACCCTTACCTTCTATAGCTACATCAAGTGGCTGCTCTGTGGCAGTAAGCTTGCCCTGGCTGAAATCGCCAGTTATAGCCGCGACTCTGCTTCCCAATCCTACCTCTGCCGCAACCGGCTTCTCAGCTCCTGAATTGTTAGTAGACGTAGACTGTAAATTCTGATACAGCAATGATTTGAAGCTCGCCTGCTGTGTCTTATATCCTATAGTATTAACATTTGCAATATTATTAGCAATAGTGTCAACATTTGTCTGCTGTGCTCTCATTCCTGAGGCCGCAGTCCACAATGAACGCATCATATCTTATTCCTCCAGTCACTATACGTTGCCTATATTATTAACCGCTTTATCTAATGTCTGGTCAACTGTCTGCATCATCTTCTGGTTAGTTTCATACGCACGCGTAACAGCTATCATATCAACCATCTCTGTCACCATATTGACATTGGACATCTCCAGATATCCCTGATTAACAGTCGCATTAGAGCCAACAATTGTAGCTCCGTTTACTGCCTCATACATATTCTCTCCGTAGCTTGACAGATAATCATAATTCTCAAAATCAACTATCTGCAGCTTAGATACATATGTGTTTCCACTATATATCTCTCCCATCTGGTTTACACTTATCTCCACCAGATTAGCATCAGGTATCTGAATACGGTTTCCTCCGTCACCCAGCACAAAATCTCCATCCTTAGTCACAAGATAACCATCCCTGGTAACAGTGAAATCTCCATCTCTTGTATATCTGATATGTTCCGTTCCACTCTTGTCCGTTGTGCTGATGGTAAAAAAGCCGTTTCCCGACAGTGCAAAATTATATAAATCCTCTGTCTGTCTAAAATTACCCTGGGACATGTCAAAATAAGTCTCGCCTATCTTAACGCCAAGTGTCACTCCACCTATGCCTCGTATCAAATCCGGACCTTCAGTTGCATCGTTGATTTTTACAGCTAACTGTCTGTCAAAGGACTGTGCTGTTACATCTACCTTCTTATAGCCGGTGGTGTCCGCATTTGCCATGTTATTGGTGACAACATCCATTCGCTTCTCCTCGTTGCGAAGGCCTGTCCAGGCTGTGTATAACGCCCTTACCATCTGTTCAACTCCTTACTTCTTCTCGCTTAAAAATTCAATGTATTTACCTGTTCCAATCGCTACTGCTGTAAGTGGCTCCTCAGCAGTCATAGTTGTTATGCCTGTGTTCTCCTCGATAAGATCCTCAAGTCCATGTAATAACGAACCGCCTCCGGTAAGAACTATTCCCCTGTCTGCGATATCTGCCGCAAGCTCTGGCGGTGTTCTCTCAAGCACTGAATGAACTGCATCCACTATCTGTGCAGTAACCTCTCTAAGTGCTTCCTCCGTCTCATCTGAGGATATCGTTACAGTCTTAGGAAGTCCTGTAACAAGGTTTCGTCCACGTACATCCATAGTTATATTCTCAGGACGCTTGTAGCACGTTCCTATATTAATCTTAATCTCCTCCGCGGTTCTCTCACCGATTAAGAGATTATGTCTCTTACGCATAAATCTAACTATAGCTTCATCAAAATCGTCACCAGCTGTCTTGATAGATGCTGAAACAACCACGCCATCTAAAGATATTACAGCTATATCAGCAGTTCCACCGCCAATGTCAACAATCATATTTCCGCAAGGTCTTGAAATATCTATACCCGCTCCTATTGCTGCAGCAACAGGTTCTTCAATTATATATACATCTCTTGCACCTGCCTGATATGTTGCATCCTCAACGGCTCTCTTCTCGACCTCAGTAACTCCCGAAGGAACGCACACGCTTATCCTTGGTCTCCTGCCGAAGAAGCTCTTGCCAACTGCCTTCTGTATAAAATACTTAAGCATTTTTTCTGTAATCCTATAATCAGATATAACGCCATGTCTAAGCGGACGTACTGCAATTATATTGCCCGGTGTTCTTCCAAGCATAAGTCTTGCTTCCTCTCCGATTGCCTTTATCTGGTCTGTATCTCTGTCATATGCAACTACTGAAGGCTCCTTAAGTACAACTCCTTTTCCTTTTACATAGACTAATATACTGGCTGTTCCCAAATCTATTCCTATATCTGAACTTGCCATGACGACTCCTTTCCACTACCTAATATATCGGCATTTTTTTATTTATCTTTAGCTTTCCTTAAGATAATGAGTGATGCTCTCTCTCCCTTAAGCCACTGTATCTGTATCTCCGTGATATCCATTATATCATCAAGCTTCTGTATATAGCTTCTCCAATTTGTTATCTTATTCTTTGTAATAAAAGGTTTTCTCATTCCAGTTATATTATCAAATCTGTCATGCAAATCAGTAATCAGCTCACGGCTGTCCCTGCCTTCAAAATTACTGCCTATCATTTCATTCATGGTTTTATTTGAGAATAATACCTTACCCGTTTTTGTATCTCTTACAAATATACCCACTTTAAAGTTATTGTATGTCTCGATTAAATGTTTATTTACATTTCGGATATTGTCATCACCCTCAGCATTTTCAAGCATATTCTGTATTACAAGACTGATGCTCTGTGTAAATCTTCTCTCTTCCTTTGTCCACACTCTCTCAGACTTGCATTCTGCAAAGAAAATTATGCCATAAAACTTGCCATTCAGGTAAATAGGATAAGCTATAACAGCCTTAAAGTTATATCTCATAAGGTTAAGCTTAGACTCCTCTGTCATATTGGTATTATCTACTATATAAGCACCCTCACCCTTAGCTATACCATCTACAACCATGTCCATTCTCTTAGGGAGTGTATATGTAAGTGCCTCGTCAGGTGCCTCACCTGAAACATCCCAATAATTGCGCATATCGTACGCACCAGGTCTGTCTATGCCATATGTATAGAGTATAACCTTATCTATATCCATTTGAAGTCCAACCTCACGCATGGTCTCCTCTATGGCTTCGTCAGGCAATCCGGTAAGCTTGTTATTAATCTTATTAAGTGCTGAATTAACTATGCTCTGTCTCGCAAGCTCTTCTCGGAGCTTTTTACCAGCACCCCTTGCTTTAGCAGTTTCTACTTCAATTATCCTGCTCTTATATAAATATTCGGATATAGTCTCAGCTATATCCCACTGATCCTCATAAACCTCTTCAAGCTTATCTGTCTCTTCCTCGGTATATGAGCCAAGTATCCACAAACCACACTGTTCTTCTCCAACAGTAATCGGAGCCGCAGAAATCTTTCCTCCTCCGCCCTCTTCTCTATCCATCATAGTAGGTTCATCTCTCTCAGCCACTACCCGCTTTATGTATTTGTAATACTTCTTGTATGCAGGTTTCTCAAACAAATCATAGAAGTCGCCCATATTGGTTGACGGACCTGTAGGCTCAAATACTATCTTTCCTTCTGTATCTACGAATACAGAATACAGATTACTGAGCTTTGCAAATATCTGCATGGTCCTCTGAACAGTTCCAACCTCTATAAGTCTTCCATCTCCTATACCTTCTATATCTGTATACTCATTACTTTTGTCCTTTACAGATGTGTCCTTATAAGACTTATTCTTTAACTGTACTTTATTCTTATCTGACTCCTCATCACTGCTCTTTCTCATATAACATTCAACTGTTATATAATCTCCCTTTGCCTCTGAAAGGCAGATTTCATTAGTCACATTATAGACCTGTCCATCATCCCCAACCATACGATACTCATGGACATAGTCTTTTACTTTATCCTTCATGGCATTAATCAGAGTTTTCATAACAAGCTCTCTGTCAGCCGGATATATGTAGTCCTCTGTCAGCTTAAGCCCCTTATTCAAAAGCTCGACATTCATACCAAGCATAGATGCATTCGGTGAAATGTAATCAACCCTGCCCTTTCTTTCGCTTATATGGCAGGTCTTAACCAATACTACACAACATGTTTTTTCAATTGCTTTTCGTAAATATTTATTCTCTACTACCATACTTTCTCCTTTGAAGTAAAATGACTGTTACACGCACTCATGCAACAGCCATATACCAGTCCCAAAACCTATATTAGTTTGCCAAATCAGGGAATGCCTGATCTGCCACTGCCTTTGTCTCATCACATGCCTTAACAACATTGTCAACAGATTCCATAAGCTGCGAAAGAAAATCACTTACGCTCTCACACTCTCTCTTAACATTCATTCTGATGTTATAAGCCTCTGCTCTTGCTTTGCTGCGCTCTTCATCACATTCCTCAGCAGTTGCACGCTTAAGCTCATCACACTCAGCAATAGTGTTAGAGTGGAGCTCCTCACATGATGCAGTTGTATGCTCACTAAGATTGCGGCAATCTGTCTCCGTTCTCTCACGTAAAGCATCTGTCTCTTCTCTGGTCTTACGCTTAAGTTCCTCGCAGTTAGCATAAGTTGTCTCCTTAAGCTCCTGACAAGCACTTCTTGTCTCAGCATTAAGCTTATTGCAGGCATCATTTGTCTCCATCTGCAATCTCTCACATTCTTCTGTTGTCTCATTCAACATACGCTCACACTCAGCAGTTGTATCACTTGTAAGCTGATCACACGCTGTCTGTGTCTCTGCCTTCTTAGCCTCGCATTCCTGCTCAGTCTGTCTTGTAAGATGATCTGCACTCTCACGAGCCTCAAGTAAGGTTCTCGAAATAGACTCATATCTGCTTGCAGATTCCTCTTCCTTAAGCTTGTAATTCTCCATCTTCTCTTTGAGCTGGCTAAGTTCATCCTGCAACTCTTCATTAACCTTCTTAAGATTGTCTATAGTGCTTGATGACTCATTAAGATTAACCTCTCTCATGGTATGAAGGTTCTTAACAGTCTCACTAAGCTTCATAACATTAGCCTTTAAATCTGCAACCTCTTTCTCGTGACTTGCCTGTAACTCCTCTATATATGTCTCAACTGCCTTCTTATCATATCCGCCAAACGATGCTGTCTTTAACTGTACATCCATTTTAGTGTATACCCCTTTCATAACTTTTTATTTCAAACCACCAAATCAACCTCATCATATCATAAAACACGACACAATGCACTTCTTTTTTACATACATTCATAAATTTTTCACTATTAAAAATACATTTTTCTATCGCATTTATCTGAACTGTGTGTTATATTTTTATAAGATTGAATGTTAATTATGAAAGGATTCTGAAATATATGAAACGATTTTACAAAAAATTACTATCACTTCTTTTATGTGCAGCATTGTTGTTCTCATTAACGGGCTGCCGCGATAAAAAAATTGACAAATATCAGGACTATGTTAAAAGCCTTATCTCCATAAATTATATGGGCGCTACCGAGGACTATATAAAGGCAACAGGTGCGAACAAAGAGGACGCTGAGGCACTCTACCAGTCAAATGCGGAGCATCTTGCAGATAATATTCTGTCATATTACAACATAACAATAACTGATGCTGCAACCATGCGTGACGGTTATGTAGAGCTTGCGAAAAATATCTACAGCAAAGTCAATTACAAGGTTTCCGAGGCAAGAAAGGATGGAAGTGTTTATCTTGTAGATGTAACCATATATCCTATTAACATTTTCTCCCAGTCATCCGAAGCCGTAACAGCATATGTGGACAAGTTTAATACTGATGTCAAGGATGGCGTCTACAACGATTACACTCTTGAGCAGTACGAGACAGAGTTCTCAACCGGAATGTTAGATATACTAAACGACGCCTGCCTGAATATGACATATGCTGAGCCTGTAGTTGTGACAGTAGAAATTGTCGAGGATGGCAATACATTTTATATAAGCGACAGAGATTTCTTAAAGATTGACGCTGCAATGATTTCCACAGTAATCCAGACTGAGATATCTACCAACAGCGATGCTGCTAATTAAGTAAGTGAATTATATAATAGCAACCGCCTGATACATCGTCAAGCCACAAATTGGAGCACATGTGTATATATTTGTGGCTTTATTATTTAAAATAATTATTGACTTATAAGTATATTCGTATTATATTCTTATCAAAGCATATTTTCATCATTTAGTTGTTGCCTCTGGCAAAGCTGTCATTTGATTAATAATTCTGATAATCTATGAAAATTCGTGCTTTTAATATTCATTAAATTAATTTAAGAGCAGGCACATTGTGGAATATGCTGATGAAGATGAATCTGCCATCCTAGAAGTTACAAAAACCGTTAATGTCAGTAAAGACGAGGCTGAAAGGCTGGTAGATAGGTATTGGTAAATGCCACAGCCGCCAGTTCACCTGAACTGACGGCTGCATCATTACCCATTATTCGGCTTATTAACTTATCATAGCACCGGCTGGCATATCCTTTTCTGCTGTAAGGAGTGCAAGGTTGCCCTCGAAATCCTCTGCACAGAGAAGCATACCCTCTGACAAAACGCCTGCAAGCTTAGTTGGCTTAAGGTTAGTAATTACAACAACCTTCTTACCTACCATCTGCTCAGGTGTGTAGTAGTTCTTGATACCAGAAACTATCTGAAGTGTTCTGCCCTGAACCTTAACCTGTGAGCAGAGAAGCTTCTTTGACTTGGCAACCTCCTCACATTCGATGATTTCACCCATCTGAAGCTGCATCTTGTCAAATTCCTCGATTGTAATCTCTTCCTTTACCTTGGCATCTACTGTAGGAATCTTAACCTCTGGCTTAGGTGCCTTCTTAGGTTTTTCTTCCTCTGGTTCTGCTGCCTTAGTAGGGAACTTCTTCTCAATCTCCTCAAGCATAGCCTTTGTATCTATTCTTGCAAATAAAATCTCTGGCTCTGCTGTTACCTTGTTGCCTGATGGATATAATCCAAAGGTTGAGAGCTCTGTAACTCTTCTCTTCTCAGCATTTAACTGTGCGAGAATCTTCTCTGATGTCTCAGGCATAAATGGCTCGAGAAGAGTAGCACCTACAACAATACTCTCAACAAGGTTGTAGAGAACTGTATTTAATCTGTCTGCCTGATCTGGCTCCTTTGCAAGTGCCCAAGGCATAGTCTCATCTATATACTTATTACATCTCTTGAACAATGCAAATATCTCTGTTATGGCATCTGCTACACGAAGCTTGTCCATGCATGCATTTACCTTTAATCTTGTGTCTGTGACAACCTGCTTTAACTCCTCATCTACAGACTGTACATCTCCGGCATTAGTTACCACACCATCAAAGTACTTGTTTGACATAGAAATAGTTCTGTTCACAAGGTTACCGAGCGTATTTGCAAGCTCTGAGTTGATTCTCTCTATTACAAGCTCCCAAGAGATAACACCATCATTCTCAAATGGCATCTCGTGAAGAAGGAAGTAACGAACCGCATCTACACCGAATAAATCTACCATATCATCTGCATAGATTACATTGCCACGGGACTTACTCATCTTGCCATCACTCTGGATAAGCCAAGGATGTCCAAATACCTGCTTAGGTAATGGCTCGCCAAGTGCCATAAGCATAATTGGCCAGTAAATGGTATGGAAACGAAGGATATCCTTACCTATAAGGTGCAAATCAGCAGGCCAGTATCTTCTGTAAAGCTCGTCTGAATTGCCATCAACATCGTAGCCAAGACCTGTTATATAGTTAGAAAGTGCATCTATCCATACATAAACGATATGTCCCGGATCAAAATCTACAGGAATACCCCACTTAAATGATGTTCTTGATACACATAAATCCTGAAGTCCCGGAAGAAGGAAGTTATTCATCATCTCATTCTTTCTAGACTCTGGCTGTATGAAATCAGGATGTGTATTTATATGCTCTATCAATCTGTCAGCATACTTGCTAAGCTTGAAGAAATATGCCTCCTCCTTAGCAGGCTGAACCTCACGTCCACAGTCAGGACATTTGCCATCTACAAGCTGTGACTGTGTGAAGAATGACTCACATGGTGTACAGTACATTCCCTCGTACTCACCCTTATAGATATCTCCCTGCTCGTACAGCTTCTTAAACATCTTCTGTACCTGCTTCTCATGGTAATCATCAGTTGTTCTGATAAACTTATCATATGAAGTATTCATCAAATCCCAGATACGCTTAATCTCTGCTGATGTCTCATCAACAAATTCCTTAGGTGTAGAGAGATTCTCGAATGCCTTTATCTCTATCTTCTGTCCATGCTCGTCCGTTCCTGTCTGGAAACGTACGTCGTATCCCACAAATCTCTTGTATCTTGCGATACTGTCAGCCAATACAATCTCATAGGTGTTGCCTATATGAGGCTTACCTGAGGTGTATGCGATTGCTGTCGTAATGTAATATGGTTTCTTTGCCATCTATATAACCCTCCTTAAAATAATATGTACGTCATATTAGAAATTCACCACATATATAACATATATATGTGGCGAATTAATCATTTTCTTAACCTACTCTAAGTTTAAACTTCTGTACTTCCTTGTCAGAATCGACAACGCTTATCTGTCCTCCGAGGCTTCGTATCTTTCCATCGAAATCTTCATATCCCCTCAAAATGTACTTGATATCCTCAACCGTTGAAAATCCCTCTGCCGCGAGTGCCGCTATTACAAGTGCCGCTCCAGCTCTAAGGTCAGGTGCAACCAAGCTTGCCCCGGTATATCCTTCTATACCGTTAATAACTGCCGAATTACCTTCTACCTTAATTCTTGCACCCATGCGTGATAATTCACTTACGTACTTAAATCTATTCTCAAATATACTCTCTGTTATAATACTTGTTCCCTTAGATAAGGCAAGTGTAACTGCCATCTGTGGCTGCATATCCGTAGGAAATCCCGGATAAGGAAGCGTCTTAATCTGAGTTGACTTAAGTCTTCCATCTGCCATTACACGAACTGCATCATCATATTCTATAACCTTTGCACCTATCTCATTAAGCTTAGATGAAATAGCCTCAAGATGCTTAGGTATTACATTCTTAATCAGGACGTTACCCTTAGTAGCGGCTGCCATTGTCATAAATGTTCCCGCCTCTATCTGGTCTGGAATAATAGAATATTCAGTTCCCTTAAGTTTCTGAACTCCTCTTATTCTGATAACATCTGTTCCGGCACCCTTGATATTGGCTCCCATGCTGTTAAGGAAGTTTGCCACATCTACTATATGTGGCTCCTTAGCTGCATTCTCTATTGTTGTCTTGCCCTCAGCCAAAACAGCTGCAAGCATAATATTGATTGTTGCACCAACAGTTACAACATCCATATACACATGATTACCAACAAGATTGTCAGCCTTTGCTCTCACCATACCACCGTTCACTATATCAACGCTTGCACCAAGTGCTTCAAAGCCCTTGATATGCTGGTCTATAGGTCTTAAGCCTATCTCACAGCCACCCGGAAGAGCAACCTGCGCATATTTGTATTTGCCGAGCAATGCTCCAAGCAAATAGTATGACGCTCTAATCTTTCTTATATACTGGTCATCAACACATAAGTCCTCATTGCCACAAATAGTTCCGGCATTGATAGAAACTGTATGTGAATCTATATATTTAACCTTAGCTCCCAGACCTTCTATGGCATGAAGCAACACCTTTGTATCCTCGACATTAGGAACATTCTCTATGATACATTCCTCGTCTGTCAAAACTGCTGCCGCAAGGATTCCAAGTGCTGCATTCTTAGCACCGGCTATTGTTACCTCGCCCTCTAATATCTGGCCGCCTTTTATAACATACTTTTCCATTACACACCTCTGGACATTCTACATAGTCTTATAAATTATATCACATTCCCTAAAAATGTAAACTGAATTTTTCATAACTGTATCTAAGACTATTTATCCGCCTCACAATATATACATCTGTATACTCTGTTTTCTTCATCTGTGAGCTTGAAAATATGCGGAATTCCCTGTTCTGTAGATGTTATGCAGCGAGGATTTTTACATTTTTTAATATTAACAAGCTTTTTAGGAAGTGCCAGCTTCTTCTTCTCAACCGTCTGTCCATCCTTGATGATACTTACAGTTATATCTGGATCAATGTATCCGAGCACATCAAGATTGACATCATATTCCTGATCGATTTTTAAAATGTCCTTCTTACCCATTTTGTTACTCTTAACATTCTGAAGAATTGCTATGCTGCAATCAAGCTTATCAAGCTCAAGGTCATTGTACACACGAAGTGCCATGCCGGCTGTAATATGGTCCAGAACAATTCCATTTTGTATACTGTCTATTCTCATTTATACATTCACCCCCAAAAGAGTCATAATAAGTGCCATTCTTACATATTTTCCATTCAATACCTGCTTGAAATAACATGCTCTTGGATCATCATCTATCTCAACAGATATCTCATTTACTCTTGGCAACGGATGAAGTATAGCAAGGTCATCCTTCGCATTTTTGAGTTTTCCCTTATCTAATATATAGGTATCCTTTAATCGGATATAGTCTGCCTCATTAAAGAATCTTTCCTTCTGGACTCTGGTCATATAGAGTATATCAAGCTCTCCCATAACCTCCTCCATTGAGGAAACCTCCTTATATTCTATATTATTCTTCTCGAATATTTCTGTGATTATATAATTAGGAACTCTGAGCTCATTTGGAGAAATGAGTACGAATTTGATTCCCTCATATCTGGACAACGCCTTTATCAGGGAATGTACGGTTCTTCCGAACTTCAAATCGCCACACATACCTATTGTAAAATTGTTAAGTCGTCCCTTCTCACGCTTTATTGTGAGCAGGTCAGCTAAGGTCTGTGTTGGATGGTTATGTCCGCCGTCACCGGCATTAATAATTGGTACTCCTGACACCATGGAAGCATACATAGGTGCACCCTCCTTAGGATGTCTCATAGCTATAATATCAGCATAACAGCTGACAACCCTTACAGTATCTCCCACGCTCTCGCCTTTTGTTGCTGATGATGAAGCAGCAGAAGAAAAACCAAGTACATTACCACCCAATTCCATCATCGCTGCCTCAAAGCTAAGTCTTGTTCTTGTACTTGGTTCAAAAAATAATGTTGCAAGCTTCTTACCCTTACATACCTCACTATATTTTTCTTTGTCGTCTATAATATCCTGTGCCAGGTCAAGAATACTGTCTATCTCTTCTACACTCAAGTCTGTTGAATCTATCAGATGTTTCATGGAAAGCTCCTCCTATCACGTTATTTTCGTTCCTGTACCTCAGTTGTCTTTACATGGTTTTTATCCATCAGCTCTGCCACCTCATGTCTGTCCCTTCTGTTACACACAAGTACATATTGCTTTCTGTTTGCGCGTATCTTCAATATAATTACATTGCTGTCATTTGCATCATCGACAAACTTATAGCTCTTCATAAATTCCCACTCAAGAAAAGTCGTCCCAACAAGTGCTCCCTCATCGGTAAGTCCACTCTGTATTCTGGTTGTCAGTATGACAAATAACACAAATGCAAGTATTGCCGGTACAAACACATAGAAATGTAAATAAAGCAGCACAGCAAGTAAAACCAGTCCAAGATTGGCGTATATAACCTCAGAATTATTCAGTTTGTGATGCAGTCTGCTCTTAATTATTATGCCAGACTGCTTCTTTATAGCGGATATGCAGACCATGACAGCGGTTGCAAATCCAAGGAATAAAACGAAGCCTAGTACGCCAATCCAAACATCCATATTATCTCACCTATATTACACCAAAAAACATATTATGACAATAGTGTCAGCATAACAGCTTTTTCTGCATGACGACGATTTTCCGCCTGGTCAAGAATATGCTCAAGATTCTTGTCAATTACACTCTGTGATATCTCATATCCGACATGCATAGGCATATCATGTAACACTATAGCATGACTTCCCTCAAGGAATTCGTCATTTATCTGATATGGCATCATCTTAGCCATAGTATCTTCTTTTTTCTTAGCATATGCAGGATTATTGAAGAACTCCATATCTACCCATGTATCTGTATAGAGCACATCCATCTCCTTAGCGTACTTCTTAGCTTCCTCCATAGACATTGAAGAATCAAGCTCAACATAATATCCTGTTTTCTTAGCTTCCTCATAAAAATCATCACCACATGCTGTATCATTTACAAGAGGAGTAAGTCCATAGATTGTTCCACACTGCATCTTAGCGAAGAATTCAACAAGTGAATTAAATACGTTGTTCTTAGCACCAATATACATAAGCTTTACATTGAGACTGCCGAATTTCTCGATAATAGTAAGTGCATCCGCAAGTATCTGGCATGGATGATATGAATTGTCACATCCATTTATAAATGGTACTGTGACATTCTTTCCAAACATCTCAACTGTCTCATTTTTGACAAGACGTGCCATGATAATATCTACGTTTCTGCATACATATTTTATCTCCGACACAGGCTCACCGAGAACGAAGTTAGAATCTCTCCAGAGCTGATTGTAATATGTTCCACCAAGCTCTGTAATTCCTGTTGTAAATGATAAAAATGTTCTTGTAGATGTCTTTTCAAACAATGTATATAACTTTTTTCCTGCAAGTGCCTTACTGTACTTTTCCGGATTCTTCTTCATGTCTGCTGCAAGGTCAAGAATTGCCTTAAGCTCTTCAGCGGAAAAGTTCTTAAAATTCAACATGTTCTTCATAATATCTGTAATCCTTTCTTAAGCTTAAAGATACTTCTTAAGCTCCTCTGCCATATCTGTCTTCTCCCAAGGTAAGCAAACATCTGTTCTTCCAAAATGTCCGTATGCTGCTGTCTGCTTATATATCGGTCTTCTAAGGTCAAGCATCTTAATTATTCCTGCCGGACGAAGGTCAAAGTTTTCTCTTATTATGTCAACCATTTTTTCGTCATCAACCTTACCTGTTCCAAATGTGTCAACCATGATAGATGTAGGCTTTGCAACTCCGATTGCATATGACAACTGAATCTCGCATTTATCAGCAAGTCCCGCTGCAACAATGTTCTTGGCAACATAACGTGCTGCATATGCTGCTGAACGGTCAACCTTAGTGCAATCCTTACCCGAAAATGCTCCACCGCCGTGACGAGCATATCCGCCATAGGTATCTACGATTATCTTACGTCCTGTAACACCACTGTCTCCATTTGGTCCACCAATTACAAAACGTCCTGTAGGATTGATAAAGAACTTAGTATCCTCGTCTATCATATCCTGTGGTAAAACCTCGTCAAATACATATTTCTTGATATCTGCATGTATCTGCTCCTGAGACACCTCATCACCATGCTGTGTTGAAAGCACAACAGCATCAAGTCTTGCAGGCTTGCCGTCATCATATTCAACTGTTACCTGTGTCTTACCATCCGGTCTTAAATATGGAAGAGTTCCATTCTTTCTGACCTCTGTAAGCTTAAGTGCAAGCTTGTGTGCAAGTGCAATAGGATAAGGCATAAGCTCAGGTGTCTCATTTACGGCAAAACCAAACATCATACCCTGGTCGCCCGCACCGATTGCCTCTATCTCCTCATCGCTCATTGTGTGCTCCCTAGCCTCAAGTGCCTTGTCAACACCCATAGCAATATCTGCTGACTGCTTATCAAGTGCAGTAATAACGCCACATGTATCACAGTCAAAACCATACTTAGCTCTGTCATAGCCTATCTCTCTGATAGTCTCTCTGACGATGCTCTGTATATCTATCTGTGCCTTTGTTGTAATCTCACCCATTACAAGCACAAGTCCTGTTGTTACAGCCGTCTCACACGCAACTCGGCTCATTGGGTCCTGCTCTAGAAGTGCATCCAAAACTGCATCTGATATCTGGTCACAGATTTTGTCAGGATGTCCCTCTGTTACTGATTCCGAAGTAAATAGTACCTTTTCCATAATTCCTCCTATGAATTTTATGATATTTATCTCTCAAATCAGTGATTTGAAAAAGAAAAATCCGGTCTGGCAACCGGATTTGAACATCTTATACTCAAATCCTCTTATTGCTCGACTACTATCGTTACTAACGCTGACTAGTATCGCTCAGGTTGGCACCTTCCGTAATGCTATGCACACGGGGTTGCCGCAGTTTCATAGTCCCCTATGACTCCACTGCTCTGAATAAGAGAGATATCTTTTTATAAAATAAACTATTATTTATACGTTGTCAATAGATTTCACTCCTGTCTGTTCTTCTATTATATAAAATATTAAATATAACTGACAAAACTAATACACCTAGCAGAACACCCGCACTATCAAGCATAACATCTGATAGCTGCCCGCTTCTGCCGGGTACAAATAATTGGTGAAACTCATCTGAGGCTGCATAAATAGTTCCAAGCAGCCACGCAAATAACACATTGTATCTCCAGTTTCTATCTTTTTTGTATAAAAAACCTGTCACACATATTCCAAGAACTGTATATTCAAGTGCATGTGCAGTTTTCCTTATAGGATGGTCTACCTTCGCAGCAAACTCAAGCTGCTTGTCAGCAGATAAATCACTAAATGCAGGAACAACCATACGTCCAACAGCCATACCTACATTGTAGCTGTCTCCTGTGGACTCTACACCGTTCCTGCATGAAAATGAAAATATTACAGCCATCCATATAAGCATAAGTATAAAGAAAATCCTACGCCTAACCAACTATAACAACTCCTGCTCTGCCATGGTAAGTGCCGCAAGGATTACGGCATCCATGTCATAATATTTATATTCACCAAGCCTTCCGCAAAATATAACCTTAGCTTCGCGGTCAGCCAACGCCTTATATTCCATATATCTGGCACTGTTTTTCTCGTCATTTACAGGATAGTAAGGCTCATCTCCTGCCTTCCACTCCGAGCTGTATTCCCTGCTTATTACAGTCTTTTCCTGAGTGCCGAATTCAAACCATTTGTGCTCTATTATTCTCGTCCAAGGCGTCTCACTGTCAGTATAATTAACCGCAGCATTGCCCTGATAGTTAGGCATATCGAGTACCTCTGTCTCGAACCTCACCGAACGATAATCAAGTGCTCCAAGGCTATAGTCAAAATATGCATCTATAGCACCTGTGTACACTACCTTGTCTGCCATATTGTCATATTTACTCTTATTTTTCAGGTAATCCTCTCCAAGTCTTACCTCTATACCATCTAACATACGACTTACCATCGCTGTATATCCGCCCATCGGTATACCCTGATAAAGTGCATTAAAGTAATTATTATCAAATGTAAAGCGCACAGGCAGTCTCTTTATAATGAATGCGGGAAGCTCACTGCAAGGTCTGCCCCACTGCTTCTCCGTATATCCTTTTATAAGCTTCTCGTAAATATCTGTACCTACAAGACTTATCGCCTGCTCCTCTAGATTCTTAGGGTTGCTTATACCTGCCGCCTCTTTCTGCGACTCTATCTTAGCCTTCGCCTCAGCAGGAGTTATAACTCCCCACATACGATTAAATGTGTACATATTAAATGGCAGTGAATAAAGCTCACCATGATAATTGGCAACCGGCGAATTCGTGAATCTGTTAAATTCCGCAAATTGACCTATATAGTCCCAAACCTTTTTATTATTAGTGTGAAATATATGCGCTCCGTACTTGTGTACATTTATTCCCTCTATCTCTTCAGTGTATACATTTCCGGCAATATGGTCTCTCTTATCAATAACCAGAACTGATTTGCCGTGTTTTTTTGCCTGCTGGGCAAACACCGCACCATATAATCCCGCACCTACAACCAAATAATCGTACATCTTATATCCCCCATTAATTTCATTTGCGACAAATGTTCATGAAATCTACTGCTGCTCTGCATCGTCAGTCTGCACAGTTATAGTCTTGCCAGCATACATATCTGCCAGATATTGCTTTGCCTGTTCTATAGTGCTCTCATCAGGAACCATAACATAGAGCTCCTCTGCTCCGCCTGAATATGTTGTTGCCATACTGTCAGAACCATTTACACTGTATGTCTGTATATCCCACTCCTTCATATCAGATAACTGGAACTGTACTAATTCTGATATCTCATCATATGTCATGCTTGTAACTATGTTAGATGATATCTCGTTCAATACCTGTTTATAGTTCTTAAGCATATCTGAGGTTGCCAAATCGTTGATAACAGCCTTTATAACCGCCATCTGATTTCTACCTCTCTGTCTGTCACCATCAGTAAATACATGTCTTTCTCTCGCAAATACGAGTGCAGCCGCACCATCAAGCTGATTATATCCCTGTGTATATGTAAATCCATTTGAGCTAAATGCATAATCCGAATACACATTAACTCCGTCAAGTGCATCTATAATATTTTCGAAACCTGTAAAGTTTACCTTTACATAATTATCAACATTTACACCATAGAGCATAGCAAGTGTATCAGCAGATACATCTACACCATACATACCAGCATGGGTAAGCTTATCCTTCTGTCCCTTTGAAATAGAAAGTGGCACATAGTAATCTCTAGGTGTGCTTATCATAAGAATCTGTCTTGTATCAAGGTTAGCTGTAAGCAGAATATTAACATCACTGTTGTGATTCTGCTCTGGCTTACCCGGTGTATCAACTCCACTTATATATATAGTAAATACTGAATCCCCACTGTCCAGATAATCATCTGAATTATCTGCTTCCTTGACCTCAGACTCGATATCCTTAAATGCTATTGACTTTACTCTAGACTTAAAATCCTCATATCCGGGTGTCTCAGTTATGAAGCCCTCATACGCTGAATTGAGAACTATAGCCTGTACTGACTGGTCATACAGTCCTGATGCAAGTGCAAGTGCACTGTCATACTCTGTATCTGCAAGCTCCTTGCCTACCTCTTCCTCCATGTCGGACATAACGGAATCTGTATTTTCTCTGTCCAAGGTACTTAAAATACCGAACTGGTAATCCTTAGCATCATTTATATCATTTGCAGGATCATCCACAAGAACATACACCTGTATATTATCTATCTGCGTAGTAATACCAGTCATCGCATTAAGCTTCTTATATGTATAGTTAACATACACACTTCCTATTATCATAACTGCTATAAGAAGTATGCTTATAACCTTCGTTACGATTCCACCGATATTCCACCTCTGTGCAAACACAAAGCCTACGGTAATTGCTACAAGAACTACTGCCGAAATAATAAGATATATCACTGGCAATACCTTTAATCTAGCCACCATAAACATCAAGACAAGTCCTGACACAAACATCAATCCGCTTATGATATAACCTGCCACCCTAAGTATCCCTGTCAGTTTTTTTGTACTCATAATTTTCTCCTAAATTGTATTGTATTTTCTTCCCCGATTTAATGAAACAATTAGTTTTTACTATAAGCATTCAGGGGGAAAATGTCAATATTAAGTGTGTTAATCTCAGCTCCAGGATTTCCATACATCCGGCTGATAACCGATAGTGGACTGCTTACCATTTCGGACTATTGGCGTTTTTATTACCTGCGGGTTCTCAAGTACCTTATCCAGTTTATCTTCATCTGCAATATACCTGATAAGGGCAAGCAAATCCTTATCCTTACCATCCCAGTTAATCATGTTCTCTAAACCGCCATTAACCTGAAACACAGAATTAAATTCTCCTTTACTCATGCCCTTTTCTTTCATATCGATAAACTGATACTTAATGCCTCTCTCTTTGAAAAATCGCTCTACTTTCTTTGTATCGTTACATTTTTTAGTTCCAAATATCTGTATGTTCATGTTTATAAATCCTTTATGTTGTTATTTGGGGGTGGATTTTTGCTTAAGCAATCCTATCACAGTCACTTATTTCATATTCTTTTTTATATGCTGAGCCTGTAGAAGAATACTTTTACCACCCGTATGTTTTTTTGCCAAAGTACCTTTCACAATTAATCTTCCAATTATAGACTATATGATAACCTGAATGCAGATTTTCCACTCACCGAGTGGAAAATCTCTGGAAAGCATTTATAAAACCTATAAAAGCTGTATAAGTTTTAACCCTTTCCATACCTTTGAGTCAATTATCTTGACAATTTCTTTATAACTTCTGCGCCATACTCTGCTCGTTCCTCACCAGCTAGTTCTTCCTCAGCTATTCGATATCCAATCAGCCAGTTTCTCCGTGACAATATTGTATTTACCGAACGATAAGCCTCTTTTTGCGATACTTCTATAATAGTTTAAACATCATTTAGTATGTTGTCTGTTTTATGAAAATTATACATAATAACATTATTTACACTATTCACAACTTCATTCATCTGCCTGCCTCCTTATGGCAGATTATACATCTCTGCCATATTTTCTATATAAATTCTACTGTATATGTAGGTTTGCTAGCTCCTGCATTCTTTTCAATAAGAGTTTTCAGTCTTCTGAATGTCTCATCTTTCATAGCAATATCATCCTTAAATGCTGAATCTCTGAAAATAAATTTGATTGGTAATGGGGCAACCCTTACCAATCCCCATCTTCCATATCATCCAACGCATCATCCACGCCATCTGCATAATCGTCATCCTCATAATACCTATCCCAGTCATAGTCATCATCCATATATACGTCATCGTAACCATCATCATAACTGTTGTCATATGAACTACTATTATTATAGTGGTTACTAGAACTGCTAGGTTTATAACTGCTTGTCGAACTGCTGCTTGTTGTATGGCTGCCCGATGTATAACTACTGCCCGAGCTGCTGCTTTCATATGAATGTTTTGTGTCAGAATCATTTTTGTAATCATGTAAAGAGCAATAATCTCCCTCAAATGCCACCGTTTCATCACATCCGGAATATGCGCACTTAGGATCCTCTCCAACTCCCATTATTTTTAAGATTACATATAACACGACGAATACTAAAATTACCCCAAATATTGCTTTACCTGTAGATATGCTGTTACCTTTCATAGAAATTACCCCCTTACAAGCTTATATAACTTACTGTTTTATATTCTTCGTTACTTGTAAATCTATCTTACATAAAACAACTGTCATAAATATGTACTCGCAAGTCTCTTTATCTCTTCTTTCATCATATCAACTGTACTTTCAGGAGCAACTATCTTCACTCCCGGTATTGCCATAATCCATCCGAGAAATAATTTACTAACAGATACTCTTACCTTAACTGTAAAATGCTCTTTATCAGTCTTAATAATCGGTATGTCAGTACCAAATCTATCTATGATAACGTTTGCGGCTCTATTTTCGCACAGAAGCGTTACGTTCTCATAATCTCCATCAAACATACCAAATAGTTTATTTGTATACTCTGACATCTTTATCTTGGAGAACTCTTCCTTACCAAAGCGCTCCTCATCAGTAACAGATACATTTTTCATCTTGTCCACACGAAAATGTTTTATTTTGTTTTCGTTGTTATCGTATCCAATCAGATAATACTTCTCGTCATCCCAACAAAGTGCCCATGGACTTACGCTGTAATAAGCCCCATCATGCTTTAACTCCATCTTCTTATCCACTGTCCATGTAAAATACTGGAATGTTATCTTCTTACCATCGTTCAACGCCTCATGAATGGTATCAACATTATAATAAATATGTTCATTCATTGTCTTGACACGCCCATTTACATTTACCTGACGTTCAAGCTTCTTTGCCTCATACACACTTGCAAAGCTCTCAAGCTTCTCAATCAGCTCGTCCGACTTCTTCTCAGTAATAAATCTTGCAGATTGCACCGCATCGACAAGCAGCTTAAGCTCAACAAGCTCAAATTGTCTGCTTACAATCTTATAATGATAGCTCCTGTCGTATTGACTACCTATAATATCCAATCCAAATGTTCGCAGGTTCTCTATGTCACTATATAAACTTTTTCGTTCCGCAGTCACGTCATATAATTTCAACTTATCAACAATCTCATTTAATGTAAGGTCGTGCTCCTCGTCAGTTTCCTCAAGAAGTATTTTCATAAGATACATAATCTTAAGCTTCTGATTACTTCTAGGGCCACGAACTATACGCTTTCCCTCTCCATCCTGCTTAATATTACCAGATATTTCCATATTCATATAGTTCCTCTCCCCCAGTCTCTTATTAACTGCATAAAAACATGTTTACATTTTACATCAAACCGACAAAAAGCGATACCCCTAAGTTTATAATTGTAGCACAGGTGTATATATTTGTAGCTTTAATATTGGTTTTTTATATTGACTTATAAGTATAACTATGATATTGTTTTATCAAAGCATATTTTTCATCATTTAGTCTTTGCTTTTGGCAAGGCTGTCGTTTTGATTGATAATTCTAATAATCTATGAAAATTCGTGCTTTTAATACTCATTAAAAATTTAAGAGCAGGGGTTTTCTTAGGATTCTGTTATAAGCTTAAACTCCTGACGATAGGAGGGTTACTTATGACAGGTAAGAAGAGTGAAACTATAACCAAGGGGCAGATTAGTGATGTGAATAACCGCATAATATTCAAGAATCATACTCTGTGTGCACAATTTTTAAGAGATTATACCGGGCTTGATATTCTAAAGGATATAACCGAAGAGGACATAGAGGATGTGACTGAGAAATATCAGAAGTACCTCGGCATAAGCTTTGATACTGACACAGTTAAGCGTATTCATATAAGGGATATTGCAGATGGAAGTGACATGCCGATGTATATCGTGTCTCTTGTTGAACATAAGAGCGATGTGGATTACAATGTTGTTATGCAGTTGCTTCAGTATATGACCTGCATCTGGCATGATTATGAGGTGACAATGAAGAATAATAACCTTGGCAATGCGAAGAATAAGGACTTCAGATATCCTCCGATATTACCTATAGTATATTATGAGGGCAAGAGAAAATGGACTTCCCCGATGTCACTCGGAGAGAGAATATTTATGGGGGATGTGTTTTCTGCATATGTTCCTGATTTTACATATAAGCTTATTAATCTGCATGGCTACACGAATGATGAACTGCTTGCACATGGTGATGAGATGTCATTTCTTATGATGATTAACAGGGTGCAGAGTGCTGAGGATTTAAAGGATTTTCTTAATGTCAACAGAGAACAGGTACAGGGTATAATTGATGGTGCTTCGGAAGGCATATTGGAAATCATAATGGGAACAATATGGAATTTGATGATGAAGATGAACATGCCTACAGAGGATGCACAGGATTGTATGAGAGAGTTGGGTGAGAGAAGTATGGGAAACTGGTTTGAGAATATGGATAAGATGGATATACAGGCTGAGAGGAAAAATACTGCGGAGGCGAGGAAAGAGCTGGTCGAGGCGAAAAACAGGCTGTATGATGCAGAGAATCAGTTGGCAGATACCAAAAATAAATTGTCAAAACTAGAACAGGAGTCTGAGAAAACGAAAAATCAAACTGCAATCTCCATAATTAATATTACCAAGAAATATTCAGGTATAAGGGAGTCAGCAGTTTCAGAAATCGAGATGGCTATTGGTGTTAGCAGGGAAGATGCGGAGATATTGGTAGAAAAATACTGGTGAAAATACCGCTAAAAAAACCGCCATTCAACGAATTTTCATCCGCTAAATGGCAGCCAGTTATTTTTATGCTATATTCTCTTTCTGATAGCCTTAGCCAGTGCCTCCTGCTCCTCAGGCTTAGTCTCATTCTGCTTCCATGTAAGATTAATGCCATCATCCTTATGTCTAGGAATAAGATGTAAATGGAAATGATTAACTGTCTGTCCGGCAACCTCGCCATTGTTTTGAACTATGTTCATACCATCGCAGTCAGTCTCCTCCTTAATAGCTCTGGCAACTACTGTTGCAAGAGAGAACAGCTTGCCTGCTGTCTCGCCATCTATCTCAAATATATTGTCGAAATGCTCCTTTGGGATAATAAGTGCATGTCCCTTATTGGCAGGAGCCACATCAAGCATTACCTTAAATTCTGATGTCTCATAAATAGTTGCTGACGGAATTTCCCCCTTTGCTATCTTACAAAAAATACAGTCATCCTTTACCATATTGTTATATCCTCCTTATATTTTGAATCCTCTGTTACTATAGTCTACACCCAAAGTGCTCTCATTTAAAGTCCCTCTTCCATATGTGAGACCAGCATACACCTGATGAGTATTCTTCATAACAGGACCATCTGTATCAAGTCTGTGAAGCTCCTCAAAGGCAACCCTTAACTGTCCAAGCATACCCTTAGCAAGCTCCAAATCCTGCGGGCTCCTCTTTACTGACGAAGCAACAAGCCTTCCATATACATATCTTAATACAGAGATTACATCTCTGCCCTGCTTATCAGAAGGTACAAAACATGAAATAAGTTCATTTAAGGTTCTTCGTGCCTTATCTATACTTTTCATATAACCATCTATGTCGGTACTATATAACCTTATTGCATCATCTATAAAAACCTGCTCCATATCACAGAGCACAAGTATAAGTCCGCTATGATTCTCCTGAGTTGTCCTTCTGGTAAACTCTTTTATCTGTTCATTTGTCATGTTCACCCTCCACGCTACGCCGCCACATCTGTCTTTTACTGAAGCAGCTGTAATATAGATTCTGGTCGCTCATTTGATTTCTGCATCATGGATATAGCTGCCTGTGACAGAACCTCCTGCTGTGTATAGTTAGTCATCTCTTCAGCCATATCTGTATCCATTATTCTAGAATATGCTGCCGTGATGCTCTCACCCTGTACTTCAAGATTATCGTACACATCCTCCAAACGATTCTCATATGCACCAAGCTTAGAACGAATCTTAGATATTCTCTCTACAGCCTTGTCAATAGCCTCAACAGCTTTTGATGCATATTCATGTGTGTACATTATCAGATTATCTACACCAAGACTCTTCGCTCCAACGTCTGGGATATCAAGTGAAATCTGCTCACCAGAATTAGAACCTGTCTGTATTACCATTGTTCCTGCTGATAAAACCTCAATAGAAGTATTGATACTTCCTGCTGCCGCAGCTCCCGGCTCAGTTGTTACCGTCATACTAAATCCATTTCTATCAACAATATTAATATCATTTCCATTTGTTGTAAAGGATGCCGTTGTTGAAAAACCATCCTGTGTAACCTTTATTGCTGCCTTACAATCTATTCCATATGTGACATCCTTGTCTGTAACCCCAAGTATATTGGCAAGTTCAGGAGTGTCAACACCTATCTCTATCTTTTGCGAAGTTCCATATTCCTTTGTTCTAAAATACACTGCTGCACCTGAAGCAAAATCTGTCTCTGTTGCACCACCATCAGCAGATGCAAGAACATCCACACCTATCTTTGATAAATGTGTCTGTAGCTCCTCAAATACATTTGTCATAGTCATACCTTCTGTAATGTGTACAGAAAAGCCGTTAACCTTCAATGTTCCAGCCTGTGCCTTAGTAATCGTCTGTCCTGAATATGTAAGTCCTGTTCCATATAAAGCCTGTGCAGCATCTGCCGTAACAGTGAGTTCATAAACTCCTGTACTAACTGACTCTGATATATAAGTTGCCTTAATGTTAGGATCACTGGAAAGTGAACGTCTGGTCATATCTCCGTTAAGAAGCTTCTGGTCATTGAATGCTGTAGTGTCAACTATCTGGTCTATCTCTTCCTTAAGAGAATCTATCTCCTCCTGAATTGCATCCCTGTCATCTTCATAGTTGACATCATTTGCAGCCTGAATTGCAAGCTCTCTCATTCTTCCCAATATAGAATGAATCTCATTCAGACCACCCTCGGCAGACTGAATAACAGATATACCATCATTAGAATTAAGTGATGCTCTGTCAAGTCCTCTAATCTGGGCACTCATCTTAGTCGAAATGGCAAGTCCGGCAGCATCATCAGCAGGACTTGTAATCTTATATCCTGATGACAGTCTCTCCATGGACTTTGCAATGTTTTTATTTATAGTGGCAAAATGGTCACTTGCATTAAGCGCAAGTGAATTATGATTTATTCTCATAACCAGACCTCCATATCTATCTTATCATTTTTAAACTCAATCATCTATTTTTATTATCGGACCTTTTGTTGCATTTCTAAACAGCAAACGACTAATTATCTAAGTATAGAAGCTACAGATTTAACTATATCAACAGCAGCATCATAAATGCTCCTTGCCAAAGGTCTGTTATCTGCCTGTGCAGCTTCCTCATCATCCTTAATTACTCCGACCGATATATCATCTGTGCTATATCCCGCCTGCTTAAGTCCAGCCAAAAGCTCATCTGCATATACGCCTAACAACTCATTTCCACCATTGTTATCGGAAATAACATAACCGCTTAGATTATTATCCCCGTCAAGCTTTACTGTCATCTTAACCTTACCCATAAGCTTACCGCTTGTGCCAAGCTCTATGCTTCCTGACCTTCTCTCATCGTGTTTTATGGTCAGATTTACTACGCGGACACCATCCTCAGTCTGTACCGGAACCTGATATTTATCACGTCTCGCCATACCTCCAAGAATATTAAATCCAGCCTGAACAATCTTCACAGAGGCAATATCCATAGACGAAATCGTACCTGCTGCTCCAGCCTGGTACATAAACTCTGTAAGATTATCTCTCAAATCTTCATATGTAAGAGACATATCTGTACCATTTCTTAAGCTCTCCAATATACTGTCAGTCTCAAATTCTACCGGTATCTCTGTTCCTAGTATTGACTTAGACATATTCTCGGTCTCATCATCAATCATATCGTCCTTAGTGCTATTTTTAAATTTCATCTTGGAGAGAACCTCTGATACAAGGCCATACAAGCCCCCATCAGATAAAAGCTCTGAAACTGCCTGTGTATTTACAAGGGAATACTTGATTTCATTCTCTTTAATAAAATCACTGACCTCCTGTGTCATGCTGTCAGAAGCCCTGGTAATATACGCCAAATCAATCTGCTCATCAATTCTCTTTCCAGAAAACCCTCTCTCGGCAAGCATACCAAAATCATCATCTATGCTTACATCAAGCCCTGCTGCCTTCCTGCTCCTCATTGCAGATATAAGATTTCTTACAGTCAGATTTCCTCCATTGGCAAAAAGATATCCGGCCTCCCTGTCACCTGACTTAGAAAGACTGCTCATAACACGATATATACCTATGTAGCTCTCCCTCTCCTCAGGAGATATCTCGTCACGATTCTCCATATCCCTTAAATATGTCGCAAAATTATCTGCTTCAGTTACTCCATTATTATAATTTCTCGCGCGGACAATTTGATTAAGCTCAGAAATATCCATGTCAAGAGGGTTAATTCCATCCCTTATAACTGAAATAACAGCCTCCGGATAAAAATTCTGTATCAGCTCATTGACCTGATTATCGTAATCTGCCACCTGATTTATATTATCCTCGGTAATCTCTATCGAATTATATCCAAGTATACGGACAGCTCTTCTATTCTCATCACTAACCGGCATATCCAGCTCTTTCAAGATATCATCAACATTAGAAAATGCCTTGCTTATGCTGTCGCCCATATCCACGCGCGGTGCTGTTCCAACTGCCTCATACTGCCTTACCACCTTCTCAAAGGAGTTGTTCGCACGAGTCTCCTCCGGCATATCGTTATATGCAAGCTCTCCCCTGTCTGATAATGCATTTACCGTAAATGCGTCGCCAAGCAAAGGAGCGGCAATAATCGAAGCCGGGGCATCACCTAAGCCTGCCACCTTCTCAGACAGCTCATTATATATGGCAATATTTTCGTCAGCAGGCTCAACGCCCTCTGCACTTAACTGTGCATTTACAAGCTCCTTCTCAATATTCTTAAGCTCCTCTACAACTTTAGAGAGCTCCCTTGTATCTATATTTATATCACGATTAACCAGTATCCTTGCCGCATCCATAGTCATGGAAAGCCTGAGCTCCTCCATCAGCCTCATGTCAGATACAGCCTTAAGATTATCTCTTTTAATATCCGTATTATCATTTACATATTTATACGCTGAGGCAATAGTAAGCTGCTTACCATGTATCGACATATCATATATAGTATCAGCACTTATGGAATTAACCTTGTTATATAGCTCGTCTGCCTTTATGTCATATATATCATTCTCATTGTCCGGGATAACTAAGCCTTCAATATTATTTTTTCCATCAGCGTATGCCTGATAGTCCATATAAGCAGTTATAGTGTCTGTTGTCACAGGAAGATTATTATCAAGCAAAAGCCTTGCACCTGCTAAAGCCATCTCATCACCCTCGTATCCTGCCTGCTCTATAATCTTATCTATCTGTGGCTGCATTTTTTCAGCCACCTCATCAGAGATTGCAGCACCAGACTTCTCACTATTACCTGCACCACTGTAATACGCCTTATACATATTGTCCTTAGTCATGGAAAGATTATTCTTGACAAGATATACAAATGCCTCGTCAGATGTTCCAACGCTTATATTCTCAATATCAACCGCCGGTGCATCCTCTGGAGAAATCTCCTTAGCGGTTATATCACTTAACATCTGTGACACACGCTCCCTATGTGCATTTCCGCGCATAGTATTCACAATTCCCCTTATATCTGACAGCTTGGCGCTGCTCACATCTATTCCCATAAATGCTAATTGCTTTAACTCTTCGCTTGAGAGGTTGCGGACAAGCTCCTTCGCATTTTCCCTGTCCTGTCTCTCCCTCTCTTCCTCATCCATGCCCTCCTCACGGACACGCTCATTCTTATTCTTGATATATTCCTCAAAATTATCCATAACAGAGGCAGACACGGCGCTCCTGTTATCTCCACGCTCATATTTGTAGGATATAACCTCGTCAACATCTATATTACTGTCAGCATATTTATTGTAAGCAGCATACTGCCTGCTTTTGCTGCCTGCCTTGGCAGATGCATAGTCAGTCATTATGTCATTTACATTATTCAATCCATTATCTATATTCTGACCCATAAAAAATCCCGCCTTCCCAATTATCTATCTTAGATATCGGAAGAACGGGATTTTTTCATAATACCACCTATTTAATAACCTGATATATCAATATAAAATGACACATACTTCCCACCATAACAAATATGTGGAATATCTCATGTGTTCCAAAGAACTTATGTCTTTCGTTATAAGCCTTTACTCTCGGTGTCTTGATTGCGTATATAACGCCGCCAACTGTATAAATAATTCCACCGGCTAAAAGCCAAGCAAACTCTACCTTAGTCATATTATTTATTATTGGCGAAAATGCCATAACACACATCCAGCCCATGGCTATATACATAACCGAGGACAGCCACTTAGGACAGGTAACCCAGAACATTTTAAAGATAATTCCAAGTAAACCGACTCCCCACACAAGTCCAAGCAATATAAGTCCTGTTCTGCCACCTATAACAAGAAGGCAGACAGGTGTATACGAACCGGCTATCAGCACAAAAATCATGGCGTGGTCTAATTTCTTCAAGACCTTATTTACACGCTCACCTCTGTCAAAGCTATGGTACATCGTACTTGCACCATATAACAAAATCATGCTTATGGCAAATACCAGACTGCATAAGTATACATCCCTTCCACCCGAAAATGCTTTTATTAAAAGTGGCACAGATGCAAACATCGCCATCAACATTCCTATAAAATGCGTGATTGCACTACCCGGATCTTTTAGCTTCTTTATTGAATTACTCATTTTAATCAGCTCCTATCTATGTCATGTAGTTTTCATTACTACATTAACTATAATTGAATACTACCACATAGATTCAGTATATGCAATACGCTTTTTAATATTCACAATATTTTCACACAGGCGATTTAAAAATCAATATAATCATACGGATTTACAGCCTCTCCATTCATCCTTAACTCAAAATGAAGATGTGGCCCGGTACTGTTTCCTGTGTTTCCCGACAAGGCTATCACTTCGCCCTGTGATACACTTTGTCCTAACGAAACATTTATTTTACTCAAATGTCCATATCTTGATATTACACCATTTCCATGGTCGATATCCACACAGTTTCCGTAACCTGCATAGTACTCTGCACGAATTACCGTACCCGCTGCCGTTGCCATCACTTCTCCTCCTGTCGTAGTGGCAAGGTCTATTCCCTCATGCTGTCTGCCCCATCTTGCGCCATAGCATGATGAAATAGTGTATTCATCCATCGGCTTTATATATAAAGGTCTCTTAGTTGTACCGATATGTACCACCTGCGGCACTGCCTCGGTAATTATATTTTCGTCAAGAATTTTGCTTGAAAGCTCATCACCATTATAATAGGTAGTCAGCTTTGTAACCTCCTTAACTCCCAAAACAGCCTCCTGCACTACTACCCTCTCATCTGTGTACAGACTGTCATCGTATACCTCCTGACAGGGAGCTGAATATTTTACAACCTGCGTAAATGTCTGCGAAGTACTTCCGGTAAGCACCTTTTTCCCCTCCTCAACATATACGGTATACCTCCTCTGTTCCCTAAATGCGTGAAACACCATAAATCCACATACCACCAGCAACAGCATAAGAGCCATCACAATTTTTCTTTCGTAGGAGCGAAATGCTATCGTTTGCATGTCATCATCTCCTAACACTTCTGTAACATTTTTGTAACAATCTTATTGTAGTTTTACATTCATTATAAGTAAATACCATTCCGTATACTATTTTCTTTCATATTTCTACCAAAAACACTATTCCTTCAGGTCACTTGATGTTGACACATATTGTTTTATTTTGCTATGATATGGGCAGATTATTATGCTTTGAGGTGATGTCGTAATGGCAAATAATATAATAGATATAGAGGATATTCCTCCATATCTGGCAAATAGAGTTAAACAGAATTTAAAATTCAAAACAGGCAATTTTGTATGGCAGGTCCGTTTCAATATTCCGCTTGATCCCAAGTCTGTGAATAAAGACACCATGTATGTTGTCAATTCCCAGAATCAACGTCTGCAAACCTATATCAGATACGACCAAAAAAATGACCTGATTGAGATTGAGCCGCTTGAACCATACGCTACAAGTGAGCAATACACCCTGATTATCACCACCAATGTAAAATCACGCGGTGGACAGTCCCTAAGCGAGCCTGTCTCTGTCAAATTTAAGCTATAAAAAATCCCATATGTGTCTCTTATATGATTGACACATATGGGATTATTTATACTTAAAAGCAACCGTGTAGTTAATGGTACTTTAACAAGGGAATTATTTCATTATTATATTACTGTTATATTTTGTATATCATCGGCTGCCTGAATACGAAATTGCATATATTAATATACTCGCATTGGTTGTCCGATGTTATTATTTGAATAAGTTCTCAATTATAGTCTCTGCCTTTGCATTATCATTTGATACACAGAGAATCACATAATTGCCATTTGTATAGATTACTGCTGATTCAAGCTTTGTCATCTCATCAGGAAGGTAATCCTTACATGCAGCCTCCTGATCAGAAACCCTTGTTTCATATGCAGCTTTTACTGTGTCCACATAATCAGATGATGCAGCTTTAATTACTGCAATCTCCTCGGCTGTAGCATTTGAATTAGTGTAAAATGCAGCCTCCTCTATCTGTGTCTCATCAAGATTATATAATCTGGTCAATGCCATTGTCTTATCTACTGTCGCAAGAGTATCCTTGAAATCGCCATTGTTAAGAATTTCATCTGCCGCTGCCTGAACATCAACATCGTTATCCTTGCTGTCATTTGCCGTTGCAAGACTTCCCTGTTCTGTTACAGGTACATACTCTGTTGTTGTTTCGCTTGTCTTATCCTTGGCTCCACCGCAGCCTGTCACCATAGCTGCTAGAGCAATAATCATCATTGTGCTGTATATTTTCTTTCTCATTTTTATCTGTCCTTCCATACCATTTATAATATAAGACATATATGTCTAGTTTTCTCAGTCCAATATCTATTTATAACACCCGATAATTTAAAAATCAAGACTATAATTTACATAATATGTCACACTTCGACACAATATTTTTATGAAACATTTTCTGAAACAAAACATATCGCGATATGGACACGCCAAATGCAATATGATACAATTACTTAAATATAATTAACCCACATCGAATATATTTGAAGGAGGATTTCAAATGAGCTTTTCAGCAAATGTTATTGACTACAAAGGCAAGGATGTTATTGAACTTACTGCTGGTAAGTACAAGGCTGTCGTTGCTCCGTTTCTTGGAAGTAATGTTATGCGTATGCAGGATACTGAGAATGGCATAGAGGTTTTCAGATATAACGAATCTCTCTCTCCAGAAGAGCTTCAGGCTTCAGCAGAGGTTTATGGATTTCCAACATTATATCTCCCTAACCGTCTTGCAGGTGGTGTACTTAAGGTTTCAGATGCAACCTATAACTTCCCTTTGAATGATCCACTTGGCAACCATATTCATGGTTTCCTTCATAAACGTGAACATTCTATAGTAAGTACTGTTGCTGATGACAACAAGGCTGTAGCAAAGACAGAGTATGTGTATGATGAAAATGATGAGTTTTTCCAGACATTCCCTGTAAGCTTTAAAGCAGAATACACCTTCACATTATCTGAGGATGGTCTTGATTACTCATTTACAATGACAAATACCTCAGACAAACAGCTCCCATATGGTGTATGTAATCACACAACCATAAATGGACCTTTCACAAAAGACGGAAATGGTCTTGATATGCGTTTATATATTCCTATCGGAGAAAAATGGGAATTATCACCTTCATGTATTCCTACAGGTGAGTTTCTTCCTGAGACAAATCACGACAAGCAGTATCTCACAGGCTCACAGGTTCCTGTACTTCACGATATTGATAACGATGTGTTCTTTGCCGAGGAAGGTTCATATGACGGAAAACCTTTCTATGGTGCAATAGTGACTGATTCTGCCACTGACAAGCATATTTTCTATGAGGTATGTAAGGACTTCAAGTTCTGGGTTGTATGGAACGACAAGGGCGATAAGGGCTACTTCTGTCCGGAGCCTTGTACATGGATTATCGATGCCCCTAACCAGCCAATACCTGCTGATGAATCAGGATATAAGGAGCTTGCTCCAGGCGAGAGCCACACTCTTACAGAGAAGATTTATACAGCATAAATTAATAAAGCTGCCACTTGTACGATTAACGCTAAGTGGCAGCTTTTATTTTTATATCTATTATCTGTATATTATTATATAGTAGATTGTTCCATCCAAAGACTGCGATACAGCCACACCTATCTTGTCACAGTTAGTGAGATTTATAGGATTTTGTACATTGGCATTTATTCTCTCTATCTGTATATATGCATCTGATTTAACCTGACCTTCTGTCGGAATATTAGTGTATGGAAGCACAAGCCAGCCCGCATCAGTTATCTGCGAATTGCTCATGGCATCGGTCACACAGGTTGTCACATTGTCTGTCCAATCATCATTTCCAATGTAAGGAGCTTCCTCAATTGACTTTCCACATTCATCTGCAACAGCCCTGTATTTGTCATCTATAATTAAATCTTCCTGTCCGTTATCCTGCCTGTCTGCGTTTATATCTGAGATAAGACTATTAATATATTTTTCCCTGTCAGTATCTGTCAATGTATATGCATCATCTGTTTTTCCTGTCTCCTCTGATGTTGTTGATTCTGTTGTTATGTCGGTATCATCTGATTTATTCTGCATAACTCTGGCTATCTGGCGAACTGATATTATCAGGCATCCGAGTATAAATATGCATATACCCATCGCAAAGAACCTTCTCTTTCTCCGATAAGCCCCTTCCTCTCTCCTCATCTTATCCACCATGGAATCAGGAACTCTGCCCTTTAAATTATTGTCATTTTCATGAGCCCCATCCATTCTTCCGCACACAATGAAGAAATAATATAAATCAGACGCATTTTTTATTCTCTTATCTATATCCAGCTCCAAACCCTGCATAAGTGCAGCCTCTATTTCAGGACTTATGTCAACTTCAAGAACTGATGGCGGACAGACAGCCGCACCCTCCATTCTCTCCCTTGCACTTGGTATTCCCCTTCCTGTTATCATCCTGTAAAATGTCACGCACAATGCATATATATCTGAGTAAGTTCCCATATCTCCTGCATAACCACTCTGCTCTGGCGGAGAATAAGTTTTCTTATATGCATTGGTTCCGGAGTTTATATCCTTTATATCACGAACTGCACCAAAATCTATAAGCTTTACCATACCATTTGTCGTAAGCATTATGTTATCAAGACTTATATCGCTGTGCACAAGTCCTTTTTTATGTATTCCGGCAAGTGTTTTTATAACCGGTTCAAGAAGTTTTAATGCCTCCTCAACAGATATCTTTCCGCCCTTTTCAGCCATATATGTCTTAAGAGATTTTCCTGATAAAAATTCCATGACAATATATGCTGTGTTGTTCTCCTGAAAATAATGTATTACCTTTACAACGCCATTTTGCTCATCTAATTTAGCTAAAGCTCTTGCCTCAGAAATAAATCTGTCTCTCTCCCTGACAAATATTTCTCCCCGCTTGTCCTGATAAGTATAGACGCTTGCTCCGTCCTCACCACGCCACGCCAGAGAGTCAGGATAAAATTCCTTTATGGCAACCCTCTTTTGCAGATTACAGTCAAATGCAATGTAGGTTATTCCAAATCCACCTGCGCCAAGGCATTTTCCTATACTGTATGTATTATTAAGCAGCGTGTAAACCGGAAGCTGTCCATCCTTATTTTTGTCGTTTTGATTGTCGTAACCACAATAAGGACACGCACCGTATATCTCATTTTTTTCCTGCATACATCCCATGCAAAGCTTATTAACGTCCATATTATTCCCCTGTCATTTTTATATAGATTTTTCATGTATTACAAAATATAATCAAATAACATTTTTATACTAACACAGATGATTTTTATTGACAAATTGTTTACAGCCATAACTTAATTTATTTGTACATTTTGTTATCTTATTGCCACGATTTTAGTTGTGTTTTGGGCATTTTTATTATATAATATTGGCAGTGTTTTATGAAAGGAAGGTATACTACATGAAATTTGGTTACTTTGATGACGAAAACAAAGAATACGTCATCACATCACCTAAGACTCCTTATCCTTGGATTAATTACCTTGGTACACAGGATTTCTTCTCATTGATTTCTAATACGGCAGGAGGATACCATTTCTATAAAGATGCTCGTCTTAGAAGAATCACTCGTTATCGTTACAACAACGTACCTATCGATATGGGTGGCCGTTACTTCTACATAAATGAAGATGGCAACATCTGGTCTCCGGGATGGTCACCAGTTAAGAATACTCTTGATTCTTATGAGTGTCGTCACGGTATGGGATATACCATTATCACAGGTTCTAAGAATGGACTTAAGGCAGAGGCTACATTCTTCGTTCCTCAGAATTATACAGGCGAGGTTCAGCAGCTTGTATTAACTAACGAAAGCTCAGAAGCTAAGACCTTCAAGCTTTACTCATTTGTTGAGTGGTGCTTGTGGGATGCACAGGATGACTGCACTAACTTCCAGAGAAACTTCAGTACTGGTCGTGTAGAGGTTGTAGATTCAACAATTTATCACAAGACAGAGTACAGAGACAGACGTAATCATTTTGCATTCTATACTGTTAATGACAGCATTGACGGATTTGATACAGACAGAGATTCATTTATTGGTCTCTATAACGGATTTGACAATCCACAGGTTGTAACTGAGAATCAGTCCAGAAATTCAATCGCAGACGGCTGGTCACCAGTTGCTTCACACTGCAAGGAGATTACACTTGCCCCTGGTGAGTCTAAAACACTTGTATTTATTCTCGGATATGTTGAGATGCCTGTTGACCAGAAGTTCGAGGCTGATGGTGTTACAATCAACAAGACAAAGGCTCTCGCTATGATTGAGCAGTACAATACTCCTGAGAAGGTTGCAGCAGGACTTGCTGAGCTCAAGGCAACTTGGGACAACCTCCTTGGAATTCTTAATGTAGATACTCCTGATGACAAGGTTAACAGAATGGTTAATATCTGGAATCAGTATCAGTGTATGGTTACATTTAACCTTTCACGTTCAGCATCTTACTTTGAGTCAGGAATTGGACGTGGTATGGGATTCCGTGATTCAAACCAGGATATTCTTGGTTTTGTTCACCAGATTCCTGACCGTGCAAGACAGAGAATCATCGATATCGCATCTACTCAGCTCCCTGACGGAGGCTGTTACCATCAGTATCAGCCACTTACCAAGAAGGGTAACTCTGATATCGGTGGCGACTTCTCAGATGATCCATTATGGATGATTCTTTCAGTTTCAGCATATATTAAGGAGACTGGAGATTGGGGAATACTTGATGAGATGGTAGCTTATGACAATGATATGTCTAAGGCTCAGCCTATGTTAGACCATCTTGATGTTTCATTCTATCACATTGTAAATAACCTTGGACCTCATGGTCTTCCACTTGCAATGCGTGCTGACTGGAACGATTGTATCAACCTCTCATGCTACTCTGACCAGCCTGGTGAGAGCTTCCAGACTTACACAAACCCTAAGTTTGCTGCTGAAGGTGGTTACTCAAAGGTTGCAGAATCAGTTATGGTTGCAACACTCTTTACATATGTAGGACCAAACTATGTCAACATCCTCAAGCACCTTGGCAAGAACGATGAGGCTGCTAAGGCTCAGGCTGAGATTGACAAGATGAAGAAGAACGTTATGGACAGTGCATTTGATGGCGACTGGTTCATTCGTGCCTATGATTCAACAGGTGCTAAGATGGGTTCTAAGGAATGTGAAGAAGGTAAGATCTTCATAGAGCCACAGGGCTTCGCTGTTATGTCAGAAATTGGCAAGGATGAGGGTGCAGATATCAAGACACTTGACTCTATCGACAAGTATTTGAATACTAAGTATGGTCTTGTGCTTAATAATCCTGCTTACTCTAAGTACTATATCCAGTATGGTGAGATTTCTACATATCCAGGTGGATACAAGGAGAACGCTGGTATCTTCACACATAACAATGCATGGATTATCTGTGCTGAGGCATATGCCGGTCGCGGAGATAAGGCTTTTGAATACTACAGCAAGATTGCTCCTGCTTTCAATGAGGAGATTTCAGACCTTCATAAGACTGAGCCATATGTATATGGTCAGATGATTGCCGGTAAGGACGCCAGCAGATTTGGCGAAGGAAAGAACTCATGGCTTACAGGAACTGCTGCTTGGAACATGGTAGCTATTTCACAGTATATCTTAGGTATACAGCCTGATTTCGATGGACTTAAGATTGATCCATCTATTCCTGCTGAGTGGGATGGTCTCACAGCAACACGTCAGTTCCGTGGTGATTCATATGACATCAAGGTTTCTAACCCTGATCATGTGTGCAAGGGTGTTAAGAGCATGGTTGTTGACGGCAAGGCTGTTGAGGGTAATGTAATCCCTGTATTTGGAGATGGCAAGACTCATACTGTTGAGGTTGTACTTGGTTAATAACACCTAGAAATCTAAATACTTTTAGTTTAACAATATAAAGACTGCCACATCATGAATTTCGATTTGTGATGTGGCAGTTTTTAGGTTTATGAAAAAATAATTTCAATAAAAAAGGACGAATAAAAATTCGTCCTTTAATATATAAGGTAATTCTATAAAAGAAATTACTCCTCTACACCGAGGTCCTTAAGATACTTCATAACATCCTCAACAGTTAAGATAGATGATAAATCATCAGAAGGAATCTCGCAGTTGTACTCTTCCTCAAGAGCCATAACAAGCTCAAAAAGATCAAGTGAATCAGCTCCAAGGTCATCCTTAAAAGATGTTGTGAGCTCGATATCTGCCTCGTCTACGCTGAGCTGCTCTGCAATAATTTCTTTTAACTTTTCAAACATAATTTTATTCTCCTTTTTGTAATCTTATTTTGATTCTTCTTATTGTTCAATATACAACAGACACATATACATGTCAAGAATTGCTGTGCATTTTTTTAAAAACTTAGTTCATTGAATTTCTCAAGCGGCATTGGTTTAGCAAAATAGAAGCCCTGTGCTATATCACACGCTGAACCCTTAAGAAAATCTACATGCTCCTTTGTCTCTACACCCTCAGCTACAACCTGAAGCTGTAAGTCCTTCGCCATGCTTATCGTGTGGTTTACAACAATCTTGCCCTTCTCGGATGATATCTCACTATCCAGGAAATCCTTGTCTATCTTTATTGTATCAACTGCTATGTTACGTATCAGATTCAAGGATGAAAATCCTGAACCAAAATCGTCAACCTCAAGCTTAAAGCCCATAGCCTGTAAATGTGACAGCACATGGTTAAGCTCCTCAGGTTTATCTAAAAACAATGATTCTGTAATCTCTAAGGTGAGCATATCGCTTGTAAGTCCATACTTATCTAACAGCCTTGTAAATACCGCTACCAAATCATTATGTCTTATATGATATCTGGATATATTAACTGATAAAGGAACCGGTTCCCTACCCTCGTCAAGCCATCCTCTAAGTGTTTGGCAGGCCTGCTCCCACATATATTCATCTAATTTAAGTATAAAGCCATTCTTCTCAAAAAGCGGGATAAAATCATTAGGAGGTATCAGTCCTTTCACAGGATGAAGCCATCGGCACAATACCTCTGCTCCACAGAGTGAATTATCCTTAAGCATATACTTCGGCTGCAAATACATCTTGAACTGTCCGTCTGCCAAAGCCTTATACATATCACGTTCTATCTCATTTGTTCTTAGCATCTCTGCCCTGTATTGCTCATCATAAAATGCACAGAACTTAAGTACATTATCCTTAATAGTCTTTCTCGCCATTCCGGCTCTGTCACACATAAGGTTGATAGGAACGTCCCTGTCCTCGACAAGATATATTCCATAGCTTGTATTCACAGCAAACTCGTAATCATTCGATGCAATCTGCTTTCTAAGCTTCTCTATAGCCTTAACTATATCGCCCTTCTTCTCATAAGCGAGATAAAATGCAAATACATCTGAATGAAGTCTCGCATAATTGTCATCAAGCATAAATACCTGCTGCATTGATGTGGCAATCATCTTTAAGACTTCATCACCCATCTGCATACCATATATATCATTGATACTCTTAAGCCGCCACACATCAAATACCACAATGGCATAATTCTTGTCTGTGTTACACTTAAAGGTATTCTCTGCATTATTACAAAATCTTGTTCTGTTAGGTATTCCTGTAAGGCTGTCCGTCTGACGCTTATCATCAGACATATTATAGCCTGCACCAGATGTAGCTGGAGCTGTATAACTTCCATCCTCTCCAATACTCAGAATAGTTATCAAAATAGCTTCTCTGCTGTCAAACCAATTAATCTTAGTAAGTCTAAGTTTAACTGTATTATCAAAAAAATCGCTGTATCTTGTTACAACAGCAGGTTCATCGGATATATTGATTATAGGACAATCTATACACGGAATACTAGCAGTATAAAATATCTCATAACAGGACTTGCCAATCTTATCACCGATAAGTACATTAGCAAGATTATTTTCATAGACAATCTCAAATGTATGCTTGTCAACGACCAGAAATGCAAATTCTCCAACATTAAGTATAGAGTCTATTATACTCTTCGCCTTGTCTATATTAAGTTCCTTATCATTTACAGAACTAAATCCCACTTTTTTATACTTCCATTTCCATAATAATATAATATGAATGAGAAAAAAGATATTATCACTTACATCATAATATATTTTATTATATGATTTTATCAACTATATTAATTGTAACAATGGTACAATACTCTGTCAAGATAAGAAATTCACTCTGTCACTTTTTATTAATATTATTGACAGTATATATGATATGGGTTATATTATTAATAATAATTACTATTATTATGGGAGGGTTTTATGGGACAACCAATCAGATACAGTCACCAACGTGAAGCTATCATTAATTTTTTGAAAACTCGAAAGGACCACCCTACAGCAGATGTGGTTTACAACAATATAAAGCAGATTATTCCTAACATAAGTCTCGGTACGGTATACCGCAATTTAAACCAGCTTGCCGATGCCGGAGTTATACTCCGACTTGCCTGCGATGGCAAAACCGATCATTTTGATGGATGCTCCACGCCCCATTGTCATTTTATGTGCAAGACTTGTGGTGCAGTCAAAGACATAGACATTAATCCAATTGATAAACTTTTAAACTCAGCCCAGACAAATACAGATGATACAATAGATGATGTATCTGTTTTGTTCTATGGATATTGTAAGGATTGCAAATAAAATAGAGCTGTCTAGCCAGAGATTTGATATTGATATTCATTCTCTGCATCAGACAGCTCTTTTTATTATTCTTTTTTATTATTACTGAATTAATGTCACCGGATTTACAGGTGCTCCATCTCTGGTTATCTCAAAATACAGATGGTTACCCTCCTCTGTATAATATGTTGAAACAGGAGCTATTTCTCCTATTACCTGAGCCTTAGATACTGTATCTCCAGCCTTTACACATACATTCATAAGCTGTCCATACATCGCCTCATATCCATTTCCCATATCAACACGTACTACAGTTCCATACTGCTTTGTGTCCTCAACACTCTTTACAACTCCCTCATATGCTGCAAATACGTCACTTCCCTCATCTCCCGCTATGAGCATACCCGGATTGCATTTATACGACTGTAAAGTTGCATAGTATACAGTTGTGTCCATGCTATAAGGAAGGATAACATTTCCAATTAAAGGCCATGAAAGTGTCTGCTCACCATCATATTCAAGCCCAACCTCTATTGCCGGATTAGTTTCCGCTCCTGCCGCGTTGCTTATTACAGGAACATCTGTATCATCAGCTGCTTCCTCATTTGCTCCAACATCTGCTATGCTCTCCGCATCTGTATCTCCTGCTGTCTCCTCTGTCTTGTCCGTGTCAGCTACAGCGGAATCTGAGCCTGCTTCTGCAACATTTTTATCATCAGGCTTAACCTCATCATTTGTGTCAAGCTCTGCAACATCAGCCTCACTCACATCATCAAGCTCTGCTGGCTGATTCAAATCAATTGCCTGTTCGCCAAGCATTTCTTTCTTGGTACTATTATAGTTATATAGAGCAAGCAGCCCAACAAAAGCAAGTGCTCCCGTACCAAGTGCAATATAGAATCCCTTTGACTTAAAAAAGTCGGTAAATCTTTTCATAAAACTTATGCCTCCTGCTAATTTCCTATTAATATGAAATTAGTATGGACACATATATTTCCTTTTATTCAATTATTTTACCTGCTGTATTTAAAACTGCATTTTCATATATTGTTTTTATACGTTTATATTTTGTTTCTCCCCATTTATCTATCAGGTCATCCTTAGTGTAATATGTAAACTCAAGCCTTGATGCCTGTATCACTGTTTCCGTTCCCATTTCATAATATATTTTTGTTCTAACTGCTACTGCCTGTGCCTCTATCACGTCCTCCTCACTGTCAGGAGGCACAAGTCCCGGCAGAACTCCTGCTATATACTGTTCCACATCCATAAGCATATTTACGCCTTCTATCTGCATTAAAACATCATGTCCCGTAGAAAGCGCCGAGACCTTGGACTCCGTCTCACCATATCTTCCGTTAATTATTGTTGTAAACATATATGGAAATAATATAATAACCGCGAGCCCTGCTAAGCCAATCATTATCTTTTCTCCCATACACCGCCCCCGACAATTAAATATTTCTTTTTATATACCGATGTTATATTATACGAGGGGTAGTTAAAATATAGTACCTTTCTTCCTTACATATTATACATTTATTTCTTAGAGTAAAATATTAGTTGGCACGTTTCTTATTCGGACGATTTCTATCTACGGATGATGGATTCCATGCAGGGACGTTTGCGACAGCCGGCACTTAATGAGTGCATGGCACGAATTTAGTGCCGCTGCTCGGAGCAATAAGTGAAAACGGTCCCGTAATGGAACCATCATCCGTAGATAGAAATCGTCCGGGTAAGAAATGTGCCAACGATTACTTGACAGAAACCATTTATTTTTAACGCTTGACACTTTATATATATAATGTATAATATTTTTTAGGGTGTCTATAAAGTCACACGAAAGGGGTACACCACCTAGGGTGTAGTTTTTTCGTGTGACTTTTTTTATACAAACCAAATTAAATAAATTGGAGGAAGATAAATTGACAATATGTGTAAATGGAAAAAGCATTACCCTTGAAGAGAAAATGAACATAACCGCTCTGCTTGAGCATGAAGGCTACATACCAGAAACTATAGTTGTTGAGCGAAACGAGGAAATCGTTTCTAAGGATGAATATGATAGCATTTTTACCGAAGAGGGGGATGTTATTGAGATACTGCGCTTTGTAGGAGGAGGACAATAATATGAATAACAATAACGACAAATTGATACTTGGCGGTCACGAATTTACATCTCGTTTTATACTTGGTTCCGGCAAGTACAATCTTAACCTGATTAAGGCTGCTGTCGAGGATGCAGGTGCAGAGATTATCACACTTGCACTAAGACGTGCCAACACTAAACCAGAGGAAAATATCATAGATTATATACCAGGTAATGTGACCCTGCTTCCTAATACATCAGGAGCAAGAAATGCGAAGGAGGCTGTCCGCCTTGCGAGAATGGCAAGAGAGCTTGGCTGCGGAGATTTCGTAAAGGTCGAGATAATGCGAGACACAAAATATCTCCTTCCGGATAATCAGGAAACTATCCATGCGACGGAAATACTCGCAAATGAGGGTTTTGTTGTAATGCCATATATGTACCCTGACCTTAACGTGGCAAGAGACCTTGTTAATGCCGGTGCTGCATGTATTATGCCTCTTGCTTCTCCAATCGGCTCTAATAAGGGACTTGCAACAAAGGATTTCATACGAATACTTATAGATGAGATAGACCTTCCTATTATAGTTGATGCCGGAATTGGCAGACCTTCACAGGCATGCGAGGCAATGGAGATGGGTGCCGCTGCAATTATGGCAAATACAGCAATCGCTACAGCCGGTGATATTCCAGCTATGGCTGGCGCATTTAAGAGTGCTATAGAAGCCGGAAGAAAGGCTTACCTTGCCGGACTTGGAAGAGTTATCGAGCATGGTGCCGAGGCATCAGATCCTCTTACAGGATTTTTACACGACTAGAAAGGAATTTTTTTATTATGGAAGCATCAGAATATATTATAAATCAGGATTACCTTACACCCGCTGCAAGGGCAAAAAAGGAGGAGCTTGAAAATAACCCGCTTTCACGAACTAATCACATGGAATATATGGAGGGCATGGAACAGATTTCCTCAGATATTATAGATAAGGTCATGTCGGAGGTCGCCTCTTACGATTACGACAGATATACAGACCGGGACGTAGCAAGGGTAATCGCAAGCCTAAAGGACAAATCAAGACAAACTAATATGACGGGCTGTTCAGTGGAAGATTTTAAGGTTCTTTTATCGCCCGCTGCCAAGCCACACATCGAAGAGTTAGCCAGACTTGCACATGACGTTACACGTTCTCATTTTGGAAATAGCGTGTACATTTTTACTCCTCTTTATATTGCAAATTACTGCGAGAACTATTGTGTATATTGCGGCTTCAACTGCTATAATCACATCAAAAGGAAAAAGCTCTCCATGCAGGAAATAGAGCACGAAATGCAGGTTATTGCCAATTCTGGTATAGAGGAAATCCTTATGCTTACCGGTGAAAGCCGCTCAATGAGTGATATCAGCTACATAGGAGATGCCTGTAAGCTTGCAACTAAATATTTCAGAAATGTAGGTCTTGAGATATATCCTGTAAACACTGATGAATATCACTATCTACATGAGTGCGGAGCTGATTATATCACAGTATTTCAGGAAACCTACGATGCCGATACATATGAGAAATTACACCTGATGGGACATAAGAGAGTATGGCCTTATCGTTTTGAGGCACAGGAGCGTGCATTGATGGGCGGAATGAGAGGAGTAGGCTTCTCTGCATTACTTGGTTTATCCGACTTTAGGAAGGATGCATTAGCCACTGCACTCCATGTTTATTTTCTCCAGAGAAAATACCCACATGCCGAGATGTCTCTGTCATGTCCAAGACTCAGACCTATTATCAACAACGATAAGATAAATCCTCACGATGTACATGAGACAGAGCTCTGCCAGATATTATGTGCTTACCGGCTTTTCCTGCCATTTGCGGGTATAACGGTGTCGTCTAGAGAGCAGGCTCATTTCCGTGACGGAATAATACGCATAGCTGCCACCAAAATATCAGCCGGTGTAAGTACAGGTATAGGTGACCACGAGGAAAAATATGCTGAAAAGGATAAGGCTGAGAATTCCGGTGATGAACAGTTTGAGATATCCGATGACAGAAGCTTCACCGAGATATACAACGCCATCAAAGCACAGGGTATGCAGCCTGTTTTGAATGATTACATACTTATCAAGGAATAGGAGATTTACTATATGGATATGTCAAATGTTGTGGCAGTAACCAACAGATGGCTGCTGCCAGATAATAAAGCAGATGACAAAGAAGCACTGCTTATGCAAATCGAAAGACTTGCCAAAAGCAATATCAGATTTATCATACTTAGAGAAAAGGACCTTTGCGAAAACGAATATGAAAAGCTTGCAATAAAAGCAATCGATATATGTAAGACTTACAATAAATGTCTGGTTCTGCATACCTATGTAAATGTGGCACTAAGACTTAACCACCCTTACATACACCTTCCTTTTCCCATACTTTTGAAATATGACAAGGATTACTTTTCAAGCTTTAAAATCACTGGCGTATCCATCCATAGTAAGGAAGAAGCCGAGAAAGCCGAAAACTGGGGAGCAACCTACATTACAGCGGGACATATATATGCAACCGACTGCAAAAAGGATGTTCCTCCAAGAGGCATAGAATGGCTTGAAAACATCACAGCCTCCGTATCAATTCCCGTATACGCTATAGGAGGAATAAACAATGAGGATAACATTAATTCCATACTTTCTGCCGGTGCAGCAGGAGGATGTATGATGTCATATGCCATGAGCAAGTTTTATATTGACAGTTAATCTTATATCTTATATTATTTGTTTGATTAAGAGCGTATATGAAAGGATTTATATCTATGTCACATGGTATTTCAAAGAAAAATCGAATAGTGATTTTCTTAATGATTATTTCCATGTCATTTCTATGTGCATTTTCGCATAGCAATGAATTAGACACGGGCTGGCAATCCAGCTCATCCTGTTTACATAAGGCCGATTCTTCTATTTCCACATCAACCATTAAAATGATTGACGGAGGCAGAGTCTTGGAGAACAACTCTGGCTTTAGAATAAAGGTTGCCGAAGAACAGGCAAAAATACGCGACAGCAAAAGAGGCGGCTATGCAGCTTGGTACATAGCCTGTATTTTTGCCGCCCTTATGATTCATTTTACATCTATGTACGTTCACTTTCTTGTAAAAAGTGACCTTACCCCACGTTACTCAATTATATCTTATCTCCATCGTTCAGATGGCAAAAAATCCGCACTTTCTATTGCATAGTCTAAATATTTTCATTTGCCGGTAACTTATGGTTACAGGGTTATTTTGTTATGCAAAAAAAGAAAGGACAATAGAATATGATTAGTTTAAAGGTAATTATTATCGGTACTGCCATTTCTTACGGTATCGCCATCATGATGAAATTGACATTGGCACTTATACACATTTTTAGCAAGAAAGAGGAGGACAAATAATAATGGATATTTTAAACCTCTTTCAGGGTATTGGAACTATGTTTGAACAATCTCCACAGATTGTTATAGCAAGAATAATTTTAATTTTGTTGGGTTTCCTATTGGTTTACCTCGGTATTAAGGGAACATTGGAGCCACTTATTATGGTACCTATGGGACTTGGAATGTCAGCCGTAAATGCAGGTGTATTATTTCTCGGTGACAATCAGATAGGAAACCTCATAATTAATCCACTGTTATCAAGCACAGATGACCTTATGAAATATATGCAGATTGATTTCCTACAGCCACTTTATACACTTACCTTCAGCAACGGTCTTATAGCCTGTCTCGTATTTATGGGTATCGGAACTATGTGTGATATAGGATATGTTCTTGAGCATCCATTTATAAGTATGACAATCGCTCTGTTTGCAGAAGCCGGCACTGTTCTTACTTACCCTATAGCCAGAGCTATGGGACTTGAACAGGGTGCTGCCGCTGCCGTATCTATAATCGGAGGAGCAGATGGACCTATGGTTTTATTTGCCTCACTAAAGCTTGCACCTGAGCTGTTTGTACCTATATCAATTGTTGCATACCTATATCTAAGCCTGACCTATGGAGGATATCCTTATCTCATCAAGCTTCTTATTCCTAAGGATAAACGAGGTAAGGTGATTAACAGGCCTAAGAAGAAGAGCTCTATCAGTTCAAAGGAAAAGCTTGTATTTGCGGTTGTCACAAATGCAACACTTTGCCTGCTCTTCCCTGTTGCCGCACCACTCTTTTTAAGCTTCTTTGTAGGAATAGTTATAAGAGAGACCGGAATATCGGCATACATAAAATTGGTAGGAGATAGCTTTCTTTACTTTGCAACCTTCTTCCTTGGGCTCATGCTCGGTGTACTTTGTGATGCAAGCACTCTGCTTGATAAGACCGTTATCAAGCTGTTGATATTAGGTATGCTCTCACTGCTGTTATCTGGAATCGGAGGCATAATAGGCGGTTATGTTGTGTACTTCTTCAAAAAAGGTAACTTTAATCCAACCATTGGTATTGCAGGAGTTTCCTGTGTACCGTCAACCGCAAAGGTAGCACAGAAAGCCGCATCTAAGGCTGATCCTGCCGCATTTATTCTTGATTACGCTCTTGGTGCTAACATATGTGGTGTAATAACAACCGCAATACTTACCGGAGTATATATCACACTTCTAAGCTAAATAAATATCAGGGCAGTCATACCGAGACCAGATGAATTTGTTTTGGCCTCGGTATACCTGCCCCATTTTTTATCAGTTGTTATTCACTTATTATCTTCCTGCTGCATGAATATGTAATAAAGAAGTATATTCCGTATATTACAAGTATCACGGCTGCCGCAAACAAGATTGAAAAAAGCAGTCCCGAATGTCCAAAATACTGTAGTATTATCATCGCTGTCTGCATTCCAAATATTGAATGTATTATTGCTAATAGTAAAGGCAATCCAAAGAACATTCCACATTGCAGCATAAGGGAATGACTGATTTGCTTCTCGTCAACACCTATTCTCCTCAGGGTTTTATATTTTTCTCTGTTGTCAGTTGCCTCTGACAGCTCCTTTAGTGCCAATATAGCAGCACTTGATATCAGAAATATAATTCCAAGATAAATTCCCACGAATATTATCATTATCGTAAGTCCTACACTTGTGTCATACAGATATTGCTTTGTTACACATCTGATACTTTCTGCATCGTCACTATCTTCTTTTCCGCCAACTATTTTCTTAATATTCTTCTCATCATAGTACTTGTTAAGCTGTGTATATTCTGATTTATTATGTGTGCTGTAATCTGCCGAATATACAAACTCCATAGACTCTAAATGTGTAAAGCGGACATCATCTGGAACTATCACAAAGCCTACATTTGCATATGTATCGCTAATCTCTATAAATCCATCCTGACATACATTATACTTAGGACTATACTCTTTACCATTTATACTTATCTTACTTCCGTATGAAAGTCCATTATTGAACATTTTCTCTGTCTCATTATAATCACATACAAGTATATATTCATCCTCAGCTAACTCATACTGCTTTGCACCATATGATTTGGCAAATCTATTGTAATCAGAGAGATGCACTGCTCCAATTGCCGCTCTACATAGATAATCTCTATAAAAATCGTCTATACTTTTATCATCTATAGCCTCTCCAACTACATCTCCCATCTTTATATCCTCATCGTAATATATATGAACCTCCGTATCTGAGGTTAGCTTTGATAAATCAACACCCTTATCAAGAAGATAATTCTCAAACAGCCTGCTGTCATTTATATCTGTGTTTGCCAGTTCATCATCACTGATATACCATCTTATTTGAACGTCCTTAACCGCACATTCCTCCAATGATGCATTAACAGATTTCTTAATAGCCATTGCACTTGACAATATACATATTGTAAAAAATAAAAGTATGCATATTATTCCACCTGAAAATACTGTTGTATTAATCCTGCTGTCAAACTCCCTTATACTAAAACTATTAACACCCTTGTAATATAATCGTTTATTTTTTCTGGCTACCAGAATTATCATACCCGACAGTGACCAGAATACCATAAATGTTCCTATTATTCCTTTTAAAATCTGAACACCAAACTGTGATGCTTCCTTGATTTCTCCTGCACCCTTAGTCACATTATAATATGCAGATGACAGCAGACAGCACGCCATTATAAATACAATCAGACATATAATTGGATTCTTGGCATGATTTTTCTCTGATTGTTTTGCGGCATTAATAAGATTGATAAGTCTGGTTTTTCCTACAACAAAAATGTCTAAAGCTATAACAATTACATAAATAACCAAAAAATATATAATTGTTTTAGCTATAGCTTCTCCTGACACACCAAACTGAAACCTCGTCATATCAGCCTCGAACATATTAGCAACGACAATACTCATTCCCTGTGAAACAGCAGCTCCGACAAGTAAGCCTGCTGCCAGCGATACAATTCCAATAAGCACAGTTTCTATAATAAGAATTGCAGACACCTTGCTCTTACCCATTCCAAGCAGCATATAAATTCCGAATTCCTTCTTACGCCTTTTCATAAGAAATGCACTCGCATATACAATAAGGAAGCCTAATATAAATGAGACAAATACGCTGACTGCTGACATAGTATCATTCATCATTTTTATTACATCATGAGTATCTGACGATACATTAAGCATAATCGTCTGGCTTCCCAATGCATTAAATACATAAAAAATTGCTACTCCCAATATAAGTGTTACAAAGTATATTAGATAATTCTGAATACTTTTTATAATATTTCTGACAGATAATTTAAAGAGCATCATTTAAGCTACCCCCTAACATCGTCACTACATCAATAATACGGTCAAAGAATTCTTTTCTGGAATCATCGCCCTTTCTAAGTTCATTAAATATTTTGCCATCCTTTATGAAGATAACCCTTGATGCGTAACTTGCCGTAAATGCATCATGCGTAACCATAAGTATTGTTGCTGACAGAAGCTCATTTATATGCTTCATACTCTCAAGCAGTTGTCTTGCCGATTTAGAGTCAAGTGCACCTGTCGGTTCATCTGCAAGCACAAGCTTAGGATTGGTAATAAGAGCTCTTGCAGCCGCAACTCTCTGCTTTTGACCACCACTCATCTGATAACTGTATTTCTTCAAAACATCATCTATGCCAAGCTTATCTGCAATTGCATTTACTCTTTTCTCAATCTCCTTTGGCTTTACATTCTGTATTGATAAAGCAAGTGCAATATTCTCATATGCAGTCAGTGTATCAATCAGATTGAAATCCTGAAATATAAATCCAAGCTCCTCTCTTCTGAACCTGTTAAGATTATTACCTTTTATTTTGGTGATATCCTTACCGTCCACATATATATGTCCTGCGGTAACCTTATCAATTGTTGATATGCAATTCAGAAGTGTTGTTTTACCCGAACCACTTGCTCCCATTATTCCCACAAATTCTCCTTTATCAAGAGAAAATGTAATATGGTTTACAGCCTTTGTCAGGTTAGTTTTGTTACCATAATATTTTTCCACATCGTCTACTTTTAATATTTCATTCATAGTACTTGTTCTCCTTACTTAGGTAAATACACATATGTTTAATAAATACCTGTTATTTACAGATATTATAGTTTTATATATGTCGTATCACCATCGTTTTATATTACGGTAAACTTACAATTTTGTAATATTTCTTCCCTTATACCTTTATTTTAAATAATAATCATTCTTTCCAAATGAAATACTAACACTGGTTCCCTCTCCATCAACCGATGATATATCTATCTCATGCCCTAATTTATCACATAGTCTTTTGCAGATATAAAGCCCCATACCCGTAGACACATTATTTTTTCTTCCATTTTCACCGGTAAACGACCTCTCAAATACCCGTGGTACATCCTTCATCGTTATTCCTATTCCGTTGTCCTTTATAGTAAGTATAGTTTTGTCTTTTGCTTCCACCACCTCAAAGCTTATATACGATTCTTTATTTTTATCCATATATTTGACGCTGTTGTTTATAATCTGTCCCAGCATAAAGGTTATCCATTTACCATCTGTTACAACATCCTTATCTGTGTTATTTTTTTGTACCTTTATCCTGCTGCCTAACAAAAGCTCCTTTTGCTGCAATAAGACATTGTTAATAATACCTTCCAAATTGCATTTTTTCAGGATGTAGTCTTTTTCCGGTGCATCAGCGCGGGCATAATATAAAATCTGTTCCACATAATCGTTCATTCGATTAATCTGAACAAGCTGTTTAGCTACATCAATATTTCCGTTATAATTCATCAGCTTTATTGCTGAAATGGGAATTTTAATCTGGTGTATCCACATCTCCAGATATTCTTTGAATTCTACATACGACTGTTCTATTTCATTAAGCCTCTCCTTCATGGAACGGTCAACCTCGTACATAACATCCATTAATATCTCTCCCTCAGCAAAATTGGGATTTAATTTCATTTCCGTAAGCAGATACTTCTGGTCTAAGCCTTCAAGAATATTATACATCTCATTATAAAATTTTTTCTTTCTTAAATATTCTGTTAATAGCTGAAACACAGAAAGAATAACTATAATCAGGGCAAGCACATTCATATAATCACGCCTAATCTTACATGCGTACCCCATCACATAGATAGCTATAATGATAAATACCATTGAAAAAATAAATGCAAGCTTCTCTTTTATATAAATCACAAGTTTCATATAAGCATATACCCTTGTCCTCTCTTCGTCCTTATTGCATCAGAAAGTCCCATATCAGATAACTTTTTTCTCACCCTGTTAATATTAACAGTTAATGTGTTATCATCAACAAATTGCTCGGAATCCCATAGATATCCTATCAATTCATCTCTTGATATAATTCGTCCCTGATTATTAATCATATACGTGAGGATTGCCATCTCATTTTTACTGAGTTCAAGCTCCAAATCACCTCTACTCATAATCGCACGATTCACATCTAAGCAAAGCCCATTATATATAAGCCGGGCTTCTGTCTCATTTCTTACAAGCCTCTTAAACACGGCTTCTATATGTAGCAGTAATATCGATGGGTTGTATGGTTTGGTGATATAATCATCAGCGCCAAAGCTCATCGAAATAAGCTCGTCCATCTCAGTATCTCTGCTTGTAACCATAATTACGGGGGTATCTGATTCCTTACGAAATTGCTTTAGTATATTCTGTCCATCAGCTGCAGGAAGATTGATATCAAGCAATATCATATCTGCATGAGCCAAAATCATCTGCTCCACTATGTTATCGAAGTCTGATATGTATTCCGCAGCATAACCATTCTTCTCAAGAAGAACCATAAGTTCCTGTGCAAGCGATATATCATCCTCTATTATAAGAAGCTTTTTCATATATAAATACCCCCTTATGACATAATAATCTACAACTTTGCAAGCTGCTCTACCGTCTCTTTATCAAGCTTAGTCGCTAGACATATCTGTTCTAACGTGAAATTATTCTCATACATATTTTTAATAATTTCCACTTGAGCACACTCCATGCCTTTCTCCATGCCTTTCTCTAATCCTTGCTCCATTCCTCGTTCCAGTCCCTGTTCTATACCACGCGCCAAGCCCTTTTCTATCAGCTTATCCACCATAATACCATACATAGACATACTTATATCCTCCCATTCCTCGGACTGCCTGACCTCCTGTACAATATTATCCAGTTGTATAATCCTGCTATCCTCTACAATCACATCCGAATTATCCAGTCTGCTATCCTTCATATATTGTAACAGGGAGACCAGCTCTGGTCTTCCATTCTTACTACTCATATTCAAAAAAATCTTCTTAGTTCCATCATTAAGATATAGCCCATCGACTTCTTCACATTTTTCCATAAATGTGTACATGGCAAGGTCGTGTCCAAATAAATCGTCCTGCGTTATAAATATTATAACAGTTTGTGAGAGATTTTTATATTTTGTTTGTTTACCTGATTTTAGATATGGGGAATCAATAAGACTTTGATAAAATCTTGAGCGTTTAGGAATATTATCGTTCGATATCTCGTTCTGCATTTCTGTATCGAACTGCCGGTCATTATAATCTATTGCCCAGGCATCTAACCTAATTGCTCTCTTGCCCTTCTTATTTAAAATCACCTGTTCAACCTTTACCTCTTTTAGCTTAAGATTATCCTCGTTCAATATAATACTTAGAATTATCTCGTAAGCCTTCTTGTTTTTCAATACTGATAAAAACAGTCCAAAATCACTGAGATTAATGTCCTGATTATCAAGTACAACATCCTGCAAGTTCATATCATCCATAAATGTACCTCCTGTGTACCATCCGCAGGAAGCAACCCTCCCTGCCAAATTGTATTAAAGTGATTTAGCAAAGAGATCTGAATCTAATGAACGTCACAAAGAACGTGACAAAAATAATGAACTATAGAATTCTTGATATCATTTGCATGGATATACTATACCATATACTATTATAAATGTCATCTAGTTTTCAAATAATTCACAAATTTTTCAGAACATAATATATCTCTTTTAATAATATGTAAATTAAATGTATTAACATCAATAACAATATAATTGATGCGTTGTTTTTAGCGATATATATTAAATACAGGTAGTGCCGGAACACGCTCTCGCTCGATTGAGAACATAGCAGTACTAAACAAATACCGGAGCAGAACAATTAAGTTCTGCCCCGGTATTCGTTAAGTGCTGATGTTCTCAAACGGTTCCTGCGTACTACCTGTATTTAAATAATATCGCATAAACACATCAAACAACAAACTATTATAAATTACACATTATATATCCTTATTATCATAAAAGAGATATATTACAGAGAAACCTCAACTTTTTCAAGCTTCCATATCTCCTGTGCATACTCCTCAATAGTTCTGTCTGATGAGAACTTACCTGCACAAGCTGTATTGAGCATAACCATCTGTGCCCACTTTGTCTTGTCCTTGTATGCCTTGTTTACTCTCTTCTGAGCATCTGCATATGAATCAAAATCCTTCAATGTAAAGTATACATCTCTCTTAACAAGCGAATCATATAAATCTCTGAAGAGCTCCTTATCACCGTTAGAATATGTTCCATCTACTAACTGCTCTAATACCTTCTTAACAGCAGGGTTTGAGTTGTAGATATCCATTGGATTATATCCGCCATCTCTCTCATACTTCATAACCTCTTCAGCTGATAAACCAAAGATAAACGCATTCTCAACTCCAACCTCTTCAACTATCTCTACGTTAGCACCATCCATAGTACCGAGTGTAACTGCACCATTAAGCATAAACTTCATGTTACCTGTACCTGAAGCCTCTCTTGATGCTGTAGAAATCTGCTCACTTACATCTGCTGCTGCAAATATAATCTCAGCATTTGAAACTCTGTAGTTCTCTATAAATACAACCTTAATCTTGCCCTTGATTGACTTATCATTGTTAATAACATCTGCTACTGCATTGATGAGCTTGATAGTAAGCTTGGCTGTCTTATAACCTGCTGCTGCCTTAGCACCAAAGATAAATGTTGTTGGCTCGAAATCCATATCCGGATTAGCCTTTAACTCATTATACAAGTGCATAACATGAAGAATGTTAAGCTGCTGTCTCTTATACTCATGAAGTCTCTTAACCTGAACATCAAAGATTGAATTAGGATCTACCTCAATTCCATTATGCTCCTTGATGTACTCAGCAAGGCGAACCTTATTCTTATACTTAATATCCATGAACTCCTTCTGAGCCTTCTTATCTGTTGCAGCTTTCTTAAGCTTAGCAAGCTCTGGAAGATTAGTAATCCATGCATCACCAATTCTCTTTGTAACCCAGTCAGCAAGAAGTGGATTGCCATGAAGAAGGAATCTTCTCTGTGTAATACCATTTGTCTTATTGTTAAACTGCTCTGGTCTCATCTCATAGAAGTCCTTAAGCTCTCTCTTCTTAAGAATTTCTGTGTGAAGCTTTGCAACACCATTTACAGAATAGCTTCCTGCAATAGCAAGGTGAGCCATCTTAACCTGACCATCGTAAAGAATAGCCATATTCTTAACCTTATCCTGATTTCCTGGATACTTATCCTCGATAAGAGCAACATATCTTCTGTTAATCTCATCAACTATCTGATAAATTCTAGGAAGAAGCTTCTGGAATAAGTCGATTGGCCATTTCTCAAGTGCCTCAGCCATGATTGTGTGGTTTGTATATGCACAAGTTCTGCATGTGATATCCCAGGCATCCTCCCACTCAAGATTCTCCTCATCAACAAGGATTCTCATAAGCTCTGCAACTGTTACAGTAGGATGTGTATCATTCAACTGGAATGTAACCTTATTAGGAAGGTCATGTATATCAGTATTATTCTCCTTAAACTTAAGTATAGCTCTCTGAACTGAAGCTGATACGAAGAAATACTGCTGCTTCAAACGAAGCTCCTTACCTGAGTAATGATTATCATTAGGATAAAGAACCTCAACGATATTTCTTGCAAGGTTAGCCTGCTCAACTGCGTTCTGATACTCACCCTTATCAAACGATGTAAGATTGAACTCCTGAACCGGCTCAGCGTCCCATATTCTAAGTGTATTAACTACATTGTTGCCATAACCGATAACTGGTAAATCGTAAGGTATAGCACGAACAGCCTGATAATCTGTATGGATAAAGTAGTTCTTGCCATCTCTGCACTCTGTACGAACATATCCACCGAACTTAACCTCAACCTCATACTCAGGTCTCTTAACCTCAAATGGATTACCATCCTTAAGCCAGTTATCCGGCTTCTCAACCTGATATCCATTCTCAATAGCCTGCTTAAACATACCATAACGATATCTGATACCACAACCATATGCAGGATAATTAAGAGTAGCAAGTGAATCAAGGAAGCATGCTGCAAGTCTTCCCAAACCACCATTACCAAGTGCTGCATCTGGTTCCTGATCCTCTATTACATTTAAATCAAATCCAAGTTCATCAAGAGCTTCCTTAACCTGCTCATAGCAAGTAAGATTAATCATATTATTACCAAGTGCCCTACCCATCAAAAACTCCATAGACAAGTAGTATACTGTCTTGGCATTCTGCTTCTCATAAGCCTTTTGTGTTGCTATCCAACGATCAATAATATCATCCTTTACTGCATACGCAACAGCCTGAAATACCTGCTGTGGTGTAGCTTCATCCAATGTCTTTCTGAAAAGATTCTTGACATTGTTTATTACTTCCTTCTTGAAGCTTTCCTTATCAAAGCTCTCCAACTTTTTCATTTTCTTCCTCCTTGTGGTCTCAATAAACATAATTACCCAGAAAACAGTTTAACAAAATTTTCAAAATTATACAATAAAAAATGTGTTTTTCGTTATATTTACCCATTATAGTCAATTATAGGTTTATATTTATGCACTTTTTATGTATAAATACTGTCTGTCAGCAAAAACCGCCCTGTCAAACAAACAGGACGGTTCTTAAATATATTCCTTAAAACTTATTAATCTACGCAAACACCAATAACTACCTTCTCGCCATTGATGTTCCACTCTTTGCTGTTGTCACAAGTACTGTCCATGACAAAATCATTTGCAAGAACAACTCTCTTTATCTCATCTGCGTTCTTATTCATAACATCAGCAATCTTGGCATTGCCAGATACATATACCTTGATCCTGTCTGTTACCTGGAAATCTGAATCCTTACGCATTGTCTGAATCTTAGAGATGAGCTCTCTTACATAACCCTCCTCGATAAGCTCAGGAGTTAAGGTTGTATCAATAACTACTGTTACATAATTATCGCCCTCTGTCACATAGCCATCCATCTTAGCAACATCTATAAGAAGATCCTCTTCCGCAAGAGAAATCTCTGTATCGTCAACTGTAAATTTAAGAGCTCCGTTTGTCTTTAGTTCATTCATAGCTGTATTGCCATCAACATTTGCAAGATACTCCTTGATTCCAGCAAGGTGCTTTCCGTACTTAGGACCAACCGTTCTAAGCTGTGGTTTAAAACTGTATGATGTAAACTCAGACAAATCATCTCTAAATGAAACACTCTTAATGTTAAGCTCGTCCTCAATTATATCTACAAAATAGCTGTCAAGAGTCTTGGCTGCCTTGATATACATACCTGCTATAGGCTGACGGCTCTTGATATTAGCTGTATTTCTGGCTGCTCTGCCAAATACTACAACCTTGAGAACCTCATCCATGCTTGTCTCAAGCTCCTTGTCAATCATCTTCTCATCCACAACAGGGAAATCACAGAGATGTATAGACATAGGTGCATCCTTATCTACGCTTCTCACAAGATTCTGATATATGTCCTCTGTAAGGAATGGAATCATAGGAGCTGCTGCCTTACACAATGTAACAAGAGCTGTGTAAAGAGTCATATAAGCATTAATCTTATCCTGTGGCATATCCTTAGCCCAATAACGGTCACGGCAACGTCTTACATACCAGTTACTCATATCATCTACAAAATCGGCAAGAGCCTTTGTAGCCTCCGGTATCTTATAAGAACCAAGGTTCTCATCCACAGCCTTAACCATAGAATTAAGCTTAGATAAAAGCCATTTATCCATAACAGACAGCTTATCATACTCAAGCTTATACTCAGTAGGATTAAACTCATCAATATTAGCATAAAGTATATAGAACGCATATGTGTTCCAGAGAGTTCCCATGAATTTTCTCTGTCCCTCTACTACCGCATCCTCATGGAATCTATTAGGAAGCCAAGGTGCAGAATTACTGTAGAAGTACCAACGTATTGCGTCAGCACCATACTTATTAAGTGCCTCCATAGGATCTACCGCATTACCCTTAGACTTACTCATCTTCTGTCCGTCCTTATCCTGAACGTGACCAAGAACAATTACATTCTTATATGGAGCCTTGTCAAAGAGAAGTGTTGATATAGCCATCAGAGAATAGAACCATCCTCTTGTCTGGTCAACAGCCTCACTTATGAAGTCCGCTGGGAAATTCTCCTCGAATATATCCTTATTCTCAAATGGATAATGCCACTGTGCAAATGGCATAGCTCCTGAATCAAACCAGCAGTCTATAACCTCAGGCACACGTTTCATCTCACCGCCACAATCAGGACAGGTGATAGTAACCGCATCAATGTATGGACGGTGAAGCTCAATGTCATCAGGGCAGTTATTGCTCATAGACTTAAGCTCTTCTATAGAACCTATAGCATGACGTTTGCCACACTTACACTCCCAGATATTAAGCGGAGTACCCCAGTAACGATTTCGTGATAATCCCCAGTCCTGAACATTTTCAAGCCATGCTCCAAAACGTCCCTTACCAATTCCCTCAGGAATCCAATTAACAGTATTATTATTCTTAACCAGCTTATCTCTTACAGCAGTCATCTTAATGAACCATGTATCTCTTGCGTAGTAGATAAGTGGTGTATCACATCTCCAACAGAAAGGATAATCATGCTCAAACTTAGGAGCATCAAATAAAAGTCCCTTCTTCTCAAGGTCAACTAATATAGGCTTGTCAGCATCCTTAACAAAGAGACCGGCATAAGGAGTATCCTCTGTCATCTCACCCTTGCCATTAACTAACTGTACAAATGGAAGGTCATACTTTCTTCCAACATTGGCATCATCCTCACCAAATGCAGGTGCAATGTGAACAATACCAGTACCATCTGACATAGTTACATAGCTGTCACAGGTTATATAGTGTCCCTTCTGAGGAAGCTTGGCAACAACCTCCTTAGTACACTCAAATAAAGGCTCATACTCCCTGTTCTCAAGAGCTGTACCCTTAAATGTATCTATTATCTCATATGCAGGCTTTCCGTCCTCTGCAAGCTTACCAAGAACAGTGTCAAGAAGTGCCTCTGCCATGTAATAAGTATATCCATCAGCAGCCTTTACTTTACAGTAGGTATCATCAGGATTAACGCAAAGTGCAACGTTGCTAGGAAGTGTCCAAGGTGTCGTTGTCCATGCAAGGAAATAGGCATCCTCATCTACACACTTGAAACGTACAACTGCCGAACGCTCCTTTACATTCTTATATCCCTGGGCAACCTCATGACTGGAAAGAGGTGTGCCACAGCGTGGGCAATAAGGAACAATCTTAAATCCCTTATACAGAAGCCCCTGCTCCCATATATTCTTAAGAGCCCACCACTCAGACTCTATAAATGTATTATGATAGGTAACATAAGGATCATCCATGTCAGCCCAAAAGCCAACCTTACCTGAGAATTCCTCCCACATACCCTTATATTTCCATACTGATTCCTTACACTTCTGGATAAATGGATCTAATCCATACTCCTCTATCTGCTCCTTGCCATCTATACCAAGAAGCTTCTCAACCTCAAGCTCAACAGGAAGACCATGTGTGTCCCAGCCGGCCTTTCTTATAATCTTGTGACCTTTCATTGTCTGATATCTAGGTATCATATCTTTGATGACACGAGTCAACACATGACCGATATGAGGCTTACCATTTGCAGTTGGCGGACCATCATAAAATGTATATGTTGGCAAATCTTTTTTCTCTTCGATACTCTTCTCAAATATCTTGTTCTCTTTCCAGAACTCTAATACCTTCTCTTCGCGGCTTGCGAAATCCAGTTTAGTGGAAACATTTTCGTACATATCTGTATTTCCTTTCCTGCAATTTGTGTTACTTTAAATAGGCATAATCGTATACCTCACCAAGTTTTAAGTATACCTTACATATCCTTAATGTGTCAATATTGCTTATTAAAATAAATGCCACCCCAACACAGACCTTTCCCTATTCTGGCAAATGTCCATAATGAAAGTGGCATTTATATTTTACCTGTTCTTCTTAAGCTCTCTGTATACAATAAACATTGAGCATCCTGACATCATCATAAGCAAAAGACATATTCCTATAGGGAAGCTGTCCCCTGTTTTTACACCATCTACATTCTGGTTACCCGTCATCTGGTTATTAGACGATGTATTGTCACTACCCTGTGATGTAGAAGTTGTCGCCTCTGTATTTCCTGTATTATCCGTTGTCACTGTCTTACCCTTATGCACAGTAATCTTCGTTGCAGGTGATGCATAATAATTAGCAGTTTCCTTATATCTTATATAATAATCGCCATCTGCAAGTCCATTTATGGAATTGCCACTGATTGCTGTATAGCTAGTCTGATCCACACTATATTCCATAGCTGCAGTAACATATATTATAGAGCCATCATTCTTACCATCCTCTGTCTCAGAAACAGCCATAATTCCTGTTGGTGCATTCTGAGGAGCCTTATCAATAGTAAAGCTCTTGTCAACACTGTCATGATATACACCTATACCCTGTATCTTTGCAGCTGCCTGACCGGCATTTACATTGTTAAGATATGTAACTGTGTAATGGACGTCCTTCGTAAGTGTAGTTCCATTATAGCTTACAGTAATCTCCGGTGTCTTGGATGTGCCATCATATACATAAGCTGCAGGATTAAGGGCTACTGTAAACTCACCATCAGTAACCCGCTTATACTTAAGCAGAATATAATTGGCAATATCTCCATTCTCATCTAAAATAGTATTTCGGATATCTCTTGCACCAGGAAATGGTCTCTTCTTCGCAATAGTATAACCATAAGGTAAAAATTCCTTAATTCCACCGAGAGCATCCTCAATACCTGATATATTTCCATAATTACTTAACCCCAAACCACTTGTTATCCTTATATCAAATACAGACTGTTCATCCATATTTAATTTTTCAAGCCAGAACTGTGTTCCAGAAAATGTCAGCTGACTGTTAATAAGACTTACTCCGGCATCAGGCATCCACTGTAACCATTTGATTGTTCCTGTGACATCCTTGAACGTGAGCTCTCCTGTATTAGCTCCATGGTTAATCTCTCCAGAAAATGTTCCATTCATTATTGTTAATGCATTTTCAGTGTCAATCTTTCCTATCTGAAGCTTATAGCCTGACAAATCTAAGGTTATTTTCTTATTCCTCAGCACTGTATTATGGTCTAAATACAAGCTGGATGCATTGCAGTTATGTAAAAGCTTTACTGTATCGCCATCAGCCGCAGCAGAAACTGCATCAGCTAATGAAGTATATGTAATTTTAGTTCCATCACTCTTGACAAGCTCTGCAACACCAAGATTATATGTCTGACATACAAAGCACATTCCCGTGTCATCTACCAATGGATGTTCACATGACGACGCATCAGGATTAAGTGCATCGTATAAAACACCATCTATATAAATATAGGCTGTATTAGAATTATGTGTATTAACATCCTGATCCTCTAACCAAATTACTCCAAGAGAAGGCAGGTTTGCTAAAATAGGCGTTGCTGGAACGTTGTTACCATTGTTCATACGCACTACAGCATTGATATCAGCATCCGGATTAACAGTTAACGAACCTCTTACTACAGAAGCTTCGCCGCCACCATATAACACCATATTCTTTGATGCATCAATATTAACATCTCCAAGGCATACCGAATCGGTGTCTGATTTAATTTCTACATCGACTGCGTCAGTAATTGATAAATTACCCTTAACAACTACTTTTCCAGCGGTAATAGTCATATACTTACTTTCAATATCGAGATTGCCTCCAACGGCTGTCCCATTAATAGATTTAATGTTAACGTCGTTACCATTATTTATAATATTGGCATAACCCTTTATCGCATCATTATTGCCAGTTATATCCAATTCCACACTGACACAAACGTCAAGATTGCCTCCGCACACATAATCGCTGTTTGAAGTAAGCTCTGCAGATTTTGCAATTATATCAATATTTCCTCCTATTGTGTAAAGCACTGCCTCAACATTTACATCTGCATTTTCAGCATTTACATTGAAATCACCTGTCACCGCTGAGCCAGTCGAAGAATATATATCAATATCAATTGAATCATCACTGTTAATCGTCAGACTGCCATTAACCACATTTCCATTTGAATAAAGTTTTACACCTGTTGTAGCTGTCACAGTGAGATTTCCATTGGCAATATTCTTTGCACCATAAAAATAAACAGATTTATATTTACTTTCCAAACTTATGTTATTTCCTTCAAACATAGCACCAGTATAAGTATATGTATCCGCTAAAATATCTTCATCGCTGACAATGCTTATATCACCAGCAGCCTTGATGAGTCCCACAGCCTGTGAACTATCATCACCTAAACTTACTTTCTCTCCAACCAATTTGACATTACCAGCATCCACAACAATTCCCGCCGGGAAATTTGTACTGATATTTATATAACCGCTTGTCTCCAAATCTACAGTTGAAAGTCCCTTTACCGCGCTATAATTTATTGCTCTAAGCGTTATATTACCTGTATAAGCATCTGTCACTATGCTTGCACCTGTTGTACTTACAATCGCCTCTGCACCATTACCGGCAATACCATTATCTACAATATTTAAGCTTCCGGCACCACTTAAAATAAGTGTGCCATTCTCAATTTGCAGTCCGGGAACATTAGGCTTGTCCATACGGATATCAAAATTACCATACACAGTCATGCTTCCTTCTGCTGCATCATAATATATGTATGGCTCTGCTGCTGGTGCATTTTCTGCATCATGTATCAATACCAATACCCCATTAGAATCATACTCATAATGATAATACCCCGTTTCGAGTGTCGTACCATTCATGACTACTGAAACCCCCGCCGCACTAACATCAATAGCACTTGTGGTACAGGTTATGTATATCGTAAGCATAAATGCCACAAACATAACCAACACTATAGATAATTTCTTTTTCATATTCTCCTCCTATTTTATTAACATTATTTTTATCAAAGCATTTTTTCTATTCTACGTCAACAGATGTGGGACAAACGGCAATTTTCTGGGATAAAAGGGGTTCTTCTCGACAAATATTTATGCTAATATAATTCCGTACTATAATTTTTAAAATTATAGTAATTTATTCAATTATCAAATTATGGGGAAGGGGGATTTTCTGTTGAATATAGCTATTATAGATGACAACAATACTGAACAGCTTCATATAGAAAGACTGATATCAAACTGGGGAAGCTTTATTAACACGGACACTCACTGTGATATATATTCATCTGCTGACCAATTTTTATCCTCTCTTTCCAATAATATTTACGATATTGTGTTTACGGATATATATATGGATAATACTAATGGCATTGAAATGGCAAATGTCTTCAGACAATCATTTCCCACAACTCCAATTATATTTATAACAACCAGCTGTGAGCATCACGCAGATGCATTTGGTGTGCATGCATTTGATTATCTACAAAAGCCTGTCACTCAGGATATGATAGATAAGGCTATGAATGACCTTAATTTTTTTAAGAAAAATACGGAGGATACTGCCCACATACTTCTTCCTATTAATCGAAAGGCTATACCTGTCCTTTATTCCAACATAAAATACATAAACTCTGATTCCAACTATCTGATTATTCATGCAAATGAAATACTCAGATGCAGAATGCCATTCAAAAAACTGGAAACTATGCTTGATGATGACCGTTTTTTGTCAGTAAACAGAGGAATACTCATAAATCTGGATTATGTATTATCAATGGATGAAAGAACCTGCTGTATGACAGATGGTACAGTATTACCAATAAATACAAAACGTTATAAGGTTATTAATCAGGCATACATAACAAGACAGTTTGCCAGAAGAACAAAATGCCTCACACATAGTAATAACGGAGGAGTACAATGAATATACAATCGATTCTATTTTCAGCAGCAGAATATGCAATTATTTTTCCAGGTATATTTATATGCCTTGTACCAGTTTCTGATTGGCTCATAATCCCTCAAAAGAAAATATATACCATATTGATACCTATGGTATTGGCCATCTGTATTTTATTTGGTTATATTGATTCAACCCATACATACTACATCAATCTATTCTTCTTTATAATACTTTTTGCCTGCCTTATAGCTTATTTTGTTATGGTCAGACTGAATAAATTAAAACTGCTGTATCTGTTTTTATGTGCAACTGCCACCTTATCCTTTGGATGCATAGCCAATAACTATATAATTGCACACATAGACCCCACCTCAAATGTACACGATAAATCCATTCCTGGAATATTAATACAGTACAGCGTAAGTATCATAATTATGACTATCTTCCTGCTGATTAAGGATAAATTAAAATGGATTTTCAAGAATTTTAACACTAAACCTTTATGGTATATGGCATGGATAGTTCCGGCTATAGTGACATTCTGCAATATATATATGATACCAATTGATTATAATAACATCCGGGTAGGCCGTGTATTTCAGATTGCAATGGTGATTGAGGCTGTACTTTTAATATTTTTTATTGTATTTCAAATACTGCTATATCAGATTGCACTTACCTCCTCTCAGAAGATAGAGCTTGAAACCTCTTCCCTCATGTATCAGACACAGGCGGAGCAATATATTAAGCTACAGGCTTATATGGAACAGACAAGGCACATAAGACATGATTTTAAGCATACTATCGCTGTAATATCTGAGCTTGTCCAAAACAGACAATATAACGAACTAAATGATTATATTTCAGATTATACAAATCAGATATCAGTTGATAGCCATATTTCCGATTACTGTAAAAATCCTGCCGTGAATGCCATTGTAGGCTACTATGATAATATCGCATCGGCATACAACATAAAGACTTCTATACAGATTGCCCTTCCAGCTGATTCTCATATTTCGGATGTTGACTTATGTCTTGTTTTCGGCAATCTTTTGGAAAATGCTATTAATGCCTGTAAACTTTGTGACGCAGACAGCCGCTATATTAACCTGTCCTGCGACACGAATACAAAAAATGCATTATACATAGCGATGGTAAACAGCTGCAACAATAATGACGCAGGCTCACCTCACAGAAGCGGCATAGGTCTTTTATCCATAAAGGCTACTGCACAAAAATACAACGGATTTACAAGGTTTTGCTCAACGGACAATGAATATATATCTAACATAATGTTGTCAACAGATGGATTTGTACAGGATTCTGCCAGATAATAATTGGATGAGGGGCTTTTTGCACTTGGGCTGTTGCCCGCGGATGGATAGTCCACATGCAAGGACATTTGCGACAGCCAGCACTTGATGAGTGCACGGCACGAATCTAGTGCTGCTGCTCGGAGCAACTAAGCGCAAGCGGTCTCTGCATGTGGACTACCATCCGTGGGCAACAGCCCCAGTGCAAAAAGCCCCTCATCCAATTATTATCTGGCAAAAAATCCACAATCCCGTTTTGCTTGAATATTGCCTTGATATAAAGTATAATATTCATGTCGCACATGACGCATTTACACAAACAAGGAGTACTATTGATGATTAATTTTAAAGTTGGAATAATGGGTGCAGGCAACATAGCAGGCACTATAGCTGACACACTTAATAAGCTGGATGCATTCGAGCCTTACGCCATTGCATCACGCGACATAGACCGTGCAAATACATTTGCGGATGAACACAATATAGAGAAGAGATATGGCTCATACGAAGAGCTCGTTCAGGATTCTGATGTGGAGCTCATATATATTGCAACACCACATTCACACCATGCCGAGCAGGCAAAGATGTGTATAGAGGCTGGCAAGCCGGTTCTCGTTGAGAAAGCATTTTCCTATGATGCAGAAACTACTGCTGAAATACTTAAGCTCTCTGAGGAGAAAAATATATTTGTAGGTGAGGCCATGTGGATAAGATTTATGCCTATGTATCAGGCATTAGCAGGCTATGTACAGAACAATGCCATTGGTCGTATTAACAATATAACCTGCAGCCTTGGATACAACTTAAGACACATAGAGCGCGTTACCAAGCCTGAGCTCGGCGGTGGTGCGTTGTTAGACCTTGGTGTATACCCACTTAACTTCATCACCATGATGTACGGCAAAGCACCCAACGCTATCGCTTCAACCTGTCTTAAATTAGACACAGGCGTAGATGCACAGGAATGTTTACAGCTTGGATTTAATGGCGGACAGACAGCCACTGCATTTGTCACCATGATGTATAAGGCTGATAACAGTGCTACCTTATATGGAACAGAAGGATATATAGAGGTTGACAACATCAACTGTCCTGAGGCAGTCCGCGTATATGCTGGTGATGGACGTCTGGTATCTGATGTCAAACAGCCAGAGAAACAGATAAATGGTTATGAATATGAATTTATTGCAGCCCGTGATGCTATAATACTTGGTAAATACGAATTTGATGAGATGCCTCACAAGGAGACACTTCGCATTATGCAGATGACAGACACCTTAAGAAAGAACTGGAAGATTAGTTTTCCTATGGAAAACAAGGCGGAATAAATCGCATTAAATAATGCCATTACATAACATATATAGATTTGTGCAGGTTTATACAGCATTCATGCACAAATCTATTTTTTTAGACTAATAACGTGTACAATAAGCACTGATGTGATTATTATATTCGTGCGTCAGTCAAAGACCTCTTAATAAATTATCAGTCATCTAATCTATTCTATAATCTATCTGGTTGCGGATTACACATCGTCAATCGGGCGTACCTGTCCGGTTGCCATAAATATACAGACGGAGATGTCCTCACACATCCCCGTCTGTATTAAAATTTATGCTCAAGATATTCCTTTAATCTCCCAACATAAGAAACACCAATATCAACAACATCTCCATTTGTCATAGTTACAAATCGGTTTGTTATATCTATGTTTCTTATTCTCCGCGTATTAATCAATGTATTTCTCGCACACTGGACGAGATGCGGGTGGTCGGCATAGGATATAAAACGCTGCATAGTCATATATGGTATCTCATGCATATAACTGTCCTGCATACATATCTGTAATACGCGCGAGTTAACTCTTGCATAAACAATGTCTCTGCACAGAACAGGATAAACAACATTGTCCCGCTTTATATATACACTTTTATCTACCCGTCTGTCAGTTGTATGATACAACGCACTTCTTAAAACTTCTTCCATATATGTAATATTTATGGGACGTTCCAGATGTTCATAACAATGCAATCTGCGAAATATATAGCCAGATATATCCTCTATATTAGAAATTAGAATCACTGGTGCAAACATATATCTTCTGATGTTTCTTAGATTTTCAATAAACTTGTATTCCTGCACCTCAAGTCTGTTACAAGGTATAACTCCAACAACAAATACATCTATAACCCGCTCTGCTGCACACTGATATGCAGCTTCTATATCATAGACCTCAATGACAAGTATATCCATGCTTATAGCCCTTATTAATTTGGCTATTTCATGAGCCTGCTTAACCGACTGTTCTACTACCAACACTCTCTTTTGCATACATCCCCCTACCATTTGTCAGATATTTTTATCTTATCCTTATACTGCTTGTAGAACACAAGATGCATACGCTCATCAACCTTCTGTATAAAATCAAAGACTTCTATATCATCATTGTTAAAGGATATACGCTTATATCTCGTAAAATACTCATATAACTGAAACATTTTAACTATCTTCTCTGAATCAGAAAGGGCATATATATCCGTCTTATCTTTTTCTTCGCCAATAAACATATCGCCAATACCAAACAATATATAATTGGCGGACACACCATATAACTTTCTTAACGCACAAAGATTATCAATGGTTATCGACCTTCTTCCATTCTCTATATTGGCAAGGTGACTTGTGCTCATAGACAATACATCTGCGAATTTATCTCTTTTCAGATTAAGAGCCTTTCTGACTTCCTTAACACGCAGGGATATATCAATCGAACTAGCTATTTCCACCAGATACCGTACCTCCTTTTTAATATATTGTAGAACATGGAGGTACGGTAAAATAATTCAAAAAAGCGTTTACTTATTCAATTTGAAAATATGAAATATATTGTGAATTTAATATTAATTACAGTATTTATCAATCTTAGTCATCATCTCATCTAATTCAGCAACCGGTATCTGTCCTGGTGCAGATGACTGCTCAAGAGCTGCAAATGTGACAGAGCTTCCAAACACTTGTCCTGCAATACGGCTCAACGCACCGAGTTTTCCCATGGAAATAGTTATAACAGGAACTCTGGCATACTTTGTATTCATAATAGATGTGGCAGTAAACAGATTAATCAGCTGTTCATTATTCTGTGGCATAACAGCTATCTTAGCTATATCAGCACCCATGTCCTGCATACGACACATACGGCTTACCATTTCCTGAACCTCTGGAGTTTTGTTAAAATCATGATTGGACATAACTATATAGATACCTTTTTCGTGAGCAAGCTTAACAAGCTTATCAACGTCCTCATCTCCGGAATAAAGCTCGACATCAACCATATCCGGTATTGCACTTTCTATAACTGCACGATTGATATCATATACATCTGGAGTTTTAAGCTTAAGCTTTTCGCCACCCTCAGACTCGCTTCTTATGGTAAACAGCAATACCTTATCACCAAGCATTACATACAATTTTTCAAGAAATGCCAGAAGTCTCGGTATATCCTGTAATCCCTCATAATAATCTGCCCGAAATTCTACGATATCTATTCTTGACTTACAATCACATATTTTCTGTGCCTGACCTGCTATATCCTCCTCTGTTTTGCCGACAAGAGGTACGCATATCTTAGGTAAACCCTCTCCTATTACACATTTCTTTATCTCTATCTTCTTCATCAGGCTAACTCCCTCTGTAATTTAATTTCAAATGATATAAAAAGAGAGCTGTCGTTAAATCCACAACAGCTCTCTGTATAAGCTACTGTATTACGTTATAATACTGACTATTAAGTGCCTGTGCCAGTTGTTCAACAGTATACTGTGAATCCTCTGAATATATCAAAGCCTTAACAGCAAGATATGTACCATCTGACAATTCCTTAACTATCATATAGTATTTGCTGTCTCCAGCCTCATCATACAGTACCATAGAATAATGTAAGGTCTCTCCATCAACATCTAATGTCTGGTTTGAAATATCGCCATCATATCCGAGAGATTCCAACTGTGCAAGCACATCCTCAACTGTAGTGTCTGTCTCTAATATATACTCTATCATTGAATAATTATCAGTATAATAATCTACAAAATAATTACAAGCATAGTCAAGAGTAAATCCATCTATACAGCCAAGTATTTCCACCTGTGTATTGCCACTGATAAGAGTCATATCATCTGATGTATATGTGTCTGTATCATTGTAATCATCACCATAATCATCGTAACCATAACTATCATCGTATGATGCACCATATAACATAGTAGTAATATACTCGCCTAAGGCATCTCCAAATGCACCAGAATTATTTATCAGGTTATCAAGCCATGTCAATATATTATCTGAATTATCAGATATCATATTCTCGAACTCATCAGTACTGATTGCTGACAAATCATATACAGGAAGACTTGAATCTATAGGTGTTGATGAAACACTTGATGTATCCACAGTTGTCTCACCTGCTATACTAAGTACATTCTCATCGTTATATACCACTTCCATATTATCAAGCTTCATGGTATATCCAACACCCTTAGTTATATCTGTATATGACAGTTCAACTACAAATCCTATATCACCAACATCTGTAATATTTCCATCAAGGGATAAATTAGCTTTATAGTTATTCAAATCAAATGTATACTCACCATCAACACTTGCAAGCTCATCAGAATTATACTTGAGACTTGCCGTAAACTTCTTATCTGTCAGGCTGTCACTGCTTGCATCTGTTGTGTTAAATGATAACTCTACAGATGTATCAGGTGCATATACTGAAAATGAACCACTTGTATTTCCATGAATATCATTTATGTCAAACTTAAAGCCAACTTCCTGATCCATAGCTCCTAAGCTTACTTTTCCTGATATATCATTGTCATCAATATCCATATAGATATTGTACTCTAAATCAACGTACATAACTGTAATCTTATCACTGGCTGATATCTTAACAACTTTCTTGTCAGCTACATATACCTTGACAACAAGGTCGCCATTGATAAGAGATGGTATCATGTTCTTAACCTGATCCATAGACTGTTTGAAGGTTTCCTCATCCATTCCAAGCTCGTCAATAGCCTCTGGCTCGGCTAAAATTATGTCACTTGCAGCATCAAGCATATCAGATGCAGCAGCCTCTAAATCCTCCTCAGCGAGCGTAACATAATATTCCTTAGCTTTTACAGTCTTATCATTAACGTTAACCTTTGCATTTCCCTGCTTTTCAACAGAAACAGAATCCCATAGCTTCTCAACAGCATTTACATAGTTAGCATTGAGAGCCTGTGTATCCTCGTCTTCTGCTGCAGAAAAATAATTTATAACTGTGCTTGGCATCGCACTCATATCTTCACCTTCAAATAAAGGTGCATCCTGAAGCTTTGATAAATCATTTGGAATTGCAAGGTATCCATCAATCATATCCACAAGCTGTAAATATGTATTATCCTCATCTCCTGTAAGGCTGGCGGTAAATAAATCATTATCCTGAAATCCTACTGTTACATCAGCATTAACAAGCTTATTTGCAACATCATACGCTGTATTTCCGCTGATTGATAAACCATCAATATCTGTACCTGCTATCTGATTCACACTATACTCCATGCTCTGAGTATAACCTGTTGTCTGTATAGCTTCTCTTAAATCATCTATACCTATAACATCTGTCATAAAATCTGATGAATTGCCAGAGGTAAATGTATTTTCAAACGCATCTATAACAACCTCTTTATCAGATTTTATAAACCTAGGAATGAAAATTACTCCACATACAACTGCCGCAACAGCTACTATTCCTGCCGTTATAATACCTGCAAGCTTGCCCTTTGTCATAGGCTTCTTAACCTTAGGAGGCTTACCCGGATTCTGTGGTGGTACATTCTGTCCCATTCCTGCTCCGTACTGTGGCGGTATGTTCTGTCCCATTCCTGCATTGTAATCATACTGCGGTGGTACATTCTGCCCCATTCCTGCATTGTAATTATACTGCGGTGGCACATTCTGCCCCATTCCTGCATTGTAATTATACTGCGGTGGCACATTCTGCCCCATTCCTGCATTGTAATCATACTGTGGTGGTACATTCTGCTGCATACCTGCATCCTGCTGTGGTATGTTCTGCTGGTTTTCCCCTGCAAGAGTAAAACCACTTGTTGACTGACTTGCTTCATTCTGTCCGTCCTGGGGCTGTCCATTAAAAAAATTATTGTCCATAATCCCTCCATCCGCATATTTATAATACGGTTAAAATTAATATACCTTAGCTACCTCTTCCTTATTAAGAACTCTTAATGCTCCCTGAGCAAGAGCAAGAAGCTCATCCTCGCCTGCATAAACTGTAATTCCTGCAAGGTGTGATACTCTCTTAGTCAGCTCGCTTATAGCGTACTTAGAATATGCTATACCACCTGTAAAGATAATCTGGTCAACCTTTCCCATGAGAACTGTAGACTGTGCTCCGATATCCTTTGCAACCTGATATATAAACGCATCATATACAAGCTTCGCCTTCTCGTCATTCTCTTCAAATGCAAGCTTCTCTACATCTCTTGCATCATTAGTGTTAAGGTATGCATTAAAGCCTGCCTTACCAACTAACTGCTTAACCATTTCCTTCTCTGTATACTTTCCTGAATAACAAAGCTTAATAAGCTCACCATTTGGAACTCCGCCTGCTCTCTCAGGTGAAAATGCACCATCTCCGTCAAGTGCATTGAATACATCTACAACCTTACCATGGTCATGAGCACCTACTGATACTCCACCGCCCATATGAACAACTATAAGATTAAGCTCCTCATACTTTAAGCCATGCTCCTTAGCATATCTCTTAGCAACAGCCTTCTGATTAAGTGCATGGAAAATACTTGTTCTAGGGAGCTCTGGATGTCCTGAAAGTCTTGCTACATCTGAAAGCTCATCAACTACAACTGGATCTACAATGTAAGCTGGAACTGAAAGCTCATCAGCTATCTCCTTAGCAATAATACCGCCAAGGTTAGATGCATGCTCGCCTCTCTTCGCCTCAACAAGGTCCTTTACAAGCTCGTCTGTTACTGCGTATGTACCACCAGGTATAGGCTTAAGAAGGCCTCCACGTCCTACGACTACATCAAGAGACTTGATATCAAAATTCTTCTCCTTTAAGAGGTTAGTGATAACCTCCTTACGGAAATCCTTCTGTGCAACTATAGAGTCATACTTAGCTATCTCCTCTGTTGCATGTCTTAATGTCTCTTCAAACAATAATGTCTCATCCTCGAACACACCAATCTTAGTTGATGTGGAACCAGGATTAATAATCAATGATTTATATCCCATGATACTATATTCCTTTCATAATATAATTATTCATTAATTGTTCTTAGCCATAGCCTCTGCAACAACTGCTGCCAAAGCTATAGAATTAACCTTTGTCTCAAAGGTATCTGAACGTGATGTAAGAATAACAGGTGCCTTTGTTCCTGTTAAAATACAACCATTCTTAACCTTTGCTGTATGAACAAGTGTCTTATATGTAATATTACCAGCGTGAATATCAGGGAATAAAATAACATCTGCATCACCGACAATCTTACGTCCTGTAGCTCCCTTGTGCTTTGCTGCCTCAGGATCAATAGCAAGGTCCATAGAAAGAGGTCCGTCAACTATACATCCTGTAATCTTGCCTTCGTCATTCATCTTAGTAAGCTCTGCTGCCTCAACTGTAACAGGCATCTTAGGATTAACTACTTCTACTGCTGCAATTGGTGCAACCTTAGGACACTCAATACCGCAAGCGTGTGCAACCTCAACAGTGTTATTTATAATACCAACCTTATCCTCAAGTGAAGGATATGGTATAAATGCTACATCTGACAAGAAGAACATCTTCTCGTAACCCTCTATCTCAAATAATGCTACATGTGAAAGTGGCTTACCTGTTCTAAGACCTACCTCTTTATCAAGTACACTCTTAAGGAATCCCTTTGTATCAATAAGTCCCTTCATATACATATCAGCCTTGCCATCATGTACAAGCTTAACTGCTGTATGAGCTGCCTCTGTTGTGTCCTTAACATCAATAATCTCAAATCCTGATAAATCCATATTGATAGATGCTGCTATTTCTCTAATCTTATCCTCGTCACCTACAAGAATAGCATCTGCTATATCTCTTTCCTTAGCTGCCTGTACTGCCTCAAGTACAGCATCATCCTGTGCTACTGCAACAGCAAGCTTCTTTGTGCTGCATGACTTTACCTTTTCGAGTAATGAGTCAAAATTGTTCATTTGTTTCAAATCCTTTCTTTCTCTTTATTTGACAAAACGTCAAGTACGGAAGATATCACGCATAATAAAACAGCAACCACCCCAAGTGCTGTATTGACAGCCTTTTCACGAGCCTTTTTCTTCTTTTTGTCAGACTTTGAAAATTTAACCCTTTTTGGTAACTTAGGTAATTTTGCTTTTTTAGCCTTTTTAGCTTTCTTTATACTTGCCATCTCTCCATCTCCCTGATTATAAAACAGACATCCCTTACCCATCTTACAAAAGGGCATGGTAAGTCCACATTATTACTGTAATTATAGATTTATTGTTTCCCTTTTGTCAATAGGGCATACCTTATATCCCCTAACAATAATTACATAAGAAACTGACAAGAGTATTGTCATGGCAACCCAGCTTATAGGCTCCGTAAATGCAACACCTCTATATGCAAACACCGGAACTAAAAATTGTGCCGACAATATCTTGATTATCATCTCTAACACACTCGAGCAGACAGGAATAATCTTTCTTCCCATTCCCTGCAAAGAACACCTAAGCACAAATAATGGTCCTAACACATAGAAAAATACTATGCTGATACGGGAATACATGACTGCCGGCTCTATTATTTCACTGTCAGTACTGTTTGTAAGCCAAACAAATACAGGTCTGCCAAATACGAAGCATATAACAACAAGTGCTGTAGTTATTATTGTGACAAGACCTATTGCCTGTCTTACTCCCTGTCTTGCCCTGTCAGGTCTTTCTGCACCCATATTCTGGCTTACAAAGGTTGTCATCGCAATGCCAATAGAGAATAAGGTAACCGTGAGTATATCAAATACTCTTCTTGCAGCCGTATGAGCAGCGACTATTGCTGTTCCAAGACCATTGATTGCACCCTGAAGAACTACCGTACCTATATTTACTATACATGACATAAGTCCCATGGACAAACCTGTTGTAATAAGGTCAGAGTACTGTCCCCTCTCCGTTTTCCACTCACCTTTTTTAGGTAGCAGACTGCGAAATTTGAATAATATGTATACTATGCACATAATTGCAGCTATAGCCTGAGATATCACTGTCGCGTAAGCTGCACCTTCTATCTTCATATTGAAGGTTCTCACAAACAAAAGGTCTAAGCCTATATTAAAAATAACTGATGTCACTAAGCAATACAGAGGAGTTTTGCTGTCACCAACTGCCCGTAAAACATTTGCACACATATTATACAGTGCAGTAAATATTATTCCGGCAAGTATTATTCTGACATAGCTTAACGCCTGCGGAAGAATATCCTCAGGTGTCTTTAGCACAACAAGTATCGGCTCTATAAACATTAATGAAGCTATCGTAAGAATTACAGCAACCGACATGGACAGAATTATTGTTCCCGAAACAAACCTTCTCATTCTCTTTTCATCCCTAGCACCAAAGCTGTTAGCTATAGGAATTGCGAAACCCTGAGTCAGGCCATTTATAAATCCTATTATTGTATTTGAAACTACACTTGTTGCTCCAACAGCCGCAAATGCATTTGTGCTTACATAGGTACTTACTATCTTGCTGTCCGCTATATTATATAGCTGCTGAAAAATGTTCCCACATATAATGGGTAACGCAAATAAGAGGATTATCTTAACCGGACTTCCTTTGGTTAGATCTTTCATATTAATAACTCCTTTATATACCGAATATTCTCCTACCTTCCTCGGCATACCTCTTAAGAAGTCTTACTTGCTCATCATTTATCAAAGCTCCTGTAGTTATAATTGGTATACCCGGTGGATAAACATAGATATCCCCCTCGGCTCTTTTTCCTGCAAGCCTGTCTAATTTCCCTATTATATTCTCCTTGTTAATTTCACTTTTATAACTATCAGTCCATTCACTAATCAATTCCTGATAATTATCATCTATCTTTTTAAGCGTGTCATATAAATGACAAAAATCACTCTTACTATCACAAATGGAGGATATCAGCACAACATGACAAAGTCCCGACATCTCACTTACTATATCACCTTCACGCTCTAACATATCTGATAGCATTTTCCCATTTATCTTATCGCCCTTATCAGCTATAAATACGAGCCTTGTAATATCATAATCATAAATGCTATCGCCTATATTATCACAACTATTGCCTTCACCACAATTTCTTCCGAGCAATTTCAGATGCTTAAGTGTCTTTACCTTTTCTCTGAATTTCTTAAGATTAAATATATACTCATCGTGATTATTCTCACTTGCCCACGCAACTGCATACTCCATACTGCAAAGCATAGGATAAGATGGCGATGAGCTCATATATACTGACAAATATTTTTTTATGCCATCATTAAGCTCTTTATTATTCAAATGCAAAACTGCCGTCTGCGTCATAGATGGCAGCGTTTTATGTAAGCTCTGTATAACAATATCTGCTCCCACAGCTATAGCTGACTGTGGTAATTCATCCACAAATGGAAGCTCTGAACCATGTGCCTCATCAACTATAAGAGGTATATTATATCTTCCTGTAATATTCTTTATTGCAGCTATATCTGAGATGATTCCCTCATATGTAGGGCTCGTAATTACAATCGCACAGATATTTTCATTTTCCATGCAAAGTCTTTCTACTTCATCGGGATTTACCGAACCATAGATATCCTCTCCAAGCTTGGGAATATCCATATATATGCTATTTAAACTTAAAAGTGCTGCTGTATTAAAAACTGACTTATGGCAATTTTTTGCTATTATTATATTTTTTGTCTTATCATCAGTATATCTTTTCGCACAGGCTGTTATGGCTGTCATAATCCCACAGGTTGAACCATTAACAAGATAATAGCTCGCAAATGTACCATACACCTTAGTCATCTCATCCTGTGATTTCTTAATCATTCCCTCCGGATGATGCAAATCATCAACCCCTGGAACCTCTGTAACATCATAATGCATAATCTCTTTAAGCATATTATCCGTATCATATTTAATCTCCGGTACACTTCTCTTATGTCCCGGCATATGCCACGGATAATGCTCTTCATTTATATATCTGCTCAAACCATCAGCTATATATCTTAACATAACTCCTCATGCTCCACATCACAGAGCTTAATAAGCATAAGCTCATCCTCTTTAAAGTTAGCCTCATTTACAAGTCTGTTTGCCTGATTATTTATTGCCCTGTCAAGATAATTTCTGACTGACCTCGCATTACCAAAGTTCTCAGGCGGACAGGAAAGTACATTTTCAAATTTCTCTTTTACAAATTTAATTGCATCATCTGAAAATTCATAATCCAGCTTAGCTGCCCTGTTAATCATAATAGTTACCAGCTCATCCGCATTATAATTAGGGAATTCTATAGTTCGGTTAAATCTTGAACGAAGTCCCGGATTTGCATCTAAGAAATCCTGCATCTCATCATGGTATCCTGCTGCTATGACAATAAGATCATCACGATAATCCTCCATAGCCTTATTAAGTATATCTATGGCTTCCTTACCAAAATCTCCCTCCTGTTTACCACTTGCTAACGCATATGCCTCATCTATAAATAAAATTCCGCCCTTTGCACGTTCAACAACCTCCATAACCTTTTCACTTGTTTGTCCCATATATCCGGCAACAAGACCCGACCTGTCAACCTCAACAAGATGCCCCTTTGATAAGATACCAAGTCCGTGATATATCTTAGAAAGGATTCTTGCCACAGTAGTTTTACCTGTACCAGGGTTGCCAAGAAATATAAGATGGTTAGTTGTTGGAGGCAGCTTAAGCCCTTTTTCCTGTCTTATACGACATATTTTAAGGAGGTTAATAAGATTGTTTATCTCAACCTTAACGCTCTCCATTCCTGTAAGCTGATTAAGCTCATCAAGCAATACTTCAAGATTAACATCCTCAGTATCTATCACCTGCTTAACTTCATCTGTGTTATTAATTTTTTTAACATCTACAGGTTTTTCCTCATTATTTATGTCAATATTCATATCATCAGGTGCATTGTTATGTCTGATGATTACCCTGCTTTCTTCCTTGCTTACCTTGTCATCACGATAAATACGGTCTCCATTTATCATGTCAGAATTTTCCTGCTCCTCAACATACTGTGGCTTAGGCTCTGCCTTTACCTTACTTCCCGGCTTAAATGCAATAGTAGGTTTATAATCCTCTATCTTGCCATTTATAATATCTATATAAGATTTAATCATCATAATGTACGACGAAAGAGCTTCTATCTCTCCCTTGACAATATCCTTATTGCATGAAATAAAGTCATTTCCAACATAATTAAATGTTGTAACATAAAGTGATACTAAATCATAATATCTGTTGCTTATCTCACCTGTCTCCGGACCTATATTAGAGCGCACAAAAGGTTCTAATGACATGGGCGGTCTGTCCTTTATCGACTCTGTTTTAAGTCCCCATTTATCTGCATATTTGGATATATCCTGCTCATTGAAGCAAAGTCCGGTCAAAGAATTTATATATTTTACCTCTTCCTTATTTAATCTGCCATCAGAATATGCGAGATATATAAGAAAGTTAATCATATCTGTCTTATATGTTTCTGCAAGAGATACTCGTCCATCAGTCCTCATAAATTCAGCATGTCCTATACTATCAGCCCTCTTTAAGCATAGCTCATACATCATACGACTCTCTTCCTTTACTTTTACTTTGTCAAACATAAATCCCCATTCCATGCTTATAATCCTCTCGTAATAAATAATTACATATCTCTTAACTCATGATAAAGTCTCGCAACAGGCAGACCAACAACATTGTTATAATCTCCGTCTATCTTCTCTATATATACGGCTGCACCACTCTGTATTCCATATGCACCCGCCTTGTCCATACAATCGCCTGTTGCCACATATGACCTTATTTCGTTCTCTGTCATAGGATAGAAATGAACCTTAGTACACTCATTAAATGTCTTCACTGTCTCATTTTCTCCATCATAGCTTATAATTGTAACTCCTGTGTATACTTCATGTACCTGCCCCTGTAATTTGCTTAGCATAGAATATGCCATATTCTCATCACATGGTTTGCCAAGTATCTCATTATCAATTGAAACAACCGTGTCAGAACCAATAATTATTACTGGCTCTTTATATGTATTATTTCCATATCTTTCCTTAACAATTCTATATACATTTGATGCTTTAATAAAAGATAAATCATCTACCACCTCATATGGCAGCTGCTTGTCCGTAACCTCATCGGCATCGGAAACAAGTATCTCAAAATCAGGTACTATAAGACTTAACAACTCCCTTCTTCTCGGTGAAGCAGAGGCTAAAATTACTTTCTTCATATATGTGTTCCTATCTGTAAAATATTATTATATTAGTATAAAATAAATTTTCCTGCTCATCTGTTCATTTATATTAATAATTAAACATACTTATTTATATTATATACATATATATTAATTACTGCAAACATAATTATATAAAAACTAACAGTGATAACTAAGCAGGGTAAAACTAAATTATACAAAAAATAAAAGGAGATAGGTGACTATCCCCCTTTTTAAATTACCAATACTTTTCTACCAAATGTTCTGCATCTTCCTTACTAACACCAATAGCCTGCTCAACGTCCGAAACTGCTGATTCCTTTATACCTGAATATTTCTTGTTCATATTAATTATTGTTATTGCTGCATCAAGCAATTTATTCTTCGTATCCGACAATGTACTTTGGGTATCCGACAACCGGTTTTCTGCCTCAAACAACCTGCCCTCAGCCTCCGCAAGCTTCTCCTTCGCCTCGGCAAGCTCTTTCCTCGCCTCAGCAGTATTTTTCCTCTCAGCCTGTATATCCATCTTATCCATATTCTCAAACCAGTTTCCCATACTTCTCTCACCCAACTCTCTCATACAATCCTGTGCATCCTCTGTAGGCATGTTCATCTTCATCATCAGATTCCATATTGTTCCAAGAAAACCCCTGCTCTTAAATTTTTAATGAGTATTAAAAGCACGAATTTTCATAGATTATTAGAATTATCAATCAAAACGACAGCCTTGCCAAAAGCAAAGACTAAATGATGAACCTAATTGAGCAAAATGAACGAACTGTATTTAGTACATAGCTGATTCCACATATATTTCTCTATATTTTCTGCCAAATTTTTTTATTTCCTTAATGGGATTTAAAAGCTTTACAATAACATTTCCATTTCTATACTGTACATAAACCTTTGCTGCTCCGTCCGCCGTTTTAAAATCATCCGCAAGCTCACTGAAGTCCACAAGCTGCAAGCTTTCTGCCAAGGAACACTGTAATTCATCCTCTGGCTTCCCCCAAGCAGTAAGCTCCACACCATCACAAAGTGCTTTATAGCTTTCCGCAGCCTCCTGCTCCTGTTTTGTCTCATATTCATGCAGAACCGAAATCACACTCTTGCAAATTATATCAGTCTGCACCATATCCCTGTCAATCTGCATTTCAAATGTATATTTTGTGAAAGATACTGCAAAATTGCTGGCAACTCCACAGACTATTGCATAAACTATTGCAAATACAATTATATTTTCGAGATTCCATCGTTCTTTTCTTTCCCTATCACATTCCACATCATCACGATATTTATCCACATTCCCCTGTTTTTTCATAATCATCGCAAAAACAAACCAGACAATATTTAAAATTCCACATGTGTTAAACATAAATAGACTTATATCTTTTATAAAATTCCATTTAATCAGATAAATCAGGTCAATTGCCATGAATATAAAAAAGAAAATGAGATATAGCCACATACCAATCCTGCTGTGCCACGCAAAAAGTGACCTTCCTGCACCCTGACCTCTTACAAGCGTGCTTAAATTATTTCTGTATTTCTTTTTATTATCCGGAATTTCGTAACCATATGCCCTTAGGCGAATAAAATACATCCTTGCAAATAAACAGACTCCCCAGCACGGAATACCAACAAGTGCACCCATATAAACTGCCATGATATATAATACCTCTGTGTCTGGTATTTTAAGGACTGCCATAACTAAACCCATAAACAAAATTATAGAAAATATAATAGCACAATGTTTTGCTATTTTTGCTGTTATGTTGTCATATTTTATCTTCATGCTATACCTCTTCTTTCTCAAATAAATAGCATCAATATTTTATATTCGTACAAACAGTAAAAAATAAAATCCTTATAATAAAAAAACCTTGATTCAACTTATGAAGAATCAAGGAAAATCAAGAGGCGCCAACCAGATTTGAACTGGTGATAGCGGTGTTGCAGACCGATGCCTTACCACTTGGCTATGGCGCCATAAGCTCCCCGAGTAGGGCTCGAACCTACAACAACTCGGTTAACAGCCGAGTGCTCTACCATTGAGCTATCGAGGAATATTTAATTATATGCTTTTAATCAGCAAAATAGATTATAAAAAAAATCCTAAAATAAGTCAAGCATTAATTATATAATCTATAACGGAGATGGAGGGATTTGAACCCTCGCGCCGCGCAAACGACCTACACCCTTAGCAGGGGCGCCTCTTCAGCCACTTGAGTACATCTCCTAGTGCCTAAATCCTACCAATGATTTGGTTGTATTTAGTTTGTGTTGTAACACGCTTGAATATAATAGCAAATTATACCAAGATTGTCAACCGTATTTTAATATTTATTAAAATCTACTTTTCAAGATAATCATTTATCGCTGTCTCATACAAGTTATTACCCTCACTGTCTATTACAACTATACAAGGAAAATCTTCAACATACATTTCACGAATAGCCTCAGTTCCAAGGTCATCATAGGCAATTACCTCTGATTTCTTGATACATTTGGAAAGAAGTGCTCCCGCTCCACCAACTGCTGCAAAATAGACAGCCTTATTCTCTATAATTGCATCAATTACTTCCTTGCTTCTCTTACCTTTACCTATCATACCCTTTAATCCCTTAGATAAAAGAAGAGGAGTGTATTTGTCCATACGACTGCTGGTTGTAGGTCCAGCCGAACCTATTACCTGGCCTTCCTTTGCGGGTGTAGGTCCTAGATAATAAATTGTATTTCCGGTTATATCTAACGGCAGAATTTTATCCTCGTACAGCTTTGCTCCGGTATAATCCACTTCCGGATGCTTATCCTTCTTTGCACAGATTGCATCATACATTCTCTTATGTGCGGCATCTCTGGCACTGTAAATTGTTCCTGTAAGATAAACATAATCTCCTGAATGAAGATTCTTTAATTCTTCTTCACTAAATGGTACTGTGATATGTCGTTCCATTTTCTATTCCTCCGTTATTTTTATATAATTATGTTTGTTGGACTTACTTTGTCAGCATATATCCTTTTATGAACATTCTTTTTATAATGGTTTGATTTTCATCTATCTCAAAACTGACATATGTTACAATCAGTTTTTCCGTATCACTGACCTCTATTTCATAGATTTTATCTTTTTCATTTATAATCTGATTTTCATTTTTATCTTTCAAATTTTTATAATATGAAATGCAGGAGGTAAAATCGACACCCTCATATACGTTATCTCCAGCTGTAATTGTTTTGTTCTCATATTCTCCGATAGAAGATTTTTCATCCCAATTTTTACTTATCTCATATATTTTTCTATATCCATCAACAGATATTCCATCCTCTTCAATCAAATCTGTATTAAAATATACCGATATCCATTGATTATCACTATTTCGGTCATACAGCATATTATGTAATTCATCCTGCTCCGCTTTGGTAAGATGATTATTTATATATCGTCTGCCATATGCATTGCCGCGCAGATAATCATATGCCTTTGCCGCCTCTTCCATATCTGATGTCTGGTTATTTATCAACCGGCTTTTCTGTGACTGATACGACAGATATTGTGCATTTCCAAATGGAAGCAGAAGTCCTACAAACAAAAATCCTACTAAAACTATAATCAGATTTTCATAATGCCAGTTTATTTGTGTATCTGTCTGATTTTTATATTCACTTTTTCTGCCTGCATGACTGACATACAATGCATAGATTTTATCCCACAGAATATAGATAATCTGCAACAATATAAACATCCATGCCGTATAACGCTGCTCCGTCAGTCCATAAGCTCTGACACGCACATACATTGAATAGATTTCAAGCAGAATAAATGGTGCATAGATATATTTTGTAACATAAATAAGCTTCGCATAGCTTGAAGTTTTATCTTCCACAAATCCGGATGCCATCATCCAAATTGGCATACCAATGACAAAAAGACTTGCACAGATGCCAAAAATCTCATTGTTCGGAATCTCCTGCGTCACAAAGATTTTTATCACATAGAGATAAATAATAAACATTGCAATCCATACACATGGAAGCAGCACATAGGATACGAATTTCTTCGTAAATGCTGCATTATCTTCACTCGTGTCAGAAACAGCAAGCAGACAGGTTGGAAAATATGCAAGTGCACTCAACAATATCTGGATATTGGTTTCCACTTCAAAAATATCTATTTCAAAAAGCAATGCTTCTATGATTCCAAGAATCAAAAAAACAGCAATATTCAATACCAGATAGACACCAACTGCCCTAAGCAATGAGAATATAATCCGCCCGATACAATGCTGCAAATCTAATTGCTGCTGCCTGAGCAATACATAGATTGCTAAAAGCACTGCACACACAATATAAAAATATAAAATATTATAAAATATCAGTTCTGGAATATCTGTTTTCTGTGCTTTGACTACCTCTGACAAAATCTTAAATAATATTGCAATCACAAATGTCACGCCATAACCTGTCAGCCATTTTTTCTTATTTTTCTGTATATCTTCTGACGTTTTCTTCCACAGACTCTCAATCAGAAAATTTCCGGCAAACCAAATAAAACAGACAGAAACGATTAAATCTATGTCAAATTCTTTCTGCATATTTGCTATGATATTCATAACTGCTATAATCAGTGCACAGAAAATACTTGCAGCATAACGTATATATATCTGCTTGATTTTCGACATGTTCTGATTAATATAATCTGAAATTCTCCCCAATTATATATTCCTCTCCATTAATATTTTTCTATATCATCTATTATTTGATTTTATATCATTATTTTGTTATAAAACTACTGTTTTATGTCTGTTTACATGACAACACATATTAACTGCTAATGGCATACCTGCTATATGTGTGGCATATGTCTCTATATTTACAGCAAGAGCTGTGGTTTTACCACCTAAGCCTCCGGGACCTATACCTGTCTTGTTAATCATATCAAGAAGTTCATCCTCTATTCTTGCTATATGCTCATATTGTGAATGTGAACCAGCCTCTCTCGTTAATGCCTTTTTAGCCATCTTTGCAGCAAGCTCAAAATCTCCTCCAAGTCCAACTCCAACTACAACCGGAGGACACGCATTAGGACCTGCATCCTTTACTGCCTGTAATACTGAAGCCTTAACTCCCTCTTCACCATCCGCAGGCTTTAACATAAAAATGCGGCTCATATTTTCACTTCCAAATCCCTTAGGTGCTATAGTTATCTCAAGCTTATCACCGGAAACTATATCGTAATGTATAATTGCAGGAGTGTTATCCTTAGTATTTTCTCTTAATAAAGGATCCTTTACTACAGATTTTCTAAGATATCCCTCTGTATATCCCTGTCTTACACCCTCATTTATGGCATCTGTAATATTCATTCCCTCGATATGTACATCCTGACCTATATTAACAAAAAATACAGCCATACCTGTATCCTGACATATAGGTGTCTTATCTTCACCTGCAATCTCAAGATTTTCAATCAACTGATTCATTATCTGCTTACCTAATTCTCCATCCTCTTCCTCGCAAGCCTGTCTCATCTTCCTGTCCATATCGTCAGCAAGATAAAGATTAGCAGAAATACACATATCCTTTACAGCAGATATAATATCATCCGTATTAATAACTCTCATATCTTCAACTCCTATAATTATTAATTATATATAAGTAATTGCAAAATGTATGGCAAAGGCACTATTAAAAAATAGTGCCTTTAAAAACTCAATCATCTAAGAAATCGTCATCATCGCCTTTTACTATACCACGCTTCTTGTTAATATAACATCTTATGCTAAATACTATATAGGTTATAAACAATATGACAAATACAACTGCTATCCAATATATAGCTATATATAATACATTAGATACATTATCTATTTTGCTTAATCCTTCAAGACCTTCTTTTAGATTCTCACCTGTCATAGTTTTCCTCCTACTTATTTGTCATTATCAGCTTCAACCATTTCCTGTTCCATAGCTATAAGTGACTCTGACTCATCGGCTGATTTCTGTCTTACCTTTGCTATACTTGCAACTGTAATGTCATTCTCAAGGTCCATATTGATTAGCTTGACACCAGTTGTAATTCTACCAAGCATTGATATATCCTTACATAACAATCTTATAACTATACCCTGATTTGTTATAAGCATTATCTCGTTGTCATCATTTACAGCCTTAAATCCTACTACTGTTCCTGACTTTTCATTTATCTTGTAACACTTAACACCCTTTCCACCACGTCTCTGAGGTGTGAACTCTTCTATAGCAGTACGCTTACCAAGTCCATTTTCAGATACAATGAGGAGTGCTTCTCCCTGAGTATCAAGCTGCATTCCAACTACTTCATCATCTTCAGAAACATTCATACCTATAACACCCATAGCAGTTCTACCCATAGCTCGTACATCCTGCTCATTAAATCTTATGCACATACCCTGCTTAGTTACAAGTATAATGTCCTTTTTATTATTTGTTGCCTTAACCTCTATAAGCTCATCATTCTCTTTAAGAGTTATAGCTGCAAGTCCTGACCTTCTTACAGTTGAGTATTCTGTAATCTTAGTTTTCTTGACTATACCATGCTTTGTACACATGAACAGATATCTTCCCTCATGGTACTCTCTTATAGGTATAACAGCAGTTATATTTTCGTCCGGCATAAGCTGTAACAGATTAACTATGGCTGTTCCTCTGGCTGTTCTGCCTGACTCAGGAATTTCATAGGCCTTTAATCTGTATACTCGTCCCTGATTTGTGAAGAACATAATATAGTGATGTGTTGTAGTCATAAAGAGATTTTCTATAAAGTCATCCTCTATAGTCTGCATTCCCTTTATGCCCTTACCACCTCTGTTCTGGCTCTTGAAGTTGTTAATTGTCATACGCTTAACATATCCAAGCTTAGTCATGGCAATTACAATATTCTCCTTAGGGATAAGATCCTCTACAGTAATGTCATCCTCTACATCTATTCCTATTGATGTTCTTCTGTCATCACCATACTTTGTAGCTATTATAAGGATTTCTTCCTTTATAACTCCAAGAAGCTTCTTCTCATCGGCAAGTATAGCTCTTAACTCTGCTATTCTCTCCATAAGCTCTCTGTACTCCTGCTCAAGCTTTTCTCTTTCCAAGCCTGTAAGAGCACGAAGTCTCATATCCACGATTGCCTGTGACTGAACCTCTGTAAGTCCGAATCTCTCCATGAGAGAAAGCTTAGCGTCTGCAACCGACTTAGAACCTCTGATTATCTTGATAACCTCATCTATGTTATCAAGTGCTATAAGTAAGCCCTCTAATATGTGGGCTCTCTCTTCAGCCTTATTTAACTCGTATTTAGTTCTTCTTGTAACTACCTCTTCCTGATGCTTTAAATAATATCCAAGCATCTGAAGAAGATTTAAGACCATAGGCTGTCCATCAACAAGTGCAAGCATAATTACACCAAATGTATCCTGCATCTGTGTATGCTTGTAGAGCTGATTCATAACTATATTTGCGTTACAATCTTTTCTAAGCTCTATAACTATTCTCATTCCCTCTCGTGATGACTCATCACGGAGAGCAGTAATACCTTCTATCTTCTTTTCCTTAACTAATTCAGCTATCTTCTGGATAAGCTTAGCCTTATTTACCATGTAAGGAAGCTCTGTGACAACTATTCTCTGCTTGCCACCTGACATAGGCTCTATCTCTGACACAGCACGAACCTTTATCTTGCCTCGTCCTGTTCTGTATGCCTCATTTATACCTGCTGTACCAAGTATCTGAGCACCTGTAGGAAAATCCGGTCCCTTTATAATGTCTAATATCTCTTCTATCTCGGTCTCTCTGTCCTCTAATACTCTGTTATCAATTATCTTTACAACAGCATTTATAACCTCTCTTAAGTTATGAGGAGGTATATTAGTTGCCATACCTACAGCGATACCTGTTGTACCATTGACAAGAAGGTTAGGATAACGGCTTGGAAGAACTACAGGCTCTTTTTCTGTCTCATCAAAGTTAGGTATAAAATCAACTGTGTCCTTGTTGATATCCGCTATCATTTCCATAGAAATCTTGGAAAGTCTTGCCTCTGTGTATCGCATAGCAGCAGCGCCATCACCATCGACAGAACCGAAGTTTCCATGTCCATCTACAAGTGGATATCTCGTATTCCATTCCTGTGCAAGCTTAACCAATGCCTCATATATAGAACTATCACCATGTGGATGATATTTACCCATTGTATCACCGACGATACGGGCACATTTTCTGTGTGGCTTATCCGGACCATTGTTAAGCTCTACCATAGAATGAAGAATTCTTCTCTGAACAGGCTTTAAACCATCTCTTACATCAGGAAGTGCTCTTGCAGCTATAACACTCATGGCATAATCTATATAGGATTCTTCCATGGTCTTTTTCAAATCCACTTCATGGATTTTATCAAATATTGTATTATTATCCATTTTATTCCTCCTAATTAGATGTCGAGATTCTTAACAAACTTGGCATTTGACTCTATAAACTCACGTCTTGGCTCAACTCTCTCGCCCATCAGTGTATCAAATGTCACATCAAGCTCTGATTCGCTGTCCTCGTTAATAGCTACACGAAGAAGCACTCTCTTCTCTGGATCCATTGTTGTGTCCCACAACTGCTCAGCATCCATCTCACCAAGTCCTTTATAACGCTGTATCTTGTTATTCTGATCTCTACCTACTTCATCTAATATCTTAGATAACTCTTCATCACTATATGCATACCATGTTTTTCTGTTCTTCTCTAACTTGTAGAGAGGTGGCTGTGCAAGATAAACATGTCCCTGTCTTATAAGGTCAGGCATAAATCTAAAGAAAAATGTAAGCATAAGTGTTGCTATATGAGCACCATCAACATCGGCATCTGTCATTATAATAATCTTGTCATAACGAAGCTTATCTATGTTAAAGTTCTCTCTTATTCCTGTACCAAAGGCTGTAATCATTGCCTTTATTTCTTCATTTCCAAGTATTCTGTCTATTCTTGCTTTCTCAACATTAAGAATCTTACCACGAAGAGGAAGTATAGCCTGTGTTGCTCTTGAACGTGCAGTTTTAGCTGAACCACCCGCAGAATCTCCCTCAACTATATAAATCTCACAATTCTTAGGATTAGGATCTGAACAATCTGCAAGCTTACCAGGAAGTGCCATATTGCTCTCTAATGTACTCTTTCTGGCTACATCTCTTGCCTTTCTTGCTGCCATTCTCGCTCTCTGTGCCACAACGGCCTTGCCAACTATAGTTTTGGCTACCTGTGGATTCTGCTCTAAGAAATATGTTAATTTCTCTGATACAAGGCTCTCAACAGCAGTTCTTGCCTCTGCGTTACCAAGCTTCTGCTTAGTCTGTCCCTCAAACTGTGGCTCAGGAATCTTGATACTTACTATAGCTGTAAGTCCTTCTCTTAAGTCATCACCTGAAAGATTCTCTTCCTTTTCACGAAGAAGCTTATTAGTTCTTGCATAATCATTAAATACCTTAGTGATTGCACTCTTAAATCCTGTAAGATGCATACCACCCTCAGGAGTATTGATATTATTAACGAAGCTTAAGGTTGTATCATTGTATGAATCATTATGCTGCATAGCAACCTCTACATAGATATCATCCTTTGCTCCCTCACAATATATAACCTTATCATACAAGCATGTCTTATTCTTGTTGATGTAAGAAACAAACTCTCTTATACCACCCTCATAGTGGAAATCCTCTGCCTTTTCCTTACCCTCTCTCTTGTCCTCAAGATGAATCTTAAGTCCCTTTGTAAGGAATGCCATCTCACGAAGTCTTGTTCTAAGAGTAGCATAATCAAATATTATATCATCAAATATGGTATCGTCAGGCATAAATGTAACCTTTGTGCCGACCTTATCTGTCTTGCCAATCTCCTTAAGCTTGTACATAACATGTCCACGCTCATATCTCTGCTTATATATCTTGCCATCTCTTGATATCTCTACCTCAAGCCAGTTAGACAATGCATTAACAACAGAAGCACCTACACCGTGAAGTCCACCAGATACCTTATATCCTCCACCGCCAAACTTTCCACCTGCATGAAGAATTGTAAATACAACCTCTACAGCAGGAATTCCTGCTTTTTCATGGATTCCTGTAGGAATACCTCTACCATTATCAATAACTGTAACTGAATCATCCTCGTTGATATACACCTGGATTTCAGTACAAAATCCGGCAAGTGCCTCATCAACCGCATTATCTACAATCTCATACACAAGGTGATGCAAACCTCTGGTAGATGTGCTACCGATATACATACCTGGTCTTTTTCTAACTGCCTCTAAGCCTTCCAAAATCTGAATTTGGTCAGCTCCATAGGATGAGTTTTGATTACCGCTCATTTATATCCTCCTAACTTGTTTATCCTACTCTCTTATCTCCTGTTACACAGGACTTAAATTACCGGAAATGACCTTATATACCTTATCTATTGCAAGTCTTTCCTTTATAAAATCATCATATCCTGTACATGTAATAATCGTCTGTATATCACTTATCGATGCAAGAAGAGCATCCCGCCTTGTCGCATCTAATTCAGACATTACATCATCTAACAGTAATATGGGATTATCATGAATTATCTTCTTAACTAACTCTATCTCGGCTAATTTGAGAGATAAAGCTACTGTTCTCTGCTGTCCCTGTGAGCCATATTTTTTTGCATCCATGCCATTAATCATAAAGCTTATGTCATCTCTGTGCGGACCTATCTGCGTACTCTGATACCTGATATCTATATCCTGCTTAAGCATAAGCTCCTGTTCATACATTGACTCATCAATATTTTTCTCATATACAAGCATAAGCTCTTCTTTTCCACCAGTCAGCTTACTATGTATACCTGGAATAATCTCATTCATCATATTTATGAAATTATTCCTTTCTTTTATAACTTTTATACCATAATCTGTAAGCTGCATATCCCACACAGAAAGCATATCTCTCTGTGATTTATCAAATGATATCTGCTTTAACAGATTATTTCTCTGATTAAGAACCTTGTTATAATTAGCAAGGTTACTGTAATAAATCTTATTCAACTGGCAAAGCTCCATATCCATAAAGCGTCGCCTTACAGCAGGACTATCTTTTATTATAGTCATATCCTCGGGCGAAAATATAACTATATTAATCATTCCAAATAATTCTGCACTTCTTTTGATGGGGAGCATATCTATGGCAATTCCTTTACCCTTGCTCTTTTTTAAATGAATATCTATCCTGTGACCGATATCATTTTTTATTATATCAGCCTTAATATGACCTTCATCATATCCAAATTCAATAATTTCCTTGTCCTTATTACCCCTATGTGAACGGGTAGTTGCGAGCATATATATTGCCTCAAGCACGTTGGTTTTACCCTGTGCATTATCACCATACAATATATTAATTCCATGTGAAAAGCTTATATCTATACTCTCATAATTTCTGTAATGAGTAAGTGCAAGGTTATCGATAAACATGTCATTTCATCCTGACTATTATTATTTTTGGATACTTATCTTATCTCCATCAAATTCAACTTCAGCTCCATCATACAGCTTTCTTCCTCGTCTTGTCTCAATCTCACCATCAACCAAAACAAGTCCCTGCTGGATAATATCCTTCGCATCAATTCCACTGTCAGCCAAACCCGTAGCCTTTAGTGCCTGTCCTAATTTAATAAATTCTTCGCCTTCGCGTAATTTTAAAATATGCATTTTAGTATGCTCCTACATTGATATTTACAGGAAGAACCACATAAATATAACTCTGTGCATCATCCTTTATTATACAAGGTGACTTAGCATCTCTCATGTACAGATAAATATCCTCATCATCTATAACACGGAGTACATCCATAAGAAATCTCGGGTTAAAACCTATTATTATCTCTTCACCCTCTTTGTTTATACCGAGCTCCTCATTCATAGAACCCATCATGGTATCTACCTTGAGATACATATTATTGTCATCCTTAATACTTACAATAATTGGCTTTTTATCTGACTCCTTTATAAGAAGTGAGGCTCTGTCTATACAATCTAAGAATTCTCTGTTATTAATCTTTACCTTAATCTTGTGGTCCATTGAGAGCATCTGTACTATCTTGAAATACTCACCCTCAAGAAGTCTTGATACAACCATTGTATTATCAAACTCAAATAATATATGTCTGTCAGTGAAATAAATATTAACCATATCATCTATTCCACCTGTTATAATCTTAGATAAATCATTAAGAGTTTTACCAGGAACAACAACTCTTACATCTGATGAATTACCCTTAAGCTCTATATTACGAAGTGAAATTCTATGTCCGTCAAGTGATACAACTGTAAGCTTGCCATCCTTAACCTCAAAAAGCTCACCTGTCATAAGCTTATTATTCTCATTATCAGATATTGAGAATATTGTCTGTCTTATAACTTCCTTCAGAGTAAACTGTGAAATACTTATGCTCTTTTCTTTTTCAATAGAAGGAAGCTCTGTAAAATCCTCACCTGATTTAGATGATATAACAAACTTAGCCTTTTCACATCTTATAATAGTTTTACAATCAGGAGTTGACTCTATGTATATCTCACTGTCAGGAAGCTTACGAACGATATCTGTAAATATCTTAGCCTCTATAGCTATTCTTCCCATCTCTATGACATTACCTTCAAGTAAAGTTTCTATACCTAATTCGAGGTCATTTGCTGTAAGCTTAATACAATCTGCATAAACGTCAATAAGAACACATTCTAAGATAGGCATTGTTGTTTTAGTAGATACTGCCTTTGATACAATATTTAATGCAGACAAAAGGTTAGATTTTGAACATGATATTTTCATCTGTGGATATCTCCTTTCAGGCGTGTGCCTATATAATAATATATAAAAATAAATAGTAGTCTTAGTAGTAGGGGGTGTTGATATGTTAAAAACCTCCAAACCCCTTATAAATAAAAGCTTTAAGGTCATAAAATATATGTTATTAACCTCAAAATAACATGAGGACAAATTATGGATAAATGAAACTCATAATTTTAATTTAATAATAAAAATTAAGTTAATTAACATATAATTATTATAGATATAAACAAGTTATTAACAATTACTATGAAGCAGGATCTAACTTCTTAATTATTGTGTCAACTGTTGACTTAAAAGCAGGATCAGAGTTAAGTCTTTCTTCGACACGCTTTATTCCGTTAAGAACTGTAGCGTGGTCCTTACCTCCGACAGCATTACCAATAGATTTAAGTGCAAGCACAGTGTACTCCCTGCACAGATACATAACAATTTGTCTTGCAATAGCAATATCCTGACTTCTTTTCTTGGATCTGATATCCTCAACAGAAATATTAAGGTGTTCAGATACAGTCTTAATAATAAGGTCAGGAGTTATATCCTGTGAATTATCCTTGGAAATGATATCCTTCAAGGATTCCTGAGCTGTCTCTAAGGTTACCTCTTTCTTAAGAAGCTTGGAATAGATGGCTATCTTATTAAGAGCACCCTCAAGCTCACGGATATTATTAGTAATATTCTCAGCTATGTACTGGAAAACCTCATCAGGAATACCTGTAATCTGGTCTATCTCAGCTTTATTTCTAAGAATTGCCATACGGGTTTCGTAGTCAGGCTCATGAATATCAATAGGAACACCACATTCAAATCTTGATCTGATTCTTACATCAAGAGACTTTAACTCCTTTGGAGGACGGTCTGATGAAAGAATAATCTGCTTGTTATCATTGTAAAGTTCATTAAATGTGTTAAAAAATTCAGTCTGTGTACTTTCCTTCTTAATAATAAATTGAACATCGTCTATAAGAAGAACGTCAACCTTACGATATTTCTCACGGAATTCATTTGTTGTGTGGTTCTTAATAGCTTCAATAATTTCATTGGTAAATGTCTCTGATGGAACATAGAGAACATTGGTTTTGTCGTTTTTCTTCAATATGTAGTGAGCTATTGACTGCATAAGATGCGTTTTTCCAAGTCCTGCGTTACCATATAAAAACAAAGGATTAAAATTATCTTGTCCAGGAAGGTCAGCAACAGCTAAGCAGGTTGCGTGTGCATGTCTGTTACCATCACCTACTATAAATGTTTCAAATGTGTATTTTGGGTTGAGATTACTTCTGCTTACAGCCTCCTGATATGAAGATGATTCGCTGGAAATCTCATTTTTTTCTTTCTCGGAAACGTAGTTTTTCTTCTCATCAATAACAATCTCTACGTTGATATCATTCAAGGTCTCACGTATAGAGGATAAAAGAAATATATCAAATTCTTTTCTATATAAAAATTTAACGGCATTTTCTCCGAGTTTCTCATCAACATAAAAATATACAGTATTATCCTTAACCTCATATATCTTTAATGAACGAATCCAGGTGTTAATCATAATACTTGATATATCATATTGGGTTTCAAGGAGAGAAAGAATATCTTCCCATTTTTCTTCAATTAATTCTTTCATAAAATCCTCCATAACATAGTGCATAAAAAAGTTTAAAATCGCTTATAAGACTAAAGCGCATATATGCTTATAATATACTACAAAAATTAAATATTTTCAAGAAAATTAAGAATGGACATAAATATGTGAAATTTTAAAGTTAATAATATTATGTTAAGTGAATTTTTATTTATGGAAAGTTATACACATATAAAAAAATGTTGAAATACGTCAGATTGTTAATTAATCCACATGAAATACCATAGTTATCCACAGGTTACTAACATTTTGTGGATAACATTATGTAAATTACTTATGTAATACAAAATAATTATCATGAAAAAATGCAGCGTTTGTTAAGAAAATAGTAACAAAAATTAAATATTTGCTTGACGTGTAGGGACATTTTCAATATAATATGGCTTGGTGTCTTTACTTATATTATGCAATTCATATTTTATTATGAAGATTAATGTAAGGTTGACATACAGTTATTTTGAAAGGAGGACTACTATTATGAAGATGACATTCCAGCCTAAGAAGAGACAGCGTTCAAAGGTACACGGTTTCAGAAAGAGAATGAGTACTGCAAACGGAAGAAAGGTTTTGGCCGCTAGAAGAGCTAAGGGTAGAAAGAAATTATCAGCCTAGGTCACAATTCATTGTGACCTTTTATTTTGGAAAATGAGTGGTGATTCAAAATGAAAAACATTAATTCACTCAAGAATAGCAGAGAGTACGGCAAGGTTTACAACCACAGAGAATCGTTTGCCAATAAGTATTTAGTGATGTATCTGAGACCCAACAACTCAGATTGCAGTAGAATCGGAATCTCTGTTAGTAAAAAAGTTGGGAACAGCGTGGTCAGACATCGGGTAACCAGATTAATAAGAGAGAGCTATAGACTCAATAAGGATAGTCTTAAGCCAGGATATGATATTGTAGTTGTTGCAAGAGTAGCAGCAAAGGACAAGAAATGTCAGGATATAGAAAGTGCTTTTTTACATCTTGCTAAAATGCATCATTTATTAAAAGAAGGTGATGCTTAATGAAGAAGATATGTATAAAGCTTATTAAATTCTATAGAAAGTATATATCACCTATGAAGGGACATGGTGTATGTAAATATACTCCTACCTGTTCGGAATATGCATTACAGGCATATGAAAAATATGGATTTTTCAAGGGTACATTGCTTTCAGTCTGGAGAATACTTCGGTGTAATCCATTTTCAAAGGGTGGATTTGATCCGCTTCCATAAACAGGTTAAGAATTTGTTTGGAGGACAGTATGTTTTTAACACAGTCAGGCGGTTTTATAATGAAACCGATATCAAAGCTCTTAGGAGTTATCCTTAGTCTGTTGTATGATGGACTTAATAGTCTTGGAATTATTAATATAGGTTTGGCAATTATATTATTTACATTAATTATCAGACTTCTTCTGCTTCCTCTTATGATTAAGCAGAACAGGGCAAGTAAGATAATGAATTATATCCAGCCTGAGATTAATAAGGTTACCAAGAAATATAAGGGAAAAAAAGATCAGGAATCTCTCATGGCTCAGCAGAGAGAGACAAGAGAAATTCAGGACAAATATGGTGCAAGCATGACTGGTGGATGTCTTACATCTATCATTCAGCTGCCTATTTTCTTTGGTTTGTATAGAGTTATACAGAACATACCTGCTTATGTAGATAAGATTAAGGCTTTGTATGAGCCTATAGCTACACAGATTGTCGGTAATCAGGATGCTATGGACAAGCTGAGAGAATTCCAGCAGACAGATAACACACTTAAAGCTATCACACTTACAGATGGAAATGTGAATACGGTTATAGATGTTCTTGCTAAATTCTCTGAGAAATCATGGGATAGTTTTAAAACGTTATTTGATAATCAGGGTGCTATAGTAGATTCAATTAATGCAAATGTTCCAAAAATTAATGAAATATATACGTTATTTGGAATAAACCTTACATCTGCACCAGGCTTTGCACTTACTGCTGCATTGATAATACCTATTTTATCAATGATATTCCAGTTCTTAAGTATGCATGTAGTACCTCAGCAGGAATCAACTGATCCTACTCAGCAGGCAACCATGAAAACTATGAAGATGATGATGAACGTAATGCCAATTATGTCATTCTTCGTCTGCGTTGGAGTTCCAGCCGGTGTTGGTCTTTATTGGGCAACAGGTGCATTTATGTCATTTATAACAAGTGTTCTTATTAATCTTTACTTTAAGCATTGTAATATGGATAAGATTATTGAGAAGAGCATGGCTAAGGCTGCGAAGAAGAAGGAAAAGCGTGAGAAATCAGGCAAAAAGACATTCATGGAAAAAATGCAGGAGGCTGCTTATGGTCCACAGGAGTCTAATCCTAAGGTAAACAGTAACGCAGCAAAGGCAAGTCTTAAGGGATATAGTTCAAATACAATGCGTACTAATGATGAAAATGTTAAGTACAGACCGGGAAGTCTTGCAGCAAAAGCAAATATTTTGCAGAATTATAACAAGGATAATAAGTAATTAATAATTATTAATCCAACATTGATTATATGTCATGGAGGTGAAATAAGTGGAATTTAGAGAATTTAAAGCTAAGACAGTTGACGAAGCTATAACTACAGCTTCTATGGAGCTTGGAGTTGCCAGCACAGAGCTTGAGTACGAGATAGTGGATAAGGGAACATCAGGATTCTTAGGAATTGGAGCTAAGCCAGCTATTATAAAGGCTAAAAAGAAGGAATCATTCCTTGATGATATATATGAATATCTTAATAATTTATTTAAAGCAATGGATATTGAGACAAAGGTTAATATAGAGTACGATCAGGAAAATGGCAACATGGATATCGACATCGAAGGTCCTGATATGGGAATATTAATCGGTAAGAGAGGACAGACTCTTGATGCATTACAGTATCTTATAAGCTTATTTGTAAATAAGAAGAGTGAGTCATATATAAGAGTAAAGCTTGACACAGAGAATTATCGTGCAAGAAGAAAGGATACTCTTGAGAATCTTGCTAAAAATATAGCATTTAAGGTTAAGAGAACAAGAAGACCTTTCACTCTTGAGCCAATGAATCCTTATGAGAGAAGAATTATTCATTCTGCTCTTCAGAATGACAGATATGTAGCAACGAGAAGTGAGGGTGAAGAACCTTATCGTAAGGTTGTTGTTTATCTTAAGAAAAACTAAAATTATTTTTGAATAAAAATAATATGAGTAGTGATATTTAAGTGTGGTTTTATTAACACGAGAATATCATTACTCATATTTTTTATTATTTTCCCATACAGAATTCAGCAAATATTTTATTTACAAGATCGTCCTCTAATTCCTCACCAATAATTTTTCCAAGGCTTGTGTATGCTGCCATTAAATCAATAGTGTAGAAATCTTCTCCCATTTGAAGAGAAATGCTTTCAAGAACCTTATCTAGACTTTCTCTTGTATCATATAAAAGAGATTTGTGTCTCATATTGGTTATATATATTTCATCATTAAATGTAAGCTCATTGTTGAAAAACATCTTTTTTAACAGATCATGTATTTTATCTAATCCTGTTCTGTCTTTTGCTGATATTTCAATGATTTCAGTGTCAATTTTTGAAGTTATACACATTTTATCCACAACAATTTTTTTATCATTTTTGTTTATGAGGGTGAGTATTTTTTTACCTTTTATTCTATCCATTATAATATAATCATTGTCATTTAATGGAGATGTTCCATCAACGATGTAAAGTATCAAATCAGCATCATTTATTGTGTCAAGTGCCTTGTCAACACCTATACGCTCAACTATATCATTAGTATCTCTTATACCTGCTGTATCAACGATATTTAGCGATATTCCGTCTATATTTATTATCTCTTCAAGAGTATCTCTTGTTGTACCCTCTATGTCAGTTACTATAGCTCTGTCTTCACCGAGAAGCATATTAAGAACGGAGGATTTACCTGCATTTGGTCTGCCTACAATAATTGTTCTTATGCCTTCTCTTATCAAACGTCCGTTATCGCTTGATTTTATTAGCTTATTGATAGTTATCAACATTTTATCCACAGCCTCTTTTAATTGTTGTGGATAATCATCAAGAGAGTAATTTTCCGGATCATCTAAGGCTGATTCAATATAAGCTATGTTATATAACAGCTTTTCCCTAATGTCAGATATAATATCGTGCAAACCGCCTCTCAGCTGACTTATGGATGATTTTACGGCAAGGTCATTTTTGGCATGAATCAAATCCATGACAGATTCAGCTTCGGACATATCAATACGTCCATTTAAAAATGCACGCTTAGTAAATTCTCCCGGTTCTGCTGGTCTTGCACCTAGACTTATGACAAGGTCAAATATTCTTTTCATAACAGTTATTCCACCATGGCAGTCTATTTCAACTATGTCCTCTGTTGTATAAGTGTTTGGAGCATGCATGACAAGTGTTATTACTTCGTCATATATCTCATTATTGTAGGTTATGGTACCATAAGCCGCGGTGTAGCTTGTCATTTTATCAATTGTTTTATTTTTATTCTTAGGTACGAAGATTTTATTAGCTATAGCTATAGAAGCATCGCCACTTATTCTTATTATTCCTATACCGGAATTGCCCATGCCTGTTGCTATGGCAGCGATAGTGTCTCTCATTTTGACCTCCAAAAAAATAATATACAGTCATTTGCAAACATAACTAGTACATAGTATAATAACTTTTAGAAATTTTGTAAATTAAATTACTGCAAAAAAGGAATTCTTGAAAATGGATAACAGAAATTATATTGAAGAAGAATATGATGTTGTGGTTGTAGGTGCTGGTCATGCCGGATGTGAGGCTGCACTTGCCGCTGCAAGAATGGGAATGGAGACTATGTTATTTACAGTCAGCATGGATAGTGTTGCACTTATGCCATGTAATCCTAATGTTGGTGGAAGCTCAAAGGGACATCTTGTGAGAGAGATTGACGCCTTGGGTGGAGAGATGGGTAAGAATATAGATAAGACATATATTCAGTCTAAGATGCTTAATGTGTCAAAGGGACCTGCTGTACATTCACTTAGAGCACAGGCAGATAAGGTCGAGTATACTAAGCAGATGCGTCTTACTCTACAGAATGAGGAGAAGCTTACACTAAGACAGGCAGAGGTATCGGAATTATTATATACTGAGGATAAAAAAATATGTGGTGTTAAAACATTTTCGGGAGCAGTTTATCATGTCAAGGCGGTAATTTTATGTACTGGAACATACCTTAAGGCGAGATGTATATATGGAGACGTTGTCAATTATACGGGACCTAATGGATTGCAGGCGGCCAATTATCTGTCTGATTCCATGAAGGATGCCGGAATTTTTATAAGAAGATTCAAGACCGGAACACCTGCAAGACTTGATAAGAAAACCATAGATTTTTCTAAGATGGAGGAGCAGAAGGGTGACGAACATATAGTTCCATTTTCATTTACAAATACAGAGGATGATATTAAGAGAGAACAGATTTCATGCTGGCTCACTTACACAAATGAGGAGACACATAAGATAATAAAGGATAATATAGACAGGTCGCCACTTTTCTCAGGCTTTATAGAGGGTACAGGACCTAGATATTGTCCATCTATAGAAGATAAGGTTATGAAGTTTCCTGATAAGAACAGACATCAGTTATTTATTGAGCCTGAAGGTGAATTTACAAATGAAATGTATATGGGAGGTATGTCATCATCCCTTCCAGAGGATGTTCAGTATGCCATGATTCATACTGTGCCGGGATTGGAGCATGTTAAGATAGTAAGAAATGCATATGCAATAGAGTACGATTGTATAAATGCAGTTAATCTTAAGGCAAATCTTGAGTTTAAGGAGATGGATGGATTATTTTCTGCAGGACAGATTAACGGAAGCTCAGGATATGAGGAGGCTGCTGCACAGGGAATAATGGCAGGTATAAATGCAGCAAGAAAATTGCAGGGAAAAGAGCCTGTTATACTTGACCGTTCACAGGCGTATATAGGAGTTCTTATAGATGATCTTGTAACAAAGGAAACTAACGAGCCATATCGTATGATGACATCAAGAGCAGAATACAGACTCCTTCTAAGACAGGATAATGCTGACTTAAGGCTTACAGATATCGGACATGAGATAGGACTTATAGATGATGAGCGTTATGCAAAATTTTGTAAGAAGAGGGAACAGATTGACAGTGAGATTAAGAGAATGAATGAGACTGTTGTAGGTGCTAACAAGAAAACACAGGAATTTCTTGTTAATCATAACAGCTCACCTCTTGGTACTGCTGCATCTCTTGCTGAGCTTATAAGGAGACCTGAGCTGTCATATACTCTTATAGCCGAGCTTGATGAAGAGAGAAATAATGTACCGGAATTATCATCAGAAATTATAGAGCAGATAGATATTGCCATTAAATATGATGGATATATATCGCGACAGAAGCAGCAGGTTGAGCATTTTAAGAAGATGGAGAAGAAGCTTATTCCATCAGATATAAATTATGATGATGTATCTAATCTGAGGAAGGAAGCAAGACAGAAGCTTGCAGCAATAAGACCTTCATCTCTCGGACAGGCATCAAGAATATCAGGAGTTTCTCCAGCAGATGTATCAGTGTTAATGATATATCTTGCAGCAAAAAATGAAAGACAATAAGGAATTATATTATGAATAAAATAAGAGAATATCTTGAAGATATTACGGAAGGAAAAGTAATCTTAAATGATACCCAGTTAGAGCAGTTTGACAAATATTATGAAATATTAATTGAGAAAAATAAGGTAATGAATCTCACTGCAATAACAGAGCGAGAAGATGTGATACTTAAGCATTTTATTGACAGTATTGCTTTAGCTGGATATTATGATTTTTCAAATAAAAACATAAAGGTTATTGATGTTGGAACAGGAGCAGGATTTCCTGGAATACCACTTAAGATAGCATTTCCTGATATAGACCTTACCTTGTATGATTCCCTTAATAAGAGAATTAATTTTCTAAATGAAGTAATTAATACAATAGGCTTAGATAAAAACACCTGTGTGGCACTTCATGGAAGAGCAGAGGAGGGTGGAAGAAACAAGGATATGCGTGAAAAATATGACCTTGTTGTATCAAGGGCAGTTGCCAATATGGCTGTTTTATCTGAATACTGTATACCATTTGTAAGGCAGGGAGGATATTTTATTCCTTATAAGACAGGTAAAGTAGATGAAGAACTTGAGTCAGCTAAAAAGGCAATATCAATCTTAGGTGGTAAGATAGAAAATACTAAGAAGATAGTTCTTCCTGATTCGGATATAGGAAGAAGCTTTGTATTTATTAAGAAGATAAAGCCTACACCTAAGACATATCCAAGAAAAGCCGGAACAGCAAATAAGCAACCACTTGTATAAAGCGGTTGCTTATTTGTTTATTATCCAACTACGATTCTTTTTTATTCTTATTATGTCTCTTTTCCTGCCGTCTTATTCTGAGTTCATTTTGTCTATTACGAATATTTTCCATTCCTTTTTTATCGGTTGGAAGTGTAGTTACTATTGCAAAATATTTGCCTTCCTTTGTCTGTTTAAATTTAAGTTTTCCAGATTCTAGTCCATGATACCAGCATTTTCCAACACAGACATATGAATTGGGTGAATTTGAAAACCACTTAATCTTCTTGGATAGCTTTTTCTTACATTTATAGCATTTGAGTGTGAGTAAATCCTTATCCGCAAGAGCTTCTTTTTTATCTTGAAATTCTCTTGATATATGTTCCATATATGTCTTATGGTAAGAGAAAATTTCGTCCTCTAATGCCTTTGGATTATGATATAAATCATATGTGTATCTATCCTCCAAATCTCTTGGACGAATCATAGATAGGACGATTCCTGTATAGTAAGCATCGTTAACTGCGGAATGGAAGGGTCTGTCTATATTGATATTAAGGTAGTTGACAGCTTTCTCAAGTCTGACAATTAATCCATACTCATCTGTTGTATCAGCATATATCTGCTGAACATTATAATATTTGAGTGGAAATTCAAGAGGCTTCATGTGATAGTATTCCATGTTATTCTGGAGATAACTTAAGTCCATTGCACCCCATGTACAGAATATGTAGTCATCACCACACCATTTGATAAATTCCCTGCAAACCATATCGAAGGGTCTGCCCTTCCTTAAGTAACTCTCATCATAATTAAGAATTGCTTTAATGTGAGGCTGAAGCTTCTTATATATTCTAGGTTTAACTATACTGGAATAAGTATCTATTAAATTAAATTTGCTGTCCAGCTTAACAGCACCAATCTCTATTATCTCAAACGGTATGCGTGGATTCTCATTGTCATGTCCACCACAGCATTGGTTCCATTCAAGATCTAATACAATATAATTCATTATGCTCCCTTTGCTGTGTTAATTTTGCCGTTTCTTTCTTCTAATTCTTTACAGATATCATTAAGAATTTCTATTGCCTCATTCTGAGATTTTGCATTGGCAGTTGCCATCTGAGCTATAAGAATGGCGAGACGTTCGTTACTGTTTACAACCTTTGTTGTGTTGTCGTCATTCTTCTTAATCTTAAGCTTGGTCATAACCTTGTCCTGCTCAAGAATCTCTTTATAGAGCTTGGCATTCTCGTCCTTTAATTCTAAGATGATATCAAGCAGAGCTGACATACTCTGGGTTCTTGAAACTTCTTCTCTCTTGGCAACAGAATATATACCCTTCTGAACCTTGGTGATTTCGTTTTGCTTGTCAATATTAACAGAGGCAATCTCATCAACTTTGGCTAATATTCCATCAACGAGAAAATAAGTGTCAACAATAACTATAAGAGAGACAGCAATTATGAGCTCTATGCTTGAAGGATAAACAAGTATAAGATATAAATCAATCAACAAAGCAGCTATAAATGCGACAGCACTGATTGTTAATGTTGACTGTGATTTTCTTTTCATAATTATGCCTCCTTTTCTTTTTAATTATAATCTTATCATATCATGCTAAATTATTCAATCGTGAGATGCTGACATAAGAATAGGAATAACCTGCTTCTTTCTTGAAACAACACCCTCTAATTTTATGCTGCCTCCTGATACTTCATCTAGCTTAAATGCCTTTGCGAGAAGTATGTCTGCATCCTTTCCATAGTATAGCAAAACCGTATTTTCAGTAAATATGTTAGTCAGCATGAAGAATAACATATCAACCTCCTTGCTGTCATATACATTCTCCATATATGCACTTATACGCTTACCGATATTGTCAAGAATATCACTGTTGAAGGATGTAATCTGACCAATACCAAACTTGAAATTATCGGTTGTGAATATCTTATAATCCTGATAGAATATCTCTTCATCTGATTTATTCTTGAGCTTGCTTCCTGCATTGAACATGGCAACGGCAAATGTTTCTATATCTATATTAGCAATCTTGGCAAGTTTCCTGCAGGCATCCTCATCATCAGATGTACATGTAGGAGAGCGAAACATAAGTGTATCAGATATGATGGCAGAGCATAGAAGTCCTGCTATATTTTTAGGAATATCAATATGTGTTTCAAGAAACATCTGATATATGATTGTCGCTGTACATCCGAGAGGCTGGTTTCTAAAATAAACAGGGTTCATTGTCTGTAAGCCGCCTATTCTGTGGTGGTCAATAATCTCAAGAAGCTGAACCTCATCTATTCCATCTACAGTCTGAGCATGTTCGTTGTGGTCAACAAGAATAACCTTTTTAGGGTTGGCATTTAAATAATTTCGCTGGGAAATAAGACCTACATATTTGCCAGATTCATCAAGTACAGGATAATACTGGTGACGTTTTCCTGCCATTACGCTTCTGATATCGGTTATATAATCCTCAGTAGAAAATGTTATAAGATTGGTCTTCTTCATAAAATGTCTTATCGGTATACTCTGGTTTATAAGACGTGCTACTGTGTAAGTGTCGTAAGGTGTGCTGATAATAAAACAACCTCTCTGCTCGGCAAGCTTAGTTATAGTCTTTGAAACATTTGCACCATCACATATTATAATACACTGTGCTTCCATCTCAATTGCACATAGCTGTGATTCGTACCTGTTACCAAGAATAACTATATCGTCTTTAAGAATATAATTTTCCATCATGTCAGGATTGGCTGCTGCAATGAGAACCTTTCCTGAGTGAACGGTATTGTGAATATCACCTACTACAAGTTCAGCAGACAGAGTATCTATTATGTTAGAGTATGGGGTGTTGGCGGTTGCTATAATTTCGTTGTCATAGACCTCCATGTAAGACATGGCAATATCTCGTACTGTGATAAGACCGATAAGGTTATCATATTCATCTACGGATGCAAGAGTTGTTGCACCTGATTCTCTGACTATTTCCCATGCATTTTTGATAGATATTTCGCATGAAACACCATCCATATGTCTGTACTCTACGTCTTTTACCTGTGTGTAGACATTTTCAACATATTCCGGTGCTGGTGTTTGAAATGATTTTAAGACAAATTCTGTCTCCGCATTTACATCACCTGCACGCCTTGGAACGTAGTTATGTCCGGTAAGCTTATTTTTAAGGTAAGCGTAGCAGATTGCTGAACATATAGAATCTGTGTCAGGATTCTTATGTCCAATTACATATATTTTATCAGAACTATTTGATTGCATAAAATACCTCCATCAAATTAGTGTTTTCATTCTCTTAATGATTTATTCTTAAATAGAATCAACAAGGCAATTATAAGACCAGATGCCATTGTAAGAGCACCATATAATGCTATAGGTGTAGAATCACCGGTAGCAACAGCATTGTCCCCCTCTGTATGGTTGGATGTTGTCACATTAGTTGTCTGTCCTTCAGTTGTTGCTTCATTAGATGTGGTTCCTCCGGAATTATCGCTACAGGAAAATCCTGCTTTATGTTCATATGTTGTTCCATTGCACAATACACCACACACTTCACATGTTTTGTGAACATAAGCTGTTCCGTCACATAAGCCGCCGCATATATCACATGTTTTGTGTGCATAAGCTGTTCCGTCACATAAGCCGCCGCATATACCACATGTTTTGTGTGCATAAGCTGTTCCGTCGCATAAGCCGCCGCACACCACGCATGTCTTGTGAACATAAGCAGTTCCATCGCACGAGCTTCCACATACCCCACATGTCTTGTGAACATAAGCTGTTCCATCGCACGAACCGCCACATATATCACAAGTTTTGTGTGCATAAGCAGTTCCATCGCACAAGCCGCCGCACAGCACACAAGTTTTATGTTCATACGTTGTTCCATCACATGAGCTTCCACATACCCCACATGTATTATGAGCATAGGTTCCATTTGGCTGCAAAGGACCATCGCACATCACACAGCTTGTATTCATGGCTGTGATATTTAACTGCACAGAATCTGCGGACAAATCAATATTCTTTTGATTCGTCAGTCTTACTGTCGCTGAATCAAATGTCTTCTGGTTGTTTTGACTAGATACTGTCACTGTAGCGGTCACCACCAAAGAGCCTTCAATTTCCTGCATATTTGATGCACCAAGGGAAAGTCCGTCTGGCATGCCGGCTTCTGCCACAAAAGCCCATCCGGAATCGTCACCACCAAAATCTTGTAGAGAATGACTTTCTGCAGGTGTGAGTACTGCCTTCAGTGGAATTTGTGTTTCCTTATTCAAAGGTACATATACCGTAAGATTCTGTCCTGCTCCATCTCCCGATTCATAAGCAGGATAGCTGTAACCGTCACCTACTCCAAGAGTATAATCAAGATAATGCTCGTTGCTACCACAGCTAAGTCCTTTGCCCGAAAAACCGCAAAGCATTGTCAAAAGTGTAAGCAGACAAACGCTCAGCAGTATATTAAAAGACCATTTTTTACTTTTCATTTTCACATTTCTCCCTTCTTTAAGCTTTTTTTAAAGTAGAATCCCCATGACACTGCCATACCGCAAAAGGCTATCCCCGCAAGAGGCAATGCAAAATTAAAGCCTGCTATAATCATCTGGTTGGCACTTTGGTCATACAGACATGTGCCTATGTAATAAAGAAACCAATTACTGAATAAAAGGGCAAATTGCAGCTGGTAACTTCTGTGCCTGATAAAAATCCCATAGGCTACGACTGACAGCCCCAAAAACAACAGTACCATCACAAGCTGTATTGGAAAGCGTCCCGTTTCTGGAAACGGGTTTTCTGTATTTCTTCCATATACTACACGCAGCGGTCCCTCGTAAGGTTTTCCGTAGCAGCATCCGGTGAGAAAACATCCAAGCTTTGAAAAGGCAGAAAACAGTGATACCGAACATATACCCAGCCCTAGCATTTCCAGTTCCCCTTGCTTAAAGAATTTACCAGCAACCCAGAATACTATTGTCACACCCAGTGTGCTCATCAAATATAAAAATGGTAAAAACACAGTAGGTAGTGCATGAAAATAAAGCTGTCCCAGAGCAGCAGCACTAAATACCACCGCACTCAGCCTAAATACAAAGCTGGTATCAAGTTTCTTCCTTTTTGCCACCAGACAGTTAACTGCTGTAATCACTATCGCTGCCCAGATGGGTGTTACTGCATAGTAGGTTACATATCTGCCTAATAGAAAAATGTTAGCATTTTCAATCCGAAACACCTATGGTACTCCTTTTTTATTCATATTATAACATTCTAAAGTATAACAGGTAAAAATCTTAAGTGCAAATTAAAAATATAACTGTAATGAAAATAAGAAAAGCGTTCCCGAGGCGATTCGAACGCCCGACCTACCGCTTAGGAGGCGGTTGCTCTATCCTGCTGAGCTACGGAAACGCGTACCATTATATTTTAAGATAATATTGATAAATTGTAAATAGCAAAATAAAGTATATTGCAAATTATAGATAAAAATATTATAAAAATACAGATATCATAACGTATAAAAAGAGTGCTATAAAAGTAAAAAAATCAGTATTATATACGAAAATTATATTGTATAATCATTATAAAATTTGCATTTGCCTAAAAAGTGATTAGGAGGAGAAAGGTATGTATTTAGTTATTGATGTTGGTGGAACTTACATAAAATATGCGAAAATGACAATAGATGGTGATATACTGGAGAAGGGAAAGGTTCCTACACCTTGTAAGCATGGAGATAAGATAGAGGATTTTATAGATGCGATAACAGGTATATATAATAAGTATAAGGAAGATAACGCAGTAGAAGGAATAGCTATGGACTTACCGGGACAGATAGATGTTGATAATGGAATTGTCTATGGTGGAGGAGCACTTAAGTATCTTGATGAAGTAAATTTACAGAAGCTGCTTATGGAAAAATGTGACAATGTACCTGTAGCACTTGAAAATGATGCAAAGAGTGCAGCACTTGCCGAGGTTTGGAAGGGAAATGCCAAGGACGTAAACAATGCGTGTGTGATGGTATTTGGAACAGGTGTTGGCGGAGGCATTATCATAGACAGAAAAATTCACCGTGGAAAAAATATGCTTGCAGGAGAATTGTCTTACTTCCTTGGTAATATGACCAGAGATGATTTGAAGAGTATACAAGCAGTTGAGTCAACAGATGTAATATATGAGATATTTGATGCAGATTATTTTATAATGTCATCTATAGTTTCTACCAGTGCTTTGTGTTACCGTGTGGCTAAAAAGAAGAATATAGATTTAAGCGAGGTAAATGGTGAGCTTATCTATAAATGGGTCAAAGCTGGTGATAGGGAAGTAGAGGATATTTTGGAGGATTTCTATTTTGAGATTGCCAAGATGTGTTGCAGTATATATATAACAATAGAGCCAGAGGTTATATTGCTAGGAGGTGGCATAAGTGCTGAGCCTTCGTTTATAGAGGGTATAAGAAAATATGTAGACCAAATCAAGAAGATATCTAAGGTGTACAGTGGTATAAAGCTTGATAAATGCAAATATTTGAATGATTCCAATTTGTATGGTGCATTATACAATTTCAAGCAGAAGTACGATATGCTGTAGAAAAATGTATATAAAGTTGGAAAAGTTGCAAAAATAGGATAAAACAGGTTGGAAAAGTTGCAAAACTATATCCTCACAGTCCCCTGCAACCATACTTCACCTCTGAAACGACGACCTTCCTTTGGCTCACCCTGAAGGTCAATGCTGTTAATTCCAATATTTATAAGAATATTGTTGGCTTCTATCAGAAGGTTGTAAACTAGCTCTCCTGTGTATGTATTTTTAAGTGGAGTGCATTTGATGATATTTCCGATAACCATGTAATGGTCACATTCAACACCGCAAGGCATAAAGCTGGTATCAACTATAGAAAGAATATCTTCATTGTGGACACGTCCTGTCAATGAGGTGTATGTGTCCATTTCATCTAATGTGAGACTTTCTATAGCATCTGTGTCACCCTCTTTGGCTGCTGCAAGGAGGTTATTTCTTATATTAAGCATTTCATCCTCATAGCGTTTAGAATCCTTGCTGCGTTTTACTCCAAGAAGGATGGTTCCATTTATGGAAAGTCCGGAGAATTTAACCTTTGTCATATGACGGTTAGAGTAGTTAAACCACTTAGACTTCGCGTAATCTGTTATGTTAAGAAGATAGAAAATGAGTGTCATGCCGAGGCGGTAATCCTCACATACCCCGGCATAAGACTCTTTATCTGTTTGTTTTTCTATTGAAATATTTTCATATTCCATAAATGTGTCACCCTTAATGTAAGGGTAATAATGTTCGATGGACAAAGCACCATTTATATCGTACTCACCAATTAAAGACAGACCTATAGAAGAACCAAAATCCTTCTCAAACTGTATGAGAGAAGTGTCTACACTTATTGTAGTGACAACCTTTCTGTTTGGCTCACGCAGAGTATGATAATATATCTGCTCTAACTGTTTTCTAGATTTAATTTTACTAAATCCGATAGCACGCAAAAATGAATGCATATAAGCCTCCTAGCAAATCTTTGTTTTACCACCCATATATGGCTGAAGAACAGTTGGAATATTAATGCTTCCGTCCTCATTTAAATTGTTCTCAAGGAATGCAATAAGCATACGAGGTGGAGCAACAACTGTGTTATTTAATGTATGTGCAAAATACTTTCCGTCTTTGCCCTTAACTCTAATCTTAAGTCTTCTTGCCTGTGCATCACCTAAGTTAGAACAGCTTCCTACCTCGAAGTACTTCTTCTGACGAGGTGACCATGCCTCAACGTCATATGACTTAACCTTAAGGTCAGCCAAATCACCTGAACAGCATTCGATAGTACGAACAGGAATATCCATAGAACGGAATAAATCAACTGTGTTCTTCCAGAGCTTATCAAACCACATGGCACTTTCCTCTGGCTTGCACACAACTATCATTTCCTGCTTCTCAAACTGGTGAATTCTGTACACTCCACGCTCCTCAATTCCGTGAGCACCCTTTTCCTTACGGAAGCAAGGTGAGTAGCTTGTAAGTGTGTAAGGAAGCTTTTCCTCAGGAACCATAGTGTCGATGAATTTACCAATCATAGAATGCTCACTGGTACCGATGAGGTATAAATCCTCGCCCTCAATCTTGTACATCATGGCATCCATCTCTGCAAAGCTCATAACACCTGTAACAACATCGCTACGAATCATGAAAGGTGGAACACAGTATGTGAAGCCTCTGTCAATCATAAAGTCTCTTGCATATGAAATAATAGCAGAATGTAATCTTGCTATGTCACCCATGAGATAGTAGAATCCGTTACCTGCTACCTTTCTGGCACTGTCAAGGTCAATTCCGTCAAACTTCTCCATAATCTCTGTATGATAAGGAACCTCAAAATCAGGAACTACAGGCTCACCAAAACGCTCAAGCTCAACATTCTCTGTATCATCCTTACCGATTGGAACTGTTGGATCAATGATGTTAGGAATAACCATCATTATCTTCTTAAGCTCTTCCTTAACAGCAGGCTCTTTAGCTTCAAGTTCAGCAAGTCTTGCTGAATTTTTGGCAACTTCCTTCTTAACCTCTTCAGCCTCGTCCTTCTTACCCTGTGCCATGAGAGCACCTATCTGCTTAGCGATAGTGTTCTTCTTAGCACGAAGCTCATCTGCCTCCTGCTGGATAGCACGAGCTTCCTTATCAAGCTCAATTACCTGGTCAACAAGTGGAAGCTTGCTGTCCTGAAATTTCTTCTTGATATTCTCCTTTACGATATCTGGGTTTTCTCTGACAAATTTAATGTCTAGCATATCTATACCTCTCTTTTATATTAAAATTATGTTGTATATCATATTAATGTTATAGGTCAAAATTGATATCGTCCTCACTATCTGCCTCTTTGGTCATATCCTCAATCTCTTCCTCAACAGTTTTTGCTCTATCTAAGGCTTCCTTTTCCTCATCAGAAAGAGGAATATATGATTCACCCTTTATAATTTCTTTGGCATAGGTGAAGCAGCCTTCTCTGGAATGCATTGCGTTAAATATTATACCCGTATTATCATCATTCAACAATGCTATAACAAAACTTAATTTACCTGCCATTTCATTAAATGCATCATATTTTACTAAACCATATTTGCTAAAGCAGGCAGATAAATGTTTTTTTATCTCTTTGTGCTCTTTTGTGACACGTTTTGCATTGGCTTTTACCTGATCCATCTCCTTGAACCGGACTCTTATTATTTTCTCAAGGTCAATGCCTTTTTTTCCACTCATCAGAGCACTGTATTTTCTGCTCATGATGTTCATTTTGTATATAACGATAAATAACAGTATGATAAGTATTAATACCAATATTGCCAATATAGTGGTAAATGTAGTTAACTTCATACCGAATAAACTAGGAGTATCCATTATTAATCCTCACTTACATTTTGGCACTGTATAATAATTGAGTTATTCTCTCTAAATCATCCTCTGAATAATACTCAATTTCGATTTTTCCTTTGTTGCGGTTCTTTGCCTTTATAACCGCCTTAGTTCCTATTGCATCCTTGATTCTCTCTTCAATCTCATGGTAGAGGAAGGATACATCATTTGTAACCTCATCATCCTTTTTCTTGGCTGGCTTGCCAGATAAAAGTTTTTTGACATAGCTTTCAGTTTCACGAACAGAGAGCTTCTTATCAAATATATACATAGCTGTATCGTATTGCAATTCAGGATCTGTAATAGAGATAAGTGCTCTTACATGACCTGTTGAAAGCATATCATCTATAAGCATCTGCTGAACATTATCAGTAAGCTTAAGCAATCTTAAAGAGTTGGTTATTGTTGTCCTGCTCTTAGAAACTCTCTCAGCAACCTCATCCTGCTTAAGGTTAAATTCATTTATAAGACGCTCATATGCATGAGCCTCTTCTATGGGGTTAAGGTCCTCTCTCTGAATGTTCTCGATTAAGGCAATCTCAACTATCTCCTGCTCAGAGAAATCCTTGATTACTACAGGAACCTCCTTTAAGCCCGCTAGTCTTGCAGCTCTCCATCTTCTTTCACCTGCAATAAGCTCATAATAACCTTTTCTTTTTACAACAACTAAAGGCTCGATAACACCAAATTGTTTAATGGACTCAGCAAGCTCCGCAAGCGCATCTTCATCAAAATGCTTTCTAGGCTGGTTCTTGTTAGGTTCAATTCTATTTATGTTTAAGGTCTGTTCAACCTTCTTGATAACTTCCTTAACCTCAGGTTTAGTTGTAGTGGATTTATTCTTAGATGTGGACTTAGTAACCTCAGGTTCATCTGTAGGTATAAGATTATCAAGTCCTCTGCCTAACCCTCTCTTAACTGCCATGATACTCCTCCTTATAGTAAAACAAATCTAATATAAAATACTCTGATATTAATACATGTAAGTTCGTCACATATTCGCGTATAATTTATTCTTAATGACCTCTGTTGCCAAATCCCTGTAGCCCTGTGCACCTGCTGAACGGCTGTCATATAGATTGATAGGAAGTCCGAAGCTTGGAGCTTCTGCAAGTCGTACGTTTCTAGGAATTATTGTTTTATATATGAATTGGTCTAAATTATTCTTTACATTTTCAACAACTTCAAGAGATAGATTTGTTCGTGCATCGTACATGGTGAATACCACACCTTCTATTTCAAGAGATTTGTTAAGCTTTTTCTTAATAAGATCTATAGTATATATAAGCTGCGATAAACCATCTAGTGCAAAAAATTCGCACTGTATAGGAACGAGAACAGTATCTGCCGCAGTCATGGAGTTGACTGTCAGCATACCAAGTGCCGGTGGACAGTCAATGATTATAAAATCGTATTTGTCACGAATTCCCGATAACAGCTCTTTAAGTATGTATTGCGGATTATCTACACCGATGAAATCAACCTCTGCTCCGGCAAGATTTCTGCTTGATGGCAATACACTTAAGTTTAGCTTATTGCCAAGAGGATGAACTATCATACACTCACCTACATTACATTCTCCACACATTGCATCATAAATAGTAAGAGAGAGGGAATTCTTATCTATACCAAGACCACTTGTAAGGTTACCCTGTGGATCCATGTCAACCGCGAGAACTTTTTTCTTCTTCTCAGCAAGACATGCAGCTAAATTAATTGAAGTTGTGGTTTTGCCTACGCCACCCTTCTGGTTGGCAACTGCTATTATTCTTCCCATGATAATTCTTAAACCTCCATATTCATTCAACATTATAGCACTATCTGACAGCTTTCGCCATATCTAAATATGGGGATTAAAATGTAAGGTGTACAATATCTAGAATAATATGCACAGTGTAACGACTAGATGTGGGAAAAAATAAGAAAATTTTAAAATATATTAGTGTTTCACGTGAAACAAGAGGAGAGGATTAGGGTTAGCAATATGCAATATTGTTGAAAAATACAAACGAAAATATAATGGTGGTAAAGTATAAGGGTAGGAGATGAAACAAAATGCTTATTTGGAGGAAAATGTGGGCTGAAGTAAAACATTGATGAGAAAGAAAAGTAAATGGAAATAAATTGGTTGTAAGGAGAAAGATGTAAGAAGAAATAAATTAGTGATGAGGAAGAAAAATGCACATAAAATTAAATTAGTTATGAAACAAAAATGCAAATGGAACCAATTTAGTGATAAGGAAAAAGTAAGTAAAAATGAATTTGTTATGAAGAGAAAACGGCAAGAAAAAAGTAAGAAATAATAAGATATTGATAAAGTGGTAAAATATTTAATACTAATTGGAATATTATTGAATTGTAGAATATAAATATATTTGATGCTCTGTATGTTACTATTAAATAATTAAAATATTTTACATTCACAAAGAAGTATACCAAATGATCAGAAGATAAAGATAGGTATAAGAATAAAATGTTTCACATGAAACATTAAAAAATGGAAAATAAAGAAACAGGAATTGAATTGTGTAGTTCAATTATAACTTTAAAATATTTCGATAATTGACAATTATTCTGGATATAGGCAAATAACATTAATAGTAATCTGTTATTAATGTTAATGTAAGAAGAATAATATATGGAAGTGTAAATGTTTCATGTGAAACATTTATAAAATAAAAAAGATACCATAATTGTAATACAAATACTATAATTGTCGTATTAATATTTGCTGCTTTATTTAACCACATATAGAAAATGCTGGTTATCACCAAAACAAACGTCCGACAAAATTATGTAAACAAAAGCAACGATATGAAATAAAAGCAAACATTAATAATATAAAATACTATTAATTAAAAATAATGTAAGTTAGTAAATCAAATGTTTCACATGAAACATTACAAAAATATAGAAACAGGAAATGCGTAATAAAATTGTTGTGACCTAAATATCTCAATAATTGATAGTTGCTTTGAAAAAAGCAGCCAACCAATATTAATAATTACCTGATACTTAATTAGAAGAGAATTAATATATGGAAGTGTATAAGTTTCATGTGAAACATTTGTATATTTGAATTCAATAAGTAGTTATTAACAAAATTATTGACACAATCAACATTTGATTAATTTTATTTTGAATTTATTAACATTTGGTGGATAACTTTAGCCAGTTATCCCCAAATTTATCAAATAATCCACACACTTATTCACAATTATGTGGATAACTATGTAAGTTACAGGTATTAAATGTTACCTGAATGTGGATGATTTTTGATAAATATATTATAAATAATCTGAAAAAAGTGCTTTATATTGTATATATATATTTAATAATACAATATAGAGTATATGAAAATATGTTAATAATAACATTTTCGTGCCTTATATAAATATACCGAGAGAGACAATATATTAGATAAGAATATAAGAAATGCTAATATAGATGAATTGGCAGAACATGTACTTGAAGATTTTACATCTTTTTTACAGTACATAGATTGTATTAAGAATTCAATTCCCTTACATTTAAATTAAGTAAGTTTACTAAATAAATGTAAGGGAATTATTTTTATGAAAAAATATTATGTACTTGATACAAACATTTTGCTTCAAAGTCCTAATGCAATATTTGGATTTGAGGATAATACAGTTGTTATTACGGGAACAACTCTTCAGGAGCTTGATTCCAAGAAAAATTTGGAGGGAGAGCTTGGATATAATGCACGTCAGGCTGCAAGAATTCTTGAAGATATAAGAAACAGAGGTAATCTGATAAAGGGTGTAAAGCTAAAGGAAATAGGTGGAAAGATTATATTTGAGCCAAACGAAGTATCACAGGAAAATCTCCCTGAAGGCTTTGATATTCACAAGCCTGACAACCGTATAATAAGCTCATGTATTGGAATTGGAAGAAAGACCAAAAAACCGGTTATATTGGTTACGAATGATATTATGATGAGAATAGCCGCAGCAGTATGTGGGGTGGAGGTTCAGGAATACAAAAACGACAGGATAAAAGAAAGTGCATATATGGGGTATCGTGAAATAAGTACATCGCGTGAAATTATTGATAAGATATACAAGGAGCAATATATAGAGACAGATGTATTGGATATAGAGAATCCATTTGTTCCCAATGAATATATAACACTGACAGATGGAAATACATCAGCATTGTGCGTCTACAGAGGAAACCAGATAAAACTGTTGCGAGATATGAATGCATTTGGGATAAGACCACAGAACAGATTGCAGAGATTTGCACTCGACGCATTGTTAGCTCCGGCAGATGAGATTCCGTTAGTTATATTGAGAGGTCCTGCGGGAACTGCCAAAACTTTTTTGTCGATGGCGGCAGCTCTGGATAAGACATATTGGATTAATGGCAACAGACAAAGCGATGACACCTTATATGATAAGATATATATTGGCAGGGCGAATGTATCTAGTGATGAGGCTTTTGGTTTTTTACCGGGTGAGCTTGAGGATAAGACTCGTCCGTTACTAGGTTGTTTTTATTCAAACCTTGAGGATTTGTTAAGGAAGGGAACTAATGAGGCTGATGAACAAATCCAGATGCAGATAGATGACATGATGGAGACAGGAATGCTTAGAGTTTTTCCTTTGGCATATATCAGGGGTATGAGCATAAAAAACAGCTTTATAATTTGTGATGAAGCACAGAATATAGGAAGAACACTGATAAGAGATATAGTAACCAGATGTGGACAGGGTTCAAAATTAGTTATTCTCGGAGATACAAATCAGATAGATGTTCCATTTCTGGATAAAAGTAATTCTGGACTTACATATATTGCACATAATATGAAAGGAAGTAGTAAATGTGCACAGATAACATTTACAGAGAGGGAATCTGTAAGAAGTGAGCTTGCAGCCGAGGCATTGGTGAGATTGACTTGATGCAAATATTCTGGCTTATAATTATTGTACATAGGATTAATAAACTGGAGGTAATTTTTTGACATTTAATGAGATAAGGACTAATAAGGAAATTAATGCATTTATAAAAAAGGGAAATTATAATCTGGGGCTGTTGGGGTATACAGACCACTCTGAAATACATTGCTCGATTGTTGCAGAAAATGCCGCAATGATTCTTGAAAAATTCGGATATTCTGAGCATGAAATGGAATTGGCAAGGATAGCTGGATATATGCATGACATAGGAAATGCAATTAACAGGCTGCATCATGCGGAGTATGGAGGATTGCTTGCAAATGAAATATTAAAAGGGTTGAATATGCCGGTTGATGACAGAATAATAGTTGTATCAGCAATTTCTAACCATGATGAGTCTACAGGTGTTGCAGTTGATCCTGTTTCGGCCGCACTTATTATTGCAGATAAAACGGATGTTAGGCGAGACAGGGTAAGAGGTGAAAAGGGAAAGGCAGCATTTGATATACATGATCGTGTAAATTATGCTGTTACAAATCATAAGCTAAAGATAAATGCTGACAAAAAAACAATTTCATTAAATCTGCAGATAGACGCTAAGATATGCTCGATGTATGAATATTTTGAGATATTTCTTGAGAGAATGATGATGTGCAGGGGAGCAGCGGATATGTTAGGAGCAACATTTAAGCTTATGGCTAATGGCTCTAAGGTTTTGTAGCAATCATATTTGACATACGTCAATACGATTGCCTAAAAATAATATTATAAATCTTTATCTAAATCATCCGCTTTAAACATGGTATAACCCTCGTAATAATAACTGTGGTCAATGCCCTTCATATAGATTTCATGGTTGTTAATATCATCCGTCAGAGCATTTATAAGGAGATGTTTTATTTCTATATCCTTAATTGGACTGCGCTCCATTGCAAGAAGGTAATCATCCTTATCAACTTTGCTCCAATCAATGACCTTGCCGATTTCATTTTTGAATATATGGTCAAGCCATATGCGTGTGCTACGACCATTTCCCTCTCTGAAAGGATGAGCAATATTCATCTCTACATATTTTTCTACAATCTCGTCAAAGCTTGACTGAGGCATTTTATCAATATTTTCTAATGCTGCCTGCAAATACATAAGTGGGGCAAAGCTATAAATATGTTCAAATAAATATTTGTGGATAGCCTGCAATGTAGAAAATTTACCAGCAGGAAGCTTGTCAAGCAGACCATTTTCAAATAGACGAATGGCTTTTTGCTTGCTTATGCGTTCTTCCTCACGGGCAAGGACAACAGAGGTTGTAAGACCTAATTTGTTGTCTAACATATAATAATTACCTCACAAAATATAAACAACTATATATAATTACATCTGCTCAGGACATTCAATACCAAGTAAAAGCAAAGCGTCCTTGATAGTCTTTCTTGTAAGATGAACCATAGTCATTCGGGCATCTCTTACATTCTTCTCCTCTACGTTGATACGATTTGTGTTGTAGAACTTGTTAAATGCCTGTGCAACATCAACAGCAAATCTGGCAACTACAGAAGGCTCGTACTTCTCAGAAGCATCAACAACAACCTTAGGGAAACGGGAAATTTCCTTAAGAAGGTCGAGAGATTCTGCATCTGTGAGAAGTGAGTAATCTATGTCATTTCCGGCAACAAAATCATCTACCTTGCGGATAATGCTTGAGCATCTTGCGTAGGTATACTGTACATAAGGGCCTGTCTCACCATCAAAGTTAAGAAGCTTCTCCCATTTGAAAGAAACATCCTTGATACGCTGGTTGTAGAGATCATTGAAAAGTACAGCACCGACACCGATTTTCTTCGCTGTTTCTTCCTTATCAGGAATGTTAGGGTTTTTCTCCTCAATGATTTCCTTAATCTTAGAGATGGCCTCAAGAAGAATATCCTCAGCATAGATAACATTTCCACTTCTGGTTGAAAGCTTAGCACCCTCTAAGCTTACAAGTCCATAAGGAATGTGAACTAACTGATCCTTAGCCCAATCATTGCCAAGCAACTCAACTACCTTAAATACCTGTGCAAAATGAAGCTTCTGCTCCTGACCTGTTACATAAAGGCACTTAGAGAAGTTGTAGGTCTCTTTTCTGTAGAAAATAGCTGCAAGGTCTCTTGTTGCGTAGATTGTGCTGCCATCATTCTTAAGTATAAGGCAAGGTGCCATGTCATATTCATCAAGATTGACAATCTTAGCTCCCTCACTCTCTGTTAAAAGGTTGGCATCCTCAAGCTTCTTGACAACTGCATCTGTCTTGTCACGATAGAAACTCTCACCAAGATAATAATCGAAATCCATACCGAGAAGCTCATAAGTTCTCTTGTACTCAATAAGACTTATATCCTTAAACCACTGCCAAATGCGAAGTGCTTCCTCGTCGCCATGCTCCATCTTAGTGAACCATGCACGGGCTTCATCGTTAAGTGAAGGATTCTTCTCGGCCTCTTCATGGAACTTAACGTAAAGCTTCATGAGCTCAGCTACACCATCACGCTTAACAGTCTCCTCGTCACCCCATGCCTTGTATGCAACAATGAGCTTACCGAACTGAGTTCCCCAGTCACCGAGGTGATTGATTCTTACAACCTTATATCCAAGCTTGCTGAATATCTTATATAAAGAGTTACCAATTATAGTAGTTCTCAAATGACCTACATGGAAGTTCTTTGCAACATTAGGTGAGGAATAATCTATACAAATTGTCTGTCCCTCGCCCATGTCAGATGAACCAAAGTTGTCAGCTAAAGCTGTGTCAACCATGGACTTGACGAATATTTCCTTATTAACAAAGAAGTTAAGGTATGCACCCTGAACCTGAATATCATCAAGGAAATCTACGTCTCCGATAGCCTCTTTTATGTCTGCGGCTATTAACTGTGGAGCTTTGTGCATAGTCTTAGCAAGTCTGAAGCATGGAAATGCAAAATCCCCCATCTCTGGCTTAGGTGGTATTTCAATAAGGGCAGAAATATCGTTAGCTGATAAACCCTCAACATTATGTTCAATTAGTGATATAATTTTGTTTTTCATGGCTCCTCCATATAGAAATAATTTATATTAAAAAGTTATATACAAATAAAGCAATTATAAATGTATAGGGAAGCTGAACTTCACCTGTGTACCTGATACAACATCGCCTGTGATATCAAGGCTTCCGTCGAGCAGATATATAATCTCGTGTGCCTTGTGCAAATTGCTGTACCAAGGACTTTCACTTAAATAATCAGGATTAATTCCAGTTCCGTTATCTTTAATTATTGCCTCAAGCTTATTCGGCGTTAAGCTTACACGGAATTCAATGCTGTTAGCATTTGCGTGCTTAAATATATTGTCAAAGAATATATTGGCAAGCTTGAAGAAGTTGATTATAAATACAGGATGAAGGTTCACATCATAGTCAGCACATTCTGTAGATGAGTCTATAATAACCTCAGGATGTGCTTCACGCATTGACATAAGGAAGTCATCGATGCATTCCCATATAGTCTTGTCTGAATCAAAGCTGTAACCAAGTCTGTCACATATATCATCAAGAGAATCCAAGGTCTTGCGTGAGCTTAAATTAAGCTCCTGAAGAATCAGTTTGGCTCTTCCTATATCGGTTGAAAGCAGGTATGAGAGCATATCCATCTTATGCTGCATTCCTACGAGGTTGTCCTTCACATTCTTTTCAATGAGTGTTGTCAAATAAGCTTTATCAAATGCATCCTGCATAAGTATATTGCAGCCATGGGAATTAACCTCAGACTTTGATGGCTCCTCTATAAATTCAAAGCCATCAAGGTTGTCCTCTGCTGATGCTATCTCTGGTTCAACATAGGTTTCAGAAACCTTTGTTATTGCTTCCTCTGCATCTGATAAAATAGACAATCTGTGCTTTAAGACAGCGAGCGAGCTCTCCATACTGTGTATCTTAGAGTTCAAGGTCTGCTTGACATCCAAAAGGTCGTGAACCTGATTGTCAATTATTTTGCTGCGCTCCTGTTCAGTTCCGTCAGTGATAATAGGTGTAAATACACTTTTCTTGGAATTAGTTTTGAAAGCATAGATGTCTCTGGTTTTCTCAAGCTCATCTATTTTAATATCTATCTCAAATGCCTGAGTTTTGAGTTCTTGTATTTTTTCAAGATCATGCAGGAAAGTAGAATTAAAGTAGTCAAGCATCTCTTTGTTTGCTGCCTGAATAATCTCTATGTTATTCTTTGGTTTATCTTCCATACTGTCCTCCTAAAAAAATCCTATCAATATATTATCCTATATAATAAGTAAAAACACAAGTGAGAAAATGAAAAAGTTAAGATTCGCAGCAGTGCTAAACTCATGCAGAGCATTCGTTAAGCACTGGCGGTCGCAAATGTCCCGGCTTGGAACTTACTGTCCCCCCGCCTTAAGCAGCACCCCCGCCCGACAAAAATACTTTACCAAAACATATAGCCAATAAATAATTAAAATGTTATTATACCTTCATATACATTATAATAAGAAAAGTCCTTAATAAGATATTATATATAGGAGTAGGAGTTTGACATGAGATTAAGAAATGTAAAGGGTTCAAGAGAAACCATAGCTGCAAATGAATATGTTGTACAAAATGAAACTGAGCTTAAGGGCAGATGGCATGAGAAATTCGGAAACGACAATCCGATTAATATAGAGATAGGCATGGGTAAGGGAAGGTTCATAATGGATATGGCTAAGCTTAACCCTGATATTAATTATATAGGAATAGAGAAGTTCTCAAGTGTGCTTGTAAGAGCGGTGGAGAAGCAGAATGAGGAGCAGTTGCCTAATCTGCTCTTTATAAGGATGGATGCGGAGAATATAGAGAACGTGTTTGATAAGGGAGAGGTTGATTATATATACCTTAACTTCTCGGATCCGTGGCCGAAGGACAGACATGCAAAGAGGAGACTTACATCAGTACAGTTCCTTGCAAGATATGTAAATATACTTGCTAAGGATGGTGGAGTAACATTTAAGACTGACAATCGTCCTCTGTTTGATTTTTCTCTTGAGCAGGTAGAAGAGGCTGGATGGACATTGGATAATAAAACATATGACCTTCATAACTCTGAATATGCTTCGGGAAATGTTATGACAGAATACGAGAAAAGATTTTCTGAAATGGGTAATCCTATATGCAGAATGGTTTGTCATCCGAAGTGTAAATAAATGAGCTTATATGGCATATAATAATTAATAAGCTCATTTATCGGAAATATTTATGGGAAAATGTAAATTAAAAAATAAACTTAATGCATATATTTACAGCAAACGGGGGATAAATAAATGTGCAAGAACTTTATATAATAATCTCTGCGTGGTGAAATGCACCCTAAATAGGGGATGTTCGGTTAATAAAATAAAAAATCGAAAAATGTAAAAAAAATGCTTGCATTTATATGAATGATATATTATAATTCTTTTTGTTCTCAAGGAAACACAGAACATTCACAATTAGATACGGGCCGCTAGCTCATTTGGTAGAGCACCTGACTCTTAATCAGGGTGTGCGGGGTTCGAGCCCCCGGCGGCCCACTCGTAAAAGCATCGGTTTTGCAGACGTATCAGCTGCGGGGTCGGTGTTTTTTTGATACCATTTACCTGGTGCATTTGGAGGTATTTATGAATTATGAGGAGATAATTCTTACAGAGAATACAGATGAATTATATGATAGCTGGACAGAGTACAGAAATAATGTCACAGACTATATAATAGAAAGCATAGAGCATGACTATATTATGAAGCGTTTGCGCAAGGAGGAGAAACTGCGTCTTTATGAGACATATAATATAGATAACATGGTTGATGAAAATGCTAAGCCTGTTCTTGCAATTATCGGGGCAGGCGGCTGTAACGATATAGATATAGTTAAGCTTTCAAAATATTTTCATCTTGTTTTGGTTGATAACGATGTGGAGAAGATAAAAAGTGCAAGGCGGCGTTTTGGTTTAAGTGAGATTTCCTGTACCTGTACCGATATGCATTTTTGGGAGGTTGGCAATGATGATTATCTCATGTATGAGGCACTGCTTAAGGATAAAGCACCTCTTGATGAGATAGAGTCATTTATAAATGAGCTGATACTTGGCAATCAAGTCATTGATTATAGCAGCTTGCCCAAATTTGATTATAGTGTTGTGGTTGGAGTTGCAAGCCAGTTAAGTGTAAGATTTGCAGTGCTGGCACATATGTATGGAAGGTATGACGAGCTATATCCAGTTATACAGGGCACAAATAAGATTGCGGTGGATTATATGATGAGAGCCATCTGCAAAATGACAAAACATCAGATAATAGTCGGGTATGAATTAAATGAAATGAGTGGATATAAGACATATCAGATTGATAACATTTGCAGATTGATTAATGATGAGAATGAGTATAAGCTGCCTCTCGGAAATGAAATCACGGTAGCCGGAAGTGATGATATGGAGCATTGGATAGATGCACACATAGAGGAGGGAGATATAAGAGTGCTGCTTCATAGGGCTCTTGTATGGGATTTTTCGTATGAGAAAAAATACCTAATGCTCCTTCTGACTTTCAATAATATCGAAAATATGAAAAAAACTTAATTTATCAAAGAAAAATATATCATTTCAAACCATTCTTGTAAAAGAATGATTAATATGCTATCATAATCGGGATTTAAAGGTTAATTAATATAAGTATTATATAATGTTTTTAGAGGTGTTTATGAAGTTATATGTGACACGACATGGACAGACACAATATAATATAGAGACCAGAATATGTGGCAGGTCGAATGTTAAGCTGACTGATAAGGGAATTGAGCAGGCGAGGGTGCTTGCAGACTGCATGAAGGGAAAACAGGTGGATATAATACTGTCATCTCCCCTGATTCGTGCAAAGACTACAGCTGATATAGTTGCGGAGGTTCTCGGTGTTCCTGTAGAGGTTGATGAGAGATTAGCAGAACGGGATTACGGAGTAATAGACGGAACATACGAGGGTACACCTGGCTTTATGGAGGACTGGGTGCAGTTTGGACATATATATCCTGAGGGTGAGTCGTGGCTTAAGGTCGTTCAGAGGGTTTATAATTTCTTAGATGACATAAAGGAGAAGTACAAGGATAAATCAGTTATGGTTATCAGTCATGGTGGTGTATGCCGGGTTATTAACTCTAATTTTAACAGCTTGTCTAATGACAAATTCTTTGAATTTAATCTTGATAATTGTAAAGTTTTGGAGTATGAGCTTTAATTGTAAAATTGTTGTAATATTAAAATGGATATAGCATAAACATCTTGAATAACAGGGGTGTTTATGCTATATTTTTCTTATGCACAGCTTTATAAGAGCGTGAGAGAATATTTTGTAAATATATGAGTAGGAGGATTTTTTATGAATTGTTCAGTATGTGGAACCATGATTCCGGTTGGACAGAATACATGTCCAAATTGTGGTAATCCGGTTCAGCAGGCGGGTGGATATCAGCAGCCAGTACAGCCAATGGGAGGATATCAGCAACCACAGCAGCAGATGGGCGGATATCAGCAGCCACAGCAGCAGATGGGTGGATACCAGCAGCCACAGCAGCAGATGGGCGGATACCAGCAGCCACAGCAGCAGATGGGTGGATACCAGCAGCCAATGGGTGGATATCAGCAGCCAATGGGCGGATATCAGCAGCCAATGGGCGGATATCAGCAGCCAATGGGTGGATACCAGCAGCCAATGGGTGGATACCAGCAGCCAATGGGTGGCGGCTTTAATGCTTTCCTTGCAACACTTAAGACTGACGTTATGATGATTATACGTCTTGTAGGTGCATTATTGTTATTTATAGCACCATTCTTTAGCTGGTTTGCGTTTAAGGTTAAGTTTGATGGAGATTCAGAGAAAGAAACAGCTAATATGTTTAAGCTTGCAGGTGATGGAGACATAGGTATATATGCATTCTTTGCAATCATGTTCTTTGTTCTTGCAATTGTTCTTGTGGTATGGGAGATAGCAGACTACATACCAGCACTTGCTAATATCAAGTATAAGATGCAGATGGTTCCTTATGTTGACCTTATTATTGTTGCAGTTGCTTTGCTTTTCGTTATTCTTGCAGCAACAAATGGCATGGATGGTAATATGAAGGATTTTAAGGATACACTTAAGATGTATAAGGATTGGTATGATGGCGTTAAGGGTTATTGTAACCATGGTGTTGGACCTATCATAGGCTTCCTTGGAATTGCAGGTGCAGCAGTACCAAGAATTCTTGCTATGCTTAACATTAATGTAGGCAACAAAAGATATATGTAAACATTTTTATTAAAGTATGCTATTATAAGGTGGAGTGATGTATGTCGCTTCACCTTTTTAATATCAGGGGGATATAGCTATGGAATGTAAGATATGTGGTAAAGAGATAGCTGAGGGCAGAGAGTATTGCGATGAGTGTGCAGCTCTTGTACCGGATGAGGAAGTAATTCATATAACTAAGGAAGATATAAAGAAGCTTAACAAGAAAGAGCCACGCCTTAAGGCTGACGGACCATTTATTAATGTTGAGGGCTATGCTAAGTCGCTGGTAACTAATTATGCTAATATTCTGGCGGTAATAGGTGCTGTGCTTATGTACCTCTCACCATATTTCAGCTGGCTTAAAATAAAAACGGATGGCAGGACAATAAAGGGAAGCATGTTTGATATCGCAGGAAAATACATAAATGATGTAATAGCCTTAAAGCAGCCTGTACTTATTGTCTGTGGAATATTATTTATAATATCAGGAATTATGATGCTTATATTTTCTGCAAGAGAAAATATAAGACTGTTAAGACCATATGCAGATAATTATTTGTTAAGACTTATTCCTGTTGTATTTGCGACTGCAGCATTTATTATGGTTATGACAAATGGTGCTTATAAAAATGTATTTAAGAACAGCCACGTTGAAGGTGGAGCTGGCAAGACTATGTGCATTATAGGTGTTATAGTATATATCTTGTCGATAGTTATGGATAAGGCAAATGCGAAGAGTGAGCAATAGGCTGGAGGACGAGATGGACAACTGGAATCAGAATAATAATCAAAATAGTGCTTATGATTACACATATAATCAGATGTATAACCAGACGTATAATCAAACCTATAACCAGACATATAACCAGACATACCAGCCTGTTTCAGGCGGAAATAGAGGTTTCATAAAAAGGATATTTAATCCAAGTGCAATATTGGGTATAATATCATCGGTTCTTCTGTTGATCGGTCTGTTAATTCCGATAATTGATTTTTCAGTATTTGAGGAAAATGTGGACATTCAGTATAACCTGATTAAGGTATGCAAAAATGTTGGACTTATATCAGCACCATGGACAGGGGTTCCATACGGAATAATAATAGGAATAATTGCGATGTTCATATTGTCATTTGTGAAAATACCGGCACTAAAGCTTATACCTTGCTTTGTAGTTATTGCTATGGTGACTATAATGTTTGTTGACCTTGGCAATGTAATAGAGTGGATTAAAGTGGTGCTTGATAAGTATTACAGCGATGGCGGGGTAGTCGTAAATGTGTCAAAGGTATTAAGTGGAATAATGGCTGGAGCATATATCTTAGCAGCAGGGCTGATAGCGGGAATAATAAGCTGCTTTGTCAAAGTCAAATAAATATATGCAATAAAAAACCGAACCGTCATATAACGGCTCGGTTTTTTGTTGTTAATTACTTTGAGAATGTCATCTCTACATCATCGATTTCAAGAGTGAAGGATGAACCATCAAAGTCACCAGTTGCCTCAGTTCCATCACTGTCCGTGATAGTAACAGAATCACTTGTGAACTTAATCTTAGACTTGCCATATTCATCAAGTCCTAATGCTTCACCACCAACGAACTCACACTTACCAAATGAAACCTTAAGACCGATATCCTCCATACCAAGGTCTGAAGCTGTCATTGTTATGCCACCATATGACATAGATTCAAGCATATAAGTTCCGTTGTACTTTGCACCTAATACAAAGAATACTAAAACAAAAGCGATTGCTAAAGCTGCAATAACTCCGATTACTATTCCGACAACAGGTGTCTTTTTCTTAGGTGCTACATCATAAGCAGGTGCTGTGTTGAAAAGCTGATTATTTACAGAAGCTCCTGTCGAACCAACTATAGGCTGCTGACAGATAGAACAAAATTGAGTTCCTTCTGGTAAATCTGCACCACAATTTGGACAATTCATAAAATTGTACCCTCTCTTTCTCATAAAATCTTACAGAAAAGCCCCCCTAATTAATACACAAATAAAAAAGCAGGCTCGCAGTTTTAGTCCTGTAAGTCTGCTTTCATAATATCATATAATATAGAAATATGAAATAAAAGTTTTGTAAAATATTGATAATTATTAATTTTTTTGATATTAAGGATTTAATTATTGATTCCGTCTATATCTTCCTTACATTTCTTGCCATCTGCCAAAAGCTGTTTTAAGGTTGCTGCATCATCATTTACAAGTGCATCTCTGTATTTTGTGACGGCGTTTATGAAGTAATCAAGCTCTGTTATAAGGTGCTCTTTATTCTCAAGAAAAAGCTCTGTCCACATTGTTTCGTTAAGCCATGCGACTCTTGTCAAGTCCTTGTAGCTTCCCGCTGAAAATCCGTCATGATTCTTGGCTGTAGGGCTTTTCACATATGCATTAGATACTACATGAGCCATCTGAGATGTAAATGCTATCATCGCATCATGCCTGTCTGCATCACAGATAGTGAATTTGCCAAAATGAATAGGTGACAGAAGCTTCTTGGCACGCTCAATAGCCTGAGTGTCACCTGGACTTTCTGGAACTAAAACCATGGAAGCACCATTGTACATGGTTTTGGTACTGTAATCAAAGCCTGAGAAATGTCTGCCTGCCATAGGATGTCCTCCTACGAATGTAAAACCATATTCATGTGCAATCTTGTAGCAGTTGTCACACACATACTGCTTAATACCACAGCAATCAATAACCATAGTGCGTGAATCAATATATGATGCCATCTCTGATATATATTCAACAGATGCCTTAGGATAGAGTGCTACGAGAATCAAATCACACTGTCCGATATTGTCCTTAGTAAGTTTGCCGTCAATATTCTTGCCGTCATAAGCGGACCTCATAACGTCCTCATTTATATCATAGCCTAAAACCTTGTGCTCGTCATTGTCGCTGTAGGCCTTCGCAAATGAACCGCCTATCAGTCCGAGACCAACTATTCCAACTGTCATATATAAACCTCTTTTCTGTAGATAGATTAGTGTTATCTCTTTCTTGAGACACAGTATACCACGTCAAAGTGCTAAAGTAAACATGGATAAATAATATTGTTTCCGCAAATTAATCACGGGCATATTCCCAGTCACGGGTGGGTTATTGATATGGCAGCCGGTTTATATTCC
>CAKRCW010000002.1 GCA_934309145.1 uncultured Lachnospiraceae bacterium | reverse complement strand
AAAATAGACGCGGAAGATTAGATGGAGAGTATAAAGAAAATGAAACGCAGAAGAGAAAGATGTATTTTTGGAATTTTGTTGAACGATATGCCAAAAATGGTGTATCGTTCAACAAAACAGTACCAAGCGGGATAATACCTTCATGACCAGGAGCACAGCCCTCAACACACATATTGAATCCACCATCTGCAGCGGCTGTATTGTCAACTTTCTGCCCATTCATGACAGCACTAAAGAATTTATCGTAGTCAGATACTGCCATATCCTTTACAAAAAACATATCCGTATTATCTTTCATAAGAAGCTCAAATTCAAACTGAATACGTCTCTTACTAGCACCAAAATAAGCTGTTGCCTGCTCATCATCAAGAGAGCAAAACCAATCAAAAGACTGTTTGTCTGCTAAAAGAGCTTTTGCAACCTGAACAGCCTGTTCTACAGATAAATCCGTATACTTGACACTTCTATTTTGAATACCTGATAATAATGTCCTTCCAACATCGATTACGGTATCACTAGCAGCATCAGTTACAGTAGCATCACCCGGCGGTGCTACACCAGCTTCTGTTGTAACTTCTCCTAGCTCCTCAGCCCAAGGAACTAATACTTTTGACAGAAATGAGATTGGTAGTAAACAAATCATTACTATCCCAATCAAAATCAGTAAGCGTTTTCCTTTACTGAACCTTATTCACTTAAATAGAAAAAAGGGACAGCTTTTGCTATCCCAGTTATTAAGTGAACGAAAAAACCTAGAAGATTTTACTCTCCTAGGTTCTAGTTGGTTATTTAGTTAAAATAGTTTCATATTGTCAGGGACAATCTCCTGTGCTGTTTGTTGTATCATTTAGCTCTTTACTTGAGGACTCTTTAATTTCTTCATCTTTAGTTGTTAAATTATCAGTAACAACTTCATCATCTGTTGCTTCAGTAGAATGATATCTCTTATTAACAAGTTCTCTTGTGTACTCTACTGCTTTCCAGCAATCATCTACATCCTGCTTACCTACAAGAAAAGCATCATCCCCAGGATATCTGGTTGTGAAATAATAACCATCGGCTGGCATAATTTTACTCCAATCACACTCAAAATCAGGAATATTCTTAGTGATAAACCTACGTAAATACTTCAAAGAATGCGAGTGTAATGCTGCTGAAGTATCCATATCCTTACACTCAGAATCTATTACATGTTTCAAATATCTTTCACAAATATTCTGAGCAGAAGAACAGAGTATGTTACCAACACGACCATGTTCATAATCGTATGAGAGAAATTCATAATCATTTTCAGCTAAATCATGATAGTTTAATGATTTTTCCATAGCAAAATAGCCTCCTTTTTTAGATTATTTGTGAACTGGTAACTTGGATTTCTGAGACCAGATTTACTTATCATAAGCTCCACCATTGGCAAATTATAATCATCTGGAGCCACATCACTTCTCATATGTGCAGCTACTCGTGCTGTAGTATCATCAGATACACATACAAATAAATCTACGTCAGAATTGTATTTATGATCTTTTCTGGCATAGCTACCGTATAAATAAATACTCTTCACGTATTCTCGATAATCATTCGTTAAGACATTAATAGCATGTCTTAATGATAACTCATGACGATTACTGCATTCTTTAACCATAAGGCTCCCCCTTTAGCAACATTTCAACAGATAATATTGATGACTGCTCATCTAAAACTCCTTTACATTTAGTAAACAATTTTTTATTTATAATTATTATAACAACTTTCGCACAAAAAATCTACTATAGCCGTACTGACTCGTTCTCTACTTAAATACAAAAAGGGATGGCAAAAAGCCACCCCGAACTACTTAAGTGATTGAAAAAGGCTGGGGACTTTTCGTCCCATACCCCATTAACACACGCAAACTTAGTTAATCCTATCTACCGAAAATACACACATCGAAATGACGGAAACGTGTGTGTATTCTACTTTGTACGCAGATAACTTACACAAAGGATATAACATAAATCCAATTTACAAGGAGTGTGCTAAACTATGAATAGTTTGTTGCGCATGTTGAAAAGATTTAGAAGCTGTTACACTCCTAAATCCTAGTTGACACCATGCAAATAATTTGTTACCATCCAGATAGGCACAAAGTGCTTAATTCAACTGAAAGGAGGGTAACGTATGAATACTACATACGTACTTATCTTAAAGGCTGTTTTTTGCACTTCCCGGAGATGTTCCGAATCATAATTATATGAATAGAATTGGCATAAAGCCCTTCTCCTAAGCAAGCGTCCTAGGCTAACCTTGCTGATCATAAAACCATCGTCTCTGTTTTAACCGTAGGCGTACTTAAAGACAGAATAAGTTACAATAATCAATGCTTATAGCTCGTCTTATTACAAAATATAACCTAAATATGCATGTACTTTTATGGGGAAACATTCAAGCGAGGATTTGATATGAAATTGTAATGTTTGATGATATGGACGAATATCTTTTACTGGATAAAATTCTTATTATGTATTTTGGCGGGATTCCGGTAGTTCACCAATTACAGTTAATGGAAACGCATTATGTACAGGAAGAGAGGGTTATATGTTAAAAAAAAATAAGACATTAAAACTACTTTGCATAACAATTATATTCTGGGTATTAGCGGCAGTAACGTGGCTGGTGGAAATTGTCATAAATCCCTCAAATCTGGAGTTTGTGCTGGCGTGTGCTGCTGTCGCGTTTTCGGCTATGGCGGTGTGTCTTACAGTATGCTGCATTTTTGGAAAAATAAAGCCTAAGATATCACTTTACAGGGTATTTGCCATCACAGATATAATTATGGCAGCTTTATCCGTGGGATATGCGATATATGATATAAATACCGATACGGGCTGGTTTGCAGGAATTGTAGGCGCGCTTATATTGTGTATCACCATACCAGTTTTTGCTGTATTGCTGTTGGCAGATTTTATCGTGTGGATTATCAGACGAAAGAACAATTTGAAATTTTAACAAAAGCGGTAATTAAGAAGATAAATCAGGCATTTAAGCCGCTGCTCGGAGCAATAAGTGGAAACGGTTCCGTAATGGAACCATCATCCGGAAGCTTTAATAAGGATATTAGTTAGATATCCTATAAGTTCATATATATTTCACAAAATACATATTTACAAATCATCTTTATACATGTTAGTATATTTAAAGTTAAAACAGTTCTATTTATCAGATGCATATCTACATACACAGATATTCGGTTAAAACAAATCCATTTAATTAATATGTATAACTTGTCATATCGGAAATGTGTGATATAATACTTATAAATATATATGTTATTATTTCTTTTCCCCATAATTCTCTATGACAATGTACAGGAACAGGAGGAAGATTGTGGGAAAAGTTGATACTATGTCGAAGGAACTATATAAAAGTAACAGTGTATTTGCAGATACGATTAATCTGCTGTTTTTTGAGGGTGCGGAGGTCTGTGATGAAACAGATATTGTTCCGCTTGATACGACTGAAGGCTATACAATATTTGCGGAACAGTCAACTCATAATGGCAAAAAGGAATTGGCATTTCCTAATCAGAAATACAGAGATTCGCTGAAGATGTTATGTGGTCGGAATGGTGTTGTTGAAGCACATATTATAGTAGGCTCAGAGTTACAGTCATATATCGATTATGCAATGCCTGTAAGAAGCATGACTTACGATGCATTAAATTATTCAGGACAGATATCTGAAAAAGTGCGGTATAATACGGAGAATAAGCTGTATAGGAATGACTCGGAGTTTTTGTCCAAAGTGACAGCCGATGATAAATTCACACCCGTACTTACCATGGTGGTATATTTTGGTAGCAGACCATGGGATGGTCCGCTAAGGCTTCATGAGATGTTAGACCTGACTGGAATACCGGATGAGTTAATGGCGTACATACCTGATTATAAAGTACCGCTGTTACAGCCATCCGATGTGACACCAGACCAGCTTAAGAAACTTAAGTCACCATTAAAGCATATATTGGGAATGATAAAGTATTCGACTGACTGGCAGGAGATGTACAGATATATGAAGGATAACGAAGAAGAATTAAAACGAATGGATAACTTATCAGCAGGACTTGTAAATGAAATATGCAATATTGCAATTCCTGATGAGGAGCTTAAGAAGGAGGAAGTGAATATGTGTAAGGCGATAATGGAAATGAGACAGGAAGCTGTGAGTGAAGGAAAAATTGAAGGAAAAGTATTTGCATATATTGAACTTGGCAAGTCCCGTGAATGGATAATGGAGCATCTTGGGATTGACAGTGATGAGTATAATAAGATATATGAAAATCTGTAGATAGCTATTATGGTGATATCTTGTGGTGATATTTCACATCACTATGTTCGTTAATAATATATAATAAAATGCCAAATACGGTAATTATTGTAAGTAAAATTCCCCAAAATCAATCTATATTTCGAAAAATGAACAAACCATTGTGAAGCAGTATTTATTTTTGCTATAGTTTTATAAAAGTAACTTAAAATTACAGTAAAAATAAGTATACATTGGGAGGTTTGGTCATGGGTAATCGTATAAATGAGAAACCGGTTGTAGGGCTTGTGCCGTTGGTGGATGAAGAGAGAGAAAGCCTTTGGATGCTTCCGGGTTATATGGATGGTATTATAGCGGCTGGAGGTGCACCTATGATGCTTCCTCTTACGTCTGATAGTGAATTGATTGAAGAATATGTCAGTATATGTGATGGATTTCTTTTGACGGGAGGTCAGGATGTATATCCGGCTATATACGGAGCTGAAAGGATATCTGAATGTGGTGATTGCTGTAGAGAACGTGATAAGATGGAGGGAGCAATCCTTAGAAAAGCTATAAAGAGAGATAAGGCAATTCTAGGAATATGCAGAGGAGTGCAATTTATGAATGCATATCTTGGAGGAACGCTGTATCAGGATATTGGCAGCGAATATGATACGGATATAGAACATCATCAGACACCGCCATATGATGTACCTGTACATGAGGTGGAGCTTGTAAAGGGAAGGCCATTAAATCGTCTGTTAAGAATTGACAGGATGCCTGTAAATAGTTATCATCATCAGTGTGTGAAAGAGGTAGCTCCATGCATGAAGGTTATGGCTAAGGCGACAGATGGACTTGTCGAGGCTATATATATGCCGGGTAAGAGATTTATGTGGGGTGTACAGTGGCATCCTGAGTTCTCTTACAAGTCGGATGATAATAGTATGAAGATATTTGAAGCATTTGTGGAGGGATGCAGAATATGAAGCTTGTTTTTTCTGATGCGGATACATTAGGAACGGATGTGAAATTTGAAGAGTTTGAGAGGCTGGGAGAGGTGGCTGTGTACGGATATACGAAGCCGGAAGAACTTCAAAGCAGATGTGATGGTGCAGATATCCTTATAACTAATAAGAATGTATGCAATGAGAACACATTAGGGCTAAATCCCACCATTAAGATGATAGCGGTTACCGCAACCGGAACTAACATAATAGATATGGAATATGTGAGAAAGCATAATATAGCTGTAGCTAATGTAAAAGGCTATTCTACCGAGTCTGTTGCTCAGCATACATTTGCACTGCTGTTTTATCTTATGGAAAAGAGTGCGTATTATGACAGATATGTTAAGTCAGGAAAATATATAGAGGACAACAGCTTTACGCATTTTGCAAATACATTCAATGAGCTTAATGGTAAGACATGGGGAATAGTCGGGCTTGGTGAGATAGGAAGACGAGTGTACGATATAGCCAAGGCATTTGGCTGCAAGGCTGTTTACTATTCTACATCTGGCAGGAATCATAATAGCCACTATGATGAGGTGGATTTTGATACCTTGCTTTCTGAGAGTGATGTTATATCGATACATGCACCACTTACTCCTGATACGGAGAATTTATTTGATGGAAATGCATTTGCAAGGATGAAAAATACAGCAATAATTATAAATGTTGGCAGAGGTCCTATTATTAATGAGAGAGATTTGTACGAGGCACTGATTAGTAGACAGATAGGCGCTGCGGGACTGGATGTGCTTAAGGAAGAGCCAATGTCAAAGGATAATCCGCTGTTTGCCATTAAGGACAGTGACCGGCTTATCATTACACCTCATATAGCGTGGGCTACAGTTGAGGCGAGAGAACGCCTTATGAAAGAAGTGCTAAATAATATAAAATGTTACATAGCCGGAGAGAGAGTAAACCGTATTGATTAGTAATCGGTACGGTTTACCTTGTCTTGTGTCAGTCATTTGGAATATCATGGAATCTTCCGGATAATCCCTCGGTTTTAACTATGTTTATAAATGCATGAGGATCTACGGAGCGTATTAGAGGAATAAGCTGTCTTTTAGCCTCAGTATTTATGACGGAGTAGATGAGGGTTTTCTCTTTTTCTTCATAGCAGCCGATTCCCTGAAAAAGCGTTGCATCGTGGTTAGTTGTTTCGCGGATAAGCTTGTATATCTCATCAGATTTGTCTGATATAATGAATAATGTTTCTTTTTTATATCGCTTGTAGAGCATCTGTATAACCTGTGTGCTACAGAACTGATAGATAATGGAGTAGAGTGCTATAGACCAGCCGAACATTGCTCCTGCGATAATAAGCATGATGACATTGCCAAGCAGTATATAGTTCCATGCGTCTATGCCCTTTTGCTGAGACATATAAATGCTTATGAAATCCGTTCCACCTGTTGTTGTTCCGACATTCAGACAGAGAGATATAGCAAATCCATTTAACAGTCCTCCAAATACACTTATCAGAAGAACATCATCCGTAAATACATATGTTGGAAGGATATCTACGAATATGCTGGATAAAAATATAGTCAGTATAGAATAAAGTGTAAACTTTTTGCCTATGAATTTGAAGCCTATATATATAGGAAGAACATTTAAAATAACATTAAATACGGTATATGGAATGTTGATGTGGAGATACTTGATACCTATCTCCTGTAATAACAGTGAAACACCTGAGAAGCCACCCGGAAAAAGCCCTGCTGTTTTAGCAAAGCAACACAGATTCCATGCGTAGAGTATGGACGCAAAAATAACTACAATAATACGAAATATCTGATAAAAATGTGGATGCTTAGCTTCGATAGACTGGAACATAAAAATCCCCCCTCTTTTATATGTAAATCGTATAATGGATAATCCTTTAAGTCAAGATAAAATTAAGATTGTTTCCGGGCAGGATATTTCTGGTGATGTTTGTTGGCAGGGCGTTTTTGTGTATGCCGGCCGGTTATATGCAGGGACGTTTGCGACAGCCGGCACTTAATGAGTGTGCTGCACGAATTTAGTGCCGCTGCTCGGAGCAATCAAGCGGAAGCGGTCCCGTAATATAACCAGCCGGCATACACAAAAACGCCCTGCCAACAAACATCACCAGAAATATCCTGCCCGGAAACAATCTTATTTTTATAATCATCTTTTATGGACATTATCTGCAAATGTAATTATAATATGCTTGCTGATGGAATAAGGTTTGTTATGTATATATTTACAAATCGACATACAGACAATGAATTATAATGGAGACGAAAATATAAAATGACACAGGATTCTTCCTTTTTTGGAACGGAGAAAATAAGCAAAATCTTAATTAAAATAGCACCGCCTGTAATGCTGGCACAGCTTATTCAGGCTTTATACAATATAGTAGACAGCTTCTTTGTAGGAAAAAACTCTGAGAGTGGGCTTACAGCTCTCTCAATCATATATCCCATACAACTGCTTATGATAGCGATTGCTGTTGGAACTGGAGTTGGTATAAATACATGTATTGCTCATTACATGGGACTTGGTGAGGAGAAGAAAGCGAGGGATATTGCGGGAATAGGAACACCGCTTGCTATTGTGCTGTGGTTTTTGTTTGCACTTGTGTGCTACATTGCAATGCCTGCGTATGCAAGAATGTCAACAGACTCAGTTGAAGTTATAGATAAGGTTATTACATACGGACGAATAGTGTCCGTGTTCAGTATAGGATTATTTGCGGAGAGCATATGGACAAAGGTGCTTCAGGCAGATGGTGACATGAAAACACCTATGTATGCACAGATATTGGGTGCTATAACGAATATTATATTAGATCCCATACTTATATTTGGTATGTTTCATATTCCTGCTATGGGAATTGCCGGAGCTGCTATAGCTACCGTTGTAGGTCAGATAGTGGCTGCACTTATAGTTATGAAAAGAGGTTACAGACGTTCACCATCCATAAATGTGTATGGCAGAGGACTTGCAAAGATATATAAGATGGGAATACCGAACATCCTTATGCAGTCTGCATATACATTTTATATACTTGGCTTAAATCTGATACTTGCAGGCTTTTCAGATCAGGCTGTAACGGCACTTGGACTTTATTACAAATGGCAGACGATATTCTTTATTCCGCTCGGCTCCTTGCAGACCTGTATTGTACCGATTTTAAGCTTTAATTATGCGGCAGGGAGCTTTGACAGATGTAAGAAAACCTTATCAACATCACTTATATATGGAATGGCACTTATGTTTATAGGAACGCTGTGCTTTGAATTTATTCCGGCGCAGATGCTTGGTGTATTTACATCAGACCAGCGTGTAATAGATATCGGAGCGTGGGGCTTCCACATTATAGGAGTCGGATTTATTCCAATGGTAACCTCACTTATCTACCCTGTGTTTTTTCAGGCGGTAGGAAAGCCGGTCACAAGCAGTCTGCTGACAGTTGTAAGAACAGTAATTTTGTTTGTGCCGCTTGGATATCTGTTCTCAAAGCTTGGACTTACATATTTCTGGCTCACCTTCCCTGTTACAGAGGTTTTGACAACGATTACGGGAGCAGTTATGTATAAGAGATTTACCAAGGCGTATGAGATGGAGCATGTCAGGAATAAGATGATATGATATTACGCTAGGGGAGAATTATAGTGTGGGTACTTCTTAGTTCCGCATAAATAGCACTACAAAATAATAAGCATTGAGCATTAACGTATATTATCCGTCCGCTAACGCGTCAAACGCACATCCATGTGCATTGACGCTCGCAAGCCGTCCGTGGCTTGCGTACGCTGGATTGTCGATTTGCTCAATGCTTTTATTTTGTGTACTAATTATGAGTCACATAGAAGTACCCACACTATAATTATTCCCTAGCGTAACAATATATCAGCTTACTCTTGATATTCTCCACACCAGTTTACTGTTGATATTCCCCCTATTTATGAAAATTGAAAAAATAGATTGATTATTTTGATAATAATGTATATATTAAAAATAGAAGTAAATGTTTGCTGCTTGCTGATGGTGCGGGATATAAATAATTCAGTTTGTAAATGAAGCCACTTGCTATACAGGTGGGATAAAAATAGTATAGTTTGTAAATGCTCCCCATCAGTGTTTGCTGATGGGGAATTTTATCACAGAAGAAAGGCGATTTATGAAGATACGACAGGGGTATTATCGTCCTCATTATTATGCCATTCAGGATAAAAAGAATACAAAATTATATTGGATGATACCAATAAGTTCGCAAGCAGAAAAATATTTCGACCATGTTCATACAATTCAAGAAAAACCTATTACAATACATAAAAAACTGGATAAATTGCTTGTAGAGAATCTGAATGAAGTGTTGGCTATGTATAATCGTGGAATTAAACTGACATTTACAGATATAAAAGCGATTAGAGAAATTATGGAAAAGGAGCTAAGAGAGTAGAGGCACGTCAGCAGTGAGCCTACATATATTACACAGGGGATAATTATGGTGTGGGTACTTCGATGTGACTCATAATTAGTACACAAAATAAAAGCATTGAGCAAAACGACAATCCAGCGTACGCAAGCCATGGACGGCTTGCGAGCGTCAATGCACATGGATGTGCGTTTGACGCGTTAGCGGACGGATAATATACGTTAATGCTCAATGCTTATTATTTTGTAGTGCTATTTATACGGAACTAAGAAGCCCCCACACTATAATTATCCCCCATGTAATATATGCGGACTTATTGCTGACACCTGTATCGGCTAAAAACGAAATAACAAAAGAGAAATCTGGTATAAATTTTGCCGATAATGTGATATACTAAATAAAAGCTTAGTATGTTTTTGATTTATGACGGAGGATGGAAGATGAAATACCTTTCAGTTGCTGAAATAGCAAAGAAATGGAATCTATCAGAGCGTAGTGTTAGAAATTATTGCGCTCAGGGAAGAGTGAATGGTGCAATCCTTAACGGTAAGACCTGGAAAATTCCTGAAAATGCAGAAAAACCTGAGCGCTCCAACAAGAAGAAAGAACAACCGATTACATTGCTGGAAATTTTGCAGGAACAGAAACTAGATAAATATTCTGGGGGAATTTATCATAAGACACAGATTGATTTAACATATAACTCTAATCATATTGAGGGTAGCCGTCTGACACATGAGCAGACCAGATATATCTTTGAAACCAATACCATAGGTGTAGAAAAAGAGGTGTTGAATGTGGATGATGTGATTGAAACAGCAAATCATTTTCGTTGTATTGATATGATTATTGATCATGCAAGAGCAACACTGACAGAGCGGTTCATCAAAGAGTTACATTTGACTTTGAAGAGTGGTACCAGTGATTCCCGAAAAGATTGGTTTGCTGTAGGTGATTATAAAAAGATGCCAAATGAAGTAGGTGGAAAGGCTACAGCACTTCCGGAAGAAGTTGCCGATAAAATGAAAAATTTGCTGTCTGAGTATAACGGAAAAGAAGAAAAGACTTTTGAAGATATATTGGATTTTCATGTGAAGTTTGAACGTATTCATCCATTTCAGGACGGAAATGGACGTGTTGGAAGATTGATTATGTTCAAGGAATGTCTGAAATACAATATTGTTCCGTTTATTATTGAGGATAACTTGAAGATGTTCTATTATCGCGGACTGAAGGAATGGAATAATGAAAAAGGATATTTGACAGATACTTGTCTGACAGCACAGGATAAATATAAAGCATATTTGGATTATTTTAGGATTGCATATTAAAAGCATTCCATAAGTAAGCTGGTGTAAAATATTAGGCAGGAGATAATTATAGTGTGGGTACTTCTTAGTTCCACATAAATAGCACTACAAAATAATAAGCATTGAGCATTAACGTATATTATCCGTCCGCTAACGCGTCAAACGCACATCCATGTGCATTGACGCTCGCAAGCCGTCCATGGCTTGCGTACGCTGGATTGTCGTTTTGCTCAATGCTTTTATTTTGTGTACTAATTATGAGTCACATCGAAGTACCCACACTATAATTATCTCCTAGCGTAATATCACACCAGCTTACTCCTGATATTCCCCAGACTTATGACGCTTGAAGAAATCCCTGGTCTCCTTTGCAACAACACTGCTAAGTGCAAATATTGCAATCATGTTAGGAATTGCCATTAAGCCGTTGAAGATATCGGCGATAGTCCATACAGCCTTAACTGTCATGTAAGGTCCGATGAATACTGCTAAGATATATAACCATCTATAAACCATAATTGACTTATGCTTCTTACCTGTAAGGTACTCAAGACATCTCTCTGAGTAATAATCCCAGCCAAGTATAGTAGTAAATGCAAAGAATACAAGGCAGAGCATAAGCAAAAATGAAGATATTATATGAGGAATTGGAATTCCATTGTTAAATGCATATGTAGTAACTGCTACACCTTCAAGACCGTCAACCTCCCATGCGCCTGTAAGCACGATAGATAAACCTGTCATAGTACATATAATAATAGTGTCAATAAAAGTACCTGTCATAGAAACAAGTCCCTGACGTACAGGCTCCTTTGTCTGTGCAGCAGCGGCAGCGATAGGTGCTGAACCAAGACCTGCCTCATTTGAGAAGATACCTCTTGCTACACCCTTCTGCATAGCAACGATTATAGTACCTACTGCACCGCCTGTAACGGCTTTAGGGTTAAATGCACCCTTGAATATTGTTACAAATGCATCCGGAATCTCCTTGTAGTTACATACGAGAAGAACCAGACATAAAATTACATATATAATAGCCATAAATGGAACTACTACCTGTGATACACTTGCGATTCTCTTAAGTCCACCGATAAGTACTAATGCAACACATATACTTAAGATAAGTGAGGCGATAACCACTGTCCATGAGTAAGTTCCGATTCCAGGAATTTCAACTGACCATGACTCGTTAGGATCAAAGAAGTTGCTTACTGCTGAAGAGATACCGTTTACCTGTGAAAAGGTACCTATTCCAAAAAGTCCTACGCAGATTCCGAAGAATGCAAATATCTTAGCAAGCCATTTCCACTTAGAACCCATACCTTTTTCTATATAATAGAAAGGTCCGCCAAGGGCGTGATTTTCTTCGTCAACCACACGATACTTAACTGCGAGAAGTCCCTCTGCATACTTGGTAGCCATACCAAAGAATGCTGCAACTATCATCCAGAATAATGCACCAGGGCCTCCGGCACCTATAGCTGTAGCAACACCGACGATGTTACCGGTTCCGATGGTTGCAGATAATGCTGTACATAAAGCTCCGAAGGATGTTACCTCCCCGGCTCCGCCTTCCTCATTCTTAACCATCCATTTCAGTGCCAGCGGAAGCTTTCTTATCTGAAGAACTCCCATGCGGATTGTGAGGAGAATACCACCGGCAAGTATAAGTACCATAAGAGGTGGACCCCAAACAAAATCATCCACGCTTGTCAAAAAGTTGTTAATAGCGTTCCACATATTCCTCTCCTTTATAATATAAGTTATTTTAGACGTTTGTCCGTAAAAAACAAACGACTTCTCCATTTTAACTGTTTTTTCACAGCTTGGCAACATTTTACTAAAAGTTTTGATAAAATACTAAAAACCTATTGACTTAATAGGAATTATGTGCTAACTTCTTTGTAAACAAAAATACAAATCCTATTTGAAAACTAGGGAATGAAGGGAAGAGTGAATAAAATGGCAAAAATAGCAAAGCAGTTGACAGAGCTTATAGGTAATACTCCGTTGTTGGAGCTTAGTAATTATGAGAAGGAAAATGAGCTTAAGGCTAAGATTGTAGCTAAGCTTGAGTATTTCAATCCTCTTGGAAGTGTTAAGGACAGAGTAGCATTTGCAATGATAGAACAGGGAATAAAGGATGGAAAGATTAACAGTGATACAGTTATAATCGAGCCTACAAGTGGAAATACAGGTATAGGACTTGCTTTTGTATGTGCATCAAAGGACTTACATCTTATCCTTACAATGCCTGACACAATGAGCGTTGAGAGAAGAAAGATAGTATCTGCACTTGGTGCTGAGATAGTTCTTACACCGGGACGTGAAGGCATGAAGGGTGCAATCGCTAAGGCAGAGAGTCTTAAGGAGGAATATGGAAATGCATTTATCCCACAGCAGTTTGAGAATGGTGCAAATCCTGAAATACATAAGAAAACTACAGCTGAGGAGATTTGGAGAGATACAGATGGTAAGGTAGACATATTTGTCTCTGCTGTAGGAACCGGTGGAACAGTAACAGGTACAGGACTTGGCTTAAAGGAGAAGAATCCTGATGTTAAGGTTGTTGCTGTAGAGCCTGCAACATCACCTGTTTTATCAGGAGGTAAGCCGGGCCCACATAAGATACAGGGAATCGGAGCTGGATTTATTCCTGATGTACTTAGAATGGATATTTTAGATGAGATAATACCTGTTGAGAATGATGCAGCATTTGAGACATCAAGAGCTGTAGCACATTCAGACGGAGTATTGGTTGGTATATCATCAGGAGCAGCACTTTATGCGGCAACTGAACTTGCAAAGAGACCTGAGAACGAGGGAAAGACAATAGTTGTTCTCCTTCCTGACACAGGGGAGAGATATTTATCAACTTCATTATTTATATAGAAGGTAAAAGAATGTACAAAAAAAGGATTATCGCCATTATGCTCGTGTTTATGATAAGCCTTACGGCATGTGGCAAAAAGGATGACGGAATAATAAGAATAACAAATGTATCCTATGATCCAACCAGGGAATTCTATGAGCAGTATAATGAGATGTTCGAGCAGTATTACATTGATACATATGGCGAGAAGGTACAGATTATACAGTCACATGGCGGTTCAGGAAGTCAGGCGAGGTCGGTTGTGGAGGGCTGTAATGCAGATGTGGTAACGCTTGCGTTAGAGCATGACATAACTCTGATAGAAAGAACCGGACTTATAGATGAGGGCTGGATTGATGAATTTGACAAGGAATCAGCGCCATACACTTCAACGATAGTGTTCCTTGTAAGAAAAGGTAATCCTAAGCAGATAAAGGATTGGGATGACTTGATAAAGGAAGATGTAGAGGTAATAACACCTGATCCTAAGAGCAGTGGTGGTGCCTGCTGGAATTTTCTCGCGGCACTTAGCTACGCAAGAACCAATTACCCTGATGAGATTGCACAGAATCAATTTTTGACAGAGTTATATCATAATGTATCTGTTATGGATTCTGGTGCGAGAGGTTCTACGACAACCTTTGTTGAGAACAAAAAGGGAGATGTGCTTATAGCATGGGAGAATGAGGCTTTGACAATAGCAGAGTCTTATGGAGATGAGTACGAGATAGTTAATCCTTCGGTAAGCATACTGGCACAGCCTAGTGTTGCGGTAGTTGATGACAATGCAAGGATGAATGGTACTTATGATGTGAGTAAGAGATACCTGTCATATCTGTATAGCGATGAAGCACAGAGGCTTGCAGCTAATTATGGATACAGACCATCTGATGATGAGATATTACAGGAATTTGCAGATAAATTTGATTTGTCGATAAAGCTTTACAGCATTGAAGATTATGGCGGATGGGACAATGCCTATGAGCAGTATTTTGATGACGGAGCGTTATTTGACAAGATATACGACTGATAGAGAGAGTTGAGGCTTGTATGAGTGCTAAATACAGAAAAAAAGCAAAAAAGGCGAGAGTTATACCGGGATATCATCTGACACTTGGAGTTGTAATAACAATGTTGTCGCTTATAGTTCTTATCCCACTCGCTTCAGTGCTGGTGTATTCGCTTAAGATATCACCTTCAGAGTTTATAAAGCTTCTGTGCAGGGAAAATGTAAGAAATGCATTTGCAACAAGCATAGGATGTGCGTTTATCGCAGCAGTTATTAATATCTTCTTCGGATTAATAATTGCGTGGACGCTTGTAAAATATGATTTTCCAGGCAAGAGAATATTGGATGGATTTATAGAATTGCCATTTGCTCTTCCAACCGCTGTTGCCGGAATAACATTATCTAAGCTTTGCTCTGAGACGGGCTTCTTTGGCAGTCAGCTTGCAAAGATTGGAATAAAGGTTGCATACACTAAGGTAGGACTTGTTATAGCACTTATATTTGTGGGAATACCATTTGTGGTAAGAGCTGTACAGCCTGTACTTGAGAAAATGGATGGACAGTACGAGGAGGCAGCATTCATGCTTGGTGCTTCGCCTGGAAAAACATTTTTATCAGTTATATTACCGGAGCTTAGACCGGCGCTTCTTACGGGATTTGGTCTTGCGTTTGCAAGAGGAATTGGAGAGTATGGAAGTGTAATATACATATCAGGCAACAGTGCCAAGGAGCACACACAGGTTATTTCATATGTAATTATGCAGAAGCTCAGCTATGTTGATTACGCAAGTGCGACAGCTATAGCGTTGGTAATGCTTATTATATCATTTTTACTGCTGTTATTCGTGAACATAGTTCAGGCAAAGCAGTCAGCAAGAACAAATCTGTTATAACGGAGGCGGACGATGAACGAGATTGAAAAGCTTGAAAAATCGAAAAAAAGAGTAAAGTACCTTCTTATAACGGTTACGGTTTTATTTATTGTACTTATGTTAGTTGTGCCGCTCATATCGGTTATCAGCAATTCTCTGGCAGAGGGCTTTAGCTTCTATATAAAGTCGATAACCACAGAATATGTAAAGAGTGCACTTTTGGTTACGCTTCTTGCAACGGTTGTGGCGGTTATAGTAAATACGATATTTGGAATATGTGCAGCATGGCTTTTGACTAAGTTTTCATTTAAGGGAAAACATATACTTGCGACACTTATAGATATTCCATTTTCGATATCGCCGGTAATAGTTGGTCTGTCATACCTGATGACATTTGGCAGGCTTGGATGGTTTTACCCGGTTATAAGAGCGATTAATATGCACTTTGGAACTGATATAAGGATAGCATTTGCAATACCGGGAGTTGTTCTTGCAACAGTGTTTGTAACCTTCCCATTTGTATCGAGGGAGATAATACCTGTGTTAAATGTACAGGGCAAGGACGAGGAGGAAGCCGCAGCTCTGATGGGGGCGAAGGGCTTTACAATTTTCAGAAAAATAACATTACCGCACATGAAGTGGGGTCTCATATATGGTATTATTCTTTGCACAGCGAGAGCACTTGGAGAATTTGGCGCAGTAAATGCTTTGTCAAAGACTAGAGGAGAGACATTCACACTTCCACTTGAGATAGATGCTTTATATATGTCTGGAACGAGAACCTCCATAACATCGGCATTTGCGGTATCATCAATACTTGTAATTCTTGCAATAATCATATTATTTGCGAGAAACATAATCGAGCACAGCAGCAGGTTAAAAGAACCAAAGGGACGTTAGGAGAGAGTGCTATGTATGTTGAAATGAAAAATATATATAAAAGATATGGAGATTTCTTGGCATCGGACAACGTAAGCTTTGGTGTGGAAAAAGGAAAACTTGTGGCGTTGCTTGGACCATCGGGAAGTGGAAAGACAACACTTCTGAGAATGATAGCCGGACTTGAAAATCCGAATTCTGGTGATATCTACATAGATGGGAAGAGAGTAAACGATATTCAGGCATCGAAGAGAGGCATAGGCTTTGTATTTCAGAGCTATGCACTGTTCAGATATATGACAGTATATGACAATGTCGCATTTGGACTAAAGCTTAAAAAGATGCCGAAGGAACAGATAAGAGAGAGAGTTATGGAGCTCCTTGAGCTGACAGGGCTTGCAGGTATGGAGAAGAGATATCCAAACCAGTTGTCAGGCGGTCAGAGACAGAGAGTGGCATTTGCAAGAGCTCTTGCCCCTAATCCGCAGGTGCTATTGCTAGACGAACCATTTGCAGCTATCGATGCGAAGGTAAGGACGGAGCTTAGAACTTGGCTTAAGGAAATGGTACAAAAGCTTGGAATAACAAGCATTTTTGTGACACATGACCAGGACGAGGCAGTTGAAGTTGCAGATGAGATAATCATCACGAACCATGGTGTGGTTGAGCAGATGGGAACACCGCTTGAGATATACAAATCACCGCACACACCGTTTGTGGCACAGTTTATAGGACGCTCCTCAGTTGTCTCGGAGTATGATAAGCTGAAGGGCTTTGAAAGGATAGAGAATGCTGACAAGGCAGTAATAAGACCTGAGTTTATCAAGATATCAAAGAGTGGAAAGCTCGACCAGTACATAAGTGCTGCGGAGGAAGGAATGGTAACAGAGGTTGTATTCAAGGGTAACAGGATGGATATAACCGTTGATATAAATGGAATTTCAGTGATAGGTGAACGTTCATTGGAGAAGGATATAGTTAATGTCGGTGAGAAGGTGCATGTGCTGATTTACAGATTATATGTATTTGACGATGAAAAGACATATCTCCTTGAGAACAAGGAAATGCAGGAACAGAATGTATTCTATATCTAATTGTGGAGGAAAATGCTATGAAAATTGATGACAGAGTAATTCTTCATACAGATGTCCTTATAATCGGGGGCGGTACGGCAGGCTGCTATGCGGCACTGACGATAAGCGAGAATTCAGATTATCAAGTAATCATTGCAGAGAAGGCAAATATTAAGAGAAGCGGCTGCCTTGCAGCGGGTGTAAATGCGATAAACGCTTACATCGTCAAAGGAAGAAAGCCGGAGGATTATGTCGATTATGCAAAGAAGGACGCTGATAATATAGTGAGAGAGGATTTGCTGCTCTCAATGTCAGAGGGGCTTAACCGTGTCACAGAGAAGATGGAAAAGCTTGGGCTTGTCATTCTTAAAGACGAAAACGGAGAGTATGTTGCAAGAGGAAACAGAAACATCAAGATAAATGGTGAGAATATGAAACCTCTTCTTGCGGCAGCAGTAGAGAAGCTTGACAATGTGAAGGTAATAAACAGGTTAAACATAACAGATTATATAGTTGAAGATAACGTAATAAAGGGTGCTGTTGGATTTTCGATAGACGAGAACAAGGCATATGAGATAAGAGCTAAAAAGGTTATATGTGCGACAGGCGGAGCGGCTGGCTTATACAGACCAAACAATCCGGGATTTTCGAGACATAAGATGTGGTATCCGCCATTTAACACAGGAGCAGGATATGCGATGGGAATCTTAAGCGGAGCAGAGATGACAACCTTTGAGATGAGATTTATCGCATTGAGATGTAAGGACACAATCGCTCCAACAGGAACCATCGCTCAGGGAGTTGGTGCCAAGCAGGTCAATTCCAAGGGAGAGGTGTATGAGACAAAATATGGTCTTACAACCTCAGAGAGAGTATATGGAACCGTGATGGAGAATCTGGAGGGCAGAGGTCCTTGCTACTTAAGAACTGAGGGAATAAGCAGTGAGCAGGATGATTCACTGAAGCGTGCATATCTTAATATGGCTCCAAGCCAGACATTAAAATGGATAGAGTCGGGCAAAAATCCAAGCGGGCAGAATGTTGAGATAGAGGGAACAGAGCCTTACATAGTCGGAGGTCATACAGCCAGCGGTTACTGGGTGGACAACAACAGACAGACAACAATAAAGGGCTTGTATGCAGCAGGTGATGTTGCAGGAGGATGCCCGCAGAAATACGTTACAGGAGCTATGGTTGAGGGCGAGCTTGCAGCTCTGGATATAGTTAAGAGGCTGAATGAAGAAAGTGACAGTTGTACAGACGACAGTTACTTAGATGAGATATTTGATAAGAAGATAGAGGAATATGACAGCTACCTGAATAACAATGCACAGGGAATGTTTACGGCAGAGGCATTGGAGGAAGCAATGCAGAAGGTGATGGATAATTATGCCGGAGGAATATCGACACATTATCAGTTTAATGAGAAGCAGCTTGCTCTTGCCGAGGCAAAAATCAATCAGCTTATCGAGCTTGCCGGTGATATAGGTGCAAATGATATGCATGAGCTTATGTTTGTATACGAGCTTAAGGAGAGACTTATTGTATGTCTCGCTGTGATAGCACATTTAAGGGCAAGGAAGGAAACGAGATGGCACAGCTTTGCTGAAAATCTTGATTATCCAAAAAAGAGTGATGATTGGCTTAAATATGTTAATTCAAGGTATGAAAATGGAGAGATTAAGATTATTCTTCGTGACCTTGTAGGAAGGGAGGAGAACTATGAGCATAGTTATTAATCCTGATATATGTAAAGCGTGTGGTATGTGTGAGAAGGTTTGTCCGGGAAGCTTAATAAAGCTAAATGAGGACAGGAAGGCTTACATTAAATATCCGAAGGACTGCTGGGGCTGTTCCTCCTGCATAAAGGAATGTAAATTCGGAGCGATAGCCTTATACCTCGGAGCTGATATAGGCGGTATGGGAAGCAGAATGACAGTAAAGTCAAGCGACAGCGAGCTTATATGGAGCATAAGCAAGAGGGATGGAACAGAAAGCCAGATAGTTATTAATAAAAAAGAATCTAACAAATACTAGATTTTGGAAAGGATGGTACGAAGGATGGGTGAATTATCACATCTTGATGAACTTGAAGCAGAAGCAATATATATCATAAGAGAGGTAGCTGCTGAGTGCGAGAAGCCGGTTATGCTTTACTCTATAGGAAAGGACAGCTCAGTCATGCTGCACCTTGCAATGAAAGCATTTTATCCGGAGAAGCCGCCATTTCCATTTTTACATGTAAACACAACATGGAAGTTTAAGGAAATGATAGAGTTCAGAGATTACATGGCTAAAAAGCTTGGAATAGAGATGCTTGAGTATATCAACGAGGAGGGCGTGAAGCAGGGAATCAATCCTTTTGACCACGGCTCAGCCTACACAGATATTATGAAAACACAGGCTCTTAAGCAGGCACTTGATAAATATGGATTTACGGCAGCCTTCGGTGGTGGACGAAGAGATGAGGAGAAATCAAGAGCAAAGGAGAGAATCTTCTCATTTAGAAATGAGCACCATGCATGGGATCCTAAGAACCAGAGACCTGAGATGTGGAAGCTCTATAATTCCAAGATTAAGAAGAAGGAAGAGGTAAGAGTATTTCCGTTATCTAACTGGACTGAGACAGATATCTGGCAGTACATAAAGAGAGAGAATATAGAGATACCTTCTCTGTATTTCGCAAAGGTGAGACCGGTTGTATATCGTGACGGCAATATCATCATGGTTGATGATGACCGTATGAAGCTTCTTCCGGGAGAGAAGATAGAATATAAGAGTGTACGTTTCAGAACACTTGGCTGCTATCCTCTTACAGGCGGTTGTGAATCAACTGCTGCTACACTTGATGAAATCATAGATGAGACACTCAGTGCGGTATCATCTGAGAGAACAACAAGAGTTATAGATAACGAGGCAGCAGGCAGCATGGAAAGAAGAAAGAGAGAGGGGTATTTCTAGGATGAGTGGATTATTAAAATTTATTACATGCGGAAGCGTGGACGATGGAAAATCAACACTGATTGGACATATTTTATATGACTCTAAGCTCCTCTACACAGATCAGGAGAAGGCATTAGAGTTAGACAGTAAGGTTGGAAGCCGCGGAGGTGCAATAGATTACTCTCTTTTGCTCGACGGACTTATGGCAGAGCGTGAGCAGGGTATCACAATAGATGTAGCTTACCGTTACTTCACTACAGACAAGAGAAGCTTCATAGTAGCTGATACTCCGGGACACGAGGAGTACACAAGAAACATGGCGGTTGGAGCATCATTTGCAGACCTTGCTGTAATCCTTATAGATGCAAAGCAGGGAGTTCTTGTACAGACAAGACGACACGCAAGAATATGTGCATTGATGGGAATAAGATACTTCGTATTTGCAGTAAACAAGATGGACCTTGTAGGCTATGATGAGAAGAGATTCCGAGAGATAGAGGTACAGATAAATGAGCTTGCAGGTGAGCTTAAGCTTGCTAATATCACAATAATACCTGTATCTGCAACAGAGGGTGACAACGTAACTACACATTCCGACAACATTCCTTGGTACACAGGAAAGGCACTTCTGCCTTATCTTGAGGATATAGATATATCCGAGGATAATGATGAGCAGGGCTTCTATATGCCGGTTCAGAGAGTATGTAGACCAGACCACACCTTCAGAGGTTTTCAGGGACAGATTGAGACAGGCAGCATAAATGTTGGCGACGAGATAGTGACTCTTCCGAGCAGTGAGACTGCAAAGGTTAAGAGTATACATGTGGGAGATAAGCTCTCAGATAAGGCTGTAAAGGGACAGCCTGTTACAATCCAGCTTGACAGAGAGGTGGATGTATCAAGAGGCTGCGTGCTCACAGTTGACTCAGGTGCAAAGGTTGCCTCATCAATAACAGCAACTCTTCTCTGGATGGATGATGAGGAGCTTATACAGGGAAAGAACTTCTTCTTCAAGCTTGGCACTAAGACGATTCCCGGTGTTGTAGCTGAGATAGAGTATGCAATAGATGTCAATACCGGAGAGGAAAATAAGATATCGGTATTATCTAAGAACGAGATAGCAGTATGCAAGATTATACTTGCAGATAAGATAGTTGTAGATGAGTTTAAGAACCATAAGACCTTAGGTGAGTTCATCTTAATTGACAGAGTCACAAACATGACATCAGCCTGTGGTGTTGTTGAGAAGGTAAATAAAGAGGACTCAGGAAGCTATGAGGGCAGGGTTGACAGAAATGTCAGAGCTGCAATAAAAGGTCAGAAGGCAGTCACAGCTTTGTTTGTTGACAACAAGGACAATGTAAATCGCGCATTCGTTGAGGAGATAGAAAAGGCCCTTAACTTAGCAGGCAGACATACATATCTGTACGCACCAGCAGATGGTGAGGATGTAGAGAATGTAGTAAAGCATCTGCACAGAGCAGGACTTGTAGTTCTCCTTCTTGTAAGCGAGAAGCAGGCAGCTAAGCTTGACGCTGATAAATACATTACCAACTGGAATGAAAATGGAAGCAGCGTGGAGGAAGTGTCAAAATTTGTCCGAATGCAGTCAGCTTATGATGGAGTAATAGTAAACGGAAGAGATTACATCTAAGCTAAGCATAGCTAGTATGGAGGGCAATATGAGATTTAATACAGCACTTTTACACAGCAATATAATGGGTGATGAGAATACCGGAGCAACACTTACACCGATATATCAGTCGAGCGCATTTTACCAGACATCTGCTGAACAGCATGAGAAGCTGTTTAACAACAAGGCAACAGGATTTTCTTATACAAGAATAAACAATCCCACTGTACTTGCATTTGAGAACAGAATGAGTTCACTTGAAAATGGACTTGTATCGGTTGCGTGTGCGTCAGGTATGGCAGCAATCACAAATGCACTGCTTAATATAGTATGTGCGGGACAGGAAATTATAGCATCTACCAGCTTATATGGTGGTTCGATAGATGTTTTCCATGATTTTGAGGCATTTGGAATAAAGACCGTATTTGTTGACATATCAGATGAGGAGGCTGTCAGGGCAGCCATAAATGAAAACACAAGAGTTATATTTGCCGAGACAATCGGTAATCCAAAGCTTGATGTGGTGGATATTGAGAAGCTTTCAAAGCTCGCACATGAGTACGGACTCCCACTTGTTATGGATAATACAGTTGCCACAGCTTACCTTGTTAAACCTATTGACTTTGGAGCAGATATCGTTGTAAACTCAACCTCGAAATACATAAACGGAAACAGTAATTCGATTAGTGGAGTGATAACTGACAGCGGACGATTCAAGTGGGATAAGGACAGATATCCGGGACTTCGCGAATATGCAAAGTTTGGCAAGTTTGCATATACAGCAAAGCTCAGAAACGGACTGTTCAGAAATACAGGAGCCTGTATGGCACCACAGACAGCATTTTATAATATGCTTGGAATGGAGACACTTGGTCTTAGAATGGAGCGTGCCTGTTACAACGCTATGGAGCTCGCTAAGTTCTTATCGGAATATGATGACATCACAGTTAATTATCCGGGACTTGAGAGCAGCAGATGGCATGATGTAGCAGACAAGATTCTCACGAATGGATATGGTGCGATACTTACGATTCGTGTCGGTTCAAAGGAGAGAGCATTTTCCATTATAAATGCACTTACTGTTCCTAAGATAGTGTCCAATATTGGAGATACAAAGACTCTTATCATTCATCCTGAGTCAACCTTAAATGCACACAGCACTGAGAAGGAAAAGGCTGATGCAGGTGTATATGATGATTTGATAAGAATCAGTCTCGGCATAGAGGACATAGAGGATCTTATAGAAGATTTCAAGAATGCTATAGAAAATTAGGAGGAAGTACAAATGGGAGTTGATTACGCAGCACTTAAAAAAGGTGGATTCATGAGACAGAAGCAGAAGAACCACTTTTCCTTAAGGCTTCAGGTTGTGGGAGGTAATCTCACTGCCGAGAATCTTATAAAGATAGCAGAGGTTGCTGAGAGATACGGTGACGGACATGTTCATCTTACATCCAGACAGAGTGTGGAGATTCCATTTATCAAATTGGAAAATGTCGAGGAAGTTAAGGATGAACTTGCGAAGGGCGGATGTAAGCCGGGAGTTTGCGGACCTAGAGTAAGAACCGTTACAGCGTGTCAGGGTAACCAGATATGTCCTAGTGGAAATATAGATTCATACGATATAGCTAAGAAGTTAGATGAGAGATACTATGCGAGAGAGCTACCTCACAAGTTCAAGTTCGGTGTAACCGGATGTCAGAACAACTGTCTTAAGGCAGAGGAGAATGATGTAGGAATAAAGGGTGCATGCATAGTAGAGTATGACAAGCCAAGCTGTATCATGTGTGGTGTATGTGTTAAGGCTTGTAGAGAGAATGCTATCACAATAGAGGATGGCGAGCTTGTGCTTGACACAAATAAGTGTAACTACTGTGGAAGATGTGCAAAGGCATGTCCTACAGATGCATGGAAGGGAACAAGCGGATATCTTGTTTCATTTGGTGGATTATTTGGTAATAGAATCTGTAAGGGTGACGAGCTTCTTCCTGTAATAACCTCAGAGGAGCAGTTGTTCAGAGTTACAGATGCGGCAATCCAGTTTTTTGATGACTATGCAAAGCCAAGTGAGCGTTTCAGATTTACTATTGAGCGGGTTGGCATAGATAAATTTAAAGAAGTATTGAAGGAGGCATATAATGGCTGATTTTGAAATTGATGAGAGAGTTGATATAACTGATGTTGTCTGCCCTATGACATTTGTTAAGGCAAAGGTTGCAATGGAGGAGCTTGAGGTAGGTCAGGTTCTTGCAGTAACAATGAATGACGGAGAGCCTGTACAGAATGTTCCTAGAAGCTTTAAGGAAGAGGGACAGCAGATACTTAAGCTTATTGACAATGAGAACGGAACCTATGACCTTATCGTTAAGAAGATAGAGGAGTAAGGAGGCAGACATGGCAAAGAGAGTAAGTGGCGAGGATTTTAATGCGGAGGTAATTGAGTCTGCATTACCTGTAATCGTTGAGTTCTATTCTGATAGTTGTATTCCATGTAAGCAGATGTCACCTATCCTTGGCGGCATAGAGGATGACTTCGAGGATAAGCTTAAGGTAGTTAAGGTTAATGTAAACTTTGACAGTGAGCTTGCAGAAAAATATCAGGTTATGGCTTCGCCTACTATCCTGTTTTTCAAGGATGGCGAGGAGAAGGACAGAAGAAGAGGTCTTGTTAAGAGACCTGAGCTTGAAGAGATTGTTAATAAAATTATATAGGAGGGATAAATAAATGAAAGTAACAGTAGCAGGAGTAAAAAAGGACATTGAAGAGGGTACAACTATTGCTAAGCTCATCGTTGATGAGAAGGTTGAAAATCCTGATTATGTAACAGTAACAGTAAATGATGATTTCGTTGAGAGTGAGGACTTCGACAAGACAAGCCTTAACGAGAATGACGTAGTAGAATTTTTGTACTTCATGGGAGGAGGTAGTTTCTAGTGGCATTTACGAATGAACAGATGGAACGTTACTCCAGACACATTATATTGCAGGAGGTCGGAGTAAAGGGACAGAAAAAACTTTTAAATGGAAAGGTTCTTATCATAGGAGCCGGTGGACTCGGTGCTCCGGCAGCTATGTATCTTGCGGCAGCAGGAGTTGGAACAATAGGAATAGTCGATGCAGACGAGGTAGATTTATCTAATTTGCAGAGACAGATTATACATGGTACTGCTGATGTGGGCAAGGCTAAGGTTAAGTCTGCAAAGGAGACAATGAATGCCATGAACCCTGATGTTACAGTTAATACATACAGAGAGTTTGTAACATCTGAGAATATTATGGATCTTATAAAGGACTATGATTTTATAATTGACGGAACAGATAATTTCCCTGCAAAGTTCCTTATTAATGATGCCTGCGTTATGGCTAAGAAGCCATTTTCACATGCTGGAATAATAAGATTCAAGGGACAGCTTATGACCTATGTACCGGGAGAAGGACCATGCTACAGATGTGTATTCAAGAATCCACCTCCAAAGGATGCAGTTCCTACCTGTAAGCAGGCTGGTGTTATAGGTGCAATGGGCGGTGTAATCGGAAGCTTACAGGCTATGGAGGCAATCAAGTACCTTATCGGTGTTGGCGATTTGCTCACAGGCAGACTTCTCACATATGACGCACTCACTATGGAGTTCCACACAATCAAGCTTCCTAAGGCAACAGGCAAGTGCCCGATATGTGGTGAGCACCCAACAATTACCAAGCTTATTGACTACGAACAGGTAGAATGTGACGGAAAGTAGGAAAAAAATATGTTATTTATGTCTAGAGAAGATTATGATAAAATATTAGAGCATTGTAAAGAAGGTCTTCCAAATGAGTCCTGCGGACTGATAGGTGGCGTGAGGGAAGCTGATGGCAAGCACATTAAGAAGGTTTATCTGCTCACCAACATTGATGCGAGCAATGAGCATTTTTCAATGGATCCGAAGGAACAGCTTAAAGCCATCAAGGATATGCGTGCCAACGGATTAGAGCTATTAGGCAACTTCCACTCACATCCTGAATCACCGTCAAGACCATCAGAGGAGGATAAGAGACTTGCATATGATTCTAAGGTGAATTATCTGATTCTATCCCTGATGGATATTGAGCATCCTGTTTTAAATGCTTTCAATATCGATGAGAATAAGAATGTTACTAAGGAAGAATTAGTTATATCATAAAACCTTTAACGAAGAAGGCAGTCTTAGATGCTGCCTTCTTTTATTGTATTAGATATCAGCTATTAGAATTAGCAAATTAATTATGTGTCAGGTGTTATGATATGAAATGTATAAGTATTAGCCATAAAAATTCAACAACAGGGCAGAGAGAAATATTTGCATTTAATGATGAGGAGATAAGAGACTTTTACGATATAGTTAAGTCGAAGGATTGTACCAGTGGTGATAGCACGGACATAGATGCCATAATTCTCCTTATGACCTGCAACAGAAGTGAGATATATTATTCGGGCAACGCGAGATACGAGGATGTTGAGCGTATGATATGCGGCATAAAGGGTATTTCGATAGAGCTTTTCAGAGATATTTCTATGAGATACGGTGAGGACAGTAGTATAAAGCATTTGTACAGGGTAGTTTGTGGTCTTGATTCTGCTGTGCTTGGTGAGGTGGAGATAATCAGACAGGTAAAGCAGGCTTATCTTGCTGCTAAAGACTATGGCGTAGTAAATACGGAGCTTAATATGATATTTCAGGGAGCACTCCATCTTGCGAAGGAGATGGCAGAGAAATCCCTTATGACAAGGCTTCCTGTATCGGTTGGCACGCTTGCTACATCTGCAATTATGGATTTTTGTGCCAACACTAAGGAACCACATATTTTAATTATTGGTGCGGCTGGTGAGATGGGAAGCATCGTGATGAAGGACGTGTTAGATGCATGTAAGGATGTAAGAGTTATAGGCACTAGCAGGAAGCATCGTGAGGCGCTTGTCCGTGTAATTAACAGTGACAGAGTTTCGTGGGTTCATTATGACAGGAGATATGAATTTGTTGAGTGGGCAGATGTTATAGTCAGTGTTACAAACAGCCCACACTATACATTTCTGGCTGGAAATGTTAAGAAGATAAGGACATCAGCGACAAGGCAGCTGTACCTTGATTTGGCTGTCCCTAGAGATATAGATGAGGATATTGCTAAGCTTGATGGATGTATTGTGAGAAATATTGATTATATCAAGGACTTGGCAAAGGATAATAATGATAAGAAAATGACTGAGGCGGCACGCATTGACTCTGTTGTTCTTGAGAGGGTTGACGAGATGAAGAGGGTGCTTGCTCTTAGAGGATATATAGAGGCATATGGCGATGTGGTTGAAAGGCTTGGCAAAAAAAGTGCCATGTGGCTTATCTACAAGCTTAAGGATGAGCTTGATTATGAGACCTTTGCGAAGGTTTTAGATACGGTTAAGGAGGATATATAATGGCTTTTTTTCCGTTTATGATACAGATGGATGATAAGAAATGTCTTATCGTCGGTGGAGGTAAGGTGGCGGCAAGAAAGGCAGAGCAGATGCTTAGCTTTGGCGCAGTTGTTACACTTATCGCGCCTGTTGTGTCACAGGGCATATATGATTATAAATGCGACAGATTACATATAATTGAGAGAGAAGCTGTAATTGATGATATAGATGGTGCAGACGTGGTTATCATGGCGACAGACGACAGCGGGTTAAATGAGCACTTTGCAAAGGAATGCCGCGATAGAAGGATTCTTGTCAATGTTGTTGACGTGAAGAAGGACTGTGACTTTTATTTTCCTGCTATAATCAAACAGGGAGATGTTGTAATATCGGTTTCAACAGGCGGTAGCAGTCCGCTTCTTGCAGCTAAGATTAAGAAGGATATAGCGGCAGATTTAAGGGATGATTATGGAAGAATAGCCGATGAGATGGGCTTACTCAGAGATTCAATTATAGAGCGCGGAGCCAGCGAAAAGGAAAGAAAAGAGATATTTATGGATATTCTTGATAAGAAGATTAATGAAAAGATTATTAAGCTTGGAACTCGTGGAAGTGCGCTTGCACTTGTCCAGACGGATATGGTTATTGATAGGCTGAAATGCAAATTTCCTGACTACACATTTGAAAAGGTGATTCTCACTACAAAGGGTGATAAGCAAAAGGATGTTCCGGTAAGTGCATTTGGCGGCAAGGCTGTATTTGTTGAGGAGATTGAAAATGCTTTAGCTGATGGAACGATAGACATGGCTGTTCACAGTGCAAAGGATATGCCAAATCCTTGCAGAAAGGGGCTTAACATAGCCGCAGTTCTTCCGAGAGCCAGAGCTAATGACGTGCTTATATATAAGTCCGGACTTGATAAGACTGGTGAGTTCGTGGTAGGAACAAGCAGCTTAAGAAGGCAGTGCCAGATAAGCATGCTCTACCCTGATGCAATATGTAAAAATCTGAGGGGCAATGTTGGAACCAGAATAGATAAGCTTAAGAGTGGAGAATACGATGCGATAATTCTTGCTGCTGCTGGAATAGAGCGCCTTAATGCCTGCAATGATAATGAGCTTATATACGAATATTTAGATACTGACGATATTCTTCCTGCCGCAGGACAGGGAATAATAGCTGTTGAGACGAGAAATACAGGCAGGAGCAAAGAGCTTGCCTGTGCAATATCTGATACAGATACGGCATTTATACTTGAGATTGAAAGAAGTGTGCTGACAAGACTTAACGCAGGCTGTCATGAGCCTATAGGAGTTTATGCGGTTTTACATGGTGACAAGCTTGCCATAGAGCTTATGAACGCCAGAGAGGGCGAGGTATGTAAGAAAAAGGTCACAGGAGATAAGTCAGAGGTTGATTCGTTGATAGACGAATTGTGTGGATGATATAAATTAAAGAGATAGGAATAGATTATGGTTTATTTGGTTGGAGCAGGTCCGGGCAATCCGGGACTTATTACATACAAGGGAATAGAGCTTATTAAAAACTGTGATGTTCTTATATATGACAGGCTTGGAACAGGTGAGCTTTTAGACTTAGTCAAGCCGGACTGTGTGAAGATATACGTTGGCAAGAAGGCGGGAGCGCATTACAGAAAACAGGATGAGATAAATGAGATACTCACCTCTATGGGAAAGAAATATGATATGGTTGTCAGGCTAAAAGGTGGCGATTCATTTGTATTTGGACGTGGCGGCGAGGAGGTTCTTGCACTTCGGGAGAATGGTATACCATATCAGTTGGTTCCGGGTGTGACCTCGGCTATAGCTGTGCCTGAGCTCATGGGAATTCCGGTTACACATCGTGAGGTTGCCAGAAGCTTTCATGTATTTACCGGACACACCAAGGATGAGGGGGAAAATGCGTTAAGTCACATACACCATACTGATGGAACAAGTGTGATACTGATGGGGTTAGGCAAGCTCCCTGAAATAGTGAAAAAGCTGTTATCCGAGGGAACAGATGAAAATACGCCTGTATCTGTTATATCGAATGGAACACTTCCGGGGGAGAAGAGGGTAACTGGAAGTCTTTTAGATATATGTGACAGGGTTAAGGTGGCTCATTTGAAATCACCTGCTATAATAGTGATTGGCGAGACTGCTACATATAACTTTAAGACAGAGAACCTTGGCGTATTGCAGGGCAAGCAGTTTGGAGTAGTAGGGACGAGACCGCTAAGACAGAAGCTTAGAGCAAGCCTTGAAAAAAAGGGAGCAGGCTTATTTTCGGTATGCAATATGGAGGTTATACCTGAAAATGGCGATATACTTGACAGAGAGCTTAACAACCTAAAAGAATATAGCTGGATTGGATTTACAAGCCAGAATGGTATAAGGGTGTTCTTTGATGCAGTAAAGAGAAATGGTATCGATTACAGGGCATTTGCACATATTAAGTTTGCTGTTGTCGGAAGTGGTACTATGACTGCACTTTCGGATATGGGCTTTCATGCAGATTTTGTCCCTGATGAGTATACCACAGAGAGTATGGCTTTAGGACTTGCCAAGGTTATGAACAGTGGCGAGAAGCTTCTTATTGCGAGAGCAAAAGAGGGAAGCGAGCGTATGGTAGAGATATTAGCTGACAATAATATTGATGTTAATATAGTTCCTATATATAGCGTGACCGGTTCAAAGACTGAATATTTTGATGATATTTACAGTATGGATGCACTTATATTTGCGAGTGCGTCTGGTGTCAGGGCATTTGCGGGTGCTCTGATTGAAGAAGGAGCTATGGAAACCTTTAAGAATGATGGAAAACAAAGACCTTTGATAGGCGCTATAGGAAAGGTGACCGCAGATGAATTGATGAAATATGGTATATCTTGTGACGTTGTGCCAGGACAGTGCGACAGCGCACATCTTATAGAAGCATTTATTGAGAAATGGGAGGCAGACTAATGATAAGGTTAAGACGACTTAGAGAAAATGATAATATCAGGAGTCTCGTAAGAGAGACTGTTGTCACAAAGGATGACCTTGTATACCCTGTATTTATAAAGGAGGGCAGCAACGAGAAGATTCCCGTGCCCTCTATGCCTGGTATATATCAGTACACGATAGACACATTTAAGGAAGAGTTAGACCGTATTCTTGACGCAGGCATAAAGGCAATATTAATATTTGGAATTCCTGACCATAAGGATGAGTGCGGAAGCGGTGCATACGATGAAAATGGTATCACCCAGAGAGCTGTTCGTGAGATAAAGAAGCTTGCCCCTGAGCTAATTATCATTGCTGATGTCTGCCTGTGTGAGTACACCTCACATGGACACTGTGGTCTTGTGCATGATGGCAGGATATTAAATGATGAGACCTTGCCTCTGCTTGCTAAGATGGCTGTGACGCTTGCAAATGCGGGTGCGGATATGATTGCCCCATCTGATATGATGGACGGTCATATAGAGTATTTGAGAAAGGCATTAGATGATGCGGGTTTAACAGATACTATTCTCATGGGCTATAGTGCCAAATTTGCCTCAGGCTACTATTCACCTTTCCGTGACGCAGCACATTCAGCCCCTTCGTTTGGCGACAGAAGAACCTATCAGATGGATCCTGCAAATGGCAGGGAGGCAATCAGAGAGTGCGAGGCAGATATCACAGAGGGTGCGGATATCATAATGGTTAAGCCTGCACTTGCGTACCTTGATATTGTCAGCAAGGTGAGAGAAATGAGCAACTATCCGCTTGCAGTATACAATGTAAGTGGTGAGTATTCCATGGTAAAGGCAGCAGCCCAAAATGGCTGGATAGATGAGAAGAGAATAGTTATGGAGAACATGATTGCCATGAAGAGGGCAGGAGCAACTATGATTATTACTTATCATGCACTTGATGTGGCAAGATGGCTGGAGGAAGAATAATGAAATTCACTAACTCAGATAAATTATTTGAAGAATCTGTAAAGCACATTCCGGGAGGAGTTAATTCCCCTGTCAGGGCATATCGCTCTGTTGGAAGAAATCCTATATTCATAAAGAGAGCATCCGGCTCGCATATTTATGATGAGGATGGCAATGAGTATATAGATTATGTATGCTCATGGGGACCGGGAATACTTGGTCATGCACATGAGAAGGTTATACAGGCTGTGACAAATGCGTGCTATGACGGACTTACATTTGGTGCTCCTACAAGAAAGGAATTGGAGATAGCCGAGCTTATAGCGGATATCATGCCATCTATGGAGATGACAAGGATGGTAAGCTCTGGAACAGAGGCGGTTATGAGTGCAATCCGTCTTGCCAGAGGTTACACAGGGAGAGAATATATAATCAAGTTTAGAGGCTGTTATCATGGACATTCAGACGGACTTCTTGTAAAGGCTGGTTCTGGTGCTCTGACACAGGCGGTTCCAGACAGTGCAGGAGTTCCTGCGGGATATACAAAATACACATTGATTGCCGAGTATAACAACGAGGCTTCTGTCAAACGCTTATTTGAAGAGTATAGGGATAAAATAGCAGCAGTTGTCATAGAGCCTGTGGCAGCCAATATGGGTGTTGTGCCACCGAAGGAAGGCTTCCTTAATTTTGTGAGAGATATAACTAAGACATATGGGGCATTGCTTATATTTGATGAGGTAATAACAGGGTTCAGACTGGCTCTTGGCGGAGCTCAGGAATATTTTGGTGTAACACCGGATATTACTACTCTTGGTAAAATAGTGGGTGGTGGTATGCCGGTTGGTGCATATGGCGGAAGTCGTGAAATAATGGAGTTTGTAGCACCGGTAGGTCCTGTGTATCAGGCAGGTACACTGTCCGGTAATCCTATAGCTATGACAGCGGGAATAGAAACGCTGAAGCTTTTACAGGCAAATAGGGACATCTACACTAAGATAGAGCAAAACACAGCTAAGCTTTCTGATACAGTGCGAAGGGCTTCAGGGGGCAAGGTTACAGTCAATCAGATAGGTTCACTTATGAGCGTATTTTTCACGGAAAGTGATGTGGTGGATATGGACACAGCAACTACTTCAGATACCGAAAAATATGCAGAATATTTTAGATATATGCTTGAGCATGGTATAAATCTTGCTCCATCACAGTTTGAGGCAATGTTTATATCAGCGGCACATACAGATTCAGATATAGAGACAACCTGTAGACTTATAGAAGAGTTTTGGAGGTAAAAATGAGCGAGAATATGAAGGACATTGTGATAATTGGCAGTGGCCCGGCAGGACTTTCTGCGGCAGTATATGCTAAAAGAGCTACACTTGACGAGGTAGTTGTTGAGAAGGAAATGATAAGTGGCGGACAGATAATAGTGACAGACAGAATAGATAATTATCTGGGTGATTACGGAGTGAGCGGATATGATTTGTCCGTTAAGTTCAGAGAGCATGCTGATAAGCTGGATGTGCCATTTATGGAAGGAAACATTACATCAATAGAGGATAAGGGAGATTATAAGCAGGTAATCTTAGAAAATGGTAATATAGTTAACGCTAAGGCTGTCGTAATAGCTACAGGGGCAACCCACAAGAAGTTAAATGTCTCCGGTGAGGATAGCCTGTCAGGTGCCGGGGTGTCATATTGTGCAACCTGCGATGGAGCTTTCTTCAAAGGAAAAACAGTTGCAGTAGTGGGTGGCGGAGATGTTGCCCTTGGAGATGCGTTATATCTCTCAAATATATGTGATAAGGTTTATCTTATACACAGAAGAGATGGCCTGCGCGGAGCAAAGGTATTGCAGGAGAGAGTATTTGCGAAGGATAACATAGAGTTCGTGCCATTTTACGAGGTTGATGAAATCTGCGGAGAAAATAGCGTAGAAGAGCTTATTTTACATGATAACAGAACAAGTGAGAAGTCAAAGCTCAGTGTATCTGGAATTTTTATAGCAGTTGGAATGAAGCCACAGAGTGAATTGGTTAAGAATCTTGTAAAGCTTGATGATGCAGGCTATATCTGTGCAGGAGAGGATTGCAGGACGAGTGTCAAGGGCATATATGCGGCAGGCGATGTAAGAACCAAGAGCTTAAGACAGATTGTAACTGCTGTAGCAGATGGAGCAGTTGCCATTTCTTCTGTAGAGGAGGATTTTATCAAATAATCACTGGCACATTTCCGGCTTATAAAGCGCGGGGGTGAGGCTTATGATAGTTATATTACGGGACCGTTTCCACTTGATTGCTCCGAGCAGCGGTACTAAATTCGTGCTACGCACTCATTAAGTGCCGGCTGTCGCAAACGTCCCTGCATATTAACTATCATAAGCCTCACCCCCGCACTTTATAAGCCGGAAATGTGCCGGTGATTATTTGATAATGCATACTTTCTACATAACAAAAGCCGTGTACCTTAACGATACACGGCTATATTATTGCTATAAATTATACAATCTCAGGTAATCTTATAACTGAGGACCAGCAGCAACTAATGCCTTACCAGCCTCGTTACCCTCATACTTAGCAAAGTTCTTAATGAAACGACCAGCGAGGTCCTTAGCCTTAGCTTCCCACTCAGAAGCATCAGCGTAAGTATCTCTAGGATCAAGGATGTTAGAATCAACTCCTGGAAGCTCTGTAGGAACTTCAAAATCAAACATAGGAATCTTCTTAGTAGGAGCATTTAAGATATCTCCGCTAAGGATAGCATCGATGATACCACGAGTATCCTTGATTGTGATACGCTTGCCTGTTCCGTTCCAGCCTGTATTTACGAGGTAAGCCTTAGCTCCGCTCTTCTCCATCTTCTTAACAAGCTCCTCAGCATACTTTGTAGGATGAAGCTCAAGGAATGCCTGTCCGAAGCAAGCTGAGAATGTAGGTGTAGGCTCTGTGATTCCTCTCTCTGTACCAGCAAGCTTAGCTGTAAATCCTGAAAGGAAATAGTACTGTGTCTGCTCTGGTGTAAGAATAGATACAGGAGGAAGTACTCCAAATGCATCTGCTGAAAGGAAGATAACGTTCTTTGCAGCAGGAGCTGAAGATATAGGACGTACAATATTCTGGATGTGGTTGATTGGGTAAGATACACGAGTATTCTCTGTAACGCTCTTATCCTCGAAATCAATCTTGCCATCAGCAGCAACAGTAACGTTCTCTAATAATGCATCACGCTTGATTGCGTTGAAGATGTCTGGCTCAGACTCTTTGTCAAGGCCGATAACCTTAGCATAGCAACCACCCTCGAAGTTGAATACACCATTGTCATCCCAACCATGCTCATCATCACCGATAAGAAGTCTCTTAGGGTCAGTAGAAAGTGTTGTCTTACCTGTACCTGAAAGACCGAAGAAGATTGCTGTGTTCTCACCATTCATATCTGTGTTTGCTGAACAGTGCATAGAAGCGATACCCTTAAGTGGGAGATAGTAGTTCATCATAGAGAACATACCCTTCTTCATCTCTCCACCATACCATGTATTGATGATAACCTGCTCTTTTGAAGTTGTGTTAAATGCAACACATGTCTCTGAATTAAGACCAAGCTCTGCAAAATTCTCTACCTTAGCCTTAGAAGCGTTGTAAACAACGAAATCTGGCTCGAAGTCAGCTAACTCCTCAGCAGTAGGAACGATAAACATATTTGTTACGAAATGAGCCTGCCAAGCAACCTCAACGATGAAACGTACAGCCATTCTTGTGTCCTTGTTAGCACCACAGAATGCATCTACTACATAAAGCTTCTTATTAGAAAGCTCCTTCTTAGCGATATCCTTAACAACAGCCCATGTGTCCTCTGTCATAGGATGATTATCATTCTTATATTCATCAGAAGTCCACCAAACAGTATCCTTAGAATTCTCATCTACTACAATATACTTATCTTTAGGTGAACGACCAGTGTAGATACCTGTCATAACGTTGACAGCACCAAGCTCTGTCTCCTGACCTTTCTCATAACCCTCTAAAGAAGAATCTGTCTCAGCCTTGTACAAATCTTCATATGAAGGATTGTAAATAATCTCAGTAGTTCCTGTGATACCATACTTGGTTAAATCAATGTTTGCCATCTTGCTTTTACCTCTTTCTTTCATAATAGTTATATGATAATTACCTGTGAATACTGGTAATATGATATACTCTAAAAAAATCGGTTGATTCCGACTTCTTCACCTATATTATACATATTTAACCGATAAAATCAACAAAAATTGAGATTAAATTGTGTAGTTTCAGTGAACTAACTATCAGGGTACTTGATAAGAAAAATACATTGTTCTATAATATGGTTTAATTTTGAACCAAGGAGGAGCTTAAAAAAATGACAATAGTAGAGCTTATAGTATGTATTTTCGCCGGACTTGGGGCAGGGCTTGGAACAGGGCTTGCGGGATTGTCTGCCGCGGCAGTTATATCCCCGATGCTTATCACGTTTTTAAAAATTCCGGCATATCAGGCAATAGGAATTGCACTCGCATCGGATGTTCTCGCATCAGCAGTAAGTGCGTACACGTATAAGAAAAACAAAAATATAGATGTTAAACATGGAATAATAATGCTTATTTCAGTGCTTGTGTTTACACTTATAGGAAGCTTTGTATCATCACTTGTTCCAAATGGAACTATGGGTGGTTTCTCAAAAGTAATGACTTTGTTTGTAGGTCTTAAATTCATAATCAAGCCAATCATGACAACAAAGGAGATTCAGGAGAGCAAGACCGAGAAGGAGAAAAATATACAGTCTATAGTGTGCGGAGTTGTCATAGGCTTTATATGCGGCTTTGTCGGTGCAGGTGGAGGTATGATGCTTCTGCTTGTGCTTACAAGTGTGCTTGGATATGAGCTCAAGACAGCAGTTGGAACGAGCGTATTTATAATGACATTTACAGCTCTGACAGGCTCTATATCGCATTTTTATATAGGTGGTGCACCAGATATACCAATTATGATTGCATGTATAATAAGTACACTGGTGTTTGCGAGAATAGGAGCTAAGTGGGCAAATGGAGCAAATGTCAAGCTTTTAAACAGAGTTACCGGAGTGCTTCTCTGTGTGCTTGGAGCAGTAATGTTATTCTTTTAAAAACATCCCGAATATGCCTTAAAATCATTTATAAATTAATGATAAAGTGATATATTATAATAGTATTATAGATAGTCAGGAGGCTTTGCATGGATATTAATAAGGTACTGTTAGAATATGATAATATGTATGGCGTTAATTCTCTTGAGGAGATAGACGAGTTTCTCACATCTAAGATTGAGCAGGCACTTGATGAGGAGGATTTCTATTCAGCACTTACACTTATGAATGAGATGCTCGGATTTTGCCGTGATACAAGTCAGCGTGAGAAGGGGCTCAGGTATTGTGCTGAGGTCGAGAATATGTTTGACAGGATGGGACTTCACGATACACTTGAATATGCCACATCACTGATTAATGTTGCAAATGTATACAGGGCATTTGGATTTTATGACAAGGCAATGGACGCATTTAGAACAGTAGAGCTTATATATAAGGCTAAGCTTCCTGTCGGGGAATTTAATTATGCAAGTCTTTATAATAACTGGAGTCTGCTCTATCAGGAGATTGGAGATTTTAAAAGTGCTTATAATATGCTTAAGCGTGCTCTTTCAGTTGTGGATATGTATGAGCGTGCAGTTATACAACAGGCGACAACCAGATGTAATCTTGCAGCTACCCTGCTTCATATGTCAAGAGAAGCCTCAGAGGATAATACCGAGGATGGTGTAATTTCAGAGCAATATTATGATGAGGCAATTAAGTATCTTAAGGAGTCTCTTGATATATTTGAGGCTGATGGCGGAAGAGATTTCCATTATGGAGCAGCACTCTCTGCTATGGGAGATGCACTATATTTGAAAGAAAAATATGATGAAGCCTCAACATATTATAAGAGAGCACTTGATGAGATAGAGAAGCATATCGGCAAAAATGACTCTTATGACAGGGTTTATGCCAATTATAAGCAGGCGTGTGAGGCGGCAGACAAAAAGAATTCCGCTGACGATATAGCAGACAATGATACAATAGCTAATGACATAACAGATAATAATCTTGAAAGATGCAGGAGATTTTATGAGCAGTACGGAGCACCTATGATACATGAGAAGTTTCCGGAGTATGAGGAAACGATTGCTGTCGGTATGGCTGGCGAGGGCTCAGACTGTTTTGGATATGAGGATGATATTTCCAAGGATCACGATTATGGTATAGGCTTTTGCTTATGGCTTACAAGTGATGATTATGAAAGAATTGGTATATCTCTTAACAAGGAATATGAGAAGCTGATAAATAAGCATGCTAAGGAGTACAAAGAGCACGCATATAACAGATTTTTTGATAACAGGAGAGGTGTTGCGACGATTGGCAGATTCTATGAGAATACGCTCGGAGTAAGACTTGATGAAAATACAGAGAAACGTGGTGGCATAAAGGCTGCTTTTGATAGCGGGATATGGCTTACGATAGCAGAGGATAAGCTTGCGACAGCTACAAATGGAAGAGTGTTTAGAGATGACCTTGGAATATTTAGCAGTATAAGAAATGAACTTCTTATGTATTATCCGGATGAGATATGGAGACTCAGATTAGCAAGAGCCCTGCATGATTTTTCACAGTATGCACAGAGCAACTATGCAAGGATGATGGCAAGAAAGGATTATGTCACTTCCGCTATGTGTGTGTCTAAGGGTATTGAGAGTGCGATGGAGATAGCGTATCTTCTTAATAGGACATATGCCCCATATTATAAGTGGATGTACCATGGACTTAAGGATTTGTGTGTTTTAAAGGGTATAATTCCTCTTATAGATAAGCTTGCAGTTATGAAAAATCAGGCGGATGCATGGGATGGTAACGAATATAGTCCTTATGATATAAACCATGATGATCAGATAGTGTGTACATTTGAGCAGATAGCGGTTCTTATATTAGAGGAGCTTAGGCTGCAGGGACTTACCTCCGGGAATGATACATTTATGGACATACACAGTCAGGCAATTATGGGGAACTATGTGAGCATGGATTATAATGATTCGGATGATGTTGATAACAATATGAGCGATGGTGATATTAAAATGAATAATCAGGAATTGGTTGACAAGGTTGTAGAGCTTGAGTGGAAGCAGTTTGATAGGGTTAAGAATGAGGGCGGCAGAGCTGATTGTCAGGATGATTGGAACACATTCTCGATTATGAGAAAAAGTCAGTATATGGCATGGGATGAAAGTCTTCTTACAAGCTACTATAATGATATTGTTGAGGCGGAGAACCGTGGCTGGAATATGATTATGGAGAAATATGCGAGAATGATGGCAAGTACAGCTCCGGATGAATATGCCAAGCTTAAGGACAAGCTTCCTGAAAGAAGCGAAGAGAGAAATAATATTGCCGAGGCAATAATAAAGATACAGGTAAGCTGGATGGAGGAGTTTGCGAAGGAGTATCCGAAGATGGCAGGAAATGCGAGAAGTATACACACATCGGAGGATAGTGCGTATAACACATCATATGAGACGTATTTAAGAGGTGAGCTTGGAACATATTCTGAACAGACAATAGGACTTTATTCAGCATTTATTGTGTCACTTTACAAAGCCGGAAAAAATCTTGCATATATGATTATGGATAACACTGCTAAGCTGTACGGATATAAGGATGTGCAGGACGCAGAAAAGAGACTTAATTAATTGACAACTTCATAATTAATAGGTAAAATTATACTAATTATCTAAATTTTAACAGAGTTTAACAAAGGAGAACCCATGCAACCATCAATTTTAGCTTCGTTTATCTATATAATTGCCTTTTTATCCTTAGCTGGAGGGATTTATGCTTTTAGGAAAACGAAACATGAGATATATGGTGCAATATGGGTTCCCCTTTGTTTTATCGCGGTTATGTGCTATCAGGCAATGGTTGCGGGATTGCTTGACATTGCTAAGATACCGATAAATCTATGGTCTATAGGGATAATGGATTTAATACCTGCAATTTATGTGTGGCGAAGAATTATAAAGGGCAGGGATAGGCAGAGATACATATATGAGAAGAAAGACTTATTTATGCTTATTACACTCATACTTGTAATGGCGGTATTTGCATTTAGAAGATATGGAACGGAACTGCTTATCAATTACAATGCTGTAGATGGAGCTTCTCATCTCCTTGCGGCACTGGGAGTGATAAATGGACAGGGAATAGATGCAATGTATTATTCATCACTTCACAATGCACTGCTTATAGAGGTGTTTGCACCATTTGCATCGGCAGGCGTTTATTACAAGATATATGTACTTGGAGATATATTACATTTGTTTTTGGCAGGGCTTATGTTCTGGGGAGTAATTAGAAGATACACGACAGACAGGTTTATGACAGCGTCGGGTATTATTGTCACAATGCTTTATCTGCTCGGATATCCTGCCAACAGTACATTGTTTGGATTTTCATATCTTGGAATGAGTCTCACGGTTATTTTATATATGATAGCTGTGACAGATGGAGCTCTTAAGGGTGACATCTCAGGAAAGGCAATGGTTGTATTGCTGTCAACAGGCTGCCTTGCTGTGTTTGAGAGCTATGTACTGTTTATGCCCGTCATATTCTTTGGACTGCTGGTGTGGATATTTGTGAGACAGTATATTAATGGAAAGCTGATAACAGGTCATACTATCGTGGTTGCATTAAGTATATTTTTAGTGCCAACATTACTTGGATTATGGTTTACATATCGTGGTATATTCGCAAATGGTTCAGGACTTACTGTCGGAACTCAGATTAGCATCGAGGGAGGAATATATAGAAATCTCTTCACGAATTTTATAGTGCTTTGTCCGTTTGCAGTTGCAGGTATTGCGAGTCTGATTAAAAAGAGAGAAAATAGTGTAACGCTATATTTTGTGGCACTTGAAATTCCATTTACACTTGGATTGTTTTTTCTTGCGTTAAAGGGAAAGGTTTCAGGGTATTATTACTATAAGAACTATTTTATGCTGTGGATATTTATGTTTATATTGGCATTTTATGGTTTGGCTGTGCTTGAGAAACAGGCAAGGCTTATAGTTACAAGCGGATTTTTGGTATGGCTTGTTCTTGTATTTATGTTTGTGTTCAACATAGATGTGCGTATTCAGAATAAGAATGAGCTTTTGTATGGAAGTGCACAGATAAGACCATTTATGGATATATACGCATTTAACTATGATTTCTTTAATACACCAAAATACGACAAAGGTAAGCTTGAGCTTTATTCATATATAAGAGATAATATGATAGATAAGGGCTTGACAGATGAGGTCAATATGGTTGGCTGCTGGGAGGACTGTATGTGGATGCGTTCGGTAACCAATACGCTCGTTGATATCTATGACGGAGAAGGAATAGCATCTCTCGTTGAAGAGGGAGCTGTTGATTATGTTGTTGTATTGTATGACAGTGAAGAGTACAATATGGCAAAGGGCTTATATGACGGTTTTGACAGAGTGTATGAGAACAGCTCCGGTTATATAGCAAGCTGTATAAGCACACAATGATATATGGGAGTAGACAATGAAAAAGATAAACGTTTTGCTTTCAGCATATAATGGTGAAAAATACATAAAAAAGCAGATAGACAGTATTCTGGGACAGACATATGGGAATAAAACGCTGTATGTAAGAGATGATGGCTCGACAGACAAAACTCTTGACATATTGAAGGAATATGAGGCAAATGGAGATATAATTCTAATTGCGGGCGAGAACGTCGGATTTATAAAGAGCTTTTTTTCACTTGTAAACAGCTGTGATGAGGCGGACTATTATGCCTATGCGGATCAGGATGATGAGTGGCTGCCTGACAAGCTCAGCATGGCTGTGGAGAAGTTAGATGAATGTGCTACAGATATTCCTGTGCTGTATTTTTCTAATTATAATTTTGTAAATGAGAAGCTTTGTTTTATGTCAGTCGCATTTCCTGAGGATGGCGATAAGCATCCAAGCTTTAGAAATGCGATAGTTGACTGTATGCCGCTTGGATTTAATTCCGTATTTAACAACACCGCCAGACAGATGATGGTTGACAACACTCCGTCACATTCATGTGGACATGATTGGTGGACATATATGGTATGTCAGGGAATGGGCAAGGTTATATATGACAACAGACCTACTGTAAATTACAGGCGTACTGGCAATAATGTAAGTGCCGGTGGAATGAGCTTTGTCAAATTCCAGATATGGAGAATAAAGAAGTTTTTCATCGGGGGCTATTTCAAAAATGTACGTATGATGCTTGCTGAATACTGGCATCTGTATAAGGATAAGCTTGCCGATAATGACAGGAAGCTCCTTTCGCTTTTTGTCAGAAAAAGATATAATATTATAGTTGCACTTAAAAAGGTATTCTACCCTCATATGTTCAGACAGAAGATGGTAGATGAGATAATGCTTAGATTTTTGTTTTTGATAGGCAAATTATAAATGTGTGGAGAGATGGTATGAAGCCTAAGGTTAATGTATTATTAGCTACATATAATGGAGAGAAGTATTTGAGAAGGCAGCTTGACAGTGTTCTTGCACAGACCTACGATAATATAGACATTTATATAAGAGATGATGGCTCATCAGATAAGACCGTTGATATCATAAAGGAATATGCAGACAAGGAGTATCAGGGTAAGCGGGTTATATATATTGAATCAGATGGCAAAAATCTCAGATGTCCTGGAAGCTTTTATGAGATTGCAAGGTGCTGTGATGATGCAGATTATTATGCATTTTGCGATCAGGATGACGAATGGTATCCTGAGAAGATAGAGTGGGCAGTGACAAGGCTTGAGAAAGAGAATAATGATGAGCTGTTAGTATACTATACAGCATCGGACTATCTTGAGGATGATGGAACTTTTATCCGTAAGTCCCCACTTCAAAAGGAGAAGCTTACAGTTACAGATGTCATGTATTATACTCCAGGCTCAGGATTTACTATAGTATTTAATGATGTGGCGAGAAGAAAGCTTATACTTGACTGCAATCCGGGTAATGAGCTGCATGACAGATGGATGCTAAGGGGAGCTGCCTGTTTTGGAAAAGCTATCTATGACCAAAACAGCTCAGCAGCACATATAAGGCACGCAGAGGCGGTTACGGCAGATGATTCTGACAACAGAAGCCTTCTTGCTAACTTTGTTAAAAATGAGCTTATGGGTAAGGGCGCAAAAGAGGAAAAGAGAAATCTCAGGTACTTTACGAAAACATTCTGGGAAGATTTAGATAAGTATGAGAAAAAGCAGTTAGAGCTGTTCTGCCGCAAGAAAAATACTCCGGCGCTCTGGCTAAAGAAGGTATTTTATCCGAGAAGGTTAAGACAAAGATTTGGCGGAGAGCTTGCACTAAGGATATTATTTTTCTGTGGAATATTGTAGGAGGCATATATTAATACTATGGATTTTAGTGTAATTATTGCAACATATAATGCGACAAAGAAACAGCTAAAAATGACTATAGATTCGGTGCTTAATCAGAAGGATATTGAGTACGAAATAATAGTCTGTGATGACGCGTCAGCGGACAACCATTTTGAGTGGATAAAGGAATATCTGGACGGTGCAGCATTTTCGGAATACACCCTGCTTGGTGGTGACAAGAACCTTGGGACAGTTCGCAATATGCTTAGGGGTATAAGACTTGCCAAGGGTGAGTATTCTAAGCTGATTGGGGCAGGGGATATGTTATATAAGGACACAACCTTACATGATATTAAACAGTTCATGGAAACAGAGAATACAAGCTGCTGCTTTGGCTTGATGCAGGGATTTCAGATTAAAGATAGTGAGAGAATTAAGGTAACACACACCTCTCCTAGAGTTATAAGTGTATACAGAAATAAGGAACGTAAGAAGATTGTGAGAAATATTCTTGTGTCTGAGGACTGGGTTAGCGGAGCGGGAATATTTGCAAAGACCTTTTATTATCTTAAATATATATCAATGCTTGAGGATAAGGTTATATACTGCGAGGACTGGGCGACCGCACTTGCACTTGTTGATGACGTGTATCTTAAGCTGTATGATGATTATGCGATTTGGTACGAGGTCGGTGAGGGTGTGTCAACTACACCTAGTCCAAGCTGGAGAAAGAAGCTTTTGCATGATAACGAGGAATTCTGGAAGATATTTGAGAAATATGCGGCAGAGAGTAATAACAACAGCTTTGCCAGGGAGAATAAACTTAGAAGAAGAAAGAAAAAGGCGGACAGGCTTGGCGGAAAATATTTCGGAACGCTATTAAAGGCAATCTCCAATCCGGGACTTTTAGCCTTTGAGTTTAAAGCCAGATGTCAGGAGAAAAAAAGATGAACGTATTAATGATGGTTTCTTGGTATACACCTATGGGAATGCCTGAGCTTGAGGCGGGGGTGTTTCACTATGAGCAGTCAATGGATTTATCAAAGCACTGCAATGTTGCAATATATTATCCGTTTGACACTCAGATAAAAGAGAATGAGACCTGTAAGGACGAGTGGGGTATAAAGACCTATCGAAGCAGATACTATGAAGGAATTACGGGTATGCATAAGACTGCGAAGCAGATAGAGGAGACCTTTGCACATATCGTCGAGGATTTCAAGCCGGACATAATACACGCTCACTGTGCTTATCCGGCAGGATATTATGCAGCAGGTCTGGCTAAGAAATTCTCAATACCATATGTTGTGACAGAACACAATCCTATCGAGCTAAGCAGGGTTGACAAGCTGGGACTTGGACATTTTTACTCTAAGAGAGCTTATGGAAACAGCGCAGCTAACATATGTGTATCTAAGGATTCCAGACAAAAGCTGTCTGCGGTTTATCCAAGTTTAGATTTTGATGTCATATATAATGGGATTATAATGCCTGATTATGAGAAGGAAGCCCATAAGTATTACAAGGATGGATATTTGAATATTGTAATAGTGGCAGTACTATATGACCTTGAGATAAAGGGACTAAGGTATTTGCTTGGTGCCATGCAGATACTTAAGAACAAGGGCGAAAAAGTTTTTTTGCATCATATAGGTGGTGGAGAGTATCTGGAGTATTTTGAGAATCTTGCAAAGGAGCTTGGCGTAGATGATGTATGCGAGTTCCACGGAAGATGTGAGAGAAAGAAACTCTATGAGATAGTAAATGAAATGGACTTTTTCGTGTCGGCAAGTTTGCTTGAGTGCAGTGGAGTTTCAGTTCAGGAGGCCATGCTTCTCGGGAAACCTGTGCTTGGAACTAATTCGGGAGGCGTTGACTCACTTGTTCCTGAAAAAGCTGGAATAATAGTGGAGAAGAAGAGTGCCGAGGCATTAGCACAGGGAATAGAGAAAATGAAACATACGCTTGATAAATACGACAGAAAATGGATTAGAGAATATGCGGAGAGCTCATTTGAGATAGGAAATATAAGCAAACAGTACATGAAGCTGTACAATAAAATTCTGGAAAAGAGGAATGATTAATGCAGGTTGTAAAATACGCTTTTCAACAACATGGTGACGACAGAGGTCAGTTGGTTGCTCTTGAGGAGAATAAGGACATACCATTTAGCATAAAGAGAGTATATTATATGTACGACACGGGCGAGGGCGTGAGAAGAGGCTTTCATGCACACAAGTCCCTTGAACAGATACTTATATGTATACATGGTTCATGTAAGATACTTATGGATAATGGTGAGGAGAAGAAAATTGTTCCACTTGAGAAACCATATGAGGGTTTATATATAAGCAATAATATATGGAGAGAGATGTATGATTTTTCTCCTGATGCCGTACTTATGGTGCTTGCCTCAGACTACTATAAGGAAGAGGACTATATAAGAAACTATGATGAGTTTCTGGAATTTGTGAAGAAGAACAAGCAGTAAGAGTATAGACGGGAGGTGTTACCTGTGAGCGAAAGACCAAAGGTTTCACTGATTATGAAGGTATATAATGGAGAAAAATATCTTTCGGCTGCGATTGACAGTATACTTTCACAGACATATAAGGATTATGAATTACTTATTATAGATGATGGCTCTACAGATGGCTCAGTCGACATTGTGAAGGGCTATACTGACGAGAGAATAAGATTTCTTCAAAATGAGCACAATATGGGGCTCTGCAAGACACAGAACCGTGCTATGGGAGAAGCCCGCGGAGAGTATATTGCAATAATGGATTGTGATGATATAAGCTATCCCGACAGATTTGCAAGACAGGTGGCATACCTTGATGAGCATCCTGACACTGTGATGTGTGGCTCATATAGAAAAAACATAATAGATGATGTGGAGTCGGATTTTTTACCTGTCAGGGAGTACACAAGCGAAACGCTTAAGTTTAGTCTGTGCTTTGGAAATATGTTTTTCACACATTCCTCAATTATGTTTCGCGGTGACGAGTGCAGAGATAATGGGCTTATGTATGGTCCGGCAAAGCTTGCGGAGGACTATCAGTTCATAATAAGAATTTCACAATACGGAAAGATAGCTCTGCTGCCTGACATTCTCATTGCATATCGCATATACAGTCAGTCAACCTCTAACGTGCGTAAGCAGGAGCTTACGAATCAGGCGGTTGAGATACGGAAAGATTATGTTAAGTCTCTTGGACTTGATGAGAAAAATACTGATGCCCTGCTTTTTGCCAAAGCAGGTGAAGATAATTTTGATAATTATGTTAATGCAATGCGATTAGTTGCGGGTAAGCTTGGAGCGGATGTTTCCCGGTCTGGCAATGCTTATGGTGTGGCATGCGATATAGTGAGGGATTACCTGCTGTCATGCACCAGATACAGCATGAAGCTTTACAAAAAGGTGAAAAAACAGGGCTTTGGTGATGTATTTAAGAGAAACAGGATATTGGCTGTAAAGCTATATGTTGCATGTCTGTTAGGATATGCGAGAAAGGATGATTAAATATGAAGGATGTAATAGCGTATTCAGATTTAAGCTACATTCATAATGAGATAAAGGACGAGCTTGATGCTGCTGTCAGGAAGGTTATAGACAGTAATTGGTTTATAATGGGCGAGGAGCTTCAGAAATTTGAGGAGGAGTATGCTGCTTATTGCAATGTCAAGCATTGCATAGGAGTTGGAAATGGATTAGATGCACTTCATCTTATCCTTGCGGCTTACGGAATAGGTCCTGGGGACGAGGTGTTAGTTCCCGCCAATACATTTATAGCAACTGCGCTTGCAGTGAGCTATTGTCAGGCAACTCCTGTTCTTGTGGACGCTGACGCATCAACCTGTCATCTTGACGTAGATAAGATAGAGGAGAAGATAACAGATAAGACTAAGGCTATTATAGCTGTTCACTTGTACGGAAGAGTTGCAGACATGGAAAGCATATGTGCGATAGCAAAGAAGCATAATCTCCGTGTTATCGAGGACGCTGCACAGGCTCATGGAGCTATGTTGCACGGAAAACGCGTTGGCTCGCTTGGCGATGCGGCAGGCTTTAGCTTCTATCCGGGAAAAAATCTTGGTGCATTTGGTGATGCAGGTGCTGTGACAACTAATGATGATGAGCTTGCAAGAAAGATAAGAGCACTTAGAAACTATGGCTCTGAGCAGAAATATCATCATATATATAAGGGCTTTAATTCTAGACTTGACGAACTGCAGGCAGCTATATTGAGAGTAAAACTCACTAGACTTGAGGAGTGGACAAGGGAGAGAAGAGAGATAGCAGGCTATTACAGAGAGCACATCAATAATCCGAAGATAACTCTTCCTGTATATCCTGAGACAGAACAGCATGTATGGCACATTTATTCTGTGTTTACAGAGAATCGTGATGAGCTTATCAAGTATCTTGATGATAATGGAATAAAGGCTCTTGTACATTATCCTATACCTGTACATATGCAGGAAGGATATGTGGAGCTTGGATATAAGCAGGGTGATTATCCTGTTGCAGAGAGACTTGCATCACAGGAGGTATCACTTCCTCTGTGGGTAGGAATGACTGAGGAAGAGAAAAAGCATATTGTTGATACTATAAATAGATTTTAGGTATTTTGGAGATTAATATGAAACTCAGACAGTTAGAACTTAAGGATGCAGAGTATATGCTGGAGTGGATGCATGATGACAATGTAGCATCTAATCTTGGCAAAGATTTCAGGCACATGACTATAGATAATTGTAAGGACTTTATATCATCGTGTGCTACAGATAAAGACAATATCCACTATGCAATCGTTGATGATACGGATGAGTATATGGGAACCATAAGCCTTAAGAATATCAATTACACAGATAAGAGGGCAGAGTTTGCCATCTCATGCAGAAGTAAGGCTATAGGAAAAGGCTTTGCTAAAAAAGCAACAGAGGAATTATTCAGGATAGCACATGAGGAGCTTATGCTTGATATGCTTTATCTTGATGTGTATGATTACAATATTCGTGCTCAGAAAATGTATGAAAAGGTTGGTTTTGTGAGAGTGGAAAAACCAGAGTTTTTGACAGAGGAGTTTGACAGTCGTTTGCTCTGGTATCAGATATTATTGTAGATTGATATCTGATATGCAGATTAGAATTATTGATGAGGTGTAGGTATGCAGGACGCAAAAAAAGGCATACTCAATGTTTTATATGGATTTCTAGGGCAGATAGTTATTATATGTCTTGGTCTTGTTATACCCAGACTTGTACTTGTGAGCTATGGCTCAGAGGTAAATGGACTTCTGACCTCAGTTTCACAGATATTTACCTGCTTCAGCTTACTTGAGGCGGGCGTAGGTGTGGCTTCTCTTCAGGCTTTATACGGACCTGTGGCTAATAATGACCGTGAAAAAATACAGGGAATAATGGCCGCCACGCACCATTTCTATAAGAAAACAGGTTATCTCTATGCACTGGCTGTTACAGTGCTCGCTTTTGCATACCCTGTTTTTGTTGATTCGGATATTCCATATTGGACAGTTGTCCTTGTTATTCTCTTTGGAGGATTTGGCAACTGTATTAATTTCTTTTATCAGGGCAAATATAAGATTCTTATGCAGGTTGAGGGATATAGCTACATATCCATCAATATCACAACTCTTATAAATGTACTCACAAGTCTTGCCAAGGTTGTTTTGCTTCTTATGGGTTACAACGTTCTTGCTGTTCAGTTCTCATTTTTTGTAATCAACATATTACAGATGTTGATATATGGGGTATATATACACAAGAAGTACAGATGGCTTGATTTAACTGTAACACCGGATGATGAAGCGATATCTCAGAAAAATGCAACATTAGTTCATCAGGTATCAAGTCTTATCTTCAATAACACAGATACATTGCTCCTTACATTCATTATTCAGGATTTGAAGATAGTAAGTATATATACAATGTACAATATGGTAATAAGTATGGCTACAACCATGATACAGCAGGTTGACACGGGCTTCGGATTTATGCTGGGTCAGAGATACAGTACGGATAAGAAGAACTATTATGAGCTTCACCATATATTTGAAATATTGTATATGATACTTGTATTTGCTGTAATGACAACGATATATATACTTATACTACCATTTATGAAATTATATACAGCACAGATAAATGATGTTAAATATATATACAGCTATTATCCGCTGTTGTTTGTATTAACACCGCTGCTTGCATACGGAAGAATGGCTGCAAATAATCTTATTAATTATGCGGGACATTTCAGGCAGACACAGTGGCGTGCAATACTTGAGTCTTCTATTAACATAGCTGTGTCAGTTATAGGAATCTGGAAGCTAGGAATACCGGGAGCACTTCTCGGAACTATAGTTGCGTCAATTTACAGAACAAATGACATAATATTATATGTATACAAATATCTGTTGCCGGGTTCGCCACTTAAGACATACAAGAGGTGGATTGCCTCATTTGCGGTATTTGGACTTGTCGTGTGGCTGGTGCCAGCAGACCTGGCCTGCTTTGGTACTTATCCTAAGCTATGCCTTGCCGGCGTGGTTATAGGAGTTGCAAGTATATTAGTGTATACTCTTGTGTTAAGTGTTATAGATATACACGAGACTAAGGTTGCATTTAGCATGGTGAGAGACTATATCAGAAAAAAATAAGGGATAGAACATATGGAGAAGAAAGTAAGAAAATCAAACATAGAGCTGCTGCGCATACTTTTGATTGTTATGGTTATTGTGCTTCATTTTAATAACGGAGAGATGGGCGGTGGATTTGCAAATGCGTCTGGTACAAACTATAGAATGTTACAGCTGTTTGAAGCATTTTCGATATGTGCAGTTGATACCTTTGTGCTCATCTCAGCCTATTTTTTATCGGGAACACAAAAGAGAAATATGCTAAAGCCAATATCACTGATTGGCCTTACTTCAGGATATAAGCTTGTCTCATATCTTATTCAGGTGTTCTATCTAAAGCAGGCGGAGTTTACGCTGAGAGATTTTATATTCAATGTGATACCTAACAACTGGTTTGTTATATTGTTCTGCGTGTTGTATATCATATCGCCTTACATCAATATTTTGATGGATAATCTTGACAAAGAGCAATTTAAGAAATGCCTTATAACGCTTGTGTTGTTGTTTGCGGTATATCCTACTGTGATGGAGACTTTGGCACAGCTTGTGCTTGGAAGTCCGGAAATTGCGGGAATGGGAACAGTTACCACTCAGGGAAGCATGAGTGGGTATACAATAGTTAATTTTGTTTTGATGTATTTTATAGGAGGGTACTTAAGAAAATACCCTCCCAAATCATCCAAATGGTTATATGCACTCTGTTATGTGGCATTTGTGTTATGTGACTTCGCATTTGCGCACATATCATCAGGTTATACCAGCTATGCAAACGTCTTTGTTATAGCTGAGGCGGTAACACTGTTTCTGGCATTTTACAATATAAATATTGGCTACAGCAAAGTGATTAATACCATATCAGGCTCTGTGTTTGGCGTGTACATATTGCATACCTGCGGCTTGTTTATAGGAGCCTTTTGGTCTTATTTTAATATCCCGGCCATGGTAAATATGCCAATTATAAATATGCTTGGACATATGGTGGTGGCTGTCGGTGCTATGTTTGTCGTCTGCCTTGCTATTGATATGGTGAGAAGGTGTATCTTAAAGCTGCTCCAATATTGTATTCACAAGTAAGTCATTCTGCCTTGGGTTCATAAAGCAGAATCTTATGTATCTGTCATCAAGTCCACGTATATCAGTGCAGTTCTTGATTATAATTCCCTTGAGATTGCAGTTAGCAGCTACAGATGATGCACTGACATCCTCCTTGAGAAGCTTGGCTAACATGAAGTTGGCATAAGGCTTATAAAGTTTAAGATTCTTGTTAGTAACCATTGCAGAATATATAAGGTTTCTCTCTGTGAATATCTGTGAGCGTGAGCGTGTAACATATGAGAAATCCTTGAACAGCTCAGTGCAGGCTATCGCAGTGAGTGTTGATATATTGTCTGGGGTATTGGTTATGTTGATTATGGACATATATTCCGGATTGTTCATTATCGCATACGCAAGTCTTAAGCCTGGAACTGCAAAGAATTTGGTTACACCTCTTAAAACAGCTATATTGTCATATTCATCTGTCAGAGGAACAGCTGTAAGCTCGTCGTATTTTTCTGTGAATTCTATATACATCTCATCGATAACCAAGAATATACCGAGCTGCTTGCAGGCAGCGGCAAGAGTTTCCATGTCCTCTCTTGATATAATCTGTGATGTTGGATTGTTTGGATTGCCGAGTATAACCATATCGTACGAATCGTCCAATGTGCTGATTAAATCTTTTACATCAAGAACATAATCCTTTGCCTCCTCGAGCTCATAGAAGGCTGTGTCACATCCGAATATTGACAGAACCTTCTCGTAATCATCGGATGATGGGATAGGAACGAGTGCCTTCTTAGGTGTGATGAGTGCGGTGAAAAGCCGCAGTAAATCTGAAAAACCGCTCCCGAGAATAATATTTTCCGGGTTGCAGGAGACATACTCTCCGATAGATTCCTTAAGCTTGCCATAATAGCCAACTGGATATCTGCCTATTGCGTCGAGGTTCTCCTCGAGAACCTTAGTTACGGATTCCGGAACGCCAAGAGGGTTCTGATTAGCGTTAAACAACACAGTTTCATACTGCTCAAGACGTAATTGTGAATGATTCATGTTTAATACCTCCATTTATTTGTATAAATAACCCCTTATATGTCTTTTAAATTTTGAAAACTTCTGTTATAATCTACTTTGTGTTATTATATTATTATAATTTGCACTTAGAATAATGGCAAGGACAAATTATATACAGATGACATAGACTTGGAGGAACACATGAAAGGGATTGTAGAACATTATGCGAAGGGAGAATTTCAGGTTGACAGACCTGAGGTTGAAATCTCTGAGAAGTTCTTAAAATTAAATATTGAATCCGGTACGGTATACGAGGGAAGTTTTTCTGTAAACAGCACTAACGACCACATAATAAAGGCGATGGTTTACGACAGCAGATATATGTTAAGGTTTGAGAATCATACATATATTAATAGAAGCTTTGATGTTAAGTACACATTTGATGCTACCTGTCTTGAGGCGGGTAAGAATTATAAAGGACACATAAGCATCATCACAGATGGTGGTGAATTTAAGATAATGTATGATATCGATATCACCAATCCATATGTGAAGTATGGTGACCAGAAGATAGATGATTTGTTTAAGTTTGCAACCTTGGCAGAGAGTAACTGGGGCGAGGCTGTCCGCGTATTTACGAGAGATGACTTTAAGAGAACCTTTATTAACAAGGATCCTATGATTAATCGTATTTATGCGAGTCTGCTTGAGAGTCATTCAGTTAATCAGGCTTTGGAGGAATTCCTTGTTTATGTACATAAGAAGCGTGCTTTAACACTGTCTGTAGCTAAGGCTAAGATTAATGTTGAGATGCCGACAGAGCTTTCTAAGATATCGATTGACATAAGTAAAAACACCTGGGGCTATACCAATTCAACAGTACGTTCTTTGGCTGATTTTATTATTCCATCAAGGAAGAATATAGTTAGTTCTGATTTTTGTGCAAATATGTTTGCCTTAGATGTACTTATATCCCCTGAGAATATTCCTGATGGAGTTACCTCCGGCAAGATAGTTATAGAGAATATTTACCAGAAGATTGAGATAGAGATAGCACTTTCTAAGCCACAGTCAAAAACTGCTATATCACCTAGGTCAAATAACAGGAATCACACAGTTAAGACTAATCTGTCTAAGCTTACCCATGCGTACCTTGATTATCGCATGGATAGACTTCCGTTAAAGGAGTATGTTGCACGTTCACAGTTTGCGTTTGGTAACCTTGCACGCTACGTTCCGGAGGAGGATTTGTATCGTATAGGAATTATGCATATGAATATTATGCAGGGCGAGTATGTAAAGGTTGAGCAGGAGTTCCTTCGTATTGATGCAGATGTTGATAATGCGAAGATGGATCCTAGACAGGAATGCTACTATGGTTACCTTAAGGCGCTTCTTAAGAAGGACAGCGAGACTATCGAAAAGGCTAGAAACCTGATAAAGAGAAACTTCAGAACACAGGATGACAAAATATTTTATTTTTGGCTGCTGTTGTTCTTAGATGATACATACGCAAATGATCCTATGGCACTTTACAGAGAGATAGGTAATTTGTATGACAATGGTTACAATAGCTGTATCATGTACCTCGAGCTCTGTGAATTGTGGAATAACAATCCATTACTTCTTAAGAAGATTACAGACCTTGAGATTACAACTGTAAGATGGGGACTCCGTCATAAGTATATCTCGGATGAGGTTATAGAAGAGTTTATCAGACTTGCTGGAACATTTAAGGAGTTTGATACTAAGATATTTGGAATTATGGAGGCAATCTATGATAAGAGCAAGAATGTTGAGGTTCTTAAGAGCATATGCTCAATGCTTATCAGTGCCAACAAGCTTGAGAATAAATACCACAGATTTTACAGGGATGCAGTTGAGTGCTCGCTTAAGTTCATAGGGCTTAATGAGTGCTTTGTCAAGAGCATGAACTTCTCAAGGTATGATCTTATACCACAGTCAGTTCTTATGTACCTTAATTATAAGAACACACTTAATGAACAGGAGCTTGCTTACCTGTATGCAAATGTTATATATAACAAGGCTCAGCATATGAAGGTATACCATGAGTACAGCGTAACTATGCAGGACTTCATGGAGAATATGATAATAAAGGGTAAAGTAAGTGATGACCTTACAGTGCTTTATGATGAATTCCTTGAGCCTGAGACTGTAAGCCCTCTTTATGCGGGTAAGCTTATCAACATTATATTCAGACGTAAGCTTGTATGCTTTAACAAGGGTGTAAGGGCAGTCATAATTACTCATCAGGAGCTTGAGGAGGTACAGCGTGTACCTATAATTAATGGCGAGGCATACGTTGAGATATTATCTAACACGGCATCTATCATATTTGAGGATAGCGAAGGTAACAGATACGCAGGTTCCATACCTTACAGACTTGAACGCATAGTTGATGAGAAAGCATATCTTGATATATGCTGCAAATACAGTCCTAGAGATTACAGAGTATTGCTTTACAATTACAAGAAGCTCGGCGATTTCACATATAAGAAGGCTATAGAGGTTAATGCAGCAAGAGATATCGTAAACTGTGAGGAGATATCATATGATTACAAGCAGCAGGCGTATCTTAATATAATTGAGTACTATCATGAGAATCTTGATGCAGATGTATTAGTTAAGTATCTTGGCAAGCTTGATATAGAGTATCTTAATCACGCAAATGCAAGAACGATTATCGCTTATCTCGTAGATATGAATATGTTTGATAAGGCATTTCAGGCGGTAAAGCTGTATGGCTTTGATGAGATTGATTCAGAGGAGCTATTTAGACTTGCAGACTATGGTGTTGAGGACTCAAATGGATTTTTGAATGAAGATTTGCTTGCTATATGCGTTCATCTTTATAAGATGGGTAAGGTTAATGAGCGTATGCTTATATATATCATGAACCACTTTAAGGGCGACCTTGATGAGTTGGCTAATCTCTTTAAGATAATTAGAAACAGTGTTAAGGATGTATCGCTTCTCGCTGAAAATACACTTGCTCAGATGATGTTTGCAATGGGCAATGTAGAATATATTTATGACATATTCTCAGCATATTATGAGGGAAGAAGCAGAGGACTTGTAGTAAAGGCATTCCTCAGATTTACATCAAGAAATTACCTGATACTTGACGAGCAGATTCCGGGAAGTATATTCAACTGCTTATACCTTGAGATTATGAAGGGTAATATAGATGATGAGATATCGAAGATGGCATTATTGTCATACTTCTCTAAGTTAGACAGATATACAGAGGATCAGCGCGAGTGGATAAGTGACACAGTTGGCAGATTTATGGATGCCGGAAAGATACTTCCGTTCTATAAGAGCTTTAAATCATTTATAAAGCTTCCGCAGGATGTATTCTTAAAGACATATCTTATATATAAGAGTGAACCGGGCAAGCAGATATCTGTACGCTATGCCTTTGATACCGGTTCAAGGCAGTCGCTTACATATAAGACTGAGAGAGTTGATGAGATGATACCGGGAATGTATGTTAAGGAATTTGTTGTGTTCCACGGAGAGAGGCTTGTATACAGCGTTGATGATGATATACTTGGCACATCTTATGTGGTTGAGAGTGAGTCGCTTAAGACCAAGGAATTTAACCGTAGGGATAGAAACAGATTTGAGATTATCAACAGCATGCTTGTTAATCAGGAGATGCGTGAAGATAATGAACTGTTAGAGACATTGGATGTTTATCTTAATACTGTACATTTATTCGAGGAGAATCTTACTCTGTTATAAGTAGTAGGGCATAAATGTGCCGGATGGAGGAAATTATGTCAGAAGCATTTTATATTGGCATGGATTTATGCTCAGACTCAACACAAATAAGCTTTTATAATGATATAAAGCGTGAGCCTGAGACTGTAAACCAATTAAATAACAAAGAAACCTACATGATGCCTAATCTTTTGTTCTACAGCAAGAGTACAGGAGACTGGTATGTTGGTTCAGAGGCGTCAGAGGCAAGGTTTAAGGAAGATGGTATTATACTTGACGAGCTGTACAAGAATGCCAGAAGTGAGGAGACAATAGAAGTTGCGGGTACGATATATACCTTCAGACAGTTGTTCCTTAAGATGCTCAAGATGCATATAGATTCATTTTTGTACAGATATGAGGGAGCAACGGTAAAGAAACTTGTAATAACAATACCTGAGTACAACAAGGATTTGTTCAAGGTTCTTGGAACATTTCACAAGGAGCTTGATATATCTGCTGAGAGTGTAGAGATAACAAGCCACTTGGACAGCGGACTGTATTATATATTTAACCAGAGCAGTGAACTATGGGTAAACAGTGTTGCACTTTTCGATTACAGTGCTGATGGACTTAACTATTATCGTATAGATATAACCAGAGGAAAGACACCTGAGATAATCAGCGTTGTGCATGAGGATTACACAGCACAGTTTAACATGGCTTTATTTGGTGGTGACAACATACTGATGGACGTTACATTTGCCAAGATTGCTGATTACGAGATGAAGAAAACCTATATATCGTCTGTATTTCTGACGGGACTTGGCTTCTCAGAGAAATGGATGAATAAATCAAGAAATATATTATGTCAGGGCAGGCGTGTGTTTGCAGGACAGAATATATATACAAAGGGTGCCTGCTACAAGGCAGTCGGTGGAGAATACGAGGAGTTCTACAAGAGATTTTTCGTGGAGACCAAGGAAAATGTTGTATATGATGTGGGAATATCGAGTGGCGAAGAGGAGGATAAGTTCATCCCTATCGTTTTAGGTGGACGTCAGTGGTATAACATTCATGGCAGGATTAATATAATACTTGATGATACAGATAAGCTTACCATTATATACAGAAACAGACAGAGTGGTGAAGAGGTCAGGGAGGTTGTAAAGCTTCATGGAATACCTAAGAGACCTAACAAGACATCTAAGTTCTCAGTGGAGGTTGAGTTTGATGATCCACACAGAGGAGCGGTAATTATTAAGGATGTTGGTTTCGGAAAGCTTTTCCCGACTACTAATAAGATATATCGTAAGGAGTTTGAGGTTTAATGTCAAAAGTTATTTTATGTACAAAAAAAGAGGCATCTCACCCTTTTATATTTTTGAATACCAAGGTTGAAATTAATACCTATGAGGAGCTGTGCTTTTACATCTACAACAATACTGTCTTAATCAGCAAGTCTGCACTTTCTGATAAGCTGTTTGACTGGATAAGAGATGAGCTTGATATGCCTGAGCTTGCTGCTAAGCTTGTCACATTATCAAACAAGACACCTTTCGCACAGGATTTATTGGTTGAGATACTTAACGAGGGCGATTATTATGAGCCTGAGGAGATTAAAACCTATGTAGAGGCATGGCAGAAGTACAGAAGGCTTACAGCAAGCCAGAGAAAGAAGCTTAAGGCTGACGGATATCTTGGCTACAGAAGATACATAAAGGCAGCATCTATATATGATGATATAATAGAGAATCAGGATGACATACAGGACAAGATATTCATTGGCAATGTGTATCACAACAGGGCTATTGCTTCAGCTAACAATCTCGACACAGAGGATGCAAAGCAGTTTTTTTTAAAAGCTTATGAGCTGAATCAGAACGAGGAGTCGCTTAAGGGTTATATGCTTGTTTTTGCTGCTGGCAATGATTCAACAACCATCAAGCAGGAAATTAGAAAATATGATTTGGATGATGATTATTTCGAAAATCTCATGCTTGAGATAGGAGATTCCAATGATGATGTCAGAGAAATGACTATTTACACCATGCTTCAGAGAGCAATCTATAATCGTATGAATAAAGATATGATTGACTATGATAAGAGAATGGATATAATACTGGGCCAATTAAAGGATGAGTTTAGAGAGCAGGCAATCTAATGAAATTATTTGATAGAATCCGCAGGTTCTTAAGAGAGGATAACGCGGACAATACAAATGAATATTCTGACGATAATATAGAAAAAGTATCTGCCGGTAACCGCACAGAGAATGAGAGACAGAATGTAAGAGATTTCTGTGAACAGCTCGTGGATTCGGTCACGCATATGGAGGAGGCTAAGACGGAGTATAGGATTGTCACAGAGTACTTGTCAGACATTCAGCGTATAGAGGAGCTTCCTGTTGATATGGCAAAGAAGCTTATCGATACTTCCGAGCAGATAGTAAGACTTGACAAGGAACGCCAGACATATGTAGAATCAGAGAATCTGCTTCCACCTGAGCAATACAATATTATGTCTACTTATGAGGGAGATATAATAGATACCATCAAGAAATTAAATGAGATGGAGATGCGGGATTCCATGCTAAAGAGCGATATGGGACATCTTGAGGGTGAGAAGGAGGACCTTAAATATAATAGGTTAGATGATGCTGATAAGATAGAGCATTTAAGGGGAATAATTATTACGATACTTGTTTTATTTCTGCTCACAAGCGGATTTTTATGCATCTATGCATTTATGGCAAAGACGAGTGTTACACTTTATGCCCTGATAACGGGAGCTGTCGCTATGATATGCTTTGCAATATTTTATGTCAGGTACAGCAACCTTAAAAGGGAGATAACCGACACGGACGCTAAGGTTAATCGTGCAATATCCCTGTTAAACAAGGTCAAGGTAAAATATATCAATAATACCAATGCACTTGATTATATATACGCCAAATACGATATTAATTCGTCAAAGGAGCTTGAGTACCGTTATGAGCTGTATAATACAATGGTTCGTGACGAGAAAAAATATTATCAGGCTAACAGCGAATTGAGAGTGAAGAGAGAGGAATTGATAAAGCAGCTTGACAGTATAGGCGTGAGAGATTCACAGGTGTGGATAAAGCAGGCGGAGGCACTAATTGACAGGCGTGAGCTTGTCGAGATAAAGCATGGCTTAAATGTCAGAAGGCAGAGCCTTAGAGGCAGAATGTCAACCTGTGAGAAGATACGGGACAATGCCTGTATAGCCTTGAGGGCAGCTATAGATGATAATCCGGGAATGGAGAGTTATATAAAGGACATTTTAGCCCCATACAAAATAAAGCTTGATAATTAATATTTCAAATAGATAGACGGAGGATTTACAACATGGCAAAGGAATTAGAAAAAACCTACAATCCCGCTGAGATAGAGGGAAGATTGTATGAGAAATGGGTGGAGAATAAGTATTTTCACGCAGAGGTGGATAGAAGTAAGAAACCATTCACTATCGTTATGCCGCCACCAAATATAACAGGTCAGCTTCATATGGGACATGCACTTGACAACACAATGCAGGATATTTTGATTAGATTTAAGCGTATGCAGGGTTATAATGCACTCTGGCAGCCTGGTACTGACCATGCAGCTATAGCTACAGAGGTTAAGGTTATCGAGGCTCTTAAGAAGGAGGGCATCGAGAAGGCGGACCTTGGAAGAGAGAAGTTCCTTGAGAGAGTATGGGACTGGAGACGTGAGTATGGTGGAAAGATTGTAAACCAGCTTAAGAAGATGGGTTCATCTGCAGACTGGGACAGAGAGCGTTTCACTATGGATGAGGGAAACAACAAGGCTGTCACAGAGGTATTCTGCAAGCTCTATGAGAAGGGCTATATGTACAGAGGCTCAAGAATAGTAAACTGGTGTCCTGTATGTCAGACATCAATCTCTGATGCAGAGGTTATACATGAGGAGCAGAATGGATATTTCTGGCATATTAACTATCCTGTTGTAGGTGAAGATGGAAGATTTGTGGAGATAGCCACAACAAGACCTGAGACTTTGCTCGGAGATACCGCAGTTGCAGTAAATCCTGACGACGAGCGCTACAAGGATATAGTTGGAAAGATGCTTAAGCTTCCTCTTACAGACAGAGAGATACCTGTTATAGCAGATTCTTATGTTGATAAGGACTTTGGAACAGGCTGTGTTAAGATTACACCTGCACATGATCCTAACGATTTTGAGGTTGGAAAGCGTCATAATCTGGAAGAAATTAATATATTGAACGATGATGCAACAATCAATGCACTTGGCGGAAAGTATGCCGGTATGGATCGTTACGAGGCGAGAAAGGCAATGGTTGCTGACCTTGAAGCACAAGGATTATTAGTTAAGGTAGTTCCTTATACACATATGGTTGGAACACATGATCGCTGTAAGACAACAGTTGAGCCGCTTATTAAGCCACAGTGGTTCGTTAAGATGGCAGAGATGGCTAAGCCTGCTAAGGAGGCGGTTGTTTCAGGTAAGCTCAAGCTCATACCTGAGAGAATGGACAAGACATATTATAACTGGCTCGATAATATAAGAGACTGGTGTGTATCAAGACAGCTCTGGTGGGGACATAGAATACCTGCATATTACTGTCAGGATTGTGGCGAGACAATCGTTGCAAAGGAAACACCATGTAAGTGTCCTAAGTGTCAGAGTGAGAACCTAAAGCAGGATGAGGACACACTTGACACATGGTTTTCATCAGCACTTTGGCCATTTTCAACACTTGGCTGGCCTGATAAGACAGAAGACCTTGATTATTTCTTCCCTACAGATGTGCTTGTAACAGGATATGATATTATATTCTTCTGGGTTATAAGAATGGTATTCTCATCTATAGAGCAGACTGGTGAGCTTCCATTCCATACAGTATTATTCCACGGACTTGTCCGCGATGATCAGGGTCGTAAGATGAGTAAGTCTCTTGGAAATGGTATAGATCCACTTGAGGTTATAGATAAGTATGGTGCAGATGCACTTAGATTTACCCTTGTAACCGGAAATGCACCTGGTAACGATATGCGTTTCTACTGGGAGCGTGTTGAGGCGAGCAGAAATTTTGCTAATAAGATATGGAATGCATCACGTTTCATTATGATGAATATAGAGAAGGCAGATATCTCAGATGTTAAGCTTTCAGACCTCACTATAGCTGACCGTTGGATTTTGTCTAAGATGAATGACCTTATAGTTGAGGTTACAGATAACATGGAGAAGTATGAGCTTGGTATAGCAGTATCTAAGCTGTATGACTTCCTGTGGGAGGAGTTCTGTGACTGGTATATCGAGATGGTTAAGCCAAGACTCTGGAATGATGAGGATGACACAAAGGCAGCAGCACTCTGGACATTAAAGACTGTGCTTACAAGTGGACTTAAGCTTCTTCATCCATATATGCCATTTGTAACAGAGGAGATATTCTGTACACTTACAGATGAAGAGTCAATAATGATATCTTCATGGCCTGAGTATAATAAGGAATACAATTTCAAGACTGACGAGGCAGCAGTGGATAAGATAAAGGAAGCTGTTCGTGCCATAAGAAATATCAGAAGTGAGATGAATGTTGCACCTAGCAAGAAGGCAACAGTTTATGTTACATCTCCAAAGGCTGAGATAAGAGATATCTTTACAGCTAGTAAGAGCTTCTTTGGAATGCTTGGCTATGCAAGTGATGTAATTATTCAGGAGGATAAGACAGATATAGCTGATGATGCAGTGTCAGTTGTTATACATGATGCAGTAATCTATATGCCATTTGCAGAGCTTGTAGATATAGAGAAAGAGATAGAGAGACTTACCAAGGAGGAGAGCCGTTTACAGGGAGAGATTAAGCGTGCATCTGGTATGCTTGCAAACCCTAAGTTCGTAGACAAGGCTCCTGCCGCAAAGGTAGAAGAGGAGCGTGCGAAGCTCACTAAGTATACTGAGACATTAGAACAGGTTAAGGAAAGACTGTTACAGTTAAAGAGATAATAGTTTCATTGTAAGAGGGGTATTATGAACTACGAAAAAAGCCTAAAAAAGAAGATTCAGAATTATCTTCTGACACCAATTTTTATTTCCGTTATATTGGTGCTTATGTGTATAATATTATATTTTGTAGACCATAAGAGTGCTGTTATAACAAGCGTAATAGTTGGATTGTATCTTATAGCCCAGTTTGTGATGTATCTTATGTCAAAGACAAGCATTATGCCTGTACTGTTTAGATTTGCCATGGAACAGGGTCAGGTTCAAAAGGAGCTTTTAAAGGAACTCGCTGTACCTTATGCATTGCTTGACACTGACGGCAAGATATTGTGGGGAAACAATCTCTTCATAGAGAAGCTTGGTGATGGCTCTAAGAAGCGTATACGAAAGAACATTATCTCATTTTTCCCTATTATGGGAGTTGAAGTGTTGAATTCCGAGGAGGAAAAGACACTTGATGTAGAGTATGGTGATACAAAGTATAACGCATTAATCAAAAAGATTAAGTTCAGCAATGTATTTGAGGATGAAGATACAGTTGTTGGGGCTAACGGGGAGTCGCTTATAGCCCTCTATCTGTTTGATGTCACAGAGTTAAAGCGTTACATTCGTGAGAATGAGGAGCAGAAGCTTGTTGCTGGTCTGCTCTATATAGATAACTACGATGAGGTTATGGATAACACAGATGAGGTCAGACATTCACTCGTCGAGGCACTCGTGGACAGACGTATTAATATGTACCTTGCAACAATAGATGCTATAGGTAAGAAGATGGAGAAGGACAAATACTTCTTCGTGTTCCAGCAGAAATACCTTCCTCAGCTAAAGGAGACTAAATTCGCCATATTAGATGAGGTTAAGAGTATAAACGTAGGTAATGAGATACCGGTAACCTTAAGTATCGGTGTAGGTGCAGAGGCTGATAACTTCACAACTGCATATGAATTTGCCAGAGTTGCCATAGGTCTTGCCCTTGGACGAGGCGGAGATCAGGCAGTAGTCAAATATGGAGATAAGATATCCTACTTTGGTGGTAAGAGTGCCGGAACTGAAAAGACAACGAGAGTAAAGGCAAGAGTAAAGGCACAGGCATTCAAGGAGCTTCTTAACAATAAGGATACAGTAATCATAATGGGACATAAGAGACCGGATGCGGATGCATTTGGTGCTGCTGTCGGTGTATACAGACTTGTCAAGACACTTGGTAAGAATGCACACATTGTAGTCAATGAAGTGACATCTGCCATAAGACCTATTATTACCGGCTTCCAAGGGAACAGTGTATATGGCGATGATATGATAATTACAAGTGAGCAGGCTATAGGCAGTATAAATGACCAGACACTTGTAACTGTTGTCGATGTAAATAAGCCTAGTATGACAGAATGTGAGGAGCTTTTATCATTAACTAAGTCAGTTGTGGTCTTTGACCATCATCGTGAGACAAATGAGAAGATTTTAAATGCTACCTTGTCTTATATTGAGCCTTATGCGTCATCGGCTTGCGAGATGGTTGCTGAGATGCTTCAGTATATTGATGAAAAGGTTAAGGTTCGTCCTATGGAGGCAGACGCAATGTATGCAGGTATCGTCATAGATACAGATAATTTTGTTACCAAGACTGGTGTCCGTACATTTGAGGCTGCTTCGTATCTTAGAAGAAGTGGTGCTGATGTTGTCCGCGTCAGAAAAATGTTTAGAAGTGATATGTACACATACAGACAGTTGGCTGAGGGTGTACTTAATGCGGAGTTATATATGAGTTCATTTGCGATATCTACTGTTCAGCCTGACGAGTCAGATGCACCGACGGTCGTAGCTGCCAAGGTTGCCAATGATTTGCTTAATGTGGAGGGTGTCAGAGCATCCTTTGTACTTACAGAGCAAAATCATGTGGTTTATATCAGTGCAAGGTCTGTCGATGATGTGAATGTGCAGGTTATCATGGAGAAATTAGGTGGCGGTGGACATGCCAATATAGCTGGAGCACAGATTCCTGATAGTACATGTGAAGGGGTTATTTCAGAAATAAAAGAGCTTCTGGATACTATGTATAAAGAAGGCGACTTATAATATAGGAGGAACAAAACATGAAGGTTATATTATTACAGGACGTAAAGAGCTTAGGAAAAAAGGATCAGATAGTTGATGTTTCAGATGGATATGCAAGAAACTTTGTGCTTCCTAAGAAGCTTGGAATAGAGGCAACTCCTAAGAATCTTAATGAGCTCAAATTAAAAAAGGCACATGATGATAAAGTTGCCGCTGAGATACTTGCCGATGCACAAGCACTTGCAGCTAAGATGAGCGAGGAGAGCATAACACTCAAGATTAAAGTTGGCGAGGGTGGAAGAACCTTTGGTTCAGTATCATCAAAGGAGATAGCGGAGGCTATAAAGTCACAGCTTGGACATGAAGTAGATAAGAAAAAGATTGTACTTAAAGATTCTATAAAGGCAGTAGGAACACATACAGTGGATATCAAGCTGCATACAAAGGTTACAGCACAGATGACTGTAAAGGTAGTAGGGGAGTAATATAAAGGACGATGGATGAGAACAGTATAAGACGTATACAACCGCATAGCAAGGTAGCTGAACAGTCCGTTATAGGTGCAATGCTGATGGACAGAGATGTGATATCTGATATAGCAGATATGTTGTCCAGAGAGGATTTTTATAATGCCCAGTATGGTGTATTATATGAGACTATGGTTGAGCTCTATAACGAAGGAAAGCCTGTTGATATGGTTACACTTCATGACCGTCTTACTACTAAGGATATCCCTGAGGAAATAAGCAGTGTAGCATTTATAGGTGATATAATACAGGCAGTTCCCACTTCAGCAAATGCCAAGGAGTATGCTCAGATAGTCCTTGATAAATCTACTCTTCGTCGACTGATTAAGCTGTGTGAGGATACAGAGAAGGACAGCTACTTAGGTGGAGAGCATGTTGACGCAATTCTCGAGGATGCTGAGCAAAAGATATTCAAGCTGGTTCAGAATAGAAATGGTTCATCTGACATGACACCTATCAGCCAGATAGTTATCAATGTTATCGGAGAGATAGAGGAAGCTGCAAGGAATAAGGGAAAGGTTACAGGGCTTCCAACAGGCTTTGCAGACCTTGACAATATGCTTACCGGAATGCATGGTGGTGAGCTGCTTTTGGTTGCAGCAAGACCTGCTATGGGTAAGACAGCATTTGTCCTTAATATAGCACATGATTTGGCTGTTATGCACAATACACCTTGTGCATTGTTCTCACTTGAGATGAGCAAGGAGCAGTTGGTTTCCCGTATGATAGCTATAGATGCCATGGTAGATTCTAAGAGCATGAAGCTAGGTAATCTCACTGATGATGACTGGGATAAGGTAATAGAGAGTACGGAGGCAATCGCCAAAGCACCATTGTATATAGATGATAATTCATCCATAACTGTATCAGAGCTTCGTTCTAAGTGTAGGAAGCTTAAGCAGAATCACAATATAGGAATTATAATTCTTGACTATTTACAGTTGATGAGTACAAACAAGAGGGTAGAGTCAAGACAGCAGTTCATATCAGATGTATCAAGAGCGTTAAAGAATATCGCAAGAGAGTTAAATGTACCAGTCATAGCTCTGTCACAGTTATCGAGAGCGGTTGACTCAAGACCGGACCATAAGCCTGTCTTGTCAGACCTTCGTGAATCTGGTGCGATAGAGCAGGATGCGGACGTTGTTATGTTCATATACCGAGATGAGTATTATAATCCGGAGACAACTACCAAGCCACAGACAGCCGAGATAATTATTGCTAAGCAACGTAGTGGTGAGACTGGTAGTGTAGACCTTAGATGGATTGGAAAATATACTAAATTCGCTGATCCTGAAAGACATTATCAGGGTTAAATTAATTAATAAACAAACTTATAAATCAATCAATTTTTAATTACATTGAACAATTTAGTTCTTAGAGTTATCGCCCATTGCAGATGCAAACAATGCAGCGATTTCGTCAGGAGTGAGAGTCCGGTTTTCATCTAAGCCAGGTGCTTCAGATGCCGGGCTTTCTTCTGTTTTAGGGATACCAAAATCATATGTATTGTTAGTATCATCGCTATCAGATGCAGTATCGGCAGTTATATCGCTGTCATATATATTGTTTACAGATGTTGTTGTGTCGTTATTTACAGATTCATTATTTGAGTCATTTGGAAATGGGATAACAGTTCCGTTATCAGTGTCAAGGCTCTCATTACCATAAATATTGTTAGTGAAGTCAGCGTTAAACGAATTATCTGTATTGTCCTGAAGCTTTACCTGATTAAGCTCTTCGCTTATTTTGCTAAGCTCAGTTGATAAATCAGAAAGTGCGAGAACCATTCCCTCATGGTTGTTCTGGTTATATTTAACTATGATTTTTACAGCTTTGTTAATTGCCTCAACTACAGTCTGGTTCATTTCCTCGTTAAGCTTGCTTGAGGAATCTTCGGAAGAGGCACTTAGGGTTGTATTAACCTTTCGTAACTGTATATACATAGCCTTGCTTAGACGCTCCATATCCTCTAAGCTCTTACTCTGTTCCATACCTGCTATAGCATTGGCGATAGTGCTGTCAATATGATTCTTAAGCTTGTTGTCCTTATCTATACGCAGACTTATAATGGCATTCAGCAGGGCATATACGGAGATAATTAAAACGAGTGATATACCAATGATATATATAGGCTCGTCTCTGTACTCTAATACGCAGTAAATCCATGCCAAAACAGCAGTGACACTTACCATTCCTAATGTTGTAATTCTTTTATATAAGCTATTCATAACTATCTCTCCATATATATGTAAATATGTAATATTTTAGCATATTTGGATGTAATATTCCAGCAGTTTATGGAGGATGTTTCTGTCAGGTAATTGTTGGTGTTTTTTTAGCCGGACGCTTTCTTTCAGGATGATGGTTCCATTACGGGACCGTTTCCACTTATTGCTCCGAGCAACGGCACTAAATTCGTGCCATGCACTCATTAAGTGCCGGCTGTCGCAAACGTCCCTGCATGGAATCCATCATCCTTAAAGAAAGCTGTCTGTCTAAAAAAATGCCAATGATTACTCGATATCTTTTTTATTATATTGTCAATCAATATATTTTTTTAAGAGGGAGATTTTTCAGCTATATATTTCTATAAAGTAGTTAATTGCATATTTTCCAGCATAGCAGGGTTCGGATATCTGTAGCAGGTTATATGCAGGGACGTTTGCGACAGCCGGTGCTTAATGAGTGCATAGCACGAATTTAGCACCGTTGCTCGGAGCAATAAGTGGAAACGGTCCCGGAATATAACCTGCCACAGATATCCGAACCCTGCTATGCTGGAAAATGTATAATAGCTTACTTGATACAAACATTACATTAAAACATTGCATATGATAAAAGTAGTAGGTATAATAAAATTATTACAAAGGACGGGTGGGGTATTGATGGAACGGACAAAGGTTTTGGTAGAATTTTACTCTGAGGAGCCAATAGAAAATGTCATGGCGATGATAAAATATCGCCCTGAGAAAATCATATTTCTTGGACATAAGGACAACATGATAACTAAGAAAATACATGATATTGAGCATTTCCGGGATAGCAAATGTCCAGACACTGAGCTTGAATTTATAGAAGTTCCGAAGGACGATTTGAATGGTGCAATAGAGATGCTAACTGATATAATAAGGGAATATCCCGGGGTAAGGTTTGAACTGACCGGAGGAAGTGAACTTATACTTATTGCACTTGGATGTATCGCGGCAAGAATGAATATAAGCAAAATGCGTATAGACCCATTTACGGGTAAAGAAATTGAAATCAGGGGAGATACTGTGAATACTACAGAGTATCATTATAGTATAGGAATTGCTGAGGATATTATACTACATGGCGGAGTTTTGACTGACCAGACTGGCAGCTATAGTGACTGGAAATTTACGGAACAATTCCGTGAGGATATACGTATTCTGTGGGATATCTGCAAAAAATATAAGACTAATTGGAATAAATACTGCTCTGTTATTGATGAGTTGAGAAAGAATACTCCTAAACAGCACGATGGCTGGGAGGAAGTATACAGAAACCAGCTTGGAGAAGCCGTTAAGCTTTTATATGATTTAAGGGATGCCGGAATGATAACTCATTATACGGAGTCTGGCAAACGGATTTCATTTAAGTTTAAGAATAGTATGATTAAGCGTATCATAGGAAAGGCTGGCAATATACTTGAGCTTCATGTGTACGAGGTTGCAACAAGAGACGGATATCTGTTCTCAGATGCCATTATCGGTGCACATATTGACTGGGATGGAGAGGTACATGATTTTGAACATCCGGGATATGATACTATGAACGAGATAGATGTCATTTTGATGAAGAACGTCTGTCCAATATTTATATCGTGCAAGAATGGCAAGGTTGGCGGAAATGCTCTGCATGAGCTTGAGACTGTTTCCAGAAAATTCGGTGGAAAATATGCGAGAAAGGCACTGGTGCTAGGTAAGACCTGTGATGATACTACAGGAACACAGTATTTTAAACAGCGCGCAAGGGATATGCATATATGGGTTATAGATGGCGTGTTCAACATGAGCGATGAACAGCTTCTAAACCGGTTAAAGAGAATATAGTGGTAATCAATATCCTTCAGAATGCATAGATTAGATACATAATATCTATGCTTCTGGAGGCTTTTTTTGTGGATGAAATGTCAGATTGTCTAAATGCGATATATTCTGAGGAGTATATGAATTTCCTTGTCAAATATGATGGTGATATAGAACGTGTAAATACACTTCTTAGACCTGATTGTGTGAATATAGTAAATAGCAGATTTTTGGTTGCATACAGCAGGGCTGATACGATAACAAGAGATTCCTTGTCAGGTTTTGGATATGGAATAACACCTAAGGGCTATGGATTGCTTGACACAAGTGTGGTAAGCACAATTCAGGCAGACAGAGTGCGAGCACTTCCAGGACTTATGCTTACGGGTGAGGGAGTCTTGATTGGCTTTGTGGATACAGGGATAGATTATAGAAATACACTTTTTAGGAATATAGATGGGAGTACTAAAATTGCGGCTATATGGGACCAAAATGAAGAAGTGTATGGTACAGGAAATCCTGTGTTTGGTTATGGCGCTGAATATACAGCTTCTGATATAGACAGAGCCTTGACCTCGGATGAACCATACAATATAGTTCCAAGTAAAGATAATGAGGGACACGGAACATTTATGGCATCTGTAGCTGCCGCAAGGGATTATCCGGAAGAACCATATATAGGGGTTGCACCAAATTCTCAGATAATTATGGTTAAATTAAAACAGATAAAGGACAATCTGAGGGAGTTTTATTTTATTCCTGATGATACCATATGTTATGGCGAGGATGATATAGTCCTCGGAATCAGATATCTTATAGACAAGGCGGTTGAATTAAAAAAACCACTTGTAATATGTCTTGGTATAGGAACAAATCAGGGGGACCATGCGGGAAATACATATCTCGAGCAGTATCTTTCAAGTCAGGCTAATCTGAGAGGAATCTGCATAGTTTCTGCAGGTGGAAATGAGCTTGGCTATGGTGGACATTACATGGAATATAACAGGATGGCAGATAAACGTTTTCAGGAGGATATGGAGATAAGTGTGGGTGAAGGGGAACGAGGTTTCACCATGGAGATATGGGGAAGCGCCCCCGAGCTATACAGAATAAGTGTGTTGTCTCCGACAGGTGAGAGATTAGAGCAGATTCCATATAACAGAGATGGCTCAGCAGTCCTGAGGTTTTTGTATGAGGGAACGACTGTATACGTTGAAAATGTGGTTGTTGAGAGTATTTCAGGCGACCAGCTTATATTACTTAGGTTTGATAATCCTGCTCCTGGAATATGGACGATACAGGTAAATGGAACAATAGGTGTGTATGGAAGCTCATTAAATGCGTGGCTTCCTATGCATAATTTTCTTAGTAGTAATACGTCATTTGTGAGAGCAACACCTGACATAACCATCTGCTCCCCAGGAAATGGCAGGGGTTCAATAACGGTGGCAGGTTACAATCACTATACAAAGGCATTATATGTGAATTCAAGCAGAGGCTATACAAGACTAGGAGCTATAAAGCCCGATATTGCTGCACCTGCCGTAAATGTATATGGTGCATTTGCAACGGGGGGAGAGAGAGAATTATTTACAAGAAGAAGCGGAACAAGTGTTGCATCTGCTGTGACAGCCGGGGCAGCTGCACTTATACTAGAGTGGGGATTAGTAAAGGGAAACAGTCCTTACATAAATACGGAGCAGATAAGACAGCTTATTATAAGAGGAGTTCAGAGAGTATCTGATACAGAATACCCTAATCGTGCATGGGGATATGGCGCATTGGATGTATATGGTGTGTTTGAAGCGTTAAGGAATATATAGTTGATATAATTGTTGAAAAATGCAGGTGAAAAATGTTTGTTAGCAAACATCTGTTACCCAATGCCAGCTATTAAAACATTGACTGAAATACTTATTGTAATTAAATATACATAAATAGTTCCAGAAAGGGACATTTGCGACAGCCAGCACTTAATGAGTGCGAGGCACGAATTTAGTGCTGCTGCTCGGAGCAATTAAGCGAGAGCGGTCCCGAATCGGAACTATTTATGTATAAATATAACTTGACAATACAGAAAATTGAAGTATATTTAATATATATTATTATGATTAAAACAGACATTGATATGTGTGTAATGACATGGAGGTAAGGAAATGATTTGTAAATCATGCAGTTTTGAAAACAAGGAAGGTGCAGCTTTCTGTGCAAAGTGTGGAGCACCTTTATCAAAGCCTGATGAAAAAACAAGTGCTGCGGATATGAAGCCTATTGAGGATGATAGCGAAGCTAATACAACAGTACTTACAAGTGATATGATATCACCAGCTAAGCCACAGACACCACAGCAGGGCAATCCGGCACCACAGGGCTTTGTTCCGGGACCAACAGGAGCACCGAAGCCGATGGGTGGAGCCCCAATGGGAGGTCCAAAGCCGATGGGCGGAGCACCGATGGGAGGTCCAAAGCCGATGGGCGGAGCACCAATGGGAGCACCTGGAGCACCAGCACCACAGAAGCCAGCTAACAATGCGCCTAAGGCACCACAGCCTGCTAAGTCAGGAAAGACAGGTACAGCAGCTAAGGCATACATAATAGTTTCTATAATACTTATTGTTGCTATGGCAGGTGCGGGAGTATGGTTGTTCTTACATTTTAACAGTAAGATAGATGACATAAGCAAGGAAAAGGATAGTCTTGCATCGCAGATGGATGCTTCTTCAAGCAACTATGAGAACCAGATAAGTGATAAGGATTCAGAGATTGCTGACCTTGAGTCACAGGTAACAGATTATGAGTCACAGATTTCAGATTATGAGTCACAGATTTCTTCATATGAGGAGACAAGTGCATCATATTCAGCATATGACAGTCTGATACAGTTTGCTAACAGCTCAGCAGGTCAGGGTTACTCAGACTTCTTTGCAAGTGATACAGTTCTTCACTTAAGCGGTGGAGATGTTGCAGTTATGGTATATTTCGGTGTACAGGAGGACAGCAACGTAGTATACACAGTTGCAGATTCATCAGTTGCAAGCTGCGAGTGGGGCGATTCATGGAATGGTGATGTTGCAACACTTTATATTACCCCGAATGGTTCAGGTAACACTGTAATAACACTTAGCAACGATGTTAATGATGAGACTATCAATATATTTGTATATGTAGATTAATCGTATATATGATTTGAGGATATACAATATAATAAGAACAAATAAACAAGCTCCGGGAGTAATCTTCTGGAGCTTGTTTTGATAAAATACATATAGTTTTTGTCTTTTGCGACAGCCGGCACTTAATGAGTGCGTAGCACGAATTTAGAGCCGCTGCTTGGAGCAACAAGTGGGAACGGTCCCGGAATATAACGTTCATCAGTCTCCCCACATATAAATAGAAAATGAGGCAGAAATATATTTATTTAATTGTTGGGGGTGTATGATGCAACATCAGCTTTAAATGCAAGCCATGCCTCCTGATTATTAACATAGTATAAAGGACATTCCTTTCCAGTGATGTCGTAGTGTCTGATAACGTGTGAGGTGTCAAGTCCGCCTTCGTTCATAAGCCATGCTACAAGCTTTACAAGTGAATTGTAGGTTGCCTCATTAAATTTGCCTGTTTCGTCAGGGTGGCACACCTCTATGGATATAGTGTCACGATTTCGCCAGTTACTTGCGGCAGACATTTCATTTAGTGGTATGCACTGTATTATTTCTCCATCTAAACCAACTATAAAATGTGAGCTTACCTCAGATTCAGGATTACAGTAGAAGTCATGATTCTGCTGTGCCGTGGTGTTAGGGTTTCCAACATAGTGTACAACAATGTCATTATAACCACCGAGCAGAGTGCCATTTCTTGAGACTCCATCTAAAGGAATTATTTGTTGGTCAATCCACTCAGGAATCGCTGCCTGATTTAGCATATCGAGTCTTTGGTAGGTTGAATAATCCTGATAAGCATCCCTGTATGATTTGGAGGCTTGTTTATTGGCAAAGTGTCTGCCGATAAATATTCCTGGAATTAAGCCTATCAGAATAAGAATTAAAACAAGTATAATCCTCCTGCTTTTTGAAACTTTTTTTCTGCTGTTCGTACGTTTAGGTCTTCTATTTTCCATGTAAAAATGTTCCTTCTTTCGTTTCTTATATTTAATATATATAAATTTTGTAAAAAGTATATTCGCAAAGGATAGAAATATGTTACAATAACATATAGGCTATTATATCATATCAGAGGATAATGGGGGTAGGCAAATGGATCAAAATAATGGATATAACAATTACAATAATTCCTATGGTGGGACGAACCAGCAGGGCAATTCTACATGGAATGCTCCTCAGATGGGAATGAATTTACCATATAACGGAAATCCTGAGACATTTAAGGCAAATGTTGATACAACCCAGACTGCAATGTATATGCAGAACATGGGTAACGTGCAGAATGTCAATCAGGCTAAGCCTAAGAACAAGAAAAAGATTGCCAAAATAGTGGCTGCTATTTTAATTGTAGTTCTTATAGCTGGTGGAGCAGGTGCCTATCTGGCATTTTTTACACCGGAAAAGAGATTTGACAGACACCTCAATAAGGGCATAGAGGCTATGCAGTCGAATGATTATGAGCTTGCTTATGATGAGTATAATAAAGCACTTGATATAGATGATCAGAGCATAGAAGCCATGAAGGGAAGTCTTGATTCAGGACTGCATAAGGAAGATACATCGGAGCTTAGCACAATATATAAGGAATATACAGATACTATAACTGCTATGGATAAGCAGATTATAGAGGATAATGCAGATGACATTGCAGATATATATGCAATGGCTCCTGATATTTATACGGATGACAGAGACAGATGTATGTCAACCCTTGAGGCTGGTATTGAATTGTTAGGAGAAAGCGATACTCTTAGCGATTTGCTGATTGGTTGTTATATTGAGGATGCAAATGCAAAGCTTTCTGATGAGCTTTATGACGAGGCGTTAGAGCTGTATGACAGTGCAGCAGAGATAGATTCAGAAAATACAGATGTTGTTTCCGGCAGAAAAACCTGTATAGATAAGCTTCTTGGTGACATGATAACAGCAGAGGATTTTGATGCAGCAGAGGATATGATATCTGAGTACAAGGATAAGGTTGACAATGTCAATTTTACAGAATACAGCCAGAAGATAGAAAATCAGAGAGCCTTAGTTGAGGCAGGACATGACCTTTTAGCTGGTGTGTATGAGTGTATGACAGCAGGTAATTATGGTGATATGATTAATTATGATACTTCACAGGAGGCAAGCACAGTAAACAGCCTGCGGTCTGGTAATTGTTATGTTTATGCTGAGGACGGCTTCACCTCTGACTACACTGGAACTGCAACTGGTCTGTACGGACTTGAGGGCGGCGGATATTACTTTTACTGTGGTGAATACAAGGATGGTGAACGATCAGGTCATGGAGTTTACTATCTTTTAACGGATGTTGACAATAATACATATGATGTATATGATGGACAGTGGGACAATAATAAGCCAAATGGACAGGGTGCGATAACAACATATAATGAGCCATCAGATGGTGAGATTATCACAACAGCAATCTCTGGCTCATATACAGATGGGTATGAGGATGGAGATTTTACACTTACCCTTACGAGTGATGCCGGTTATACGGTAACAGGTTCGTGGACTGCAACTATGGGTAAGGCAAATGATATAAGGGAGAATTATCCTGACCTTGATTGGAGTTCTATAAGCGACAGCAGAATAGTATATGCACTCGCTATGAGCGATGATGAGAGTGTAAAATGGTATTTCAGTATAGGTGAGGCTGGCTATCTTAAGCTTAGCCCATTCTAAAAAATATTGACTTTTTTGTTATTAATTTGATATTATAATGCTTGTCGAGTAGCACAAAGAGGCGTAAATCCAGATGGATTTGCGCCTCTTTTTTTGTGCAATATATGTAGAAAGAGAGATAATAGCAATGAAAACAGAGGAATTAAACAAAATGGCTACTGAGCCAGTTAAGAAGCTTATGCTGTCAATGGGAATACCGATGATTTTATCGATGATGCTTCAGGCGGTATATAACATAGTTGATAGTGCATTTGTGGGTGGTATGGAGGAAAATGGTGTGCAGGCATTGAATGCCCTGACGTTGGCGTTTCCGGTTCAGATGCTTATGGTTGCAATAGCTATAGGAACTGGAGTTGGAATGGGAGTGTTGCTCTCTAAAAATCTGGGGCAGGGAGAGATGGAGAGAGTTAGCCGTGTAGCTGGAAATGGAATATTTCTGGCGTGTATTATATATATTGTCTTTCTCTTGTTTGGTTTATTTGGAGTGGAAACGTATATAGGAAGTCAGACTAACAATAAGCTTGTGTATGATATGGCTGTAGATTATTTGAGGATATGTTGTGTGATATCAATGGGAATAGTGTTTTTCTCAATATTTGAGAAGCTGCTTCAGTCTACAGGAAAATCTTTATATTCAACAATTGCACAGGTTGCAGGAGCACTTACGAATATTATATTAGATCCTATTATGATATATGGATGGCTAGGAATTCCTAAAATGGGTGTCTGCGGCGCAGCATATGCGACTGTCATAGGTCAGATAGTTTCACTTATACTCGCAGTTATATTCCATGTAAGGAAAAATACAGAGGTCAAAAACGGTTTAAAATATATGAAACCTGATGCCGGTCTGATAAGAGGGATATATTCAATAGGCTTGCCTGCTATTATTGCACAGGCATTAATGTCTGTAATGACATATGGATTAAATGTTATCCTTGGAGGAATAAGTGAGGGTGCGGTAACTGCGTATGGATTATATTACAAGGTGCAGCAGTTTATACTTTTTGCTGCCTTTGGGTTAAGAGATGCGATAACTCCTATAGTATCATTTAATTATGGAATGCAGGATAAGAGAAGAATAAAGGACGGGATAAAATATGGGCTTTTATATACCCTGATAATTATGATATTTGGGACTGTTTTACTTGAGATATTTCCTGAATCCTTGGCAAATATGTTTGGATTGTCAGGACAGACCTTTGATATGTGTGTAAGTGCCATGAGAGTTATATCTGTAAGCTTCATTTTTGCGGGTTCTAATGTGGCATTTCAGGGAATATTTCAGGCACTCGACAGGGGAGTTGAGTCGCTTGTTATATCTCTTTTGAGGCAGTTGGTGTTAGTTTTACCTGTAGCATGGGGCTTTTCAATTATTGCTAAAAACGACAACAGCAAGATATGGCTTGTGTGGAGCACATTTATCATAGTTGAGGCTGTATGCTTTGTAATCGCAACAATATTTATGAGGAATATAAGAAAAAAGAGAATAGATGTTATTTCTGGCAGATAAAGGAAATAAATAATTAAATATAGTTTCACATACATTTCACAAAATCGGGGTGACATTTAAAATGGTATATGTTACAGTATTTGAATAAAATTGGCAATCAGCCATTGGTGGGAGAAGAGGAATATGCGAATAGTTATACAGAGAGTAAGCCATGCCTCAGTTTGGGTGGATGGAGAGATTATAGGAAGTATAGGAAGAGGCTTTCTTGTTTTGCTCGGTGTTGCTGATGGTGACACAAGAGAGATGGTTGATAAGTATGTAAAGAAGCTGTCAACACTAAGGATATTCGAGGATGCAGAGGGAAAGACTAATTTATCTCTGACAGATGTTGGTGGCGAGGTCTTGGTTGTGTCTCAGTTTACTCTCTATGCAGACTGTAAGAAGGGTAATCGTCCGAGTTTCATAAAGGCTGGTTCTCCGGATTTTGCCAATGAGCTTTATGAGTATTTTAAGGAGCAGTGCACAGCAACCTTTGGAAAGGTGAGCTGTGGAAGCTTTGGCGCAGATATGAAGGTTGATTTAGTAAACGATGGACCATTTACGATATTGTGGGATAGCGACTGGTGGTAGACTGTAGCGACTGATAGTTAGGAGTGAGACATATGGTACAGGGATTGACGAGTGCAGAGGTAAATGAGAGGATAAATAAGGGGTTGGTGAATCAGGCGGACACTTCAACTGAGAAATCGACAAAGGAGATAATTCTGTCCAATACACTTACTTATTTTAATCTTATCTTTCTTGTGATAACTGTGCTGTTGTGTCTTGTTGGCTCATTTCGTAATCTTACTTTTTTGCCGATTGTTATAGGCAATATGCTTATAGGAATATTTCAGGAGATAAGGGCGAAAAAAACTCTTGATAAGATGAATATACTTAATGCTCCACATGCTGTCGTTGTCCGCGATGGCATGGAGCAGCAGATATTGTCAGAGGAGCTTGTGCAGGATGATGTGATTATTCTTTCTGCGGGTGACCAGATATGTGCAGATGCGATTGTCATAGATGGCTCGATACAGGTTAATGAGTCTCTGCTTACAGGTGAGGCGGATGAGGTCGAGAAAACAAGTGACAGTGAGCTTTTGTCGGGAAGTTTTGTTGTGTCAGGACAGTGTTATGCAAGACTGGTTAAGGTTGGTAATGAGTCATATATATCTAAGCTTACCAGAGAAGCTAAGGCTATGGGAAGTGGTGAGCAGTCAGAGATGATTCGCTCCATAAATCAGATAGTTAAGTGGGTTGGAATAGTTATTATTCCTATCGGTGCACTGCTTTTTTATCAGAGCCATTATGTGAACCATGAAACTATAAGAAGAAGTGTCACAGCGACAGTTGCAGCCATAATTGGTATGATTCCTGAGGGACTATACCTGCTCACAACGGTTGCACTCGCATTAAGCACTATTAATCTTGCCAAGAAAAAAGTACTGCTCCATGATATGAAGAGTATAGAGGCTTTAGCAAGAGTTGACGTTTTATGCGTAGATAAGACCGGAACAATAACAAAGCCGGATATGAATGTAAAGCAGCTTGTAAAAAGCAGTAAGTCAGAGATGACTGTAGAGGAATTTGAAGGACTTCTTGCTGATTATACGCTTGCCTCTAAGGATAACAATTCAACCATGCAGGCACTCAAATCCTATATAGATGAGAAAGCAGCCGGTGTAGTTACTCACAGACAACCGGTTTCAGTATATCCATTTTCGTCAACTACAAAGTATGGAGGTGCATTGTTTTCGGATGGAATGTATCTGTTAGGTGCACCAGAGTTTATTATGCGTGATAAGTTTGACTTGATTTCCGATGAGATATCAGACTTTACCAAGGATGGTGACCGTGTATTATTATTTGGAAAATATGATGGCTCTGATATAAAGGATGGGCTTACGGGAAAGGTAACTCCGCTTGGTTATGTGGTTCTTGCCAACCAGATTAGGGAAAATGCACAGAAAACCTTTGAATATTTTAAAAATCAGGGTGTTATGATTAAGGTTATCTCAGGTGACAATCCTAACACAGTATCAGAGATAGCAATGCAGGCCGGAATTGAAAATGCAGAGAATTATGTTGATGCGACAACTCTTGACACAGGTGCTAAGTTAAGGGATGCTGTTGACAAATATACGGTATTTGGAAGAGTTACCCCTAAGCAGAAGCAGAAATTAGTAAAGGCGTTACAGCGGAAAGGACACACCGTTGCCATGACTGGTGACGGTGTAAATGATATCCTTGCGATGAAGGACGCAGATTGCAGTGTTGCGATGGCGTCAGGAAGTGAGGCAGCAGCACAGGCGGCACAGGTGGTGCTTTTAGATTCAGATTTTGCACATATGCCGGATGTTGTATATGAGGGAAGACGTGTCGTGAATAATGTACAGCGTTCAGCGAGTCTGTTCCTTGTCAAGAATATTTTTTCGCTGCTGATGGCACTGTTCTCAGTTATCTTCATGATAACTTATCCTCTTGAGCCGGCACAGATATCTCTTATCAGTATGTTTACTATAGGGGCTCCTGGATTTTTACTTGCACTTGAGGCTAACAAGTCAAGGATAGAAGGCCACTTTATGACCAATGTTTTGCTTAAGGCACTTCCGGGAGGCTTGACAGATGTAATTGCAGTAGGAGCACTTGTTGTCTGCGGCGAGGTATTAGGTCTAAAGCCAGCCAGCGTCGGCACTGCTGCGACTATGGTTTTGTCTGTAGTTGGATTTATGATTTTGTTCAAGATAAGTGAGCCTTTAAATAAGATGAAGCATGGAATTATATGGCTGAATGTAGCTGGACTTGTGTTCTCAGGAATATTCCTTAAGAAGCTGTTTGCCTTAAGTGATATGTCAAATATATGTGTGCTTCTCATGATTGTTTTTGGATTTGCGGCGGAATCACTGTTTAGGTATCTGACGATAATTGTAGGTAAGATAGAGAATAAAATAAAAATTCACCATAAGAAGTAACTCTTCCTATGGTGAATTTTTATTAGTTATTAGTTCTGGACTGTATATAGTGCAGAAGCTCTTCGGTGGTTTTATCTATGCCAAGCTTACTGCTGTTGATACATAGGTCATAGGAGCCTGCCTCACCCCATTTGCCTGTTGAATAAGAATTGTGATACTGACGTCTTGTCCTATCATGCTTCTTAATCTTGGCAGCGGCTTTTGACTCTGACAGGTCATACTGTTCCATAACTCTTGCGAGCTTGGCAGCCTCGTCACCACGGATGAATATAGAGATTAATCCGTCAAATTCCTTAAGTACTTCCTCTGAGCAGCGTCCTAATACAACAAATGATTCACCCTGCTTAGCCTTGTCTCGCAGGAAATCAAACTGCATTTCTGCAACTAACTGCGCAACTGAATTGCATTGTCCTCGTACAGTTCTTGTCAATACCGGATTGCGGGGCTTCTCATCATATTCTGCAAGATCTTCATAAGAATTTCCATCTTCGTTAGAAATCTCTGATAAAATATTTCTGTCATACAGAGGCAGATTCAAGCTCTTTGCAACATTTTGGGCTATGGCTCTACCACCACTTCCAAATTCTCGGCTGATTGAAATGATAACCTGGTTGTTCATGGAAAAACACTCCTTTCATTTCCTGAATTATGTCTGATGATGTTGCTTATATTTATATTATACAATCTTTTTAATTTAAGTCAAAACAAATTTTCCTTTGTGAGAATTTCATCAAATATTGTGAGAATACTGTTTAATTCACCTCTGAAATTCTCTCTGCATTTTGCCAGTCTGCGTCTGCTGCTTATTGTTTTTTTAACCTCAAATGCGTCTTTTCCGTTGTTAAGAGTTATAGTAACGTCAGAGTTTTTAAACTCGATATTTGTATAACCCTCTGCAACCTCATCAGCACGCATTATGCTTTCCATAAACTGGGGAGTTAAAATATAAAATGCCATTTCGTCGTTGTTTGTTTTAACTTCAAACTGATTATTAAAGGCTTCGTTCTCTGTTTCTATAATATCAGTATCGTGTTTGATGCCAAGTAAGTCGGCAGCTCCGTTAAAGACAGATGTAAGAACTCCCTTTGCCTTTCGGGTATTCTTGCGCTCTCGGATTCGTACATAGCAATCTATTGACCTGCCTAGATTGAGCAGAAGCAAAGGTCCCTGAAAGGCAGTAATATATTTGCTGCTTTTGTGTCCGTCATCATCGGTTCTTTCAACCTTTCTTTCTAACAGCAAATCACAGTATGTAAAATTAATTCCCTTATATTTACCTGATATGTAGTCAGAACCATTTACACGGTCATAATTAGGAAGAATCGTACAATTTTTAATAAAATTGGTGTTGATAAATTTGGATGGTGAATATTCATCTATGTCAATTTTCTCCGCCAAGACATCTTTAATAATATATTCTCCAAGCATATCCTTTAGTGTATTTTTTAATTTCTTGTTAGATTTATTGATTAGTATTGTAATAGGAATTAATAATATACCGGGTATAAGTATAATGGGTGCATAGTTTCTTCCGTCGATGAACATAAGCAAGCCTGCAACTAAGACAAAAGGTATAACTAAAATAAAAATAGCACCGAAAAATCCCGTAAGCTTATATAAGCGCTGCTTTGAGGATATGGCTGATATTATATCACTATCATTGTAATGTGTTGTTTGATTCATAGTTAGCTCCTTTCATGAATTTTAATGTATTATAACATGGTGGAGTGGTTAATACCATAAAAATATGTTATAGTGTATAAAGAAATATATCAAATATAAATTAAAGGAGAGACTTATGTCATATCGATTTTGGGGCTGGCAGAATGCGACTGTACCGGCAATTTCAGAAGAATATAAAGGAATAAAAACACCTCTTGATTTGTATGATGCATTATCAGAAATCTGGTGTGCAGATACATGTGCTCCGAGAATGAGAGAGAGCTGGACTAAGGAAAATAAGACTCTTGGACAGTGCTCTATAACTGCATTTCTGGCACAGGATATCTTCGGTGGTAAGGTGTATGGTATTCTTAGATCTGGTGGAAATTATCATTGCTACAATGTGATTGGAGACTGTAAGTTTGACCTCACGAGCGAGCAGTTTGGAGCTGAGGTGCTCGATTATGAGAACAATCCTGAACAGCTTCGGGAGGTTCATTTCGCAAAGGAGGAGAAGAGACTCCGTTACGAGTATCTGAAGTCTCAATTAAAGAACAAACTCATCTAATATGCATCTGCCGAGGCAGAAGATAATGACGATTATCAAAAGGGGACTAAATACGCTTACTTTCTCATCGTCATCATTTTTTCTTTTCAGGCTAAAGATATTTTTAAGCTGCTCCTGTCTTTTATTTAATGCGGCAATGGCATATATAAGCAGCCCGCTAAATACAAGGGCATATGGCAGGAGATTAAGATAAGAATTGATGGCAATACGGAGTGTGTCTGCATCAAGCTGCCCTGTTGTATCAGCAACATTATAGGAGCTGTCTGAAAGCAACAATCGGCTGATGTATGACAGAAAAACGGATGTACCATTCACTAAAAAATGCATTTCTATTGTGGAGATTATACTCCCTGTAGCCTCAACAACGATGCCGAAAATAATTCCCAGAAGTACAGCATATGCCATCTGGTTAAAGTTCATGTGCATAAGTCCAAACAGAAATCCGGACATCAAAAATCCGCTTAGGGTTCCTGAATGGCGGTAATTCCCAAGAATCACACCTCTGAATGCCAGCTCCTCAACGATAGCCGGCATCAGAGCCATAAGTCCAAGCGACAACAGAAGGCTGTTTCGTGTTACAACCTGTGTGACTGTTGAAGATATATAATTTTTTACAAATAGCATAGAGACAGCATTTACTAAGGCAATTATAGGTTCTATGCATAATACAAGTAACGGTATGATGAAATAAGTTCCAATATGCATTGATTTAAGTCGTACAGTTTCCCTGAAGTTCTGCTTTGTAATGATAAAAAATAAAACTGTTGGGATAAACAAAATACTCTCACTTAAGATGAGGCTTGAGTTTAAGCTGATGTTGTTAAACAAAGGAGTGTAAGCTATACAGAGGCTCAAGGTTAAATGTATGACAATTAAGCTTGTGAAAAATATAGTTGCCTTGTTAATATTCTTTTTGTTTATTTCTTTTTGATTCATCTGTTTTCGCAAACCTCTCTGTTTTTTATTTAGAATATAACTATTGTGTTCATATTGCAATAGTTTTCTTCTTTGATAGGAATAATTGGAACTTTAATTGACAATAAATTATTTGAATTATATAATATATAAAAATTAGTCGTACGACATATTTTGCTTTTTGAATAAATTAATTTTGCCGTACGACTAAAAAAACAAAAAATCAAGATAAATTAGTCGTACGACTAATTTTAGATGTGGAGAAGATTATGAAAATTATTGATTCAAAATCATTAGGTAAAGCGATACGCATGCGAAGAAAAGAATTAGGCTACACACAAAAATATCTATCGGAGTTTACTGGTCTGAGCGTTACTTTTATATCTCAGTTAGAACGTGGAAAAGCTACCGCTGAGATAGAAAAAACGATACAATTAATTCATATTTTAGGTCTTGATTTAATAATCGAAAAAAGAGGGTAGAGGATGGACAAGCTATATATATATGTAGAAATTAAGGGTGAAAAGAGGTTGGTTGGTAATATCAGTATTTTTTCGTCAGATAATGCTGAATTTTCATATGATGAGGAATATTTGCACAGTCAGGATGCCAGACCTATATCAATCAGCCTGCCGTTAGAGGAAAAGAACTTCAATACACAAAGGACAAGAAATTTTTTTGAAGGTTTGCTGCCGGAGGGATTTACCAGACGATGTGTTGCGAGCTGGCTTCGTAAGGACGAAGCAGATTATTTATCTATTTTATCTGGTCTTGGAAGAGAATGTCTTGGGGCAATCAGTGTGGTTGAGGAAAATAACACAGCAGATACATTTTCATACAAAAAAATGACTAAAGAGGAAGTGCAGAAGCTTGCACAGGAGGGAGCTACGGAGTCAGCAGAGTTGGTTACAAGAGCGCATTTATCCTTGACAGGGGCTTCTGGAAAGGTAGGGCTTTATTATGATGAGACTGATAATACATGGTATCTGCCGCTTGGAAATGCACCAAGCACACATATTGTCAAGCAGAGTCATGTGAGGTTAAAGCATATAGTTGCAAATGAACAATTATGCCTTTTGACTGCAAAAAATCTTGGAATAGATGTACCGGATAGTTTTATTATTAAAACGAGTGATGGAGACGAGGAAGATGTACTTTTTGCAACAGTCAGATATGATAGAAAACGTATAGGCTCAAAAAAAGAATGGGATGGGTTAAAAATACCATATCGTTTACATCAGGAGGATTTTTCACAGGCACTAGGAATTCCAGCATCTAAAAAATATGAACATAATAACGAGAATTATTTGCAAAAGATGTTTGGTTTGCTTAGAAATTATTCAGCATCCCCTATTGAAGACCAGTTAAAATTATGGGACATTTGTATATTTAACTATTTGATAGGAAATACAGATAATCACGTAAAAAATCTTTCCTTATTGTATAGCGAGGATTTAAATAGTATAAGGCTTGCACCTGCATATGATATTGTAAGCACAATAATATACGAAGAGAGCACTGATAATATGTCTGTCAGTATTGGCGGGAATTATAAGTTAAGCGATATATCGAGAGAAAGCTTTAAGTCAGAAGCATATAAAGCTGGAATAGGACAGAGTATTGCTATGAAACATTTTGATGATATAGTTAGGCAATTTAGAGATGCTCTGGATTCTGCATGTGAAATGCTTAAGAAACAGGGATTTGAAGTGGATAGTATTCGGGAAATGATATTATCAAGAGGTGGAATACATTATAATTGTTAAATATAAAATATAATAAAAAACAACCACACAAAAGTCTTGCGTGGTTGTTTTTAACACTTTTATTTGAAGTATTTCATCAATTCTTCCAAATCAGAAGATACATTTTTGATTAGCTGGGTATCTTCTGAGATTTGGTCTATAGATTCTGCGATATTGGTTACACTTGCATTTACCTCTTCATTACTTGCAGCATTCTCCTCGCTGATTGCACTGAGCTCAGTTATGCTGTTGATAATATTTTGCTTGAGTTCTTCAAGATCCTTAGTTTTTTCGGATATATTTTTAGCTATTGAAATATTTGCTTCTATTGTCTGGCTTAGTGTATCAAAGCCTGACTTAGCATGTACAATATCTGTCTGCTCTTGTTCTACAAGCGTTTTCATCTTTTCTGTAAGTTTTACAGATTCATTTGATTTTTCAAGAATATTAGTTGCAATATCCTTAATTGTAGTTGCACCTTCGTTGCTTTGGTCGGCAAGCTGCTTTATTTCTGATGCTACAACTGCAAAGCCTTTGCCTGCCTGCCCTGCTCTCGCTGCTTCAATGGAAGCGTTCAGAGACAGGAGATTGGTCTGTGCCGTAATACTTGAAATAAGTTCGACAGCTTCGTTGATAGAGGCAATAGCCTGATTGGTTTCTCTGACCTGTTCAATAATATCAGTGATGATATCAGATGAAGTTCTTGAGCTTTTAAGTACCATATTCATTGATTCTGCAGCGTTTTGATTTGCCTGATTCATCTTGGTTGAATTATCGTCAAGTGTAGTCACTTCTGAATCTATTACAGAGATATCATCTCCCATTTCAATTATCTTCATGTTGACTGACTGAATGTTATCCGCGAGTGTAACTGCAGTTTCGGACAAATCATCTATAACCTGCTTAATCTGATTTGTTCCAGTGCTGTTCGCTTCTGCCAGAGTATTGAGTGAGTCCATGCTGGTATCTAACTGAATTACATGGTCATCGACATTCGTCACAATTCCATTTAGCTTTTCCTTCAGAGCAGAAGATGCATCTATCAAGGTCTTTACCTCGTAAATGACAGATTTACAGTTAAGTTCTCCATTAAGATTTCCGTTTGCAACCTGATTGATATATTCGGAAGTTTTCATAAGAGGCTTACGTATTTTAAATGCCAGATATACTAAAATACTTATGAAGAATACAAGTAACACCCCTGCAATAATGTATAAATTTTTTAACATCTTGAATAGTGCATTCGTGACAAGTATTTCCTTTTCACCACAAAATGCCATTCCTAAAATGGTTCCATCATCCGAGCAGACAGGTTTATAATATACATAATATTTATCCCCCTGAATTTCAACTCCTGAGGCCTTGTAGTCATTTCCTGCCTTGACAGTTTCCCAGATTTTAGGATCTGCCTTAGTTCCTTCTATTCTATTACCATTCCCGTCACTGATTGATGTGATAAAACGTTCATCGTTAAGGAACAGGGTTTGTTCAATATTATTATCCTTCAGAGAGTCGATAAAATTATAGCTTACCTCATCCTTGGCAAGAATATCCTCTCTTATATCCCATGTGAAATACTGCTCCACAGAGATAGCACAGGATTTTAAGCGAAGATATGTACTGTTAATAAGTTCATCCCTCATTTTGTTTGCCGCATATGTGGTAATAATGATAATTGCCGCAATCAGTGGAATACATCCAATCATAAGAATTGCTTGTAAGTAACTAAATTTTTTCTTCATATCACCTTTCTCCTTTTTATAAACTTAAATTACTATAGATCATAATGAATTTTTACTGAAAATTTCATTTCCCCAATATCTATAGCAAATATGTTATACATAAATTAAATATTCTCAGAAGCAACAATTTCTTTGTATTTTTTTAGATTAGCAGCTGACCAGCCGATAAGTGCTCTTTCGTTATTATATTTAACCAATTTATATATGAAATCATTGTCAGTAATTGCTATTCCGTTGGATATAGATTTCTTTTTACCGTTTCTCATGCATAATATAGTATTATCTGATGAGTTCTGGTTTGAAGTAACTTTTTTTCTGTATACCCATTCGACTTGTTTCAAATCAATAGGCTTTGAAAGCTGCATTGCCTTGAAAATATATCTTTTAGTAATGCAGAGACCAGAATAACCAAGGACTGTGTTATTTATAATCTCATCTGAATATGTGCTAAGCTCTTCACAGAAAAGAAAATCTCTCTTGTCCTTCAATAAAAGTCCTGTTAATACACCCATTATCACAGTGTCAGACACTAACAAAACCGATAAGATATATAATAAATAGTTTTTAGTTATAAGCTGTGCAATAATAGCTCCGACTGAAAGAATTGCACTTACAATTATACCAATCTTCACGCTTTTTAATTCTTTGCCAGAAACCATTTCCCAAGCCATTTCGCCATTTGACTGCTCCATGATTTACCTCCTCATTATGTGATTTCTGTGTCATTTTTTGTAATTGTACGACTTTATAATTATAACATGAAGAGGCATAATCTTCTAGTTGTATTTTGATAATGTTTCCATAAAGTAAACACAGGTATGTTTATTGCTCCCACCCCAGCGGATGATTTCGTCGTGTTAGCTGGTTATATGCAGGGACGTTTGCGACAGCCGGCACTTAATGAGTGCGTAGCGCGAATTTAGTACCGATGCTCGGAGCAATCAAGCGAAAGCGGTCCTGTAATATAACCAGCTAACACGACGAAATCATCCGCTGGGGTGGGAGCAATAAATATACCTGTAATTACTTTACAAAAAATTTATTGCTTTTTTGAAGATTACCCCATATAGTAAATGTAGCGATTGAATATATGAGGTTTTTATGGTTATGGACAAGATTGAGACCTATTACAATAAATTTAATGAAGAAAAAAGATTAAATTCAAGACATGGACAGATTGAATATCGTATCACAATGAAATACATTCATGATTATCTTGCTTTAAGGATGAAGGAGCTACAGGTTAATAATCGTGAAGAAATTAAGATTCTCGATATAGGTGCGGGAACCGGACGTTACAGTGTGGCACTCTGTGAGGAAGGTTATGATGTGACAGCGGTGGAGCTTGTGAAGCATAATCTTGGAATCTTAAAGCAGAAAAATGCCAAGGTTCGTGCCATGCAGGGAAATGCATTGAATTTGAAAAAATTATCTGATAATACATATGATTTGACACTGCTATTTGGACCTATGTATCATCTGATGACAAAAGAGGAGAAGGTTCAGGCACTTTCCGAGGCTAAACGGGTAACGAAGTCAGGTGGCATTATCATGGTGGCATATGTAATGAATGAGTATGCGGTTGTGGTATATGGAATTCAGGAGAATCATATAAAAGAGAGTGTGGAAGGCGGGCAGCTTGACGAAGCATATCATACAGTTCCAGGAGAAGAAAGCCTTTATTCATTTGAAAGAATTGAGGATATAGAGGAATACAACGAAGCGGTTCAACTGACTAGAGAGAAGATATTATCACCGGATGGACCGGCTAATTATATACGTCCGTTTGTTAATCAACTTAGCGAGGAGAGTTACGAGCTTTTTGTGGAATATCAGCTTAAGGTATGTGAACGTCCGGATTTGATTGGCGCAGGGGCGCATACAGTGGATATACTTCGCAAGCCATAAGAATAAATTCGTATGGAGATACATTAGCATTTTACAAGGAGAACAGATAATGGAACAGGGAAGCTTACCGGAGCGTTATTTGATGCGCTCGGTGATTAAACATATTCGGAAATTAAATCCTAAGATTGAGGTATCGGCAGCAGTTGGAAATGATTATGCAAGCTTAAATGGCATTGTAAGTGCAGATGGAATTGGAGATACACCTTGGATTGCATGGACAAAGGCACTCAACAATTTTGCGTGCTCTGGCGGAAATGTGGAGGGGGCTCGTATCACTATGCTTTTGCCGGAGAATGTAAAGGAATCATGGATTAAGAGTTATATGGCAGATTTCAATGCATTTGCGGAGGCAAAAGGAATACAGATATTAGGTGGACATACGCAGGTATCTTCTGCATTTGAAAGGGCACAGTTTTTGATTACAATGCTTGGACAGGCTGGGATGTATCGTGCTGACAAAAAGAAAATAAAGTCTGGATATGAAATTGTAATGACAGGTCAGGCTGGACTTATGGGTGCAGATGTGATACTTAAGCATAAGAGAGAGACGCTTAATACACGTTTTTCAAAATCTTATCTCGACATGGCATGCGTTAAGGAGAGTGATTATAGCATTTGGGATGCAGCACAAAGTGTTGCCGCTTCCGACTGTAACATCTGTTATATGCACGATGGTTCGAATGGTGGTGTCTATGGCGCTCTATGGCAGATGGGTGTCTGGATGGATAAAGGTTTTGAGGTGCAGCATGTGGATATTCCAATCCGTCAGGAGACAATTGAAATCTGTGAGTTTTTCAACATTAATCCGTATCTTCTGGACGCGGCAGGCTGTTTGTTTGTGGTAACTGGGGATGGAAAAAGATTGGTGGATTATTTGGGACAGAATGGAGTAGAGGCTGCTGTTATTGGTGTGGTTACAGAGAAAAAAGAGAAGATGATTGCCATAAATGAACTAGAGCACAGGTGTCTTTCTCCAGTAAATGGGGATGAGATTAATAAGGTGTTGTAGGGGAAATAGCTGTATGATATTTTGGCAATAAAAAATAAGCATATCAACCGTTTAAAGTTGAGATGCTTATTTTCTTATTTCAATTATTCAACTTTACCAATCACGACATTGCCATTTAGGTCAATATAGCACCCTTGACCATTTAATATCATAGGAGTAATTCCATCTATAAAACGATATTCAATTGGTGTGTAGTTCATATCATAGATGAGGTCGATTACAACATTTCCATCAGTGTCTATAAAGCCATATTTATTATCTATAGATACATAAGCAAGACCGTCATAGAACTGGTTGGCGTCATCATATTGGAAATCAATCACCGTATTTCCGTTTAAATCAATATAGCCGTAAAGACCATCCTTTTTGACGCGGATGAGACCATCGGTTGAATAAGAACCCATATAATCATAGATAAAATCAATCATGACATTGCCTTGTTTGTCAATCATTCCATATTTACCATCTTTTTCTACCACTGCATATCCATTGATGAATTCAGAGGAAGAATTATAATCGTAATCAAAGACAAAATCGATTACGACATTTCCCTGTGTATCGATATAGCCTGATTTATCATCCTTACGAACCCATGCAAGACCATCCGAGAAATGTCCGACTACGTCGTACTGACAATCGATTACCAGATTCCCTTGTGTGTCAATATAGCCCCATTTGTCATTCTTTTTTACGTTGATGAGACCTTCTGAACATTCTCCAGAGCTTTCGTAGTCAGTTTCGAGAAGTACAGTACCAGTTTTGTCAATAAGATATCCAGTACTTCCACTAATTACAAGGGCTACACCTTCAGGAGAAAAGTATGTTACATGGTCGTATTGTGTTGGAATTACAACATTTCCGGAGGTGTCAATATATCCCCATGAGCCATACTCACTATTCTGTACACAGGCAAGTCCTTCGCGAAAGTCATATACAGAAGAATATTGGTAGTCGATAACAAGATTTCCTTGTGTATCTATAAATCCCCAGTTTCCACTGCTTTTTTCTTTTACAGCGGCAAGACCTTCACTGAATTCTCCAACTACTTCCAGCTTGATGTCAAGATTTCTTGCCTCCGAAGATGGAGTTTCAGTGGATTCTGTGCTTTCATCTGTGGATAAATCTTCAATTGATGAAGCAGTGTCAGATGATTCGGTTGTTGCTTCGCTTGTGATTGTCTGTGTGGTGGTAGCATCTGTGTCATCATTCTTTTTTGCGGAAATAATTGCTGCTGCAATACCTCCTACAATTATGATTCCTGCCGCACCAGCGATAATTTTTGCTTTTGCTGTTTTTAACATTACGTCAGCTCCTTTCTTTGCTGCTCCCTTGATAATGGTATTCGTAGAGATTGGATTAAACGCATTTGCAGGTGTAGGAGAGACATGGTAAAAACTCTTGAATTCCTCTGTAAAAATGCAGGCAAGAAGTGGAATCGCACCAACGGAGTATAACTTCTCATTGTTGATGTTTTCATATTGTGTGACAGCCTGTTTAATCTTGCCGCGGGCAACACTAAGACGGTATGTAACAGTTCCCACGGGACATTCCATAATTTCTGCGATTTCCGATACTGAAAATCCATTAAAATAATGCAGAAATACTGTTTGGTACTGTACATCATTCAGGCATGTATGGATAATGTTCATCACAAGCTGACGCTTCTCCTGATTAGTAATATAATCCTCAGGGAGAAAATTCTCGTTTTCCTCTAGTATTACATTTTCGACTGCGTCCATATCCACCATGACAGGTGTATTTTTCAGCAGGATATTTTTGCATTTGTTTACTGCAATGCGGTTCAACCAGTACAGAAACTTATCCTTGTCCTGAAGTGTGGACAGAGAGTTCATCACTGTTATATAGACCTCCTGCGTGGTGTCTGCCGCGTCCTGTTCATTTTTCAAAAAACTGAAGCAGGTGTAGTAGACGGTCCAGTATGTCTGTTTGTAGATTTCCTCGAAGGCAGTCTGGTCTCCCTGCATTGCCTGTTCAACATAGTAGCTTAAGTTAGAATCCATAAGGTTGCTCTCCTCATATAATATTTGTATGTCTCTACATAATATAGACAAGATTCGATTATAAAATGTTGGGTAAATTATATAATTTTTTTAAATATTTAGGAAGATTATTAATTTAGGAAAATAAATTAGGGGTAGTACTACTAGAGTAGTGGTATATATAGGTGATAGAATTGTTAATTTATTTTGTGTTATTATTTGTATTAAGCATATTGATAATTCCGTCAATATCAGGTGTCATAAAATGTCTATTGCCAGATTCGTATTTTTTTAAATAGTTCTGACAAGATTGGATTATAACAAATTCGTTATTGTCAATTATTTTTTTTACTAATATGTCAAATTGTTCATTTATCAAATATGATTGAACATACCTATCTTCAATGGGAAACAATTTTATATAATGTATTCCGTGTGAGTGATGAGGTTTTGTTTTTGAATTAGGTGGTAAAGAGAAATATTGACCTTTTGGTGTTCTAGAGGATATATTTGAACGAAGTGGTACAACAAATTTATGATAATGTTCTTTGTATTTTAGTTTTACAATTAAAACACTAGGACGCCCGCCTTCGTTAAACATAAGTTCTTTGTGAATATTATGTTTTTTACATTCATTAAAAAAATCGTTGGATATTTTTACTAATTTCATCTTTTGCTCCTATAAAGAAAGAGCCTAAGAAGGCCCTTTCTAATTTACAATTGGATAATATTATACATTTACATCCCGTTATCCACGGAGATAAACTTACAATTGAATGATATTCTAAATTTAAGTCCCGTCACTCGCGGAGACAAACATACAATTGAGTAATATTCTTGCCGTTACTCACGGCATATACGAAATCACTATTAATTTCGTATGTATATTATATATTGTAATAAATAAAAAATGTTACTAAAAAGCAAACAAAAATATTATGAAATATTACTAAATGATAAAAGATAGCATTTTTGATTGCTATTCATGTAAAGAAGAAAAGAATAAACCATGTTTCTGTCCTACTTTTCAAACCTCACGCATAGACTGTACAAACAAGCAGTATGAGGTTTCATAGAGAGATTATATAGAACAGCGTGCATTGGAGATTGGGGAGTATATAGTGGAGGAGGGAGCAACAGTAAGACAGGCTGCGAAAAAATTTGGTATATCAAAATCTACCGTACATATGGTAGTAACAATAGGAAATGGTTGAGTGGTAAGGTTGTTTGGGTGGTGGAGTAGGGGAAATAATGACATAAGGCGTTGAACATATGTTCGCAATATGGTATAATGATATTGTGTAATTGAAAAGAAAGTAGGATGTGAAATTCCGATTATTTGATGCCCTCTAGTATACAAAGGAGGGTGATGCCCTATGAACACAATAGAAGTTCTCACTTTATTGCTAGTAATATTTGCGGCTCTGTCATACATAGACAATCATAACAATAAAAAGAAATAAGCATCCCAACTGCCCAAAGTGAAGATGCTTAATTTCTTTTAACATATATAACTGAGGGCAAATCGGAGTCATATCCGATTACCTTTCTAAGTAGATTATATACTAGAGCACTTGATTTTTCAAGTGCTCTTTTTTGAAGATCATATTTTATTACCCTATGTTGAATGATACACCATTTTTGGAGGGTCGTTCAACCATAATAAAGAAAATATAGTAAGCTTTTTTACAAGGGTGCTACTGGACTAGCACCCTTGTAAATCAAACTACTTATATATCAAGTTATACCTGGCTGTTGCTAAGTTGGTTATTGCAGTTATCAGAAGACTTAAGTGGTCAATCGGGCATTTCTATTCCGTTGTCTATAAATGAATCTTTCATACAATTAATAATCCAATTATCAACAAAATCTTCAAATGTGGCTGGCTCTATACCATTTACATGGTCTCCGTAATAAAAATTCCCTTTACCGTCAGTAAGTAATAGTGAACCATCCCCTATATATTCACCAATCGCATAATATCCCATAAATTCATCCGGTACAGTAAGCTTTGTTGCCTGTTCTAAGGGATAAACGACTGAGCTTCCACTGTTGAATCCATTTACCAGCATAAGGAAATTTTTGTAGGACTTTGGAAGTGTTGCATCGTTTGCCGATTCCCATTCATTTACCTTTTCGCTTTTTATACCTTTTGGAAATTTAAAGGTATCGATTCCATTCTCTTCAAGAGCTTCTGCCAACAAATAAATTATATCAAATTTGGCTTTCAGAGGATTATTACTTTGAGCGTTTATCTCTGTTTCACTTGTGTTCCCCTGCTTGTTTGGATATTCAGCTTGTAAGTTGCCGATTAAACGCTGTAAATGTATTTTTTGTTCTTTTAAATCCGAGCCAAAATCATGCTTTGGTATATACATTTCCATGGAAGTCCAGCCTAATTGTGTCTTTGCACCAAAAGATAACTTAATACCACCAAAAGCCTTTTTTACTAGCAGATTTTTAATATCACACAAATTCATTTCATAATATGTATAAAATTGTCCATATAAATCAAATATTGCAACCAACAATCTGTCATCTGTAGTAGTTGTAACAAATGCCTTACATTGAGAGGAGCGATGAGCTCCGTGTCCCGGCAAAAAAGATATTTTCTTTCCCATCGGCTCATTCATTTCTGCCAGGCATTCATCCTTGTTAGTTATTTCACTAAAGCCAAGAATATCTTGAAATGTTTTCTTATAGGTTGCGACTTGAAATGGATTTTTACATGTACCCATATTTAGTTGTCTCCTTTTTTTGTTATGCTGATTCACGATTAGAGTTACCATAGATATTCACAGGTGTGACGTCCTCTGTTATGGCGTTCAACCATTACATTTGTTAGTAGCAACCGGAATATGTAGTTATTTTTTATACTCAAAATTGTAACATAGTATGACAGTTGATGCCAACTGTTTTCCATGATAATCATTCCCCTGGATACCATATAGATATTCAGATATAGCCATCATTCTGTCCTACTTTTTAATTCTCTTGCATAGACTGTACAAAAAGCAGTATGAGGTTTCATATTGAGAGATTATATAGAACAGCGTGCATTGGAGATTGGGGAGTATATAGTGGAGGAGGGAGCAACAGTAAGACAGGCTGCGAAAAAATTTGGTATATCGAAATCTACCGTACATAAAGATGTGACGGAGAGATTGGAGCAGGTCAATGCAAGTCTTGCAAGGGATGCCAGAAAGGTGCTTGATATAAACAAGTCGGAGAGGCATATAAGGGGCGGACAGGCGACTAAGGCAAAATATGCGCACTAACTTAAGTTAAACTATAAAGAATAGCATCCTCAACTTTGAACGGTCTGGGATGCTATTTCTTTTTATCATTCTCAACACTCTTGATAAACTCACTCATCATATCGCTTAATTGCCTTGATTGGCTCACGCCTGCTATATGACAAGCATTTGCAAATTCATCAACAAGCTCTTTTTTTAGTTTATATGATTTACTTATTAATCCAGCCTTGGCATTCCACTTGTCCTGAGGTCTAATATTCTTTTCTTCCATGCTTTACCTCACAGTAAATATTAAGTGCTTATTTGATTTTTCCAAATCCTGCATTATCTTAAATATATTGCAAAACCATAGGAAAGCGAGTATAATGCATTGGGTTAGATGAAACTAACCCGAATGATGCTACATAAATCATTACAAAGACATGGAAAATAAAATGTGAGAGGAGAATGATATGAATACATATGTTGCCTTTGGAATAATTGGAATTATCAGTAATTTAATGGCTGCGTTTGCAGATGTGCCGCTTATCAAACCGGGCAAGGCTGACGGAAATCAGAAGATAACTTTAAACGGAGTCCAGCCATGGTGGGCAGAGGTTCCGGCTGGAAGATTCAAGGTGTCGTTCTGGCTATCATTTTTGGGACAGCCAGGAGCCTACGTTACATTGTGGCTTCTTGCAAACATGATTTCTAAGCAAAATGAACCGCTGGCACTGGCATTGAAAATCAATACATTTATCAGTTGTTATACAGGTCTTTTGAGCCATTTGTATTTCTGTCTTAAGCCGCTTTTATATCAGAAGCTGAGTCAGAAATTGTCAGATGACGAGAGCGATGAAATAATGAAGGCTATTAATCCGGTTGCGAACATACCGATGTTGATTGGTGGACTTACACTTTGGTTTGGCGGAACAATTATCGTGGCAATTGCTATTTTGACGGGTGCACTTGAAGTTTCCAAGTGGTGTCTGCTTTTAAATCCACTTGTATCAGTAATTGTTTTGATGACTTTGAAGAAATGTAAGGTTAAGGTTATCGGAGCACTTGGTGTTGGTTATATGCTGTTATCAGTTTTGCTTATTATTGCAGGTATGTAACAAAGGGGTATCTTAAAATGAAGCATCTTCTTATATTTGTGGGAAGGTGCTTCATTTTTTGTTGGGGAGACGATACATCTCTTTCTATGCGGTTTCTAACAATCTGCAGTTTATGTATTCAGAATCAATAGATTCTATCTTTAATTTTGAGTTGCGCATTACGTCTACTTCGTAAAAGTCTTGTTCATTGTTTACATTGCCTTGATAAACACATTTACTTCCTGCGGGAACGAAAATTCTTAATTTGATTTCACAGTTGATTTCATGACCTTTTACAAGAGAACAAGCCAAGAAACCTTTTTCGTATAAGTCACAATCAGAATGTTCTTTGGCATTTTTTTTCATAAGGTCATAAACATATTCACATATACCCCTATAAAGTACCAAGTCTGTATCAGTTGTATGTTCATTAACCATAGCAGCTACTTTAAAATCTGTTTCATCAACACGGTTCTCACGGAAGCGATTATTGATTAATTCTCCAAAATGTGCTAAGCAATATTCCATACTATAATGGTAAGTATCAATCATTTGCATTGGTTCTTCGTTGATGTGTTTGTGAGCGAAGTCTATAGCTCTGGTCTCGTCGATAGCTAATGTATCCCAATTAGCCCCAATACCAAGTATGGCATCTTTGAGGCGATAGAAGAGTGTAGGTATCATAAAATAGTCTCCTTTGCTTGAAATAATAAGTCTTTTTATCTGGTTATGTTGAATAATACACCATTTTTGAGAGTAGTTTATGTATTATGTTTGATAGTTGACATAAAAAATTACCAAGTGTAATTATTGGTATATTTTAATTTATTAATATAAAGCATTATAACATAATGTGGCAAATTACTCAAATTATCATTTATAGATAATCAGCTTCGCAAGTTACAATATAGATATTATGAAATTGTTTTGCTATAAAAAACAATGGTCTTACTGCTTTAGTGTTGCCCCTGGTTACCACATCCATAATCTCCCCCTTGATTAAACCACCCCAATGTTATAAAATATCAATTAAGTATGTTTAGATAGGAGACTTACCTATGGCACAGACAATATTGTTATATAGCGTTCCTGCCGAGCTGCACAGGGAGATAACGAAAATATGTAACGGACTGGGTATAGATACTAAGAAAATTGCCAAAAAGCGATTTCTTCAGCCGATAGGCTGTCATGCCTGTTTGCCGGGTTTTGAGCAGACTGCTTCATGGTATGAGGGACAGGACTTGCCATCACCTATGATTATATTTTCGGGACTTTCTGACACAATGCTTGATAAATATCTGTATGAGTACAGACAGTCAGGATTACCAGAGATAAAGTATCGTGCTATAGTTACGAAACACAATATACATTGGACTGTACTTGACCTGTATCAGGAGCTTGTGCAGGAGAGAGAAAGCTTTGAGACTGCCGGAAGATAGGCAGTTATATTATTTGAGGTGAAAAGAAGAATGAGATTTATACATATAGCGGACGTACATATCGGTGTTAAGCCTGACCGTGGACGTGTCTGGAGTGATGCCCGCGCAGAGGAGATATGGGAGAGCTTTGTTGATATAGTTAATACATGTGAGAAAGAAAAGATAGATTTGCTGCTTATTGCAGGTGATTTGTTCCACAGTACACCGACAATTCAGCAGTTAAAGAGCGTTGATTACCAGTTAAGAAAGCTTACAGTTACCAAAACTGTTATAATAGCCGGAAATCATGATTATATAGAAGAAAATTCACCTTGGGAGCAGTATCAGTTTGAGTCCGATACTGTTCTTATGCCACGTGACAGGGCAACCCATGCATATATAGAGGATTTGAATGTTTGCATTACAGGATATAGCTATGGAAGAGAGCAGTACACGGAGAGAGTTTTGGAGAGACTTCGTCCTGGACGTGAAGGTGCATATAATATAATGCTCGGACATGGCGGTGATAAGACACATATGCCATTTTCAAAGGAGCATTTGGCAAGGCTTGGGTTTGACTACATTGCACTTGGACATATTCACAAGCCGGCACATATTCTTAAGAACAAGATGGCATTTTCGGGTTCGCTTGAGCCGATAGATTACACAGAGACCGGAAGAAGAGGATATATTTTTGGCGAGGTGGATGAGGACGGGGTTACCCGTATCAGATGGATTCCGCACAATGTAAGAAGCTATGTGAATATGTCCATAGAGCTTTCACCTGATTACAGCAATGCGGAGATTTCCGATATCGTGGAGCAGGAGATTTGCAGGGTAGGAAAGCAGAATATATACAGAATTCTTCTCAAAGGAAGTGTTGCCAGCGACCTTGAGGTTAATTTAAGTGGACTGACAAGACGTTATAATATTAATGAAATTATTGACCATACAGAGACCGAGTATGATATCAATGACCTGATATCCGGAAATGAAAATAATCTGCTTGGTAGATATATAAGGGCGTTGTCCGAAGAGGATAGTACCGAGGATGAGGAAATTAGAAGCAAGGCACTTAAGTATGGTGTTGAGGCTTTGCTTATGGCTGGAGATAGATAAATGTATTTTAATAAATTATTGGTTAAGAATTTTGGAAAATTCAATAACAGAGAGATTGAGCTGAAAAAGGGACTTAATCTCATTTACGGAGAGAATGAGTCAGGCAAGACCACAATCAAGGAATTTATAGTTGGTATGCTGTATGGCATAGATAAATCGCGTGGTCTTGGAGCAAGACTGGATAATTATGAGCTTAGAAAACCTCTGGATGGACGCGGTTATGCGGGCAAAGCGTATATCCAGTATAATGGCAGAAATCATCTCATAGAGAGAAGCTTTTTGAGATACAACAAAAAGACAACTGTTATGGATATACAGTCTGGACGTGAGGTTAAGCTTAGGGATAAGAACTCTCTTCACGGAACAATGTTTGGCATTGATAAGAATACATATGTAAATACACTTTGCATAGGAGAGCATGGTGCTGCACCGGGAAAGGAGCTCGCTAATAAGCTTGGCAATTATCTTGGTAATCTCTCAACAACCGGTTCCGCAGATATTGATAAGACATATGCTATAGAGCATTTGAAGGAAGAACGTCGAAAATACGATACCAGACCTGTTCAGAGACAGCTTGATGATATATCCGAGGAGCTCTCTTTGTATGAAGGCGTGGAGGATGATATCGCAAATGTTCGTGGACAGATTGCTGATTTGGAGCAGGAATTTGCCATGGAGGTCGCCAGAAGAAAGAGAGAGGCGAGAAGGCTTATTGAGACAGAGAAAAACCTCAAGTTTGATGAGGATGAGGAGGACGAGCAGCCAGAAGAAACCGTCGATAGTCCAGACAAAACAGAAGTAACAGAAGAAGCCGCCGATAGTCCGGATAAAACAGAAGTAGCAGAAGAAACCGATAGTCCAGATAAAACCGAAGTAACAGATAACCAGGATAATCCAGAGACAGCAGAGGATGAGGAAAAAACAGAGAAGGAATCAGTTGCCAAGAAGCTTGGCAAGGTGTTTGCCAAGAAGGAAGAGAGAGTTTTTCTTGATTCGGATTTGTGGGAAGATACTAAGGTTGAGAAGCCTCTTACTGAAAGATTGTGGTTTATAATTCTCACGGGTATATTTGTAGTTGCTGTAATAGCAGCTATGGTTTATATTCTCCCATTTGAGAAGGGTGTAAGACAGTTGTTTATTGTGTGTACAGCATTGTTTGTTATAGTTACCATAGTTGAGGGACTGTATGCCAAGGGTGTATTTGATGGTGATGTAAACACACCTTCTGAGGAAGAGTTCAGAGAGATGATATACCGTCTTGAGAGAAAGACAGAATCATATGAGGATGTCGAGATAGATATGTCATTTGCGGGTGAGTATGCAGACAGAAAGGCAGAGCTTCGTGTGGTTGAGAAGGAGCTGCTTGACAAGAAGATGAGAAAGCAGGAGCTCACAGAGGAATTTTCTGTGCTCTCTAAGAAACGTGACAGCATTGAGAGAGAGGTTCACGCAATAAACCTCGCAATCAATACAATAAATGAGGTATCAGCCGAGATACATGGAGACCTTGGTTACCTCATAAATGACAATATATCGGATATAGTATCTAAGATTACGAATGGTAAATATCAGGATGTTTACCTTGACGAGAATCTCCATGTCATGGTTCGCGATAATGACAACTTTGTAGGTATAGAGTACCTTAGTGCCGGAACAATGGAACAGATATATCTTGCAGTAAGACTTTCTGTTGCAAGACTTTTGTGTCGTGACAAGATGCCGCTTATAATAGATGATATATTTGCCAATTATGATGAGCCAAGGCTTATCAATACATTAGATTGCCTTAAGACTATAGATACAGAGCAGATAATACTTATGACATCTAATCCACATATCGGGGATATGTTAGATGACCTTGATATGGATTATAATTACGTTGAATTGTAAGTAAAATAATGACACACTGAGTTGCTCAGTGTGTCATTATTTTTTCATGTAATCTTTCCTCGACCTCTTCTTTAAGCTCTGGATGTTCTTCAACCTCTTCCTTTATGAACATTATAAGGAAGCTTACAAATAAAAGACCGCAAGAAAACCATATTGTACGCATACCGGATATCTGTATAAAATATTCTCCAAGTCCTGCACCAAATGCAAACATAATAATTATGCTTATGTAGCAGAGTGATTTGTATAGGATATCCTTGTCGTGCGTTTTTTTGTAGGCACATAATGATTCCATGCCGCTTCTTATATTTCCAATACACATTGTACTTGCAAATGCGTAGCCATTAACCTTTCGGAAGGTCTGTACCTGCATTGCACATGAAAATGAGACCATGGCATTGGCTATAAGATCCCATTTTGTAGGCAGGAAGCCAACCATAAATAACAGTAATATCTCAATTATAAGAATTAGCTGTCTCCAGTGGATTTTCTGGATTTTCTGATATTTCATACGGATTGACTCCGCAACAATAACTCCAAGTGCAAAAAATAACAGGGGGACAAGATAGTGTATAGCAAGATGCCAGTTACGTTCCACAACACATTTGCTTAGGAGAACTATATTTCCGGTCTGGGCATTTGCGAATACTTTACCTCTGAATACATAAGTGTATGCATCCTGTAGGCCTCCTGATACTGACAGAAAGGCTGCTGTGAGCAGGGATTCAGACATTTGTTTGTGAGATGTTCGTTTCATTTATGACTCCTCCCTTGTAAAATATAATGTATTTTAATACTTTTGTTTACATTTTCCAAATCCAACTTTATACTATACATCAAAACAAGTTAAAAATATATACCTTATACACAAAAATATCTGCAATAAAAGAGCTGTCGTTTGAGCGATTTGAAACCGTTAAAGCGACAGCTTTTTTATGTGACAGTTAATATATAAACAATAAATTAATCAACCTTAGGAGCCTGATAATTTGCTGAAATAGTTCCGAACTCCTTGTACTCCTGAATACGTGCCTGAATACGCTCAGACTGGTCAAGCAGGTTGCTTATTGATGCATTGTGATTTAAGTGGTCGATAAGAGTAGCGATGTACTTGCTCAAATCTGCTGAGCCATACCATGTTCTGTTAAATAATTCTGGCATCTGGTAAGTGAGGTTAGTGGTGATAACCTTCTCGATTATGCCATCCTCGTAAGCCTTATCAAATATCTCAAGACCATTGGTAAATAAGCCGAATGTAGCAAGTGCATATACACGTCTTGCCTTTCTCTCCTTTAACTGTCTTGCAACATCAAGCATGCTCTCACCTGATGCAATCATATCATCAATGACGATAACGTCCTTGCCCTCTACTGAATCACCGAGGAACTCATGTGCGACAATAGGGTTCTTGCCGTTGACAACTGTTGTGTAATCTCTTCTCTTGTAGAACATACCTACATCTACACCGAGATGGTTAGCAAAGTAGATTGCTCTGTTCATAGCACCCTCATCAGGGCTTATTACCATCATGTGATCCTTGTCAAGCTCAAGGTCAGGTGTTGTGCGAAGAAGAGTTTTGATGAACTGATATGTTGGCATTATGTTCTCAAAGCCATTTAGCGGAATAGCGTTCTGCACTCTGGGATCATGAGCATCAAAGGTGATTATATTGTCAACGCCCATACCTACAAGCTCCTGCAAAGCAAGTGCACAGTCGAGTGATTCGCGGCTGTTTCTCTTGTGCTGGCGGCTCTCATACAAAAATGGCATGATAACTGTTAAACGGTTTGATTTACCGCCTATAGCAGCGATAACACGCTTAAGGTCTGAGTAGTGGTCGTCAGGTGACATCATATTAGGACGTCCGCATACGTTGTACTCAATGCTGTGGTTTACAACATCAACTAAAAGATACAAATCAGTACCTCTTACTGATTCTGAAAGAGTACCCTTTGCCTCACCTGAACCAAAACGTGGACATTTGGATTTTAAGATGTAAGATGGCTTCTCATATCCCGTAAATGTTATGCTGTCCTTATGCTCATTGTGGCGCTCAGCTCTCCACTTTGCAATATAGCTGTCAACTTTCTCCCCAAGTGGCATACAACTCTGCAAAGGTATGATACCTAATTTACCGACAGGTACATTAATAAGGTTACTTGAATCTGGCATGACTTTTCCTCCATAATCTGCAATGCATATTTGTGATACGTTACTTTATAATTAAGCGATTGTATGTATGCTAGGTTGCATCGTAAATCGCCTTTTTACGTTTCTGATATCTTATATTATCACCATAGATATTAAATACGGTGTAATCAGCAATGATTCTGGACATGATTCGTTCAGAATAACGGTCTCTAAGCTGCTTCATGGATAAATTAGTGGATATCAGGGTTGATAAACCAATAATTTTTCTTTTATTAATTATCTCAAATAACTGTGAAAGCACAAAGTTGTTAGTTAATTCTGTCCCTAAATCATCAATTACCAACAATTCGCTATTATATATGTAATTGTACAATTCTTCAAGCTCTGTTTTTCGATTCATAAGATATTCAGCAAGAATTCCCTCAAATAATTCATTGGCAGACAGATAAAGCACTGAATGACCATTATCTAGAAGTTCCTTTGCAATACAGTTTGTGAGAAATGTTTTTCCGAGTCCTGTCTCACCATAAATAAGGATATTTCCACGTTCTTTTCCTGGCGTGTCAAAATCCTTGATAAACTGCTTTGATGCATCAAGGATATTAGTTATATTCTCATAAGGAGAATATGCTTTACCTGCATAAGCTTCTTTTCCATAGAAGTCTGATGAAAAGGTATTGAAATTCTCTTTCATCAGAATATTCTTCAGATTGGACTGTAGATAGAGTGAATCAATAATCTGTGATACAAAGCATTCACATCTCTGGCCATTTACATAGCCTGTATCCTGACATTTGTGACAATTATATATTGGTTTTAGATAATCTGTTGGATAACCATTTGCAGCAAGAAGCGATTCTTTTTCAGCGGAGAGGAGACGGTTGTCCTGCTGGATTTTCTGAGCCTCTTCTCTGTCATCATGAGTTCCACTGATATTAAGTCGTGCTGCACGAAGATAGGATGCACGCATCTTAGCATCAATCTCTTCGATGCGTGGTATCTTATCATATATTTCAGAAGTTCTGTCCTGCAAGAGCCGCTTGTTATGCAGACGAGTCTGCTCATAGCCATGCAGGATATTATCTATACTAAGAGTGTTGTACATCATTTGTTATTTACCTCTTTAAGGAGCAAATTCTCCATCTCGTCTAATTCATCATCCATCTTGGTCTGGCTAAAGTTGTTGATGCTGCTCACATTACCGGCTCCCTTGTAATTCTTAGTATTCTTATTGTTCATAGAAGCCTTTGCAGCAAAATCCTTATCAAGCTTCTGTATATCGGATATGGTCTTTACGTTATTCTTGTGCCAGTTCTCTAAAATGCCATTGATGTATGCAAAGTTAACTGAGTTAGGCTTTGAGAAAACCGCCCTGTCGCATGCTAAGGCTATTATCTCATTTGAAAAGCCGAAGTCCTTGCTCCATGTATCTATGTAAGCCATCTCGATGCTTGTCGGGTGTGCCCTTCTTATACCGAGAGCCTTAAAGACAATTCTTGCAATCTCTGTGGCAGTGCTTGACTGCTCCTTCGCCTGCTGTCTCGTCTTTATACCATCCTTATACCATGCAATGGCAACTGCCTCCATGTAGCGGCAGCTCTTCTTGTTCATGGTTGTACAATATTCGATAAGGTACTCAAACAAATCAACATTGAACTTGAGAGTATCATATATGTAAATAAGTGACTCTGTATCTTTCACTGAGAGAGTTTTGCCAAAGTATGTTTCAATCTGGTACACAATATCCTCAAAATCCTGGTCGGCATTATAGGAATCTATCATCTCTGATGTGTATTTTAGTTTAGGTGGTGCTGTGAGTTCAGAGGCTGTTTCTTCCTTTGCTTGTTGGATAGATTTAAACTCGTGTACGTTATTCTTAGGTCGTACTGTCTGCTGGGTATCCTCATCAACAGAGGTTGTAAGAATTGAGACAGCGTCAGTTTCGGGCTTTAACAAAGCATCAGGTGGTGTGAGAGGAAGAAGTACTATTCCGTTTAATCTGCCTCTGCCATCATAATTAAGTTTAACTACATCCTTGGATATCCAATATTTGATTGCTCTGCATATATCATTCTCAGTCAGATTGAAATGGTCTGCGATATCTGCAACGGTAATTGCCTGATTGCTGCTCATAAGACGAACCAGATACAGGTATACCTTTACAAATTCTCCATTTGCTTCTGTCATGTAATAATCGATAAAGAAGTTTGAAATAGAGGAATATGTCTCACTATTTTCAGTTGAAATTGTTATCGTTTTCATATATAACCCGTCCCCTTTTTTGCTAATGCAAAATGAATTATAACATAGCTTTTTTAAATTTCAACCGAACATCTTTTCTGTTACTGAAAATGCGAAAAATGTGGAAAATGTGGAAAATGTGGATAGCTGGTTTCCATAATTTTTGCTAACTAATTTATGTGTGTGTTTGTGCGAAAAAACATAAAACTTATGTAAACAAAACTAATAAGAGCTATCACACCTTTTTATGGTGGATAGCTCTGTGGATAATGTGGATAACTATTTTTTTAGGAGGTTTTCTCCTATGGTATCAACATTTCCGGCACCCATAGTTATCAACAAATCATTTTTTTTGCAATTTTTTTCTACATAATTCTCTATCGAGTCAAAATCACCTAGATATACGGCATGTCCACCAAGAGCATTTATCTTTGCTTCCAGATCCTTGGATGAAACCTTTCCTGTATCTTTTTCTCTGGCTGCATATATATCGGCTAAGATTACATGGTCACACACTGATAATGCTTTGGCAAATCTGTCAAGAAGAGCGTATGTTCTAGTGTAGGTGTGCGGCTGGAATATACACCAAAGCTCGTTGTGAGGTGTATTTTTGGCAGCCTGTAGTGTGGCAGATATCTCTGTTGGATGATGTGCATAATCATCAAGTATCATGACACCATTTTCAGTAGTTCCTTTATGCTCAAAACGTCTTTTTGCACTTGTGCAGGCAAAAAGCCCTGCTTTTATATATTTCATATCTATACCCAGGAATTCTGAAACGGCTATAGCTGATAGTGAATTTACAACATTGTGAACACCTGTGGAGTGAAGAGCTATAGTATCCTTTTTTTCTCCGTTTACAACAAGCGTGTATGTAGGATGTCCTTCACTGTCATATGTGATATCGGTTGCAGAATAGGTGTTATCGTCATTTAATCCAAATGTTACAACCTTGCTTTTTACATTCTCAGTTATATGTGAGGTGCAGTCCATATCTCCGTTTATGACAAGTAAGCCATTAGCAGGTGTCTTTTCTGCAAATGTCTTAAAGGATTCAATAATCTCATCTATTCCGCTGAAGAAATCCAGATGATCCTCATCAACATTAAGTATTATGCTTATGTATGGGTTAAGCGAGTGATAGCTGTTTGTATACTCACAAGCCTCTGTGACGAAGTAATCAGTGTGGCCAACTCTGATGTTTCCACCGATTACATCAAGCATGCCACCTATTGATATAGTGGGATCTGTATCTGCCTGAAGAAGTATGTGTGAAAGCATAGAGGTTGTTGTTGTTTTTCCGTGAGTTCCGCTTACAGCAACACCATATTTGTAGTTGTCCATTATCTGACCTAGGAGCTGTGCTCTTGTAAGCATAGGAATTTCACGTCTCAGAGCTTCTTTAAATTCAGGATTATCAGGATGGATAGCTGCAGTGTAAACAACTACATCTATATTATCTGTAATATTTTCTGCAACCTGTCCTATATTAACCTGTGCTCCCATACTGCGAAGAATATCTAAGATATCGGACTCTTTCATATCAGAGCCGGATACATAAAAACCCTCCTTTAATAGGATTTCAGCAAGTCCACTCATGCTGATTCCGCCTATACCCATGAAGTATACTCTGCATGGATTTTTAAAATCAACTTTATACATAATATATTCACCTTTCCCGTGTCCATATAGTTTACCACAGACTATCTTTTTATCTGTAAAGTAGTATAGCACAATTCATTGACATTACAACAACTTTATGCGATTATTGTAACAGTATGTCCTATGTCGTGACAGGTTAAAAACGACAAAAATATAATTACGGGGATGAAGAAAAGTGGAGACAAAAGAGGAAAAACAAAACCTGACTAATCAGTATGATGTGGTGATAGTTGGAACAGGTGTTGCCGGTTTATTTGCGGCACTTTCCATATCGCCTGACTACAGAATACTTATGATATCCAAGGATAAGATAGAAAACAGTGACTCTTATCTTGCACAGGGCGGAATATGTACCTTAAAAGAGCCTTCTGACTTTGACAGCTTTTTGGAGGACACATTAAGGGCAGGACGTTATGAGAACAAAGAAGAAACTGTTCGTGTCATGATAGAAAATTCTCCTATGATAATGAAGAGGCTTATAGGGTATGGCGTGGAGTTTGACCACAAATCTGATGGAACCTTTGAATATACGAGAGAGGGAGCTCATTCTACTTATAGAATATTACATCATAAGGATGTAACAGGAAAAGAGATAACAAACAAGCTTCTTAACGAGGTGAGAAAGAGAGAAAACATCACTCTTTGTGAGTACACCCGAATGTTAGATCTTATTATAGAGAACAATGACTGCAAGGGTATTGTTATGGCATCTGACAAAGGTGTGAGTGCAGTGTATACCAAGAGAGTTATTCTTGCCACAGGAGGCATAGGTGGGCTGTTTGCACATTCAACCAATTTCAGACACATAACAGGAGACAGCTTTGCACTTGCATTAAGGCATCATATAGAGCTTGAGAATATTAATTATATTCAGATTCACCCGACTACATTTTATGAGGAAAATGCAAACCGTAAATTCCTTATATCTGAGTCTGTACGAGGTGAGGGAGCAATTCTTCTCAACAAGGATGGAGAAAGATTTGTTGACGAACTCTTACCTAGAGATGTAGTTACCGAGGCAATAAGAAAACAGATGGAAAAGGATGGAAGACCTTATGTTATGCTTTCTATTAAGCATATGCCTAAGGATGAGATTCTTCGTAGATTTCCGAATATATACAGACATTGTTTAGAGGTTGGATATGACCTTAGCAAGGAAGACATACCAGTAACTCCTGCACAGCATTATCTGATGGGAGGCATACTTGCGGACACATATGGAAGAACATCCATGCATAATCTGTTTGCTGTTGGTGAGACAGCCTGCAATGGTGTACATGGTGCTAATCGTCTTGCAAGTAACTCACTTCTTGAGAGTCTTGTGTTCTCAGAACGTGCCGGTTGGATTATAACAGAGGAACTTTCTGGCGAAAACCCAGATACTGATATGGACAAGCCAGAGGTTGATTTAGATACTTATAAGAATGTTGAAGAGTGGGATAAGGCTAACAAGAAACTTATTATGGATGAAATAAAGAGAAGGGACAGTGATTTTTATGATAAATGGTGTAACCGCTAAATTAAATTCGGATGAATATATACTTTCAGCTTTAAGGGAGGATATTACAAGTGAGGATGTGACAACTAATGCTGTTATGCCGTGTTCTAAGCAGGGAAGGGCAGATCTGATTTGTAAGCAGGATGGCGTTATATGTGGACTTGATGTGTTCAGAAGAACCTTTGAGCTGCTTGATGAGACAGCAATGTTTGAAACTGATGTTAAGGATGGAGATTACGTCAAGAACGGACAGCTTATAGGAGTTGTAAGGGGTGATATTCGTGCTCTTTTATCTGGAGAGAGAACAGCACTTAATTATCTCCAGAGAATGAGTGGAATTGCAACATTTACAAGGTCGCTCGCAGATGAGCTTAAAGGAAGCAGGACTACACTTCTTGATACAAGAAAGACAACACCTAACATGAGATTGTTTGAGAAATATGCAGTTAAGGTTGGCGGTGGTACTAACCACAGATATAACCTTACTGACGGAGTTTTGATTAAGGATAATCATATCGGTGCGGCTGGAAGTATCACAAAGGCTGTTGAGCTTGCAAGAGACTATGCGCCATTTGTTAGAAAGATAGAGGTTGAGGTAGAGACCTTAGAGCAGCTTGACGAGGCTGTGGCAGCAGGTGCAGATATAATCATGCTTGATAATATGGACAACGATACTATGAGAGAGGCTGTACGTCGTGTGGCTGGTAAGGCACAGACTGAGTGCTCAGGTAATGTCACCAAGGAAAGACTTAAGGAGATAGCAGATATAGGTGTTGATTTTGTATCTGTTGGAGCACTTACACACTCGGCTCCTATTATGGATTTAAGTCTTAAGAATCTTTTGCCTACAGAGTAGTCCTAAGGAGGGCATCATATGAAAAAAGGCTTAAAGGCGGTCATAACGGTGCTGGTAGATGTGATACTTATCGCCATAATAGTGGTAGCTGTATACCTCATGCTGTTTAAAACCCATAATAATACTACTAAGAATATACTTACAGTAATTATAGTGCTTGCAATACCTGTAGGATTTTATATGACATATATGGTATTTGCGGGTGATAAGTATGATTATGATGATTCAGCATTGTGGGAGGATGAGGACGAAAATGCAGATGAAAGTGAGCATATAAATTAATTTACAGATAATATATAAGAGATAAAATATGGAGCCGGTATGGTAGAAAATATATGCATTTTCTGCTACACCAGCTCCATATTCATTATATATGATTTATAGCATTACTGATTAATAACTATACTGTCAGCCCATTTGAATATGTTGTCCTTGAATCTGTCATAGTTCTTGGTCTTACATACAAATTCACATATCCAATAAGAGCTTCTTCCCTGAAACATACAATGTACATATGTGTAATTAGCACCACCTGTTGTACCCTTGTTTACAAAGTAATAATAGCTGCCACGCTGTTTGATGGAATTTTTATCAACCTTATTGAGCTCCGCTATCTCTAGGCTGTAATCCTTAAGAGAATTAATCTCATAGCCGGAGTATTCTACATCTGATTCTGATTCATTCACTGCTGTAAATATTATGTCATCGCTTACAAGATATATGTCAAAATTAGAATCTGTCTGTTCCTTAAAGCCCTTGTTCAAGGTTATGGTAAGGTCACCAATTGAAAAATTCTTAGGGTTAGATGCACAGCCACACATAAAAACTGCGATTAAAATTAGTAGTGTATATAAAGTTCTTTTTTTCATTAATTATGCCTCCTTGATATTAGTCGTCTCGTTGTCTGTACGGTGTGCTATACCTTCTGCAATATATGCTGAGATATCCCGCTCTGTGGATTTCAGTATGCTTGCGAGTCTTGCGTCATTTTCAGCCTTCTGCTTTGCTGCATCTATCTCTGCCTGCTTTTTCGCTTCATCCTCTGCAGCCTCTCTTGCAAGTCGCTCCATAATCTCATTAGCCCTTGACAATACATCATCATTAACTCCTGATAGATCAACCTCTGATTCAGAATTAATAACTGGTTCATCGGGTATCTGGATAGATGGCTCATATTGTTCGGCTGTCTGTGACTGACTAGCCATCTGTTTGGCTAACTCCTGCTTTTCTGCAAGGTATCCCGGTTCTTTGGTATCCGGCCATTCACCGTGATGTACAAGCTTATATACAGGCTTATACACTACGCACCACCACTTATATACAGTTCGCTTCACCCGTGTGAAGAAGTTATTGTTATAGTAATCGTTCATATGAGTATTCACCTCCTCAACACCTATAAAAATACCTGTAAATATAATAACATTTTTAATCATTTAGGGGAAGGGAAAAATGATTGTTTCTGTAAAAATAATCATTAATGCATTTATGTAAACACAGGCGTTGGCGGGCTGAATGGTTAATATGAAGAGACGTTTGCGACAGCTGGTACTTAATGAGTGCGTTGCACGAATTTAGTACCATTGCTCGGAGCAATCAAGCGCAAGCGGTCTCGGAATATAACCATTCAGCCCGCCAACGCCTGTGTTTACATAAATGCATTAACAAACATTTTACAGAAACAAGATGGTATTTGTTATTGATTTTGCAAGTTTGTACGATTATACTATAAGCGGAGAAAAAGTGATAAAAAAGAGGAGTCGTTATGGAGATATTATATAAGGTTCACAATAATTTATACGTTAATCTTACTAATAAATGTCCATGTGCCTGTACATTCTGCTTAAGACAGAATATGGACCACGTTGGAGAGTCTGGAAGTCTTTGGCTTTCACATGAACCAAGCTTTGAAGAAGTAAAGGAAGCATTTTCCAAATTTAATATGGATGATTATGACGAGCTTGTTTTCTGCGGCTTTGGAGAGCCGACAGAGGCACTGGATGTGCTTATAAAGACAGCGGAATATGTCAAGAATACATGGAATAAGAAAATACGTCTTAATACAAATGGTCTGGGCAATCTTGTGAATAACAGAGATATTGTACCAGAGCTTAAAGGCTTGATAGATACAGTTTCAATCAGCTTAAATACACCTAATGCTGACAGATACCATGAGATAGTGAGAAGCAGATTCGGTGATATATCATTTCAGGCTATGCTTGACTTTGCAAAGGAGTGTACAAGCTATATACCTAATGTTGTTTTGTCAACAGTTGACACAACAATCACTAAGGAAGAGGAAAAAGAGTGTGCAAGAATATGCGAGAGCATAGGAGTAACCTACAGGATTCGTCCTTGGGAGAGCGGTGAGAAATAAAATATATAGGGAATTATTATATATGATTATTATATAGGAGGAAATGGATATGAAGTTTGAGACATTACAAAAGGACATGATTGCAGCCATGAAGGCAAGGGATAAGGAGAGAAAGGACGCTATCTCATCACTTATATCAGCGGTAAAGAAGGTTGCTATAGATGAGGGACACCGTGACGATATTGGGGAGGACTTAGTTGACAGAGTTATCTTAAAGGAGCAAAAGACAGCAAAGGAGCAGTTAGATACCTGCCCTGCTGACAGAACAGATTTGCTTGCTGAATATCAGTTAAGATATGACGTAATAAGCAGCTACGCTCCACAGATGATGAGTGAGGACGAGGTAAGGGAGATTATTAATACCAAGTTTGCTGAGGTTATAGCTTCTAAAAATAAAGGCATGATTATGAAGAGTGTAATGCCGGCGCTTAAGGGCAAGGCAGATGGCAAGCTCATAAATAAGGTAGTTGAGGAACTTTGCAAATAGGCAGAAAGGAAAAGATAATGAGAAAAACAAAAATCGTATGTACCCTTGGACCATCCACAGATGATGAAAATGTAATGAGAAAGCTTATGCAGGCTGGAATGAATGTTGCAAGACTTAATTTCTCGCACGGAACACATGAGGAGCAGAAGCGAAGAATGGATATGGTTAAGAAGATTCGTGCAGAGCTTAACCTTCCTGTTGCAATACTTCTTGACACAAAGGGACCTGAGATCCGTACAAGAGATTTCGAGGGTGGCAAGGCAGAGCTTAAGACAGGTGACTTCTTTACTCTCACAACAAGAGAGCTTATGGGTGACAGTACGATAACATCCATAACCTACAAGGATTTGTACAAGGATGTAGAGATAGGAACTCATATTCTTATAGATGACGGACTTATTGAGCTTGAGGTTAAGTCAATAAGTGACGGAGATATTCTCTGTGAGGTAATAAACGGAGGAATAGTATCTAATCATAAGGGAATAAATGTGCCTGATGTACATTTGAATATGCCATATATGAGCGAGACAGATATAAGCGATATTTTGTTTGGTATAGAGCAGGATGTAGACTTTGTGGCTGCTTCATTTGTAAGAAGTGCAAGAGATGTATTAGAGATAAGACATCTTCTTGACGAGAATGGCGGAAATAATATAAACATCATATCTAAGATAGAAAATTCTGAGGGTGTAAATCATATTGATGATATCATCTATGTATCAGATGGCGTAATGGTAGCAAGAGGAGATATGGGTGTTGAGATTCCTTGTGAGGAAGTACCTATTATACAGAAGCTCATTATCCACAAGGTATACAATGCAGGTAAGCAGGTTATCACAGCAACACAGATGCTTGATTCAATGATTAAGAATCCAAGACCTACAAGAGCAGAGACTACCGACGTTGCAAATGCTATCTATGACGGAACAAGTGCAATCATGCTTTCCGGTGAGACAGCAGCAGGCTTATATCCTGTGGAGGCTGTTGAGACAATGGCAAGAATAGCAGTAAGAACAGAGAAGGATATAGATTACAGAAAGCAGTTCTTCCACTATGACAGAAAGGCTAACCAGAATGTAACTGATGCAGTATGCCATGCAGCCTGCACAACAGCTATTGACTTAAATGCGACAGCTATAGTTATAGTAACAAAGTCAGGAAGGTCTGCAAGAAACATATCTAAGTACAGACCGACATGTAATATCATTGCAGGAACAACAAGTGACAGAGCATACAGACAGCTCAATATGTCATGGGGCGTTACACCTATACATCTTGAGGAGCAGCAGGAGATATTCGGACTTTTCGACCATGCTGTAGAGCAGGGTAAGGAGCAGGGGCTTTTACACGCTGGAGATACAGTAGTAGTAGGAGCGGGAGTTCCTCTTGGAGTATCAGGAAACACTAATATGCTTAAGGTACAGGTAGTAGAGTAAGAAAGAAGGCAGGACAAATGTACAACCCAGGGTCATTAAAGGCGGAGGAATTTATCAATGATGAAGAGATAATGGAAACGCTTAAATATGCAGACGACAACAAGGACAATCTGGAGCTTGTTGACAGTATAATAGAAAAGGCACGCCTTAGAAAAGGTCTTACGCATCGTGAGGCATCCGTTTTGCTTGCGTGCGAGGATGAGTCGCGGATAAGTGAGATATATGACCTTGCAGAGCAGATAAAGAAGGATTTTTATGGTAATCGTATAGTTATGTTTGCTCCGTTGTATATGTCAAATTATTGTATAAACGGATGTGTTTATTGCCCATATCATGTAAAGAATAAGCATATAGCAAGAAAGAAGCTTACTCAGGATGATATAATAAGAGAGGTAACTGCACTTCAGGATATGGGACATAAGCGTCTTGCTATAGAGGCGGGAGAGGACCCGGTAAATAATCCTATAGAATATATACTTGAGTGTATCAATACCATATACAGCATTAAGCATAAGAATGGTGCGATAAGAAGAGTAAACGTCAATATAGCTGCAACTACGGTTGAGGAGTATCGTATGCTCAAGGAGGCAGGTATAGGAACATACATCCTGTTTCAGGAGACATACAACAAAAAAGGTTACGAGGAGTTACATCCTTATGGTCCGAAGAGCAACTACGCATATCACACAGAGGCTATGGACAGGGCAATGGATGCCGGGATAGATGACGTGGGGCTTGGCGTACTGTTTGGATTACAGATGTATAGATATGAGTTTGCGGGACTTCTCATGCACGCTGAGCATCTTGAAGCTGTACATGGAGTTGGTCCACACACGATAAGTGTACCTAGAGTAAAGCCTGCGGATGATATCAATCCGGATGATTTCGATAACGGAATAAGTGATGATATGTTCGCTAGGATATGTGCTCTTATCCGTATCAGCGTTCCATATACAGGAATGATTATATCAACAAGAGAGAGTCAGACAGTCCGCGAGAAGGTGATAAGACTTGGTGTATCACAGATAAGCGGCGGCTCAAAGACCAGTGTTGGCGGATATTACGAGCCGGAACCGGAGGACCTTAATTCAGAGCAGTTTGATGTGAGCGATACAAGAACCTTAGACGAGGTAGTGAAGTGGCTTATGGAGCTTGGCTATATACCTAGCTTTTGTACTGCCTGCTACAGAGAGGGAAGAACCGGAGACAGATTTATGAGTCTCTGTAAGTCAGGACAGATACAGAACTGCTGCCATCCAAATGCACTTATGACGCTTAAGGAATATCTGATAGATTATGCGTCAGAGGACACAAAGCGTATAGGTGATGCACTTATTGAGGCAGAGCTTAAGAATATCCCAAGGGATAAGGTAAGAGAGATATGCAGGGAGAACCTTGTTAAGATTGAGCAGGGAATAAGAGATTTCAGATTTTAGATACATGGAGGTGCAGGATATGAGTATGAACCAGACACCATCAGCGAACAGACTTCACATAGGCTTTTTTGGAAGAAGAAATGCAGGTAAGTCGAGTGTTGTAAATGCGGTAACTAATCAGGAGATGTCAGTGGTATCTGACGTTAAGGGAACTACCACCGATCCTGTAACCAAATCCATGGAACTATTGCCTTTAGGACCGGTTCTTATAATAGATACGCCGGGATATGATGATGAGGGAGCTCTAGGAGAGCTACGCATCAAAAGAACAAGACAGATACTAAACAAGACTGATATAGCGGTGCTTGTGGTTGATGCAACTGTTGGAATGTCCGCAGTTGACCACGAGCTGATTGATTTGTTTAAGGATAAGAAGATACCGCATTTGATAGTATACAACAAATGCGATTTGTTAAAGGTTCGTGACATGAAGCTTTTGTCAGAGGATGCAAACGCTGTGTTAGTGAGTGCAACTGATAAGAGAAACATAGACCAGCTAAAGGAAAAACTGTCCCTTATGGTTGATGCGGGAGAGGAAAAGCATCTGGTTGCAGACCTTGTATCAGAGGGGGACATGGTAATACTTGTTGTTCCTATAGACTCTGCTGCTCCGAAGGGAAGACTTATACTGCCACAGCAGCAGATGATAAGAGACCTGCTCTTTGCAGGTGCGGTATCAGTTGTAATAAAGGAAAATGAGGTTCGTGAAACCATAGCGGCACTAAACAGGAAACCGAGAATGGTAATAACTGACAGTCAGGCATTTAAGCTTGTCGCTAAGACAACTCCTGATGATATATACCTTACGTCGTTTTCGATACTTATGGCAAGGTATAAGGGTTTCCTTAAATCAGCAGTCAATGGTGCAATGGCTATAGATATGCTTAAGGATGGAGATAAGGTGCTTATATGTGAGGGCTGCACACATCACAGACAATGTGACGATATAGGTACGGTAAAGCTTCCTAATTGGATAAATGCCTACACTGGAAAGAAGCTTACATATGAATTTACGTCGGGAGGAGGATTTCCTGATGATTTGTCAAAGTACAGTGTTGTGATACATTGTGGCGGATGTATGTTAAATGAGCGTGAGATGAGGTACAGAATGAAATGTGCAGAGGACCAGAATGTACCATTCACCAATTATGGTACTGTCATAGCTTTAACGCAGGGGATACTTACCAGAGCTCTTCAAGTATTTCATGGAGTATACGAATTGGAGTGTAAATGATATGTCAAAGAGCAGGATAATGATAGTCGAGGATGAAGTGGCGATAGCTAAGATGATAGCGGTCAATCTTAAGGTAGCCAATTATGATACACAGATATATTATGATGGTGGTGAGGCAGCAGCTTCACTTTCTTGTGACCATGCATATGACCTTGCCCTGCTTGATGTTATGCTCCCGGGAATGGATGGCTTTGCCCTGCTTGAGAGAATGAAGGAGTGGAATATACCTGTAATATTTCTCACAGCTAAGGATGACCTCACATCTAAGATTCAGGGCTTGAAGGGTGGAGCTGAGGATTATATAGTTAAACCGTTTGAGGTCTTAGAGCTGCTTGTCAGGATAGAGAAGGTGCTTGAGAGAACTAACAAGACGGAAAATGTTTTGCACATATTTGATATTGATATTAACTTGGAGGAACGCACGGTCAGAAAGAACGGTGTTGAGATACCGCTTAAGCCTATGGAATTTGACTTGCTTACAGTGCTTGTCAAGAATAAGAACAGAGCTATATCAAGAGAGAATCTTCTAAGCATTGTATGGGGAGTTGATTATATGGGTGAGACAAGAACAGTTGACGTGCACATAGGACAACTTAGAAAGAAACTTGGACTTGCACAGCAGATAAAGACGGTATCTAAAATGGGGTACAGACTGGAGGAGTAATATATGAAGCTTAGAACCAAGATTACTCTCATTTGCTGTATAGTTCTTGCTGTAGCAATATTCATTATAGATATACTTATATTGGGAATAGAGAAAAATAACATAATAGATGAGGCTAAGCTTAATGCTGGGCAAAATGCATATCAGTTTACGAATATATGTAAGGCTGAGGAGGAATTAATCAAGGGTAAGGATACTGCAATCGTTGATACTGCCCTTGAATATTTTTTTAAGGGGCAGAATGATGTGCATAATATCTGCTTTAGAGAGCAGATAAGTTATAATGGCGTAGTGAAAGAGCAGTTAAAAACAATATATAACCGAACTGTTTTTGACTATGAGTTCTTTAAGAAGCTTAACTTTAAGGACGGGGCAATGGATTTACAGTATGCTGATATTAAGCATGAAAAGAGCTATTACATAGTATACAAAGTGGATATAAATAATGTTGTGGTGTACAGACTTGAGGATATAACATATGCATATGAGAGAGTGAGACAGCTTGTTATATATATACTTATAATATCATTCTCGGTTATACTGCTTGTAAGTGCAGCACTTTATTTTATATTGAAATACGCACTTGTGTCACTTAAAAGGCTTGATGAAAATGCAAGTGAGATAGCCTGCGGTAATTACAGTGGCCGGGTTTCGGTAAGCGGCAAGGATGAGATTGCTAGGCTTGGGGAGACCTTTAATAAGATGGCAGATGCGGTTAAGGAGAGGGAGGAGAGCCTTACACTCCTTATGGGTAACCTTACACATGAGTTAAAGACACCTATGGCAGCAATATCGGGGTATGCACAGACCTTGCTCACAGTTAAGCTTGACGATGCTGACAGGGAAGAGGCACTTGTCTATATAGATGAAGAGTGCAGGAGATTAGAGAGACTTTCAAGGAAAATGATGAGACTTTTTGATATAGAGGCTCAGGAGGCACTTGATATCAGAGAGGTAAAGATAAAAGATATATTTGAAATTGCAGCAAAGTCGTGCAGAGCACATATTGAGACTAAGAATATAACATTAGAGATAAATGAGCATGGAGAGAGCCTGATGGCGGATGGCGACCTCTTGACGGAGGTTATAATTAATCTCCTTGACAATGCTATAAAGGCAAGTGATGAGGGAGGCATGATAAGTCTTACGGCACATGATAAGAAAATTATTGTAAGAGACTACGGCCGGGGTATTCCTGAGGATGAGATAGCCAATATAATAAAGCCATTTTATATGGTGGATAAGTCGAGAAGCAGAAGAGATGGTGGTGCAGGGCTTGGACTTGCACTTACCAAGCTTATAATAGAAAAGCACCATGCAACACTTGATATAGAGAGCAAGGTTGGTGATGGTACAAGTATGATTTTACAATTTGTTTAAAAAACGATGAATACTTGATGTAAAAATTCATGTTAGTATAAGCCCATGTTGGGAGTTATGCTGGCATGAATTTTTTTAGGTGGTGGAGAAAACATTATGAAGAAAAACACGAAAAATATTAGAAATAAGGCTAACATGGCATTAATCCTTGCTGCACTTATGCTGACAGGATGTAATAAAAGTCCTGAGTCATCTATAGTTGCAAACAAGGATTTTGATAATATGATTGATGAGGCTGAAAATCCTGATAATGGTGTTTCAACTGTATCGGATGCTGCGGCAAATTATGATACTTATACTACAACAATAAATGACGAGAGCATGAGAGTTAATGTGAATGTTGACGCAAAGGTAGAGATTCCAGAGGCAGATAAGATGTCGGTGTACAGGGTTAAGCAGAGTGAGATAAGTCAGGATTTGATTGACAAAGCAATTAATTATCTTGCACCTGATGTTACCTTTTATGATGGAAGAGTGCTAAGTATTAGGACAAAGTCTGATATAGAGGGGGACATGAATTATATAAGAGAGCGCATGGCTGCAATAGAAGATGGTACAGATACATCTGTTTTGCCTGAAAACAAGGAAGCGGAGCTTGAAGAATGGCAGATGAACTTAGACAGCCTTCAGGCAGAATATGAGAATACACAAGATGACTATACTTGGTCTGATTACCAAACCGATTGCAAGCTTCACAGTGTAAGTGAATTATATAATCGGGATACTCAGGATTCATTTTACTCATGGGAATATGACTTAAATCCAAACGGGGAAATATTTTACGTTGCGAGTGATGGCAGTGATGGGAATTATGTATCAATGTATGTACAGAACAATCCTGATTATGGAAATTGTCTGAGATTTAGAAAGAGTACCATAGATTATGAGCATATATCTGGTGTATATGTGGATGGAAATATAGGGGGCGGCAGTATGCGTGCAGGCTGGAAAGCGTCTGAAGCACCTGAGGACGGATATACGTTAATAGATGATATAGATTATCCGGAGGATATGACTAATTTCGACAAAGAGACTGCTGCACTGTCTATGGATGATGCGATATCACAGGCTGACAACCTTATGAGCGAGCTTGGACTTAATGGCTACAAGCTATATGAAAATGATTTATATAATATCATTCCAGAGTTTTTACATAACAGTGACATGAATTATTGCGAGGAATATGTATTGCGTTATATGAGAAATGAAGATGGCGTATTTGTCAATAATGATGGTGGTGCGAAGATAGTAGATGAATGGCAGGGAGATACATACAACAAGAAGATATGGGGAAGTGAAAGCGTGATAGTCTATGTAAATGATAATGGTATTGTAGGCTTTGACATATCATCACCTATGGAGATAGTTGAGACTGTTGTTGACGGTTCGAGTATCAAGAGCTTTGAGGATATAAAGCCTATATTTGAGCAGATGGTTGTAGTATCTTATGCCCCGGCAGGTGAAGGAACAGTAAATATTTCTGTGGATAGCGTAATACTTAGATATACAAGAATAAGCGAGGAGGACAGCTTTGATACAGGACTTCTCGTTCCGGTATGGGAGTTCACCGGTACGCTGACGGATGAATATGGAAATTCTATGAATCCCCCAGGAAATCCTTCAGGATTAGACAATACAAGCATACTTACGATAAATGCTATTGATGGAAGTGTTATAGACAGGGCGGTTGGATATTAAAATACGATGAATACATTTGAGACAGATTTAAAACGTGCCATAATATCATTTAAGTTTTTGGCAGGAATTATAATCGAATATATCATCCTTAAGAGTGAAGGCTTTAATTCGGAGCTGTTCTTAGTGGCAGTTCCGGTTCTTGCCACTTTGCCATATAGTACTGCGTGGCTGTCCGATTATCAGCATGGTTACATAAAGGAGTATATTCCAAGATGTGGGAGCCTTGCGTACATAACAGGTAAGTTTTTTGCCTGCGGTATAAGTGGCGGAATACTTGAGGCAGCAGGCTGTTTTCTGTTTTCACTTACAGCTAAGAAGATACCTTCCATAGATTATTTGCTGGTCTTTATGTCGGGGATGCTGTGGGCTGTTATTGCGGCGACACTTGCCGCAATGTCAAACAGCAGATACATAGCCTATGGTGGTTCATTTGTAATATATTATGTCATGGTAATTGTTCACGACAGGTATTTTGAGAATATATATTGTCTTTACCCATATGAATGGATATCTCCAAAGCATGAGTGGGTATTTGGAAATGAGGGGATAGTCATTCTCCTTTCAAGCCTTATCGTAATACTGTATTTCGTGTACAGTGACATACTTAGGAGGTGCATAAGCCGTGTATAAATTAAGACAGATATGGTTTACTGCCATCTCCAATTTTCGCAGGTGGAGGAGAAGTCCACAGGTGATACTTGCATTTTGTCTTGCATTTGTAGTGTGCTTTCTTCTTTCAGACAAGGTTGTTACATTTGCGAAGGCACATGATACGCTGATTCAGGCAGCAGAACCATTCATATGGACCTTCGGAGATGCAAAATCTGTACTTATTATATCTCTCACATTGCTTTTGCTGTTTGCAGATATGCCACATCTTGGCAATGAGGTTCCTTTGTTTCTGGCAAGAATAGACAGAAAAATCTGGATGCTCGGACAGATATTATATCTTGTTATGGCTACATTTATATTCCTGATTTTTATACTCGTATCGACGATTATTCTCTCCGAGAGCATGGTGTACCCGGCTAACCTGTGGAGCGACACAGCGGCAGTGCTTGGGTATTCCGATATAGGAAATCACATATCAGTGCCATCCTTTGTAAAGGTGATGGAACGGGCACTGCCATATACGGTTATGCTGCATATATTTGGACTGATGCTTGGCTATTCGCTTGTTCTGGCTGGAATTATCCTTCTCTTTAACATGATAAAGGATAACGGAGGAATGATAGCAGGTATCATATTTTCCGGTTTGGGATTTCTGCTTACACCGGACACGATATCGGACTGGTTTAACATATCATCAGATAACCTGAGATATGCAAATATAATCTTTGGCTGGATATCACCGCTTAATCATGCAACCTATTATATGCACAGCTTTGGCTACGACAATCTGCCTAAGCTTTGGAACTCGTATATATTTTTCGCAATACTTACGGTGGTGGTATTTGCATTATCTATGCTTACCATAAAGCGTTACACATTCAATTTTACAGGTACGGAAAAAAGGTGATTTATCTATGGAGACAAATAATAAAAATAATGAAATTGACACTAAAGAGGGGATAGTCGTTATCGGTGTTAATAAATCGTTTGGTAAGGAAAAGGTTCTTCGGGATGTGAAGCTGACCATTCCTTCTGGAAAAATATACGGAGTAGTGGGAAATAACGGAAGTGGAAAAACCGTTCTTATGAAATGCATTTGTGGCTTTATGCTTCCTGACAGCGGTAAAATCTATGTCGGTGGACAGCAGGTGGGACGTGACTGTGACTTTCCGGATAGTCTTGGAATAATAATTGAAACACCCGGCTTTCTGCCGTATCTTACCGGATATCAGAACCTAAAAATTCTTGCCTCGCTAAAGGCGAAAATAGGTAAGAAGGAGATAATCGATGCGTTGGAGAAGGTTGGATTAAAACCGACCTTAAGGAAGCCGGTATCAAAATATTCACTTGGAATGAGGCAGCGTTTAGGAATAGCACAGGCAATTATGGAGGATCCGGCAGTGCTTATCTTAGATGAGCCGTTCAATGGGCTCGATAAGACTGGCGTTGAAGAAATAAGAAAGCTGTTGCTTTCCCTAAAGGAGCGGGGAAAGACAATATTGCTTGCAAGTCACAATGCACAGGACATAGAAGTGCTGTGCGATGATGTACACGATATGGAGGACGAGTGGTTATGAGCAATAAAAAACGTATATTGGCATTTGCAGTTATGATGTGTGTGTTATTTACATTTATGCCACTCAATGTGTGTGCTGAGGAAAATACAACATCCACAATATATACCCGTCTTTTGATAGATAATCAGAATAAATACGATGGCATGACTAAGACATATTCGGAGGGATATATGCCGACTGTTGCAAATGGAACTGCGGATGTTGTATTTCCGATTGTAAGTGAAGGCGGAGATATTTTAGGTAACACGATAAGAGCCTCTTTAAATCTTGGAGATGCGGAGGGCTCGCCGTTTGTGTATAAAAATTATGATAAGACCATACCTCTTGCCACTGTGTCTGTAAACGATGGTGCTGGTGAGACTGACTGCTATATGGCGAGATTTATACTTGAGCTAAGCAGCAACCGGATAAATGGCAATTATCCTGTAGTGTTAGCTGTAAGTGCCAAAGATACAGCTGGAAATGATATCAAATGTGAATTTACAGCTTATGTAACTATAGCAGATGGAAAAAATCCAAATGAGAGTGATGTGCAGGTACCTGTGACTGAGCCTGTGACGGATGATGCGCCGGTGTTTGCCCCGAAGGTTATGGTTTCGTCATATGAGCTGTCTGAGGATGTTGTAAGTCCTGGAGATGAGATAACTGCAAAAGTTACGCTAGTAAATACAAGCAATCAGAATATGGTTAAGAATATGACTATATCGGCATCGGCAGATTCGGAAAAAATGATACTGACAAGCGACACGGACACCTTGTATATAGATTCTGTCGGAGCAGCGGAGAGCTTTGAGATTGAGTATAAATACAGAATTAACAGCCAGACACCTTCGGGACAGTATGATATTAACCTTTCAATGGATTATGCGGATGCAGATGGAAATACATACACTTCAAGCGGAAGGGTTAAGGTTAATGTTACTCAGAAAACAGATGTGCAGTTTGATAATCTTCTTATAGATAAGGAGCTTGTAGTGTCAGATAAGGTCATGGCTAAGGTTAATGTAATGAATCTTGGTAGAAGCAAGGTATACAATGTGCGTGCAGTGGTAGAGGCTGATGGAATCGTGCCAGACGGAACAATCTTTATCGGGGATGTTGAGGCTGGAACATCTGCATCTGGAAGTGTACAGGTGGCGGTGACAAGTCTTTCAACCACCGCATTATATGGTGAAACTTCAGGTACAGTTACTTACTATTATGAGGATGAGGCTGGGGAAGAATACAGCGAAGAGAAGGCATTTAAGGTTACGATATTATCGCCATTTTCAGATGACCAGACCGAGGTTACACCGGATGATACTAATCAGTGGTGGATTATAATTGGTGTGGCAGGAGTTATAATAGCTGCATTTGTTGTTTTGTATATAGTGAGAAGAATTATAGCCAAGAGGGCAGAGGATGATGACTGTGATTAAGAAATTCATTTTACTGAGGAGGCAGAATGACATAATAAAAATCCTGCTGCTGTTTGTGCTTGTGGGTATTGTTTCATTTGGCATGGCTTTATATAAGGGTGCCTGCCTATATCATATTTCCAGAAAAACAACCTGTTATGTGCTTTCCTATGGCGAAGATATACCACAGCGGACTCTGGATAAGGTGAGGAATATAAGTGGCGTTGACATGGTGAGCGGGGATATAAGTGAGACGTTAAGCTTTACATACAAGGGCGTGGATATGTCTTTGCAGTATGATATTTTGTCTGAGGAATATATAGAGAAGGTATATGGCATAATAAATAACAGCTCCATGCCTGTGTTTTATATGAATGATGCAGCATACAGCCTGTTTCGGCAGAATTCAGGAGAAGGGGTTCGTGTAGATGACAGGGATATGCAGATTATATATAAGAACGAAGATGGGGAAGAAATTACAGGCAGGCTCGTTGTAACTGATAAGGCAGATGATGAGATGGGGGATAGTGCTTACATTTTCTGTGCGGCAAAAGGTACAGAGCTGAGTGAGGGAGTGAGCAGACTTAGAGTACACTGTGCCGGCTATGACCTAACAGATAATACAACAAAAGAGTTTTCTATGTGTGGGATGCTGCCTGAAAATGAGAGCGACATACTTAAAACAGAGTATGAGGTGAAGGTACTTCTTAACGATATTCATTATATTGCATTTATATTATTGCTAAGCATTATTGCCCAAATAACTTTATTTCAAATATTCAAAAAATATGTTGACAATTAGAATTCCTCTGATATAATATAATCAAAACATATGAATAAGTGTTCATACGTTAAAGACGAAGAATGACGAGGTATTATATTATGAAGAAAACATACAAGATTGACGTTGATTGTGCAAACTGTGCAAACAAGATGGAGGATGCTGCTAAAAAGACAGCAGGAGTTAAGGATGCAACTGTTAATTTTATGGCGCTCAAGATGATTGTTGAATTTGAAGAGGGTGCAGACGCTAAGGCTGTTATGAAGGATGTCCTTAAGAATTGCAAGAAGGTTGAGGATGACTGCGAAATTTATTTATAGGGGGAATGTTTTATGAGCAAAAAGCAGAAGAAGATGCTTGTACGAATCATCATTGCTGCTGCTTTGATGATAGGCTTAAAGTTTGTACCTATTGAAGGAATCCCGCGTTTTTTGCTTTACCTTATCCCATATTTCATAATTGGATATGACATACTTAAGAAGGCTGGAAAGGGAATACTTAACAGACAGGTGTTTGATGAGAATTTCCTGATGGCTGTTGCAACGATTGGAGCTATTGCTGTTGCACTTACAGATAATGGAGATTATACAGAGGCTATAGCAGTTATGCTTTTTTATCAGGTTGGTGAATTGTTCCAGAGCTATGCGGTTGGCAAGAGCAGGAAAAACATCAGCGAGCTCATGGATATAAGACCTGACTATGCTAATATAGAGCAGGATGGTGAGACTGTGGAGGTTGATCCAGACGAGGTTGCCATAGGAAGTATAATTGTTGTTAAACCGGGTGAGAAGGTTCCTATAGATGGAGTCATTGAAGAAGGCAATGCTACACTTAACACAAGTGCTCTTACAGGAGAGAGCCTCCCTCGTGAGGTAACTGTTGGAGATGAGGTTGTCAGTGGATGCATTAATATGACAGGAGTTCTTCGTATAAGAACTACAAAGGAATTTGGCGAATCGACAGTATCTAAGATACTTGATTTGGTTGAGAATTCAAGCTCTAAGAAGTCGCGTTCGGAGAACTTTATATCGAAGTTTGCGAAATACTACACACCTGCTGTATGTATAGGTGCGTTGGCACTTGCAGTACTTCCACCTATCGTGAGAATACTTGCTATGGGCGCTGCTCCTAACTGGGGTGACTGGGTATACAGAGCACTTACATTCCTTGTAATAAGCTGTCCATGTGCACTCGTTATAAGTATTCCATTAAGCTTCTTTGCCGGAATCGGTGGTGCGAGCCGAGAGGGAGTGCTTGTCAAGGGCTCTAATTACCTTGAGACCTTGTCACAGACCAAATATGTTGTATTTGACAAGACAGGAACTATGACAAAGGGTGTATTTGAGGTAAATGGAATACATCACGGCGGATTGCCTGATGAGAAGGTGTTAGAGTATGCTGCCTATGCAGAGTCATTCTCTAATCATCCTATAAGTAAGAGTATCAAGAAGGCTTATGGCAAGGATATAGATAAGAACAGAGTGACAGATGTAGAGGAGATTGGCGGAAATGGTATTGTAGCCCAGGTTGATGGAATCTCTGTTGCTGTAGGTAATGATAAGCTTATGAAGCGCATTGGCGTGGAATATAAGGACTGCCACCATGTTGGTACAGTTGTCCACGTTGCAGTTGATAACAAATATGAAGGACATATTCTTATATCAGATGTTATAAAGCCTACATCCAAGGATGCCATAAAGGCACTTCATAAGGCTGGCGTTGCCAAAACCGTAATGCTTACAGGCGATGCAAAGCGGGTTGCCGATGAGGTTGCAAAGGAGCTTTGTATCGATGAGGTACACAGTGAGCTTCTGCCTGCTGACAAGGTTACCTGTGTTGAGGAGCTGCTTGCGGCTAAGGGTGAGCGTGAGAAGCTTGCATTTGTCGGTGATGGAATAAATGATGCTCCTGTGCTTTCAAGGGCAGATATAGGTATTGCGATGGGCTCTATGGGTTCAGATGCAGCTATAGAGGCTGCTGATGTAGTCCTTATGGATGATGATCCGCTTAAGATTGCAAAGGCAATTAAGATATCAAGAAAATGTCTTAGAATAGTATATCAGAACATCGCATTTGCACTTGGTGTTAAGGCTATATGTCTTGTGCTTGGTGCACTGGGTATAGCAAGTATGTGGCTTGCAATATTTGCAGATGTAGGAGTTATGGTTCTTGCAGTTTTAAATGCAATAAGAGCATTGTTCGTTAAGAAGCTGTAGAAGAAAAATTTAATAATTAAGCTTACAATATGAACAGTCCGCGAAATTCAGTGAAATAAATATTAGTTCATTGAATTTTACGGGCTGTTCGGTTAATATATAGTTGTGGAAGAAACGAGGTGTTAGTATGTATAAGAAAGATAAAAATGTAGAGTGCTGTGAGGCAGAGGAGGTACACGCAGATTTACTTAAGATAGTTGAAGATACGATGCCTGATGAGGAGGAGCTTTATGATTTGGCAGAGCTCTTCAAGGTGTTTGGCGATTCTACACGTATCAGAATATTATATGTGTTATTTGAGGCTGAGGTATGTGTCTGTGACCTTGCAAAGGCGTTGAATATGACACAGTCAGCTATTTCACATCAGCTTAGAATACTTAAGCAGAACAAGCTGGTAAAGAGCAGGAGAGAGGGTAAATCTATATTCTATTCACTTGCAGATGGTCATGTGAGAACTATAATTGCACAGGGAAGAGAGCATATAGAGGAGGACTAGCAATATTATAATTCAGAGAAAAGAGGATTAGACGTGGAAGAGAAGAAGGTAAAGCCTACAGGCTTTGAGGCACCGCCTAACGAGTATTCTAATATCAAGAAGGTTATAGCGGTTGTCAGTGGAAAAGGTGGGGTAGGAAAGTCGCTTGTTACATCAATGCTTGCAGTGTTGTCAGCCAGAAAGGGAGATAATACGGCAATTTTAGATGCAGATATTACAGGACCATCAATCCCGAAATCATTTAATATAGAAGGAAAGGCTGAGTCTGCCGGCGATGTAATTAACCCACTTGTCACAAGGACAGGAATAGAGGTAATGTCCATGAATCTCCTTTTGCCTAAGGAGAACAATCCGGTTATATGGAGAGGACCTATCATTGCAGGAACGGTAAAGCAGTTCTGGTCAGATGTTCTGTGGCAGGACGTTGATTGTATGTTCGTTGACTGCCCTCCGGGAACAGGAGATGTGCCGCTTACGGTATTTCAGTCATTGCCTGTTGACGGAATAATAATAGTGACATCACCACAGGAGCTTGTCTCAATGATAGTTGGCAAGGCTGCAAAGATGGCAAAGATGATGAATATCCCTATTCTTGGCATAGTTGAGAATATGTCATATTTCATATGTGATAACTGTGACAAGAAGCATTATATATATGGAGAAAGTCACATAGAGGATATAGCTAAGGAATACGGAATAGAGAACATTGCGAGAATACCGATAGATACAGAGTTGAGAAAGCTGGTTGATGCAGGAAACATAGAGGATTTCAAGGGAGACTGGCTGAATAATATATCAGATATAATATCTGCGATATAGGAGGAAGAAATGGAACAGGGAAAGACAATCAGCACCATAATAGGTGCTTACATAGTTATAAAGGGACTTATCAATCTTATACTTGGCTTTAGTGTAGGCAATCTCATAACACTGATAGCGGGAGTGGCATTTGCGTACACACTTGTACAGGGAATAAAATACTTTAATTACATAACAGGGGCATACCTGGCAATACTGTTTTTAGCTAACGTAATTCCTAACATAAGCGGACACCACTGGTTCTACCTTATAGAGGGAATAATAGATGCAATCTGTGCATTTGTATTGATAGCAGGACCATCCGTTAAGGAGCATTTTAATAGGAATTAAGGGAAAATAATACACAGATTCATATACCTGATAAATATATAGAATATGTATATCAGCACAAATTAGGGGCTGTACTTAAAACCGTTTAATCACGCTGGCACTTAGCGAGCATACATGCGAGCTTAGTACCATTGCGTGAATTAATCGAGCGAGAGCGTGTTTTAGAGTACAGCCCCTAATTGTGCGTTAAAATGGATATGAATCCAGTGTAAAATCCCAAAACTTTACATACATTTAACATCCCCCCGATAACATACTTAACTTTCCAACTGTATACTCTCCCTTGTAATGAAGAAAGAAATAAAAAAGACATTTTAAAGGAGAGAAAAACATGAAGAAAACATTCAAAAAGATTATGACAGCAGTTCTTGCAGGAGCTATGCTCACAGCATCACTTACAGGCTGCGGCAAGGGTGGTGCCAATGATAACATCACAGTAGTATCAAGAGAGGATGGTTCAGGAACAAGAGGCGCGTTTATCGAGTTGTTCGGAATCGAGGAGAAGGACGCTGATGGAAATAAGGTAGACAACACAATTTCAACAGCAGAGATTACAAACTCTACATCAGTTATGATGACAACAATCGCAGGAAACAAGTCAGCTATCGGTTACATATCACTTGGCTCACTTGATAATAGTGTTAAGGCAGTTAAGATTGATGGAGCAGAGGCAACAGTAGATAATGTAAAAAATGGTTCATACAAGATATCAAGACCATTTAACATTGCTACAAAGGGTGATGTAAGTGAGCAGACACAGGATTTCATTGATTACATTTTCAGTGCTGAAGGTCAGGCTGTTATCGAAGATGCAGGTTATATAAGCCAGGGCAACAACGGCAGCTACACAGCAAGCGGTAAGTCAGGAAAGATTACAATAATGGGTTCATCTTCAGTAACACCTGTTATGGAGAAGCTTAAGGAGGCTTATGTAGCTCTTAACCCTGATGTAACTATTGAGGTTCAGCAGTCCGATTCAACAACTGGTATGACATCAGCTATTGAGGGTGCATGTGATATAGGTATGGCTTCAAGAGACCTTAAGGACAGCGAGCTTAGCGAAGGACTTAACGCACAGGCTATAGCACTTGATGGTATCGCGGTAGTTGTAAACAATGACAGCGACGTAACAGATTTAACAAGTGACCAGGTTAAGCAGATTTACACAGGTGACATCACAAAGTGGTCAGAGCTTAAGTAATAGTTCAAAGATGTTTAAGATATGGTGCTGATACAGAAGTAAATGTGTTAGCACCATATTTATAGATTATAAAGTGGAGGCATTATGAGTAAGGTAAAAGAGAAAACTATGCATATCGTATTTATGATAGCAGCGTGTGTGTCAATACTGGCAGTTATCGTGATATGTGTATTTATGTTTGCAAATGGTGTTCCTGCCATGCATGAGATAGGACTTTTCAAGTTCCTTTTCGGTACGGTCTGGAAGCCTAACGAGGGACAATTTGGTATCTTCCCGATGATTATAGGAAGTATATATGTTACTGCCGGTGCAATAATCGTAGGAGTTCCAATTGGTCTTTTGTGTGCCATATTTATGGCAAGATTTTGCCCACCTAAGATATATAAGGTGTTAAAGCCTGCGGTTGATTTACTGGCAGGTATACCATCTATAGTATATGGATTTTTTGGACTCATGGTTATAGTTCCGATTATGCAGGATATATTTGGTGGAAGTGGAAAGAGCATACTTACAGCATCAATATTGCTTGGAATAATGATTCTTCCTACCATCATAAGTGTTTCAGAGACAAATATTCGTGCTGTGCCTGACAGCTACTATGAGGGCGCACTTGCACTTGGTGATACCCATGAGAGAGCAGTATTTAAGGCTGTAGTGCCAGCTGCTAAATCTGGTATTCTTGCGGGAATAATCCTCGGCATAGGCAGAGCCATAGGTGAGACAATGGCGATAATAATGATTGCAGGTAATCAGCCTGTCATGCCGGAAAATGCAGTAAGTGGTGTCAGAACCCTTACAGCCAACATTGTCCTTGAAATGGGATATGCAGCAGACCTTCACAGGGAAGCTCTGATTGCAACCGGAGTAGTTTTGTTCGTGTTCATCCTTTTAATAAATTTGATATTTTCAGTAGTAAAGAAGAAGGGAGCGTAAATTATGGATGCAAGCAGTATTATGAAACAGAGTAAAACATCTGAAATCGTTCCAATAAATGTACAGTCATTTGGTGATAAGTTAAAAGCATATAAGAGAAAACCATTTTCGCTATTTCTGCTTATACTGGTATGTTTATCTGCCCTTATAACAGTATTTGTGCTTGGAGCACTTATCGTATATATAGTTGTAAAGGGCGTACCTAATATAAATGGAAAGCTGTTTGAGTGGGAGTATACAACAGAAAATGCATCAATGATGCCAGCTATTATAAATACAGCACTCATGACTTTACTTTCACTTGTAATTTCAGTTCCTATCGGTGTATTTTCGGCTATCTACATGGTTGAGTATGCTAAGCGTGGAAATAAGCTTGTTGGAATAGTAAGTCTTACGACAGAGACCTTGTCAGGTATACCATCCATTATATATGGTTTGTTTGGATATCTTCTGTTTGTTATAGCACTTCACTGGGGACTTTCATTCTTAGGCGGTGCAATAACACTTGCCATAATGGTTCTCCCGACGATAATGCGTACTACCGAGGAGGCACTTAAGGCTGTCCCAGATTCGTTCAGAGAGGGTAGCTTTGGACTTGGTGCAGGAAAGTTAAGAACAATATTTAAGATAATACTTCCTTCAGCAATGCCTGGTATATTGTCCGGTGTAATTCTTGCAATAGGAAGAATTGCAGGTGAGACAGCAGCACTCTTATATACAGCAGGTACACAGGCTAAGGTTCCTACAAGTCTCTTTGATTCAGGATGTACACTTGCTGTACATATGTACAAATTAATGTCAGAGGGATTATATACAAATCAGGCATATGCAACAGCAGTCGTGCTTCTTTTAATGGTAATAATTATAAATGCATTGTCTGGATTTGTGGCTAAAAAGTTCCAGAAGGAATACTAAAAGGAGATAAAGAATGGGTAATTTTAAGATTAGTAATATGGATTTATATTATGGTGATTTCCATGCACTTAAGAATATTAACCTTGATATTCCGTCTGGAAACATCACCGCATTTATTGGACCTTCGGGCTGTGGTAAATCAACACTCCTTAAGAGTCTTAACAGAATGAATGACCTTGTTGAGGGCTGTAAGATAACCGGAGAGATTACACTTGACGGAGAGAATATATATAAGGGTATGGACGTAAATCTTTTGAGAAAAAGAGTTGGTATGGTGTTCCAGAAACCCAATCCATTTCCTATGAGTATATATGACAATATAGCATATGGTCCTAGAACTCATGGTATACATAATAAGGTTAAGCTTGACGAGATAGTTGAAAAATCACTTAGAGATGCCGCAATATGGGATGAGGTAAAGGACAGGCTTAAGAAGAGCGCACTTGGTATGTCTGGTGGACAGCAGCAGAGACTATGCATAGCGAGAGCTCTTGCTGTAGAACCGGATGTACTTCTTATGGATGAGCCTACAAGTGCTCTTGATCCTATATCAACTTCTAAAATAGAGGATTTATCTGTTGAATTAAAGGAGAAATATACTATAATTATGGTAACCCATAATATGCAACAGGCTGCAAGAATCTCTGATAAGACAGCATTTTTCCTTCTTGGTGAGGTTGTTGAATTTGATGACACTGACAAGCTGTTCTCTAAACCACAGGATAAGAGAACTGAGGATTATATTACAGGAAGGTTTGGTTAAGCGATGAGAGTAGAGTTTGAAAAGCAGTTGGAACTGTTGAATGTTGAGCTTATCAAGATGGGAGCTTTGTGCGAGAAAGTTATCGATGGTGTTACTAAGGCACTTTTTGAGGGAGACGTTAATAGTGTAAAAAAGAGCCATGAAGGAGAACAAAACATTGATAAGAGCGAGCGCGACATAGAAAACATATGTATGAATCTGTTGTTAAAGCAGCAGCCGGTTGCGTCTGACCTTAGAAATATATCATCGGCACTTAAGATGATATCGGATATGGAGAGAATCGGAGATCAGTGTGCAGATATTGCTGATATGATAAGATTTACCGTGGGACATGATATGCATCAGTTCCCACATTTACAGCAGATGTCTGAGGCTGCCAAGAAGATGGTACATGAATCCGTTGAGTCATATGTGCAAAAGGATTTAGGCCTTGCAAGGGCAGTCATGGAATATGATGATTTAGTGGACAGGCTGTTTGATGAGGTAAAGCAGGATTTGATTAATCTTGTTGCCGAGAAAACAGGCAATGGTGAGTTTTTAATAGATGTTATTATGATAGCAAAATATTTTGAGAGAATAGCAGATCATGCAACTAATATTGCAGAGTGGGTTGAATATTCAATTACGGGAGAGCATGTAAAATAATGATTTATGTTTTAGAGGATGACAACAGTATAAGAGAGTTTGTAGTGTACACGTTATGCCATATGAATCTTCCTGCAAAGGGCTTTGACAAGCCTTCTTTGTTCTGGGAGGCTATGGAGGATGAGAAGCCTGAGCTTCTTTTGCTCGATATAATGCTTCCTGAGGAGGATGGTCTTACCATTCTTGGCAAGCTGCGTTCAAATAGCGATACTAAGGCGATACCGGTTATAATGCTTACTGCAAAGGACAGTGAGTATGACAAGGTGTTAGGACTTGACACAGGTGCAGATGATTATGTGGCAAAGCCATTTGGAATGATGGAGCTTGTTGCGAGAATTAAGGCATTGCTTAGAAGAACTGAAACCGGAAGCGAGGATAAGGATGTATCTAAAGAGACTATATACGAAATGGGAAGTCTTAGCGTGTATCCGGAGAGGCATAAGGTGAAGGTTTGCGGCTCTTCTGTTAATCTTACGCTTAAGGAGTATGAACTCTTATTGTTGTTGCTTCAGAATAAGGGAATGGTGTTCACCAGAGACCAGCTGTTAAACAAAATATGGGGATATGAATTTGATGGTGAGAGTCGTACAGTGGATGTACATGTAAGGACATTAAGACAGAAGCTTGGAGAAGCGGGAAGCCTTATAGAGACTGTCAGAGGAGTAGGCTATCGGATTGGAGAAGAATAATATATGACAAAGAGAATATTTAAAAACACAATGATAGTTGTCATAATGGTTATTTTATTGTGTGGAATAGTAATATTTGGAGTTATATATGGCTATTTTAACAAACGATTGAATAATGAGGTTTCAAATGAGACTAAATATATTGCAAGAGGTGTTGAGCTTGATGGCATGGATTATCTTAAGACTATGAATGATGCTGAGGTAAGAATAACATGGGTGGCAGCGGATGGAACAGTTATGTATGATAATCGTGCTGATATAAGTGAGATGGATAATCATGCCAATAGGGAAGAAATTAAGGAAGCCTTAATATCAAGCCAAGGAGATTGTGTTAGATTTTCCAACACTTTATCAGAGAAAACCGCATATTATGCACGTAGGCTCTCTGATGGAACAGTGATAAGGGTAGCACATACTCAGAATTCTGTCATCATTTTAGTGTTAGGTCTTATGCAGCCTATTATAGTTGTTTTCGTGGTTGCATTGATTATTTCAGGTATGCTTACATATAGGTTATCAAGGCAGATTATAGAACCTTTTGATAATATAGATCTTGATCATCCTGAGGAGACAGAGGTATATGAGGAGATGGCTCCATTCATCAGGAAGATAGTTCTACAGAATAAAGAGATAAATGACACGATGAACAGACTTCGTGAAAAGCAAAATGAATTTACCATGATAACTGAGAATATGCAGGAGGGCTTCATAGTAGTTGACAAAAATGCAATGATACTATCCCATAATTCAAGTGCGTTAAGGATGTTTGGTATATCGTGCAATGTAGAAAACAGGAGCATTCTTATCTTAAATAGAACAGCTGAATTCGGACATACGGTTGACAATGCCCTTAATGGAAGGCATAGTGAGAATGTTATAACTGTCGAAGGTCACTATTATAACATATATGCCAATCCTGTATTTGCAGATGATGAGCTTGCAGGTGCGATAATCATAGTTACTGATGTGACAGAAAAGGAAGAACGTGATAATCTCAGAAGAGAGTTTTCGGCAAATGTATCGCATGAACTAAAAACGCCATTGACTTCTATTTCTGGTATAGCAGAAATTATAAAGAACGGTATAGTTGATGATAAGGATATACCGGAATTTGCCGGAAAGATATATGATGAGGCAAGGAGATTGATAAGTTTAGTCGAGGACATTATACGGGTTTCCCAGCTTGATGAGGGGGAGACGATGATGACAAGACAGGCAGTTGATTTGTATGAGGTTGCAAATCAGACAGTAAGCCATCTTAAAGATGTTGCAGCTAAGAGAAATATAACGATTAAATTAAGTGGAGCTGCTGCTGTTGTTCAGGGTGTTCCTTCTGTTATAGATGAGATGATATTTAATCTGTGTGATAATGCAATTAAGTACAATAAGGATAATGGCGAGGTGGAGGTATCAGTAAAAACTTTAGATAAGACTGCTGTTGTGTCTGTGAAGGATACTGGAATAGGAATTGCAAAAGATCAGCAGGGCAGAATCTTTGAGAGATTTTACCGGGTTGATAAGAGCCATTCAAAAGAGATTGGTGGTACCGGACTAGGACTATCTATAGTAAAGCATGGTGCTAAGATACATAATGCTGATGTTTCAGTTCATAGTACGTTAGGCAAGGGTACAGAGATAACGATAAGCTTTCCTTTGGTATAGATTGTTACGACCAGTCAGATGTGCAAAGTTTTGGCAATTGTAAAAAAAACCTTGATATATGTCTGAAAATGAATTAAAATAAAGAAAATGATAATTATTATCAAAAGCAGTTTAAGGAGGACAAAGATTATGGCATACGTAATTAACGATGGCTGCGTAATGTGTGGAGCATGTGCAGGTGCTTGCCCAGTTGGAGCAATCAGTGAAGGCGATGGCAAGTTTGAAATAGATGCAGATTCTTGCATTTCATGTGGAGCATGTGCAGGTACTTGCCCAACAGGCGTTATCTCAGAGTAAGTAGTTCGCAACATACAAAAAGAGAGGAACAGGTTATAGTTTATGACTGTTCCTCCTTTTTTGTGTTTTGATACAATATGGAAATAATTAATAGGTTAGTGCACATCACCTCCAATGTTTGTATTGCATATCATATTCAAAGACCTGTATAAGGGGATAGCGTTGTTCTGTGATATATTAAGTCCCGATAAAAAGGAAATATTCCTGAATATGAATGACAAATAATAAGATAAGTACAAAGAAAATATAAAATAATAAGTATATTAATATCAAATCACATGGGTAAATGTGGGAACACCACAAACGTAGTTGAAAAAAAGATGCGATTGATTTTCTTTGATACTTTCATGCTTAAGCATATAATATTATAGGGATAAAATCAATCCCCAAATATGAATTTCCATTAAAAATATTGTGAAAAAAATAAGAATTATCTTTACATGTTTATTTTTTGTGATAAACTAATAATAACTTTCAGGAAGGAGTGACTAGTATGAAAATTGAAAGATTGAGTGAAAATCAGATAAGATGTACACTTTATAAGTCAGACCTGGCAGACAAGGAACTTCTTTTAACTGAGTTAGCATATGGAACTGATAAAGCAAAAGAGCTATTTCGTGAATTGATGCAGCAGGCATCGAATGAATTGGGTTTTGAGGTGGATAACATACCACTTATGATAGAAGCGATACCTGTAAATCAGGAGTGCCTTGTACTCATCATTACTAAGGTTGAGGATCCTGAGGAATTAGATACCAGATTCTCTAGATTTACCAGACCTGTTGACAACATTCAGGAGGATGATGACAGCGAGGATGAAGATGAAGAGGATAATAATGACATTGCCATGATGAAGAATAAGGCGGCTGATGGTCTTATTGAAGCACTTGGTAACCTTGCTGATGGATTGTCAGCACTTGGAGGAGCAAGAATACCTAACAATATGAGAGCAGCCTCTAAGCAGACAGCTAATAATCAGGAGGTATTTAGAATCTATGCATTTAAGTCCTTAGATCAGGTAATCCTGTCAGCGAAGATAGTAGATAAGATATATGACAGTGATAACACGTTATATAAGAATCCGCAGGATAGTAAATTTTATCTTTATATGACTAAGAACAGAAATTCCGATGGAGAATTTGTTCGCACCTGCAATCTTATAAGTGAGTATGGCAGCAAGATTCGTGCCACATACGCAACTCCAAACCATATGAAGGAGCATTACAAGCTGATAATTTCAACTAATGCGCTCCAGACATTGGCTGATTTATAAAAGACATAAAAAGCTTCCCGGCTAAGCTGTTTTGTATATGCTTAATCGGGAAGCTTTTTATATGCAATTAATATAGATAATTAAAAGCTATTTTACTACTTCTTTAACTGCTTCAACTACAGCGTCCTTTGTAATACCGAAATATTCAAATAGCTGTCCGCCAGGTGCAGAAGCTCCAAAGCCCTTCATTCCTACAAACTTACCATCTAAGCCGATGTATTTGCCCCAGCCGAAATCAGCTAAAGCCTCAACGCCAACTCTTGCTCTGACATTGTCTGGAAGAATCTGAGCCTTGTATTCGTCTGGCTGCTCTTCAAAGACATCCATACATGGCATACTTACAACTCTTACATCAATACCATCTGCAATAAGCTCTTTCTTTGCCTCAACAGCAAGAGAAACCTCTGAGCCTGTAGCAATGATAATTGCATCAGGTGTATCCTTCTCTGAATCCTCTAAGATGTAGCCACCCTTAAGAGCTTCTGTGCTGCTTCCATCAAGCTGAGGAAGATTCTGTCTTGACAATACAAGAGCAGTAGGTGATGTCTTGTTGTTAAGTGCATGATACCATGCTGCTGCACATTCTGTTGCATCTGCCGGTCTGTATACATGGAAGTTAGGCATAGCACGAAGCATAGCAAGCTGTTCGATAGGCTCATGTGTAGGTCCGTCCTCGCCAACACCTATACTGTCATGTGTGAGAACATAAGTCAAAGGAAGATTCATAAGAGCTGAAAGTCTTGCCATTGGCTTAACATAATCACTAAATACGAAGAAGGTTGATACATAAGGTCTTAAGCCTCCGTGTAAAGCTATACCATTACCTATAGCTGCCATTGCAATCTCCCTGATACCGAAGTGAAGATTCTTGCCAAGTGGATTTTCCTTAGAAAAATCACCCTCATCCTTCATGTTTGTCTTAGTGGATGGTGCAAGGTCAGCAGCACCTCCAAACATGTTAGGTACAACATCCTTTAAAATGTTAAGAAGCTTGCCTGATACATTTCTTGTTGCTTCCGGCTTATCAAATGAGTTCCAGAAGTCATCCATATCATATAAGCATTTTGCATTGTCCTCATCATAATACTTATCCCACAAATCCTTCATCTCAGGATAAGCCTTGCAGTAGTCGGCGAAAAGCCTATTCCATTCTTCTTCAACTGATGCCTTCTTACCTGCTATATCAGCAAAATTATCATATACATCCTGATCTATAACAAATGGACCGTTGTCAGCTATGCCAAGATTTTTACGCATTTCTGCAATGTTTTCAACACCGAGAGGCTCTCCATGTGCACTTGCCTTGCCTTCCTTGGCAGGACAGCCGGCACCAATTTTAGTCTTTATTTCAATCATGGAAGGTCTTGTCTTTTCTGCCTTTGCAGCCTCGATAGCCTTGCCGATTGCATCTAAATCATTGCCGTCACTGACAAGCTGTGTGTGGAAACCGAATGCCTCAAACCGCTGTCTTACGTTCTCGCGGAAGGCGATATTGGTATCACCCTCAATTGATATATTGTTAGAATCATAGAGTACGATGAGCTTCTCTAAACCGAGTGTTCCGGCAAGCGAAAAAGCCTCATAGGAGATGCCCTCCATCATACATCCGTCGCCGCCAAGTACATATGTGTAGTGGTCAACTACAGGATAATTTTCCTTATTAAATACTGCTGACAAATGTTTCTCTGCCATAGCCATACCTACAGCCATAGCCATACCTGCACCGAGAGGTCCTGTGGTAGCTTCAACACCTACAGTGTGACCATACTCAGGATGTCCCGGAGTTTTTGAGCCGAGCTGACGGAAATTCTTCATGTCATCTATGGTTACTCCATAACCAAAGAAGTGAAGAAGTGAATATAAAAGTGTTGAGCCATGACCGCCTGATAATATGAAACGGTCTCTGTTTTCCCAGTTTGGATTGGCTGGATTGTGGTTCATGTGATTTGCCCATAACTCGTATGCCATAGGTGCAGAGCCGAGGGGAAGTCCCGGATGTCCGGAATTAGCTTTCTGGATTGCATCCGCAGCCAACACTCTTATGCTGTTGACTGACTTTATATCAATATTTGTACTCATGTCCAAATTCTCCTTAGTTATTTTGTGAACGTGCTAAAATTCTTAATATTCTTAAAAACAGATTAACAATGTCAACATATAAGTTAGCTGCAGAATCAATAGCGTTATCATATGTCTTAGGAAGTGCATTTGCCTTAGCCCAGTCATAACCTATATATCCACAGAAAATTAATACAACAATATAATCAATAAGACCGAGGTCAAAGCCTATAAAGCCCATTATAAGCTCAACGATAAGTGTTACAAGCAGCGTGACACCTAAGGTTCTTCCTATACTTAAGAAAAAGTTTGGTGCAAATGACGATACGAACATCATAATTAATGTTACTATTGCAGTTATTGCAAATGCGGTAGATACGATACCTGCATATCCTGCCATTACATAGGTGTTTACTACAAGTGCAATAATCATGCCGAGTGGTAAAACAATAAGATTGTAGCCTACAAAGCTTACCACAGCACTATCTGATTTATTAATCATGGTAGTTCCGATAATTACCATAGCGAAGTATGCTATATAGAAGAATATCGGACTGCTTATGAAGAAATCAGCTATTGCGTCAAAGCCGAACTGAACCATAAGACAGTTTACTATAAAACCATAGAACAGTGTTCCGCCAAGTGCAAGGTTATATGCGGTAGGTGATACTTCACGATAGCCGCTTCGTTGCTGTGCATAGCCTGAATTATATCCGTTGTACCCCTGATTATAATTCTGATTATAACCCTGATTGTAATTCTGATTATAATTCTGATTATAATTCTGGTTGTAACCCTGATAATAGTTATTCTGACCATTATTATAGTTCTGATTGTCGTTAAAAGCCATATCGGATACCTCCTTTAATTAACGGTTCTCCTTCTCAGCCAGATATTCATTTATAGAAGTGATAACCTCATCAACATTCATGCCGTGTACCATGCATGCCTCCTCGAGAGACTCCATAGCTGCTGAAGGGCATCCTACACAATGCATACCTGATGCCATAAGTATAGCTGCGTTACCTGGATCAATTTCAATAATTTCGTGGATTAGCATAGATTTGTTAACTGTTTGTGCCATAATCCAAACCTCCTTAAAAATGTTTTTACTATATTATATATGTTTCCATATCTACGATATAGTAGTTTACCATAGATACCGCAAGTATACCATATTAGAGAAAGAAATGTCTATAAAATGTGGTTAAAATTCTGTGACGTATACTTGTATACTGTATACAAGTGGTGTATTGAAAAAAGTACATTTTTTTGTTCTTTTTTCGTTGACGTGTATACAATTTAAAATTATAATATAGACAAGCTCAGAGATTAGGCGGGGGTACATGGCAGCTAAGTTATAATTACTATATGAATTATGTTGCCGGACGTCGGTTTCTGACGGATAATTCAAGCATATAAATATCCGCATACATAGCGGAAGAAAAAAAGGAGGAATATAAAGCAATGTTGTTAAAGTTAAACGCATTGGAAGCAGAAGGCTGGAACGGTTTTGTGCCAGGTAAGTGGCAGAAAGAAGTAGAGGTTAGAGACTTTATTCAGAAGAACTATACACCATATGAAGGTGATGATTCTTTCCTTGCAGATCCTACACAGGATACAAAGGATTTGTGGCAGATGGTTCTTGATCTTTCTAAGAAGGAGAGAGAAGCAGGCGGAGTTCTTGACATGGATACAAAGGTTGTATCTACACTTACTTCACATGGTCCTGGATACCTTGACAAGAGCAAGGAGAAGATCGTTGGTTTCCAGACTGACAAGCCTTTCAAGAGAGGTATGAACGTATACGGTGGTATCCGTATGGCTATGAAGGCATGCGAGGATAACGGATACAAGGTAGATCCTGAAGTCGTAGAGTTCTTCACAACTCACAGAAAGACACACAATGCAGGTGTATTTGATGTATATGATCCTGAAATCAGAAGATGCCGTACAAACCACATCATCACAGGTCTTCCAGATGCATACGGTCGTGGACGTATCATCGGTGACTACAGAAGAGTAGCTCTTTACGGTATTGATTTCCTTATCGAGGACAAGAAGATTCAGAAGGAGTCATTCGGTGAGGTTTATACAGATGACGTTATCAGAGGCAAGGAAGAGATTTCAGAGCAGATTAGAGCTCTTGGCGAGTTAAAGCAGATGGCTGCTGCATACGGAATTGATATTTCTAAGCCAGCTAAGAACGTTCAGGAAGCAATTCAGGCATTATACTTCGGATACTTAGGAGCAGTTAAGGAGCAGAATGGTGCAGCTATGTCACTTGGCCGTACATCTACATTCCTTGATATTTATGCTGAGAGAGATCTTAAGAATGGTACATTTACAGAGGAGCAGATTCAGGAGTTCATCGATCACTTCGTTATGAAGTTAAGATGTGTTAAGTTCGCAAGAACACCTGAGTACAACTCAATCTTCGCTGGAGATCCTGTATGGGTTACAGAGTCACTTGGTGGTATGGGTGTTGATGGACGTACACTTGTTACAAAGATGAGCTTCCGTTATCTTCATACACTTGACAACTTAGGTACAGCACCAGAGCCAAACCTTACAGTTCTTTGGTCAACAAGACTTCCTATGAACTGGAAGCAGTATTGTGCTAAGATGTCAATCAAGTCTTCATCAATCCAGTATGAGAATGATGATTTGATGAGACCAGTTCATGGTGATGACTATGGTATCGCATGTTGCGTATCTTCAATGGTTATCGGTAAGGAAATGCAGTTCTTCGGAGCTAGAGCTAACCTTGCTAAGTGTCTCCTTTACGCTATCAACGGTGGTGTTGATGAGTGTACAGGTGTACAGGTAGGTCCTAAGTACAGACCAATTACTTCTGAATATCTTGACTTTGATGAGGTTATGGATAAGTTTGATGATATGATGGAGTGGCTTGCTAAGGTTTATGTAAGTGCCCTTAACATCATTCACTACATGCATGATAAGTATGCATATGAGAGAATTCAGATGGCTCTTCATGATAGAGACGTTAAGAGATACTTCGCTACAGGTCTTGCAGGACTTTCAGTAGTAGCTGACTCACTTTCAGCTATTAAGTATGCTAAGGTTAAGTGTATCAGAAATGAGCAGGGTATCGTAACTTCATACGAGACAGAGGGTGATTTCCCTAAGTATGGTAACAATGATGACAGAGTTGATAGCATCGCTGCAAGCCTTGTTTCAACATTTATGCACAAGCTTAGAAAGCATCATGTATATAGAAATGGTTTCCCTACAATGTCAATTCTTACTATTACATCTAACGTAACTTATGGTAAGAACACAGGTGATACACCTTGTGGTAGAAAGCATGGACAGCCATTCGCACCTGGTGCTAACCCAATGCACAAGAGAGATACACATGGTGCTCTTGCATCACTCTCATCAGTTGCTAAGCTTCCATTCATGGATTCACAGGATGGTATCTCAAATACATTCTCAATCATTCCTGGCGCACTTGGCAAGGAAGATCAGGTATTTGCAGGCGACCTTGATGTAGACCTTAAGCTTGACTAATTCGTATACCCTGTAGAAATACAGGAATAAGGGATGAGATTCAATGGATAATGGTTTAAATAATATAGACGATATCGTAGCTATGCTTGACGGTATGGTTGCTAACGGACATGGACACATTAATGTGTCCTATGATCCGGAGCAGGAAGGTAAGGAAGTTGAGACACTCGGTTGTCTTGATTGTGCAAAGGGTAACCTTGCATGTTCGGTTCCGACCTTACACGAAGGTATAGACGATGCGTTTGAAGAAGATTAAATAATATTGATATAGGAGGATTATTAAAATGGCTAGTACACAGCAGATTGATAACTTGGTTAGCATGTTAGATGGATATGCAGAAAAAGGTGGATATCATCTTAACGTTAATGTATATAACAGAGAGACTCTTTTAGATGCTCAGAAGCATCCAGAGAACTATCCACAGCTTACAATTCGTGTATCAGGATACGCAGTTAACTTCATCAAGCTTACTCCAGAGCAGCAGGCTGATGTTATCTCTCGTACATTCCACGAGTCTATGTAATTGACATAATTAATGCAGTTACAGAGTGCTGTCAGTATATGGCAGCACTCTTTTTTTACCAATAATATATAGATATATAATAATGAATAATGTGATATAATAAAAATATATATTTATGGTATAATGAAAATAATAATGTGGAGTGCTTATAGGGCTTCGCGTAATGTCATATACCGTGGAACGTGTTATTAAGCAAGATACAGTGTATTTATAAATGCATAAGAGATTGGAGATAAACGATATGGAAGGTATGATACATTCGATAGAGACATTTGGAACTGTTGATGGTCCAGGTGTGAGATATGTAGTTTTTGTAAAGGGATGTCCTATGAGGTGTCAGTATTGTCATAACCCAGATACATGGGAGATGGCTGGCGGAACAAAGATGACACCTGAACAGATTTTGAACGATTATGATAGTTATAAGCCTTTTCTTAAGGGAGGCGGACTTACGGTTACAGGTGGAGAGCCGCTTGTACAGATAGATTTTCTTATAGAATTATTTGAGGGTGCAAAGAAGAAGGGAATTCATACCTGCCTTGATACATCGGGTATAATGTTTAGGAGAAATGTTCCTGAGATATTTGCAAAATACGAGAGACTTATGGAGAGTACAGACCTTATTATGCTTGATATCAAGCATATAGATCCTGAGGAGCATAAGAAGCTTACAGGACAGCCTTGTGATAATATATTTGATTTCCTTAAGTACCTTGATGAAAAGGGCAAGGAAATATGGATTCGTCATGTACTTGTTCCGGGTATAACCCTGATACCTGAATATCTTGACAGGTTAGGTTATTTTATAGGACAGTTTACACATATCAAGGCATTAGATGTGCTTCCATACCATGATATGGGTAAGACAAAATATGAACAGATGGGCATAGATTATGTCCTTAAGGATGTTAAGCCGGCTACGAAACAGCAGGCGATAGAAGCAAGAGGAACAATTCTTGCTGCCATGAAGAGAAGAAGACAGGAAATGAAGGACGCCGGAGAGCTGTAATAATGTGCATAAATCCGCCATCATATCGCATATTATGAAAATAAGTGGTATGTATGGCGGATTTTTTGATGGGTAAAATAAAGAATATATTATCATGTAAAAATAGCAAATTTATAATTGGATTTGCAGTATTGTTTGTGATGATAATTGTAAATTGTGTGTTGTATTTCAGTGAGGCTGTAAACACTGATGACGGATTGGTGGTTGTCATAGATCCCGGACATGGAGGGAGTGATCCTGGCAAGGTTAGTGCAAATGGTGTAGATGAGAAGGATGTAAACCTTTCGATAGCACTTAAGCTTAAGGATGAGTTAGAGGAGAGGGGCGTTAAGGTTGTGATGACTAGAGAGAATGATACCTCAATCGCAACTCCCGGAGCAACGAATAAAAAGACATCAGATATGAATAACAGAATAGAGATTATTAATTCCTGCCATGCAGATATGCTTATCAGTATTCACCAGAACAGCTACACTAGTCCTGATGTAAAAGGTGCCCAGGTGTTTTATCATGGAACATCTGAGGATAGCAGAATAATAGCTGAGACCTTGCAGAGAGCTTTGAGAGAGCAGGTTGATAAGGATAATAAGAGAGAGGCAAAGGAGGGAAACGATTATTTTATATTGAGAAAAAGCACATGTCCGGGGGTTATTGTTGAATGTGGCTTCTTGAGCTGTCCTGAGGAGGCAGCTAAGCTTGTGGATGAAGAGTATCAGGAAAAAATTGCAAAGGCAATAGCGGATAGTGTGTGTAAAATAGGTAATGAAAAATAAAAATATCCGCATATAGTACATAACTATAAGCGGATATCAATGTTAGCACCGATATTAGGATTGACAGACTGTTCCATCATGCTTGTAAGCATATCACCATTGGTCTCCATCATATCAAGAGACTTCTTAAGGATGGATGTGTCAATCGCATTCATTGTCTGGGTATCAGATAATGAAATATTCATGCTATTTAGTGATGTTATATTCATGTAACGCACCCCTTAAAATATATCTATTAATATTATAAACTGATATGTAGAAATATGCAATTATTAAATGTGTCTATTTTTTCACAAAAAGTAAATTGACATTGGCATAATGCAATGTTAAAATATAATTGTTACAGAAAGTAACATATTTGTAACATATTGTTAATAATATATTAAGTCGGGGTAAATTATTTATAAACAAAGCCCTGCTGTTAGAAATGGTAATAATGTGTGTGGTAGATGATACCTATATATGAGACTGTACAATATTAGTATATTGTTGTGCAGTCTTTTAAATTTTATTTTTTTCATTTATAGTATTTTAATTTTCAACTTTTTGTTAATATTGTGTAAAAATATGTTGGAAAAAGCTTGTTCTTATGTTATAATTACCATAATATATTTCCTTAGGTAATACATATTAGGTTATATATGAGTTTGACCAAAAAGGAGTGGGGCAACATGAATTACATCATTAGTGGTAAGAATATCGAAGTTACAGATGGTTTAAAAACAGCAATTTATGACAAACTCGGGAGGTTAGAGAAGTATTTTACAGATGATACTGATGTTCAGATAACATTTTCTGTTGAGAAGGAAAGACAGAAGATAGAGGTAACAATTCCTATGAAGGGACATATCATCAGAGCTGAGCAGGCAAGTGAGGATATGTATGTATCTATAGATATGGTTGAGGAAGTTATCGAACGTCAGATTACACGTTATAAGAAGAAGATTCTTGATAAAGAGCAGAATTCAGCATATATTCAGAGTGATTTCTTTGATGTGGATGATGAAGACGATGAGGAAGTTAAGATTATCCGTAGCAAAAAGTTCGCTGTAAAGCCTATGTATCCTGAAGATGCATGTATTCAGATGGAATTATTAGGACATAACTTCTTTGTATTCCGCAATGCAGAGACAGATGAGGTTAATGTAGTTTATAAGCGTAAAGGTAATACATATGGACTTATTGAGCCACAGTTCTAGGCTCATCATATAATTAGAAGAGCTGCCATACCATTTAGATAGCTTGAAACAAGGCTATTTAAGGTATGGCAGCTTATTTTATTTGGAACTATTTATTGCAATTACATTTGCCTTTGTCAACACAAGGTGCAACACGGTCAAATGCCGGATTAAATGCGTAGAAATTTTTCTCGTCAAGTCTGTCTGTCACAAGTCTCAAACATTCTCCGAATCTCTGGAAGTGAACTACCTCGCGTTCGCGAAGGAATTTAAGTGGTTCGCACACATCAGGATAGTCCTTTGTCAGACGAATGAGGTTATCGTAGGTTGAACGGGCTTTCTGCTCTGCCGCAAGGTCCTCGTATAGGTCAGTTATAGGATCACCCTTGCTCTGGAACTCACAGGCATTGAAAGGTATGCCGCCTGCCGCCTGTGGCCATAAGCCTAATGTGTGGTCAACATAGTATTTGTCAAAGCCTGATGACTTGATTTCCTCCATAGAGAGGTCCTTGGTCAACTGATACACGATAGCTCCTATTATCTCAAGGTGTCCGAGCTCCTCAGTTCCTATATCGTTAAGTGTAGCCATAGCCTCCTTGTAAGGCATGGAGTAACGCTGAGACAGATATCTCATAGATGCCGCAAGCTCACCATCGGGACCACCAAACTGACTTATAATAGCCTGAGCAAGCTTCGCATTAGTTTCCTTTATATTAACAGGACATTGAAGTCTTTTTTCATATACCCACATTTAGCAACCACACTCTCCTTCCCAAGGCCAAGGCTTATTTACCCAGTCCCAATAATTACTTGCATTTACATCATATTTGCTGATTGGACCATACATCTCTGTGTAGTCGGAAACTGCTTCGCAGCGTAAATGCTTGTAATGGTTATAAGCATCGATTGCCTCCTGACAATCAGGGTGAGTGTCAAGGAAAAGCACAATCTCATCAAGCATAAATGAGAATTGGTTAATCATAGAAAATAATTCCTTTTGAGACATTCTCTTCATTTACATCTTCCCCCTTGAACCACAGAATATAAGATTTAACTCAGGGAAAGCTGTACCCTGACAGAGTGCAGTCTCAGGACTGTTTAACTCTGACCATTTTTGCATAGGCACATAAGCCATGGCTATAGGCATGTGTCTCATGTGAGGGTTGCTGTCCTTGCAGTCGCAGCTGCTCTCAGGCTTTGGAGATGAACCGCAGCCACAGCCGGAGTTGTTGTTTTGATGCATATGTGAATTCATATTGGAATTCATGTTGTTGCCGCGCTGGTTTGGATTCATATTGCATGAGCTGTTGCTTCTGCCATAACCACCGCGACCATAATTTCTATATGGTTCCAAAATTATATACCTCCTAAATAAGTTCGATACATATATTTTTTCATATCGGTATGGTTTATTTTATGTAGGAGGGTGGGAAGAGTGAATGACACTTGAAAATTTAATAAAAAAGTACTTGAAAACAAGAACAAATGTTCGTATAATATGAACCATGAATGAGATTATTACTTCTTTTAGTATACAGGATAAATTAGAGATTTTGGCAGATGCAGCTAAGTATGATGTAGCATGTACCTCAAGTGGTTCGGACAGAAGAGGGAAGAAAGGAACTCTCGGAAACACAAAGGCATGCGGTATATGTCACAGCTTTGCGGCAGATGGCAGGTGTATTTCCCTCCTCAAGATTCTTATGACGAATCATTGTATATACGATTGTAAGTATTGTGTTAATCGTGTATCTAATGATGTGCCGAGGGCTACGTTTACACCTGAGGAGATATGTGAGCTTACTGTGGAATTCTATAAGAGAAATTACATAGAGGGTTTATTCTTAAGCTCAGGTGTTATCAAGAACCCGACCTACACCATGGAGAGGATGTGTGAGACGTTAAGACTTCTTAGAGAGAAGTATAATTTTAATGGATATATCCATGTTAAGACTATTCCGGGGGCTTCTGATGAGCTGCTTGCCACTGCCGGTTATCTTGCTGACAGAATAAGTGTGAACCTTGAACTGCCAACAGCAGACAGCCTACAGAAGCTTGCCCCTAATAAGAGTTTTAATAATATTCTTTCCCCTATGGGAAAGGTGCGTGATACGATAGCCAGCCACAGACTTGCAATCGGTAAGGATGCAAGGATGGAGCGGAGTAATGGAAATAAGTACCTTGAACACAGTATATTTGCGAGTGATAATCTGGTGGCTAAGAGTGATAATGGCATAGTTGTGCCAGAGAAGGCTGGGGAACTGACTTTGGCTGATGGCAATAGGAAGAGAAGGTTTGCTCCTGCCGGTCAGAGCACACAGATGATTATAGGTGCTACAGGTGAGAGTGATTACACACTTATACAGACAACCCAGCAGTTGTATCAGCATTATGATTTGAAGAGAGTATTTTATTCAGCATATATTCCTGTCAATGATGATTCCGTTCTCCCTGCCATAGGCACACCACCGCCTTTGCTACGGGAGCATAGATTATATCAGGCAGATTGGCTTCTTAGATATTATGGATTTCAGGCCAATGAATTGTTATCTGAGGAGAAGCCTAATTTTAATGAACAGATAGATCCGAAATGCGATTGGGCAATCAGACATCTTGATATATTTCCTGTTGAGGTTCAGACGGCACCTTATGATATGCTCCTTAGAATACCAGGCATAGGTCCTAAGTCGGCAGGAAGAATTATGTATGCAAGACGGTATGGCAGACTTGACTATGACAGTCTTAAGAAGATGGGAGTTGTTCTTAAGAGAGCACATTACTTCATAACCTGTAATGGAAAGCAGATGTATAATACTCCTATAGAAGAGCAATATATTACAAGACAGCTTATAACTACTAATGGTAAGGAAAACTGGCAGGTGGCTAATTCTAAGAAGGATTATCAGCAGATGTCTCTGGCAGATTTTGGAATAGGGTAGAAGGTAGGAATTATGCGAATATATAGTTGCAATGATAGATTTGAGGATATGATGACGTGCGTGTATGATGCATGGTGTGGGGCTATTGAGGAGGGCGTACATCATAATATTAAGCTTGTGCGGGAACCTATATATCAGCAGAATATGTTTGATGATTATATTCATGTTGATGCTGATGCTGACAAGGTAACTAAGGTTGTGCGTTCAATAAGGAACAGTATTTCAGATGAAGCCTACATGTATGTATTTTATGCAACGCTATCTGCTGAGGAGGATGCATTGCAGGCTATCTATAATTTCTTAAGAGTAGGCTTTGAGGTAGGTGCAAGGGCGTGCTCGATGTATACGAATCCGTATGTTATGCGTATTATGGAGCTGAAGAGACGTGTCGGTAATGAAAGCCATCATTTCAGGGAGTTTGCAAGATTTACATCTCTGGAGAATAAGGTATATGTGTGCCATCTTGAACCGAAGAATAATGTTGTAATGCTGGTCGGTGCGCATTTTGCTGACAGGATGCCATCTGAACATTGGGTTATTGTTGATGATTGCAGGCATATTGCTGTCGTTCATCCGAAGGATGAGGACAACTATCTCAGATATCTCACAGATGATGAATTTAATACATTAAGGCGTACGGAGGATTATACAGATGAGTACACCGATATGTGGAAAACCTTCTTTAATGCAATAAGTATAAAGGAACGCGAGAATCGTGAGTGTCAGAGGAATTTATTCCCTCTGTGGATGAGAAAGCATGCTGTGGAGTTTGACGGGCAGCAGCTTTCTGCTGATAACTTGCGCTAATTGATATAGAATGTTACTATATTATGCGTGAGGTATAAAACATATGAAGGATATAATTCGCAAGCACATAATATTTTATGGAAGTGTACAGGGAGTAGGCTTTCGCTATTATTCTGTCAATAAGGCAAGGCAGCTTGGCTTAACCGGATGGGTACGCAATCTCTATGATGGTACTGTGGAGATGGAGGTTCAGGGTGAAGAGCAGGCTATAGATGAGCTTATTATGTTTCTCGACAGACAGAGATACATAAGGATAGAGAAGATGGATGTAAAATCACAGACCTTGCAGGATGAATATGGCTTTTATGAACAGGATTAGTACTATATGCGATGACATAAGTTAGCACGTTTATACCGGATAGGAGATGTATATATATGAGGATACGGTTCAGAAGGATGGACAGGCGTTTGCCAGAGTTTAGAAGGGTGAGAAAGCTGTATTACAGGGCGTTCCCATTTGTAGAGAGAGCTCCTTTTTGGTTTCTTATGATGAAGCGTTCCATACCGGGTGTAGATTTTTTATCTATGTATGCAGATGATGAATGGGCAGGATTTTGTTATGTGGTTAATCATAACGATATATCATACGTTCTGTTTCTTGCCATTTCGGAGGAAATGCGGGGACGTGGATGTGGAAGTTACATGCTCAAAGCCCTCAAGAAAAAGTATGAGGGGCATAGAATACTTCTTGCGATAGAGGAGATAGATGAAGCTGCACCTAATTATGCTGAGCGTGTGAACAGGAAGCATTTTTATGAGAAGAATGGATTGAAGCAGCTGCCATGTAAAATTCGCGAGGTTAATCAGATATATGATGTTATGAGCTATGGCGGTATGATTAATCCGTCTGAGTTTAACAGCATGATGCACCGATTCCTTGGAAGGACGTTAGTTAAGATAACGGATATGAGAAGAGTATAAAGTAATTACATTTTATAATGCCCGATGTTTGTAACCAATTTATAGCTTAGATAATAATATAATTTAACGAGTATAAATTCGGATAATATATGTTTAATAATAATCAATGCTTTAATCACATTAATATTAATGCTGTTTTATCAAGGAGACCAGATGCAAAGTCTGAGATTATGGGAAGTTGTGAGTATTCGTCTATATCAGGTCTGGTACGTTTTTATCAGCTAAGGCAGGGAGTTGTAGTAGTTACTGAGGTTAATGGGCTTCCTGACACGAATGAGGTTTGTATGAGTCCGGTATTTGGATGCCACATCCACAGTGGTTGTTGCTGTACTGGTAACAGTGAGGATGCGTTCGTAGATGCGGAGGCACATTATAATCCGGATTGCTGTGAACATCCATATCATGCAGGAGATATGCCATCATTGTTCGGCAACCATGGCTACGCATTTTCTATATTTCTTACAGATAGATTCTGCGTTGAAGAGCTTCTTGGAAGAACGGTGATTGTTCACCTTCATCCGGATGATTTCCATTCACAGCCGGCAGGAAATTCAGGTATGAAAATTGCGTGTGGTGTGATTGAGAGATTTTAGGGTGGATAAGGTATATAAAAACAATAGTTAAATAAACATAAAAATGATTGACAGAATATAAGTTTGACAAGAATGTAGTTGAATGTTAATATAATATAAAAAGGTGCTACCGATAGACGGTTAGCCCTGATGTTATCGATTAAAATAACCGTTCAGTCTGGCAGGACAAAGGGCGGTTATTTTTGTGTCTTATTGTTGCTCTTAGAACCAATGGTATAACAGATTTTGTACAGTCATTTGAAAATGAAATATATAAGTAAAAAGATTATATTCTATAAGGCGAGCCATCGGCTCGCCTTATTTTTTTCCATTAAAACGCTACCTTCATAGCCAATGCAACAACACACAGTATGATTGAAATAGGAACATACATATAACGTCCCATTATATACCATGTCTTGCCATATTTCTTCTTGCTTCCGATATTTATAGCTTCAAATAAATCTTTCTTTCGCATGATATAAAACCATGAGATTGCTCCAAGTGTAGCTCCAATAGGTATGATGTAGATAGATACAAGGTCCATCCATGTACCCCAGCAGCTTATTGCCTCCATGCCTACACCTGCACCGAAGCATAGCACACATATGATAGCGAGTGCGATAGTGCGGTTGATTCTAGGAAAACGATGCAGCAATGATTCGGCAACCGCCTCAAACATATTCTGTAGAGAGCTTACTCCGGCAAAAATCATAGCGGCATACAGAAGCACTGCGAATAATCTGCCGAGAGGAATATCCTGAAGAATCGATGGCAGCGTGATGAAGAGCAGGCTTGGACCTGCTCCGACATCGACATTATATGCAAAACAGGCAGGTATGATAACTAAGGCAGCCACAAGAGCGGCAATAGTATCAAATAAAGCAGTCTGCCTTGAAACAGATACCACATCCTCATTGTCGCTTAAGTAAGAACCATAAGTAATCATTCCGCTTCCTGTAACGGACAGTGAGAAAAATGCCTGTCCCATAGCACATATCCATACAGAAGGATTCTTTAATGCGTCCCAGCGAGGTATGAACATAAACTTATAACCTGAAATGCAGTTAGGCAGGAAAGCCACACGCACAGCAAGTATAAGGAATATTACGAAGAATAGAGGCATAATAATCTTGTTGCTCTTCTCAATACTGCTTGCACCAAATATAAGTGTGAGCAGAGTGCCAACTATTACAAAGGCGTGTAGTGGAACAACGGAAAAGCCCTTTGTGGAAAATGAGTCAAACCACTCTGCTGTATTTACGTTCATTAACAGTCCTGAGACTGAGTCAATAAAAGCCTTAAGCACATAAGCGAGTATAATAGAATAGCCTATTGCAATGCAGAGTGAACCACAGAGAGGAAGCCATCCCAATGCACGTCCGAAAGGTGCTGCTTTTTTGTTCCTTGAAGCCCAAGCATTTTCGTAAGAACCGAGAGTGCCTGTCTTTGACCACCTTCCTATGGCAAATTCTGCCGGAAGTCCTACATAGCTGAATAAAAATATAAAAAGTAAATAGATAAGAAGGAAAGCACCTCCACCGTTGCTGCCCATTTTGTTTGGGAATCCCCAGACATTTGCCATTCCGACCGCTGAGCCTACTGATGCGAGTATAAATCCATAGCGGCTGCCGAATGATGTTCGTTTGTGATTGTTTTTCATGTTTTCACCCATAAATGTTTGTTTTTAGAAAATATCTGTTTCATTGTATAATAACTTTAAGGAGAAGTAAACAGATATCTGCTATTGGATTTAAGGTTTAAGTCTGTTTCTGTCAAGTAATCGTTGGCACGTTTATTAGCCGGACGCTTTCTATCTACGGATGATGGATTCCATGCAGGGACGTTTGCGACAGCCGGCACTTAATGAGTGCATAGCACGAATTTAGTGCCGCTGCTCGGAGCAATAAGTGAAAACGGTCCCGTAATGGAACCATCATCCGTAGATAGAAAGCGTCCGGCTAATAAACGTGCCAACGATTACTTGACAGAAACAAACCTAAACTTCTTGTTGTTAGTGTTTGTAGGAAAGGTTATAATATAAGCACGAATATTATGGAAAGGGGTAAATGATATGAGTGATATAATTAACAAGAGAAAAGCAGCGATGATAGGCTGTGGTTTCGTGGGTTCAGCGTCAGTATTTGCACTAATGCAGAGTGGTCTCTTCTCAGAGATTGTTCTTATAGATGCAGATAAAGACAAGGCAGAGGGCGAGGCTATGGATATAAGCCATGGTGTTCCATTTGCAAGACCTGCCAAGATATATGCTGGCGATTACAGTGACCTTTCAGATGCGGCTATAGTTATTGTTTCAGCAGGTGCAGGACAAAAGCCGGGAGAGACAAGATTAGACCTTGTGAATAAAAATGTTGCGATATTCAAATCTATTATCCCGCAGATTAAGGATAGCGGTTTTGATGGAATATTGCTCATTGTTGCCAATCCTGTTGATATACTTACACAGGTAGCACAGAAGCTCTCAGGACTTCCTAAGGAGCATGTAATTGGCTCAGGAACAGTTCTTGATACGGCAAGACTCAAGTATCAGCTTGGCGAGCATTTAGGGGTTGACAGTCGTAGCGTGCATGCATTTATTGTTGGTGAGCACGGAGACAGTGAGGTTGTTGTGTGGTCATCAGCAACCGTTTCTGGTGTGGAGCTTAGCAGATTTTGTGAGATGAGAGGACATTATCAACACCGTGAGAATACAGAGGAAATAGCTGAGAAGGTTAAGAACAGTGCCTATGAGATTATCAATAAGAAGCATGCTACATACTACGGAATAGCGATGGCTGTAAGGAGAATATGCGAGGTTATTATGTGCGATGAGAAGTCAATCCTTCCTGTATCACATATGATGCATGGACAGTATGAGTTAGATGATGTTGTGCTAAGTATGCCGGTTATAGTAGGTGCAGACGGAGTGGAGGCTGATATACCGATAGAGCTTAACGGTGAGGAGGCACTTAAGCTTAAGGCATCCGCTGATGCATTAAAGGCTATTGTAGACGGACTTGATTTAGGGGAGGACAAATAAGATGGTTATAGATTTTAACAACATGGATGAGGAAAGACTTCCGGAATTCAAGGGCGGAAAAGGGGCATATAACGCTAAGAGATACTCTGCTGATGAGATTAAGATTATGCATGGAAGATTAGAGCCGGGTTCATCTATAGGATTACATTCACATGAGACAAACAGTGAAGTTATATATGTACTTAGCGGAACAGCCGAGTTTATATATGATGATGGAACGGAGACTGTTTCGGCAGGCGAATGTCACTATTGTCCGAAGGGACACAGTCATTCCATGATGAACAATGGAGATGAAGATTTAATATTCTTTGCTGTTGTGCCTGAGCAGTAAATAAAAAATGAATAATCCCCTCCTGTTTAGCACATATTTACTAGATAGGAGGGCGAAAAAATGAAAGATAAAATATTCGGAATACTTCAAAGAGTTGGCAGAAGCTTCATGCTTCCTATTGCCATATTGCCTGTTGCAGGATTATTGCTCGGAATAGGAGGTTCATTCACCAATGAGACCATGCTAGAGACATATGGGCTTATAAAAATCATGGGACCTGGTACTGTGATAAATGCGATATTGCAGGTTATGAACGCTGCGGGAAACATAGTATTTGCAAATCTCCCGATAATATTTGCGATGGGAGTTGCTATAGGCATGGCTAAGAAGGAAAAAGAGGTTGCTGCACTTGCGGCAGCGATATCATTTTTCATAATGCACGCATCCATAAGTGCCATGATAGACATAAATGGCGGAGTGGGTGAGCTTTTAGCTGGTGCAAGTGCAGATGTATGTGGTATCACTTCATTGCAGATGGGAGTATTTGGTGGTATTATAGTTGGACTAGGCGTTGCGGCACTACACAACAGATTCTACAGAATCGAGTTGCCACAGGTCTTGTCTTTTTTTGGTGGAACGAGATTTGTACCGATAATAAGCGGATTGGTGTTCCTTGTTGTGGGAATAGTCATGTATTTTATATGGCCCGTTATTCAGAGTGGAATATATGCAGTTGGAGATATTGTCTTACGCTCAGGATATGTGGGAACATGGGTGTACGGCTTCATGGAGAGACTGCTCATACCATTTGGACTTCACCATGTATTTTATCTGCCATTCTGGCAGACCGGTGTTGGCGGTACCTTTGAGGTGGCAGGACAACTTATCGAGGGTGCGCAGAATATATTCTTCGCACAGCTCTCGGATTCGAGTGTCACACATTTTACTGTGTCTGCCACAAGGTTCATGTCGGGCAAGTTCCCGCTTATGATATTCGGACTTCCGGGAGCGGCACTTGCCATGTACAAGACAGCACTGCCCGAGCAGAGAAAAAAGGTAGGAGGACTGCTTATGTCCGCAGCCTTAACGTCAATGCTCACAGGTATAACAGAGCCTCTTGAGTTTACCTTCTTATTTGTTGCACCATTGTTGTATGGTATACATTGTATATTTGCAGGTGCGGCATACATGCTTATGCATATGCTGAATGTCGGAGTAGGTATGACATTCTCCGGTGGATTAATAGATTTATTCCTGTTTGGAATATTACAGGGAAATGCCAAGACGAGCTGGCTATGGATAGTTGTTGTAGGTGTGGGATATTTTGTAGTATATTATTTTTTGTTTTCTTTCCTTATAAGGAAGCTTGATTTAAAAACACCGGGACGTGATATCTCTGCCCCTGTAAAGCTGTACACCAGGGCAGACGTAAATGAGAAAAAATCAGGTGAAGGAAATATCAGCGATAATGATGCAGACGGAGATGAGATATCGAGGGATATTGTTACAGGACTTGGCGGGAAGAAAAATATCTCCGATGTGGACTGCTGTGCTACAAGACTTAGATGTACCGTTGTAGATTCTTTGCTTATAGATGAAGCAATTCTTAAGCAGACAGGAGCAAGCGGAGTAATAAGAAAGGGAAATGGTGTTCAGATTATCTATGGACCAAGGGTTACCGTTATAAAATCTGACCTTGAAGATTACCTTGAGAAATGTGACAATGGCGTTGTCATATATAGTCCGCTTACAGGTAAGGCTGACAGACTTGAGGCGTCAAGTGATGAGGCGTTTGCAGGTAAAATGATGGGTGATGGAATGATTGTCACACCTACTGATAATGTATTATATGCACCGGCAGACGGAACGGTGGAATTTGTATTTGACACCAAGCACGCTATAGGCTTTGTGACTGATACAGGGGTAAGTATGCTTATGCATATTGGAATAGATACAGTCAAGCTTAATGGAGAAGGCTTTACGGCTCATGTAAGTTCAGGACAGAGTGTAAAAAAGGGTGACAGATTAATAACCTTTGATATAAAATATCTAAAAGAGCATGCGCCATCTGTGGAGACACCGGTTGTCTGTACGGAGCTTGGAGATAATGAGAAGATTAGTATAATTGCCACAGGGGATGTTTCCGTGGGAGAGCCCCTTTACAGGATTGATAAAATATAAATTTATGGGAGATACAAAAGATGAAGAAAGGATTAACAGGAGTAGGGGTAGGACCTGGGGATGCCGGGTTGATTACCATAAATGCTATAAAAGCTATAAGGGATTGTGATATAATACTTCTTCCTAATGAGAATAAGGATGACTGCTATGCATATAAGATTGCAAAGGCAGCATATGAGGATATATACGGAGATATAGATGATAAAGAAATACGTTCGATGTCATTTCCTATGACTAAGGATGAGACTATACTAAAAAAGGCTCAGGATAATGCATTTGAGGATATAACAGGTCTTATTGATGAGGGAAAAAGTCTGGTGTTTTTGACGATAGGTGATCCGTGTGTGTACTCAACCTATCATTATATACACAGAAGAGTTGCAGAGTCAGGCAGACGTGCGGATATAATAAGCGGAGTGCCATCATTTTGTGCGGTGGCGGCAAGACTTGGTATATCTCTTGGAGATAAGGACGAGGAGATACACATTATTCCTGCCACCTATGATGTAAAAAAGGCTATGGAGTACACTGGAACAAGAGTATATATGAAATCCGGACGAAAGCTTGAGGAGTTGAAGACGGCGCTCAATACAGAGAATGATATTGTTAAGTCACAGGGAGGAAGCCTTCTTGTATATGCGGTATCTGAGTGTGGACTGCCTGGTGAGAAGGTCATGTATGGAATTGATGAGCTTTGCAATCAGGCACAGCTTGGGTATCTTACTATTGTTATAGTAAAAAAGAGGATATAGACAAATGAACGAGAATAGAGAGATATACAAAAAAGCGCTGCTTTTGGCAGTGCCTATGATGATTCAGAATGGAATAACCAACGCTGTAAGCCTTGTGGATAATCTTATGGTTGGAAAGCTTGGAACAGAGAGTATGACAGGTGTTTCAATAGTAGGACAGCTCATATTCGTCTTTAACCTTGCTATATTTGGCGGCTTGTCAGGACCGGGAATATATGGAGCACAGTATTATGGACAGGGCAACATGAAGGGCTTTCAGAATATATTCAGGTTAAAGCTGTGGATATGCCTGTTTTGTGTCGTTGCCGGACTTAGCACTTTCATACTTGGCGGAAGCAGCCTGATAGGTCTCTACCTTCATGGAACAGCTAGTGACATAGATGCATCGGCAACTCTTGATTATGGCTTACAGTATTTACATATTATGCTTATCGGACTTGTGCCTTTTGCGATAACACAGATATATGCCAGCAGCCTTAGGGAAACTGGCGAGAGCTTAAAACCAATGGTAGCCGGAGTGATATCGGTTATTGTTGATGTGGTGTTTAATTACCTGCTTATATATGGCAAGTTTGGATTCCCCAGACTTGGCGTAAGCGGTGCAGCAATAGCAACTGTCCTGGCGAGATTTGTGGAGATGACAGTCGTTATTGTGTGGGTGCATGCAAAGAAGAAAAAGCATACCTTCCTGAGTGGAATTTACAGGACTATAAGAGTTCCGCTTAGAGAGATGAATATAGTCATCAAAAAGGGGATTCCTATATTCTTAAATGAGTTCCTGTGGGCAGGTGGAATGGCGGCATTAACACAGTGCTATTCAATGAGAGGCTTGCAGGTGGTTGCCGGATTAAATATATCAAACGCAATCTGTAATTTACTCAATGTTGTATTTGTAGCAATGGGAAATGCAGTTGGAATTATAATAGGTCAGTATCTTGGTGCATCAAGATTTGAGGATGCCAAAAAGAATTCTACAAAGCTTATGTGGTTTACAGGGGCTCTTTGCATGATACTGACAGTCGTGCTGATACTATGCTCAAAGGCGTTTCCTGCCTGCTATGATACGTCAGAAGAGGTGCGGCATCTTGGACAGTGGTTTATAGTTATTACAGCACTGTTTTTCCCGTTACAGGGATTCTTAAATGTCTTATATTTTACATTGAGGTCGGGAGGAAAGACATTTATAACTTTCTTGTTTGACAGTGTATTTACATGGATATTTCCTGTGCCTATGGCATTTTTGCTGTCAAGGTTCACAGGCGTTCCTGTGCTGGGAGTGTATGCGATTGTCCAGAGTGCTGACATGATAAAGGTTATTGTCGGATATATACTCATCAAGAAGGGCGTATGGGTTACTAACTTAGTTGATTAAATTTTTGGGGGATGCTGCTATGTCGATAAAGCTTGCAAAGACAATCAGAAACTATGATAAAAAAAATCTGCCGAAGGATTTGCTGGCAGGTGTAATTATTATGGCTGTTTCAATTCCTATATCAATGGGATATGCACAGATTGCAGGACTTCCAGCGGTATATGGTTTGTATGGCTCGGTGTTTCCTATTATAATATTTGCACTGTTTTCGACATCACCGCAGTTTATATTTGGGGTTGATGCCGCACCGGCAGCTCTTATAGGCTCTGCGATTGCAGGACTTGGAATAAGCTCCGGCTCAGACGAGGCGATAGCGGTTGTTCCAGTGCTTACATTCTTTGTTGCACTGTGGCTTCTTGCCTTTTACTTTATGAAAGCGGGTAAGCTCGTAAATTATATTTCTGCTCCGGTTATGGGCGGATTTATAACAGGAATATGTACAACCATTATTCTGATGCAAGTACCAAAGCTGATGGGTGGAAATGTAGGCACAGGAGAATTGCCTGAGCTTATAGCTCACATTGTAGATACGGTAGCTGCAATAAATGTCCCATCTGTTATTCTTGGACTTGTCTCATTAGCAATATTATTAATAGCAAAGAGATTTATCCCTAAGTTTCCTATGGCAGTTTTGCTCATGGCAGCAGGTGCAGTTATGACATTGTGCACAGATATAACCAGGCTTGGAGTTATGACGTTAAGTAAGGTAGACACGGGACTGCCACATTTTTCAGTACCGGATTTTAGCATAGTTTCCATAAGGGAGGCTGTGACAATAAGTCTTTCTGTCGCAGTTGTAATAATGGCTGAGACGCTTCTTGCAGAGAATAACTTTGCACAGAAGAATGGTTATCGTATAAATGACAATCAGGAGATACTTGCATTTTCACTTGGTAATCTTATAGCTGCATTTACAGGCTGCTGTCCTATAAATGGCTCAGTTTCACGTACAGCGATGGGAGAGCAGTATCAGGCTAAGACGCAGCTTACAGGTATAATTGCAGGCTTATCGATGCTTGTGCTTCTTCTGTGTGGAACAGGCTTTATAGGCTATCTGCCTGTGCCGGTTCTTACTGCTATCGTTATATCAGCACTCATGGGTGCGACAGAGTTTGACCTTGCAGCGAGACTGTGGAGAGTGAGCCGGACAGAATTTTTTATATTCGTTGGTGCGTTTTTCGGTGTGCTTATGCTCGGAACAATAAACGGAGTACTTATAGGCATAATACTTTCATTTACCGAGGTGATAATAAGAACCTCCAAGCCTTCAAGATGCTTCCTTGGAATACAGCCGGGACACAAGCATTTCAGAGATTTGAGGGAGAGCAGCCAGATACATCCCGTGTCGGGAGTTCTTATATACAGATTTAGCAGTAATCTTTTCTTTGCAAATATAAATGTCTTTCAGAGAGATATAGAGAGCCATATAAAGGCTGACACAAAGGCAGTGATAATAGATGCCGGTGGTATTGGAAGTATAGACATAACTGCTGCTGACTGTATAGAGATATTGTATAAAAATCTTAAACAGCGTGGAATAAAATTTTATATGACAGAACATATATCAGGTGTAAATGAACAGCTTCGCAAGCTGGGACTTGGGTATCTTATCGAAGAGGGCTGTGTGAGAAGGACGATACATATAGCGTTAAAGGACATGGGAATAAGTCGGCCATATCCGCTTGACGGTGATGTTGACAACGGGGAGAAAAGTGCATCAAGAAAGAGAGCAGACAACAGAGTTCAGGAAATAGTATGGGCATTTGGCTCTGAGACGGAGGCACAGATTGAAAAACAGATAGCAATTCAGATAGAACAGCTAAAGCAGACCGGAGATGTCGATAATCTGCTTCACAGCAAATGGTCTCATATGGAGGAGCTTGACGAGGATGAGTGGCTTGAGCATTTGGAGGAGCATTTAAAAGAAATTGTACATGTTTCCGGTAAGGATGAGAAAACATTAGCAGCTCACTTTGAGGAGCATAGAAGGCAGGTACATGAGCGTATAATGAGGGAACATCCGGAGCTCGCAGAGAGATTTAAGGAACGCAGACATATATTGGATGAGCATTTGAAACAGAGACATCCTGAGATATATGATATGGTAATTAAATTAAGAGAGGATAATAAATCAAATTAAGGGGAACTTTAAAAATGTACATAAATAACAAACAATTAAAGGCATTTAAATTTGTAGGTGCGATATTTACTATTTTAGGAATTTTGTTTGTGATAATAGCAGTTGTGTTAGGAATTTCAAATTCAAAATTTTTTGGCAGTGCAATTAAATCAAATGCAGTAATAGATTCCATATATTCATATCAGGAATATGATGATTTAGACGATAGGTGGGAAACCAGATATGATGTATATGTGAGCTATACTACAGATGATGGTGAGTACATAAGCGGTGTAGACCTAGGATATTATACCTCAGGTATGCGTGAAGGGAAAAAAGTAACGATATATTATAATCCTGATGATCCGTATGATGTCCGTTCGCGTGGAGGTTCAACCCTTGGTGTAGCTTTATTTGGATTTGTGGGTGTATTATTTACAGTAGTTGGAATCATACTTCTTGTAAAAGCATCAAAAAAAAGATTGAATGGAGGAATTAATGATGTGTACAGCGGCAACATATAAGACAAAGGATTTTTATTTTGGAAGAACGCTTGACTATGAATTTTCGTATGGTGATGAGATTGCCATAACTCCAAGAAATTACAAGCTAAGCTTTAAGCATATGGATTCGATAGATACGCATTTTGCAATAATAGGAATGGCACATGTGGCAGACGATTACCCTCTTTATTATGATGCAATTAATGAAAAGGGCGTTGGTATGGCAGGACTTAATTTTGTCGGAAATGCGGAGTATCAGGAGGCTGCTGACGGCTATAATAATGTGGCACAGTTTGAGTTTATCCCATGGATTTTGGGACAGTGTGATTCCGTTGACAGTGCAAAAAAACTTCTTTTAAATATGCGGCTTGTGGGAACACCTTTTAGTGATATGTACCCTGTGGCTAAGCTTCACTGGATTATAGCTGATAAGGACGGCTCAATTACGGTTGAGTGCATGGCTGACGGGTTACATGTGTATGACAATCCTGTTGGTGTATTGACGAATAATCCGCCATTTAATATTCAGATGTTTGAGCTTAACAAATATATGCACCTTACGAAAAAGCAGCCGGTAAATACATTTTCGGATAAGCTTGACTTAAACTATTATAGTCGTGGAATGGGAGCACTCGGACTGCCGGGAGATTTATCCTCAACGTCAAGATTTGTCCGTGTAGCATTTACAAAGCTTAATTCAATTTCTGACGAGACAGAAAATCAAAGTGTGAGCCAGTTCTTCCATATACTTGGAAGTGTGGAGCAGCAGAGAGGCTGTTGCGAGGTAGATGATGGAAAATATGAAATTACGCTATATACCTCTTGTTGTAATGCCACTCGTGGAATATACTATTACACAACCTATGATAATCACAGGATTACCGCGGTTGATATGAACAAGGAAAATCTTTCGGATAATAAGCTTATAAGATATCCTGTGATAAACCAGGAGGATGTGCTTTATCAGAATTGATGATTTAAGACAGAGGATGATGAAAGATGGAGTTAAAACAGATAGGTGAAAGAACATATTATGTATCGGGGATGTTCCATGTGGGAGTATATGTGCTTGACAAAGAAGATGAGCCGGATATTTACGCAGATAAAATCCCTGTATGCCTTATTGATTCTGGTCTTGATGATGAGGTCGCTGCTGAGATAGATAAGCTACTTTGTGACAATAATTTCTATGTAAGGATGATAATTAATACTCATTATCATGCTGACCACAGCGGTGGAAATTCATACTTTAAAGACAAGTATGATTGTGTTGTTCTAGCTACTAAGCCAAATGCTGCACTGATAGCGAATTATGATGTCTGCCCTGCCATGCTGTGGGGCGCAAGTCCTGTGCAGGATATCCTCACGCATTATTTTTATACGACATCAACAGAGGCAATTGCCATTGAGGATTATGAGCTCCCAGGGGGACTTTCAACAGAAGCATTTCCGGGACATTGTATAGCGATGATAGGAGTCCGCACATCAGATGATGTTTTATTTGTGGGGGATGCAGTTATTTCAGAACAGACGTTATCACACAGCTCGTTATCGTATATCTATGATATAGGTGAATATTTGGAGTCACTTGACAGATTAGAGCGTATGAGTGCCGCGGTGTTTGTTCCTTATCATGCAGAGCCTGTAAATGATATATCGGGACTTGTCTGTATTAACAGGTCAAGTGTTATGAATATAATTGCTATCATCAAGGATATCTGTGAGAAACCGACAAGCTTTGAGGAGATATACAGCACTATATATAATAGATGTGGCATGCGTACGAATTTATACAGATATACTATTGAGGGTGCAATAGTGAGAGGCTATCTGTCTTATCTTTATAACAATGGTGAATTAGAGACTTTAGTGATAGATAATTTTATAAAGTGGCATACATTGTGATGCTTTAAATCTAGAAGGATGAATTATGGGGAATAGTATGGAGAAAAACGATGATAAGAAGCATCGTCAGAACAAAATACTTGGAAATGTAATCAAATGGGTGCTTATACTTGGCTTGCTTGCATTTGCATGTTTAAAAAATCAGGATTTTATGCGCGAGGCAATAGACGAGCTTCACGAGATACCTGTATGGATGCTTGTAGTATGTCTTATTCTTGCCAATCTTTATTTTGTTGCCGAGGGGGCGATAATTGGAAGAATGACATCTACTGGTGAGGCGAGAATTAGCATAGCAAAGGGAATAAGCTGTGCGTATATGTGTGCATTTTATCGTCTTGCAACGCTCGGAAGCGGAAATGGTATCGCTCAGCTCTATTATTATAATAAGAATGGAATACGTGTTTCTGAGGGAACAGGAATGTCCATAGCACAGTATACATTTCAGAAGATCACAATAGGAATAATGGGAGTTATGTCGTTTATAGGCTTGCTTATATTTGGTGAGCGTGAGCTTCTTGATTATGCGGGATATATGTTTGCCGGGGTTATTGTCATATCGGTTATAAGTATATTTTTATGTATGATTACTGTTTCAAAAAAGATATCTGATTTGGTGATGTTTATTGCCAGAAAGCTTGTAAAAGAGAAGTGGAAGCTATATAAGAAACTTGATGATGCTCAAAATGCCATAGATAATCTTCAAAATCAGGGAAGGCTTATATGGAAGGATAAGACCTTATTTTTGCAGGTTATAATTCTTGATGTCATAAAGCTTAATTGCTGGTATGTTATACCGGGAATTTTATTTGCCGGGGATTATAATGTAAATGTCTTTGTATGCACAATGCTTATGGCTGTGTGTAATATGCTTGGGTGTGTAATGATTGCACCGTCAGGCGTTGGAACACTTGATTTTGTGTTTGCGGTATTCTTTGGAAGAATTATACCTGACGGTGAATATGTGGCAGCGGCTATAGTGATATATCGTTTCTTTACATGGATTGTTCCATTTGTGATAGGACTTATCCCTGCTGCGTTTCTTCGTAAAACAAATGAGTCTCATCAATAATCTTGTAGACTCCGTCAGTGTAGTCAACAATCATTACATTACAGTTTTGCTGAAGTCCACCTGACCAGAACTTGGATATATCATGTTTTTTGATGTAGCTCATTATGGCCTTGTTTAAAGCACCATGGGCTACAATCATAACTCTTGTTTTGTCATTGGCAAGAGGCTCTATCACCTCCTGCATAAAATTGCCTGCACGCTCAATCAGATGTTCAAGTGTCTCCCCATCAGGCGCAGGGACATAAAGCTCGGGCTGCTTAAAAAAGTATTTGAAGGTGAGATTGCCATCCTTTATAAGCTCTGAGAAATTCTCTCCCTCGTAACATCCGAAGCACAGCTCTCTTAGTCTGTCGTCTGTTATAATCTCTATGTCACGTCCGTTTCTTATTAAGCTGGCTGTCTCATAGGCTCTTTTTAGAGGACTTGAGTATATGACATCTATCTCGGTGTCCATAAGTGCCTCACCTGTTTTTCTTGCAAGCTCTCTTCCGTAATCGTTAAGCTCTATATCTGTACGTCCCTGTAAACGTTTTCCTTTGTTCCACAGAGTTTCTCCGTGGCGAACTATATATATTTCCATTGTCGTGTCCTCTGTTATATATTTTCAATCTGCCAGTCAATAGGCGCTACACCGTGCTGTTCTAAGAATTCGTTGGTCTTACTAAAGTGGTGACATCCGAAAAAGCCTCTGTATGCTGATAGTGGTGACGGATGTGGTGCCTTTAGTATGAGATGATTTGGATTGTCAAGCATTTCTGCCTTTTTCTGTGCAAAGCTTCCCCACAGTAAAAATACTATAGGTCTGTCCTGTCTGTTTACAATCCTTATAGCTGCGTCGGTGAATTCCTCCCAGCCTTTTCCCTGATGTGAGGCTGCCTGATGTGCTCTTACCGTGAGAACAGCATTAAGCATAAGAACGCCCTGCTTAGCCCATTTGACGAGATATCCGTTGTTAGGAATATAGCAGCCAAGGTCATCATGCAGCTCCTTATATATGTTGACGAGCGATGGCGGTATCTCTACGTCGGGCTTTACTGAGAAGCAAAGGCCGTGAGCCTGTCCTACGTTGTGATAGGGATCCTGTCCTATTATGACGCATTTTACATCTGCAAGCGGTGTCAGATGGAAGGCGTTAAATATATCATCTCCGGGTGGGAATATCTGATGTGTAGCATATTCCTGACCTACGAAATCAAATAATTGCTTGTAATAAGGCTTCCTGTATTCGGGAGCCAGGGCATCCGCCCAGTCATTAGTGATTGCGGGCATAGTGATTCCTCTTTTCTTATTAATAATTTAGCATATGTTTTCAAAACCATAGCATCTTTCGTCTATGATGTTTCCGTTTTTGTCATATACCCTGAATAATGTCCAATAATAACCATATTGAGGCTGCCAGATTGTCCATAGACAATTTCCAGAAGTTTTACATTTTCCAGTTGAGTATGTCCATGCATTCTTACCTTGTGCCAATAAAGTGCAGTCGAGAATTAACATTTCATAACGATATTCGTTATTAGGGTTATCAAAGCTCTCAATACCTATGAGGTATCCTCCACCTTTGCCAGTATATGGCATTTGGCAGATCCCTTTTATGTATGGGTGATATGAAACAGTAGTGCTTTGAGCCTCGTAGGTAGTTGAGGAGTTATCAACAGTGGAAACTACAACACGAATTAGATAATCCCCATAGATAGTTCCAAATATCTGTTTTTCAGGCTTATAATTCAAATACTCATCACCTGTTTTTGTAGATGTGACTGCATACCATGTTGCACCGTTATCGTTTGACATATAATATTTGTATGTTACCTTTTTCTTTTGTGCTTCTGTCAGGTTGTTTATTACTGTTCCTGCATATATTCCATTAACATCAGAACCGAATACGTAGATTCCTGATACCTGTAATGTGTCTGGCATTGGTGTAGAATCTGTTACATAGACACCGGAAGTAGCATAGGCATCTTCGCAATTTTTCAGAGTGCATCGTATATATGATGTTCCGTGAAGCGTTCCAACAATATTTCCATTATCATCAATAGTGCATGATGAATAATTGTTTGGTGCGTAAGAAACCGCATATGGCTCAATTGGAACTAAATATTGTCCGTTGTTAAAGCACAATCTGAATGTCCCGATTTGTGTTCCTATCTCGCCTTGAAATTTATTCTGATTAGCACTAAAGCGTACTTTATCATATGAAAAATCTACATCTACAGTATTAGTTGTATTGGTGTAACTAGATGATGTTACTGATGTAGCAGTATTTTTTCCGAAGCATAACACGAAATAATAGTGCCCATCAACATATACTGTACCAATTCCGGCACTTTTGTAGCTGGAATTCAGGATGTTTTGATTGTTTGTATAGTTGGAATTTGATTGGCTCATCCATTCATTAACCGCATTTTGTGGCGAAGTGGAAATTGCTATATTCTCTGCTGCAATGTTGGAATCATCTGCATTATAATCATCACCTGTTGGTTTTGTATGGCTAAAATTTGTGCTTATTTCTATTGCTCTTTTGGTTGCTGCATCAAGCATCGTTTTATCCATAGTGAGAGCGGTTAAATTTTTTTTCTGTCTCTCTGAGTTTATAAGATTTAAAGTCTGGAATGCATAATCATATTTGTATTGTACCGATATTGGTGCTTGAGTACCTTTTATATATGCACCATTGGACAGCTTTACCATATCAGACTCAAATATTAGTTCTGTATTATTAGGAAAGGCTTCCTTTTCTACTGATTTAGTCGCTTTCGGTATTGTAACTTGTGTGAGTTGAGTATTTTTAAATGCCCATCTACCAATTTTTTCAATATTTGCTGGAAGCTTTACATATGAAAGAGAAGTACATCCATTAAATGTATTAGTGTAAATAGTCGTAATATTGTCTGGAATTGTAATCCCCAAAAGACTTGTACAATCTTTAAAAGCTCCCCAGTTTAAAAAATTTAAAGTGTTTGAAAGTGTGCATTGTGTAAGATTTTGACAGTCAATAAATGCGTAATCACCTATAAATGTGATAGTATCAGGAAGAACAATATTTTTTATAGATGAACTGGCAAATGCATATTCGCTTATTTCTGTTACTTCTGGGGCAAAAGAAATACTTGTTTTTGCAGTTGGGCAGGCAATAACTAATTTCTTTCCCTTTTTTCCCTTTTTATATACAACACCATTATAAGTTTCGTAGGTTGGATTTTGAGAGTTAACGTTAATAGAAGATATTTGTCTGCAGCCATATGTTAATCCTTCTATACTTGACACACTTGAAGGTATAGTTATTGAGGTAAGACTGGAATTGTCAAAAAACACACCTAATTTTATGGTTTCTGTATTACCAGGAAAGGTGTACGAAGTAACTTTTGAACCTTTAAATGCATATGTACCAAAAGTTTTTACATTTGCAGCACCATTTATGCTTGCTATAGGACATTCTGCGAATGCACCGGAACCAATCTGTGTAACAGTATTCGAAATCCATACAGATGTACAATTTTGGGCTTTGCAGAAGTTGTTGCGTCCAATGCTGGTTATTCCCTGATTTACTGATATTTTAGTAATAGAGCTAGCCTCATTAAACCATGGCATGCTATCTGTAGCAACATAATCGGGCATATCGCCCTCACCTCTGATGTTAAGAACACCGTCTGAGTCAAGAGTTGCTGTGATTTTCGAATTAACAGTATAAGATTTTACTGTTGATGCCATAACTGTACAACTATCAATGGTCAGAGAAGCGTCTGTTGCTGTTGCGATAGATGCATCTGTGGCAGTTGCAATATAGGGTTCTGATGGTGGTTCAGGTCCATCTATGTGCCACTCGGTAGTATTTTCTTCATCGTCTATAGTATAAGATTCTTCAAAGTCATATGCAGTGTCAGATGATACACCATCTATTACTATAGTTCCTTCTGTTTCATTAATTTCGTAATTCGTTGATTCTTCTGCATTGGCAATAGTGTACTGATTGCCGAAGAGCATACTTGCAATTAGCAAAAGTGAGATACTTTTTGTAAGAACTTTTTTCATATAATCCTCCCAAGTTATATATTTTTATGGAATATAATATAGTTAAAATATATCATATACATATAGTTATTTCAACAAAGAGGGGGGGATATTTAACGCATTGGTGCATTTGATAATAGCAGTGGTTAAGATTACAGCCTTACAAAATCTGGTTGACATATCACCCTCTATATGATAATGTTAATCAATAAATGCAGAGAAGAGGAGTAGTAGAAGCTCGGAAGACATACAGAGAGCTGTCGGTTGGTGCAAGACAGAGTCAGATTAGTTTTGAACTCGCCTCAGAGCAGCCGGTTGAACGGTAACACGGTTATCAGTAGACACGGACGGAACCTGACCGTTATAGCAGGAGGATATAAGGCTTAAGAAGTCCGTATCTGTGAGAGAGCATACATTTATAAGTATGAATTAGAGTGGTACCGCGTAAGAAACTTGCGTCTCTAAGGATAGGGGCACAGGTTTATTTTTTTGTGTGTACATCTTCACATAAATCACAGATATGCAGCAAAATGTGTTGTAAAAGAAAGGAAGGTATGACATGAAGAATTTTGAACATTACAAGCGTGGCTATTATATGCCACCAGTGCAGAGCACAAATTGGGTAAACAAGGAATATATTGACAAAGCACCGGCTTGGTGCAGTGTTGACCTTAGAGATGGTAATCAGGCACTCATTGTACCTATGAGTCTTGAGGAAAAGTTAGAGTTTTTCAAGGAGCTTGTTCGTATTGGCTTTAAGGAGATAGAGGTAGGATTTCCTGCTGCATCAGAGACAGAGTATAAGTTTTGTCGTACACTTATCGAGGAGAACCTTATACCTGATGATGTTACAATTCAGGTGCTTACACAGGCAAGAGAGCATATAATCAAGAAAACATTTGAGGCTGTACAGGGTGCGAAGAATGCAGTAGTTCATTTGTATAATTCAACATCATATGCACAGAGAACACAGGTATTTAAGAAGTCAAAGGAAGAAATTCTTAAGCTTGCTACAGATGGAGCTAAGCTTCTTAATGATTTGGCTGACCAGTATAATGTTAAGTATCAGTTTGAGTATTCTCCGGAAAGCTTCACAGGAACAGAGATTGATTATGCACTTGAGGTTTGTAATGCTGTAATAGATATATGGAAGCCTACACCTGACAGAAAGGTAATCATTAATCTTCCTGCAACAGTAGAGATGTCGCTTCCACATGTTTATGCAAGCCAGATAGAATACATGAGCAATAATATGCATGACAGAGAAAACGTTATTTTATCACTTCACCCACACAACGACAGAGGTTGTGGTGTTGCGGATGCTGAGCTTGGAATACTTGCAGGTGCGGACAGAATAGAGGGAACATTATTTGGAAATGGTGAGAGAACAGGTAACGTTGACATTATCACTCTTGCTATAAATATGTTTACACATGGAGTAGATCCAGAGCTTGATTTATCAGATATTCCACATATAACAGAGGTATATGAGAGACTTACAAGAATGCATGTTTATGAGCGTTCACCATATACAGGTAAGCTGGTATTTGCTGCATTCTCCGGCTCACATCAGGATGCTATTGCCAAGGGTATGAAGCACAGAGAAAATGATCCTGATAATATGTGGACAGTTCCTTATCTTCCGCTTAATCCAGAGGATATCGGAAGAAAGTATGATGGCGACGTAATCCGTATTAACAGCCAGTCAGGTAAGGGCGGTATTGCGTTTGTGCTTGAGCAGAAATATGGATTTGACCTTCCTGCAAAGATGCGTGAGGATTTGGGTTATACAGTTAAGGATGTATCAGACCATAAGCACAAGGAACTTTCACCTCAGGAAGTATTAGATATATTTAAGAATGAGTATGTAAATCAGGAGACAACCATTAAGCTTCAGGAATGTCATTTCAAGCAGGTGGATGGAATTGACGCTGAGATAACAATATATGTTGATGGCATAAAGAAGGTATATCACGGACATGGAAACGGACGTCTTGATGCTATAAGCAATGCTATAATGAAGCATTTCTCTATCAGATTTTCGCTTGTTACATATGAGGAGCATGCACTTCAGGTGGGCTCTGATTCACAGGCTTGTGCATATGTTGGAATTGAGGTTGAAGGAAAAGAGGGAATAACCTGGGGAGCTGGAATAAAGACAGATATTATAGATGCATCTGCCTTTGCTTTAATCAGTGCATTGAATAGAACACATCTGGTAAAGAAGTAGAGGAAATTCAGGGGAGAGTATCTATAACTGGAATACCAGTTCTTATTAAAGAGAGCATTATATATTCACTTGGATGTATAATGCTCTTTTTGACAAGGGGGAGAGAAAATGGAATTGACAATTTTAATGTCCTGTTTAAACGAGGCAGAAACTTTGGAAACATGCATAAGAAAGGCACAGACATTTCTTAATGAAAATAATGTAGATGGGGAAGTATTAATTGCAGATAATGGCAGTACAGATGGTTCTCAGGATATAGCAAGGAAATGTGGTGCAAGAGTTGTTGATGTGCCGGTCAGGGGATATGGTGCGGCTCTTATTGCAGGTTCAAAGGCGGCTCTTGGTGAATATGTCATTATGGGCGATGCGGATGACAGCTATGATTTTTTGCATCTTATGCCATTTGTCGAGAAGCTTAGAGAGGGCTATGACCTTGTTATGGGCAACAGGTTTAAGGGTGGTATTGAAAAAGGAGCTATGCCTCCGCTGCACAGATATCTTGGCAATCCGGTGTTATCCTTTATAGGAAGATTGTTTTATCCGAGTAAGATAGGTGATTTTCATTGTGGATTAAGAGGATATAACAGAGAACGTATATTGGAGCTTAATTTACAGACAACCGGTATGGAATATGCGAGTGAAATGGTTGTCAAATGCACATTAAACAAATATAAGATGGCGGAGGTGCCTACAACACTGTCACCTGATGGACGTTCGGGCTCACCTCATCTTAGAAGCTGGAGTGATGGATGGAGACATCTTAAATTCCTGCTTATACATAGTCCTAATTGGCTGTTCTTATATCCGGGTATGGTTTTATTTGCAATAGGGATGATATTGATGATTGTGCTGGGCATAGGCCCTGTTACAATTAACACAGTTACCTTTGATGTACATACAATGATGTATGGTGCTGCGTTTGCTATTATTGGTGCAACGGTAATACAATATTCCATATTTACTAAGATATATGCGGCTTCGACCAATTATATCCCTACGACCAAATCAATAGAGAAAATAAGCAGGCTTACTACGGAAAAGGGCGTGCTTTTCGGCTTTATTATGTTTTTGGTTGGACTTGCAATCACAATTGTTGCGTTTGCTATATGGAGTAAGACTTCGTTTGGGAATTTAGAGCCATCAAGGATAATGAGAATTACTATTCCTGCTATGGTTTTGATGGTGCTTGGAGTACAATGCATTTTTGGTGGTTTCTTTGTAAGTATTCTGAGGCTCAAGGCCAGGTGATTTTTTCTTATTGTATTATAAATTTTGGTGTGATAAAATAATCCTATATGTTGAAATAAAACGAAGGAGGTTACATTATGATATTTGTTAAGTCGGAGGACTTAAAATACGGCATGCGACTTGCAAAGCCGATATACAATAAGTCTGGCGTACTTTTGTATGAGCGCAATACAAGACTTACACTACAGGGTATAGACAGTGTGAAGAACTTTGGCCTCCTTGGATTATATATACTTGAGCCGGCAGAACCGGTTCCTCCTATGACAGAGGAGGATCTGGATTTTGAAAGATTCCAGACTATGGCTGTATTCAGTATAAGAGAAGAGCTAGACAGCATAATAGCCGGAAGAGAACCTCGCAACCTTAAGAGGTTGGCTAATGCCATAATTACTAACTATGGCAGACTTGACCATAAGATAGTATTTGCACAGAATTTGAGAAGTACATCTGATTATATATATAAGCACGTTATTAATGTCGCTATTTTGTGTGCGCTTATGTCTGCACACGCTTACTACACACCTCAGGAGCAGGAGGAGCTGGTGCTTGCAGCACTTTTGCATGATATAGGTAAGCTTATGCTCCCTAATAAGGTGAAAGATAAGTATGACGATTACGACACGAACGACCTTATTATAGTCAAGAAGTTCCAGAATGACGGACTTGGATTAATAAAGCCGGAGCTTGGGATTGACAGCGGTGTAAGACGTATAATTGCACAGATTCACAAGATGGAATATGGCGATGGAAGAGAAGAAAATGGCAAGGTGCTTAAGAGTACCAAGATACTTAAGGTAGCTAATTTATTTGATACTATGACATGCATGAGACTTAAGGAAGAAGCCAAGTCGGAGATAGCTGCCATAAAATATCTGCTTCTGAATAAAGATGAGTTCGATGAGCAGATAGTAGGAACACTTGTGAAGAGTATAAAGATACTTACTCCGGGAGTGTGTGTAGAGCTTACTAACAGAGAGAAGGGTCTTGTAATATCGGAGAATCCTGATAATATATTAAGACCTGTCGTTTTAGGATTTTCATCTAATAAGATATATGACCTGTCGAATAATGGCGTATATAGAAGATATCAGATAGTTGATATAATGAAAACGATGGACAATCGTATAAAGGTAGATCAGGAACGCCTAAATGAATACCTGAATACACACTAAGGATATCCTTAGGAGGGATGAAGATGCCACAGAATGTATTTAACGAGAATGAAGAATATCTTATTAATGCTAAGGAAGAGGTCACAAGGAGAGACCAGATGGCGGCAGAGCTTGAGAATATGAAAGGTCTCCAAAAGAAACTCTCTAGAAACATAGCTAACAAGGAAAAGGCTATAGCTGATGAAATTTCGTCCACTATAAAGAAACGAAAGCAGGAGATAGCAGATACCTATGATGACAGATTAGATGACAACCGTGCCAGAAAGAAAAAGGTATCTAACAAGCGTGATAAGAAAAAGAACCAAAGAATGAATGAGAGAATAGAGGATGAGACGAAAGACATTCGTCAGAATACCAGAGAGCTTGAGATAGAGATGAAAACTCTCCTCAAGAAAAACAAAGTTCCTTCTTTCGTGTCAAGCAAGCTGTTCTTTGCCATGTTTATGCCGAGAGGTATAGGTGAAGTGGGAGCCATGTTTTTAAGCTTTATAATATATTTTATTGGTATACCATCTGCGGTAATGGGTATTATATACCAGCTTGTCCTTTCTGATAAGAAGGGTATCAATATGGCATTCTGGTGTGTGCTTATAGCTGCTATATTTGTTGTTATACAGCTTATCATTTATTTTGTATTATACAGCACTACGAAGATGAGACACCATGACGTTGTTGTTCAGGCGAGAAGCATTCGTGATAAAATAAAGGCTAATGATAGACAAATAGATGCTATTAAGAATTCTATAAGCAAGGATAAGGATGAGAGCCGATACAACCTTGGTTCTTATGATGAAAAGCTGGCAAGCCTTGAGGATGAGGCGGATGCTATAGGAACGGAAAAACAGGAAGCTCTAAGGGTGTTTGAGGAAGAGACCAAACAGCTTATAATAGATGATATTAATGGCAAACACCTTCAAGCCCTCGAGGATTTAAAGGAAGAGAAAAGGGAGCTTGAGGATAAAATCGCCAAGGGTGAGAAGATGTATTCCGATAAGGTTATACAGATAACCAATCAGTATGCGTCATACCTCGGTGAGGAGCTTTGCAGACAGGATAAGTTATCAGATTTAATTGCCATCATGGAAGATGGAGATGCAGATACCGTATCTGAGGCAATCAACTTCTACAAAGGGCAGAAATCCTCAAAATAATCAATAGTATATTTAAGTGCCTGTGCGATATAATCAGCAAGCTGCATTACTATATGAAGTCTTGTACTTTGCAACAGGTGTGAGCTTTGACCAGATATATTTACAATGCCGGTAATCGAGACATCTCCGATTGCCGGTAATTTTTTATTTACGCCTTTTCCGGGATATATCGGGCAGTTGCTTACCGTAACAGCACCAACCATGGAATGGTCTCCAAGAGAAGCGTCAACAGCAATTATAAATGGATTACTGTAATTATCATATATGCTCTGTATTACCTGCCTTAGATTAAGGGCGTGGACAGGGGAACTAAGACAGCCAAGAACCTTGAAATTACTGCTGTAATCCATGAGCTTGTCGCCAACCAGCGGACCGAGACAATCACCTGTTGCACGGTCAGTCCCTATACAGAGAATTACCGGCGTAGCATTTTCGGGCATTGTCTTATCCATATATTTCAAAATGTTTTCACCCAGCTTCGTGCATGAATCTCCATTCGCAACATCGAAGTATTCGGTTTCACATTTCTTTTCAAAAATTTTATTCATGTTCACCTCGAAGGATAGTATTTCGTTAATACTAATTTATGTAGATATTATTAACCGGTTACAGATAAAATAGTCATTCTATGTATAAAACAGGGATATGTCGTAAGTACAAGAAATGATAGGAAAGATGCGATGAAAAAGGATTCTTTGGCGACATAATATGACGTAGGCTTTTTATCGGACATGTTATTCTTTGGATAGCTTTAAAAAAGTATTACTATCAAAAAAGATTGCGGGAAAGGTGGAAATATATGATAGAAGTTATCTATGACAAAAATGCGGAACCCAAGGGAGAAGAAAACAAGGAGCAAAATAAGGGACGCTCAAATGTAAGACTTCCTAAGAATATACGTCAGATAGGAAATCCATCAGGAAACAAACGCATATACATAGAAGATTATGTTGTTACATATTTAAATTATATAGCAAGACCGGGAAGCACCCATGCGAGAGGGGCAATCCTTCTTGGAACGCAGGAGAAGAGCGAGGTAGGAGATGTTATATTTATAAGCGGTGCAGTTGAAGCACAGAACTTAGAGTTTGATATGGATGAGAGTGCATTTACGCAGGAGGCATGGACGGAGATATATGAGCAGGTCAAAGAATTCTTTCCTGAGCTTTCTGTGGTTGGCTGGTTCTTATCCAGAATGGGATTTTCGACTGCTATAAATGACAAGATAGAGAAGATGCATGTCGATAATTTTCCGGGACGTGACAAGGTGCTTTACGTTACTGATTCCTTGGAGAGTGACGATGCATTTTATATGTACGAAAAGGGACAGCTGGTAAAACAGAAGGGCTACTATATTTATTATACTAAAAATGAAGCCATGCAGAGTTATATTATAAAGCAGAAGGGTGGCGTGGCTGACGAAGAAAACGCAGAGATAAAGAGAAAAGACGAGGAACTTATAAGAAATTATCGTGAGAAAAACAGTAAAATTCAGGGGAATAAGCCGGGCGGGATAAGCCTTGCATATGTAGCAAGCTCATTTGTTGTGCTTGCCATGCTTGCGATGGGAATAACTGTTATAAGTAATTATGACAAGATGAAGGAGATGGAGATATCTATAAATAAGCTTGAACTAACTGCAGATGATAAGGGAAATGAGGAGGTGGCTCCTGTGCTCGCTTCTGAAGAACCGAACACAGGAATGGCAAGTTTTTCTGATGCATCACAGGATGGTGTTTCTGATACATCAGTTCCGCAGATGACAGAGGAAATAGCATCGCCTGTGACAGAAACTGTGACAACTGAGGCTGTGACAACCGAGACAGGTACTGAGAATGTTGCCGCAACAACTGCGGAGATATCTACTGAGCAGACACTGCCTGCAATGACAAATGGAAATCCTACATATTATATAATTCAGTACGGAGATTCGCTTGGCTCTATAGCTCTTGAAAATTATGGAGCAATTAAGTATGCCGATGATATAGCGGCAGCTAACAATATGGATGTTGATGAGAGGATATACGAGGGACAGAAAATTATTCTGCCTTCTGTAACACCGAGATAAAAATATGCATGGTATATTAGAATAAAATGTGTTATTATTGAGCTGATGCAATTTTCAAACATAGGAGAAAATTATGAGCAGGATAGAACAGGATAATGATAATGTTGTATATGTAAATGGCTCTGAAGAGACACAGGAGCATAATAAGCGGGTTCAGCGGGAGATTTCGCGAAGAAAAAAAATAGTTTTTTTTACAGTGCTTATCGTAGCAGCTGTTGCCGGAATAGTTATTTATGTTATGCTTCATAAGGAATATAAGGGATACAAGGTAGTTAAGAGTGCAGAGACCAATTATGAGAACACAGCAAGCTATGTTCAGTTTGCGGGTAATCTGTTGAAATACACTCCGGATGGAGTTTCATATATTAATGCAAATGGTGATACAGTATGGTCAGCAGGCATTAATATGCTTATGCCTATGGCTGTCACAAGTGGCGATTATGCAGTTATAGCTGATATGAGTGGCAACTCCGTGTGCGTGTTTAATACTAGCGGACAGGTAAGCAGCCTGACGATGCCATATGCTATATGTGACGTTGATGTGGCAAGTCAGGGTGCATTTGCGGTTATGCTTGAGAGTGATAAGACTAATTATGTCAATCTGTATGACAAGAATGGTAATGCTGTATATGAGATGCAGACTACACTTGATAAGAGTGGATATCCTCTGGATATGACAATATCTGATGATGGAAGGAAGCTTTTTACAAGCTATATAAACATTGCCGGTAACAGTGTGCAGGATAATCTTGCAGCATACAATTTTGGAGATGTAGGTCAAAATAGTAATGCTGACAGAATGGTTGGCGGATATATGTTTGAAAACGAGGTTGTCCCTAAGGTTGAATTTATTGACAATGATACTGTGGCTGCTTTTGGAACAAATACAATCAGTATATATGATATGAAGGAAAAACCTAGCTTTAAGACAGATATTAAGTTTGAAAATGAGATAAGAAGTGTGTTTTATAACAAGGATTACATAGGCGTTATACAGGATAATCAGGAGGAAACCTCTGAACATATGTATAAGGTACAGGTATACGATCTTAAGGGAAATAAAAAATTTGATGACTATATAGATTTTCCTTATTCAAATGTATACGCTGCTGACAAGGAGATAATAATATCCGGTGGGAATAATTGTCTGATATATAGGAAGGATGGAAGTGTTAAATTTGATGGAACATTATCTGGTAATATAAATAGCATTGTTCCTAGTGGCAATCATCTTGAATATATAGTTGTCTATGATACAGTCACAGAGACGATAAAGCTTAAGTCTGGTGCCGGCTCAGCTTCAGAGTAGACAGGCTTTTGTTATAGATGGAGAAAAAAACATGTTGATGTTTATAGTTGTATTAATATTTGCCGTTTTTATGTTAATTGGATATAAGAGAGGATTGTTTCGGTCGATATTGAAACTGATATTGACCGGACTTTCTTTTGTGCTTGCGTATTTTCTTGCACCGCTTGTTGGCGGGCTTATAATCCAATACACTAATATAGATGAAAATTTGCATGACAGGATATATGCAGCAATACAGTCTAAGGTTGAGGAGAGGGTGTCAGCAGAGGTTGAAAATGCCATGGCAGGTGTTGACACAAGCATTATTAACCAGATGACTGCCGAGATGACACAGGCTGTTATGACAACTGAGCCGGACCGAAATACACAGATATCCATTATTCAGTCATCAGGATTTCCTTCTTATATTAAGGATGCCTTAGTTGCGAATAATAATGATGAGACCAAGGGAGAGCTTGGCGTTTATGGATTTTATGATTATATGGCAACTTATGTGGCATACATGATTATAAACAGCGTGGCATTTTTTATTACGATTATAATATTACGAATTCTATTTGGATTGTTATCTATATGTCTTTCGTTTGTGGTGGAACTTCCTATTGTTGGAAGTATAAACAGGATGGGAGGAATATTGTTCGGTGCAGTTGAAGGCCTTATAATAGTATGGATGTTTATGCTTGTAGTGTCACTTTTCTCTGATGGTGGAACAGGAAAAGTAATATTTGATGAAATATACTCAAATAGATTTCTTACATTATTATATGAAAGAAATCTGTTCGTTAAGGCTATAGAAGAGATAATAGCTATCATAAAATAGCAAAAAATGTAAAATATAATGTCTTAAAAAAAATACATTAAAAATGTAAAAAAAACCTTGCAATATGCGGATTGTTGATATATAATATCCCTTGCTGTGACATTGATAGCGTAGAAGCGAAGGTTGCTGCTAAGTATATAAAGCGTTGCGAATGTATATTTGAGCAGGTTTTTCGTGGAGCGAATGTCAATTAACGATAACTGGCGACAAGTCACTGTACCGAATAACCATCCGTAGGATATTGTAAGAGTTGCAATCCAAAGAACGGAGATGACGTGTGAGATAGGAATGTCAAACATTACGACACACACGGGAAAGTTGTACAGTCACCACTTGTCGTACTACAAAAAGTGCGAAAAGGAGGCGGCTTTTTTTATGGCAAGTCAAATTATGAGAATCACATTGAAGGCGTACGATCACAAGTTAATCGATCAGGCTGCAAAGCAGGTAATCGAAACTGTTAAGAGTACAGGAGCAAAGGTTAGCGGACCAGTTCCAATGCCTACAAAGGTTGAGAAGGTTACAATTCTTAGAGCTGTTCATAAGTATAAGGATTCAAGAGAGCAGTTCGAGCAGAGAACTCACAAGAGACTCATTGACGTTATTGCACCATCACAGAAGACAATCGATGCTCTTCAGAAGATTGATATGTCAGCTGGTGTATATGTAGACGTTAAGATGAAGTAATTTCATCACAATTATTTAAGTAAATTGCAGTACCTAATTACAATCCTTATAAGATTGAATTTAGTATGATTGAGCAATCAATCCGCTGTGAATTAAAATTAGGAGGAAGTTTTATAATGAAGAAAGCTATTTTAGCAACAAAAGTCGGAATGACTCAAATCTTCAACGAAGATGGTGTGTTAACACCTGTAACAGTATTAGAGGCTGGACCTTGTGTTGTAACTCAGGTAAAAACAGTTGATAACGACGGTTACGATGCAATTCAGGTAGGTTTTGGCGAGAAGAAAGAAAGAGTTACTACTAAGGATGTTTCTGGAAAGAAAGTTATCAGAAACCCACATGGCGCTGGTAAAGCTCTTGTAGGACATTTCAAGAAGGCAGGCACAACACCTAAGAGGTTTGTCAGAGAGTTCAGATTAGAGAACGTAGCAGACTACAACGCAGGTGATGAAATCAAGGCTGACATCTTCGCAGAGGGTGACAAGATTGATGTTACTGCTAAGTCAAAGGGTAAAGGATATGCTGGTGGTATCAAGAGATACGGTATGAAGTCAGGTCCTTCAGCTCATGGTTCAAAGTATCATCGTCATGCAGGTTCCAATGGTTCTGCAACAACTCCAGGTAGAGTATTCAAGGGTAAGAAGATGCCTGGACATAAGGGTAACGTAAGAGTTACAGTACAGAATCTTGAGATAGTTAAGATAGATGTTGAAAACAATGTAATCTTGGTAAAGGGTGCCGTTCCTGGACCAAAGAAATCATTAGTAATGATTAAGGAAACAGTAAAAGCTGGCAAATAAGCCCGCTTTTCAGGAAGGAGGAACACATTAGATGGCAACAGTAGCAGTTTATAATACTGAAGGAAAAGAAGTTGATAAGCTTGAGCTTAACGACAACGTATTCGGTGTTGAAATAAATGAGCATTTAGTACATCTGGCAGTAATTAGCCAGTTAGCAAATAGTCGTCAGGGAACACAGAGTGCTAAGACACGTTCTGAAGTTTCTGGCGGTGGTAGAAAGCCTTGGAGACAGAAGGGAACAGGTCATGCAAGACAGGGTTCTACAAGATCTCCACAGTGGACAGGCGGTGGAGTTGTATTTGCTCCAAAGCCAAGAGATTATTCAATGAAGATGAACAAGAGAGAGAAGCAGATAGCAATTAAGTCTGCACTTACATCTAAGGTTCAGGATTCAAAGATGGTTGTAGTTGATGCATTTAACATGGATGAGATTAAGACAGCTAAGTTTGCTGAGATTCTTAACAACCTTAAGGTTTCAAAGGCACTTGTTGTTACTAAGGATAAGGATGAGAAGGTTATCCTCTCAGCTAGAAATATTCCTACAGTTAAGACAACAATGACAAATGCAATCAACGTATATGATATTCTTAAGTATGATTCACTTGTAATCACTAAGGATGCAGTAGCAGCAATCGAGGAGGTGTACGCATAATGGCAGATATTAAGTATTATGATGTTATATTGAAGCCTGTTCTTACAGAGAAGAGTATGAACGCAATGGCTGAGAAGAAGTATACATTCCTTGTACATCCGGACGCAACAAAGTCACAGATTAAGGAAGCTGTTGAGAAGATGTTCGACGGAGCTAAGGTAGCAAGTGTTAATACCATGAATTATGACGGAAAGACAAAGAGACGTGGAATGGTATACGGACTTACTTCTAAGACAAAGAAGGCAGTTGTTCAGCTCACTGCTGAGAGTGCAGATATCGAGTTATTCGAGGGTCTGTAAGATAAAGTATTATATGCAATAAAAGCATGACAATAAATTGAGGTTTGAAAGGAGAAACACAATGGGAATTAAGACTTATAACCCATATACACCTTCCAGAAGGCATATGACTGGTCTTGATTTTGAGGAGATTACAAAGAGCACTCCTGAGAAATCACTTCTTGCAAAGAAGGATAAGACAGCCGGACGTAACAATCAGGGAAAGATTACCGTTAGACATCACGGCGGCGGTAACAGACAGAAATATAGAATTATAGATTTCAAGAGAAATAAGGATGATGTACCTGCTAAGGTAGCAGCAATCGAGTATGATCCAAACAGAACAGCAAACATTGCTCTTCTTTTCTACGCTGATGGCGAGAAGACATACATCATTGCTCCTAACGGACTTAAGGTAGGCGATGAGCTTATGAATGGTTCTAATGCAGAAGTTAAGGTTGGTAACTGCCTGCCACTTTCTGAGATACCAGTTGGTACAGAGATTCACAACATTGAGCTTTATCCTGGCAAGGGTGCACAGCTTGTTCGTTCAGCTGGTAACTCTGCACAGCTTATGGCTAAGGAAGGCAAGTATGCAACATTAAGACTTCCTTCAGGCGAGATGAGAATGGTTCCTATCGTTTGTCGTGCGACAATCGGTCAGGTTGGCAACATCGAGCATGGCCTTGTTAATGTTGGTAAGGCAGGACGTAAGCGTCATATGGGTATCAGACCTACTGTTCGTGGTTCTGTTATGAACCCTAACGACCATCCACATGGTGGTGGTGAAGGTAGAACCAGTATTGGTAGACCAGGACCATCTACTCCTTGGGGTAAGCCAGCACTGGGACTTAAGACCAGAAAGAAGAATAAGCAGTCCAATAAGTTGATTATCAGAACAAGAGACGGTAAGAACGTTAAATAAAGTAGGAGGTTTCATATGGCTCGTTCATTAAAAAAAGGACCATTTGCAGATGATTATTTGTTAAAGAAGATAGATGAGTTAAATGCAAACAACGACAAGCAGGTTGTAAAGACTTGGTCACGTCGTTCAACTATCTTTCCTTCATTTGTAGGTCATACAATAGCAGTTTATGATGGAAGAAAGCATGTACCTGTATATGTTACTGAGGATATGGTAGGACATAAGCTCGGTGAGTTCGTAGCAACAAGAACATACAGAGGTCATGGCAAAGATGAGAAAAAGGGTAGGAGATAAGAGGAAAGGAGGACACATTCATGGCAAAAGGACATAGATCCCAGATTAAGAGACTCAGAAATGAGAATAAGGACACAAGACCAAAGGCAACTGTATCATTTGCAAGAGTATCAGTTACTAAGGCTTGTTTTGTATTAGATGCAATAAGAGGCAAGGATGTAACTTCAGCACTCGGTATCCTTGCTTACAATAACAGATATGCTTCAAGAGTTATCGAGAAGCTTCTTAAGTCCGCTATTGCGAACGCTGAGAACAACAATGGTATGAAGGCAGAAGACCTTTACATTGCTGAGTGTTATGCAAACAAGGGACCAACAATGAAGAGAATTCAACCAAGAGCACAGGGTAGAGCTTATAGAATCGAGAAGAGAACAAGCCACATTACTATTGTGCTGGATGAAAGATAGGAGGTAAGCAATGGGACAGAAGGTTAATCCACATGGTTTAAGAGTCGGTGTCATCAAGGATTGGGATTCAAAATGGTATGCTGATACTAAGAACGGCGAGTTCGCTGACAACCTTGTTGAAGACTATAAAATCAGAGAGTTTTTAAAGAAAGAGCTTTACGCAGCTAACATCTCTAAGATTGAAATCGAGAGAACTGCTGACAGAGTAAAGGTTAATGTATATACTGCTAAGCCTGGTGTTGTAATCGGTAAGGGCGGAGCAGGAATCGAGAAGGTTAAGGCTAAGGTTCAGAAGCTTACTAAGAAGAAGCTTATAATCGACATCAAGGAGATTAAAAAGCCTGATCTTGATGCACAGCTTGTAGCTGAGAATATTGCAGCACAGCTTGAGAACCGTATTTCATTCAGAAGAGCAATGAAGTCATGCATGAACAGAACAATGAAGGCTGGAGCACTTGGTATTAAGGCATCTTGTTCAGGACGTCTTGGCGGTGCTGATATGGCTAGAACAGAGTTCTATAGCGAGGGAACAATTCCACTTCAGACTCTTCGTGCTGATATCGATTATGGATTTGCTGAGGCAGATACAACATACGGTAAAGTTGGTGTTAAGACATGGGTTTACCATGGTGAAGTACTTCCTACTAGAGGAAATAAGGAAGGGAGCGATAAATAATGTTAATGCCTAAGAGAGTTAAGCGTCGTAAGCAGTTCAGAGGAACAATGGCAGGTAAGGCGCTTAGAGGAAATAAGATAACAAATGGTGAGTATGGTATCGTTGCTATGGAGCCAGCCTGGATTAAGTCAAATCAGATTGAGGCAGCCCGTATTGCAATGACAAGATATGTAAAGCGTACAGGTAAAGTTTGGATTAAGATTTTCCCTGATAAGCCAGTTACAGCAAAGCCTGCTGAGACTCGTATGGGTTCTGGTAAGGGAGCTCTTGAGTACTGGGTAGCAGTTGTAAAGCCAGGCAGAGTATTGTTTGAGATTTCAGGTGTACCTGAAGCTACAGCAAAGGAAGCTCTTCGTCTTGCTACACACAAATTACCTTTGAAGTGTAAGATAGTTTCAAAGGAAGATTTGGATAAGGAGGTTAATGGCAGTGAAGCTTAAGGAATATAGAGAAGAATTAAACGCAAAATCACTTGAAGAGTTACAGAGCGATTTGGTTGCTGCTAAGAAGGAATTATTCAACTTAAGATTCCAGAATGCCACTAATCAGCTCGAGAATACAAGCAGAATTAAAGAAGTAAGAAAAAATATCGCAAGAATACAGACAGTTATAGCACAGAAGGCTAACTAATTATCGTAAAAGGAGGAAATATTGTGGACAGAAATCTGAGAAAAACACGTGTAGGTTTAGTTACAAGTGATAAGATGGACAAGACAATCGTTGTGTCAATCGTTGATAATGTAAAGCATCCTCTTTACGGTAAGATTGTAAAGAGAACTTACAAGCTCAAGGCTCATGATGAGAATAATGAGTGTAAGGTTGGCGATAGAGTAAAAGTTATGGAGACAAGACCTCTCTCTAAAGACAAGAGATGGAGACTTGTTGAGATAATTGAGAAGGCTAAATAAGGAGGCGTAAACAATGGTTCAGCAGGAAACAAGACTTAGAGTTGCTGATAATACCGGTGCTAAGGAAATTCTCTGCATCAGAGTATTAGGCGGTTCTACAAGAAGATATGCAAATATTGGTGATATCATCGTTGCCTCAGTTAAAGATGCAACACCAGGCGGAGTTGTAAAAAAAGGTGATGTTGTTAAAGCCGTAGTAGTACGTTCTAAGAAGGGCGCACGTCGTAAGGATGGTTCATATATTAAGTTTGATGAGAACGCAGCAGTTATCATCAAGGATGATGGAAACCCAAGAGGAACTCGTATATTTGGACCTGTAGCAAGAGAGCTTAGAGATAAGAAGTTCATGAAGATCGTATCTCTTGCACCGGAAGTATTATAGGAGGTATCGACGAATGGCAACAATGAAAATTAAGAAGGACGATATGGTTCAGGTCATTGCCGGTAAGGACAAGGGCAAAGAAGGAAAGGTATTATCCGTTGATGTTAAGAACCATAAGGTCTTAGTTGAAGGTGTAAATATCGTTCATAAGCACAGCAAGCCAAGCATGCAGAATCAGCAGGGCGGCATTATTGATAAAGAAGCTCCTATCGATTTATCAAATGTTATGTATTTGTACAAGGGTAAGCCAGTTAGAGTTGGTTTCCAGGGCGAAAAGAAGGATAAAGTAAGAGTAGCCAAGGTAGATGGCAAGACAGAAGTTATCGATTAGGATCTTATAGAAAGGAGGTACAGATTTTGAGCAGACTTAAAGAATTATATAGCAACGAAATTATGGATGCTATGCAGAAGAAGTTCGGATATAAAAATGTTATGCAGATTCCAAAGCTTGATAAGATAGTTATCAACATGGGTGTTGGTGAGGCTAGAGAGAATGCTAAGGTTTTGGATGCAGCAGTTAAGGATCTTGAGACTATTACAGGTCAGAAGGCAGTAGTTACTCGTGCTAAGAAGTCAGTAGCTAACTTCAAGCTTAGAGAAGGAATGCCTATCGGATGCAAGGTAACACTTAGAGGTGAGAAGATGTATGAGTTCACAGACAGACTTGTGAATCTTGCACTTCCTCGTGTTCGTGACTTCCGTGGTGTTAATCCTGATGCGTTTGACGGTAGAGGAAACTACGCACTCGGTATTAAAGAGCAGCTCATTTTCCCTGAAATTGAGTACGATAAGGTAGATAAGGTTAGAGGTATGGACGTAATCTTTGTTACGACAGCCCAGACAGACGAAGAAGCTCGTGAATTATTAACTCTTTTCGGTATGCCGTTTAAGAAGTAATTAGGAGGAAATAAAATGGCAAAAACATCTATGAAGATTAAGCAGCAGCGTCCTCAGAAGTTTTCTACAAGAGAGTACACTCGTTGCAAGATATGTGGACGTCCACATTCAGTTTTGAGAAAATATGGAATTTGTAGAGTATGTTTCCGTGAGTTAGCATATAAGGGACAGATACCAGGCGTTAAGAAGTCAAGCTGGTAAGATTATAAGGAGGAAAACACACTATGTCAATGAGCGATCCAATTGCAGATATGCTTACAAGAATCCGTAATGCAAATACTGCAAAACATGATACAGTAGATATACCAGCATCTAAGATGAAGCTGGCGATTGCAGACATTCTCCTCAAGGAAGGTTATGTCAAGGCAGTTGACGTTATAGAAGAAGGAAACTTCAAGAAGATAAGAATTACACTTAAGTATGGTGCAAACAAGAATGAGAAGATTTTAACAGATCTTAAGAGAATTTCTAAGCCAGGTCTTAGAGTTTATGCATCAAAGAATGATCTTCCAAGAGTTCTTGGTGGACTTGGAACAGCTATCATTTCTACAAACAAGGGTGTACTTACAGACAAGGAAGCAAGAAAAGAAAACGTTGGCGGCGAAGTGTTAGCGTTTATTTGGTAGAATTATTTAAGGAGGACAAGGCGAAATGTCACGTATTGGAAGAATGCCTATCGCTATACCTGATGGTGTAACTGTCACTATAGCAGAAAATAACAAGGTGACTGTAAAGGGACCAAAGGGAACTCTTGAGAGAGTTCTTCCTGCTGAGATGGAAATCGTTCAGGAAGGTTCTGAGGTATTAGTTAAGAGACCTAACGACTTAAAGAAGATGAAGTCATTACATGGTCTTACAAGAACACTTATTCACAACATGGTAGTTGGTGTAACAGAAGGTTACAGCAAAGTGCTTGAGGTTAATGGTGTTGGTTACAGAGCTGCTAAGCAGGGTAACAAGCTTAACCTTGCACTTGGTTACTCACATCCTGTTGATATGGTAGATCCAGAAGGAATCACAACAACAGTAGATGGTAACAAGATTATCGTAAGTGGTATTGATAAAGAAAAAGTTGGACAGTACGCTGCCGAAATCAGAGAGAAGAGAGCACCAGAGCCATATAAGGGCAAGGGTATCAAGTATGCTGATGAGGTTATCAGACGTAAGGTTGGTAAGACTGGTAAGAAATAATTAAGGAGTGGAAAAAGATGATTAACAAGGAATCAAGAAGTGCTATTCGCGCTAAGAAGCATTTAAGAGTTCGTAACCGTTTTAGCGGCACTGCTGAAAGACCAAGACTTGCTGTATTCAGAAGTAATAATCATATGTACGCTCAGATTATTGACGATACAGTCGGCAAGACTTTAGTGTCAGCTTCAACAGTTCAGAAGGAAGTTAAAGATCAGTTAGATAAGACAAATGATGTTGCAGCAGCAGCTTATCTTGGACAGGTAATAGCTAAGAGAGCACTTGATGCAGGCATCAAGACAGTTGTATTTGACAGAGGCGGTTTTATATATCAGGGTAAGATTCAGGCTTTAGCTGATGCAGCTAGAGAAGCTGGTCTTGAATTCTAATAGGGAGGAGAACGACGCATGAAGCACGAGATAATAGATGCTACTAATTTAGAATTAGAAGAGAGTGTTGTAAATATTAAGCGTGTAACCAAGGTTGTAAAGGGTGGACGTAACATGAGATTTGCAGCTCTCGTGGTTGTCGGTGATAAGAACGGTCACATTGGTGCCGGCTTAGGTAAGGCAGCCGAGGTCCCTGAGGCAATCCGTAAGGGCAAAGAAGACGCAATCAAGAAACTGATTAAGGTAAATATCAATGAGAACGGCAGTATTCCTTATGACTGGGAAGGTGAGTTCGGTAGTGCAAGAGTATTACTGAAGTCTTCTCCAGAGGGTACTGGTATCATCGCTGGTGGTCCTGCTCGTAAGGTATTGGAGCTTGCTGGATACAAGAATATCCGTACAAAGTCCTTAGGTTCAAATAATAAGCAGAACGTAGTTCTTGCTACAATCGAAGGCCTTTCTAATATTAAGTCACCTGAAGAGATTGCCAGACTCCGTGGTAAGTCATTAGATGAGATTCTTAACTAAGGAGGTATATCAAAATGGCAGATAAGGTTAAGGTAACATTGGTGAAGTCACCTATAGGTGCTATCCCTAAGCACAGAGCAACTGTTAAGGCACTTGGCTTAAGCAAGATGTATAAGACAGTTGAGCTTCCTAACAATGCAGCTACAATGGGAATGGTAAACCAGGTTCGTCACATGGTTAAAGTAGAAGAGGTTTAATATATTATTTGAGAAGGAGGTACAGTCATGGATTTATCAAGTTTAAAGCCAGCTGAAGGTGCTGTAACAAGCGATAATTTCAGAAGAGGCCGTGGACATGGTTCAGGAAATGGCAAGACCGCAGGTAAAGGACACAAAGGTCAGAAGGCACGTTCTGGTGCTCCAAGACCAGGTTTTGAAGGTGGTCAGATGCCACTTTATAGAAGAATCCCTAAAAGAGGATTCCAGTGCAGAAATCATAAGGAGATTGTTGCAATCAATCTTTCTGTACTTGACAGATTTGAAGATGGTGCTGAGGTTTCAGTTGCTACATTAATTGAGGCTGGTATCGTTAAAAATCCTAGAGATGGTGTTAAGATTTTAGGAAATGGAGAGTTGACTAAGAAGCTTACTGTTAAGGCTAACGCTTTCAGTAAGACTGCTACTGAGAAGATTGAAGCTCTTGGTGGAAAAGCAGAGGTGATTTAGTATGTTCAAAACCTTAAGGAATGCACTCAAGGTTAAAGATATACGAAATGGCTTGCTGTTCACTTTCTTTATCTTGATTGTAATAAGATTTGGTTCAATGATACCTGTACCGGGATTGAATACAGCAGCAGTTAAGGAATACCTTGAATCGGCTTTGGGAGATGCAAACAGCTTCCTAAGCTCATTCACAGGTGGTTCCTTCACCCAGATGTCTATATTCGCGTTGAACGTAACACCATATATTACATCATCCATCATTATACAGCTCCTCACAATTGCCATTCCGGCATTGGAGGAGATGCAGAAGGATGGAGAGGATGGAAGAAAGAAGATGACAGCTATCACAAGATATGTAACTATTCTTCTTTCAATTATTGAGAGTGTGGGACTTGCTATTGGCTTTAGCAGAGGTCACTATTTGACAATAAGTGGACCACTTGGATTTATCGTAATTATAATTACACTTACAGCCGGAAGTGCATTTGTAATGTGGTTAGGCGAGCGTATAACAGATTACGGTGTAGGAAATGGTATATCAATAATACTTTTGATAAACATCGTTTCCAGAATGCCTAGCGATTTTTCATCGCTCTATGAAATGTTTATAAAGAATAAGGATATAGCAAATCAGGTAATTGCAGCGGCAATTATATTAGCAGTTATCGTTGTAACTGTTATCTTGGTTGTATTACTTCAGGATGGTGTAAGAAAGATTCCTGTACAGTATGCACAGAAGGTACAGGGAAGACGTATGGTTGGTGGTCAGGGAAGTCATATTCCACTTAAGGTTAATACCTCAAGTGTTATACCTGTAATTTTCGCATCATCAATTATGTCAGTACCTGCTGTAGTTATAAACTTATTCAACATTAAGACATCGGGAACATGGTCAAAGATATTGCGTGGTATGAACTCTAACTACTGGTTCAACACATCTTATCCATGGGCAAGCGTTGGATTAATTATATACATCCTGTTGGTATTCTTCTTTGCATATTTCTATACATCGGTTACATTTAATCCGATGGAGATTGCAAATAACATGAAGAAGAGTGGTGGATTTATACCTGGTATAAGACCTGGTAAGCCAACACAGGATTATCTTAATAAGATACTTAATTACATCGTATTTATTGGAGCTATCGGACTTATATTGGTAGCTGTGATACCAATATTCTTCAATGGAATGTTTGGTGCTAATGTATCATTTGGTGGTACATCACTTATCATCGTTGTCGGTGTAATTATAGAGACAATTAAACAGATAGAGTCAAAGATGATTGTAAGAAATTATTCAGGATTCTTGACAGATTAAGATAAATGACGGATGAGGAGTGTATCCTTTTAGGGTACATTCCTATTCCTGGTTATAGGATTATAGATGTATTGATTTAGGAGGACACAGAATGAAAATAATTATGTTAGGTGCGCCTGGTGCAGGTAAGGGTACACAGGCTAAGATGCTTGCTAAGAAATATGACATTCCACATATCTCAACAGGAGATATCTTCAGAGCTAATATCAAGAATGGTACAGAGCTTGGCGCAAAGGCAAAGGAATATATGGACAAGGGACTTCTTGTTCCGGACGAGCTTGTTGTAGACCTTATAATGGACAGATTTAAGGCTGATGATTGTAAGAACGGATATATCCTTGATGGATTCCCAAGAACAATTCCTCAGGCTGAGGCTCTCGACAAGGCGCTTTCAGCAAATGGTGAGAGTGTTGACTATGCAGTAAATGTGGAAGTTCCAGATGAGAATATAGTAAATAGAATGTCAGGCAGACGTGCCTGCGTTGGATGTGGCGCAACATATCATATTAAGTATAACCCAACTAAGGTTGAGGGTAAGTGCGATGCATGTGGTGCTGACTTAATCTTAAGAGATGATGATAAGCCTGAGACAGTTCTTAACAGACTTAAGGTATATCATGACCAGACACAGCCTCTTATTGATTATTACACAAAGAAGGGTGTAATAGCTGAGGTTGATGGTACTAAGGATATGCAGGAAGTATTTGATGCAATTGTTGATATATTAGGTGCCTAAAAAATGGCAATTAGTATAAAATCTCAAAAACAAATAGACCTTATGCGTGAGGCGGGAAGAATTCTCGCCCTCACACATGAGGAGATAAGGAAGGCTATAAAGCCGGGCATATCAACCTACGAGATAGATAAGCTTGGAGAAGAGGTAATAAGAAGTTATTCGTGTATACCTTCCTTCCTTAATTATAATGGTTATCCGGCTTCTATATGTGTCTCTGTGAACGAGGAGGTTGTTCATGGAATACCATCTAAGGAGAGAATTCTTAAGGATGGTGACATAGTAAGTATTGATGCTGGTGTAATATATAAGGGATATCATTCAGATTCAGCCAGAACGTACGGAGTTGGGACAATAGATGAGAAATCTGTGGAGCTTATAAAGGTAACGAAGGAGAGCTTTTTCGAGGGCTTAAAGGCATGCAGGGCTGGGAATCATATAAATGATATATCCAAGGCGGTATTTGATTATGTGACAGAGAGAGGTTATTCATCAGTAAGAGATTTGGTCGGACATGGTGTTGGAGCTAATCTGCATGAGGCACCTGAGATACCAAACTTCCCAAGAATGATGAGAGGACCCAAGCTTAAGCCGGGAATGACAATAGCTGTAGAGCCTATGATTAACATTGGAAGCTACGAGGTTTACTGGCTTGACGATGACTGGACTGTTGTAACAGCGGACGGTGAACGCTCAGCACATTATGAGAATACAATATTGATAACGGATGGTGAACCGGAGATATTATCCAGGGCAGAGGGAATAGACTTATAGAGGCATATCGTAAATGAGAGATAGGAGGATGTTAAAATGCCAAAAGCAGATGAGATAGAAATGGAAGGCGTTGTATTAGAGAAGCTTCCTAATGCAATGTTTCAGGTAGAGTTAGAGAATGGTTTGAAGGTGTTAGCACACATCAGCGGAAAGCTCAGAATGAATTATATTAAGATTCTTCCGGGCGATAAGGTAACGGTTGTTTTATCTCCTTATGATTTAACCAAGGGAAGAATCACTTGGAGAGCAAAATAAATTTAAAAATTGCTTGCAAAGTATGATGTTTGATGGTAGAATATCACTTTGTAGCGGACTTTTTTGAAAGGAGTGCATTTTAATGAAGGTTAGAGCATCAGTTAAACCAATTTGCGACAAGTGCAAAGTCATTAAAAGAAAAGGTAGTATTCGCATAATTTGCGAAAACCCAAAGCACAAACAGCGTCAGGGTTAAATCTAATTATATAGCAATAATTAGGTCATCGTTTTGCATTAGGCGATACGATCTGACAGGACAGTTAGAACAAGGTATGTAGGATGATAGCCCATCTATAACTATGCCTTGTATTTGTGCGTGTGATAGCATTCCATATCACATACTAACAACATGCGGCTGTAGCATCATGTATGCTATAAAAAACAGAAGTCTGAATAAGAACAGGTATGCATTTCACCTTCTGATATTATTACCTATTATATAACCCAATAATAGGCGTCAGAAGATACCAAGGGCTAACAGACTGAAAATTTGTTTAGAGAACCACGAAATATTATCGTGGAAATGTACGAAAACCCATACAAGGTATGGAAAATTAACGGAGGTATATTAGAATGGCTCGTATTTCAGGTGTTGATTTACCAAGAGACAAGCGTATCGAGATTGGTCTTACTTATATCTATGGTATAGGTAGAACTTCAGCAACAAGAATTCTAAAAGAAGCAAATGTAGATCCTGATACAAGAGTTCGTGATCTTACTGATGATGAGGTTAAGAGACTTAGTGAGGTTATTAACGAGACTCAGGTTGTAGAGGGTGATTTACGTAGAGAAGTAGCTCTTAACATTAAGCGTTTGCAGGAGATTGGCTGCTATCGTGGAATCCGTCACAGAAAGGGACTTCCAGTACGTGGACAGAAGACAAAGACAAATGCTAGAACTCGTAAGGGTCCTAAGAAGACAGTAGCTAATAAGAAGAAGTAATAATATTAGATAAGAGTCTACGATTATATGATTAAATCGTGATATCAACCAGGGAGGTTTAGGTTAATGGCTAAGAAAGTTACTACTAAAAAAGTGGCTAAGAAGCGTGTCAGAAAGAACGTAGAGCGTGGACAGGCTCATATTCAGTCATCTTTTAACAATACAATTGTAACATTGACAGATGCCGAGGGTAATGCATTATCTTGGGCAAGTGCAGGTGGATTAGGCTTCAGAGGTTCAAGAAAGTCTACACCTTATGCAGCACAGATGGCTGCTGAGACAGCTGCAAAGGCAGCTTTACCATATGGTCTTAAGACAATCGACGTTATGGTTAAGGGACCAGGTTCAGGTAGAGAGGCTGCAATTCGTGCTTTATCAGCATGTGGTCTTGAAGTAGTTAGTATCAAGGACGTAACACCAGTTCCACATAACGGTTGCCGTCCACCAAAGAGAAGAAGAGTTTAGTTTAGGAGGTACAAGAATAATGGCAGTAGATAGAACCCCTGTTCTTAAGAGATGCAGATCTTTGGGTATGGAGCCAATGTATCTCGGTATAAATAAGACATCAAAGAGAAAGTTAAACAGAGCAAACAGAAAAGTAAGCGAGTATGGTTTACAGGTTCGCGAGAAGCAGAAGGCAAAGTTCATTTATGGTATGCTTGAGCAGCCTTTCCGTAACTTATACAAGAAGGCTGAGAGAATGCCAGGTCTTACAGGTCCTAACCTTATGGTTTTACTTGAGCTTAGACTTGACAACATCGTATTCCGTATGGGATTTGCCAGAACAAGACGTGAGGCAAGACAGATTGTAGATCACAAGCATGTATTAGTTAACGGTAAGTGCGTAAACATTCCTTCATACAGAGTAAATCCTGGTGACAAGATTGAAATCAGAGAGAAGAGCAAGTCTCTTCAGAGATATAAGGATATTGTTGAGGCTAATGCTGGACACACAACACCAGCTTGGATGGAGTCTGATGTTGAGAGCTTAAGTGGTACAGTTCTTGAGAAGCCACTTAGAGAGCAGATTGACGTACCTGTAAATGAAACCCTTATCGTCGAGTTATATTCAAAGTAATAGGTAACTTATAGCACCGGTTATCCAGAAGGAGGGGCAATAGTGTTTGAATTTGAAATACCTAAAATAGAAATCGCAGAGATTTCTGAGGACAACAAGTACGGAAAATTTGTAGTAGAACCTTTGGAGAGAGGTTATGGTACAACTCTTGGTAATTCTCTTAGAAGAATCATGTTGTCATCATTACCTGGAACAGCAGTCAGCATGATTAAGATTAAAGGTGTTCTCCATGAGTTCAGTTCTATTCCTGGAGTTAAGGAAGATGTTACTGAGATAGTTATGAACATCAAGGACTTATGCCTGAAGAACAATGGTCCTAAGAATGAGATTAAGCAGGCTTTCATAGATGCATCAGGTGATTGTGTTGTAACCGCTGGTGATATTCAGGTTGATGGCGATATAGAGATACTCAATCCGGATCTTGTAATTGCAAACTTAAGTGGAGCAGATACCAAGCTTGAGATGGAGCTTACCATCACAAACGGACGTGGTTATGCCGGTTCTGACAAAAATAAGGGACTTGATTCATCAATCGATGCAATTGCAATAGATTCAATTTATACACCTGTAGAGCGTGTTAATCTTACTGTTGAGAATACTCGTGTAGGTCAGATTACAGATTATGATAAGCTGACATTAGAGGTATTTACTAACGGTACATTAGCACCAGACGAGGCTGTAAGCCTTGCCGCTAAGGTTATGAGTGAGCATTTGAACCTTTTCATTGATTTGTCTGAGAATGCTAAGTCTGTTGACGTTATGGTTGAAAAGACAGATGATGAGAAGGAAAAAGTACTTGAGATGAATATAGATGAATTAGAGCTTTCAGTTCGTTCATACAACTGCTTGAAGAGAGCAGGCATCAACACAGTAGAGGAATTAACAAACAAGACTTCTGAGGATATGATGAAGGTTCGTAACCTTGGTAAGAAGTCACTTGATGAAGTATTAATCAAGTTAAAGGAATTAGGTTTGTCACTTAAATCAGGAGATGAATAATCTCGGACAAACTGTCACCACTCACGCTGAATAATAGTAAGCACAGTGAAGACCCAGAGAGAACGCAACAATATGTATGCGAAATTGGGTAAGGAGGAAAATTAAAATGGCAATGTATAGAAAACTTGGAAAGAAATCAGATCAGAGAATAGCATTACTTCGTAATCAGGTAACTCAGTTATTGTATCATGGTAAGATTGAGACTACTGAGGCAAGAGCAAAGGAAGTTCGCAAGATTGCTGAGCATCTTATCACATTAGCTGTAAAGGAAAAGGATAACTATGATGAGGTTACTGTAACAGCTAAGGTTGCTAAGAAGGACAAAGATGGCAAGAGAATCAAGGAAGTTGTTGACGGCAAGAAGGTAACTCAGTATGATGAGGTAGAGAAGAAGGTTAAGAAGGATCAGCCTTCAAGACTTCATGCTAGAAGACAGATGCTCAAGGTTCTTTACCCAGTTGTTGAGGTTCCTACAGAGGCTGCTGGTAAGAAGGCAGGCACAAAGAAGGTTGACCTTACAGCTAAGTTATTCGATGAGTATGGCACAAAGTATGCTGGACGTAAGGGTGGATACACAAGAATCGTTAAGATTGGCGAGCGTCGTGGCGATGGTGCTATGAAGGTTATTCTTGAGTTAGTATAATTTAAAATAACTATAAAATATTAAGGACATACGGGTTTTAAGTCTGTATGTCCTTTTTTGTTTTCAATAAATTAATCAAAAATCATTGATAAAAATTGCAATATATGATAAACATTATATATGAATTAGAAAATATATATAAATTAAATTGTCACTGATGAGGTGTATAAATGCAAGAGAGCAGAGTTTCAAGTGCATCAAGAAATATTGTATTCGGAATGTTTTTAAAAGGTTATCAGATATTGATGCCATTTTTGATGAGAACAGCCATGATGTACTACATGGGTAAGGAATATTTAGGACTCAATAGTTTATTTGGCTCTATATTATGGGTGCTTAATCTGGCAGAGCTTGGTGTGGGTTCGGCAATGGTTTATAGCATGTATCAGCCTATTATTGATGAAGATAAGACAGAAATATGTGCTTTATTAAATCTTTACAGGTTTTATTATAGAATAATAGGAACGATTATAGCAATTATTGGGCTTATTCTGACACCATTTATTCCATATCTTATAAAAAAAGATGTACCTAATGATATAAATATATATGCAGTTTATCTTTTGAATTTATTATGTACTGTAATGACTTATTGGCTTTTTGCATACAAAAACAGTCTATTAGTGGCACATCAGAGAAATGATGTTGCAAGTAAAGTAATGCTTGTGACAAATACATTTCAATATGGAATTCAGTTTATTATGGTAATAGTCTTGAAGGATTATTATTGGTATCTGGTTGTTGCTATAGTGACTCAGGTATTTACTAATATAATAATAGCATATTATGCGAACAAGCTATATCCAGATTATCAGCCGATAGGAAAGTTTGATAAATCAAAGACACATATAATTAATGAGAGAATCAAAGATTTATTTACCATGAAGCTTGGGAATATAATAGTAACGTCTTGCGATTCAATAGTGATTTCAGCATATATGGGATTATCTATTCTTGCTGTATATCTAAATTATTTTTATATATTAACAGCGGTTACAGGTGTGGTTAAAGTGGTTCTTGACTCCTGTGTTTCTGGAATAGGAAACAGTATATTAGTTGAATCAAGAGATAAAAATTATAGAGATTTTAATAAGCTTACATTTATAATTACATGGCTTACATGTATTTGCTGTGCTTGTTTGTTGACTATATATCAGCCATTTATGGGAATCTGGGTTAGGGGTGAGCGTGATTCTATGCTTGGATTCTCTGCCGTTGTATGTTTTGTAATATATTTTTTTGTGGATCAAATGAATCAATTGCTTTTAACATATAAGGATGCAGCGGGAATATGGCACGAAGACAGATTCAGACCAATTGTGACAGCCTTAATAAATCTGGTACTCAACTTAGTGCTTGTACAATTTTTGGGGATATATGGAGTACTTTTGGCGACTGTTATTTCTAAAGTTTGTGTTGGAATGCCGTGGCTTTTCCATAATTTATCTACGGTTTTATTTAAAAGAAGTATGAGAGATTATATTCTTAAGATGCTTGGTTATACTGTGATAACTGCCATAGTTTGCTTAATAACTTATATTGCTGGAACATTTATAAGTATTGGAGGAGTATTAGGACTCATTGTGAAATTTATTATCTGTTTGTGCATCTCTAATCTTTTGTGTTTATTAGTATATTTTAAAACAAGAGAATTTGGTGAGGCAAAGGAGCTTGCAATGAGAATATTAAAGATAAAAAATTGAGACGGTAAATAATAAATCGTATATTTCTTAAACATAAATAAAAACTCCTGCTGGTTACGGTCTAATAATTCTAGACATGCAACTGGCAGGAGTTTTATATAGTTTATTGTGAATTAGCATCCACAATCTGCACAGCATATGGAAGGTTGTTGCTAACGATATTAGCGAATTCCTCTGAATATCCAAAGACAATGCCCCTTCGGTATGGAAATAGCAGGTTTTGAATTTTAGCTATTGCCTCATCTGCCGGAGTTTTCTTGGATAAAGCAACTGTTGTTGTCTGTCCCATGCTGAACTGATGTCCATATCTGTCAATTACATATAAGGTATGTATCTTGGTTGTTGGAATAAAATTTGTACTCTGCTTAAGGATGTGACCATAGAACCATATTACATCTCTTACAGGAACTACTGTAAATGTATGGCTCTGATAAATGCAAATAGCTGTAGGTGTAACTAGAGAATTGCATATTTCAAGTGCGTATGGAATTTCCTGTTCAAGTCTCATAAGCTCCTCTGGGTACATCATGTTCCAGCTCTGTTCTGCCTTTTCAAGAAGCTTTTTGTTAAAAGCGGTTTTCTTAACTCCACCAAATCCCATAACTCTGGTGTTAATGTTTGGATAAAAACTAAAGTCCATTTCTTCCTCCCTGTGATGTTAAATTTATTATATATAGGAATTGCTAATATAACATTACACTATGCATATTGCAATTACTTTAATATTCCTCAGCAATATCGATATCTTCCTGCTCGGTCTCAACTGATGAATGAGCACCAGGGGTGCGGTGAAGATATGCAAGCCAATAACCAATTCCGACACTGACACCACCAACTATATTGCCAAGGGTTACCGGAATTAAATTATGCGTAAAGAAGTTTGTCCATGTAAGAGTCTCAGAGGTTATACCATATTCATGCGATGTGAATAAAGCACAGAGACAAAAATACATATCAGCTACGCTGTGCTCAAAGCCACACAACACAAACAACATGACAGGCCAGAAGCTGACTAAGAGCTTGCCTGGAACCTGCTTTGCAGCAACAGCCATCCATACTGCTATGCACACAAGGATATTGCATAGAATTCCTCTGATGAAGCTGTCTCCGAAGGAGAGTGCTGTACGGGCAGCTCCCGCATTTACGATTGCCTGAGCAAGCTCCTTGCCGAACAAATCAGGTGTATGTCCAAAGGTTACAAGGAGAGCAACTATTAATGCTCCGATAAAGTTACCAATATAAACAAAAAACCAGTTTTTAAGCATTTTGTGTAGCTTTACCTTTCGCTCAAGTACAGAGATGATAATGAGATTATTGCCCGTAAATAATTCGCTTCCGGCAATTAAAACCATAGCCATTCCTGCCGGGAAAACTATAGCGCCTACAAGCTTTGCCACAGAAGCTGCGGCGATAGTGCTCGACGCTGTGGTTGAGGCAATGCCTGCAAATGATATAAAGAGTCCTGCATAAATTCCAAGCAGAACCATCTTAAATGCTGAAAGCATGGTCTTATGTATACCAATTTCTATATAATTCTTAGCTATTTCCAGTGGTGAATGCATTTGTACCTCCTAAATACATATATAAAATGCTGCGCATATTTAATATTTGTTATGATATTTCTTCTTTATATAATACCATATAAAAGATTTATATAAAAGAAAAATAGTTATGTAGTTTCAGTCAAGTAATCGCTGTCATGTTTCTTGCCCTGATGCTTTCCCTCTCCGGATGATGGTCTCGTAATGGAACCATCATCCGGAGAGGGAAAGCGTCAGGGCAAGAAACATGACAGCGATTACTTGACTGAAACTTATGTATTTATACTATAGAAAGTATGTAATCATTATGTTATATTAGAAATAATGATGACTAGAATTCGGAGGAAGATATGAAGGTAATAGGAAAGCAGAAAAACAGCAGAATGTGTATTATATGTGGTTTAGATAATGAGTATGGTGTGAAGGCACCATTTTATAATATGGAAGATGGAAGCGTTATGACGTTATTTCAGTACAGGGAACAGCACCAGAGCTATCCTGGAAGAGTACATGGCGGACTTATAACTGCAATGCTTGATGAGATGGGGCTCAGAGCATTGTGGGCAAAAGAACTAAGTGAGGAGAGCTTCGGAGTTACAATGTCACTTGACACGAAGTACCACAAGCCTGTTCCGTATTGTGAGCCTTTGATTGGCAGAGGCATTATAGTCAGAGATACACCGAAATTCTGTGTCACAGAGGCAGAAATCATGGATATACATGGCAATAAGCTTGCAGCAGGAACAGTCAATTACATAAAGCTGTCCGTAAGCCAGATTGCTGAGAATGCGTCAGCACATGAGGAGATGCCTTATCTGATTGAGGATGACGTAAAAGAGATAGTGTTTGTTTAGAATGGAGTAGTATATGCTTGGCAACAATAGAGGAAAACTGATAAAGGAATACCCTTCAAGCTATGTGGTATATGATTTGGAGACAACGGGTACAAGTCCCAGAAGGAATTCAATTATAGAGATATCAGCAGTAAAGGTGTCAAACCATGAGATAGTAGATACATTTAGTACTCTTGTTAATCCTGAATGTGAGATACCATCTGCTGCAACAGCAGTTAATGGAATAACAGATGAGATGGTGGCAGATATGCCGTGTATAGGGGAAGTATTTCCTTTGTTTATGGATTTTGTAGGTGACGAGATACTTATAGGTCACAATATAAATAACTTTGATATGAAATATTTGTGGAAGGTTGCTGAGCATTTGTATGGTGAGACAGTCACAAATGATTATGTTGACACTCTGCCTATGTCCAGGCAGAAGCTTCCGGAGCTGGCACATCATCGTCTGGTGGATTTAGCTGCACATTACAGTATCAGCACAGAGGGAGCACACAGAGCGTTGGCAGATTGCATTATGAACCAGAAATGCTATGAGCTTATGCTTGCCGAAGAGCCTTCTGCTGAGGCAAAGAAATGCCCTAAGTGTGGCAATATTATGAAACGCAGAAATGGAAGATATGGAGAATTCTGGGGCTGTATGGGATTTCCGTCATGCAGATACACGGAGAATGTAGATAATGATTAAAATACGGGATATGGAATTTGAATATTTTGACCGTGATGACGAGGGTAATCTTACGGAGATGATAAATGCTATCCGTGGGATTAATTTTGATGCAAAAAAAGGCGAATTTATAGCTATAGTAGGAAGAAATGGTTCGGGAAAGAGTACATTTGCAAAGATACTGAACAGACTTTTAGTGCCGATAGAGGGAACAGTTATAATAGATGGAATAGACGCTACAGATGAGGACAATATATCAGCTGTCAGAAAAAAAGTCGGTATGGTATTTCAGAATCCGGATGACCAGCTTATAGGAAGTATTGTCGCTGAAGATGTGGCATTTGGTGCGGAGAATATCGGGGTTGCACATAATAAGCTGTGGGAGCGGGTGCTTGATTCCATAAAACGTGTTGGTCTTTCGATAAGAAGAGCAGACGGAAAAACGGATGAGATGGAGATTGCAAAAAAGAGGATAAATCAGCTATCGGGTGGCGAAAAACAGAAGGTGGCAATAGCAGGTGTGCTTGCCATGAAGCCCTTGTGTATAGTTCTTGATGAGTCGACAAGTATGTTAGATACGGAATCCAGATGGGACATTCTTGCCAAAATGAAGGAGCTTAACGAGAAGGATAATATTACTGTTATACTTATCACTCATATTATGGAGGAAGCACTTCTTGCAGACCGAATATATGTTATGGATAAAGGCAAGATGGTTATGCAGGGGAGAAAGGAACAGATATTTGCCAACGAGGAGAAGTTAGAGAATTACGGGCTTGAGTGTCCGATGGCAGTCAAGGCAGCCAGATATCTGTACGACCAAAAAGTAATCAGAACACCTGAGCTTTACAGTGTTCATGCACTTGCAGAGCGTATAAAGGTGGAGCATCCTGAGCTTTTCTGGAAGGATGTTGCTATGCCGGAGGTGGAGTTAAATCACATAAAAACCAATCCCGTAAATGCTATTATCTTTGATAAGGTTTCATTTTCGTATGGAGAAAAGCTGACAATAAAGGATATCTCACTCACTATAAATAAGGGTGAATATGTGGCAATAATGGGTAAAACCGGTGCTGGCAAATCCACACTTTTACAGATGATACCGGGATTTATAAAGCCTGACAGTGGAAATGTGTATGTTGATGGTGTCGATGTAAATGACAGAACAACGGATAAGCAGTCTTTAAGGTGCAAGATAGGTTATGTATTCCAGTACCCTGAGCAGCAGCTATTTGCAAGAAATGTATACGAGGACGTCGTATTTGGACCGAGAAATATAGGAGTATCAGAGGTTGAGGCAGAAAAACGGGCATATGAGGCAATAGAGTTAGTCGGATTGCCACAGGATGTATATGATATTCCGGTAAATAAATTATCGGGTGGACAAAAAAGGCGCGTGGCACTTGCGGGAGTTTTGGCAATGAAGCCTGAATATCTGATATTAGATGAGCCGACAGCGGGCTTAGATCCGTGTGGAAAAAAAGAAATGCTGCAAATTATAGATATACTTCACAGAGATGCCGGCATAACTATAATTACTATAAGCCATGACGTGGAAGCTGTCGCGGAATATGCTGACAGACTCATTATGCTTGATAAGGGAGTAAATATAGGTGAGGGATATCCGCCACTTGTTTTTTACAGGTTAAGTGATAAGAGTGAGAGTATTCCGTTTATGATGAGATTACTCGTCGCATTAAGGAAAAATGGATTGCCTGTGTCTTGCATTCCGGTATGTGATACAGATAATGGCAGGCGTTGGAGTAACGAGGCAGGACTTGATGAAATTGTGAGAGCAATCAGGAGGAATATATAGGATATGCTTAGGGATATCACGATAGGACAGTATTACAGCACAGACTCATTTGTGCACAGACTGGATTCCCGTGTAAAGATAAGATTTACAATTATATATATAATTTTATCGCTTATAGATAGAAATGCTATGCTGTTTGGGTTGCTTGCAATAGTATTTGCAGTTACACTTTTTCTGTCGAAAGTGCCATTCAGACATCTTTTAAAGGGAACTAAGCCGGTTATCTTATTTATATTAGTGTGCTCGGCTTTAAATATATTTACGACATATGGAAATGTTCTTGTAAAGCTGGGATTTATCCAGATTACTGACGCCGGACTTGTTAAGGCACTATATGTATTTTTAAGAATGCTGCTTATAATATTTATGTCATCCATTCTTATGTATACTACAACGCCAACCGAGCTTACTGACGGTTTGGAAAAATGCTTTCATTTGAGTGGAAATGTTGCTATGTCAATTACTATTGCCCTTCGTTTTGTATCTGTGCTATCTGAGGAGCTGTCGCGAATAATGAGAGCTCAGGAGGCAAGAGGAGCGAATTTTCACAGTGGAGGCTTGGTCAAGAGAGCAAAGAGTCTTAGTACGGTTATCGTTCCGTTGTTTCAGAATTCGATAGACAGAGCTGGCAATCTGGGTGATGCGATGGATGCAAGATGTTACACTGGTGGAAAAGGAAGAACAAAGCTTAATCCTCTGGTGTATAAGGGTTGGGACGTAATAGTTTATATTGTGCTTATAATATTAACAGCGGCGTGTATATGGCTGGCTGTTGCATTTTGATGATAAACATTTGGAAGGATATATTACATGAAGAGAGTAAAATTAACGATAGCTTATGATGGAACAAATTATTGTGGATGGCAGATACAGAATAATGGGATAACAATAGAAGAGGTCATAAACAGGGAGCTTACAAGGCTTCTCGGTGAGGAAATAAAGGTAATCGGTGCAAGTCGTACAGATTCGGGCGTTCATGCGCTTGGAAATGTCGCAGTGTTTGATACGGAGACAAGAATACCAGCGGAGAAGATTTCATTTGCCTTAAATCAAAAGCTTCCTGATGATATAAGGATAACTAATTCCTGTCAGGTCGCTGATGATTTTCATCCGAGATATTGTGATACAATAAAGACTTATGAATACAGGATATGGAATGACAGATTTCCTAATCCACTGGTCAGACTTTATTCTAAATTTGTGTATTTTAATATTGATATCGAGAGGATGGAGAAGGCAGCAGCGTACCTTGTGGGGGAGCACGATTTTAAGTCATTTTGTACTCCGAGAACTCAGGTTGAGAGTACCGTGAGGACTGTCACCGAGATATCCTTCTTCAAGGAGGGAAACATGATAACCATGAGAATTAAAGGTACAGGTTTCCTGTATAATATGGTAAGAATTATCATGGGAACTTTGCTTAAGTGTGGAATGGGAATGTATGAGCCTGAGTATGTCAAGGAGATATTAGATGCGTGTGACCGCGCAAAGGCAGGACCAAAGGCAGAGGCTTGCGGTCTTACACTGATGGGTATAGAATATCTGTGATAAAGGGAGAAATGAACACATGATAGTACATCCGATAGAGCCGGTATACAATGAAGAGTCAGAGATTTTGATACTTGGAAGCTTTCCTTCGGTTAAGTCAAGGGAGCAGGGCTTTTTCTATGGACATCCGCAGAACAGATTTTGGAGGGTGCTTGCACAGTGCTTTGAAGATACTGTTCCAGAGAGTATTGATGATAAGAAAGCATTTTTAATTAAGCATCACATAGCTGTGTGGGATGTAATTCATTCCTGCGATATAACAGGTTCATCTGACAGCAGTATTAAAAATGTTGTCCCAAATAATTTGCAGGATATTCTTTCGACAGCTAATATAAGACAGATTTATGTAAATGGCAAGAAGGCTTTGCAGTTATATAACAGGTATACAGAGCCGATTATCAAAAGAAATGCTATCTGTCTTCCGTCCACAAGTCCCGCAAATGCTGCGTGGAATATGGAACGCCTTGTAAATGAATGGATGCAGATAAAAAAAGACTAAAAATGGTTACATTTTCTAAAAAAAGCGTTGACACGCAAGTGCACGTATAATATAATATTTAACTGTGTATGAGACCAAAGCCCCGGTGTCATACCAATTTTGATAAATGTTATATACCGTTTCGGACATTTCGGTTGAATATTTATTTTGTACAAATTTTGATTATTTTAAGGAGGAACCACAATGAAGAGCTTTATGGCAAGCCCATCAAACATTGAAAGAAAGTGGTATGTAGTTGATGCTACTGGACATACATTAGGCCGTTTATCATCTGAGATAGCAAGTATTTTAAGAGGAAAGAACAAGCCAACATTTACACCACATATTGATACTGGCGATTACGTTGTAGTAGTAAACGCTGACAAGATTAAGGTAACAGGTAAGAAGATGGATCAGAAGGTTTATTACCATCATTCAGATTACGTTGGTGGTATGAAGGAGCAGACTTTAAAAGAGAAGCTCGCTAAGAAGCCAGAAGACGTTATCTATCTTGCAGTTAAGGGAATGCTTCCAAAGGGACCTCTTGGTAGAGAGATGATTAAGAAGCTTCATGTTTATGCAGGTCCTGAGCACAAGCAGCAGGCACAGAAGCCGGAAGTATTAGAGATTAAGTATTAATAAGGGAGGAAACGTTCGTGGCTAAGAGTAATAGATTTTACGGAACAGGTAGAAGAAAAAGCAGTATCGCAAGAGTTTATCTTGTACCAGGAACAGGCAAGATAACTATTAATAAGAAGGATATGGATGAGTACTTCGGTCTTGAGACTTTGAAGGTAATCGTAAGACAGCCATTTGCAGCTACAGGTACAACTGGCAAGTTTGATGTTCTTGTAAATGTTCACGGTGGTGGATTTACAGGACAGGCAGGTGCCATCAGACATGGTATCTCAAGAGCACTTCTTCAGGCTGACGCTGAGTACAGACCAGCTTTAAAGAAGGCAGGATATCTTACAAGAGATCCTCGTATGAAGGAGAGAAAGAAGTACGGTTTGAAAGCAGCTCGTCGTGCTCCACAGTTCTCAAAGAGATAATATTTTTACAATTCAGTACGTCTTATGGCGTTTCGGAAAAGTATGTTACACCTCGGAATTTATGTTCCGAGGTGTTTTTTTATGCGAACTGTGGTATTATTATAATATAATGATAAAAGAGATTAATTGATTGGAGTGATTTAAATGAAAGATTATGCGGTTCTAACTAATGATGGGAAGTATACAATTTTTGAATTTAATAACCAAAGAGTTCGTTTTGTCACTTCTGATAAATTGGAGAGATATACGAAAGTAGTTGAGTGGGATAATGGATATCTGGTTGTGATGGCAAAGTATAAAGAAATGCCAGAAGTTGAAGAGTATATAGATTTAATTCCAATACTTAATATGTTATATTATGATACTGAAACATTCTTAAAACCAATCAAGGAGGTTAGGATATATGATGCAGCTTAGGGTAAAAGATGTAGCTGATAATGCAAATATGATTATCAATGGATATGCCTATACAAAAGATGGTGATTATATAAGAGTGCTAAATCTTAACTGTTTGAATAATGCAGCGGTTATTTATAAAGATGAAATAGTAGAAACAAATATGGATGATATTGAAATTCAGATTGTGTTAGATTATTACAATAAAAATAAAGAATTTATGGAGGAAGCAGATGCCGAAGTATTATGAATTTAAGGTGTGTGGTTATTATTTATATTATACTGCAAGCTGTGTTATAGAAGCTATGCATGTTCATGCAAGTGATAGAAAATTAACAGAGGCAGGTTCTGCAAAATTCTTTGTAAAAAGTGATGGAGATACGACCATTGAGAAACAAGGACAATTAAATGAGCGAGAAATAAATGAGATTAGAAAATTTATTAAAAAGAACTATAAAGAAATGTATTTAAAATGGCAGCAGTTGTCGAATACTGGATATTATGGAGAGTGAGCTTTAATGAGTCGTTCTGGAAATGTGTAGGTAGTCCAAGGCATATAACATATACAACACATATGCAGCAATGCCAACTACAAATCCCCTATTTATGTTTTTTTAGGATATACAAACGTTCTCAAAGAGATAATATTTTTACAATTCAGTACGTCTTATGGCGTTTCAGAAAAGTATATTACACCTCGGAATAAAACTGCAATATTGACTTTTCCGCCAATTCCATATAGTATTACTACATAAACAAGAAAAGGGAATTAGGATGTTCCCTTTTTTTATGCACCCAAATAAAACCACAAATGAGGAGGATAAATAAGAAAGATGGAGAACAAATCGTCAGACATTAATAACATCTACAATCTGGATGGAAGAGTTCCGGTTGCGAAGGCTATACCATTTGGATTGCAGCACATATTAGCGATGTTTGTTGCAAATATTGCACCGATACTTATAGTTGCAAATGCGTGTGGCTTATCTGAGGAAAATCGCGCAATGCTTATACAGTCAGCGATGCTTATAGCAGGGCTTGGAACTATAATTCAGCTATATCCGGTGTGGAAGATAGGCTCAAGGCTTCCGATAGTTATGGGAATAAGCTTTACATTTGTGTCGGTGTTATGCTATATAGGTCCGACATTTGGATATGGTACGGTGATGGGAGCTGTATTAATAGGTGGATGTATAGAGGGAATACTCGGACTTTTTGCGAAATATTGGAGAAAGATAATATCACCTATAGTTGCAGCAAGCGTTGTTACATCGATAGGATTTTCGTTATTGGTTGTAGGAGCGACCTCATTTGGTGGTGGTTCAGGTGCAGAGGACTTCGGCTCGGCTAAGAACCTGATACTTGGAACAGTAACGCTGCTTTGCTGTATATTATTTAATATATTTGCTAAGTCATATTGGAAGCAGCTGTCAGTTCTGTTTGGTTTAGTTGTAGGATATATAGTGGCTATATTTATGGGAGTAGTAGATTTTTCGTCATTGGGAAATTACTCGATAATAGCACTTCCGAAATTTATGCCATTTAAGATGGAGTTTGATATAGGCGCGATAGTTGCAGTTACCATGATATTCCTTGTATCTGCAACAGAGACGATTGGAGATACATCAGCTCTTGCTATGGGAGCCTTGGACAGAGAGGCAACAGATAGTGAGATAACAGGCTCGCTTGCCTGCGACGGATTTATAAGTGCGGTGTCATCATTATTTGGATGTCTGCCAATTACATCATTTAGTCAGAATGTGGGACTTGTGAATATGACAAAGGTTGTAAACAGATTCACAATACTTATGGGCGCAATAATAATGTGCCTTGCCGGAATATTCCCTATATTTGGAGCTGTGCTTGCAACGTTGCCTGACGCTGTGCTCGGCGGCTGCACAATAATGATGTTTGGAACAATCGTGGTAAGTGGATTGCAAATGATAGCAAAATGCGGATTTTCACAGCGAAACATATATATAGTAGCACTATCATTAAGTGTAGGAATAGGATTTACAGAGGTGCCGGAAATCTTCTCTATTTTTCCACAGCTTGTGAAGAATATATTTGCAGAAAACTGTGTTGCTGTTGTATTTTTGATGGCAATAATACTTAATCTTGTGTTACCTAAGGATATGGAAGGTAAGAAGAAAGAGGCTGGTAATGAATAAACCCAAGAATATGTCCGATATAAGGAAGCGTGCATTTGTAAAGTCAATTCCAATAATGTGCAGCTACATCTTCCTCAGTATAGCATATGGAATGATGATGCAAAATGCGGGGCTTCCCTGGTTTTATTCTATGTTTGCCAGTGCAGTTGTGTACACGGGTGCATTTCAGTTTGTGCTGATAACATTTTTAAGCAGTGGTGCATCTATAGCAACAATAGTTTTAACTGCGCTGCTTATGAACAGCAGACAGATATTTTACAGCATATCCTACATAGAAACCTTTAGGAAAATGGGAAAGAGAAAGCTCTATATGATACACTCGCTGACAGATGAAACCTACGCTGTCAACTATACGATACCTGAGGATGAGGACAGGGAGGATGTAATGTTCTATGTTGCCCTCTATAGCTGGTTGTATTGGATTGGCGGTTCGATTCTGGGTGGAATTATAGGTCAGCTAATACCATTTGAACTAAAGGGTATAGATTTCTGCATGACAGCATTATTTGTCATCATATTTATAGACAGGTGGGAGAGCACAAGCAACCATAAACCAGCATTGCTGGGGCTTGGAGCGGCTGTGCTGTGCCTGATAATATTTGGTCCACAGGTATTTATGCTGCCATCACTGCTTCTTGTGTCGGGGGTACTCCTTGTAAGCATGCAGTTTGAGCATGGAAAGAATGAGGGTGATGAATAATGAGCACAGGTAGAATAATTGGAGTTATACTGCTGTCTGCATTTATCACCTTTGGACTAAGGGCATTACCATTTGTTATATTCAAGGGCGACAGGGAACTGCCAGTTAAGGTTCAGTTATTGGGTAAAAGGTTACCTCCTGCCATAATGTCAGTGCTTATCGTGTACTGTCTCAAGGACGTTAGAAGCTCATTTATAGAAAATGGTATATGGGAGCTTGTGGCGGTTTTAGTAGTGGCAGTAAGCTATAAATGGAAGCATAATACGTTTGTAAGTATTTTGCTTGGAACAGTGGTGTATATGCTGTTGCTGGCATTTGTTTAAAATAGTCCTACAATACTTAGAAAACCAAACTATATCTTGCTGGAATCGGCAACACATTAAAGGATATAGACTGATAGATGGAGGCACTAAATGTCGCAACAATTACTAAAGGATAAAATAAAATCAGAGCATTACATAGTTAGATTCATAGTATACATAATAGGTTTATTTATAATGACACTGGGAGTATCAATGTCAGTAAAATCTGACCTCGGTGTATCTCCTGTCAGCTCAATTCCTTATACAATAACCTGTATATTTGGCTTGGAGATGGGTAAGGCAACAATACTGTTTCATATATTTTTGGTTATAATCCAGATATTTATCCTGAGAAAGGAATTCAAGGCAAAGAATTTGTTGCAGGTAGTGGTGGGAGTTTTGTTTGGTTACTTTACAACATTTTCAAATTACCTGTTTACATATCTGCCTACACCTAACAATATATTTATAAGGCTTATTCTCATGATTGTAAGTACGCTGTTTATAGCGGTAGGAATATTTTTCTACCTGCCTGCTGATATAGTACCGCTTGCTGGAGAGGGAGCGATGAAGGCGATATCTGACAAAACAGGAGTTGTGTTCAGCAGGGTAAAGATAGGCTTTGACCTTACAATGGTATTGATATCCCTGATATCATGTCTTGTAGCACTGCATAGGCTCGGCTCAGTTGGAGTAGGAACAATTATAGCTGCTGTTTTGGTAGGAATTAATCTTGGCATTGTGACAAAGCTTTTTGGAAAGCAGAGAGATAAGCTTCTGCACAGATTGTGTTAGAGATGGAATAGAACACGGTGATGCTGATAAAACAATAGAGGACTTCACGAAAGCTGTGGAGTGTTTTACAAATATGTCATATTAAATATGGCATATTTTTTTATTCCATGTTGACAATCTATACCTGCGAAAGATGTACAGATTGGCAATTCTGCTTTGCTGCTCAAGTACAGGGTAAAGGGGAATAAATAAAATAATGCACAATGCAATACAAAATGCATTGCAATAAATTCTCTGATATGTTATATTTTGTGTGATACAAATTATTTTTAACAGGCTGTTTGTAAATACCGGTTATAGATAATAAGAAGGAGGATTTATTATGAGAAGAATTAGAAAAAGAATAGCAGCATTAGGTGTCAGTGTCCTTATGTGTATAGGAATTGTTGCACCAACTGGTAATGCAGGTAGTGTTAAGGCTGCTGAAGCGGAGGATGTTGATTGGAATGTAACCTGTGTTCAGGATGAGAATTCTGAAGAAATAGATGAAGTTGCAGAAGATTCTCTTAATGTTGAAACAAGGCTCGGCAGTGTTACTGTGCATGGAACAAACAATTATACATATGCTTATCAGGTATTGAATATAGTTAATCAGAGAAGAGCTGAAAATGGTCTTGAGCCGCTTGCTATGGATAAGGAATTGCTTGATGCGGCAATGCTAAGGGCAGCTGAAACAACAATTCAAATAGGCACTATAAGACCAAATGGTGAGTCTTGGAATACTGTATCAAGTAAGGCGTATGGTGAAAATGCAGCATATGGTGAAACATCACCAGAGAGTGTTATGGAACGCTGGATGAATTCGGTTAATAATAGGTCGAACATACTTTTTGAAAGACATACATCTATAGGTATTGGCTGTTTCTATAAAGATGGTACATATTATTGGGTACAGCTTTTTGGATTTGATACACCTGATAGCTTTGTCCAACCTGCTGACAAAGATGTTTCTGTAGAAATAGTTACAGATTTGGACAGACAAGTTGTAGATAGCTCGCTTTACACACTGAAATCTGAAGGAATAGATGTATGGAAAAACGATCCGGTCAATGGTTTTGGTGCAACAATGAATTTACGATCGGATGCTCCAAACGGTGCTTTGCAAATAGAATATAGCTGGTATGCAAGCTCTGACAATGGTAATTCATGGAAGATGATACAGGCGTGGGATGTGACTGCAGGTTCTATAGTTGCATGTCCTACAAAGTTTGGAGAGTATCTGATAGTTGCTAAGGCAAGAAAAGCAGGAGATGACTCATCAATAGTATCCGAAGCGTTCTCATATGGTTATCATCCTGTTATAAAGGGTATATGCCAGATGCCTTACACAGGCGAGGGTGGCGGTTACCTGATAGGAATTGAAAGCTATGATAATCCAGCACAGTCATACAGATATGAGATGTTGATTCTTGATTGTACATTATATTCTCAGGGAAAGGATGCATGGGTATATACAACTGGTAAGTGCACAGCTCCAGAGAAATGTTTATGGACTATATGGCAGCCACAATATGGATATTATTGGACATTGTTCCGCGTATATGATGCAAATGGAACATTGTTAGATGAAATGTGTTATGGATTTGTAAATGCATATTAGAAAAGTTTGAGGAGAATTGGTAACATGAGGATAAAACATATTTTAAGAAGAATGTCCGCAGTTGTAATGATGCTTACACTTAGTGTTTCATTGATTGCTTGCGGAGGAAAAGATGATGGTGGTGGACTATCATCCAAAAAGAAAACTTCATACACTCTGTCAGAATATATGAAGAAGGATGACTTGCAGATTTGGTATATCGGTGGGATTGATAAGGATAGAGAGTATAAAGCGATTATATTTAAGGGAGGCAAATGTACATATGTAGGTTCTGCCGTGACGAAAGAATCTAAGTATCCAACATTGGGAGATGCTGCACAAGCAACGGATGAGGAGATATATGCTGCACTCTTAGAGGCTTACCAGACATACTATGACAGCCAGATGGCTTACTATAAAGAGGTAGTTGATAAAAAAGAGCAGTATGACTGGGAGGATTGTGAGAAAAAATATAATAATCTGATAGGCAGGGATGTAAGTGATTTTATATATTATGATTACCTGATTTCTGTTGAGGCAGATAAGACCGGCAATAATACGGAAGAAGAAATGTTTACATATTATCAAGACGGTGATTTGTATTATTATTATGGTGGCGTGGAATGTGGATATGATATAAAGCCATATAACACAGTTCAGGGGCAGGTGTATGATTCCTACTATAAGGGATTTGAAATGTATGAGTCTGCTGGTGATATGAGTGGTGACCGTCCATTTTTCACGAGGGTTGATTCATCGGAGATAACAATTTCGGTTGATACTCCGACAACAAAGGGAGTTTTAGTTGATAAAACCAAGGATGAAATTAGGGATATGCTTAAAGAAAAGCTTGGAATTAAAGATAATTAGATGAAAACAAACAGGCAGGAGCAATTAGTCTCCTGCCTGTTTTTCGTGTTCAGACTGCTTGGTGTTATCAGGCTGTTTCATATCATGTAATGCGTATTCGCAGGCCTGTATAACAAAGCTGGAAAATGTTACATCCTGATTCTGGATAGCTGCTTCTATTTTATGTACTAAATGTATTGGAAAACGAATTGTCTTATTTTCTGATTCTTTTCTGTTTGGTTTTAACTGAAATGCCATAATTTATACCTCCATTCATATTAATATTATTGCAAATAAAACCTAAAGTATGCATTGCAAAAAGCAATATAATACATGTTGCAAAACAAAATATTGTGTGCTATAGTTTGGGATGTTGGGAGTGAGTTTTAAATAAAATAAAAAATTTGTTGACAAATATGTTTTGATGTTGTAACATACATCACACAGGTGGTTCGAGCCACCATTTCGAGAGTTTACGAATTTCTAATTTAACGAGTAAAACGAATTCCAATTATTTTTTTGAAAACAGAAGATTTAAGCAATTCAATATGGAAAGGTACATAAGGTGATTATTTATGAAGAAAAAGGTACTTGCACTAATTATGACTGTTTTACTTGTTGTTTGTATGGGAGGATGTAAGGGAAAGGCTGATAAATCCGCAGATGACGCTGTTGCAACGTCAGGGGATGCTGCTACAATGACTGATGCGGTGGGCGTTACAGATGAGAGTGAGAAAACCAAGTCTGACGAGGAAAAGACAGATGATAAGTCAGATAAGGATAATAAGAAGGATGATACAGAGGAAGCTTCAAGCAAACCATCTGGTACAGATAAGCCAGAAACAGAGATGGCAAATTCAGGTTCGGTAAAGCCGGATTCATCAAAGCCAGACACATCAAATAATGGAGCTCCATCGACAACTCAGGCTCAGCAGACATCACAGCCACAAGCTGGGGAAGAGGAACAAACAACAGCCCACCAGCATACATGGAAAACTGTTGTAGATAAGGAGGCTTATGATGAGCCTGTTTATGAGGAACAGGATGTGTATGAGTGGCATGCAGTGTGGTGGCCTGATGGAACATATGCTGATGAGCTTGCAGGTGCTTGCGAAAAGCAGAGATGGTGTATGCTGCATTGTGTTTCATGTAATCCTGAATGCCCAGATCCTGATCCGCAGGGAAGATGTGCTTTAAAAGTAGTTGATACTCTAGTTTGGGCTGGAACAGAAAAGGTTCAGGTTGGTACTGAACACCATGATGCGGTAACACATCAGGAGTGTACTGTTTGCGGAGCTAGGAAGTAATTAAATATTTTCATAACACAGGTGGGTTGAGCCACCATTTCGAGAGTTTACGAATCCAAAATTAAACGAGAAATACGAACATCAATTTTTAAACGAGAAATACGAATTTTTGCAGGCAAATATTGTTAAAGGCGTTTAGAAAGGGGTGTTCTTTTTTATGGACAGAATTATTGCAAAAAATAAAATAATTTCCAGCAATGGTTGGGAGACAGGGCTTAACAACAACGATTTAGTAATAGGTGCAAGTGGTACTGGAAAGAGCAGCGGCTATGTAATACCTAATATTTTGCATAGTGAGGAAAGCATGATAATAACAGACACCAAGGGCATTTTGCATAGGCTGCTCAAGGATAATCTGGAAAAGAGGGGATTCGAGGTTCGGGTTCTTGACTTTGTGAATATGGAAAAATCATGCTCCTACAATCCTTTTGACTATATCGAAAGGATTGCCGATGGCAGATATAGAGAACAGGATATCGTAAGCATTGCTGATGCCATGATTCCGGTTCGGGATAAGTATGACGCCTTCTGGGAGGAGATGTCAAAGATTGTACTTGAGAGCCTGATTGCATTTGCACTTGAGTGTTTACCGGAGGAAGAGAGAAATATGTGTAGTGTGGCAGAGCTGTATAAGGTACTGCCAGACAAGATTGGAGCAAGATTGTTTGAGGAGCTTGAAGCAGAAGCACCGGACAGCTTTGCTGTTAAAAAGTATTGCTCTTACAAAAAAGTATTTCGGGCAGAACGGACATGGGGGAATATCTCCCAGCAGTTGTCCAATATGCTTGAGATGTACGATTTTTCAGAAGCGGCAAAGCTTTTTGGAGGTACAGACAGCTTTCGTATAGAGGATTTGGGACGAAAGAAGATGGTTTTATTTATCAATGTAAGCGATACAAACCGTGCATTTGACCGCCTGATAAATACATTTTATACACAGGCTTTCAGGAGACTATGTAGAGAGGCGGATGGCAATCCGGATGGGAAACTGAAAGTACCGGTCAGAATCATTTTAGATGATTTTGCAACAAATGTATTCATTCCGGATTTTGACCGATTGATTTCGGTGATACGTTCCAGAGATATTTCTGCAAGCGTAATTTTGCAGAGCATAAGCCAGCTCGAAACACTTTATACATCATCACAGGCAAAGACAATTTTAAATGGCTGTGACCATATGCTGTATCTGGGCGGACAGGATATAAAGACCGCAGAGTATATAAGTATCAAGGCAGACCAGCCAATGGATAGGATACTTAACATGGGGTTGGATGAGGCGATTCTTTTTGAACGCGGAAAGAAACCGGAGCATGTTGAAAAAATAAACCTTTACAATTAGGAGGTGGGGAAAATGATAAGTCAAATACCGTTAAAAACAATGATTGACAATGCAAAGACAGGAATTACAAGCCGCAGAGCGTATATTGATGAGATAATTCAGAATTTGATGGATACACCTCTTTATCTGTTCTATGATAGAGAGCTGGGTCAAAAGACGAAGGAAATCAGGTCAACTATGATGCTAAAGATTTTGGACACCTTGGATTTGCCGGAGAGCTGTCTTGATAACACCTTAAAGGATTTGATATTTCTGATAGTGAAATATCGAAACTCTCCGGATGAGAACCTTAAACAGAAATCTGAATCTGCGGTATGGTTATTAGCTGAAATTGTGGAAAATCACAATCGCTACCCATTTGCATGAGATTATATTTTGAATGGAGGAACTATTTTATGGAGAGAAAAAGCTTGCAGCAATGGAAAGATACCTGCTCTGCGTATTCAAGCAGAAAGCTTTATATGCAGGATAGATACCTGAAACTGAAACCGGAGGATTTACTTATGTATACAGGTGAGGGAACGAAGAGAAAATGGGAAGGTACTGTAGGTTATGAAATAAGTGAGATGGAAACGAACGTAATGCTTGGTGGAGTTGAGGAAGCTGAAGAAGAGGAGATTTTTGAGCAGATATATGCTCTTATGATTACGCCATTTGAACAATGGCTTACTAAGACAGGGTATGAACCGGAGGTGATGGAGATATGAGAATGCCTAGGATTATTGATGAGACAGCGAGAGGCTGTGAGTTTTATACGCTGGAGGATAATTTCTATAAGGAAAGAAAAATATTTATGACGGGCTTCATAAATGAGGAAGTCGCAAATGAGCTGATAAAACAACTCATGTATTTAAATCAGGAAAATCCTGAAAAAGAGATTACATTATACATAAACAGCTCCGGAGGAGAGCTGGTAAGTGGACTTGCGGTATATGACTGTATTCGCCTGATGAAGGCTAAAGTGAGAACAGTTTGTACGGGTATGGCAGCGAGTATTGCCTCTATTATTTTTCTTGCAGGTGATAAACGAGAAATGCTGCCGCATACACAGATAATGATTCACGATCCTACATTCACGAAGTATGATGTGGGTGGAAAGAAACCATTGGAGCTTCAGATGGAGCTTAAAAAGATTTTTCAGGCAAGAGACGCCCTGTGTGAAGTTATTTCCGAAAGAACAGGAAGAAGCAGGGAAGAGGTATATGAAAAAACAAAGACTGACAGCTTTTTCTCGGTCATTGAAGCACTTGAATTTGGACTTGCTACAGGTGTTGTCACTACATTGTAGCAAGAAACCTCATTTACCATGGAAGGGGATGTGTAATAATGTGTAGTTTTAAATCAGAAAACAGAATATTGGCAAAGGATGTCATTGTATCAAATGATACATGGAGGACAAGATTAAATAACAACGATTTAATCATCGGGGCATCCGGTTCTGGTAAAACCAGCGGATATGTAATTCCTAATATAAGGCTTTGTGGGGAGAGTATGGTGATATCGGACACAAAGGGATTGTTATATGACAAGCTTCATAATGAGCTTTTGGCTTCCGGTTATGAGGTTAAGCTGCTTGATTTCGTAAAAATGAGTAAGTCATCATGCTACAACCCTTTGGACTATATTAGAGTGGATGCCGAGACAGAAAAGGTGTGTGAACAGGATGTGCTGTCAGTAGCTTATTCGCTTCTTCCCACAACAAGGCAGGACGATCCGTTTTGGGAGGAGACAGCACGGATGGTTCTTGCCAGTCTGGTTGCATTTGTAAAGGAAGCATTACCTGAGACAGAACAGGATATGGTAAGTGTTACTTCGCTTGCCAATATGCTGTATACCGGCTCTGATGCCGAATCTCTGTTTAACGAGCTGGAGCGTCATAAACCAGACAGCTTCGCAGTAAAGAAGTTCAATGGGTATCGCGATATTATGACTAGCTCGAAAAAGTCGTGGGCTTGCGTGCTACAGTTTTTGAATGTAGCACTGAATACCTATGATTTTGCCGATGTCAGAAATATGCTGCGGGGAGAAAATAAAATATGGGTTGAGGATTTAGGAAGAAAGAAGGTGGCGTTGTTCGTCAACGTAAGTGACACCGACCATACCTATGATAATCTCATAAATGTGTTTTACACGCAGGCAATACAATGTCTGTGCAGAGAGGCAGATAATAATCCCGATGGCAGGCTTAATGTTCCGGTTCGCATAATATTAGATGATTATGCCGGAAGTGCAGTTATTGCAGATTTTGACAAAATAATTTCTGTAATACGCTCAAGAAACTTATCGGTAAGCGTTGTTTTGCAGAGTATCAGCCAATTAGATTCTCTGTATACACCGGCGCAGGCAATGACAATATTAAATGGCTGTGACCATATGCTTTATCTGGGCGGACAGGATGTAGACACAGCAAGGCATATCAGTGTCAAGGCAAATAAGCCGATAAGGGAGATACTTAATATGAGCATTGATGAGGCATATCTTTTTGAGAGGGGAAGTAAGCCGAGACTGGTAAAAAGAGCTTCGTAAAGCAGGACAAGGATTTGTAAAAGCGAAAAAATAAAAACGCTATTGCAAGTCCTGATTTTTGTACAGGGAGTGTGGTATTGTATAAATAGTATAAAAATGTGGTACAGGTTCCAATGTGGATAAATTAAAAATATGTTGCAAATTAATTACTTAACATTTCAATATGAGTATATTTATACAGATTTTAATTATATCATAGTTTAAATAATAATAAAAGAAATAATATATTAGTTATTGTAATTGCAATATTGTAATTGTTATATTGCAAATTAATTATGGATAATTATTGACAATAGACTAATTCGTGTGTATAATGTGATTACAAATTCGAATTAAGTAATCCTTAATTCGAAAGTATTACATACTTTATAAATGAGAAAGGAGGTAAAAGGATGAAAATAGAATGTAGATTCACATTAAAAACAGAAATACTACCTATAGACTATAGACGGTGCATTATGTCATATATCAAAAAATGTTTAAGTATAGCCGATGAAGGTAAATATTTCGCTGATTACTATGGACCTGCCAAGGACAAGCCATTTTGTTTTTCTGTAGTGTTTGGTAATCCTACATTTACGAAGGATAGTATTACAGTACATGAAAAGAGAATGAAGCTCATTATTTCAACTGCTGATACAAGAACAGGATTTATCCTGTTCTCGGCGGTTGCGGCATACAAAGGTAAACAATTTAATCTTCCATGTGAAAACAGCATGAGGCTGATGCGGATTAGACAGTTAAATGAACAGACAGTTACAGGAAACTCTATATTAATAAAAATGTTAGAGCCGCTATGTATCAGAAGTCATAACAGAGATAACAACAGAGATTGGTATTATTCATGCAAACAAAAGGATGATTTTGAGAGAGAAGCCAGTAATGTAATCAAGAATCAGCTTCTTCAAGCAGGCTTTTCGGAAGATACGAGTATAGTAAAAATCAGTCCTATAAATGCAAAGACAATCGTTGTTAAGCATTATTCTATTAATATTGAGTGCTCTATAGGCGAATTTATGTTACATGGAGATAGGAAAGCACTGGATTATTTATTGAAGTCAGGAATGGGTTCGAGAAAATCATCTGGTTTTGGTGTGGCACAGTTGATAGCAGTTGTAGATGAATAGGAGGATACTATGAAGGTTAAATTAGAAGGACAGCAGTATGATACCCTCCTTATACCTACAGAATGGAGGGATTCGGCTGCTATTGTAGGTATTATAAGATATTTTAAGTATATTGAAGATAAAGAAGGGGTGAAACAATACGAGGTTACAAGAAAAAGAGATGCTGATAAATATCCTGTATACAATGATATTGGGGGATATATAGAAGGAATATTATATAATCAGGCTGATATAACAGAGGCTCGTTACCTAAAGTTTTGTGAGGGACTATATGGGTGGGAATTACAACATATAGCAATAGAACGGAAATTATCTAAGCAGGATGAAGATTATACAGAGGATGAGATAAGTGATATTAATTCTTATATTGCTGGTGTGAATTCCAACACCATTTTGAAGAAGGTGTTTGGTAAAACAAGATTTGATGGCAAAAATAAAGATGAAATATTGGAATTGATTGAACGTAACCGACAGGACATAATTAGAGAAACGTTCAGGTATAAGACAACTATGTATAGGAATTTTGCTAATGTAAATAAGTTGTTTTCTGAACAAAATCCACATTGCAGATTGCTTGGCTTTGACTTAGACGAGAATAGAAAAAGTAAGGCAGTTTCGTACTGGTTTGATACAGACACATTTGTATCGAGAGATGAGCGGGAATATGATTTTATTCCGTTTGCATTTACATATTCAAGAGATGGCTTTTTCATTAATAATAATGTAAGTATTGATGCTTTGGTAAAGAGTAATGAATGTGTCAGGAAAGCTTTTGTTGATGATAATAAAGTAGTTGACAACAGCAGCAGGCAAGATACTGATAAAACAAAACTAATTAAAGCATTGATAAGCGCAGATGATTTTCTACAGTTCGATGTAGAGATAATATGTAAAAATCGTCAGGAAGAAGTATTTAATACATTCTTTATAAGGAAGAGGTCTATAAGACAGCTTAAGAAGATATATGATAATTACAATATTAAATACACATACAAGTATAATTACAATTATTGGCTGAATGTAGAGAATGAACTTATTGATTGTTGTGTAAATGGTGGATATCTGGATAGTTTAATTGAGAGATTACTTGTCATAAGTAAATCTGAGAGTTATCCGGCTGCGATAATAAGCAAATTAGTTGATATTAATGTTGAATGGAAGGAGGTTGACAAAATGGACGAGAGTGTTAAGAGAGCAAAAAACACAGGATATGTAATTGGACAACAAATAAAGGCTAAAAATGGTGATAACAAGGTAAAGGGATATAGAGATAAATTGATTAATGCCATTGTTTCGCATGACAGAGAGAGGGTACTGGAGATTATGCTTCAAATGTCAGGATATGTTGGGGGAGAAATTGGAACAATATATGACATTTTAGAGACAAAAAATAATTGGTCTGATATTGCAACAAGCTTTGCAAATGCATTAGTTAAGTATGAAAAAGAGTAGATTAGGAGGTATTTGATATGGATAAAAATGCAGTAACATTAACGGTAATAGCAAATATGACAAGTAACTATGGAGAAGGTCTTGGTAATGCATCAAGCGTTCAGAAGGTGTATAAGAATAGAAGAGAATATGCAATGAGAAGTCGTGAAAGCCTGAAGAATGCAATATGTGTGCAGGCAGGCTTATACGACGATTTGGAAACATCACTTGACAAGGTTATGCAGAAGAAGGTGGATGAGAACCTAAACGCTGCTAACTGTAGAGCCTTAGAGGGCGGCTATATGTCAACTCAGGGACTTACATATGTAAGGAATAGTTCTTTTTATCTGACTGATGCTATCGCTGTGGATGCATTTATCAATGAGCTTAGATTTCATAATAACCTATATTTGGCTGCTACACATGCCAAGCATAATAATCTGAGTGTTCAGAATGATGCGGCTGATACAGGTCTTATGCCATACCAATATGAGTATGATAAGTCGCTGAAGGTATATAGTATTACTATTGATTTGGAGAAGGTCGGTGTAGATGAGAACTTTAAAGCTGAGGCAGATAATTCAGAGAAGGCAGAACGTGTAAATGCGATTTTAGATGCTATAGAGAATCTGTCATTGGTTGTAAAGGGTAATCTTGACAATGCGGAGCCTCTGTTTGTAATAGGCGGAATGTCTGTTAGAAAGACTCATTATTTTGAAAATGTAGTCAATGTTAGGGAGCAGTCTTTAATTCTTGAAGAGGGAATTAAAGAAAAATTGAACAGCTCAAAGGGTAATTTCAGGGCAGGTGTGCTTAAATGTGGCACATTTGCCAATGAAGATGATATTGTCCGTGAGCTAAACGCTGTTTCAATAGAAGAATTCTTTGACAATCTGAAAAAAGAGGTTAGTGAGTATTATGCCTAGAATAGGGGTGATTGAATGAGAGCGTTAAGAATTAAGCTTAGACAGTCATCTGCTAACTACAGACGTGAAGAGACGGTTGACAATAAGATGACATATCCTTTGCCGCCTTACTCTACTGTAATAGGAGCTTTGCATAAAGCCTGTGGCTATACTGAGTATATGCCTATGCAGCTAAGTATACAGGGAGATTATGGTGGTATGCGTAGAGAGGTATATCTGGATCATTGTATACTTAATTCGCTACAAAATGACAGAGGTATATTAGTAAAAATGAGTAATGATGATACCATTTCTAAAGGATACATAAAAGTTGCTACTGCTAAGAAAAGCCAAGGTAATGATTTTAGAAAAGGTATTACCATTGATGTCATACATCCAGAATATCTTCAAGAGTATAGAGATTTAAAGAATTTAAATGATGAGATATCAGAATTTAAAAAGAAGAGATTTCAGCCATTACTTAAGAAAATCAAGGAGAGAAAGAATACTCTTGCACAGCTTAAGAAAAGTACAGATATTTCACCAGAGAGATTAAAACGTGTTCTGGAGCGTGAGGCAGACATAAAACAATTGGAGAAGGATGCTAAGGGCAGGTTGGAGGCTTATGAGCGCGAATATTATAGAAAACCTATATCGCTATTCAGAACTTTGACCACAGCTCCCAAGTATTACGAGGTTTTGTTTGACATAGAGCTGATAATTCATGTTGTGGCAGCAGATGAGGTGCTTGAGTGTATATATGCCAATATAGATAATCTTACATCCATCGGTAGAAGCGAGGATTTTGTAGATGTTGAGGAGTGTGAATTTACAGAATTATGTGAGATAGATGATGACTATTATTGCAAATATCATGCATATATACCTGCTGATGCAATAGAGGCAGATGGAATGTTTGCCAATGAAAGGGAAGGTATAAAGGCTCATGGAACAAAGTATTTGTTGAACAAGAATTATGAGCTGAGCCCTGATGGTAAGAAACGTATATTTAATAAGAGGTTAGTCAGCTATATATCAGAATTTAGTGTGTTTGATTGCATTGATAATGTATATATAGATAAGGGAGAAGAAAATTACATAGTAGGACTGGTGTAATCTTGAAATATTAATATAACCATATTGGAAATAAAAGCAAAAAGGAAGTGAATTTGGGTGTGGGAAATGATAGAAGTGAAAAAGTAAAAGAGCTGTTAGAAAATAATTTAGCTAAAACAGCTATAGGTAAATATGGTGAGGAATCAATTCTTGAGCATACGGAGCTTGTTAAGAAAGCTGCCTTTGATTTATACGATATAGGATATATAAATGAGTACAATTATAATTTACTTTCATATGCATGCGAGAAACATGACTATGGAAAGATTAATGATATGATGCAGTATCGTATGAAAAATAAATATGTGAGTTTTAATCCTGACAAAGAGATACAGCATAACATTTTATCTGCTTTGTTTGTTTTTAAAGATGATTTTGATGTAAGTAAGGATGATAGTGATTATTTGGCAGTTTTATATGCAGTTTTATATCATCACCCAAACAGAGCGGATAAAAACAGTTTTACAAGTATGTTAGGTCATCCTAATGATTTAATAGATGACTTTAGAAAAAAATATAGTGAATTCGTTGTACACAGTATAGATAAAAGGGCATTGAAAAAGATAGGCAAGATAACAGCAAAACGGGAATGTGATCGGGATGAGCTTATAGATGGAGACTTGGAGTTACTGGATAAATGTATAAAGTTTAAAGGTCTGTTACATAAGTGCGATTATAGTGCCAGTGCACATATTAAATGTGAATATCCTAATAATTTCCTGATATCCTGTCTGAATAATTTGGTTGCTACATGGCATGACGGATGGAATGATTTGCAGAAATTTATGATGGATAACACTAACAGAAATGTTATTGTTACAGCACCAACTGGGAGTGGCAAGACTGAGGCAGGTCTTTTGTGGGCAGGAAATAATAAATGCTTTTTCATACTTCCTCTTAGGACTGCCATCAATGCAATGTATGAACGTATAAAGGCTATGTTGGGAAACGCTGATGTTGATACAAGGCTGGCTTTGTTACATTCTGACATGCAATCCTATTATTTGTCTGACAGGTCAAAGGATGAGAACAGAGTAGATATAGATGATTTAATGGATTATGTTACAAAAAGTAGGCAGATGTCTTTGCCTATCACTATTGCTACCTTGGATCAGATATTTGATTTTGCTCTGAAATATTATGGATATGAGTTAAAGCTCAGTACATTTTCGTATTCTAAGATAATAATAGACGAGATACAGATGTATTCTCCTGATTTGTTGGCATATCTTATATATGGCGTGAAATTGATAACAAGGTTTGGCGGAAAAGTTGCTATATTGACGGCAACAATGCCTCCGTTTGCGAAAAAAGAATTAGAGCTGGCTCTGGGAGATGATATAGCAATAAGAGATTTTTCACATTTGAAACCGGACAGACATAATGTGGAAGTATGGGATAAAAAGCTTGAATCAGTAGATATATGGAATAAGTGGAAATCACTTAAGGATAAGAAAAGCAGAAAAACGCTTGTTGTATGTAACAGTATTGAGACTGCTCAAAAAATATATAAGGAATTGAAAGCGTTGTCACAGGCTGATGGCATAGATGTAAAAATTAATTTATTACATAGCAGGTATACAAGGGCTGATAGGCGAATAAAAGAAAGTTGCATTTTAGATGTAGGAAAAACTTCATATAAATCACATGAAATATGGATATCTACATCAATTGTCGAGGTGAGTCTTGATATTGACTTTGATTATCTGTTTACAGAATTATTAGAATTATTTTCTCTATTTCAGAGAATGGGAAGAGTGAACCGTAAGGGACTAAAGAGTATAGATGAAGCTAATTGTTTTGTGGCTCTTCAATTAAGGGATGCACCAGAGAGACATTACAGAAGTACAAATAGTGATATGAGATTTGTTGATGATGATATTTACGATTTATCAAGAGAAGCAATGAAAACTGTTTCGGGTGTATTTAGTGAACAGCATAAGACGGAGCTTATTAATACATATATGTCGGTTGAAAAGCTTGAGGCATCAGACTATGTAAAGAAATATAAGAAACAATATCAAAATCTGGAAGGATTTTATATTGAAGAGAAGGACCAAGAACCTATACGAGATATACATAATATAGACATTATTCCATTTTCTGTTTACAAGGAAAATGTAGAGGAGATAGAAAAATGTGAGACGATTATCAAGGATAGGTCGTCAGAGGTTGCAGATAAGCTTAAGGCTATAGAATATATCAGAGATTATATGATTTCAGTTCCGTGGTATTTAGTAAAGACCGATGTTACAAAAACCGAAAAGGATATAGTATTAAAAAAGAAATTCAAAGTACCAATTGTTCATTGTAATTATGATTCGGAGATGGGTTTGCAGGAAATATATAAACAGGAGAGAGTTAATAACATTTTATAAATTTTTGGACATTTGTACAAGGGGGGATAAAAGGTGCAAGAAAGTGAAGTTACAGGCATTATGGTGTATTACTATTATGTCTGCAAAAGGAAGCTATGGTATTACCTGCATGAAATCCGTATGGAAACAGAAAATCAGGATGTAAAACTTGGCAAAATGTTAGATGAAAATTCTTATATGAGAGATAACAAGCATATAATGATAGATGGTGTTATAAACATAGATTTTTTGCGTGGCAATCATGTTTTGCATGAAGTTAAGAAGAGCAGAAGTATAGAGGAAGCGGGCATTATGCAGGTTAAATATTATATGTATTATCTGTATAAACGAGGTATTACAGATGTTAATGCAAAAATTGATTATCCTTTATTAAAACAGAGTATATCTGTGGAGCTGGAGGATGATGATTTTGTAACATTGGATAAGGTTACGCATGATATTGTTTTATATGCAGCAAGTGATGATATACCAGAGCTTGACAAAAATGCTATTTGTAAGAAATGTGCATATCATGATTTGTGTTTTATTTAAAAGAGGCAGGTGTATATATGGAAGAAAGTTATTATTTTTTTACTGATGGTAATATTAGCAGAAAGGATAACACCTTGCATTTTACTTCTGCTGATGGAATGAAGAGGGACTTGCCAATAGAGAACATCAATGATTTATATATTATGTCTGAGATGTCATTTAACACCAACCTTCTTAATCTTATCTCGAAAAATGGAATAGCCGTTCATTTTTTTAATTATTATCAATTTTATATAGGAAGCTTTTATCCTAAAGAACAAAAATTGGCGGGTCAATTATTGACGAAACAGGTTGAACATTATTCAGATTATGAGAAACGAATGGTTATAGCAAGAGAGTTCATAAATTCTGCATCATTTAACATTATATCGTAACCTCAGATATTATAATGGCAGAGGAAAAGATGTAAAAGAATATATGGATACGATAGAGGCGCTCAGGCGTGAAATAGGTAAAACAACAACTATACAACAGCTTATGGGAGTAGAGGGGAATATAAGAAAAGCTTATTATCAGGCGTGGAATATTATTATAGACCAGAACATTGATTTTGATAAAAGAGTTATGCACCCACCAGATAATATGATTAACAGTCTTATATCGTTTGTAAATTCGCTTATATATACGAAGGTTTTGACGGAGATATATAAAACGCAGATGAACCCAACCATAAGTTATTTGCACGAACCGGGAACAAAAAGGTTTTCGCTTGCACTTGATGTGGCTGAGATTTTCAAACCTTTGATTGGTGACAGACTTATATTTTCCATGCTAAATAGAAATCAAATTACGGAACAAAGCTTTGTACCAAGAATGAATGGTATGCAATTAAAAAAGAATGCATCACAATTAATTGTTCAAGAACTGGATGACAGGCTGTCAACTACGATTAAGCATAGGGATTTAGGAAAATATGTATCATATCAATATCTTATGCGTTTGGAATTATATAAACTTATTAAGCATTTGATGGGCGAAAAGAGTTATAAGGGTTTTGAAATATGGTGGTAGTTGTTTGACGTTTGCGATAAAAATATTGTGCGTTGGAGGAAAAAATCATGTATGTTATATTGGTTTATGATATAGTTACAGATGATACAGGTAAAAAAATACTACCCAAGGTATTTAAGATATGTAAGAAATATTTAACACATATACAGAATTCTGTATTTGAAGGAAATATAAATCTGGCAAATATAGAAATGCTTAAGTGCGAGCTGAAACAGTATATCAGAAAAGATATGGACTCGGTTATTCTCTTTACATCCAGAGATGAAAAATGGTTAAGCAAAGAATTTATAGGAGTGGAGGACGATAAAACAAGCAGATTTTTATAATTGTCTACCTTATATAGTGTAAAAACAACCAGGGTACGACAAATGTTGTATTAATGAGGAATATATCGTGATAAACGGTTAAAACAGTTATATGGGTGTAGGTTTTAATTAGAAAAAATAAGTGGTAGACAAAATTTACTGTAAAAAGTAAGTGGAATCAAGTGATGTTTTAAGACGGATATTAATTTAAACATAGTGGAATGTAGAGTCGTATTTTAACGTTAATGCCTTGAGTGGTACTAACATATTAATTTAAACATAGTGGAATGTAGAGCTACCTTTTACAATGCCGCTGGCATTTACTGGCTTGATATTAATTTAAACATAGTGGAATGTAGAGTAATATCAGCATGTGATGTAACTAAGCGGTCATTAATATTAATTTAAACATAGTGGAATGTAGAGTTAGTTACTGTAGGATTGGATGAGGACTTCTGTACAATATTAATTTAAACATAGTGGAATGTAGAGATTTATTCAACTGTGTTGAATGGGTGCCTTGATAAATATTAATTTAAACATAGTGGAATGTAGAGCTAGTACACATCAAGTCCCATATGAATGACATAATATATTAATTTAAACATAGTGGAATGTAGAGTTTCTTAAGCCTAGCCTTCTTAATATCAGCAAGACCATATTAATTTAAACATAGTGGAATGTAGAGGTAGTTCGTGAGTTACTTATCGATAGTGAACAATCATATTAATTTAAACATAGTGGAATGTAGAGCATCAATTATGAAAATTGAAATTAGTAAGGTTTTGATATTAATTTAAACATAGTGGAATGTAGAGATAACAGAAGAACAACCCAATATAGGTAAATTTGAATATTAATTTAAACATAGTGGAATGTAGAGGGATCTAAATTTGCACCGCAGTATTCACATTCATGTATATTAATTTAAACATAGTGGAATGTAGAGCCAAGAGAACCGAATATCATTGACAGTGCAAAAATAATATTAATTTAAACATAGTGGAATGTAGAGTATATACTAATTCTTCTATGTCTCGATTGAACAATATATTAATTTAAACATAGTGGAATGTAGAGAAGCAAAGCCAACCATGTATTCAGAGGTCATTTAATATTAATTTAAACATAGTGGAATGTAGAGGAAAGATATGCATAAGGAACAATACGCACGGTATTTGATATTAATTTAAACATAGTGGAATGTAGAGAACTTAAAATTCATGTCATACATAAAATCTAAACTAATATTAATTTAAACATAGTGGAATGTAGAGTTCATAGCTAAGGACACAGGTCATAGTGTGCTGCCGATATTAATTTAAACATAGTGGAATGTAGAGAAAAATCCTGATAATGCAAGGGCTATTGTTGATGGCATATTAATTTAAACATAGTGGAATGTAGAGTAACTTCTTATACATACTTCTAATTCTTGCACTCACAATATTAATTTAAACATAGTGGAATGTAGAGTGAGCAGATTATTAACTCGAAAAATAATGAAGATGAATATTAATTTAAACATAGTGGAATGTAGAGTCACGAATTATCGCAAACTCTATTCCCTGCGCTGCTATATTAATTTAAACATAGTGGAATGTAGAGGTGTACTGATTAATACCAATCCGGATTGATACTTTATATTAATTTAAACATAGTGGAATGTAGAGAGCGGAGTTGCAGCCGCTTACGCATCTATAACCGGATATTAATTTAAACATAGTGGAATGTAGAGGATGTATATATAAAAGAGTATCAGACTTCGCTCGAGTATTAATTTAAACACAGTGGAATGTAGAGAACCGACTTAGCAGGACTGTCAAACGGATTATCATGATATTAATTTAACACCCCTTACCCTCACAGCATACATTTGGTATAATACTAAAATCCACAAAAGGGGTAATAAAAACCTCATTAACAATTAAATTACAAACTTTAAATGGCTTTGACAATACGAAAACCATAATATAAAATAATAAAGAAAAGACAAACAAAACCACTTCCCCAACACATAAATAAGCTGTAAATCAAGAAAAAATATTTGAACCAGAAAGGCAACCCATGAAACCAAAATCATCCCAGAGCAGGAAACTATATACCCTTATGCTTCGCCTCGGATATCCCGAAGAATTTGCTGACATAGTTACTAAAAATCTGAATACAGATTTTACGGCAACTCGCATGATGGGGTATTTGTATCGATTTTCAAATCCGTCTCTGGAGGATGTGGCAGATGAGATGCTTGCCATTTTGGATGACAGGAACAGGATTATGGAGAAGAAGGAGTTGGAGGAAGTCAATCGCAAATGGAACGAATTTTTACAAACGGGAATACCGGAGGATGAGGAATAAAATATAAAACATCCGAATGGACATAACAAATAAGGAGGACAAACAAAATGCCATTTATTAATTCAAAAATCAGTGTAGCAATCACGGATGCCCAGGAACAGGAAATAAAGACAAGATTAGGACAGGCGATAAAAACAATCCCTGGTAAGTCAGAGAGCTGGCTTATGGTTGGATTTGAGCCGGAGTACAGATTATATTTCCGAGGTTCAAACGATGAGCCTATGGCAATGGTTGAGGTGAGTGTATACGGAAGCGAGAATCCATCTGCATTTGCCAAGCTTACAGGTGAAATATGCAAGATATTTGAGAATGTACTTGGAATTGCACCGGACCATGTCTATGTGAAATATCAGGCAGTTGCTAACTGGGGATGGAACGGAGATAACTTCTAGATTGTGTATACATAAAAATAAGGGTTGCCACGCAATTAGCTTAAAAGCTTACTGCAGGGCAGCCCTTTAAAATAAATTTTTAGATATTAATAGTAGGTACACTATCGGTGTCCTCTGTGTCCTCTGTGTCCTCTATGTCCTCGTCCTCGGAGCTACTGTCCTCAGCACTGCTTTCCTCAACACTACTGTCCTCAGCGTCCTCGTCCTTAGAATCAGTGTCGATAGAGACATAATCTCTCTCTGCTGAGCCGGCATCTAAATCGTCGAAGAAGATTTCGTCATCATCTACATAATCCTTCTCGTTATCTGATTTAGGCATCTTATCCTTGATTGTAGACTTAACCTTCTGGATTTTATCATCAAGATCGTATTCCTGATATACCTTGCTCTCTTTTATCTTGTCCTTAAATGCATAGCAAATACCACCAACAGCAGCGGCAGCTACTCCAACCTTTACCAATGATTTGAATAACTTTCCCATAATCAATCTCCTTTACATATATATCTTTATTCTGCTACAAAATATTAAATAATATTCTAATACACAGCTGAACAAAAATCAAGGCTGTAGAAACACAGAGATTTAAAAAGTGAAATAAAAGTGAATTCATTGATATAGGATGTCAAATATGTTAATATAATACTGCTAAATATGTATTATGTACGGAGGAATAATATGGATAAGTTTTCAGAGGCAGTTAAGAATTTTTTTGTATCAGGTGCACTTATGATTATATGTGGAATATGCTTTTTGTTTGCATTAGGTAAAGCCACATGGGGTATAGTATGTATAGGTGTAGGTCTTGTGTTTATTTTTATAGGTTTATCAACTCATGCTAAGGAAAAAGACAAATCTGATGATGACAAATAGGAGCATTTTGTATGATAAATGAGAAGGAATTAGAACAGTTTAAGCAGAAAAAACAGATTTTAGACGGTGAATTGGATAACCTTAAGAAACAGTATGGAAGAATATCCTCACTTCGTGTGGTAAGCTTTCTTGTAGGCGTAGCTCTGCTTTTAGTTGGTATTTCAGATAATATGTTAGTGGCAGGGATAGTAGGCGGTGCTTTTCTGCTTGTATTTATAATACTTATAAGAAAACATAGCGATGTTGTTAGGCAGACAGATATTGTAGAGAGCAAGATACGAGTAGTAGAGCACTACATAGCAAGGTTTGATGATGGCTGGAGAGATTTTACAGAGAATGGCAAGGAATATCTTTTGTCTGGCGATACTGTGTCTACGGATATTGATTTGCTTGGCAATGATTCATTGTTTCAAATGCTAAATGTGTGTCATACGGACTCAGGTAAGAAAAAGTTTGCTGATGTGCTAAGTCTCTCAGAGTTTGACAGCGAGGTCACCCAAAAAAGACGTGAAGCAGTGGAAGAATTGCTTTCATGCCGAGATTTTGCTGTGGATTTTGAGGCGGCAGGAGAGCGGCTTTTGAATAGAAAAAAGAAGATTGATTTACAGCAATTCGAGGCTGCCTGTGACAGTGATGATAATGCATTCCCTTTGTGGTGCAGGATAGTTGCAGTGCTTTTCCCTGTTACAGAGATAGCACTGTTGGTGTTATGGATAGCGGGGGTATTAAGCTACGCATATCCGTTGGTTGGATTTATAGCTGTGCTGTCATTTTCGTGGCTCACCAGACATATTACAGATTCGGTTATAGTACCCCTGTATGGCGCAGGATATGTTGTGGAAGATTATATAGATATGATGAATGAGCTGTCTAAGTATAAGTTTTCATCTGAGAGATTGATGGCTATAAGTGATGCAATCTGTGGTGATAAGGGTGCGTTGTCTGCTTTTAGTACTCTTAGTGGTATAAGTCAGGCATATAATATATGCTACAATCCATTAATTCATCAGATACTAAGTGGTATTATTCTGTGGGATTACCAGTTGGCGATTGTTGTTTCGGCATGGCGTAAAAAATACGGAAAGAGAGTTTCAGGAAGCTTTGATAATATTGCAGAGGTGGAAATGCTTCTGTCACTTGCTGTGCTTGGACGTGTGCGAAATACAGGATGGGGTGACATATACGACAAGGAGGATTCTGGCAAGAACAGCCTTAGCTGTGAGGATATATACCATCCGCTTATCTCACCAGATAAAGTAATATCTAACAGTGTATCGCTTGAGAGTGGAATTACGGTTATAACCGGCTCTAATATGTCTGGTAAGACAACATTTTTAAGGACTATAGCAATTAATCTGGCATTGGCATATATTGGAGCTCCTATATGTGGTAAAAAGCTTTCGTGTAATTATATGAGAATCTTTACTTCAATGAGAATAACCGATGATGTTGCACATGGTATATCAACATTTTATGCGGAGATACTCAGGATAAAAACCATGGCAGAGTACAGGAAAGAAAACAAGCCTATGCTGTGTCTTATAGATGAGATATTCAAGGGTACAAATTCCGCTGACAGAATCGTTGGTGCCAAGGAGGTTCTTAAGGGCTTGTCAGGCGATAACTGTATGACACTTGTCTCCACACATGACTTTGAACTTTGTACAATTTCTGACAGAGATGGAAGGGCAGCGGTCAATTATCATTTTGAAGAATATTACGACAATGATGAGCTTCGGTTTGACTATAAGATAAAGGATGGAAGATGTACCACAACCAATGCAAAAGCAATATTGAAAATGGCAGGCTTTGAGGTATAAAAACACTTGTCAAAATATGTCAAAAAAATCGTGTTGGCAAATGTGCACAAAAAAACCGCAAAAAATTGGTACAAAAATCTTGTGAATTATATACAATGCCAATTATTACAATTTACTAAATTTAACGTTGACATAGTTACAAAAATTGGTATAAAATCAAGATAGTTGATTAAGTGTAAAAGGGGGTTAGTGACCTATGGCATTACCAGCAAACATTACAGCAGATTCCGATAATAACGTGTTGTCAATAGCGGCATCTAACAATAAGGGACTGCTTATCAGATTTCTAAATGAACAAGTCGAGGACGGATTCTATACCCTTGTTATTGATTATCTGAAAGATAGTAATTTCGATTTAGCTAACATGATGGTTGATGATGATGTTAAAGCACAGTGCTCTAAGCTCTATGAGTTAGGAGAATTTGTTGATGATAATATCAAGGCAACTGGAAGATATGAGATTGAAGAGTGGATAGAACCATTGTTCAGATTTGTATATGGCAATATTGATCCTACAGATATTGATGCACCTATCAGTACATCAGGTATATACAGATACAGCATATGGTTGTTATATCTGTACCAGAGAGAGGATTTCGGAGACGCTATGCGTCTTATTGGTGAGAGAATTGCACCGCTTCTCATTAATTTAAGTTATCAGATTCTTGAGGATGACGACAGACCTAAGAATTTTGATAAGGCTATTATGGGATATCTTGACCTTATCAATGTTATTATGGAGATGGGAATTCCTGCAAGCGATGCTAATTCAGATGCATATATGAACAATCTTGAGGTATTGTTTGATTATGTAGTAGAGGATCCACACGTTGGAAATGACTATAAGATACAGTTCAGTATCGGGTTATTCAATGCGTATATTAACAATAAGGATTTTGACAAAGCATTTGAGTTCTATGGACTTAACGCTGAGTATATTCCTATTGATAATATCTCAGTATATGAGAGCTTCAAGGAGCTTATTCGTAATACATATTCTGCACAGAACACAAGTGTTTTGAGCAGAAGTGTTATCAATGCAATCTCTAAGCAGGAGATATATAACAAGAGAATTGACAGCCTTATAGCTGAGGTTTCAGGCTTTGTTAAGAAGGTATATCAGTATATCGAGAATGAGCCTAACATGAAGAAGAATATTCAGGTACTTGGTGCAGGTACATCACTTAAGGATAAAACTAATATCTTTGAGGGCTTGTACGAGTACAACCTTGTATTCTATGATTGTGGCATCAAGGATTTGGTTAATCAGGATATGTCAAATCGCTCATGGGAAGAGAAGTATGAGGTGCTTGAGCTCTTATACACAACTCTTAATGTCATATTTGATGGATATAATGTATATGAGATTTCTAATAAGATTGAGCATCAGTATGTTGAGCTTACATGGATTGGTAACTATGTGAATGCTAACCCATCACTTCTTAAGCTGTTCTTCAGTGTTAAGGAGAAGATTAAGGCATTTAAGGTTAGAAAGAATTCTATATTAGAGAAGTCTAAGACTAATTACGAGATTAAGCAGATGATAGATGACAGGCAGAAGGCACTTGTATTTATGACAGCAGATGACATGATTACGAATGGTCTTAACAGTGGACGTGTCAACATCATCAATAATAATTATGATCCTAAGAAGGCTGAGAGATACCTTATTAAGACTTATGCAGAGGTTCCGGTTCCTGCTAAGTATAAGAAGGCAGAGGTTCAGACAGGTGGTAAGCTCTTCGGCAAGTCAGCAGCCCCAGCTATGGATGCAGACCTTAAGAAGCTTATTACAGATCCTAAGATTGAGGAGATGCTTTACAAGTCAGAGTGGCTTTGGTATCAGTATGAAGATAAGGAGAATGATAAGCAGACTCCTGAGGAGAGTACATACAGCGTAGTATGTCTTATCAAGGTAGTTGAGAAGCTTCTTGACAAGAAGGGTGCTGGTCAGGCTAAGGCTGAGAGCACACCTAATAAGAAGGTTATCATTACTAAGACTGGTAAGGTAATTGAGTTGTCAGATGAGGGAACACAGAGTCAGTCAGCTAATACATCACTGTCACCTACTATTATTGAGAATATCAATAATATAATCGTTGCATTGAAGGATAAGTCAGAAGAGAACGTTGCATATGTTAAGGCATATGTAAATGATTGGCTTGACACAGTAGTAGATGCCAAGATGGATAAGAACACTATGCTTCCTTTATATGAGGCAGAAGAGCTTAGAGGCAAAACACTTCAGGTAATCAAGAAATTGAGAGCTGATTTGTTGTAATAACAAGACACAAAAAAACCTTTATCATAATTGGAGGTATCGAAAGATGCCTCCTTTCTTTTATCAAAAAAGGAGAATATTTATGGCAGATATTTTTTTTGATATAGAAGAAGAATTGAAGAAATTACCGAAGCATCCTGGTGTTTATATAATGCACAGTGCGAATGATGATGTGCTCTATGTGGGTAAGGCTGTCAATCTGCATAACAGGGTAAGGCAGTATTTTCGTTCTGGACATGGACACAACAATTCACCTAAGATTGTGCGGATGGTGGAGCAGATAGCGTATTTTGAGTATATTCTAACTGCATCAGAGATGGAGGCGCTTGTGCTGGAATGTAACCTTATTAAGGAGTACAGACCTAAGTACAATACAATGATGACCGATGACAAGGGTTATCCTTATATCCGCGTCACGGTAGATGAGAAATATCCCAGATTGATGTACAGCCATACAATGCGTAGAGATAAGTCGAAGTACTTTGGACCATATACCAATGCCGGAGCAGTACATGATATAATTGAGCTTTTGAATAAACTCTTTAAGCTTAGAACGTGTAACAAGAGACTTCCTCAGGATATAGGTAAGGACAGACCGTGTCTTTATTATCAGATTGGTCAATGTACAGGACCATGTAATAACTATGTGTCAGCTGAGGAGTATAGAAAGCAGATAGATGGTGCAATATCATTTTTGAATGGTAATTATAAGAATACGGTGGCAGAGCTTAAAATTAAGATGCAGAAATATGCTGAGGAGATGGAATTTGAGAAGGCGGCAGAGACTCGTGACTTAATAGAGAGTATTAAACATATTACGGACAAGCAGCAGATGAACAAATCGACAGCCGAGGACAGAGATATTATTGCATATGCCGCAAATGAGACAGATACAGTTGTAACAGTATTTTTTGTGCGTGATGGAAAACTGCTTGGAAGAGAGCATCATCATATGAATGTTACCAATAAGGATGAGCCGGGGGAGTTTTTGTCTGCATTTATGAAGCAATTTTATTCTGGAACTCCATATCTTCCCAAGGAGATACTTGTGCAGACAGAGGTGAGTGATACAGAGCTTTTAGAGGAATACCTTACATCGAGGAGAGAGAGTCAGGTTAAGGTTATTGTTCCACAGAGAGGTGATAAGCATAAGCTTCTTTTACTTGCAGAGGAGAACGCTGAGCTTGTGTTAAAACAGGATATGGAAAGACTTAAGAGACAGGAAAAGAGAACTGTAGGTGCGGCAAAGGAGATTGCAGAGGCACTTGGAATTAAGTCAGCTGACAGAATGGAAGCATTTGATATATCTAATATATCGGGTTGTCTGTCAGTTGCATCTATGGTAGTATTTGAACAGGGCAAGCCTAAGAAGAATGCATACCGTAAGTTCAGACTCAGGACTGTGACAGGACCAGACGATTATGCGTCAATGAAGGAAGTGTTGAGCCGTAGATTTACTGATGAGAAGCTGGATATCATGCCTGATGTTATAATGATGGATGGCGGTAAAGGTCAGGTTAATATTGCGCTTATGGTTCTTAATAGCTTGGGACTTGATATACCGGTTTGTGGTATGGTGAAGGATGATAATCATAGAACAAGAGCCTTGTATTACAATAACGAGGAGGTACAGTTTCCTAAGGGAAGTGAAGCTATGCTGATGGTTACTGCCCTTCAGGACGAGGCACACAGATTTGCTATAGAATACCATAGACAGTTAAGAAGCACAAATCAGGTCAAATCAGTTCTTGATGAGATTCCGGGAGTGGGACCAGCCAGAAGAAAGGCTCTGCTTAAGACATTTAAGGATGTAGAACGTATAAGGGAAGCGACACTTGAGGAGCTTGAACAGACACCTGATATAACTAAGAGTGTTGCCAGAGAGGTATATGAATTTTTCCATAATTAACAGGAGGGACAGTATGTTTAGAAGATTTTATCCGAGAGAATATTATGATTCAACATATTCTATTGACTTTGGAAAATATTACCATATGGGATATCGTGCAGTAATATTTGATATAGATAATACACTTGTGGAGCATGATGCGCCACCGGATGAACGTGCAAGAAAGTTGCTTAATAAGCTTAAGGATATAGGATATAAGATATGCTTTTTATCAAACAATGATGAGGAGAGGGTATCAAGCTTCAATGAGGAGTTTGGAGCCTATTATATCTATAAGGCTGGAAAGCCATCGGCAAAGGGATATGTAAATGCGATGTCTCTTATGGGAACTGACAAATCAAATACTCTGTTTGTCGGAGACCAGATATTTACAGATGTGTGGGGGGCTAATAATGCAGGTGTCCGAAGCATTTTAGTTAAGCCTATTGCAAAACACGAGGAGATACAGATTGTTCTTAAACGTATTCCTGAAAAATGGGTATTGCATAGTTATCTTAAGAAAAATAAACTTCGGACACGCAGTAATAATTAGTATTTAATTAATGACTTCCGGTTGAACCAAATCCGCCTGCACCACGCTTGGTATCATCTAAGCTTTCGGCAACCTCAAATGCACCAACTATATATGGTGTGATTATGAGCTGGGCAATTCTCTCGTTTGGTTCTATAGTAGCTGCTACATTTGAATGATTGTGTAATGGAACGAGGAACTCGCCACGGTAATCAGAGTCTACAACTCCGACTTTGTTTGCTGGAGCGAGTCCTTTTTTTGTTGCGAGACCGCTTCTGGCATATATAAGTCCTGCATATCCTTCAGGAAGCTCCATTGAAAGCCCTGTAGGAACTAAGAAGGTCTGACCCGGCTCTAATACAAGTGGTTCTGCAAGGCAGGCATAAAGGTCAGCTCCGGCAGCATTTGATGAACCATAGGTTGGAAGTATAGCATTTTCGTTTAACTTTTTTACTTTTACAGGTAGAGAAGTAACCATTATATATTTCCTTTCTGATCCCATAGGATAACCTTTTTTTCTTGAAGTGATTTTGGAACATCTATGATTCTCTGGTTGTCAGAGCCTCTGAAACGAAGAGACAAATCTTTTCTGTCCTCCATAAATTCACCATCAACCAGAATATTGATATACTTAATCAGCTCTCTGGTTTCTGCCCAGTTGAGCATCATCTTGTCAAGGATATCCTTTTCAAAATCATAGCCCGTATAACACCATACGTCTTTATCTGGATAAAGTGCCTTGAATCTGCGGAGAAGTGGGAGTAATCCCTGCTGGTTAGCATATTCAAAAGGCTCGCCTCCGAGTAGAGAAAGACCTTTTATATAATCAGGCTTAAGATATTCCATTATTGTATCTATTTCGTTTTCAGTAAATTCTTTTCCAAAATTAAAATCCCAAGTCTCCTGATTGAAGCATCCTTTACAATGGTGGGTGCAGCCAGAGACAAATAGGGAAACGCGGACTCCGGGACCGTTAGCCACGTCAATCCGCTTTATATCACCATAATTCATAATAAATTCCCTTTCGATTAACCAAAGTACTAATTAAAGATGTAGTACTCTTGCTTTAATCTCCTTAGTTTTTCCGACATTCCAGAAGTTCTCTCCGAGGTAGCCACATGTACGTCTTGTTACATTCATCTTAGAATGATCCTTGTTTCCACACTGTGGACATTCCCACTCGTTATCGTCGTTGATGATTATCTCGCCATCATAGTCGCATACATGACAATAATCTGACTTGGTATTAAACTCTGCATACTGAATGTTGTCGTATATAAATCTTACAACTTCTTCAAGTGCCTCTAAGTTGTGTCTCATATTAGGAATCTCTACATATGAGATAGCACCACCGGATGAGATTGTCTGGAACTGGCTCTCGAATCTGAATTTGCTAAATGCATCAATCTTCTCGCGAACGTCTACATGATATGAGTTAGTGTAATAACCCTTATCTGTAACATCAGGTATAGTTCCGAAACGTTCCTGGTCAATTCTTGCAAATCTATAGCAGAGCGACTCGGCTGGAGTACCATACAGACCAAATCCAAGACCGGTCTCTTCCTTCCACTGGTCGCAGGCTGCACGAAGTCTCTTCATGACTTTGAGTGCGAATTCCTCACCCTCTGGCTCTGTATGGCTTACGCCCTTCATTAATTTGGTAAGCTCGTATAAACCAATATATCCGAGTGAGATGGTTGAGTAGCCGTCCTTGAGTAGCTTGTCTATTTTCTCACCCTTCTTAAGTCTTGCGATTGCTCCATACTGCCAATGAACAGGGCTTACATCTGATGTCACACCAAGTAAAGCACGATGACGGCACATAAGAGCTTCAAAGCAGAGGTCAAGTCTCTCGTCTAATAATTTCCAGAACTTTTCCTCGTCCCCCTTGGCAATAATTCCAATCTGTGGAAGGTTAAGACTTACAACACCCTGATTGAAACGACCTTCCCACTTATAGTTGCCATCCTCATCCTTCCATGGAGAGAGGAATGAACGACAACCCATACATGAAAATACATTGCCCTCATAATTCTCACGCATTTTCTTCGCTGAGATATAGTCAGGATATAAACGCTTAGCAGAGCATTTAACTGCAAGCTTGGTTATATAATCATATTTGCCTCCCTTTAAGCAGTTATGCTCATCAAGAACATATATAAGCTTAGGGAATGCTGGTGTCACATATACACCTTTCTCATTTTTGATTCCCTCAAGTCTCTGGCGGAGAATCTCTTCTATAATAGTTGCATTTTCCTCAACATATTCGTCGTTAGGATCAAGGTTAAGGAAAAGTGTTACGAATGGTGACTGACCATTTGTTGTCATCAGAGTATTAATCTGATATTGAATAGTCTGTACACCTGAACGAAGCTCATCGTTAAGACGCTCCTTAGCCATTTTCTCTAATATCTCATCGTCAACTTTATCGCCAAAATCAGCAACAAGCTTGTCTTTATATTTTCTGTAGCTCTTTCGCAGGTACTTTCCAAGATGTCTTATGTCGACTGACTGACCACCATACTGGCTGCTTGCAACAGATGAAATAATCTGTGTCATGACTGTACACGCAACCTGAAAGCTCTTAGGACTCTCAATAAGCTTTCCGTTCATGACAGTGCCGTTGTCAAGCATATCGCCTATGTTTATAAGACAGCAGTTGAAGATTGGCTGTAAAAAATAGTCTGCATCATGGAAATGCAGAACACCTTCTTCGTGAGCCTTTGAAATTTTCTCAGGTAAAAGTACACGTTTTGTAAGATCTTTTGATACTTCTCCTGCAATCAGGTCACGCTGTGTTGAAGCAACTGTTGCATTTTTGTTTGAATTTTCTTCCATTACGTCTTTGTTTCTGTTTTTGATAAGACTTAAAATGGAATCGTCTGTTGTGTTTGCCTTACGAACCAGCTCTCTGGTGTAACGGTATATGATATAGGTTTTGGCAAGAACGAATTTTCTTTCGTTCATAAGACGCTGCTCAATAATATCCTGAATATCTTCAACGAGCATTCTCGAGCGATTTTTAGATTCTATACCCTCAACGATTTCCTCGATTTTATCTTCTGAAATTTTTTCTGCCGGTTCTACCTCGGCATTAGCCTTCTTGATGGCTGTAATGATTTTTGCCCGGTCATAATTCACGGTGTGACCGTCTCGTTTAATAACTTTCATATCTCTTCTCCTGCTATGGTATAGTTGCAAGGTGTATCCCCACGATTTGATATTATAGCATTATAGAATCTGTTTAGCAACTAAATATTGTAAAAGATTAATAAAAAAACACAATATATAGGAATTGCTGTGTTTTCTGTGTGAAATATTGATTTGCGTCTTTATTTTTTCAAAAAAGTATGATATAAAAATCTAGTAGCTGTCTCATGATGGATTATTTGTGGACAGATAAGTTATTGTGTAAGTTATTGTAAGTTATATGGAAGGAAAAAATTATGAGTAAAAGGTTTAAAAAATTAAGTATTGGCTTGGCACTTACAGCAAGCATGATGATGCTTGGCGGATGTGGTAACAAGGTTAAGGTTTCCGACATAGTCGATAAATACTATGGTATGTGTGAGCTTGGAGAATACAAGAATATAGAGTATGTTGAGACTAAGACAGAGATAACAGATGATATGGTGCAAAACGAGGTTAACAGCATGCTTTCTAAGTATGCAACATCTGAGACTCTGACAAGTGGTACCGCTGAGAATGGTGATACAGTAAGCATTAATTATGTTGGTACGCTTGTTGGTAAGAAGGATTCGTTTGATACAGGAGAGAATTATTCACTGAAACTTGGCTCGAATACAATGATAGATGGCTTTGAGGAGCAGATTGTTGGACATGATGTAGGTGAGACATTTGATATAGTGGCAACTTTCCCTGATGAATATTCTGCCAATCCTGACCTGGCAGGAAAGCCGGCAACATTTGAGATAACAATTAATTCAATAACAAGACAAACTCTTCCGGAGTATACAGATGCATTTGTTGCTTCTAACACAGACGCTGACAGCATAGAAGATTATGAGAAGTCAGTAAGAGAGGACTTGGTTAATCAGTATGCCGAGTCAGATGACAAATATAACAAGAGTGCAATAATGCAGATAGTTGTTAATAATGCGAGTATTACAAGATATCCTGAGCAGGAGATGGAGGAGCTTGTTGACGAAACAATAGATAGAGTACAGAAGGAAGCAGATCAGTATGGTTATGATCTTGCAACCTATGTGTCTGCAAGATATGGTTACGATGAGGAAGCATTCAGAAATTATGTATCAGGTTTGGTAGAGGACTACATGAAGGAAAAAATTGTAGTCTGTGCAATAGCTAAAGCTGAGGGGATAACAGTAAGCAAGGATGAGATAAAAGCGTATAAGGCAGAAATGCTTACATCGAGCGGACTTACAAGTGAGGCTGATTTTGACAAGTATTACACAGATGAAGATGTGGCATATTACACATTGGCTGAGAAGGTTGTGGATTTCCTTCTTGATAATGGTGTTCCTACAGTTGCTACAGATACAGATGCGGAAAGTGAAGATGCAAGTAGTACAGACGCTACTTCGGGTGATGCCGAGTAGCTGGAAGTTAGTGATTGACATTAAATGGGATAAATGATATCATGCTATGGTGTGAGCAGTTGTGGCGGAATTGGCATACGCGCATGATTCAGGTTCATGTCCACTTACGTGGGTGTGGGTTCAAGTCCCATCAACTGCACTAAAATAAAGGGAGTTGCGTTAGGTAACTCCTTTTTCTTTTGCCATAATCGAAAATATTTGATATAATCTACATATCTATAAAAGTGCGGAGTATCACATGAAAAAAAACAAATATGCAAAGCTTACAAAATTAAATAGCAGGGAGTTAAAGGAATACATAGAGAAAGTCCACAGAAAGACAGCTGTAAAGCTGCCGGCATACATTTATAAGAACTTTGATATTGATGAGATAAAAGAAGGTGGCTGTACATGTTATCGTATGATTCCGAAGAATGGATTTAATGGAACTTATATTGTGTATCTGTATGGTAGCAGTATGTGTAATTATATTGATGATGAACAGTGGAATTTTATCACAAGATTGTCAGAGGATACAAATACAGCACTTTTTGTTCCTATGTATCCCGTTGCACCTGAGCATTGCTGCCGTGAGACCTTTGATGTATTGCAGAGAGCATATGGCAATATAACTAAGAGCTTTGATGTGGAAAAGGTTGTGCTTATGGGAGATTCAAGCGGAGCCGGACTTGCACTTTCGCTTGCCATTGTTGCGTGGAAGGAGGGCTTGCGAAAGCCAGACCAGTTGGTATTGCTTTCATCTGCACTTGATACAGAGTTTTTTGACTATGATATGGAGCTTAGAATGCACCTTGCCGATCATAGGGAAAACAATCTCTTTTTTACAGATGGTGTTAAGCAGTTCCTTAACGAATACTGGGTTAAGGATTATGCAGCTAAAACTGAATATACGAGTCCGTATTATGAGGATTATACAGATTTGTGCGATGATGTAGTTTTGTTTTCAGGCGTGGACGATATGCTTAATTGTTATTCAAGAGAGTTCTATAACAAGGCAAAGGCACAGGGCGTTAATGTAAGATTCTTTGAGTTTGAGAATGAGTGTCATGACTTTATGATATATTCAAAAAGCTATGAAAGTGCCAATGCTTATGGCTATCTTAAGGATGTTATTAATTGCGATTATAAGAATTCATTAAGAGAATTATATCCCATAAAGATGAGATGCGACTGGGCGAAGAAGCATCCTGATGTTATACAGGATGAGTGGGATGCAAAATTTATACAGGATAAAAAGTTTGACTTTAGCAAGGTAATTGTAAGGATGAGTGAGTATAAGAATCTTATTCTTATGGCTAATACTGTTGCGTGTGAAAGTAAGATTAAAAAATTTATCCTTCAGTACCCTAATTGCACTATAGTTTGTATTGGATGCAGACTGGAGAATACATTTGCAAGTATGGATAATGGAAGAATACAGTGGTATAACGTAGATACTCACAATATTATGTCTGTAAGAAGGGCGTTATATGGTGAGAGGGAGAGGGAAAAGACTGTCGGACGAAGTCTTATGGATTTTTCATGGGTTGAGGATATAAATTGTGTCAGAGACCATGGAGTTATGTTTGTGTGTCAGGACGCATTTTCGTATATGAGTAAGCAGCAGGTTAAGAGCTTAGTTGAGATATTGCTTAACAAATTCCCTGGCTCTGAGCTTGTATTCACGGCATCTACAAGTGGTGCAGTATTCTGGGACAACCATATCAGAAGGTCTTATATAGGTAAGAAACGTAAGCTTAAGCTTTCGGTTGATGATGCACAGAAGATGTTTGGTGCATGGAGGTCTGACTACCATGTTATGGGTGAAGAACCTGTCACAAAATATATTGGCAAGCTTAAGAAGCTCAAACCTGTAACGTACATAGGTTTATGGTATAACAAGATAACGTATAACCACAGGATTATTCATGTAAAGCTTGGAAATGAGGAATATGTCGTTAAGGTGTAATTTATAAGGAGCTGTCAGTATGCTTATAGCAAATCACTTAATTAAGGTCTTCGAGAAGAATGAAAAACACAATAAAAAGGTGTCTTTTCGTGCTGTAGATGATATCTCGCTCAGTGTAGATAAGGGTGAGATTGTTGGAATAATCGGGCCTAATGGAGCAGGTAAAACGACACTTTTGCGTATGCTTGGGCACCTGATGGAGCCAACCTCCGGTGAGGTGCTGTACAGGGATGCAGATAATGAGATATCCGACAAGCTTGAGATAAAGAGAAGAATAGGATATCTGTCCGGCAACACAAGGCTTTACGGAAGACTTAGCATAAGAGAGCTGCTAGAGGTAATGGGAAGCATATATGGTATGACTAAGTCTGAAATCAGCGAGAGGGTAGACTATATATCAGATGTGCTTGGACTTGACGCCTTTATAGATAATAGAATCGAAAAACTTTCTACAGGACAGACTCAGAGGGCATCTATCTCGAGATGTCTTATTCATAATCCTGATATATATATTTTTGACGAGCCAACACTTGGGCTTGATATCGTGAGCAGTAATTCCATTATACAATTTATGAAGAATGAAAGAGCCAAGGGAAAAACGGTGCTCTATTCCACTCATTATATGGAAGAGGCAGAGATTTTGTGTGACCGGATAATTATGATGAACAACGGAAAAATAATTAAGTCCGGAACTGTGGAAGCTTTGCAGAATGATACTGATGGCAGAAATCTCCGTGAGGTATTTATGAATCTTATAGGAGAGGAGGGCTTACGTCATGAATAGCAGAGTTGTAAAAAGCCTTTACAAAAAAGAAATGTTAGATGTCCTTAGAGACAAGAAAACAGTTCTTATGATGCTTGTTGTACCATTGGTTTTATATCCTCTTGTGTTTATAGCGGGACTTACGCTTATGACAAGTATATCTACAGGTATGTCCGAGCGGACATATAATATAGCCTTAACCTTTTATGATAATGATGAACTGTCTGAGTATCTTGGCGAGGATTTTGATATAAGCTATGTAGATAATCCGGAGGACGCTCTTGCCGATGAGGATATAGACGCTTACATAGAGCGTGTTGATGCTGACGGCGTATACAATTATAAGGTATATTATGTTTCAGCAGTCACTAATTCAAGTTATGCTGTAAATAAAATCGCTGATTCACTCGACCTGCTGAAGGAACATTTGATAGAGAAAAAGCTTAAGGAAGAAGGTCTTAATCCCAAAGAGGTGCTTAACCCTGTACAGGTATCCTATATTGACATGGCAAGCAATGAGGAGTCTGCCGGAAGCCTGCTTGGAACAATTCTTCCTTTTATGCTTATTGTAAGTCTTATGCTTGGAACTATGTACCCTGCGATAGATACGACTGCCGGTGAGAGGGAGAGGGGAACTCTTGAGACAATACTGACACTTCCGGTATCTAACCATGAGCTTATTATGAGTAAATTCCTTACCGTTGCTACCATAGGTGTTGCATCGGCAATTCTTAATATTATATCTATGTGTGGTGTAGGGGCATATATGTATAATATGATGCAGAAAGTGTCAGACAGCATAAGCGGTATAGATATGACTAAATTCATTCCTGCAATTATAGTTGGAGTACTTTGTGTTCTTGCATTTGCAATTTTTATGAGCGCAATAACAATGTGTGTATGTGCATTTGCCAAGAGCTACAAGGAGGCTAATAATTATATTACGCCTCTTATGTTAGTTATTATGTTTGCGTCGTTTATAGGATTTATCCCTAATGTAACTCTGACTGCAAATATGGCATTAGTGCCTGTTGCAAATATATGTCTGCTTATCAGGGATTTGCTTGCATTTAAGATTAATATAGGAATAATTGCGATAGTTCTTATGAGCAATGTTGTGTACGGAATACTTGCTATTACATTTCTTGGCAGGATATATAACAGTGAGAGCATTTTGTTTGGCGACGGCTCTGCCGGCGTTCAGATATTTGAGAGAAGAAGCAACATGAGAAAGGGCGGAGTGCCGACAATTGGTGATGCGTGGCTTGTAATTGCTGTGGCAGCAGTTGCGGTAGTATATCTTGGTAGCATGATGCAGCTTTCGCTTGGTTATTATGGCATACTTGGGACTCAGGTGTTGATACTTTTGCTTCCAATGCTTGCAGCTATATACACCAAAAAGAGCATAAAGGATACATTTCGTATAAGGAGCTTTAGGCTTAAGGAGCTTGCTGGAAGTATATTAATTATATTTGGAGTGATACTTCTCGGAGTGTTACTGACAGCGTTTACGAGTATGATATTTAAGTCGAGTGCAGAAAATGTTCAGGCAGATACAACGACGCTGCTTGGAGACAGCTTTCTTAAAACTCTGCTTGTTGTTGCACTTGCACCTGCAATATGTGAGGAGCTGATGTTCAGAGGGTATATCTTCTCTGCATTTGAGGCTAAGCTTAAACCGGTCTGGGCAGTTGTTCTCTCTGCCTCCATATTTGGTGTGTACCACATGAGTATTGTCAAGTTTTTTACGACAGCTCTTATAGGTGGTGCGATATGCATGGTTGCACATTGGACAAAGAGTATATTCCCTGGTATGATAATGCATTTTATTAATAATGGAATATCTGTACTGTTTATGTATTATCCTGTAAAAATGGCGAAAATACTGCCTGTTTTTGATAAAGAAGTGTTCAGTGTAATAGACGTGGCAGTTCTTTTTACAACTGGTATGGCATTTGTGATTTTAGGCTTTTTATTAATGCGAAAGCAGTTGTTTAAGCACTCCTGATATGCTATAATTAAACGGATTTAATTCTATAAAATTTCTTAAGATAAAGATTGGTATGTGATTATATATGAGAAATACAAGATTGATGAAAACGGTTACTTTATTGGCATCAGCTATAGTATTAGTTGCCATAGGCGTAATTATAGGCATAAATGTTAATATTCATAGAAATACTCCGGTGTTTGTGAATCCGGGAACGCATGCCTGGTATATGTCATGCAGTGATGAGGGGACTATGATAGACACCAATTTCTGGAGCTTTGCAAGAGCAAGCTATGTTCTTATAGGAACACCGCCTGAGTGCGAATTCTATAAGATTGTAAGCGAGGTACCAAGAAATGACTATGACGTGTCGCAGTATTATATAGAAGATGACAGCAGTAAAATGTACTATCATGGAGCTGACGGAAGCAGACAGAGTATACTTGCGGTGGACGTATCGGCTTATCAGCCATATATTGACTGGCAGGCTTTAAAGGCAGCAGGCGTAGAGGTTGCAATGCTAAGAGTGGGCTACCGAGGTTATGGGTCTGGTGCTATGGTTGTAGATGATATGTTTGCACAGCATGCAGCTAATGCCACTGAGGCAGGTATACAGGTTGGTGTGTATTTCTTCTCGCAGGCACTTAACTATGATGAAGGTGTTGAGGAGGCCAATTTTGTTCTTAACACAATAAAAGACTATAACATAACATGTCCTGTTGCCATAGATACCGAGGAGGTATGGGCAGAGGATGCAAGAACAAATGATTTGGACATAACATCAAGAACAGACAGTATCATAGGCTTTTGTGATACCATAAATGCAGCAGGATATACTTCGATGATATATTCTAACCGTAACTGGTTTGTGCAGAAGCTTGATCTTACAAGACTCGGCGGATATAAATTCTGGGTTGCTCATTATTCTAACCAGCCTGATTTCCCATATGTTTACAGCGGATGGCAGTACACAAATGAGGGACAGATAGACGGAATTGATGGAAGTGTAGATCTTAATGTTTGGTTTAGATAAGACTAATATATATACGGGGAATTAGAAGGAGAGAATATGGCAGGATGGAATTTAGCGTATGATTATGCGGCAACATTTTTGATATTGCTGATAGCTATATGGTATATGACAGGTAAGAAAATACCAATCAAAGCACATAAAGTTTTTTTTGTATTAATTACTATGATTTGTATTGCGACCGTAACTGAGATTGTGGCTACGCATATATGTATGGACCTTGACACATTTGGTAAGGATGCACTGTATTTTGCTGTAGCATTCCAGAATCTTGCACTTAATCTGGCTGCTGTGATTCTTGCATATTACATATTGCTGCTTGGTAATATAGGTAATAAATACAGAAAGATAATTAACAGAAGCTTTAATGTAGTAATTATCATTAATATTTTAGCAGCTGCAGTAAACTGTATTACCAGAAGTGCATTTTACTTCGATGAAAGTGGAAGATATAAGATAAGTACAATATGTTTCCTTTGGTATGTTGTTAATGCAATTTTGGTAGTGATTAGCTTTGTAATTTTATTGAAAAAGGGCAAGAGCTTAAACTTCCTCAGGTCATTTGCCCTGATGTTCAATATAGCGTGCGGTATCATAGGCTGTATTTTACAGATTAAGTATTACGAGCCGTTGCTTAATTTTATGCTGGCATCAGTATGCCTTACACTTTACTATTATTTGCATAATCCTGGCAACGTAATGGATTCAATAACTAATCAGTTTAATAGAAAATTTATGGGTGAATATGTAAATACATTATTTAATTCAGATAAAAAGTTTGTAGTTATTGCACTTGCCATGGATGATTTCAAGTTCATCAATAAGACCTACGGTGTTGACAATGGAGATAATCTTCTATATCAGATTGGAAGCTTCCTTGAATCAATGAAGGCTAATAAAACAGTATTCAGATTTGGCTCAGACCAATTTTGTGTAATACTTGATAAGAATCTCGAGGATACAGATGAGATAGTCGAGACAATTCATGGAAGGTTTAAACACCCATGGTATAGCGAGACACAGATGGGAATTATGATGTCTGCTTCTGTATGTTGTATAGAGTGCCCACGCGATGCATCTGATTATGGTGAGCTTATCGAAGTACTTGATTATTCAATGTCTATAGCTAAAAAGACAAGCAAGGGTAAGATTACTAATGCACGTGATGTCAATCTTGACAGAATTAAGCAGGACAAGGCAGTTGAGAAGGCTGTGAAGCAGGCTATGGACAGAGATGAGCTGCAGGTTTATTACCAGCCTATATACTCTGTAAGCAAGGGAGTGTACAACTCAGCAGAGGCACTTGTGAGACTCCATGATGAGAAGCTCGGATGGATATCACCGGAGATATTTATTCCTATAGCAGAGAAGAATGGACTTATCATAGAGATGGGTGAGATGATTCTTACAAAGGTATGTAAGTTCATACATGATTTTAAAATTGCAGACTCTACAGTTGAGTATATAGAGGTTAATATCAGTCCTGTTCAGCTTATGCAGCATAATTTTGCTGAGAGAGTCAAGGCTATTATGGACAATTACGGAGTTAACCCTAAGCAGATTAATATAGAGATTACCGAGACTGCGACAATGACTGCATCATCTGCAGTTGGGGAGAATATAGATAAATTGCTTGATTATGGTATAAGCTTTTCTCTTGATGATTATGGTTCAGGTAATGCTAACATTGATTATATAAATCATATGCCATTTAAGATAATCAAACTTGATAAATACATTATATGGGATTCCTTTAAGAACGATAAAGCAGGAATTACTCTGGAATATACAATAGGAATGTTAAATGCGCTTGAGTTATACATAGTTGCAGAGGGTGTTGAGACAGAAGAGATGAGAGACCACCTTATAGATATAGGCTGTCACTATATGCAGGGCTGGTATTATTCAAAAGCAGTTTCAGATATTGAATTTATGACGCTTATAGCTAATCAGTAAAGGGTGTATAATATATATATTAATCAGTGATAGGAGATAGAAGATATATGGATAAACGGTCAAATAAAAATATAGTGCGCATAGGTGTTATGCTTACCATTTCGGTGTGTATATGTTTGGTGTTTAATGAAGTCATAAAGGAATGGAAGAATATCGTGGGCTATTTTGGCAATATAATATCTGCACTATCACCGTTTATTATAGGTATCGTTATAGCATTCTTAATTAATCCTATTATGATTTATATAAGACGGGGATTATCATATCTTTTAGCAAACAAGATGAAAAAGTGCGATTATGACACCGCTTATAAGAAGGTAAAAACCTTATCAATGATATTTACCATGGTTTTATTCATAGGCGTTTTGGCAGGCTTTTTGTGGCTTATTATACCTAGAATATATCAGAGTCTTACCGACTTGGTTAATAAAATGCCTGAATATATAGAGTCAGCACAGAACTGGATTGAGAAAATGTTTGCAAAGAACGCATTTATGGAGGATAAGCTGACGCAGGTTCTTGACTATATGGAGAATAACGTATTTGGTATATTCAAGAACACAATAATGCCTAATCTTGACACTATTGCATTGAAGATTTCTTCAGGAGTTATGGTAGGAGTTAAGGCTGTACTTAATTTCTTCATCGGTCTTATCGTGTGTATCTATCTTCTTATGAGTAAAGATGTTCTGCTTGCACAGACAAAGAAGATGATATATTGCCTTTTCTCTAAAAAGACAGGCAACAAAATACTTCAGGGAGCATCTTATGCCAACTCAGTATTCGGTGGCTTTATAAATGGCAAGATAATTGATTCTGTAATAATAGGAATAATGTGCTTTATATTTACATCCATTGTAGGTATGGAGTATGCAGTTCTTATAAGCGTTATAGTTGGAGTAACAAATATAATTCCATTTTTTGGACCATTTATCGGTGCGGTGCCTGGTGCACTCCTTGCATTGATGGACGATCCGGTTATGTTCGTGATATTTGTAATATGGATTATAATATTGCAGCAGTTTGACGGAAACATCCTTGGACCACTTATTCTTGGAGATGCAACAGGATTATCCGGAGTATGGGTGCTGGTTGCAATTCTTGTTGGTGGAGACCTGTTTGGAGTAGCAGGAATGATACTGGGCGTGCCAGTGTTTGCGTGTCTTTATGCGTTCTGCGCTGTACAGCTTAGAGATGGACTTAGAAAGAAGAGTCTTTCATCAAGAACTGAGGATTATTTCCGATTGAAGGGCTTTGATGAGGAGTCGGGAGAGCCTTTATACAGAGATAAGCATGAGAAGAGAAGGAGTATAAGACAGAAGAAGAGAAAAGATTTCTTAAAGAGTAAAATGCACAGTAAAAAATCTATACAGAATGAAGAAAATACCAATGAGAATACCGAAGAGAAGGCGGATGCTTCTGGTATAGATGATAATGAATAAATAATGACTACCATTTAAGGAGGAAGGAATATGGCAAAAGGAAGTTATTCTACTAATCAAATTTTAAGCTGGATGGGATATTTTGCCGATGAAATGAGTGTTAATCCAGAGAAGATTAAACTTCTTGACATCTGTGGCAAGATGAAGAATGTTATCCCATTTATTGAGACAAATAAGCGTGTTCTTGTTTTTGCTGATGAGCTTCACGAGGATTTATTTTATGAATTCTGGGAAGCAGGTTTTGGCGAATATGATATGTGGTATGGGGTTGGCCTTGATGAGGAGGGCCAGGTCAAGAAGGTAAAGATAAAAGAGGTTATAAACAGAAAGATAACTGGACCTACAGTAATATTCATACTTAATGAGAAAACAAGAGAGTCATATCGTATAGGAATGAAGAATGATATGTTCTCTAAAGGACCTATCAAGTATGTAGGAAATGAGATAAGAGCAGTTATAATGAGTCTGCTTGGTGTGGATTCACAGGATACGATATGTCTTGTTGATGCGGAGAGTATTGCTATCGAGGCTGCATTTGTGGCTGGTGATGGAACCATTATCTGTGTTGAGAATGATAAAGGTGCCAAAGAGACAATGGAGGATAATGTAAAGCAATTTGGTGTACATAATGTTAAGATAATACCAGACCTTGAGCAGGAGTCGATGGACAGTATACCAACTCCAAGATTGTCATTTATAGTAGCCAACAAGCATCTGGAGGAGGATATAGCAAGACTTCTTAAGAAGAATCCTAAGATGCAGTTTGTAATATATACACTTGAACTTGATATATTGTCAGGTGTAAAGGCACTCTTTAATAAGTACAATATAAGCAATATGGAGGTTATGCAGATAACAGTTTCTAAGACAGATAAGAACAGTATATTTGTAACAGAGCCTTCACCATGGCTTATAACAGGAGAGGTGTTATAGGATGGCATTAGATAATCTTCCTAAGGACACGATGATGCTTCTATCGTTTGTAAATACAAGGCTCCGTGATGACAAAATTACATTAGATGAATTTGCGTCACAGTTTGGGGTTGATAAGTCTTTGATTGAAGAAAAACTTGACAAAATAGGATATACTTATAATAATGATTTGAATAGATTTGTTTAAAATGTAAAATTGGAGGATAAAAGAATGGCTAGCGGATACAATCATAAGCTGATTGAAGGCAAATGGCGAAAAAAATGGGAGGAGAATCCTATCAATGTGAATGACGGTAAGAAACCAAAGTATTACTGCCTTGACATGTTTCCATATCCATCAGGAAATGGACTCCATGTAGGTCACTGGAGAGGATACGTTATATCAGATGTATGGAGCAGATATAAGCTCATGCAGGGACATTACGTTATTCATCCTATGGGCTGGGATGCTTTTGGACTTCCGGCAGAGAATTACGCAATTAAGAATGGAGTACACCCAAGTATTTCTACTGCCTCTAACATAGCCAATATTAAGAGACAGATAAATCAGATAGCCGCTATATACGACTGGGATATGGAGGTAAATACAACTGATCCAGAGTTCTATAAATGGACACAGTGGATATTCGTTCAGATGTTTAAGAAGGGACTTGCTTACGAGAAGCATATGCCAATCAACTGGTGCCCTTCATGTAAGACAGGTCTTGCCAACGAAGAAGTTGTAAATGGTAAGTGTGAGAGATGTGGTGCTGAAGTAACTAAGAAGAATCTTCGTCAGTGGATGCTTAAGATTACAGCATATGCTGAGCGTTTGCTTGCAGACCTTGATAAGCTTGACTGGCCTGAGAAGGTTAAGAAGATGCAGAGCGAATGGATAGGCAAATCTTATGGTGCAGAGGTTAATTTCAAGGTTGATGGAAGAGATGAGGAGATAACTGTATATACAACAAGACCTGATACATTACATGGTGCAACCTTTATGGTTCTTGCACCTGAGCATGCACTTGCTGCAGGACTTGCCACATCTGAGACGAAGGAAGCTGTAGATAAGTATATCTACGATGCATCTATGAAGTCAAATGTAGACAGAATGCAGGATAAGGATAAGACAGGTGTATTTACAGGAAGCTATGCAATAAATCCTTTGAATGGTAAAAAGGTTCCTATTTGGTTATCAGATTATGTACTTGCTGATTATGGTACAGGTGCTATTATGTGTGTTCCTGCGCATGATGACAGGGATTTTGAGTTTGCTAAGAAATTTGACTTGCCGATAATTCAGGTTATAGCTAAGGATGGCAAGGAGATAGAGAATATGACTGAGGCTTACACAGAGGCATCAGGTACGATGATTAATTCCGGTGAATGGAATGGTATGGAGTCATCTGTACTTAAAAAGGAAGCTCCTATGATTATTGAGGAGAAGGGCTTCGGTAAGAAAACAGTTAATTATAAGCTCCGTGACTGGGTATTCTCAAGACAGAGATATTGGGGTGAGCCAATTCCAATTATACATTGTCCGGATTGCGGTGCAGTGCCGGTTCCTGAAGAAGAGTTACCATTACTTTTACCAGATGTAGAAAGCTATCAGCCAACAGGTACAGGAGAGTCTCCTCTTGCTGATATTACAGATTGGGTTAATACAACATGTCCATGCTGTGGAAAGCCGGCTAAGAGAGAAACCAATACTATGCCACAGTGGGCAGGTTCATCATGGTATTTCCTTCGATATATAGACAATAAGAATAAGAACGAGCTTGTAAGCCGCGAGAAAGCAGACAAGTATTTACCTGTAGATATGTATATAGGTGGTGTAGAGCATGCTGTACTTCATCTCCTTTACTCCAGATTCTATACTAAGTTCTTGCATGATATAGGTGTGGTAGATTTTGATGAGCCATTTAAGAAGTTATTTAATCAGGGTATGGTCTGTGGACGTGATAAGGTCACGGGTGCAGCGACTAAGATGAGTAAGTCACTTGGTAACATAGTATCGCCTGATGATATAGTAAGAGATTATGGCTGTGATACTCTTAGAATGTATGAATTGTTTATCGGACCACCAGAACTTGATTCAATTTGGGACGATAGTGGAATAGAGGGTATTTACAGATTCATAAATAGGTTGTATAATATGGTAATGACTAACAAAGACAGAAGTTCGACAGAGACGAATGAACTTGTCAAGTTACGTCATAAGATGGTGTTCGACATTACGCAGAGATTAGAGCAGTTTAATCTTAATACGGTAATATCAGGATTCATGGAATATAATAATAAGTTCATCGAGCTTACTAAGACCACTGGCGTAGATAAAGAGACACTTAAGACATTAGTATTGCTGATTGCACCATTTGCTCCTCATATAGGTGAGGAATTGTGGGAACAGCTTGGTGAGAAAGATTCAGTATTCCACCATGCATGGCCAACCTATTCGGAGGAAGCTATGGCAGATGATGAGAAGGAAATTGCCGTACAGATAAATGGTAAGACAAAGGTTACTGTTAATATTTCTGTTAATGATGATAAGAATACTGTTCTTGCCAAGGCTAAGGAGGCACTTGGCGACAGACTTACAGGTAATATAATAAAAGAGATTTATGTTCCTGGTAAGATTGTCAATATAGTAGCTAAGTAGACAATTAACAGAAATAGGAGGTAACAATGGAAGGCGAAGTGCTTATGCATCAGTTCGTTGTGGGAGATAATATTGATAAAGTTCAGGGAATTATTGAACAATTTGCTGTAGATAACTTATACAGACCTGTAAAACGTAAAAAGGATTTTTATTATAGAAAACTCATGACGGATGGAATACGTTACCTCAGATATAACCTTGATGGTGATATACTTACAATATCATATTACATGAAAACAAACCCGGTGCCATTTAATTTTTTGAACACTAAAATAATGTGGATTGATTATTGCAGTTACGAGATGTCGCTTAGTTTATTGTTCAGGGAGCTGGTTAAAATAAGTACAAGCTCTACTTTTGGAGAAATAATGAAACAAAATGATGAATATATAGCTGCGGGTAAGATAGTTCCGATGGAAATAAGACGTAAATTGCTCCCGCCGATGCCTGATAAGGTTGAGAAGATACCTGTTCATACGCGGAGAATGCTTGCTGTGATGAGCCTGATTTTAAGTATTATAGGTGTTGTTCTATATCTTAATCATATTTATATGTCAGGTCTTGTGATAGCAGCCGGATTAACTGCTGCGATTATTGGAATGGCAAGTAAATATAGGTACATATCGGCAATTGCGTATGTAATGAATATGCTGTTGATGGCTGCGGTGATATGTGGAACTTTATAAGTATTGTAGATAGTAGTATATAATAACATATAAAATCCCTTATTCGATATATAATATTTATATCGGATAAGGGATTTTTTTTAATTCATAAATTCCTTTATAAGGTTAAATTTTTTGCGCTCGTCAGGAGTGAGGGACTCCTCAATAGCTTCCATGAGAAGTTCCGTCTCAATTTTAGTAAAGTTCATATTTCGCCTGTTTAATTCCTTGTTAATTTTCATTATTTCCGGAAGTAATTCGTCTAAGGATTTTGTCTTGCTTTTTTCTTTGATTTCCATAATAATTTTTAATTTTACAGGGTCAACATTTTTTAGTTTAGGGTTGTTGTTAAAGTTCATTTTGCACCTCACTGATAATTATTAAATTATTTATATTAGTTTTGATTGTCAGATTCATTCAATATGGACATAATACTATCATACAGGCTTGACTGTGGGGCATCAGAAGCATTACTGTTATCGGTGGTAGCTGATGTCATGTTCATGAATTCCATCATCTGCATCATCTGTTGCATCTGTTTGATGGAATTCGCAAAGTTTCCGGGCAGAAAATGACACATATCATTTATCATATCATCCATGCAGGAGGGGTGACAGTTGAAACCACAGGAGTCAACGTAGGATATGTCATCTAAGGCGCGGAATATTGACATTAATTCCTGGTACTTGATGAACAGCACTAAAGGTTTTTTGTATGGATACTCCACAAATGGAACCATAGCCTCTAGAAAAGAATAGGACTGGTTCCCTATTAAATTGTCGAGGGGATGAAATTGCATGTTCCCGTTCATAATGTCCACCTTTTCTTTATCGCTGATAATAAGCTGTAATTATCAAAAATATATGTTTATACTCCTATCATAATATATGTAACACATTAATTAGATATGTTATTAAAAAAGGACTGTTGCCAGGGGCAACAGTCCACCATATATGGTAAGAAGGAATTAGCAGCCACAACCACAACTGTTTCCGTTGCCGTTGCAGCAGAATAAGAGGATTAAAATAATCCAGATCCAGTCACATCCGCAGCCATCGTTTCCGAAGAAACCACCATTGCTGCCACAACCACCACAGCATAATAATATTAAGATAATCCATATACATGAGCAGTTGTTACTGCCGCCAAATCCCCAGTTGTTGCCACAACCGCATCCACACTGAGTTGCTGATAAATCGCTCATAGGTTTGCCCCCGATTAAAATTCTTATGGTATATATTATTCTTGATATTAAAATGTGTTACTTGATTTGGAGTATTATAAATGTTAAGATGTTTCTATTAATAATGGGGAATTCTATGGTATGAGAAATAAGATATTTCAAAATCTATTACTTAAGAATACAGTCGCTATCACAATTCCGGCGATTGTTGTGTTTTTGATACTCATTTTTGTATTTTCCAGATATCCTGTTATGAGTCAGGTGAAATGCCATGATTTAGATAAGGTGGAAAATTTGAATGAAAAATTAGCTGAGCTTGAGGCAGCAGATACAACTAACATCAAATACACAGCTGAGAATTTGTATTATACAGGTTTCAACTATTACATTGATGGAAAGATAGAGGGAGCATATTATTACATGATGAATGATAATGATATGATATTTTTCCTGATTAAAACTAAGAATCCTGCGATGCATATAGATAGTATAACTATTAAAGGTAAGATAGTTAAGGATTATGTATCAACTGAGCATATTTTGAGCAGATTAGCTGAGAATACAGGGTTAGATAATAAGAAAATATTTGAATATAGCTCAGGGTATCTTATTAGTGAGCCGGATTATCCGTATGCACTTATCACCATGGTGTATGTATTTTTTTATGCACCGATAGTTGTGTGTGTGCTTATATTTGCTTATACAATTCTTGTGTGGCTAAATCCGCTTATGAATGGACAGGCCAGACAGCTTGCAGCTTATGGAGAGCCGGGCTCTATTATCGAGGAGCTTAATCTTCAACTTAAGAAAAAGCTTGTTTACAAGAAGAATAATATATATATAACCGAGGATTATATGGTTGTAAATTATCTTACCAAAACTGATGTAATAAGGCTTGATTATATTAAATATCTGTCTAAAAATCTGGTTGAGAAGGAGCATAGTGGAAGGAAGAAGGAGACGGTATACAGACTCACAATGTCTAACCCAGAAAAAATGTTCTATGAGGTTGATTTTACCAGTGAAACACTTATAGATGATGTTGTCAGATATATTCGTGGGGTGAATGACAAAGCAGACTAGTTTCTGTCAAATAATCATTGGCACGTTTCTTACCAGGACGCTTTTTCTCTATGGATGATGGATTCCATGCAGGGACATTTGCGACAGCCGGCACTTAATGAGTGCATAGCACGAATTTAGAGCCGCTGCTCGGAGCAATTAAGCGGGAGCGGTCCCGTAATGGAACCATCATCCATAGAGAAAAAGCGTCCTGGTAAGAAACGTGCCAATGATTATTTGACAGAAACATCAGACTAAAACCCCTTGACATATTCAATTCTTGTGCTAGAATTATTTCTAGCTGAATATAATAATGGCGTTGATAGTGCAACAAGGCTATGTTATCACCTTACAGAGATGTGTGGTCGCAGGCTGAGAACCATGCAGAGGTTAAGTACATTAGCTCATTTTCACACTGGAGTCATATGTTTGAACAATCATGTGGGTGGTTGCCCATTATAAGTAGGACATATCGTTTATGTACGTTACACATATAGAGTGCAGTTGTCTTTAGATGGCTGAAACAGGGTGGTACCGCGGAAGAGAGTTTCGTCCCTTATGGGAAAGGAACTCTCTTCCGTTGTTTTTTGTTAAGTTAAATATATAAATGGAGGACTATAATAACTATGAAAGAAAAGTTACAGGGCATTAGAGAGGATGCGTTAGCTAAAATCGCAGAGGCAAAAGATGCGGGTATGCTGAACGATATCAAGGTTTCTATCCTTGGTAAGAAGGGTGAGCTTACTCAGGTTCTTAAGAGCATGAAGGATGTTGCCCCTGAGGACAGACCTAAGGTTGGACAGATGGTTAATGAGGCAAGACAGAATATTGAGGCTAAGCTTGAGGAGAAGCTTAAGGCGTTAAATTCTGCTGCAAGAGCAGAGAAGATGAAGAGAGAGACAATAGATGTTACTCTTCCTGGCGTGAAGAAGATAGATGGACACAGACATCCAAACCAGATAGCTCTTGAGGATTTGGAGAGAGTGTTTATAGGTATGGGTTATGAGGTTGTATCAGGACCAGAGATTGAGTATGATAAGTATAACTTTGAACTTCTTAACATTCCTGCTAATCACCCTGCAAAGGATGAGCAGGACACATTCTATATTAATAAGGATATACTTTTAAGAACACAGACATCTCCTGTTCAGGCAAGAATAATGGAACAGGGAAAGCTCCCAATCAGAATTCTTTCACCTGGACGTGTTTTCCGTTCAGATGAGGTAGATGCAACACATTCACCTTCATTCCATCAGGTTGAGGGTCTTGTTGTTGACAAGGGAATAACAATGGCGGACTTGAAGGGAACTCTTGACCAGTTCGCAAAGGAGTTCTTCGGAGAAAAGACAAAGACTAAGTTCAGACCACATCACTTCCCATTTACGGAGCCTTCAGCAGAGGTTGACATAACATGCTTTAAGTGTGGCGGTAAGGGTTGCCGTGTATGTAAGGGCAGCGGTTGGATAGAGATACTTGGCTGTGGTATGGTTCATCCACATGTATTTGAGATGTGCGGTATAGATCCTAACGTATATTCAGGCTTTGCATTTGGTATAGGCCTTGAGAGAATTACACTTCTTAAGTATGAGATAGATGATATGAGACTCTTATATGAGAATGATACAAGATTCTTAAATCAGTTCTAATTATAAGACAGCGTAGTTAATATTTGTATAGAAAGTTGAGGTAATATAATGAATACACCTATATCATGGTTAAAAGTATATGTTCCGGATTTGGACGTTGATATAAATGATTTTGTTGACAGCATGACACTGTCAGGCTCACATGTAGAGGGCTATGAGAAGAAGGATAAGAACTTAGAGAAGATAGTTGTTGGTAAGATTGAGAAGATAGAGAAGCACCCTGATGCTGATAAGCTTATTATATGTCAGGTAAATATTGGCACTGAGACAATTCAGATAGTTACAGGAGCACCTAATGTGAATGAGGGAGACCTTGTTCCTACAGTTCTCGATGGCGGTAAGGTTGCTGGTGGACATAATGGTGAGGCTCTTCCTGAGGATGGAATTAAGATTAAGAAGGGTAAACTCAGAGGAATAGAGTCAGATGGTATGATGTGCAGTATCGAGGAGCTTGGCTCATCAAGAGATTTATATCCGGAAGCACCAGAGTATGGTATATATATATTCCCTGAGGATTCAGGTGTTAAGCCTGGTGATGACGCAGTTGCAGCACTTGGATTAAATGATTCTGTTGTTGAGTATGAGATTACATCAAACAGAGTGGATTGTTTTTCTATGCTTGGTATGGCAAGAGAGGCTGCCGCAACCTTTGACAAGAAGTTTATACCACCTGTTGTAACTGTAAAGGGTTCGGGCGGAGACGTTAATGATTATATATCTGTAGAGGTGCAGGATACAGATTTATGTCCTAGATATACAGCGAGAGTTGTTACAGACCTTAAGATTGGACCATCACCTAAGTGGATGAGAGAGAGACTTGCATCACAGGGAATACGTTCAATCAACAATTTAGTAGATATAACAAATTATGTAATGGAGGAATATGGACAGCCTATGCACGCGTATGACCTTGATACTATAGCAGGTCATAAGATAATAGTTCGCCGTGCCAAGGATGGAGATAAATTTGTTACTCTTGATGGTCAGGAGAGAGACATGGATAAGGATGTCTTAATGATATGTGATGGCGATAAGGAGATAGGAATTGCCGGTATTATGGGTGGAGAGAACTCTATGGTTACTGATGACATAAAAACTCTTTTATTTGAGGCTGCATGCTTTGATGGAACTAACATAAGACTTTCCTCTAAGAGAATCGGTCTTGCAACTGATGCAGCTGCAAAGTTTGTTAAGGGACTTGATCCTAACCTTGCCCTTGAGGCAATAAACAGAGCTTGTCAGCTTATCGAGGAGCTTGGCTGTGGTAAGGTTGTTGACGGAGTTGTTGATGTATATCCTAATCCTGTACACGAGAAGGTTCTTCCTTTCGAGCCGGATAAGATGAATAAGCTCCTTGGAACAGATATATCATCAGAGGATATGCTCGCTATATTTAGGAAGCTTGAGCTTTCGTACGATGAGGCTGCAAATACACTTACGATACCTACATTCAGACAGGACCTTAATTGCATGGCAGATTTGGCTGAGGAGGTAGCACGCTTCTACGGATATGACAATATTCCTGTAACTCTTCCACATGGCGAGTCAACTGCCGGTAAGAAGAGCTACGCAGAGAGAATAAATGATGTTGCAAGAACTATTGTAGAAGGAAATGGTTTCTCTGGCGGTATGTGTTACTCATTTGAGAGTCCAAAGGTATTTGATAAGCTTCTTATTCCAGCGGATTCTAAGTACAGACAGGCTATTGAGATAATGAACCCACTCGGTGAGGATTTCTCTATAATGAGAACTCTTCCTTTGAATGGAATACTTACATCTCTTTCTACAAACTATAACAGAAGAAATAAGAATGCGAGACTATATGAGCTCGCAAATGTATATATACCTAAGGCTTTGCCATTAACAGAGCTCCCTGAGGAGCAGATGAAGCTCACACTTGGTATGTATGGAGAGGGAGACTTCTTTAATTTGAAGGGCGTTATCGAGGAGCTTACAGATAACCTTGGATTTAGCAAGGAAGTAAGCTATGAGCCTACAACAGAGCATCCATTCCTTCATCCGGGTAGACAGGCTAACATTATGAAGGGCAAGCTTAACATAGGATATATGGGACAGCTTCATCCTGAGGCAGCAGACAACTATGCCATTAAGACTGAAGTGTATGTAGCAGTGCTTAATATGGATGTTGTGACCATGCTTTCTAACTTCGACAGAAAGTATGAGGGAATAGCTAAATTCCCTGCAATAACAAGAGACTTAAGTCTTGTTGTTGATAAGCAGATTTTTGTTGGCCATATTGAAAAAATAATCAAGAAGAACGGTGGTAAGATATTAGAGTCTTATAAGCTGTTTGATGTATATGAGGGTGAGCAGGTTGCACCGGGTAAGAAGTCAGTAGCGTACTCACTTGTATTCAGAGATAAGACCAGAACCTTGTCAGATGCAGATGTTAATCCTGCTGTAGATAAGATTCTTGAAGAGCTTAAGAAGATTGGAATAGAGATAAGAGCGTAGAGTTATGATTGAAGAAATGAAATTAAGTGATTTTTATTATGACCTTCCGGAGCGGCTTATAGCTCAGGATCCGTTAAAGAAGAGAAGTGATTCCCGTCTCATGGTGTTAAATCGTGAGACGGGAGAGATAAGCCACAGGCATTTCAGTGATATTGTGGATTATCTTAATCCGGGAGATTGCCTTGTAATAAATGACACAAAGGTAATTCCTGCAAGATTAATCGGTGTCAAGGAGGAGACCGGAGCTTCAATAGAGGTGCTTCTCCTTAAAAGACATGATGACAGAGTATGGGAGACTTTGGTAAAGCCAGGCAAGAAAGCAAGAGTTGGTGCTAAGATATCATTTGGTGATGGAAAGCTTGTCGGCGAGGTTATAGATATAGTAGATGAGGGTAACAGATTAATTAAATTTACCTATGATGGTATCTTTGAAGAGGTTTTAGATGAGCTTGGGCAGATGCCGCTTCCGCCTTATATAACACACAGACTTGAGGATAAGGACAGATATCAGACGGTCTATGCAACGCACAGTGGTTCTGCGGCAGCACCTACAGCAGGCTTGCACTTTACTGAGGAACTCTTGCAAAAGGTTTCCGATATGGGCGTAAAGATAGCCAGAGTTACGCTTCATGTTGGACTTGGAACATTCCGTCCGGTCAAGGTAGATAATATATTAGAGCATCATATGCATAGCGAATTTTATGTTATTGATGAGATTGCTGCTAATATAATAAATGAGACAAAGAAGAATGGTGGAAAGGTTGTTTCTGTTGGAACAACAAGCACAAGAACCTTGGAGACTGTTGCAGACGATAACGGATATATAACACCGAAGAGTGGCTGGACAGATATATTTATATATCCGGGATATAAATTTAAGGTTGTGGACAGACTTATAACGAATTTCCATCTTCCGGAATCAACACTTCTTATGCTTGTATCTGCGCTCTATGACAGAGAAAAGATACTTCAGGCATATGAGGTGGCTGTTAAAGAAGAATATAGATTTTTCTCATTTGGGGATGCTATGATGATATTGTAATGCTACAGGAGGCAGTGACATGAAAGGAATAAAAAATAATTTCAGATTATTTAAATATAATCTAGGCTCTATAATTTTATTTGAAATTATTTATAAGCTCCTTTCTGCAGCTGTCCTTGTACCGGTTTTATATGCTATATTAAATTATTCCATAAAGCTTGCTGGAATAGGGTATATATCAGCCAGAACGCTGAGCAGATACCTCCATGCACCATCTACCTATGTGCTTTTTATCTGCGTGTTGCTGGTTGTGTCGATATATATTTTGATTAATATTTCTGCGCTTATATATGCTATGGATGCGTCGCATAGAAAAGAAAAGATACATCCTCTTGTTTTATTGTTTAAAGGATTTCTCAATGCACTTAGAATTATAAATCCTAAAAATATTGGTATGGGTGTATATGTTCTTTTTATACTTCCGTTCACCTATACGGTTATGATTACCGGTTCAGTTGTTAGTATAAAGATGCCGGATTTTGTCGCCTTGTTTTTGGAGAGACATCGCGTGCTTATGCTTATTGCAATACTGCTTTATCTGATTCTCTGTATAATTTCGCTGAGACGAATATTTGCACTTAATTACTATACTTTGTATAGATTGAATTATAGAGATTCTGTCGTGATGAGCAAGAAAACGATAAAAGGCAAGGCATTTACTATTTTTTTCGGATTGATTGTATTTAATATATGTCTTACTGTTATATTGTTTCTCTTTGAAGGTACGCTGACAACTATTGTGGCGGGTATACTTAAGAAGATTATTTCATATAAAAAACTTAATTTTGTGCTGTCAATACTTATAGAGATATTCTTTGTTGCTCTATATCTTATGTTCTCTGTTATATCAACGCCACTTATATATTCGTATTTGTGTGGTGAATTTTATGATATCGAGAGCGACATACCCGGAGCTGAGTATGAGGAAGCTAAAAGGAGAAGAGGCAGGCTGCTCACGATAGAACAGCAGAAGAGGAGAAACAGAAGAATAACTATCGGTATGGCTATAGCAGGTCTTGTGTTGAATGGAACCTATATATATCTTAGTTTAAATAATCGTGTTAATATCAATATCATGTATCCTACAAGGGCGCAGGTTACAGCACACAGAGGTGACTCCAAGCATGCACCTGAGAATACGATGTCAGCGTTTGAGTTAGCTGTTGAAAATCAGGCTGATATAATAGAATTGGATGTAAGACAGACCAAGGACGGAAGATATATTATAATGCATGATGAAAACCTTAAGAGAACCATAGGTGTAAATCATAAGGTCGGAGAAGTTGATTATGAGTATATAGAGGGACTTGATGCTGGTATCAAGTTTTCTGAGGAATATAAGGGAGAGAAGATACCTACTTTAGAGGAGGTATTGATATTTGCAAAGGATAACGATGTATTCCTCAATATAGAACTTAAACCGGCAAAGACAGACACCAATTATACACAGGGTATAGTTGATCTTCTGGCTGAGTACGATATGCTTGACCAGTGCGTGGTTGCATCGGCAGACTATGATGCAATCAAGGAAGTAAAGGCAATTAATTCTGATATAACTACTGTGTATATTATGAATATGGCTGTTGGAAGCTTTGCAGACATGGAAGATGTAGATATATTTAGTATCAAGCATACATTCATTACCGCCAATATGGTAAGAGATATTCATAAGAGCGGTAAAGAAATATATGCATGGACTGTAAATAGTGAGGCGGACATAAAGAATCTGCTGCTGCTTGATGTTGACAGCATAATAACAGATAATCCGTACCGCACCAAGGAAATAATATTCAACTCCAATGACACCATGTTAAGTGACTGGCTGAAACGCCTTGTGGAGGAATATTAAAATAAGCTTGATTTTAGTATTCATAATATGCTGTGAGCAGGCGTACAAGCTCGGTGTAATCAGAACTATGTGCCAGCTCACAGGCTGAATGCATGGCGAGCATAGGTATTCCTATATCGACTGATTTGATAGGAAGATATGCAGCCATAATAGGACCTAGCGTTTGTCCTCCGGGCATGCCTGAACGGTTGACCTGTCTTTGGATTTTGACGTTCTTTTCTCTTGAAAGTGCAGCTACAACAGCTCCGGCTTCACTGTCGGTGACATATTTCTGTGCGGCACTTGATTTTAATACAACTCCATTTCCGAGTATTATATCATTGGTAATATCACTTTTTTCAACATAGTTAGGATGAGTAGCGTGTGCAACATCAACGGACATATTAAATGCGTTATTCAGAAGCTTTTTGTCTGGTACAATTCTTGTTACTATATCGCGGAGCAACAGAGAATCCGCACCCTGCTTTGAGCGGCTTCCGATTTCTTCATTATCGAAAAAAGCACCTATGGCAATACAGTTTTTGATATTGTCAGAGCTGAGTGCTTCTATTATTGCAGATACGGAGGAAATGTTATCAATTCTTGCACCTGCTATAAATTCATCGTTTAATCCCATACATGAAGGCTTCGCGTCAATGTATAGATATAAGTCATAGTCAAGTATATCAGTGTCAGGTACGCTAAGCTTGTCGGCAAGATAATGAAGAATAAATCCCTCAGTTACGCGCTCGCCCTCTGAAAGTCCTGATACTGATTCAAGTGTGGCGAGAATAGGGATAAGCTCCTTTTGTACATCTACATCCTGAACCTTGCTGTCTCTTTTTAGATGAGGTGCGAGATTAGGAATTATGCATATCGGTTTCTCTGAATCAAACAATCTCACATCAGGTGTAAATGCATCCTTGCCTTTTAGTACAACCTTTCCGGCAAGTCCTAGTGGGCGGTCGAACCATGTCTGGGTTATAAGCCCACCATATGGCTCAACATTTATCTGGACATACCCCTTTTTGGTTATCTCCGGATTAGATTTAAGCTTAAGCATAGGAAAGTCAGTATGTGCAGCAGAAAGCCTTACAGATGTGGCGTTTTCCCCCATAACCCATGCGACAAGCATAGATGAGTAAGGGTTTGTCATATATTTTTGACCGGGTGTAAGAACCCAGTCGTCATTAATTGATAAAAGCTCAAATCCATTATTTTCCAATATTTTTTTGCTGACATCAACGACATGAAACTGAGATTTACCGTTTTCCAGCATATTTATTAACTGATTCATATTAATCCTCCTGATGATTATAAAAACAACTATATTATAGTATAAAATACATTACGTTTCAACAAAGGGTAGCGTTGTGTTTCTGTCAAGTAATCATTGGCACGTTTCTTACCCGGACGACTTCTATTTCAGTATGATGGTTCCATTACGGGACCGTTTCCACTTATTGCTCCGAGCAGCGGCACTAAATTCGTGCTATGCACTCATTAAGTGCCGGCTGTCGCAAACGTCCCTGCATGGAACCATCATACTGAAATAGAAGTCGTCCGGGTAAGAAACGTGCCAATGATTACTTGACAGAAACACCTTGCGTTGGCTCTGCATATGGGATATATTATAAATGATATAATAGAAAATATACAGTCAGAGATAACTGCTGCATAATGAAAATGGAGATAAAATATGAAGCTTACTAGAGTTAATGGTTTATCAGGAGAGATTACTGTACCTGGTGATAAGTCCATATCACACAGAAGTATTATGCTTGGTGCATTGGCTAAAGGAACAACAGAAGTGTATGGCTTCCTGCAAGGAGCCGACTGTCTTTCTTCTATAGATTGTTTTAGAAAAATGGGTGTTATCATAGAGAATACAGGTAATGATGGGATTGTTATAATACAGGGACGTGGTTTGAGAGGGCTGGTTAGTCCTTCTGAAACACTTGATGTTGGAAACAGTGGGACTACAACAAGACTTATGTCAGGAATACTTGCTGCTCAGACATTTACTTCAAGAGTGAATGGCGATGCGTCAATACAGAAACGACCTATGGGAAGAATAATGACCCCGCTTTCAATGATGGGTGCAGATATCACTAGCGAGAATAATAATGGATGTGCGCCGCTTATAATACATGGAAAGAAGCTTAAGGGAATAAATTATCAGTCACCTGTGGCATCGGCTCAGGTGAAGTCTGCTGTGCTTTTTGCAGGACTTTATGCTGATGGAGAGACCTCTGTAACCGAGCCTGCTGTGAGCAGAAATCATACAGAGCTTATGTTTAAGGAGTTTGGTGTTGATATAGAGACGGAGGGAAAAACAGTTACCGTGAAGCCGGCCACTGAACTATATGCAAGACAGGTTTATGTTCCGGGAGATATATCGTCCGCAGCATATTTTATAGTTGCCGGGCTTATAACACCTAATTCATGCATTACAATTAAAAATGTAGGCATAAATCCGACGAGAGATGGAATAATAAGGGTATGCCAAATGATGGGTGCAGATATTGAGGTGAGCGAGCACGAGGGAAGAACAGGAGAGCCTACTGCTGATATTACAGTAAGAACGTCCGCACTTAAGGGCTGTACGATAGGCGGAGAGATAATACCTACACTTATTGATGAATTGCCTGTGATTGCAATACTTGCCTGTTTTGCAGATGGAACAACCATTATAAAGGATGCAGAGGAGCTTAAGGTCAAGGAATCAAACCGTATTGATGTTGTTGTAAATAACCTTAGAGCTATGGGTGCAGATGTACAGGCGACAGATGATGGAATGATTATAAATGGTGGCAAAGAATTACATGGTGCAGTAATAGACAGCAGGCTTGACCACCGTATTGCCATGAGCTTTGCTGTTGCAGCCATGAACTCTGACGGAGAGACAGAGATACTTGGAAGCGAATGTGTGGATATATCATATCCGGCATTTTATAGAGACATGGAAAGACTTGTTGTAAAATAATTGGTATTTTATAATACCTTACCGGCTATACGAGAGTGATACATACTATATTTTTTGAGAGGAACATATAGTGTGTATCACTCTTTTTTTGCCGCAAATAAGCCTGTGGCACGTATTAACTAACAAAAAGGAACAGGTAAACTATATGAATAATGAATTTAAGCCTTACGTTGATTCTAAGAAAAATATGCCGGAGATGACCAAAACCTCTGTAGTATTAGGCATTATAATTGCGGTAGTGTTTGGTTGTGCAAATGCTTATCTTGGTTTAAGGGTTGGAATGACGGTTTCGGCATCAATTCCTGCTGCTGTCATATCTATGGGAATAATAAGAGTATGGCTGAAAAAGGATTCGATACTCGAAAATAATATGGTTCAGACAATAGGCTCTGCCGGTGAGTCACTTGCTGCCGGGGCGATATTTACGTTGCCTGCACTTTTTATGTGGGGTGGGGACGCCATGCCAAGCTTTCTTGAAATGTCGCTCATAACCCTTTGCGGGGGTGTACTTGGTGTAATGTTCATGGTTCCTCTTAGAAGAGCTCTCATTGTAGAGGAGCATGGCAAGCTTCCGTTTCCCGAGGGAACAGCTTGTGCGGATGTTCTCCTTGCGGGAGAAAAGGGAGGAAAAAAGTCGGGACTTGTATTTTCGGGACTTGGTATATCTGCCGGATATAAGTTCTTGACAGATGGTGTCAAGCTATTTCCGTCAGAGGTTGACTATAGCAGCGGCTTTTACAGAGGAGCCGGCTTTGGCGTGGATGTGCTCCCCGCATTGCTTGGTGTAGGTTATATATGTGGAATAAGGATTGCAAGCTATATGTTCGCAGGAGGTATACTTGCGTGGCTGGTTCTTATGCCTGCCATAGCCCTGTTCGGTGCTGATTCTGTAATTGCTCCGGCAACAGAGCTTATAAAAGATATGAGTACATGGGACATATGGGGAAAATATGTCAGATATATTGGAGCCGGGGCAGTTGCGGCGGGTGGAATAATAAGCCTGTTTAAATCGCTTCCGGTTATATGGAAAACCTTTAAGCTTGCCATTTTGGGTTACGGCAGACATAAATCAGGGGACAAGGATAACGCTCTTAGAACAGAACGGGATATGCCTATGTGGATAGTTGCAGTAGGTATACTTGGGGCTGCACTGCTCTTGTTTGTCATACCATCCGTTCCAATTTCATTTGCTGGAATACTTCTCATATTGGTGTTTGGATTTTTCTTCGCAACCGTATCCAGCCGTATGGTGGGCTTGGTTGGTTCATCGAACAATCCGGTATCAGGAATGGCTATTGCAACTTTAATTATAGCGACGGCATTTTTAAAGCTGTTAGGATATGATGGCTATGCGGGTATGACATCAGCAATCTGCATAGGAACTGTTATCTGTATAGTAGCTGCAATGGCAGGTGATACCTCACAGGATTTAAAAACAGGATATATAGTGGGAGCAACCCCTGTAAAGCAACAGATAGGCGAGCTTATAGGAACTCTTGCGGCAGGACTTGCCATAGGTGGTGTGTTGTATCTTCTTAACAGTGCATGGGGCTATGGAAGTACTGAGCTTCCTGCACCGCAGGCAACACTTATGAAGCTCGTTGTAGAGGGCGTTATGGGAGGTTCGCTTCCGTGGACTATGGTTTTGTGTGGAATAGGAATTGCCATAGTAATAGAGGTGTTAGGACTTCCTGTGTTGCCGGTTGCAATAGGCTTGTATCTTCCTATTCATCTGTCTGCACCGATATTTATAGGAGCACTTGTAAGGTGGTATATATCAGGACATGGCAAAGAGAAACCTGATAATGGAGAGAACATGGAGAACGGCGAAGCCATAGAAAATGGAACCCTGTTTAGCTCAGGACTTATTGCAGGTGAAGGTCTGGTTGGTATATTGCTTGCTGTATTTGCACTTATATCATATAAGGGAAGAACGATAGCAGATATAATAGATATGGGAAATGTTCTTGGATATGCGGGAAGTATTATATTTTTTGCCGCATTGATATTTATAATGGTGAGAAGCTCACTTAAAAAGGAGACTTAGTATGCACAAGATGGATTATATGAACCATGTGGCACTATATAATGATAAGCTTGAGTGGCAGATATCTGAAAATGGATATGTGAACCTCACAATAGAAAATAAGGGCATATACAATAAGATAGCACAGAAATTATTCAGAAAGCCAAGGTATACTAATATAGAGCTTGACTGCTATGGCTCAAGACTTTGGTTGTATATTGATGGAAAAAGTACGATATATGAGATATTCATGCAGATGACCTATGCATTTCCGGATGAGAAAAATATGTATGAGAGGGTTAATTGTTTCGTGGCAATACTTCAAAAAAACAGCTTTATCAAAATAGCTTGACAATTATGCCTTGTGCGTTTACAATCAATAAATGCAAATGAGTTGCATTTTAGTATGGAGGTTGTCATGTCGTATATTACATGTGAGAATTTGGAGCTTGGGTATGAGGGGATACCGATAGTATCGAACCTAAGCTTCAAGGTAGATAAAGGCGACTATCTGTGTATAGTCGGAGAAAATGGTGCTGGAAAAAGTACACTTGTCAAGAATTTGTTGCAGCTTCTGAAGCCTATGGTTGGCACTATAGCCATGGGAGATGGACTTAAGCCATATGAGATAGGATATCTTCCCCAGCAGACAGTTGTTCAGAGGGATTTTCCTGCTACAGCGTGGGAGATAGTGTTATCTGGAACATTGTCTAAATGCGGTAAAAGATGTTTTTACGGCAGGGAAGAGAAGAAACTCGCAAATGAGATGATGGAGAAGCTTAATATTACCGATTTGAAGAAAAGCAGCTACAGAAATCTGTCTGGAGGCCAGCAGCAGAGGATTTTGCTTGCGAGAGCTTTATGTGCCGCACAGAAGGTGCTGTTGCTCGATGAGCCTGTGACCGGACTTGATCCTAAGGCAACGGCAGAGTTTTATGAGCTTATAGGTTCTTTAAATAAAGAGGGAATATCAATAATTATGGTGTCACATGATTTACAGGTTATCTCATATGCCACACATATTTTACATGTCGAGAAGGATAATTCATTCTACGGAACAAAGCAGGAATACTTAAACAGTGATAAGGGCAGACATTTCCTTAGTGAGAGCAGGGAGGCATAGGAGAAAATGATAGAGAAATTACAGTTTTATTTGAGCTTCCCATTTGTGTGGTATGCGATAATAGTAGGAGTTTTGATTGCTTTATGCTCGTCGCTTCTTGGGGTGACGCTTGTGCTTAAGCGTTTTTCGTTTATCGGAGATGGACTTTCACATGTTGCATTTGGAGCTATGGCGATAGCGACAGTTTTCAAGCTTGCAAACACTACCATGCTTATCATGCCGGTAACGATAGTGGCAGCGGTTATACTTCTTAGAACGGGACAGAATACAAAGGTAAAGGGAGATGCCGCGGTGGCAATGCTCTCCGTGGGCGCACTTGCAATAGGTTACCTGGTGTTGAATAAGTTCTCCTCATCCGCAAATGTGTCTGGTGATGTGTGCAGTACCTTGTTTGGTTCAACATCAATACTTACACTCAGTAAGGCAGAGGTGTTAATGTGTATTATAATGTCTATCGTAGTTGTACTGTTTTACTGCCTGTTTTATAACAGAATATTTGCAGTTACTTTTGATGAGACATTTACCCGTGCTACAGGAAAAAAGACAGAGCTGTACAATCTGATGATAGCGATTATAACTGCAATTATTATCGTTATTGCCATGAACTTAGTTGGTTCACTTTTGGTGTCAGCGTTAATTATATTTCCGGCTCTCTCAGCGATGCGTATGATAAACAGCTTCCGCGGAGTGGTAATATATGCGGCTATATTGTCAGTTATATGTGCCCTGCTTGGAATAATAATATCGATACTTGCATCAACACCGGTTGGAGCGACTATAGTAGCTATAGATATAGTAGCGTACTTTATAAACTGGGTGTTAAGTGTTATATTGAAGCGTGATTAGAATAAAAATATATGGGTGTTTGCGGTAACTCGTAGCAGAGTTTAAGGCAAACACCCATTTTTAAATATATTAATCTATAACAGTTACAGATGTTATAACTGGCTGTGCAGAGCTTTCTATAGTTCCATTGTTATCTATAGGAACAGCGTCCTTGCATATCTGGTCTACAATGTCCATTCCGTCTGTTACGGTTCCGAAGCCTGCATACTGACCATCTAAGAAATCACTGTCTGACTGTACTATGAAAAACTGTGAGCTTGCACTGTTGTAATCCTGTGCTCTTGCCATTGAGATAGTTCCTCTTACGTGAGATATGTTATTTTCCTTATGACCATTCTCTGCAAATTCTCCGGTGATAGTCTGGTCTGAACCACCTGTACCATTACCGTTAGGATCTCCACCCTGAATCATAAAACCATCTATTATTCTGTGGAAGGTAAGTCCGTCATAGAAGCCTGATTTTGCAAGGTTGATAAAATTAGTTACTGTAATAGGTGCGATATCAGCGTAAAGCTCTACGGAGATTGTACCGTAATCCTTTACATTTATCTCTACATGATGTGTTCCTGAGAGAAGCTCGTCCGAATCGTCAGAGGTTGCAGTCTGATTATCGACTGTGCTTTCAGTAGTAGTTTCAGAGGTCTCCTCTGTTTTCTTGTCATCCTTTTTGTCGCTGCCGCAGCCTGTGAGCAGACAGAGGCTTAGCACAAAAATACTCATTAAGATAATTAATTTTTTCATTGCTTTGCTGTTAAATCCTTTCTTATAATTTATATATAGGGGAACTATAGCTCTTCGCCGTTTGTCTCAATCACATGCTTGTACCAGTCAAATGATTTCTTTTTGCTTCGTGCTAAGGTTCCATTTCCCTCGTTGTCCTTATCGACATAGATGAAGCCGTAACGCTTCTTCATCTCGCCTGTTGAAGCTGAAACTATGTCTATAGGTGACCACATTGTGTATCCTAACAAATCAACACCATCATAGTCAACGGCTTCTTTCATAGCCTTGATATGTGCCTTGAGGTAGTCGATACGATAGTCATCATCCACAGTGCCGTCAGGCTTTTTCTCATCGATGGCACCAAAACCATTTTCAACTATAAACATTGGAAGGTCGAAATGGTCGTACATCCAGTTTAGGGAATAACGTATTCCGAGAGGATCTATAGTCCATCCCCAGTCACTCTTAGGGAGATATTCATTGTTCTCCATATCTGTCTCTTCTATATAAGTATAGAATGGTGCACGGTTATGGTCTCTTGTAACATATGAAGCATAATAAGAGAAACCGATATAGTCTACCGTACCATTCTTAAGAGCATTTATATCATCATCTGTAATATCAAGCTTTATGTTGTTTCTCTCCAGATATTTTGTAACGTATGCAGGATAATGTCCTCTTGCGTGTACCTCGGCATACCAGTAACGCTTGTGCATTGCGTCAACGTGTGCCATCATATCCTCCGGCTTACATGAGTGAGGATAAATAGGTGACATAGCTATCATACATCCAACCATCATATCGCTGTTTATTTCATGTGCGATTTCAACAGCCTTTGCGCTGGCAACAAGCTCATAGTGTGCAGCCTGATACATGAGTGCCTCCTGATTGTCCCCCTCATGTATTAAAAGACCGCTGTCCTGAAAGAGATGATGTGTTGAGGTGTAAGCACTCTGATTGTTAATCTCGTTGAAGGTCATCCAGTATTTTACCTTGTGCTGGTAACGTGTAAAGCATACCTTAGCATATCTCACAAAGAAGTCAATACATTCTCTGCTCCTGAAACCGCCATATTTCTTGACAAGACCATAAGGCATCTCAAAATGTGCCAGAGTAACTACTGGCTGTATATTGTATTTTAAACACTCGTCAAATAGGTCATCGTAGAATTTAAGACCTTCCTCATTAGGCTCAATCTCATCTCCGTTAGGGAATATTCTTGTCCATGCAATTGATGTACGGAAGCACTTAAAGCCCATCTCTGCAAAAAGCTTAATGTCCTCCTTATAGTGATGGTAAAAGTCAATAGCCTCATGGTTAGGATAATTTTCTCCGTCAATTACACCGTCAGTAATTCTTCGGGGTACACCATTTGCACCAGCGGTCATAACGTCAGCCACGCTTGGACCTTTGCCGCCTTCGTTCCATGCACCCTCTGCCTGATGTGCGGCTATCGCACCGCCCCATAGAAAATCGCTTCTAAATGCCATATCCATTGATCCTCCTGTTTATATCATTTATGAATTGTTATGGTTTCTGCAAACTACTACTTAACAGAAACATTATTATAAATTATAACAGACAAATATGAAAAAGTAATGTATTATTAGTAATATATTTATCAAAAATATAACCATGCTTATCTTGCGAATACAGTGACAGAACAATTAATTTGGTTGACGGTAGGACGATTTACTGTGATAATAAAGCATATATATAAGAACATATAAAGGATTGAACAAAATATGAATTACAAAATGATTATTGCGTATGATGGTTCACGTTATTATGGCTGGGAGCATCAGCCGAATACTGAGCTTACAATACAGGGAAAGCTTGAAAATGTGCTGTCTGTAATGACAGGGAAGGAGATAGAGGTGATAGGTGCCGGGCGTACAGATGCCGGGGTACACGCTAAAGGAATGGTTGCAAATGCACATATGGACACGGATATGAGCGAGCAGGAGATATGTGACTATATGAACAGATACCTTCCGGAGGACATATGCGTTCGCGAGGTCAGAGTGGCTTCCGACAGATTTCACAGCAGATACAATGCCATGGGTAAGACCTATTGTTATACATGCTATATAGGAGATTTAAAGCCAGTATTTAACAGAAAATATGTATATATACCAGATAAGAAGCCTGATGTGGAGCTTATGAAAAAGGCTGCCGCATACCTTGTAGGAGAGCATGATTTTAAGAGCTTTTGCGGCAATCCGAAAATGAAAAAGTCCACAGTCAGAGAAATATATGATATAGATATATCGGTGAGCGGCTCATACCTTAATCTGACATACCATGGAAGCGGATTTTTGCAGTATATGATTAGGATATTGTCGGGAACACTTCTTGAGGTTGGAATAGGAAAGAGAAGTCCTGAGAGCATGAATGAGCTTATTGAATTAAAGGATAGGAGTAAGGCGGGCTTTACTGCTCCGGCTAAGGGGCTTTGTTTAATAAAGGTTGATTATTTTTAATCTGATTTTAATCTTTCTTAAATTACAGATTAATGTGACTTATGTAATATAAAGCTACAAGGTTACAGAAACCACATAATCAGAAAGGAAGAGATAATTATGGATAATTTAGAAAAGGTAGAAAAAATAAGAGAGAAAACAGGTGTTTCATATGAGGACGCGAAGACTGCACTTGAGGCTTGTGATTATGATATATTAGATGCGATTGTATATCTTGAGAAGCTCGGTAAAATAAAGGCACCTGAGGTTACAAGCTACAGCACGACACATACGGAGACAAGCAATGATTTTGCACTTGCACAGGCAGATTACCATGAGTCATGCAGGAAGAAAACTATAGGTGATGGTGTGGACAAATTTGTACAGTGGTGTAAGAGGATTATCAAAAAGGGAATGGAAGTTACATTTGCAGTGCAGAAGGATGACAAGAAGATAATGGAGATACCGGTACTGATATTTGTACTTCTTGTGATATTTTTGTTCTGGGTTACAGTGCCATTGCTTATTATAGGTTTGTTCTGTGATTTCAAATATCACTTTAATGGCGTTGATAAGATGTCTGTTGATATAAATGAAATGTGTGATAAGGCATCTGACGCATGTGGCAATATCAAGAATGATATAAAAAATAGCTAAAAGAGGAAATTATGAGTAAGATATTGATTATTGAGGACGAAGCGAAAATTGCCCGATTTGTGGAGCTTGAGTTAAAGCATGAGGGAAATGAGGTTGAGAAGGCATTAGACGGAAGAACCGGACTTGATATGGCGCTTCAGGGAAACTATGACCTTATATTATTAGATGTTATGCTTCCAGGATTGAATGGAATGGAAGTTTTAAGAAGAATAAGAATAGAGAAGGATGTCCCGGTTATAATGCTGACAGCCAGAGATGCGGTTATGGACAAGGTTTCAGGCTTGGATGCGGGTGCGGATGACTACATAACCAAACCATTTGCAATAGAGGAGCTGCTTGCCAGAATTCGTGTGGCGTTAAAGAAAAGGACGGGAGTAAATCAGGTTCACAGCGACTTACTTGAGATTGGAGAAGTAAAGCTTGATGTTGACAGGCATGAGGTACTTGTGCGTGGCGAGGAAGTAGAGCTTACTAACAGAGAGTTTGAGCTGCTGCATACACTTATGTGTAATAAAAACATCGTCTGCGACAGAGAGAAGCTGATGAATGAAGTCTGTGGATATGACTATATCGGTGAGACTAACATCATTGATGTCTATGTAAGATATATAAGAACTAAGATAGACGACCACTATGGAATTAAGCTTATACGCACTGTCCGTGGCGTTGGATATGTGATAAAGGATGATTAGATATGGTAGATGGAAAACAGACAAGCAAGAAAATGACATCTATAGCGAGACGTATAAATATACGATTTTGGCTTGGGAGACTTATGTCAATGCTTGCTCTGGATATTGTAATTGTTGTATTGATAATAGTAACAATTATATATTGGAGAACAGACTTTGCCGGATTTTCAATGTTTTATGACAGAAGTAACCTTACATATGATATTATTGGAAGGACTTACAACAGCTTTGCCCTTGTGACAACATACGGTGAAACGATAGCAGATACCTTTTATCTGTATAACATCTTTGATTATCTTCTGCTTCCACTTTGCATTTTGCTGGCATTTCAGCTTGTACAGCTGACAGGAGATTTGTTCCACACCAATGACATAAGGCGAAGCCTTAAGCCTCTTAACGATTTGGCTGTAAAGGCGGAGGAGATAAGCTCTATAGCCGGAAATGAAAGCTATACTCAGACTGATAATCTTGAGCATTTGGAAAATGCTATATCTAAGCTGTCGCCGGATGCTGTGGATATAAAGGTTTCCACAGGTGATAAGGATTTGCAGAGCATAGAGGTTGCGCTTAACAACCTTCTTTCTAAGATGCAGGAGAGCAAGAGACAGCAGATGAGATTTGTATCGGATGCGTCACATGAGCTCAGAACACCTATCTCTGTAATACAGGGGTATGTAAATATGCTTGACAGATGGGGAAAGGATGATGAGAGTGTCTTAGAGGAATCTATAGAGGCACTGAAAAATGAATCCGAGCATATGAAGGAGCTTGTTGAACAGCTGCTTTTCCTTGCAAGAGGAGACAGCGGAAGAAATACGCTTAAGAATTCTGAATTTGATATGGCAGAGGTTATGCAGGAGGTATGCGATGAATCGGCAATGATAGATGCACAGCATGAATATCAATATACGCAGACCGAAGCAACACCTGTCAAATTCTATGGTGACAGGGCAATGATTAAGCAGTCGATGAGAATATTTATACAGAATGCTGCGAAATATTCAGCCGCAGGAGATACAATAAAGCTTGGCGTTTCTATGAATCAGAATGAAATTTCCTACACTATACAGGATGAGGGAATTGGTATGCAGTCGTCGGAGGTTGTGCATATATTTGAGAGATTTTACCGCTCGGATGAAGCAAGAAATGAGAATACCGGAGGCTCAGGGCTTGGACTTTCAATAGCAAAATGGATAATTGATGCCCATGAGGGCAGGATAGATGTGTTATCCCGCCCGGATTTTGGCACAAGATTTACAGTTTCCTTTAAATGTCAAGGTTTAGCTTAAATATATAATTCATGATTTTTCTTGAATTAGCAAGGTTTCTGTCGGTTATACCGATAAAACCGATATACACATCACTGTAATCAAGATTAAGAGATTTAGCAAATGCGGTATCGCTTATGTCGATACCGTATTCTTTTTTTGTACCATTAGTATTCTCCGTTGAGACAATGGTGTCTGCATAGTCTGTGCTTATAGCCTTATATACATCTGGATAAAGAGATGAATCAAGCGGCTGTATCAGGGATTGGGCGGCACAGTATTTGAGGCCTGTCTTATCTGTTATTATAATATCAAAATAACCATTGTAACAGAGCATAGGAAGGGAGGTAAAATTGGCACTGTTTGAATTAGCGGCATAATCCTCTTCGTATGTTTCAAGGTCAAGATATGAATAATTGCTTGTTATAATCTGCTGCTTATTTGTATAGCCATAGAAACTCATATAATCATCAAAGGCATTATCGTTAATATTTTCAGGATAGTGACTGTTGATTATGGCATAGGAGATGGCTACAGGCCGGTTGTTTCTATATACAGTAATAGGAATAGTTATTGCAAGTGCTATAAACAAAAGACCAAATACAATTTTCCATTTATAATAATATAGGAAGTAACCGATTTTTTCCTTTTTGGTCATTCCCTCCATGTTCTTTTTGAATTTTTCGCGTCTGGCTCTTGTCCTATCGCGAAAACTCATTCGTTTCAGCTCAAGATTATCCTCGGCGTAATCACCATTCTCTTCTTTTTTAGCGGCAGCTTCAGCAGCAGCCTCAGCACCGGCATTTTTCTTCATGGTGGCAAGGTTTTTGTTGTCCGCATTGGCTGTAACTTTTTTTTTCTTTTTTTCTTCCATATTATAGTAAGACTCCTTAAAATGATAAACTGTTGTATATTTTAACATAGTAAGATAATGTAAAAAAGAGTTAAATTGTGAAATTTTTCAAAACTATTTACAATCAAAAAAAACTCTATTATTATATGTAGGTGTGCATTTGATGTACACACTTAAAATGTACATATATAATAGGAAGGTATATTATATATCTATATCATACATATATACGAATTATACGGAGATTAATCATGAAAAAAAGAGGATTTAAGAAGGTATTACATACATTTTTTAAAGTATTTATAATATTTATGCTTGCAACGGCTGTACTTAATCTTGGAATAGTGGGATTTTTGTATTTCAGTCATAAGAGCAACTTAAAGAAGGAAAAGGTATATATGACACCTCCGGGCGTTATGGTTGAGGTTAATGGACATCAGATGCATGTTCTTGTTGAGGGTGATGAGGATGCAGAGGAGACTCTGGTATTTTTACATAGCTGCTCTGTTGTTGATGACTCGATAGCGTTACAGCCTTTATTTGATAATCTTACTGATTACAGACTTGTTTATGTTGACAGGAGCGGAGTGGGATTCAGCGAGATAAGCGGTGCGAGCAGAGATATAGACACGATACTTGATGAGACAAGGAAGGCTGTTAAGGAAGCGGGCGTTGAAGGTCCATATACTCTTGTTGCTATAGGAACAGGAGGAATACAGGCATTTCATTGGGCAAACCAATATCCTGAAGAAGTGAAGAGCATAATTGGTATAACAATGAATTATCCTGAACAGTTTGCAGATGTTACACAGGATGAATATTGTGGTTTCTTTGATTATCTGTTAGTTCAATTTTGTAAGATAGGCGGACAGCGGATTGTCAAGAGTATATATCCGACAAATGATTATATGCTGTATACCGAGATGCAGATGAAGGTAAGAAATGCTCTTGTATCTAAGGGTGGATATACAACAGATATGTATAATGAAGATCTGGATACTGTAGATAATGCAGCGCTTGTTGCAGCAGAGGGGGTACCTGAAAAGGTTCCTATGTATATAATGTATGCCAATCCACTCATGGAGCCTTATGTGAATGAGGATAAGTCTGTAAGCGAGACATATAATCAGTCAGTTGAAGATAATTCAGATATTGATTATATAGATTTATATAATAAAGATGCCAGAGAATACTTTGACGGATATGACAATATAACTTTTGAGGAGATATCGGGACCTGCAAGACTTTATACATATTGTCCAAAAGAGCTCGCTGGGAAAATTGCACAATATATTGAGGCTAAAAATTAAAAAACTGATTATAGGATACAAATAATTAGTAAGAATGTACAAATGCACAAAGAAAAAAACAAAAAGTACTTGCAAAATTGTTGAATATGTCCTATAATGACGTTAGTTGCAAGGGACAGCCTTGCACATTTAATGTAAGGAACCAACAGTCTATGACTGATAATGAATAGGTTCATAAAACATAGTTCTCCTATAAAGGGAGACAACACACACATTATAAAAGGAGGGTTTTTTTGTGAAAAAATTCAAAAAAGCAATGGCTCTTTCTTTAGCACTTGCAATGGGATTATCTCTCGTAGCTTGTGGCGATAAGAAGGACGACGAGACAACAACAGAGGCTACAACTGAGAAGGCTACTGAGACAGAAGCACCTGCTTCAGATTCAGATGCAACAGATTCTGATGCAACTGCATTACCAGTTCCTTCAGCTGATGGCGAGGCTATTCACGTTTATTCATGGAATGAGGAGCTCGGTTCAAGAATCGATTCTCACTTCAGAACAAAGTATCCTGAGTTATCAGAGCTCGTTATTTACGAGAACCTTGATGTTTCAGGTACAGGTGAAGAGTATAAGACAGGTATTCAGAATGCTGTATCAGCAAATGATGATAACGTACCTTCAGTAGTAGCTGCAGATAATGATGTTGCTCTCTATTTTGCACAGCAGGATTGGGCAATTCCTGTAACAGATGCTGGTCTTACACTTGATATGTACAAGAACGCATATCAGTATACAATTGACTATGCAACTGTAGATGGTAACCTTATGGCTATGACATGGCAGGCAACTCCTGGATGTTTCGTTTACAGAACAGATATAGCTGAGGAAGTACTTGGCACATCAGATCCAGACGAAGTTCAGGAATCTGTTAAGGATTGGGATACATTCCTTGATACAGCTGCTAAGATGAAGGAAGCTGGTAAGTACATGGTATCTGGTCCAGATGATCTTAAGTATGCATTCATCGATCAGAAGACTTCTCCATGGGTATCAGATGGTAAGCTTAACATTGATTCATGTGTTGAGGATTACTTAAATACTTCTAAGGAAATTTATGACAATGATTATTCATTAAAGTCAGCTATGTGGTCATCAGAGTGGACAGCTAACATGTCATCAGGTGACGTATTCGGTTACTTCGGATGTACATGGTTTGTTCAGTGGTCACTCGCTGAGGATTCAAAGGGTATGTGGAATGTTTGTGTAGGACCAGTTAGCTATCACTGGGGTGGTTCTTACATGCTCATCACAGATAAGTGCCCTAACAAGGAGTTAGCAGCATTCCTTATCTATACACTTTGCTGCGATACAGACACAATGTATGACTTATATGCAGACGATTATGATTTCCCTAACAACCAGGAAGCAGTTGCTAACTTAATTGCTGATGGTGTTGGTGCTAACCCAATCCTTGATGGTCAGGATCCTCTTGCTCAGTGGGATGAGGCAGCTAAGGGACTTTCACTTCAGTATGCTACATCATACGATGCAACATTCAATGGTTACCTTGATTCAGCAGCTTCAACATTCTGGTCAGAAGGTCAGTCTGTAGATGATGCAATTGCTAACGTTAAGGAGCAGGTTGCTAACGCTTACTCTGATATCGTTGTTGAGTAATCAAAGAACTTGTAAAATTTAGCTTTTAGCTAACTTATATGCACCGGGTTCGCCCGGTGCATAATTTAAAAAAACATAAACCACTGTTGGGCATTTTATAAGTTGTATATATAATGTGCCGCTTATAAAATGTCTGACGGGGGATGCGTGATAATATGTTTAAAAATAATAAAAGGTTGGGGAAGTGAAATCATGAAAAGAAAGACAGTTGAATATGGAAAATATGGATATATATTCATTGCTCCATTCTTCTTAGTGTTCTTATTATTCCAGTTGTATCCATTGATTTACACCTTTTATCTTAGCTTCGTTACATATAAGATGACAGATGGTAAGTGGAATACACCAAAATTCTGTGGCTTTGATAACTATATGGCTATGCTTACAAAGACCGACTTCAAGACGGGATCTACTATATGGTTTAATACATTGCCTATGAATTCAATTAAGAATACAATTATTATTTGGGTAATTAACTTTATCCCTCAGATTCTCTTAGCATTGCTCTTAGCAGCATGGTTTACAGATACAGTTGTTAAGTTAAAGGGACAGGGCGCATTCAAGGTATTGATGTTCATGCCTAACATCATTACAGCTTCATCTATCGCCGTATTGTTCTACAACCTGTTCAGTAACCAGGGACCTGTAACAATGCTTCTCAAGAATATGGGACTTATTGCAAAGAACTCAAACTTCTTTATGGAAAGTAAAGGAGCAACTATCACAATCATAGGATTTATGCAGTTCTGGATGTGGTATGGTAATACAATGATAGTTTTGATAGCTGGTATTCTTGGTATAAGTCCTTCGCTTTATGAGGCAGCCATGGTTGACGGCGCAAATGGAAAGCAGCAGTTCTTCAGCATCACTCTTCCATTGCTTAAGCCAATTTTACAGTTTACGCTTGTTACATCTGCTATCGGTGGTCTTCAGATGTACGATATTCCATCACTGTTCAACGTTACCAACACAGGTATCGGTCAGCCAGACAGAGTATCACACACCGTTACTATGCAGATTAGAGAGTTTGCTAACTCTTCGAACCCTGATTATGGTAAAGCAGCAGCAATATCAGGTATTTTGTTTATTGTAACATTGATAATTAGTATGTTGTTCTTTACTTTGACTAAGGATCGTGAGCCAAAGCAGAAACATGCAGTAATTCGATAGGGGGTGCGTAGATAATGGCAAATACAACATCAGCTGGTGTAGATGCAAGCTACGCAGCTAAGATTAAAGCAAAGAAGATTTTTAGAACCATAATATGCGTATTGCTTTGTGTAATAAGTGTATTTCCGTTCTATGTTATGATTGTTAATACAACACATACATCAGATGTTATTAAGCATGGTGTAAAGCTTATCCCAGGTGGACAGCTTATTAATAACTTCAAGGGTATGCTTGAGAGAACTGCAGGTAAGGGTACTACTGTATGGCAGGCTATGTTGCACAGTGTTATCATAGCTGTACCTGCAACAATTCTTCAGGTTTACTTCGCAACATTGACAGCTTATGGTTTGACAGTATATCGTTTTAAATTAAGAGATATGGCTTGGGCTTTCATTATGGCAATCATGATGATTCCTGCACAGGTTTCTATCATCGGTTTCATGAATTTGATGATTAAGATAAATCTCTACAATACATACTGGCCACTTATAATTCCTGCTATGGCAGCTCCTTCAACAGTTTACTTCATGAAGCAGTATATGCAGGGTGGTCTCTCAGTTGAGATTATTGAGGCTGCGAGAATTGATGGTTCTAGCGAGTTCTCTACATTTAATAAGATTGCGTTACCTTTGATGAAGCCAGCTATGGCTACACAGGCAATCTTCGCATTCATTGCATCATGGAACAACTTGTATACACCTACAATGATGATCAGTGATAATAGAAAGTACACACTTCCTATGTTTATTACTGGTTTGAAGTCAGACTCTATCAGAACAGATTATGGTTTTGTATATGTAGGTCTTACACTTACAGTATTACCTCTTTTGATTGTATACTTTGCTTTGTCTAAGTATATCATTGCCGGTGTTGCACTCGGTGGTGTAAAGGAGTAATTCTTATTAGAAATTTACGGAAAGTCGTTATCCTTTGGATGGCGGCTTTCTTTTTATGTATTAATTGTGAAATGGGTTGACTCCAAATATGAAAAGGACTAAAATGTAACAGAATTAAATATACTTTGGAGGATTATATGAGACGATATAATATTGGAAAAAAACTTTTGACATGTGGCATGATATCCGTTATGGCTATGGGTATGATGACTGGATGTGGAAAGAAGGATAAAGAAACTGAAGTTGTATATACCAAGGAGGAGGCATCTGCAACAGATGCTATGGTTATAGGAGATTATGATATAAGCATGGATGAGCTTATGGTATATGCTATACAGGAAATTATAACCTATAGTGTAACACCAGAGAAGGCTGCAGCAGATGAGGCTACTTATAAGGAACAGACATTATCACTTATCAGAGAGACTAAGATATTGTATGACGTGGCACTTCACAATAATGTTGAGCTTAATGATTCAGATATAGAGGCTAAGGACAAGATGGTAAGTAATTTTAAGAGTGCTATACCAGAGTCTGTATTTGAGACATATGGAATATCTGATGAGGTAATTGACGAGGTCTTTACAGAGAGGACATATGTAGAGAAGTTCGAGAATGATATAAAGAACCAGATGGGACAGGATATCTCAGATGATTTGGCTAAGTCTTACGAAGATAAAAACTTCCAGACCATGTATCATATGGTATTCCCTACTGTTGAGGTGGATGAGAATAATGAGCCTAAGAAGGATGACGATGGCAATTATATACAGCTTTCTGATGCTGATAAAAAAACTGCAAAAGAGAATGCTGAGGCCGCTTTGGAGGATATCAGGGATGGTGAGGATCCTGAAGCTGTAGCTGAGAAGTATTCTGTATCTGCATATTGTACTGATACATCAGGTTATGTAGGTGCTTATTCAGATGATATGAATGAGTTATTAGCGGATATTAAGGCTGGTGAATGTACCGATGTACTCGATGGAGACATGGGATATACCATAATATATATGAAAACGGTTAATGATACCGACCTAAGAGATAGCTATGTATACGCAGTTGCATCTGATTACCTTGATTCTCAGTATGAGGCACTTAGAAATCAGTGGCTTGCAACAATACCAGTTGATACTGAGGGCGATATGCGTGGAGATGCATGGAATAACTTTTCTTTGACAGATATGGCAACTATTCTTAATGATGCAGGATTAATAACAGTAAAATAGAATATTTGATACAAATCTTTATTTAATCAGTATGGAGCAGTTATGTTTTGAATATTTAAAATATTTTAACATAATAGCTCCATATTTTTATGCTTGTTGTCATATCTTATTTTTTTATGTAAAAAAAAGAAATTTTCTATGTTATGTAGAATAATATAATTAGAGGTGTGCTTATATGTTGATTAGAGAAAGATATGAACAAATTGAACATCAGATATACAGACCGTGTGCCTCGTTTAGTGATGAAACAAGAGGCCGTGACAGAGCTGAAGATAAGTGTGATATGCGTACGGAATATCAGCGTGACCGGGACAGAATCATACACTGTAAGTCATTCAGGCGTATGAAACATAAGACACAGGTTTTTCTTGCACCTAATGGAGACCATTACAGAACCAGACTTACTCATACACTGGAGGTTTCTCAGATTGCAAGAAGCATTGCAAGAGCACTTATGTTGAATGAAGATTTGACTGAGGCAATCGCACTTGGACATGACCTTGGACACACACCATTTGGACATGCTGGGGAGAGAGCTTTATCTAAGTTTGCATCCAAGCCATTCCAGCATAATGAGCAAAGTGTGCGTGTGGTTGAGAAGTTAGAGAAAAATGGACGTGGGCTTAACCTTACATGGGAAGTGCGTGATGGAATGCTGAACCACAAGACAAGCGGTACACCAGCAACCTTAGAGGGCGAGATAGTGAGACTATCAGATAAGATTGCATATGTTAATCATGATATAGATGATGGAATAAGGGCAGGTCTGCTTACGGAAGATACGCTTCCTGCTGAGTGTACTAATCTGCTTGGACATTGTACGAGAGATAGAATAAATAATTTGATACACGCCATAGTTACATATAGTGAGAATCTTCCTCATGTGGAAATGCCCGAGGATTACAGACAGGCTTTAAGAGAACTGAGGCAGTTTATGTTCAGGGATTTATATACTAACCCTGTTGCCAAGGGAGAAGAGGTTAAGGCTGAGCGTGTCATCGGAATGCTATTTGAAGAATACATGGATCACACAGACAGATTGCCTGAGGAATATGTAACTTTGTTTGAAAATGGTGAGGACAGAGAAGTTGTTGTCTGTGATTATATTGCAGGTATGACAGATAATTATGCGGTTGCCATGGCTAAGAATTTGTTTATACCTAAGGCATGGGAGGTATCGTAGATGTATTATTCTGATGAAATAGTTGAGGAAGTCAGAGCCAGAAACGATATTGTCGATGTAATAGGAGGTTATGTAAGTCTTAAACACAAAGGAAACAGTTATTCAGCATGCTGCCCGTTTCATCATGAAAAGACACCATCCTTTCATGTGAGCAGAGATAAGCAGATGTATCATTGCTTTGGATGTGGCGTAGGTGGTAATGTATATACCTTTGTGATGGAATATGAAAACATGAATTTTCCAGAGGCAGTTCAGTTGCTTGCTGAGAGAAGCGGAATTGAGCTTCCCAAGGAAGAGATGTCAGAGGAAAAGCGTGCCAGAGAGAATTACAAGAGTGTCCTTAAGGAAGTGAACAGGACAGCAGCAGGGTATTTTCACTATATTCTGACTAAAACAGAGCATGGAAAAAAGGCATTAGATTACCTTCATGGCAGAGGACTTACGGATGAAACCATTAAGAATTTTGGTATGGGATATTCCGATGTTTATGAGAATGATTTATATCATTATCTAAAAAAACAGGGATATACAGACAATCAGATGAAGGACGTCGGTCTTATAGATATATATGAGAATAAAGGCGCTGTGGACAAGTTCTGGAACAGAGTTATGGTACCGATACTGGATATAAATGGTAAAGTAATAGGTTTTGGCGGAAGAGTTTTAGGAGACGGTCTGCCTAAGTATGTAAATACTAAGGAAACACAAATATTTGATAAGGGACATAATCTTTTTGCCATGAATATAGCCCGACGTTCGAAAAGACGTGGAATAATAATCTGTGAGGGATATATGGATGTAATTGCTATGCATCAGGCAGGCTTTGACAATGCTGTGGCATCGCTTGGCACGGCACTCACAATAGGCCAGGCAACTATAATTAAGAGATACACAGATGAGGTATATCTGGCATACGACAGTGATGGTGCAGGTACTAAGGCATCACTTAAGAATGTAGGAATAATGAGAGAGGTTGGCTTGTCAACAAGAGTGATTGACATGAAGCCGTATAAAGACCCTGACGAGTTTATAAGAGCTCTTGGAAAGGAAGCCTACGAGGAGAGAATTACCAACGCTGTTACAGGTATTATGTTTGAAGTAAGCACTATAGCCGCAAGCTATAATATGAAAGATCCTGAGGAGAAGGTTAAGTTTTCTAAGGAGGCTGCTAAGAGGCTTGCGACCATTGAAGAAGTTGTTGCTAGGCACAGTTACATAGATGCTGTTGCAGAACAATATAAGTTAGACAGAGACGGTTTTAAGGCTATGGTTACAAAATATGGCACAGTAAGCTCAGGTGCAGAGCAGCAATACGATATGGCAAGAGAGAGTACAAGGGCATCACATGAAGACAAGGATGATGTCAATAAACCGCAGAGATTGCTTCTTACGTGGCTTGTCAATGAACCATGGCTGTTTGGCAGACTGGAAGGGATTATCTCTGAGGATGATTTTGTAGATGCTGATTACCGGGTTGTAGCGGAAGTACTGTTTAAACAGTATAGGGAGACCGGAACGGTTAAGCCGGCTGCTATCGTTGATTTATTTGATGATATAGACAAACAAAAGCTTGTCGCTAAAATATTGCAGACTGAGCTGCCATTTGATTTATCTCTTGAAGATAAGGAGCGTGCTATAAATGATATAGTGCGAAAAACAAAATTGGCTAGAATTGATTATGGTCTTGCAAGCTGTGGTAATGATATGAAGCAGTTTCAGGAGCTTATCATGATGAAAGCCAAGATATCAAAAATGAATATTTCATTGCAAAATGGATAGAATATTAAACACTATGGAAGGATGGAAGAAAAATGGAAGATAATAGAGAAAAGGATCCGCAGATAGAAGAACAGTTTATGACTAAGCTTGCTGAACTTCTCGAAATTGCCAAGAAGAAAAAGAATGTAATAGAGGACTCAGAGCTTATAAGTCATTTTGCGGGTTGTAAAGGTCTTGAGCTTGACGTTGAACGTATGAATGCAATACTTGATTACCTTGAAGCTCATAATGTAGATGTTCTTACTATAACAGATAAGGATGATGAAGAGCCGGATGATGTGTTGCTTGAGATGGATGATGAGGTTGAAGATATAGATGTTGATAAGATAGACTTATCTGTTCCTGATGGTGTTGGAGTAGATGATCCCGTCAAGATGTATTTAAAGGAGATAGGTAAAGTACCTCTTCTTAGCGCTGAGGAGGAAATTGAACTTGCAAAGCGTATGGAGGCTGGGGACGAGGCAGCTAAGAAGAAGCTTGCTGAGGCTAACCTGAGACTTGTTGTAAGCATAGCTAAGCGTTATGTCGGACGAGGAATGCTATTCCTTGACCTTATTCAGGAGGGTAATCTTGGCCTTATCAAGGCTGTTGAGAAGTTTGATTATAGAAAGGGCTACAAATTCAGTACCTATGCCACATGGTGGATTAGACAGGCTATAACGAGAGCCATAGCAGACCAGGCACGTACAATCCGTATACCGGTTCATATGGTTGAGACAATTAACAAACTTATCCGTGTTTCCCGTCAGCTTCTTCAGGAACTCGGAAGAGAGCCTCTTCCAGAGGAGATTGCTGAGGAAATGGATATTCCGGTTGAGAGAGTAAGAGAGATTCTTAAGATATCTCAGGAGCCGGTGTCACTTGAGACTCCTATCGGTGAGGAGGAGGACAGTCATCTTGGTGATTTTATACAGGATGAGAATGTACCTGTTCCTGCTGAGGCTGCTGCGTTTACATTACTTAAGGAACAATTGGTTGAGGTACTTGGAACATTGACAGAGCGTGAGCAGAAGGTACTTAGACTTAGATTTGGCCTTGATGATGGAAGAGCAAGAACTCTTGAAGAGGTTGGTAAGGAGTTTAACGTAACAAGAGAGCGTATAAGACAGATAGAGGCAAAGGCTTTAAGAAAACTGCGTCATCCAAGCAGAAGTAGAAAATTACGAGATTATTTAGAGGAAAATAGCTAAGATATATAGATATGACAGATATAAAATTATCAAAGAGAATGAATGCAATAGTTGATATGGTCGATGAAGAGACTGTTGCAGATATAGGCTGTGACCATGCATTTGTCTCCATTGCCCTAGTGCAGCGAGATATAGCAAGCCATGTTGTTGCAATGGATGTCAGAAGTGGGCCTGTCAAAATAGCCATAGCCAATGTGCATGAACACAAGATGGATTCTTGCATAGATGTAAGAATATCAGATGGTTTTGAGTCTCTTGGTGAGCATGAGGCAGAATGTGCGATAATTGCCGGAATGGGAGGCTCGCTTATGGTGGGCATTTTAGAACGTGGAAAGGCACATCTAAAGAACAAAATAAGTCTTGTTCTTCAGCCACAGTCAGATATATACCTTGTGAGAGAGTATTTACATAATGTGGGCTATGAGATTGTTCGTGAAAATATGCTTGTAGATGAGGATAAGTACTATACAATTATGCGTGCGGTACCAGCTTTAGCTACAGTTAGTCCATACACTAAGGAAGAATTAGAGTATGGCAGAATATTACTTGCTGAGAAAAATCCTGTATTGATGGAATATCTGAGTTATAAATATGATAAGAACGAGCATATAATGATGGAGTTGAAAAAGAAAAACACTGAGAAGGCATTAGATAGAATAAATGAGCTTATTTTGGAACAGCAGACAATAAGGTCATGCCTTGGACAATTGTAGAAAGGACGGATTGGATTATGTTATGCCAGGATATTATTGACGAACTAGAACGTCTGGCACCTCCTGATTATGCTATGGAGTGGGACAATGTAGGGCTGCTTGTGGGAAGAAGAGATAAGGAAGTAAAGAAAGTAATCATTGCTGTAGATGCTACTGAAGAGGTTTGTGATATAGCTATAGAACATGATGCAGATATGATTATTACACATCATCCTATGATATTCTCAAAGTTAAACAGAATAAATTCTGATACAGCTCTTGGACGTAAGCTTATTTCGTTGATTGAGGCAGGGATATCGTGCTATGCCATGCATACAAACTTCGACACTATAGGCGGAATGGGAAAGCTTGCTGCAAAAATGCTTTGCTTAAAGGATACGGAGGTTCTTGAGGAGACGAAGGATGGAGAAGGAATTGGCGAGATAGGAACCCTTCCCTTGTCGATATCTCTTAAGGAGCTTGCTGTCAATGTAAAGGATGTATTTTCAGTTGATAATGTTATGATATTTGGAGATGCAGATAAGGAAATAAGAAGGGTGGCTATATGTCCGGGTTCGGGAAAGAGTGTTATAGATGAGGCGTATTGTAAGGGTGCAGACTGCCTTGTCACGGGTGATATAGGTCATCATGAGGGAATAGACGCTGTAGATATGGGGCTTACTATTATTGATGCCTCACATTATGGCATAGAAAAGATATTTATCAAATATATAAGTGATTACCTTTATAATTACAGTAAAGATATAGATATAGAAGAAATTGATGTGGGAGAGCCTTTTGTAGTTATATAGTCAGCTTAGATAAGTTTATAATGGGGGTGCCTAGTTATGGAACAGATACAAATAACAATGGGACATGAAAATTATAGTGTTGATAAATTCTCCACAGTGGGAGAGTTTATTGATATGATTGCACCAGGCAAAAAATTTGATTATATGCTTGCCAAGAAAAACCATAAGCTCTGTGAGATAGGAACTGTGCTTGAGGAAGACTGTGAGCTTGAACTGGTAGGTAAGAATACTGTTATGGGTATGGATACTTATAAAAGAAGTCTTACGCTGCTCATGGTAAAAGCGTTTGCGGATATACTTGGAAGCAAGAAAAATCATAGTGTAAGCGTAATGTATTCTATGGGAAATGGATATTACTGTAAGCTCGTATCAGATGAATATAAGGTTACAGATGAGCTTATAGACAAGGTTAAGCATAGAATGCATGCTATAGTTGATGCAGATGAAATAATAATCAAAACATCAGTAGGTACTGATGAGGCTATAAAGAGATTTGCAGATGAAGGCCTTTCAGGTAAGGAAAAACTATTTAAATTCAGAAGAGTTTCCAAGGTTAATTTATATAATCTTGGAGGATATGAAGATTATTTCTACGGATATATGGCACCATCTATGGGCTATGTAAATGTGTTTGATCTTATTAGGTATGATGAAGGATTTATACTTATGGCACCACTTAAGGAAAATCCTGATGTCTTACCTCCTTTTGTACCTACGGAGAAGCTTTTTACAGTTCTTAAGACTTCTGACGAATGGGGACATATGCTAGATGTTGCCAATGTTGGAGATTTAAATGAGAGTATAACTCGCGGTGATATAGGTGAGCTTATGCTTGTTCAGGAAGCGTTGCAGGAAAAACAGATAGCTCATATTGCCGATATGATACAGGAGGGTGAGAAGAAGATTGTGCTGATAGCCGGACCTAGCTCATCAGGAAAGACAACATTCTCACATAGACTTAGTATACAGCTTAGAGCACATGGATTAAGACCTTATCCTCTTGCACTTGATAATTATTTCAAGGATAGAGAATTTACACCTAAGGACGAGAATGGAAACTATGATTTTGAGTGCCTTGAGGCAATGGATCTTGATTTGTTCCGCTCTGATATGGCTGCTCTTCTTGCTGGTAAGGAGATAGAGGTTCCAAGATTTAATTTCACCATTGGAAAGAAGGAGTACAAGGGAGATAAGCTTAAGCTTAATGCTGGCGACGTTCTTGTTGCAGAGGGAATACATGCCCTCAATCCTGAGATGTCGAAGGGGCTTCCTGATGACAGTAAGTTCAAGATATATATAAGTGCACTTACACAGCTTAATATAGATATGCATAATCGCATACCTACGACAGATGCCCGACTTATAAGACGTATCGTAAGAGACGCCAGAACAAGGGGCAATGATGCCAGAGGAACAATTGCAATGTGGCAGTCTGTAAGACGAGGAGAGGAAAAATATATTTTTCCATTTCAGGAGGAGGCTGATGTTATGTTTAATTCAGCACTTATCTATGAGCTGAGTGTAATAAAACAATATGCTGAACCACTTTTGTTTGCGGTACCACATGATTGTGAGGAGTATTATGAGGCTAAGCGTCTGCTTAAGTTCTTGGATTACTTCCTTGGATTAGAGGTTACAAATGTTCCTCAGAATTCGATACTTAGAGAATTTGTCGGAGGCGGATGCTTCGATGTATAAAAATGTGTAAGTCAGACGATAAGCCGGGTTATGTCTGGAGTGATTATCTATCTAGACCTTATGTTACCATAAGGTTCAAGCGACCTACCGAAAGACACAGCGGGCAACTGTATGGTCTTTACTGTTTGGTCTTGCTCCGGATGGGGTTTACAGAGCCTATCCTGTTACCAGAATAGCGGTGAGCTCTTACCTCGCCTTTCCACCCTTACCATACGAGATGGCGGTTTATTTCTGTTGCACTAGCCTGGGAGTTGCCTCCACCGGACGTTATCCGGCATCCTGCCCTATGGAGCCCGGACTTTCCTCACCTGTCATATTGACAGCCGCAATCACTTGTCTGGCTTACACAAATTTTAGATTAACATAACTTATTATTTCTTTCAAGAGAAAGAATACTATAAAACAAAAATAACAGCATATATAATATGCGGAAAGGATGAAAAATATGGAAGCAATAGAATGTTTAAAAACAAGAAGAAGCGTAAGAAGATATACGGAGGAGCTCATTTCTCATGAATTATTTGAGGAAATAGTAGATGTTGCAAAGATGGCTCCTACATGGAAGAATACCCAGACCTTGAGATACATATTGGTTCAAAATGAGGATATCATAGCTAAAATCACAGACGAGTGTCTGCTAGGCTTTGAGCACAACGCTAAGACACTTGCTAAGTGCAAAAATCTTGTATTACTTGTTCAGGTAAATGGCAGATGCGGATATGAGAGAGATGGCTCATTTTCAACAAGCAAGGGTACAGGCTGGGAGATGTTTGATGCAGGAATTGCCGCACAGACATTTTGCCTTGCTGCACATGATAAGGGAGTAGGAAGCTGCATATTAGGCGTTTTTGACGATGCTAAGGTTGCAGAAGTAGTCGGACTTCCTGAGGGAAGAACTGTAGCTGCTCTTATTCCTATCGGATTCCCTAAGTTTACTCCAGAGGCAACACCTCGTAAGGAAACTGATGAATTAATAAGCTATATGTAATATAGAGGTTTACTGCTATGGAGAATGGAAGAACAGAACAGATTATAGATAAGCTTGTGGATATGATTGAGAATGGACAGAATGTTCCGTTGTCCACAGGTAAGGTCATGATTAATAGGGATGAGGCGGTATTACTGCTTAGGGAGCTTGAAAATATAGTAAATGGTGAACTAAGGATGTATCGTGATGTCAATGACAGAAAAGGCAAGATTATAAACGAGGCAAAGAAAGAGGCTGAGGATATTATCTTTGAGGCTGAGCAGTCTGCGAGCAGGATAAGAGTTAATAAGCATATATCATCGCATGGTTTGCAGATGAGAATAGATGCTTTAGACTCAGATGATAAGAAAGCTCTTCACACTGCACACGATATATATGCGGCTTCTGTTATATACACTGATGAAATGCTCACTGAAGTAAATGATGTAATAGCACAGGCATATGATTTAATACATAATCAGTATGGTAAAATGATAGAGAGCCTGGAGGAAAAGGCAAGACTTATACAGGAAAACAAGGCTGAACTTATGGAGAATCTTAAGGAGATGAGTAAAGAGGAACGATACGGACAAATCTTAGAATTAAGTCAGCTTCTTTCAAGTGAGTTATATCATGAGCGCGAAAAGGCAAGAGAGATGGAGACATACGGAAGTTATCAGATGGAGCTCAAATTTGATTCAGACAGGGAACCAGATAAAAAAGAAAAAAATATTACTGGCGAGAATTATGAGCATGATGAACTTGATAAATCAGATATTGTTTAATAAAATTAGAGTTTCTAAGAACATATTATTGTTATAATGTTTTTAGAAACTCTATTAATTTTTCTCTTTGTTCAGGTGCGAGTTTATTGACGAGGGTTAATATTTCAGCCTGTTCAGGTGTTACATCAAGAACGGTGCTGTTTTCGTCAAAGAAGAATTGTGATATGGTAATATCAAATGCATCACATATTCTTGTGAGTGTAGGTATTGTTGGCAACATATTCTTTCTATACCATGAAGAAATAGTTGACTGGGTAATGCCGGCATGTTCAGCAAGCTGATATTCTGACCAATGTCTTTCTTCTCGCAGTTTAGTAATTTTTTCTAAAATATTCATTAACTTTTCACCACAAATGTAATATAATTAATATATATCAATTATAGATAAAATATGTATTGTAAAATAGTGCAAATAATCGTATAATCAGTTAAAATGGTCGCAGTAGTTTTGGAATGGGGGGATATAATGAGTAAACATGTAAAGAGGAAAAGCGAATTTGATGTAGAGGTATATCGTAGAACGTATGATTTCGTGTCTTCCATGGGAGTAGTGGCAGCAGTTGTTTATTCGTGTTATTTAATGAGCACTTTTGGGATAAATATATTTAGTTTGTTTGGTGGCTTTTTTTAATACAAAATTTAATTAAATTTTGTAATCTTTGTCTTTATTTATTTGGTGGATAGTGATATTATTATTCACGTTGAGTATTTCTTTAATTTACATATATAGAGATAAGGAGGACAAAAGAAATGACGATTGCTCAGATTTTAGCAGTTGCGATTTTTGTTATCATGTTTGTACTGATGGTTATGGATAAAATCGAGAAGCAGTATATAACATTGGTAGCAGGAGCACTTACGTTGATTCTTGTTTTCGGTGTGGCAATGAGAAGTTCATCTGCTATATGGGAGACACTTAATGTAAGAAATATTTTTACCCCTGGTTTTTGGATTACATCAGGTGAGAGCTCAGAGGAATCTTCTGGTATTAATTGGGCCACAATTATTTTCCTTGCAGGTATGATGATTATGGTTGAGGGGATGGCTAAGGCTGGATTTTTCCGGTGGTTATGTCTGAGACTTGCCAAACTGGTACATTACAAGCCTATACCACTGTTTATAGCATTTATGGTTATGGCAGCAGTACTTTCAATGTTTATTGATAGTATAACTGTTATACTTTTCCTTGCAGCGGTAACAGTTGAGCTTGCAAAATTATTGCATATAGATCCGGTACCGATGATTTTGTCGGAGATATTCTGTGCTAACCTTGGTGGTTCAGCTACAATGTGTGGAGATCCGCCTAATATTATTATTGGTACAGGTCTGGGATATTCTTTCTCTGATTTCCTCACTAATACTGGTGCAATTGCAGGAATAGCTCTAATTGTTGTAATTATTTACTTTTATGCAGTTTATCACAAGGAGCTTAATGCAGAGGAGAAACAGCCTATAGATGCATCTACTATACCAGATCCTAAGACTGCAATTACAGATAAGAAGAAGTTTGTTATAAGCAGTATTATATTTGCATGTGCAGTAGTTTTACTTGTAACGCATGCATCTACAGGTCTTACTGTAGCATTTATTGGAACAGTAATAGCAATTATCACGCTTATTACATCTGGTAAGGATTATCTTGATCTTCTCAAGAGGGTTGATTATAAGACATTGTTATTCTTTGTCGGATTATTTATAGTAGTTGGAGGCCTTGAACAGACAGGAATACTTGAGATTATTGCTTCATTTATTGGTAAGGTAAGCGGTGGAAATATTCTTGTTATGGTGGCAATTATTATTTGGATTTCAGCATTTGCTAGTGCATTTGTTGATAATATACCTTTTGCAGCAACTATGCTTCCTATTATTAAGAGCCTTGCAGAGACGCAGGGAGTACCTCTTGAAACACTTGCATGGACACTTTCCATGGGTACGGATATAGGAGGAAGTGCAACACCAATCGGAGCATCTGCGAATGTTGTAGGTGTATCAGTTGCCTCTAAGAATGGATATAAGATAGGTTGGGGAAGATACTGTAAGACAGCAGCTCCGGCAACAATAATTGTAGTTGCAATTTCGATGTTATTTATATTTATGCGTTATTGCTAATATATATTTATAGCTGTAAACAAAATGTCACACAGAAAGTGATTTCTGTGTGACATTTTTGTTTTGTAAAAACACATCTAAAAATTACATGCTTTTAAATTCGCTTAAGAAATATGGTTGTTTATCTGCATCTGTGAATACAACGTAGTAGCTGTCATCTATGCTTGTTGTGTAGATATATAGAGTGTCACCATATCTTGCAGCCTTTCTGTATTCCGCACGAAGCTCGTGAACCTTGTAATCAAATGGGAGTGCATTAACTGCAAGCCTTATATACTGTCCGTTATTTATGTGCAGGTTAGTGTCGAGATAATTAGGTGAAACCTCAAGCTGATATCTGAATGTCATATTGTCAGGACATTCAATCTTCCTTGATACCTGTGGCATATCTATAGGTGGAAAAAGCTCATATGCATTTCTCTCTTCATCGTCAATTTTGGCAGGCTTACCGGTTGCTGGATCTGCATAGAACCATTTGGCGTCTGCGTAGGCAAGTCGGTTTCCGCTCTCGTCGTTGATGGAATAATTCCATGCTGAGAAGGTTCCTCTTAACTGATATATCCATGCATCTACACTTATGATATCATCAAGCTTTGGTCTGCTGTCAAATATTACATGCCATGAGCTTACCATCCATGCACGGCTTTTCTTAAGAAGATTGATGGCAGAGTGACCTACGGCTGAATTGTGAAACATACAGCCATCCTGCATTGCATCAACCGCATTTGATATGCTTAAAAGTCCTTCCTTATCAACCTTGCTGTATGAAACTTTTGTTTTATAATTAAACATAACAACACCTCGTTTTAAAAACTACTTATAATGGGTATTATAACTATCAATGAAAAGAATGTCAATTAATGTTTCAGTAAAGTAATCGGTTGCTGGTTCGTGTTCTGCCGGCAACCGATTACTTTACTGAAATATTATTAATAAACATCTTGGAATTGTACACGTTTCATGGTAAAATTTAATTTATGAAATTAAGTTATTTTGCTGTGTTTTGTGACAGGAGGAGATAGGCATGAATAAAGGTAAATCAGTTTTTATAAGCTATAGTTCGCATGATGCAGCGTTTGTAGGCAAACTTATAGGAATTCTTGATGATATAGGAGTTTCTTACTGGAAAGCTCCAGAGATGATACCTGCCGGCTCAAGCTATGCCAGAGAGATACCGCAGGCTATCAGGGAGTGTGAGGTCTTTCTTCTTGTGTTATCGAAGCGTTCGCAGCTTTCAATATGGGTTGAAAAAGAGATAGACAGTGCTATTTATAATCATAAGACAATTATTCCATTTCAGATAGACAGCGTACCGTTGAGTGAAACTTATAGATTTTATTTAAACAATGTTCAGATGATATCATATGCAGATAATCCTAAGAAGGCGGAGGAGGAGCTAAAAGCACAGCTTACTATGCTTCTTAACTTAGGTATGGCAGATGATAAATTGGATGATGTATCTAAGAGTCAGACAACCAAGACTGCTAAGCGAAGGGTGAGGTCTCTTTCTATGAACAGAGTGCCAATTGAGTGCGAGTATTGTGGTGGTGAGCTGCTTCGTATAGGTATGGGTACATATGAGTGTAAGAATTGCGGTCGTGAGAACTATGATGATTTCCAGACCATTCGCAATTATTTAGAGAGTGCAGGAGCAACATCGGCAACACGTATAGAGCGTGATACAGGTGTGCCAAGACGGATTATAGATTATTTTTTCAGGGAAGAGTATTTGGAAATACCAAAGCATTCGTCGGTTAGAATTTCGTGCTCTAAGTGTGGAGCACCGATTCGTACGGGTACCTTGTGTGATAACTGCAAAAACAATAACAGGGTAAGCGATATCAAATCAAACAAAGATGTGTGGCATACGCCAAGAAGGTACTAGAATACAGAGTGTGGTGAGAATGTAATATGGAAAAGGTTATTTGGGTGGTAGGTAACAACCGCGGTGACATGATAGAGGCACAGAGACAGATTAATTCTATGGGAAGCATGCGGGCAGTAATTATGCTTTCCTATGATGCTGTCTGCAAGATGGCAAAATCACAGGCTAAGGTTAGTGGCAACAGGCTGTATACACCATCGCTTATTATCTTAGACTACGACATGGAGTGCGAGGTGGAATTTGCGTCGTTGTCGTTGATTAGAAATCAACAGGCATTGGCGGGTGTTCCACTTTTTTTCATGGTTTCATCGAGAAGTGAAGAGACAGATGAGATTTGTTATGATAAAGGTGCAATGGTTATTTTAACTAAGCCATTTTCAAGGAGAGAGCTGCTTAGAATAGAGAGAACTGCATGGCAGTATGAGGTTACAAGAAACTACGAGAAAATGCTTCAAAAGCAGGCAGGAGATATACAGGCAGCCAAGGAGATTATAAGGCTTAACAAGCAGCTAAAGTCAAGAAATGAACTGTTGTATCAGATATTTGGAAGATACTTTTCTGATAAGGTGTTGGAGGTAATATTAGAGAGACCGGATGGAGCAGCCATAGGTGGTGAGAGACGCAACATGACAGTTATGACATCTGATTTGAGAGGCTTTACGTCTATATCGGAGGAGCTTGATGCCGAGTTTGTCACAGATTTACTGGATTTTTATTTCGGACATATGGTGGATATAATCAGTAAATATCATGGAACGGTCATAGAGTTCCTTGGAGATTCTATACTTGCAGTATTTGGTGCTCCGCTCGATTCAAAACAGCACGCTGATGAAGCAGTGGCAGCTGCTCTTGCTATGCAAAATGATATGGCAGAGGTAAATGCTTATGCGAAAAAGATGGGATATCCTGAGCTTGAGATGGGAATAGCAATTCATACGGGATATGCATTTATAGGTAATGTGGGTTCTGAGAAGATGATGAGATACAATGTTATTGGAAGCATTGTCAACGAGTGCTCCAGAATAGAAAGCTGCACAGTTGGAGGGCAGGTATTTGTATCTGAGGAGACCATCGCTAATATGAATGGGCAGGTGTGCATAAATAACAGGCTTGAAGTTGCTGCCAAGGGTTTACAAAAGCCTATAGGGGTGTGTGATGTTACAGGGATTACCGGTGTATTTGAATTTGAGCTACAACAAAAAATAAAGGAATATATCATTGAACCAGGATATAACGTTATATTTTGTATGCATGAAATAAAAGATAAGAGGATAGAAGAGAATATCATATATGCCACAGTGAAAAAGCTTACAACTAAGCATGCTATAGTCAGTATCTTCAATGATGGTGATGTGCTTGATACATTTAGCGATGTTGAGATAACTGCAAAAAATGATTCGGGGTGTGTGTTATTTAAAGATGTGTATGCGAAGGTTACGGATTGCAATTCAGATGGTACGCGGCTTAGATTTACGCATGTTGGAAGAAACTTTATGGATTATGTAAAAGATATAAATGAGCACATAGTATAGTGGATAGGGGGATGGACACCTGTGTTTAGAAAAAATACATTTGAGAATATAGAAATTTGTGCGGAATATAATGAGATAATAAATGCTTACACATGGAATGATAAGTCCTGTGGAATAATTGTATTAGATGAAGAGGCTTCTAACAGGATGCCAAATCAAATGACGGAATCATTGCGAGATAATGGGATGATAGTAAGATATGAAAATCTGCTTAACGCTATGTCCTGGCATTTCATGCTTGTTGTGGCAGACAGGGGAGAGCAGATACAGATAGTATTTTACAGTGATTCAAGAAGGGTTAGGGCACTTGAATTTTTAGACTATCTTATATCGGAATTTGGGCTTATAAAGGGAGATGCGGGCTGTGCCTGTGGCTGGATATCATCACTTATACTAAAAGCACAGATTTCCAGGCTTGATATGGAAAATGCTACAGAATATATAGATTATTTTTTAGAACAGACTAAGAGCTATTTTGTCGATACGGTTATTGTTGAGACCGTCGATTATGCCGAGCGTGAAAAAAATGTAATAGAGCAGATGCCTATGTACAGGAAGAGGGATATTCCGTGGGCGTATGTGAGAACGCTTGATGTGGCAAAGCCTGGACAGAAATTAAAGATACGCTCTCTTGAGAATGAATCAGGAACTATTATAACCGCCGCAGAGGATGTATATATTATGATTGGCTGTAGGGGCGAGGTGTACGACATAACGCGTGAAAGGTTTAATGCTACCTATGTACCTTCGGATAAACCACTTGACATATTTGAGCAGTTGTTAGATTTTTTGCCAGCGATGGAGCTTTCAGAAACGGGAGAATATGTCAGCCTTGATGAGGCGGCAAGACTTTGTTTCCCTGATAACAAGCCTAAGATACGTGCAATTTTATTGTCACACAGAACCAAGGTGTACCCTGTAAATGGCAATGGTGAGTATTATCTTGGCAGAGCTGGTGATTACATGGCTGTGAGAATAGATGATTACAGCGATGTATATATAATACAGCAGGATATATTTGAACAGACATACGAGGAAGTATAAAAATAAAAATATATGTCGACATATGCTTGACATATATTTTTTGTTGTGTTATTGTACTATACACATAATACAATAGTACATACAATCATATAATAATGGCAAGGGAGTGAAAGATATTGGCGTGGAAATTTAATAATGAAGCTCCGATATACATTCAGATTATGGATGAAATCAAGTTTCGCATTGCACAGGGAAGGCTTAAGCCCGGAGACCAGGTACCTCCTGTGAGAGAGCTTGCGGTTAAGGCGGGAGTTAATCCTAATACAATGCAGAAGGCATTAGCGGAGCTTGAGCGTGAGGGAGTACTCTATTCACAGAGGACAGCGGGAAGATTTGTAGCACAGCCCACAGGTGGTATATCGTCTGTCAGGCGCAATGCAAGTAATAAATATATAAAGGCGTATGTTGACAGTATGCGAAGTCTTGGCTATGGAGATGTGGAGCTTGTCGAGATATTGAAGAATTATCTGAAGGAGGATAATAATAATGAGTAATGTTGTACAGATTTCAGGGGTGAGAAAGGGATATGGAATATCTAAGACGGTATTCGAGGAGCTTAACCTTACTCTGGAGAGTGGAAAGATAATAGGTCTGCTTGGACCTAACGGAAGTGGTAAAACAACCTTGATAAAGATGCTTGCCGGTTTACTTAGGAATGATGCCGGTGAAATACTTATAGATGGAATGGAGATTGGTGCACAGACCAAGGCTATAGTTTCGTACCTTCCGGAGAGAACTTATTTTAATGAGTATCTTACTGTGAAAAATCTGATTGGTATGTTCGAGGATTTTTATGCAGATTTTGATTCTGACAGAGCATATAAGATGATGGAACTATTAGATATCAATCCTAATATGGTTCTCAAGAAGCTGTCTAAGGGCAATAAAGAGAAGGTTCAGCTTATAATGGTTATGAGCAGACGAGCAAAGCTTTATTTGTTAGATGAGCCTATAGCGGGTGTAGATCCGGCAGCCAGAGATTATATTATGCAGACTATTCTCACTAATTATGATGAGAATTCGACAATACTTATATCTACTCATCTTATTCAGGATATAGAGAATATACTTGATGAGGTTATATTTGTTAAGGATGGCAGGATAGTCTGTCAGGAGAATGCAGATGAATTAAGACAGAAGAAAGGTCAGTCTATAGATGAGATATTCAGGGAGGTATTCAGATGTTAGGTAAGACAATAAAAAATGAATTTGTGAATCGTTGGAGACAGGTTGCTGCAATATTTGGAGGATTTATTACATTCAGCCTCATTGTACTTGTACTTGGAAAGTTCAGCCAAAGCGTTATTGTTAATAGTTATTTTAAAAACCTTGTACTTATAATTGATGGTATATATATGTTCGCTTCAATAGGTGTAATTATAGCCCTTATGATTATGCCATTTGGCGATTTCAGAACAAGATTTTATAAGGACGAGGGATATCTTACACATACCTTGCCTGTAAAGACATCAACTCTGGTAACAGGCAGAATGATATGTGACCTTTGTATGGTTATATTGGCGGCAGTAATTTGGCCTCTGGGTATTTGTATAGCCACAGGAAAGGCAAATATCTATTCTCAGTTAGTTGATAACGCATTGTGGGGAATTAAAATATTGGGTAATACGGTAGATAGAGCATTAGTCGTAGGTGTTATGGTGCAGATATTTATATTTGTATTCTTAGGAATATTATTCACACTTTGGATGCTCAATGCAGCATACGCATTTGGACATATGTTTAACAGAGGCAAGAGGGTAAAATCTGTAGCAGGATTTATAGGCTTTGCTATTATATTTGAGATGGTTACCATGTTATTAAATAAAATCACCCAGATAGAGGCATTAGAGAAGGCTATCGACAGCATTATACAGAAAATATGTGGAAGTAATGAAGTAGCTACAGCAATAGTTGTGTTCGGTATTTTGAATATAGGTATGATTGTAGGTGTAGTGCTTCTTGCAATAGTGACAGCTTACATAATGAAGAAGCACTTAAACCTTGAGTAGTTGTTATAATTTGTAGCCATTTTTTTGAAGAAGAATTCTGGCAGAGTCTATAGAGTCTATACCGGAACGGTTCTTAACTGGCGCAAACTCCCTGTCTCTTTCAACCTCGAATACGAGACAATCGTCCATCTCATGGATAAGGTCAAGAGCAAGAGTTTCATATTTGTATGCATTTGGAGTGGCAGGCTTAATAAGCTTGCCATTTTCATCTATATAAGGAACAATCTTCTCCACAACATGTAAAGGCATGGCTGAGTCAAGAGTGTCCTTGAGCTTCTCAATAGGGAAGAGGTAATTTAATATAACGCCCCAACCATATGATAGAGAACCATCAGAATTCTTGTGGCTTTTCATGTCATCCGAGAGCTCGTAATATTCTATTATATGAGGCTTTCCGTTCTCAAGACATATCGCTCCGACCTTTTCATCAGGAGATATCTTCCTTACAACCTTGGCACCACAGCCCTTGTTAACTTCGATGGTAGCTCCTAAAAATACAGGATCAGCTATATGCTGGAGTACATTATCAACCGCAAATACGTTAATCCATTCTATGCTGGAATTATATATGTCGTCCAAAAGACCGGCTTTGTGCATAGATTTGAACCAGCCACCATTGCCATTTGGAGACATGGCCAATGTGTTTTTTGATGATAACATAAGCTTGCCGTTAAAATCGGTGGCAGGATTCATTTCCTGTATAAAAAAGTGTATATATTTAGGATTGTATCCAAAGTAATTATGCTCATTGAAAAAATCTACAGTATCTTTATAGTTGCCATCGCTTGTCATAATGTACATGTGAATCCATGTGCCAGCCTCTTTTATGACGTCTAAGGTGTGCTCTATGAGAAGCTGGAATATATACAGCTCATGGGTTACACCAATATTAAATGAGCCCTTTGGCTTATCGTAGCCAAGTCTTGTCCCCTGCCCTCCGGCAAGCATTAAAAGACATAACTTGCCTGCACGAATCGCGTCAAGTCCGGTTGACATATAGCTGTCTGCATGTTCTGCAATTTTATCACATGAGAGAGCATTTATAGGTTTTATATCACCACAGGTACTTTTGCCTCTGCCTATACAGGAAAGAAAATCCCAATCAATTTCATTTATCTGTGCATATAAGAGCTTCTTATCATCGTCAGTTAATTTATCTATATAATTAATGATATGATCCTGACCATATCTTTTTAAAGTCTGCTGGATGTTATATTCTGGCATACCTTCTCCTTCTGTGATTTTATAGTCTTTTGTTTTTAAGCTTCCTTTTTACTTGTAAAGTATCTGAAAATATATTCTTTATCTGCTGTAGTGAAACCTTTGATTTTGTTCCGTCGTTTCTGCTGTATTTCAAGGTGATTGGAAGCTCTAATATCTTATACCCCTGTTTAGCTGCCGTGGCAAGTATCTCAATGTCAAACGCAAAGCCATCTGTTGTTACATCCTCACATATAGGCTTGATAACATCAGATTTGAATAGCTTAATTCCTGTCTGTGTGTCTTTTAAATTAAGCTTAAACAGTATTTTAAGGATGATAAAATAGCCAACACTTATTATTTTCCTTGTGAATGGATAATCAAGCTTGGAATCCTTGTGCATCTTAGAGCCTATGGCAATATCAGCATCTGTTGCCTGCAGTGCTTTAAGAAAATAGCGGAGCATAGTTGGATCAAGCTCCATATCGGAATCAAGAAATGCTATATATTCTGCATCCGCATACTTAACTCCGGTGCATATTGCGTGCCCTTTTCCTTTGTTAGGGGAGTAGCTTATATATGAAACCTTAGGATCTAACAGTGCTGCCTCAATTACACCAGCCTTTGTATCATCTGTACTTCCGTCATTAACTGCAATTATCTGATAGTTTTTTATAAATTTAGATAAAATGCGCGATGTGTAAAGCAGGTTATCCTTAATGTTTTTGCCTTCATTGTATGCTGGCATAACGACACAGAGATATGAACGTCTGTCAGTTGTCATAAGTTTATCGTTAATGATAATTTCTTCTGTGCCATTTTGCGTGCTCATATTTAAAATACCGCCTATTCGTTGTAAAAATATAAATAATTATATCATAGGGATATGTGAAATACAATGATATATATGTTTCCGAGTTGTATCTAAAATGTGTAAATATGGTTAAAATAGAATTATGTATTGAGTTTTTATGAAGAATAATGTATGATATAAAAATGTGAAATGAAGGAAAACTATTGTTAAGACACAGATTTATAGATGAAAGGTTCACGATTATGAGTACAAAGAATAAAAAGAAGCTTAGTGCCAATGCCAGATGGGGAATTGCATTTTTAGTTGAAATTCTCATATTGGTTGTGATGGTTGTTGTTTATTTAGCAGTTTATTTTAACAAAAAGTATGACAAGGTTCAGTACCACGAGATAAATGAGGAGGACTTAGCTATAAACGAAGGCTCTAATGAGGCTCAGAAAGGCTACACGACCATTGCATTGTTTGGTATAGACTCAAGAAGCAATACAGATATGGAGGAGGGAAACAGAAGTGACTCCATCATGATTGCAAGTATTAATAATGACACAAAGGAAGTAAGGATAGTATCTGTTTACAGAGATACATTGCTTGAGATAGAGGATGGAAGCGGACTTACAACGAAGGTTAATGCGGCATATGCATATGGCGGTCCTGAGCTCGCAATACAGACACTAAACTCAAACCTTGATTTACAGATTACAGATTTTATGACAGTCAATTTCCTCGCACTTACAAAGGCTATTGATGACCTTGGAGGTATCAATGTAGACATAACAGATGGTGAGCTTGCTGTTATCAATTCAGGTATATCAGAGCAGATTAATATAACAGGAATATATTCTGACGGAGTATTTACAACTGGTCCTCAGTTATTGAATGGTACACAGGCTACAGCTTATTCAAGAATAAGAAGTACTGATCAGGGAGATATTACCAGAACTGAGAGACAGAGAGAGGTACTCTCTAAGATGATAGCCAAAGCTAAGACTTCAGATTTGTCAACAATTAATAATATTATAGATGATGTATTCCCTAACGTATGCACAAGTATAAGCAAAGATGATATGGTTAATCTTGCAAAGAGTCTTATGCAGTATGAGCTTGGAGATACGATAGGTTTCCCTATGGCGTGGAGTCCTGTTAATCATCCAACTAAGGGTTCAATATTGGTACCTGCAAACTTAGAGGCTAACGTATCAGCCCTACATGAATTCCTGTTTGATACACCGGGATACACACCTACATCACAGGTACAGAGAATAAGCTCTGTAATTGAGAATGAGACAGGCGTTGGTGCTCAGGAGATTACTATAACTCCATATGTAGCAGAACAATAAACAGATAAGAGAACAATGAATATAGGGACGCTCAGCTCCGGCAGATATTTAATTGCTGGAAATGAGCGTTTTTCTTTATTTATTATATAATTGTCAAACAGTTTGACAACATTTTAAAAATTTTTATTTACATGTGATTGAATATGTTGTATTATACAAACATCATATTTTTATTCCAAATCATCATATGGGATGATATTGCACTAGGGATAAGGGAAAGGATGATTATATGAAACAAATTAACGAGAGAGTCGAGCTCGCTAAGCAGGGCTTGTATGATCCCCAATTTGAGCATGATAACTGTGGTATAGGTGCAGTTGTTAATATCAAGGGTATCAAGACACACAAGACTGTTAGTGATGCACTCAAGATTGTAGAGAATCTTGAGCATCGTGCCGGTAAGGATGCTGAAGGTAAGACCGGTGATGGTGTTGGTATCTTATTACAGATATCACACAAATTCTTTTCTAAGGCTGCAAAGCAGATGGGAGTCAACATAGGTGCTGAGAGGGATTACGGTATCGGAATGTTTTTCTTTCCACAGAATGAATTACAGCGCAAGCAGGCTATGAAAATGTTTGAGATTATTGTGGAGAAAGAGGGACTTGAATTTATATGCTGGAGACAGGTTCCTACCAATCCGGATATTCTCGGTAAGAAGGCTGTTGATGTAATGCCTTGTATCATGCAGGCATTTGTTAAGAGACCTAAGAACGTCGAGCGTGGACTTGACTTTGACAGAAAATTATTTATTGTAAGAAGAATATTTGAACAGAGTAATGAAGATACATATGTTCCATCATTATCAAGCAGGACAATAGTATATAAGGGTATGTTCCTTGTTGGAGAGTTAAGAAGATTCTATGAGGACTTGCAGGATGAGGATTATGAGTCAGCAATAGGTCTTGTTCACTCAAGATTCTCAACTAATACAACTCCGAGCTGGCTTAGAGCACATCCATACAGATTCCTCGTACATAATGGAGAGATTAATACTATCCGCGGTAATGAGGACAGAATGATTGCAAGAGAAGAGACAATGCAGTCAAAGTATTTCAAGGATGAGTTTCATAAGATTACTCCTGTGTTAGATCCTGATGGTTCAGATTCAGCAAGACTTGACAATGCACTTGAGTTTTTCGTTATGAATGGTATGCCGCTTCCACTTGCGGTTATGATACTTATTCCGGAGCCTTGGGATTCAAATAAGTATATGCCTAAGGAGAAGAGAGACTTCTATCAGTATTATGCAACTATGATGGAGCCTTGGGATGGTCCTGCATCTATACTTTTCACAGATGGTGATTATATGGGCGCTGTCCTTGACAGAAATGGATTAAGACCTTCCAGATATATGATTACAGATGATTATTATATGATTCTTTCATCTGAGGTTGGTGTGCTTGATGTAGATCCTGAGCACATAATACTTAAGGACAGATTAAGACCAGGTAAGATGCTTCTTGTAGATACTGTTAATGGCAAGCTTATATCAGATGATGAGCTTAAGAGCCAGTATGCAAATGCACAGCCTTATGGTGAATGGCTTGACAATAATCTTATATATCTCTCAGATATAAGTATACCTAATCAGAGAGTTCCTGAGCTTTCAGATGAGGAGAGAAGTAAGCTTCAGAAGGCATTTGGATATACATATGAGGAGTTCAAGAATTCAATACTTCCTATGGCACAGAATGGTGGAGAAGCCATTGCAGCTATGGGTGTTGATACTCCGCTCGCTGTATTATCTAATCAAAAACTGCCGCTGTTTAATTACTTCCACCAGCTTTTTGCACAGGTTACCAATCCTCCTATAGATGCAATCAGAGAGGAGATAGTAACATCAACTACAGTTTATCTTGGACGTGACGGTAACATACTTGAGGAAAAACCAGAGAATTGCTGTGTGCTTAGAATTAACAATCCTATTCTTACCAATACAGATATGCTCAAGCTTAAGAGTCTTAATACAGAGTCTCTCAGAGCTGCGGTCGTTCCTATAACATATTATAAGAATACATCGCTTGAGAAAGCGATTGACAGACTGTTTATAGAGGCAGATAAATTCTACAGAGATGGTGCAAATATCCTTATTCTCTCAGACAGAGGTGTGGATGAAAACCATGTTGCCATTCCATCATTGCTTGCAGTATCAGCTATGCAGCAGCATTTGGTAAGAACAAAGAAGAGAACCTCAGTTGCCCTTGTAATAGAGAGTGCAGAGCCTAGAGATGTTCACCACTTTGCAACCTTGCTTGGATATGGCGCTTGTGCAATCAATCCTTATCTTGCTATTGATACAATTAAGAATATGGTAGATACACATATACTCAACAAGGATTTTTATGCTGCGGTTGATGATTACAACAGTGCAATCCTTCATGGTATAGTTAAGATAGCTTCTAAGATGGGTATCTCAACAGTACAGTCATATCAGGGTTCTAAGATATTTGAGGCTGTCGGATTGTCAGAGGACTTTGTCTCAAAATACTTTACGAATACAGTGAGCCGTGTTGGTGGAGTTGGAATCAAAGAGGTACAGGAGCAGATTGAGCAGCTTCATAATTCTGCATTTGATCCGCTTGGATTATATACTAACCTTAGCTTGGAGAGTACAGGCGACCACAAGATGAGAAGTGGTAAGGAGGAGCATTTATACAATCCTAACACAATTCATCTGTTACAGCAGTCAACATGGACTGGAAGCTATGAATTATTTAAGCAGTATTCTGCTGCTATAGATGATGAGACAAAGACCTTCCATTTGAGAGGTCTTATGGATTTCAACTATCCTGAGAATGGTGGTGTGCCAATCGAGGAGGTTGAGTCAGTAGATTCTATCGTTAAGAGATTTAAGACAGGTGCTATGTCTTATGGCTCTATATCACAGGAAGCACATGAGACAATGGCTATAGCAATGAATATGCTCGGAGGTAAATCAAACTCAGGTGAGGGTGGTGAGAGCCTTGAGCGTATGCAGGGAGCTAAGAACGGAATTAATAAATGCTCTGCAATTAAGCAGGTCGCTTCTGGTAGATTCGGTGTTACATCGCAGTATTTAACCAGCGCGAAGGAAATTCAGATAAAGATGGCACAGGGAGCTAAGCCTGGTGAAGGTGGACATCTTCCTGGCGGAAAGGTATATCCTTGGATTGCCAAGACAAGACATTCAACACCGGGTGTCGGACTTATATCACCACCACCTCATCACGACATATATTCTATTGAGGATTTGGCACAGCTTATTTACGACTGTAAGAATTCCAATAAGGACGCAAGAATATCTGTCAAGCTAGTATCGGAGTCAGGCGTTGGTACTATAGCTGCCGGTGTTGCAAAGGCTGGAGCACAGGTTATCCTTATATCGGGCTTTGATGGTGGTACCGGAGCTGCACCTCGTAACTCTATACACCATGCAGGACTTCCTTGGGAGCTCGGACTTGCAGAGACACACCAGACACTTATCATGAACGATTTAAGAAACAAGGTAATCTTAGAGACAGATGGTAAGCTTATGACAGGCCGTGATATAGCAATAGCAGCTATACTTGGAGCCGAGGAGTTCGGATTTGCGACAGCACCACTTGTAACTATGGGCTGCGTTATGATGAGAGTATGTAACCTTGATACCTGTCCTGTAGGTGTTGCAACTCAGAATCCTGAGCTCAGAAAACGCTTCAAGGGTAAGCCAGAATATATAGTAAACTTCATGAGATTTGCTGCTCAGGAGCTTCGTGAATACATGGCTAAATTAGGTGTCAGAACTGTAGATGAGCTTGTGGGAAGAACAGACCTTATAAAGGCAAATGAAAAGGCCAGTGAATATAACATTGACTTGTCAAGAATCATCAACAATCCATATGTTAATGATGAGCAGAATAAGATTAGTTATGCTAATAAGACCCCATATAGCTTTGAGCTTGAAAAAACTGTCGATGAGACAGTTCTTATGAAGAAGCTTGGAAATGCACTTGACAAGAAGATTAAGAAGAGCATAGAGATAGATGTAACAAATACTAACCGTTCACTTGGAACTATATTTGGTTCAGAGATAACCAAGAAGTATGGAACATCTCTTGAGGATGACACATTTATAGTTAAATGTAATGGTAGTGGTGGACAAAGCTTTGGTGCATTTATACCTAAGGGACTTACTCTTGAGCTTGTCGGAGAGAGCAATGACTACCTCGGCAAGGGCTTATCGGGTGGTAAGATAATCGTATATCCACCTAGCACATTTAAGCCGAAGGCTGAGGATAATATAATAGTTGGTAACGTTGCGTTGTACGGTGCAACATCTGGTAAGGCATTCATAAATGGTGTCGCAGGTGAGCGTTTTGCTGTAAGAAACTCTGGTGCAACTGCTGTTGTAGAGGGAGTTGGCGAGCATGGCTGTGAGTACATGACAGGTGGTCGTGTTGTAATCCTTGGACCTACAGGCAAGAACTTTGCTGCCGGTATGAGTGGTGGTATCGCTTATGTCCTTGATATGGACAGCGACTTATATATGAAGCTTAACAAACAGATGGTCGGAGTTGAGCCAGTTGTAGATAAGTATGACGTTATGGAGCTTAAGGACATGATTTCAGAGCATGTTCAGTATACAAACTCTGCAAAGGGTAAGGAGGTATTGAAGAACTTTGAGGAGTATCTTCCTAAGTTCAAGAAGATTATACCTCACGATTACAAGAAGATGATGTCTACAATCGGTCAGATGGAGGTCAAGGGACTTTCGAGCGAGCAGGCACTTATAGAAGCATTTTATGCAATTAAAAATAAATAGAAAGGGGTATAAGTCATGGGAAAAAGCACAGGATTTTTAGACTATGAGAGAAAGACAAGCAAAGAAATTCCACCTCTCGAGAGAATAAAGAATTTTGACGAATTTCACGAGCCTCTTTCTATGGAAGAGCAGAAGCTTCAGGCTGCAAGATGTATGGATTGTGGAGTTCCGTTTTGTCAATATGGAAAGATGATAGGAAATGCAGCATCGGGATGTCCGTTAAACAACCTTGTACCTGAGTGGAATGATAATGTATATACTGGAAATATGGAGCTGGCATATCAAAGGCTTATAAAGACTAATAATTTCCCTGAATTTACAAGCCGTGTATGCCCTGCACTTTGCGAGGCGGCATGTACATGTAATATAAATGGTGAGCCGGTTTGTACAAAAGAAAATGAGAGAAGCATAATCGAAAATGCTTATGAGAAGGGTTATGTAAATTGTGAGCCGCCTAAGGTAAGAACAGGTAAGAAGGTTGCAGTAATTGGTTCAGGTCCTTCAGGTCTTGCAGTTGCAGACCAATTAAATAAGAGAGGTCATCTTGTAACTGTTTATGAGAGAAGTGACCGTGTCGGTGGTTTGCTTATGTACGGTATTCCTAATATGAAGCTTGATAAGAGCATTGTTGACAGGAAGATAGAGTGCATGAAGAAAACCGGAATCGAGTTTGTTATAGGCGCAGAGATAGGACCTGGCAAGAATGTAGCAGGCTACCCTGTTGCAGATGGTGATGAGATGGCAGCTTATCTTGCAGATTCTAAGGTTAAGCACATAAAGGCAGATAAGATACTTGCAGAGTATGATGCGGTAATTCTTGCATGTGGAGCAGCTAATCCTAGAAATATCAATGCTGTTGGAAGAGATGCAAAGGGCATTTATTATGCTGTTGATTACTTAAAGACAACCACTAGAAGCTTACTTAACTCACAGTTTGAGGACGGCAAATATGTAAATGCATCTGGCAAGAAGGTACTTGTAATAGGTGGCGGAGATACTGGAAATGACTGCGTGGGTACAGCGGTAAGACAGGGTGCTACGGCAGTTGTACAGCTTGAGATGATGCCAAAGCTTCCTGGCAAGAGAGCAGCCAACAATCCTTGGCCTGAGTGGCCTAGAGTCCTAAAGACTGATTATGGTCAGCAGGAGGCTATTGCTGTATTTGGCGAGGATCCTCGTATATATGAGACTACTGTAAAGGAATTTATAAAGAATGATGAAGGTCATGTATGTGCTGCTAAGTGTGTTAAGCTTGCATGGGAAAGAGATGAAGAGACAGGCAGAATGAATATGACTGAGATAGAGGGCAGTGAATACATAGTTGAGTGTGACATAGTTTTGATTGCTGCCGGATTCCTCGGAACACAACAGTATGTTGCTGACGCATTTGGTGTTGAGCTTAATGCAAGAACAAATGTAAGCACAGAGCAGGGCTCATTTAAGACCAATGTCGACAAGGTTTATGTATGCGGTGATATGCATCGTGGACAGTCCCTTGTAGTGTGGGCTATACGTGAGGGAAGGGACGCTGCCAAGGAGGTTGATACTAACCTTAATGGATATTCAAGCTTCCTGTAAAATAGAACTATAATATCAATGATAATTGGGCATATAATACCATAATGAAAAAAATGGTATTATATGTCCAATTTGTTATGCGTGGTAATTGCATTTTCATATGAAATAGTTTAATATGTAGACTATCAGGTGGTATACATAAATGGGAGGTTATATGAAGGTTAATTGTAGCACAAAACGAAACAAAGGTTTTACGTTAGTAGAGCTTATAATTGTAATAGCGATAATAGCTGTTCTTTCGGCTTTGATTGCACCGAATGTTGTAAAATACATCGAAAAAGCGAGAGCTTCAAGAGCTACAGAGGAGGCAAGGGTGATTGTCTCTGCTGTGCAGAATGCACTTGCGTCCGGAGCTGGAAGTGATCTTGATGTTGTTTTAGATAAGACATATGTGGATGCGGCTGGCGATTCACATCCGTGTGGAGTGATTACTAATTACAGCTTGAGTAAGGCTCAAAATAACGTGGTTGTAAATCCGGGGGAGAGTGGGTATTCTAACTACGTTCTTGCACAGGATATTTTGGAGGAGCTTCATTCTGCCTCTGGTTCTGATTATAAGTTCTACAGATTTAATGGAACACAGAATAATCCGCTGGGAGTTAATTGCGAGCAGTTTCAGGCTCAGTACGGCTGTCCTGGAATTATTGTAGCATATGACAGCACAGGACATGTGTTTTTCCTCGAATACTACAATTTCGGAAGCTTAATAAGGTACGAGGACGGAGTATTTATTACCTGCGATGACGAAACCAACTTCTCAGGAGCCGAGAAAATCATATACTAGGTGGATGACTTTTAATTGGGGATGGCAGGCTTAACACCAGCTTCGGGGATATAAGCAGAGATATTTTTTCGCAACCTTACGCATACTAAGAAAAATATGATAGCAGCACTTGATGATGTTTGATTGTGTGTCGCTACCGAAAACTCGACCAATTCATAATAAATAAAATATCAGCAGGGGGAGTGTCTAGAAAACCGTTTAATCACGCCAGCACTTAGCGAGCGGTACGCGAGCTTAGTACTGTTGCGTGATTAATCGAACGAGAGTGGGTTTTTAGGACACTCCCCCTGCTGATTTTTATTTATTATTAATTAGTCTCGAACATTCGTCCGCGACACACTTAATCATCAAGCACTGCTATCAGTTTTTCTAAGTATGCTAGTTGTCATCAAAAATATCTCTGCTTATATCCCCGAAGTTGGTGTTAAGCCTGCCATCTCCAATTAAAAGCTATCCATCTGGTATATGATTATGGCAGCCTTAGATAAGGTGTGGTACAGGCAGGTAAGACACAATTCCGTTCTCATATGAAGGCTTAAGCTCTCCTGCCACAAGTGGTGTGAGGTAATTAACCATGTCGGCTGTGACATCATTTTTGCCCTCTGTAATCCAGTTTGCCGGCACACCCTTTGCCTTGTTTGCAACCTCGGAAACCGGTGCATGTCCGATGGTACATACATAAGGAGACTCTGAGGTACGGTTAAGTGTGGTCATAAAGCCACTGTTTCCAGAGGAAGTTAAATGTACTGCTGACTCACCTAACTGTAGAGCTTCCTCTATATCAGTCTTGGATGTGAGATGCCCTGCACAGCGCTGAAGAACATTAACCTCAACTGAACGAACCTTTACACCAAGGCGTTCCTTTACGAGAAACTCTAAAGCTTTTCCGGCACCACTTAGCTGTGCGTGCCCAAATTTATCTGCTGCAGCTTTTCCGGCAGCTATGTAATTGCCGTCTTTGTCGTGTATACCCTCAGAGACAGCTACAATAACGTTTTGATGAAATTTCATGGTATTGGTTAAGTCTGTTATAAACTGCTCCTCATCAAAGGCTGTCTCTGGCAGATAGATAAGATGTGGGGCTGGGCTGTCGGCGGTTCTTGCTAAAACAGAAGCGGCGGTAAGCCAGCCAGCATCACGTCCCATTATTTCAACTATAGTTACACTGCTTACGTCATAAATATATGTATCGTAAGCTATCTCACGAATACTTGATGCGATATATTTGGCTGCTGAACCAAAGCCCGGTGTGTGATCAGTTAAAACAAGGTCGTTATCTATAGTCTTTGGAATACCGGCTATCTTAATGTCGCTGCCTATGGAAGCTGCATATGCTGAGAGCTTTGCAACTGTGTCCATAGAATCATTACCGCCTATATAGAAAAATGCGCCGATATTCATCTCTTCAAAGCACTCAAAAATTTGCTCATAAGAAGCCTTTCCCTCAGGCATATCCGGAAGCTTAAAACGGCAGGAGCCAAGGTACATGGCAGGTGTACACATGAGTTGCTCTATAAATAATGGTTCGCTGTTTGATAAATCTAAGAAATTGCGTTTTAAAACGCCTTGAATACCATGAATAGAGCCATATATCTTGTCATAATTATCATTGGCAATAACTCCCTTTATGACACCTGCGAGAGATGCATTTATGGCTGCTGTAGGTCCTCCTGATTGTGCAACTATACAATTCTTTTTCATGTTTAAATCCTCTCGTTTTATTTTATCATTAATTAATATATAAAGGATATCACAATGTAAGAAATATAGCTAGTTGAAAATCTGGCATAAATAAAATCTTGAAAACAGCATATAATTAATATATAATAAATATCAGTAACATACATATATCTGGGATGCACGATAATTCCTGCTGTATTGAACCTACATTTACTTTAAACGGGATTCCAATATCGGTGTCGGATGTCAGGCCTCCGTTTGCAGTGGAAGGCAGAAAACAACGTGCGGTTGCCCACCTAGCTTTGCTAGGAGTCAAAAGGCAGGAACCGGCATCGCCGGATATATTATTTATCTATGTACTTGCAAAGCAGCAGGTTTGCTGCTTTATTTTTTTGGAGGTATGTTCATAAATGAAGAAGAAAATGCTGGGATTTATACTTGCGTTTGTCTGCCTTGCTGTGCTTGCAATTATTGTGACAGAAATACGGAATATTATAGTTGAAAACAAGAATGAGGCAACACCGGGTGATGCTGTATCTGAGAGTACAGATATAGATGGCTACTCTTACAGTGATGTAGAGAAATACATTTCATATCTGGCAAGCTCTGACAATATGGAAAAATCATTGGCAAGACTTGTTGATCCCCTTTCAAAGAGTGCTAAGATTAACGTACTATATATAAGAAGCGTATTTGATATAATTGACGCACCGGCTTCGCTTTATGCCGATATTCTTGTCGGCATGCAGGATTCAGATATCGTGTCTAAGGTACAGTTTGATGAGATATATCATAATCTTGCATCATCAGATATCATATCCGGTTTATCAAGACAGGAGATATTTACATTTGATATATATCAGAATACAGATAGTAATATTACATATATATCTGATGGCAGAGATGATTATGAGCTTGATACTGAAGTTGATGATTCATATGTTGATCATGTTATAGATGTATACATTAAGAATGACAAGATATTTAAATTAAATGGATATGGTAATTCGGATGTTACATTATATAATGTATGGGTTTCCTCTGTAGATGAGAATGGTTGTACATTCTTGTATGACGGAAAGACTAAAACATACCATTGTACAAAGGATTTCTCAGGTGTAAGCGGAGTTGCATCTGTCACGGTGAGTAACGATGGCATTACTGATGTGGTTATCCCGCAGGATATAAGACAGGTGAGAATAGTTAAGATTACGGATGATGGATTTGTGTTAGATGACTATAGCATAATACCTTATTCAGATGACTTTGTAGCATATAATGTATATGACGATGCATTTTGTGAGAGAAGCATGCAGGTACTTACGGGCTACAAAAAGCTTAATCTGGTGTGTGATGGAAATACCGCTATTGCAGCTGTTATTGATGATGAGCTTGTGAGTGATAAGATAAGAGTAATTATAAGCAATGATGATTACACATCTTACGATATGAAACGTGCAGAGATAGCTGGTGATGCTTCATATAAGGTCTCTTACCCTGATGAGACGGAGACGGCATATAACTCTGGAGACAGCGTTTGTATAAATGCGGAGGATTATCAGAGTGGTGATATAATCACATTCACAACTGATGTAAAAAATGGACATTTTCAGATAAATACTTTATCAAGAAGCTATGGAATACCTATATATAGCGGAAAAATAGAAATTCGCATTTGCGATGACGGAGTACTCCATATTATAAATGAACTTCCGCTTGAGGAATATCTGTACAGCGTAGTTGCAAGTGAGATGCCTGCTTCTAGCCATGAGGAGGCTCTTAAGTCAATGGCTATATGCGCAAGAGGTTATGCATATTCGAGGGTTGAGGATGAAACATTTGAGGAATATGGTGCAGACCTTGATGATTCAAGTCTCTGTCAGGTATATAATAATGTAGAGGCAACGGAGGCAAGCATAAATGCTGTGAAGGATACCTATGGAATAGTTCCTACCTATAATGGTAAAGTAATATTTCCGTTTTATTTCTCAACATCGGGTGGTATGAGTTGTACTAATTCAGAGATATGGGGTGGCTCGGATTATCCGTATCTGGAGGCTAATGTTGAGACTATCAACAAGGATAAGATAGATTTGTCAGATGAGGAGACCTTCAGAAGCTTTATTGCTGATGGCTTAGGATATGATATAATTGATAAGGATATGCCTTATTATAGGTGGGAGGTTGACTATACCACTGAGGAGGTGTCTGAGGCAATTAACTCTATGCTTGAAGAGAGAGTGCGCATGTCCTCTGACAATATCAAGATTAAGAATGATAAGGACCAATTTGTATCAGGAGAAATATCTGACATTGGTAATGTAATAGCTATTACAGTTACAGAGCGTACCTCAAGTGGAGTGGTTGCGACACTTGAGATAGAAGGAACAGAGGCAACTATACAGGTTACGGGACAGACTAACATAAGAAATCTGATAACACCTGTCAATCAGGAAATTATGAAAAATGATGGCACTACGGCTAGTGGATGGACATCTTTGCCTAGTCCGTTTTATTATGTGGATAAGACTGATAATGGTTTTATCGTACGCGGTGGTGGGTTTGGCCATGGTGTTGGCATGAGCCAGAATGGTGCGAATATTCTTGCAGGTGAGGGACATAATTATAAATATATTTTAAGGCACTATTATTCATATATTGACCTTACTTCAATATATGATGTGGAAGAAGATGAAGAGGAATAAAATAGGAATAATAGCATGATTAAAAGATTATTTAAAATGGCAACGGATTTTGCGAGGAAGGTTTCGGATGACAGTCTGACAGCATATGCTGCTCAGACGACCTTCTTTGTTTTGTTGTCATTTTTTCCGTTTATTATGCTCCTTATTATGATTGCTTCAAGGTTCTCGTTTGCAAGAACCAATGTTGTGTATTATCTGCTCGATATAGCACCGACACAGTTAAAGACTTACATTCTTTATATAGTGGATGAAATTATGTACTCAAACAGTAATTCATTTACAATTATAACTGCTGTGGTCAGTTTGTGGTCAGCCGGAAAGGGAATACAGGCTTTAACATATGGGCTTGATAAAATATATGATGTTGAGCGAAAGAAGAATTTCTTCATAGTGCGTCTGTTTAGTGCTCTTTACACGCTCGTGTTTATATTGTTGTGCTTCCTTATTATGATTCTTCATATATTTGGAAAACAGATTGCTGTTAAGATAATTGAGTTAAGACCATCATTTGCAAATGCTACAATCCTCATACTCAGTTTGAAAAGTGCATTTACTTTTATACTTATATTTATATTTTTGCTGCTCATGTATTATCAGCTTCCGGGAAGAAAAGGGAAAGTGAGACTTGAGATTATGGGTGCATCTTTAGCGGCACTTGGCTGGATGCTTATGACGAAGCTGTTCTCGTTTTATATACAGCATATATCGTCTGTTTCAAAAATGTATGGAAGTCTTACATCTATCATTCTTGTAATAATCTGGCTGTATATAGGTATGCAGATAGTGTTGTATGGAGCAGAGATTAATAATTTTTATCAGAAGTATCTGCAAAAAGATAAAGATGTTTCAGGTTGACACTAAAAATATGTTGTGAGATAATATCGCATATGTAAAAAATGAAAATGGAGGTATCATTGATGTACGGATTTGAGGAAATATCTGGATTTGATCCTGAGGTTGCAGCTGCTATGACAGCGGAGATTAATCGTCAGAATGACAATATTGAGCTTATAGCATCTGAGAATATAGTCTCTAAGGCAGTAATGGCTGCCATGGGAAGCCCTCTTACTAATAAGTATGCTGAGGGATATCCTGGAAAGAGATATTATGGTGGTTGTGAGTATGTTGATATAGTTGAGGACCTTGCAAGAGAACGTGCAAAGGAGCTGTTTGGCTGTGAATATGTTAATGTGCAGCCACATTCTGGTGCACAGGCTAACATGGCTGTATTCTTCGCGATCATGGAGCCAGGCGACACATTTATGGGTATGAACCTTGCACATGGCGGTCATCTTACCCATGGTTCACCTGTCAATATGTCAGGTAAGTATTTTAATGTAGTTCCTTACGGTGTCAATGATGACGGATTTATAGATTATGATCAGGTACTTGCAATAGCGAAGGAGTGCAAGCCAAAGCTTATCGTAGCCGGTGCATCTGCTTACGCAAGAGCGATTGACTTCAAGAGATTCAGAGAGATAGCAGATGAGGTTGGAGCTGTACTTATGGTTGATATGGCACATATCGCCGGTCTTGTTGCAGCAGGCTTGCATGAGAGCCCAATACCATATGCGCATGTTACAACAACTACAACACATAAGACATTAAGAGGTCCTCGTGGTGGTATGATTTTATCAAGCAATGAGGTTAATGAGAAGTACAACTTTAATAAGGCAGTTTTCCCTGGAATACAGGGTGGCCCACTTATGCACGTTATAGCAGGTAAGGCAGTATGTCTTAAGGAAGCTCTTACAGATGATTACAAGAGATATCAGGCACAGGTTATAAAGAATGCCAAAACACTTGCAAATGCACTTATGGAGAGAGGCTTTAAGATTGTTTCAGGCGGTACAGATAACCATTTGATGCTTGTGGATTTACAGAATATTGATATGACAGGTAAGGAAGTAGAGAAGCTCCTTGATTCAGTTCATATCACTGCTAACAAGAATACTGTTCCTAATGATCCAAAGTCACCTTTTGTTACAAGTGGTATCCGGCTTGGTACACCTGCAATTACAACTCGTGGTGCAAATGAGGATGATATGATAATTATTGCAGATGCTATTAAGGCAGCAGTAATAGATAAGGATAACGATAAAGCGATGAGTCTTGTAAAGAGTATTACGGACAAATATCCTTTGTATAAGTAATATAAAAAACGGGGCTGTTGCACATGTGTGTGATAGCCCTTTGTGATTGGAGAATAAATGGATAATAACGAACGAAATAATCGCGGCAACAACAATAATAATAACAATAATAACAAGAAAAAACCGTCTGCGACTATATTAATTTTGATATTGTCAATAGGACTTACTCTCATATTCTGGCAGAGCTATACACGTTTTAAGGAGGCTGGACAGGAGAAGGTTTCATATGATGAATTCCTTACGATGCTAGATGAGGATAAGGTACAGAATGTCAAGATATATAACGATAAGATAACCTTTGAGCCAGCAGAACAAAGTGAAGGAAATGTAAATGAGCAGTCATATTATGTTATCAGAACTGATGATTATCAGATAGTTGACAGATTATCTGAGGCAGGTGTCACTTTTGAGGAGATAGATGAGGGAAGCAATGCGATAGTTACAACTATATTATATTATGTTGTAATGATATTTGCATTTTACCTGCTTATGATGCTTATTATGCGTGGAGCGTCTAAGAATGGCGGAATTATGGGTGTTGGAAAGAGCAATGCCAAGATGTATGTACAGAAGGATACGGGAGTTACATTTGCGGATGTTGCAGGTCAGGAGGAGGCAAAAGAGTCACTTTCTGAGATGGTTGATTTCTTGGCTAAGCCTGAGAGATATCTTCAGATTGGTGCTAAGCTGCCTAGAGGTGCATTGCTTGTTGGTCCTCCGGGAACAGGTAAAACTCTTCTTGCAAAGGCTGTTGCAGGAGAGGCTAATGTTCCATTCTTCTCACTTTCCGGTTCGGAATTTGTGGAGATGTATGTCGGTGTCGGAGCATCAAGAGTAAGAGATTTGTTTAAGAAAGCCAATTCAATGGCACCATGTATAATATTTATAGATGAGATAGATGCAATAGGCCGAAGCAGAGATACAAGACAGTCTGGTGGTGATTCTGAGAGGGAACAGACCTTGAACCAGCTCTTATCTGAGATGGATGGATTCGATACCTCGAAGGGAATTATAGTTCTTGCTGCAACTAACAGACCTGAGGTTCTTGACAAGGCACTCTTAAGACCGGGAAGATTTGACAGAAGAGTAATTGTATCAAAGCCTGATTTAAAGGGAAGAATTGACACACTTAAGGTTCACTCTAAAAATGTTAAGCTTGATGAGACTGTAGATTTCAAGGAACTCGCACTTGCAACATCAGGTGCAGTTGGAGCTGACCTTGCCAATATTATCAACGAAGCTGCACTTACAGCAGTTAGAAAGGGCAGAGAATTTGTTTCACAGAAGGATTTGCTTGATTCCGTTGAGGTTGTATTTGCAGGTAAGGAGAAGAAGGCTAAGCTTCTAAGTGAGAATGAAAAGAAGATAGTTGCATTCCACGAAGTGGGACACGCACTTGTATCAGCATTGCAGAAGCATACGCTTCCTATACAGAAGATTACTATTATCCCTCGTACAGATGGTGCACTTGGCTATGTCTGGAGTGTGCCTGATGAGGAGAAGCAGCTTGAGACTAAAAAGGAGATGGAAGAGGAAATTATCACTCTTCTTGCCGGACGTGCAGCTGAGGCAATTAAGTTTGATTCAGTAACTAATGGTGCATCAAATGATATAGAGAAGGCTACTAACATTGCTAGAACGATGATTACCATGTACGGCATGTCGGAGGAGCTTGGAATGGTTCAGTTAGAGGGAATAACCGGTCAGTATCTTGACAGAAGAAGAGTTCTTAACTGCTCTGCTGAGACTGAGACCAAGATAGATACAGAGGTAAGAAACAAGATATCTGTATCATACGATAAGGCATATGAGCTTTTGAGTCAGAATGTCGAGACCTTAGATGCTATTGCAGCGGTTCTTATTGAGAAGGAGAATCTGACAGGTCAGGAGTTCATGAAGCTCTTTGAACAGTATCAGAATGTTGCACTTGTTAATAAATCTGCAGATTTGGATTTATAAATATTTTAGTCGCACGATTATTTATGTAGCTGATATGCATAAATTCTCGTGCGACATTGACTATATGTGGAGGATAAATATATGGAATACAGTTTTTTTGCCACTGCTTCCAGAATGAAGTACATAGAGAGATGGGCCCTAATGAGAAATACGAGACCTGAGAACCTGTCAGAGCATTGTCTTGAGGTAAGCATGATTGCACATGCCCTGTGCATTATAGGCAATGTTAGATATAACAAAAACTATGATGCTGATAAGACGGCACTTATAGGACTCTATCATGATGCATCAGAGATTATAACAGGTGATATGCCAACTCCTATTAAGTATTACAATCCTGGAATTAAGGAGGCATTTAAGTCTATAGAGGATGATGCAAATCATAAGCTTTTGTCAATGCTTCCTGAGGATATAAGAACTGCGTATGAGGATATATTTTTTAAAAAGCCTGAGTATGCTGACGAGTGGAGGTTAGTCAAGGCAGCAGATAAGCTCTCTGCACTAATCAAATGTATAGAGGAGGAAAAAACAGGAAACAGGGAATTTGTTAAGGCAAGGGAAAGTACAGAACAGTCGATAAAGGCTATGGCTTCTGATTATCCGGAGGTAAATGACTTTATAAATGAATTTTTACCGGCATATGAAAAGACATTAGACGAGCTCGGATAAGTACATTTTTAGATTTTCTGTGGGTGAATAAATTATAATGCATCTAGACATAATATATTCTAAAATATAATATCGGAGGATATATTTTATGTGGGGATGGATTATAGCACTTCTTTCGGGAACTCTTATGAGTGTACAGGGAGTATTTAATACAGGAGTTACAAAACAGACCTCAACGTGGCTTGCATCGGCCTGGGTAGCGTTGTCAGGCTTTGTCGTTGCTATTGTTCTGTGGGCGTGCTTTGAGAGAAATGATGCACAGCTTATGTCAGTATTCAGAGTTGATAATAAGTATATGCTATTAGGTGGAGTACTGGGGGCATTTATAACATGGTCAGTCATTAAAAGTATGGCTGCACTTGGTCCTGCAAAGGCGGTAATGTTAATAGTTATAGCACAGCTTATTGTCGCATATGCCATAGAATTACTTGGCTGGTTTGGAGTTGAGAAGGCGGACTTTGCATGGACTAAGCTCATAGGTATGCTTTTAGCTATTGCCGGGTTTATAGTATTTAAGTGGGAAAATAAATAAAACTATTGTATTATTTGGAAAAGTTCTGTAAAATGGGGTTGTGTTTTGATATGCAATATGGAATACCACATTATATATAAAAAGAGGTGTTTCATATTATGATATTAAGTGATAAGATAAAGCTATATGACATTATCTGTCGTATAGTGTTGATTATTAATCTTACATTTGCAGGGATAAGCCTTGCTGGATGTAGTACAAAGCAGACTTATTTATATTCAGATAGTCGTGACAGTGCGGAAGGTACATCGGATATTTTGTCTGATAATTCATCGGATGAGTTAGGCACAGAAGATGTTACATTTACAGGTGATTGTACTAGTGAGGAGATTGATAACAGCAGATGTGCGGTGTATGTGTGCGGGGCGGTAAGCCTGCCCGGTGTATATTACCTTGACAGTCATGATATAAAGCAGGATGCAGTTATAGCTGCCGGAGGCATGACTGAGAAAGCAGCATACGATTATGTGAACCTTGCAGAAGGTATCACAGACGGTGAGAGGATATATATACCATATCAGGATGATATAGAGTCTGGTATATATTCACCGGAAGATAATAATTATGGATATGATAATAATAGCTCTGACAAAGTCAATATAAACAGTGCGTCCAGAGATGAGCTCATGACGCTTACCGGTATTGGCGGGGGAAAGGCAGATGCAATTATTGCTTACCGTGAGGATAACGGGAAGTTCTCACAGATAGAGGATGTTAAGAAGGTGCCTGGTATAAAGGATGCAACCTTTAATAGCATAAAGGATCACATTGTTGTTGATTGAGGAGATAGAGATACATGAAAAGAGTTTTGGTGGTTGATGACGAGAAGTCAATTGTAAAGGGAATTAAATTCAGCCTTGAGCAGGATGATATGCAGGTTGATGTTGCATATGATGGTGAGGAAGCATTATCTAAGGCTAAGAATGAAGAATATGACATGATTCTTCTTGATATTATGTTGCCGGGATATTCTGGTTTAGAGGTATGCCAGATGATAAGAGAATTTTCGGATGTACCTATTATTATGCTCACTGCGAAGGGCGAGGATATGGATAAAATACTTGGCCTTGAGTATGGTGCAGATGATTATATTACCAAGCCATTTAATATACTTGAGGTAAAGGCAAGAATTAAGGCTATATTCAGAAGAAACACCAAATCAAACCCTGAGAAGAACGACACTAAGACTATTGAGACAAAGGGACTTAAGATAGATTGTGACAGCAGAAGAGTATACATAGAGGGCAAGGAGGTTAATCTTACAGCAAAGGAATTTGACCTTGTATATCTTCTTGTATCTAATCCCAACAAGGTTTATTCGAGAGAGCAGCTTCTAAAGACCATCTGGGGCGCTTCATATCCCGGAGATGCGAGAACAGTTGATGTTCATGTAAGACGACTCAGAGAGAAAATAGAGACAACACCTGCTGAGCCAAAGTATATTCATACAAAATGGGGAGTCGGATATTACTTCCATGAGTAATATCCGGCACTATCTTATATAAGCTTAAGCAATTCATTTTTTGTGTTATCATCAGCAAAAGATATATCTACACTATTCTTATACAGTACTTCAAAATCATTCTCTGTAATACCATACTTATCACATACAAGCTCATATTCAGCAGATAAGGTTGTGTTGCTTACGGTTCTGTTATCTGTATTTATTGTAGCGGCAAGTCCGGCGTCGAGGAAGCTTCTCAGAGGATAGAAGCAATCAGGTTTAACAGCGTGTGTCTGGTAATTGGAGGTTGGACAAAGCTCTAAGCCAAGATGGTAGGACTTACACTCTGCTATAGCTTTCTCGTCTTGTATGAGTGCAATTCCGTGACCTACTCTTTTGGCACCATATTCCATAGCAAGCCTTACGTTATTAACGCTGCCGCACTCACCTGAATGAATGGTAAATGGCATATTGAGACGTCTGGCATATGAAAAGAGTTCTGCAAACTCCTCGTTGCCATGAGATTTCTCATCGCCGGCAAGGTCTAAGGCACATACACCTAAGCCTAAGAATTCCCTTGCAGACTTGAGCATGGCAGCATTATCCTCGTAGCTGTGGTGACGCATGGCACAGGCGATTATGTTTGACTTTACTCCATATTGGGTGAATCCTTTTTTTGTACCAGCTATTGCAGCCTCAAATACATCCCTGTATGTCATAGCGTCGTTTATGCTGCATGATGGGGCAAAGCGAAGTTCAACGTATGCGATGTTTTCTTCATGGCATTGGTGAATGATATCAAGTATCCCATCTGTTATAGTCTCCTTTGTCTGCATACATTGTATTGGAAGGTCAAAGCAGGTGAGATATTCTGCTAAGCTGCTACAATCATAAGGCGCAGTGAGCTTTTTTGATAATTCCTCGTCAGATGTAGTTATACCTAATGTTTTCTTTACATAATTTATTGAAAATGAACCGTCTATGTGACAGTGAAGGTCGATTTTTGGCATATTGTGTATATAATTTTTTATATCTTTGTTCATAGTACATACCCCCTATTTATCACATTATATCAATGCAGGAAGTAATAAACAAGTTACTTGAATGAGAGTTTCCTGTGTGATATGATGGAAAAAGTTTATGAAATATGGAAATGAGGTTTTTGTGTGAGAGATAAAAAGATAAAGCATGCATTTGGAATTCAGATTAGCCTGCGTGTATTTGTTACTATACTTGTTATATTGCTTAGCGCGGTGATACTATATGTCTATTCGTATTTAACTAATAAGGTAAATAGCGACAAATATTCAGAAAGCCTTAAGCAGGATGTCCGTATGGAGTGTACAATGTTGTCAAGGCTGCTTATAGACAGGGATTTTGTAATTGATGATGAGGAATCAGGTGTTGATGCGCTGATTGATAATATGTCTAATCATTTTTATGGAAGAATTATGATAATAGATGACCATTACAGGATAATCAAGGACACCTTTGGAAGTGATATAAGGGGATATATAGTAAATGACATAGTGATTGAGGTTATGACAGGTGAACGAAACAGCTATGTGAAGGACATGGATGGCTATATAGAGTGCATTTATCCGGTGATGGATGGTGACAATATCAAGGGAGTTTTGATTGTAAATGCGTCAACGAAGTATATAGACCAGATTAGCTACGTGGTGAGGAAAAAGAGCATATTATTCAGCGTTATCATAATGACTATAAGTGTCCTGGCTGCTTACTTGATTGGTAATATGAGTGTAAGGGGAATTAAACGTATTAATCGTCAGATGGAGTCAGCGAAGGATGGACATCTGGATGAAAAGCTCCCTGAACAGGGCTTTACAGAGTTCAGGATGTTGACTAAGAGTTATAATGATACTATAGGCAGACTTATGGTTCTTGATTCAACCAGACAGGAGTTTGTGTCTAACGTCTCCCATGAGCTAAAGACACCTATAACCTCAATGAAGGTTCTTGCCGATTCTCTTATACAGAACGAGGATGCAGACCTGAATATGTACAAGGAATTTATGGCAGACATTGTGGATGAGATTGACAGGGAGAGTAAGATAATAACGGACCTTCTTACTCTTGTTAAGATGGATAAGAAATCTGCTGAGATGAATATAGAAGAGGTTGATATAAATGCACTTCTTGAGATTATACTTAAAAGAGTTTCGCCTATAGCTGCAAGTAGAAATATAGACATATCCTATGAGAGCTATAGGGATGTTGAGGCAGAGGTTGATGAGGTTAAGCTAAGTCTTGCACTTACTAATATTATCGAGAATGCAGTAAAATACAATGTGGATAATGGATGGGTTAAAGTTACCTTGAATGCTGACCATAAAAATGTTCATATTAAGGTCGCGGATTCAGGAGTAGGAATACCTGAGGACTGCAAGGAGCAGGTATTTGAGAGATTTTATCGTGTGGATAAGGCGAGAAGCCGTGACACAGGTGGTACAGGACTTGGTCTTGCCATAACTAAGAATGTAATAATGATGCACAGAGGAACTATAAAGCTCTATAGTGAGTATGGTGAGGGAACAACATTTACGATTAAGATACCTATTAAGTATGTGGAGGAAGCAAAATGAGAAATAAATTAGCTATAATTTGTATTTTATGTACGCTCATTTGTCTGACCGGCTGTGGGAAGAGTGACAGTAGGGTTAAGGTTTCCTCAGGCTCAAATGAGAGTATGATATATATATATTATCCGGATGATAAGGAGATAAAGAAGGACGAGGAGATGTATCAGATAAAGCTTCCTGATTCAGTATCGTCATCTGTCGAGGAGGTCATGACTGTGCTTACAAATAAGCTTGGCACAGATGTGACATATCACACATATATGCTTGATGCAGATAACAATCTTTCGCTGGAATTTACTGCACATGAGGATTTAACCAGAGAAAAGGCACTGCTCACAGATGCAGCAATATGTGAAACCCTGTTTCAGATAAGTGAGATAAATGACATAGATATCAAGCTTTCTGATGATACTGGCTCTGTAATAAGGGACAATCTGTATATGAGAGAGTCATTTTATTTTTATGGATATTCAGATGCAGATATGAATAACAGGCAGATTCAGTTATATTATGCAGATAAGTCAGGTGGAAGAATAATTTCATCTACAGTTACGGTTATTGATGAGCCTAATGTTTCAATGGAAGAAAAGATAGTAAGTCAGCTTGTGTCAAGAGGCAGTATTCCTGCAAAGACCACAGTTAATTCTGTAGGTATAAGTGAGGGAGTGTGTTATCTTGATTTGAACAGCAAATTTATGAATTCAGTATCTAATGTGTCGGGTGAGGTGGCACTATATTCTCTTGTCAACTCTATAGTAAGTCTGCCGGATATTGATGCTGTGCAGATTATGATTGATGGAGAGGTTATTCATATGTATAGAGGCGTGTCAGATGTAGATGTGCCACTTACATTTAATTCTGATATTCTACAATAAATCAAATAAAAACAGGAGTGTTTAATAATTGAAAAGACCATTATTCTGGGCAGTGGCAGCCTTTGCACTTGGAGAGGTGACAGGGATGTTTGTAAGCGGAATATGGCAGATAGGCATAGCATTAGCTATGCTTATTTGTGATGTTGTTTATATTATAAAAAAGCCTGATAAATGGAAATATATGGTGGCAATGTATGTGTTTATGCTGTTTGGTATATTAAATGTCGTATCAAGAACGCCGCCTGATGTTTTGGAATATGAAAATGCAGAGATTGATGGATATATATACAACAAGGTTGTGACGGCAAATGGTATAAATGGCTATATGAGGGTGGATATTATCGACGGAAATGAGCTTAGTTACACATTAAATGCTGTTGTATATAAGCTTCCGGAGAATATTGTAATCGGGGATTATATTGAGGTGCATGGCACTTTGACTTGGATAAGCGAAGCTGTAAATCCGGGACAATTTGATATGAAGAGGTATTATCGGGCGAGAGGCATTGAGGCAGCGGTTACATATATGGATAAGTATGAGGTATGTTCGAGAGATGGCAGTAATTATAAAGAAATTATTTTTAATATAAGAAAAACTATATCTGACAAAATGTATACTACTTTTGATAAGTTTACTGCTGATATGTATTCAGGGTTATTATTAGGTGACAGGCAGGGTATTGATGATATGACAAGAAAGCTATATCAGGTTGGCGGCATATCACACATTCTTGCAATTTCGGGACTGCATATATCACTTATCGGAATGGGTGTAGTAAAGCTGCTCAAAGCTTTGGGTATGAATGTACATATGGCTTGTGTAACTGCAGTTCTAGTTATAATGTTTTATGGTGAGCTTGTTGGCTGGGGCTTTGCAACAATAAGGGCAGTTATTATGCTTATAATGACGTATGGTGGTGTATGGCTTGGGAGAAAGACTGATGTTCTTACGGGAGGTGCGGTTGCCCTGTTTATAATGCTTATTATATGTCCATACAGGCTTATAGATAGCGGACTTATTTTAAGCTTTTCGGCTGTTTTGGGTGTTGCATACGGACAAAGTGTTATGCTTAAGCTTGAAAGAATGGATATAGCTGTAAGGCTGAAAAGAAGAAGAAAACTGTTGTATTTCACATTTTCGTCTTTGGTTATGGCATTTTGTTTGCAGCTTATAATGGCACCTGTCATATGTCTGGTGTATTATGTATATCCAACATATTCCATGGCGTTAAATCTTATTGTATTGCCGCTTATGTCAGCAGTTTTAATTAGTGGAATAATTGGCGTGATTATTTCATTTGCAAGTCCGGTATTTGCAGGGATTTTTATATATCCAGGCAAAATGATTCTTATTTTATATAAATATATATGTGAATTTATCGCAGGGCTCCCCGCAAATTCAATATGTACGGGCAAACCTCCGGTAAGTATTATCATATTGTACTATGGAATTATAATAAGCTTGTCATTGTTATCCTCTGTAAAGCTCCATAGAAAAATCAGGGAAAAAATATATAAGAGAACACACAAATGGTTCAGCAAAAAAGAGTGGTACAGATGTGTATGTGTGGTTTATCTTGTGCTTACAATTATGTCTGCCACAGGTTTGTATTTTCTTCACAGAGCTTATCTGTGCGAGGAGATAATATTTCTTGATGTAGGGCAGGGGGATGGAACAATAATAAGGACAGAAAATGGAATAAATCTTGTTATAGATGGTGGCTCTGTAAGTAAAGAGCAGGTAGGCACTTATATTATAGAGCCGGCGTTAAAATCACAATGTATGGCAAAGATTGATTACTGGTTCGTGTCTCATACCGATGAGGACCACATAAGTGGGCTTATTGATATTCTGGATGATGATTATTCAGGGATTGATATAAGGCGGATTGTATTTGCTAAGAATATGGTAAGGGATGCTTCCATGGACGGGATTGTGAGCAGGGCTTATGAGAGGAATATAGATATTATATATATGGATGTCTCAGATGTTATTACAGATGGAAGTAAATTCTTGGTGAGATGTGTACATCCTTCTGATTCATTTGTTACTGATGATAAAAATAAGGCGTCACTTATACTCGAATACATGTCAGATAGCACAAGTATTTTATTTACCGGGGACGCTGATGCGGAGGCGTTGGAGTTCATGTATGAAAATGAACTGGATACATCTGACCAAGCTGGCGACATTAGAGTTTATGATATTATAAAGGTTCCTCATCATGGTTCTAAGTACTCTTTTTACAGTAGATTATATGATGGGGCAGAGCTTGCAGTAATATCCTGTGGATATAAAAACATATATCATCATCCGCACACTGAGGTGCTGGAAGGGCTCTCGGAGGCAGGCGTGCCTGTACTTAGAACGGATGAGATGGGGGCAATTGTTCTGCGTGGGAAAAGGAGATAGTTTTGTATGCAGTTGTTTTCCAATACCAAATATGCTACAATTTTGTGAGTATATATAGATGTTATGGCAGATTTGGAGGCAGATATGGCAGATGCAAATGGAATGAGTATAATTAATAAGCATATCGAAACAGGTGAGTATTCTAATATTTATCTGTTGTGCGGCTCAGAAAAATATCTGCTGGAGCAGTATAAGGATAAGCTTGTGTCGGCGCTTGCGGATACTGATGACACTATGAATTATGTGGTGTATAAGGGTGAGAGTGCAAAGCCTTCAAGTATAGGTGAGTTTGCCTCTACGATGCCTTTTTTTGCAGATAGAAGAGTAGTGTTAGTGTGTGACAGTGATTTCTTCAAAAAAGGTAATGCTGAGATGGAGGAAGTGCTTGAAAAACTTCCGGACACTACAGTTATAATATTTGCAGAATCGGCTGTTGATAAGAGAAACAGATTGTACAAGATGGTTGCCAAGTCTGGAACGGTGGCTGCATTTGATACACCTGACGAGAAAACTCTGCTTGTGTGGGTTAAGTCATTGTTTGTTGGCGATGGTATACAGATAGAAGATGCTGCTGTGTACAGGCTGATAGAGAGTGTCGGCATGGATATGTGGCTTCTTGTCAATGAAGCAGAGAAGCTTAAAGGATACTGCTTAGAGTCAGGAAAAGTCACTGTGGCAGATGTGGATGTGTTGTCTGTGAATCAGGTTGAGGGTAAAATCTTCGATATGATGGAGGCACTATCTAAAAGAGATAAGGATAAGACGATGCATTTATATGATGATTTGCATAAGCTTCGTGAACCTGCGATGAGAATATTATTTCTTATTACAAGACAGTTTAATCTGCTGCTTAAGACGAAGCTTGCAGTAGAGCAGAATCATAATAACAGTCAGATTGCATCACTTCTCAAATTACCTCCATTTGTTGTGAAGAAATATGTGCAGCAATGTGATGGCTATACCTACCATCAGCTCCTTCAACGTGTTGGCTGGTGCCAGGAAGCAGATACCAAGATAAAAACGGGGGCACTTAAGGATAATATGGCTGTTGAGCTTTTGATTGTACAGCTTTTGCAGGAGTAATAATAAAAAAAGTGGATAGAAAAACTATCCACTTTTTTATAGTAATAAAATTGAATTAAGCCATCTTGTTTACAGCAAGTGTTAAACGAGAAACCTTTCTTCCTGCATTGTTCTTGTGGTAGATACCCTTAGATGCAGCCTTGCTGATTTCTGATGTAGCAACCTTAAGTGCTGCCTCTGCGTCTGCCTTGTTGCCACTCTCGATAGCGCTCTCAACGTTCTTAATCAAAGTCTTAATCTTAGATTTAATCATCTTGTTTCTTAAAGTTTTTGTCTCGATAACGAGAATTCTCTTCTTTGCAGATTTGATATTAGCCAAATCAGACACCTCCATAATCATAATCAATATTTATAGTTTCTATAATATCATCACCTAGGTCAAGACACGAACAGTATACCCACACCACTAGATATACCGGACCAGTGCGAATTATCATTTTCGTGCAATCACGCACGCAACATTTAGGATAGCAAATTCATATTTTGCTGTCAATAGGTTTTTGAAAAAACTTAGTAAAAGTTAGCAAAAATTTAGTTTTCAGAGTTCTTTTTTATCATCTTGTCGTAATCATCTATAGGCATAGGCTTCGAGAAGATGAAGCCCTGACCTATCTCGCAGCTTATGGACTTAAGTAAGTCAAGCTGGTCGTCTGTTTCGATGCCCTCGCTCACTGTTTTTATATCTAAGGCGCGTGCCATATCTACAATACTCTTTAGAATAGTTGCAGCGTTCTTGTCACTTGCCGCAGAGCGTGACAGAAAATCATGGTCAAGCTTTATTATATCAATTGGCAAATCACGAAGAAGGGTAAGTGATGAGTAGCCTGTTCCAAAATCGTCCATGCTTATGCTGAAATCCATTGACTTTAATTTCTTAAGAACCTCAAGCATTTTAGCATAATTCTCAGACAGAATACTCTCTGTTATCTCAAACTCTATGTAGTGATGAGGAATATAATACCTCTCAACTATGTCCTGGACCTTGCTTAGGAAATCAGGGCGTGACAGAGTTATTCGTGACAGGTTTACTGAGAATGGCAGTACGTTTAGGTCGGAGTCTAAATATCGTCTTAAGGATTTGCAGGCCTCCTCTAACACAAAGTAATCTATGTTGTAGATAAAGCCATTCTTCTCAAATGACGGTATGAATGCTGCCGGTTCAAGGAAGCCCTTTGAAGGGGATAGCCATCTTACAAGCATTTCACCACCAACTAACCGTTTGTTTTCTATGTCGAACTTAGGCTGTACATATGCACAGAATTCGTGCTTCTCCAAAGCACCATGCATACTGTTTTCAATCTGTGCCTCATTTAATACCTGCTTGTGATATTCATCATCATAAAATGCGAATGAAGTTCCGGATTGAGGCGTAATTGACTTACCTGCCATCATTGCTCTGTCAACAAGCTTATTGATTGTATATGAGTGCATATTTTCATCAATAATGAGGATACCGGTAATAAAATCTATAAGGAATCTGTCCTGAACAGAGGTGCAGGCATCGTGGACTTCGTTCCTTATATTGGTAAAGGTGTCCATGAAGCTGTTATATCCCTTATTATGTATAAGCATTATGTAAGTGTCACCTATTATTCTTGCAAATGTCTCGCCATTTCCAGTGTATTTGTCAAGGACATCAGCAACAACCTTAAGTGTTCTGTCTCCGATAGTGTGACCGTAGGTCTCGTTGATATACTTAAAGTTCTTAATGTTAAAGTAGAACATTACATAGTCTGTATCAGGATTAGTGTTAAGTATATCTGTAGCGTCAACCTTGAACTTCTCAAAGTTGCCATAGCCGGTTATTATATCCCTGTAGGATGCTTCCGTTATCCTCTTTTCTATGTTGATATTCTGGTCTAATTCCTTCTGGAGCTTTTCTGCCTTGGTCTGCTTGTGCTCAGATGAGGTAAGCATAAATGAATTGTGACCTGTGCTCCATTTGATAGGCGACATATATATGTCAAGAGTATCGTTAATTATGCTATTTCGTCTGCAATACTTTAATGTCTGTCCGTCTGTCATTCTCGGAAGTGGACAGTCACCGCATGGACTGTTTTCCTGTGAAAGACAGTTGTAGCATTTATTATTAAGCGATATATCAGGATAATAATCATGTGTGGCATCATTAAAATACAATATATCGTAAGTGTCACGGTCAACTATTATAATTGGTGTCTGTACTGTATTAAATGCGTTTATTGTATCATCACGAAGCTGTGAGATATTTTTCTGGTTCTGCTTTGCACATATCGCCTCACCGATAACCTTGAATAATAGCTTAAAATGATTGATATCCGAGGTTGACCATGAACCATTTGACTGCATAGAGTAGAAACTTATATATCCTATGACGCGGCCATTTAGCACAATCTGTGACTGCAATAATCTGTGAATACCCTCAGACTGTGGGTTCATATAAGCTGTGGACAGTTTAATAAGTGAGGTATCTGACGCATAGAAAATACCCTCAGTTCCGATTGAGTCTAACTCTTCAAATATTGCAGCAGGTGTGTGTTGGCGTATTTTTCTGTCGCTTTCAATTCCGGCCTTGCACCACTGGTGTGTGCAGTCAACAAAGTTATCATTGAAGCCATATTCCCACACACTTATCTTGTCTATATCGTAAGATTGACCGATCATGGAGAGTGATTTCTCTATGGCACTGTATGTGTTCGTGCTTGAAAAGAGAATAGTAAGCAGCTCCTGAATAAGCTTGTCATTCTCCTGACAGTCATCTTCCCCTTGGTTATCTCTTCGGTTATTCTTATATGTAGCCCTTGCCATATCCTCCTGATAACAGTAGTAACAGTTCTTGCCATTGAGCTTTGCCTGATACAGTGCTGTGTCAGCATTTTCTAACAGGACATCATAAGGAATCTGTTCGTTTGTTGAGGCGATACCTATACTTAAGGTTACATGACAAGGCTCCTTGTCATTTCCCGGATATAGCTCTTTTAACTTATCTGCTACAAGAGCGGCCTTCTCACATGCGAGAGTAGTATCTAGCACGTTGTATAAGTACATACAGAATTCGTCTCCGCCTAGTCTGCCTGATATACCATAGTCACCGTCATATTCCATCATAGCCTTGGCAACCTCATTTATAACCTCATCACCCTTGAGGTGTCCGTATGTATCATTTATATTCTTGAAATCATCTATGTCTATGAGCATAAGCACGCTGGCACTGTTTCCGTTAAGCTCACGAAGCTGGGATTTAATCTTTGTCTCGGTAGTTACTTTGTTATATAAGCCCGTCATCTGGTCTCTCTCAGCACGGGATAAAAGCTGCTGTTGTTCAATCTTCTGCGTGTGAATATTCCTTAACAGACCAACAACGCGGAGTGGAATATTATTCTCATCATAGATAGTTGAAAAGGTGGAAAAGTACCACTGATATCCACTGCTCTTGGTTTTTAATTTGAATTCTGTTGAGTGATATTCGGTTCCTGCCTTTGCGAGGTAGAAGAGTTCTTCTAAGGCCTCCTTGGTATCATTAGACACTAAACCGGTGTCTGTCATTGCCTTTGCTGGGTTTGCAATAATTGCTTCACCCTCAAAGATATGATTGAACTTCTCTGCAAATGTGATTACATCCTCTGCGATATCATATTCATATGGTAACTCTTCTGATATGTCAGAAATAATGAGGTATTTCTGTTCCTCAAGCATAGCCTTCATCTCTGCAATCTTAAGATTGGTAATATCTGACATAACGAGGTTTAAAACAGGAAAGTTACCGGACATCTCACCTGCTCTGGCTAAGACTGCATTAACCCATTTGATACTATTGTCCGCACATTTAATTCTGAAATTAACTATCTTTGAGTCTGAATCTTCGGTTAAATCAGCTAAAGCATCTATGACAACAGATAAATCTTCGCCGTATACAAGGGAGAGTGTATTCTTTCCATGTGTGTCACTAAAGCTTTTTTCTGTGTAACCACACATATCGAAAAAGTAATTATTCGCCCATATAAGTGACAAATTGTTATCTAATATATGTTTACTTACACCACTTGGAACGGTGTTTGCAAAAATCTCAAGGTCGGTCTTTGCCTGTGCTGTCTCATTAGCTGCATTCTCCAGATTAGTAATATCCGTAAAAACGCATTGCAAGACATCTCTGCCGTCATTTAGTGAAAATGCCTGTCCACTGCACAAAACTGTCAATATCTGACCATTTTTTGCTACTATCCTATGTTGTACACTGACTAAGTTGGATATACTGAGCTGATAATTAATAGATGCTATAGTTTCTGCGAAATCCTCAACATAGAGAAGATTATCTAATGTACATATTTTCTTGGATAATTCACGGGGAGAGTAGCCTGTCATAATGCATAATCCCTGGTCAAAATCCAATATATTATATGGCGCATCAGTCTCTAAGACAAAGGTTGCCACATCATTTCCGCTGACAAAATTATTTGCTGCCATATTGTCCCCCCATTTCGTAAAAATACTATCATTAATTATAGTCTATGTAAAAAAGTATGGCAAGTATTATTTCTTTACAGAATCAGCCATAAATGGTACAATAACTAAGTATGATTTTTATGATTAAAGTATGGTAATAACTATGAATAAATATAAGAAGTATGAGTTTTTGGCAACCATATGTGTCATGGCATTTATACTTAGCATGGCACTTGTTGTTTTGACCAAAAATAAGAGTATATATACATTCACCCTTAACCATAGTTCTGTAAGTCAGACTGAAGTTTCGGGAATGTCAGATTTTGAGTTGAAGGTGGGTTATGAGCAGCTTGCAGATGATTTCTCATCATTCTGGAAAAAAGGATATGAAGTATCTGGATATACAATAGCTAAGGCAAATGTGGACAAGCTTAATGCTTTGAAGGCGTACTACAGGGCTGCTTATGTTTTTGCAATAATAAGTTTTATAACAGGTGTTTATTGTTTTATTGTATTATCTAAGTGCAGATTGTATAAGCCTTTCTTATATGGAAGTGCATTGGCTGTGTTCGTAACATCATTGGAAGCACTCATCATCATGCGTTCTGACAGGCCTGTGCTTTTGGGTATAAGGAATATGGTTCTTAAGGAAGATTACAGCTATTTTGCTGACGGAGATGTTCTTAAAACTCTGCTTCTTCCTGAGTATGCGAGATTTCTTGCATTATCATACATAGCACTTGTATTTATAATGATACTGATAATGGTTTTAATTCGTGGATTTATAATATTTCGTGGCAGACCACACAGATTTTAAAATATTTATGGATGGAGGTATTCTATGAACAAGAGATTGGAGAACTGGGTAAACTGGGTGCTCTATGACGAGCTGGTAAGGGGACAGCTCAACGCACCTAAGCATCTGCTTGGAATTCATGATTATGGCGATGGACAGGTTATAACTGCATACAGACCTCATGCTGAGAGTGTATGCGTGACAAGTGCATCAGGCAAGAACCCTATACATATGGAGAAGCTTGCAGATGACTTTTACGGAATTTATTTCGAGAATAAGAAGTATAAGAATAATCAGTATAAAATACAGACTAAATATCAGGATGGTACAACTGTTACTACTGCTGATTGTTATTCTTTTGAATCACAGATAACTGACTATGATGTGTATCTTTTCGCAGAAGGAAAGAATTATGATATCTATGAGAAGCTTGGTGCACATCCTATGACCATTAATGGCGTAAAGGGAACTTATTTTGCAGTGTGGGCTCCTAATGCCAGAAGGGTAAGTGTAGTCGGTGATTTTAATATGTGGGATGGAGCACTTAATCCTATGCAGATACAGGCAACATCCGGTATATATGAGCTTTTCATTCCAGATGTATGTCCTGGGGCTGTTTATAAATTCCAGATTCTTACCAGAAACGGTGATATATTATATAAGGCAGATCCATATGGTAACTACGCACAGGTAAGACCTGATAATGCCAATATAGTTGCCGATCTTGGCGTGTATAAATGGAAGGATGCTGCATGGGTTACAGCAAGAAATAAGGTAAAGCGTGTAGACAGAATCAAGAAGCCTATGTCAATATATGAGTGCCATCTTGGTTCATGGAAGAAGGCAATCGAGGATTCAGACTTTGGTTTCTATAACTATCGCGACCTTGCCGAGATGTTAGGCGAGTACCTTGTAGATATGGGATATACACATATAGAGCTAATGGGTATCGCAGAATATCCTTTTGATGGTTCGTGGGGCTATCAGGTGACTAATTACTATGCACCTACAAGCCGATATGGAGCACCTGAGGACTTTATGTATTTTGTAGACCACATGCATTCGCTTGGCATAAGCGTTATCCTTGACTGGGTTCCCGCACATTTTCCAAGAGATGCACATGGACTTGGAAGATTTGATGGTATGCCATTATATGAGCATCCGGACCCAAGACGGGGAGAGCATCCGGATTGGGGAACATATATATTTGACTATGGCAGAACTGAGGTGGCTAATTTCCTTACGGCAAATGCTTTGTTCTGGGTTGAAAAATTCCATATAGATGCACTTAGAGTTGATGCAGTTGCATCTATGCTGTATCTTGACTATGGTAAGCAGAGTGGACAGTGGCTTCCTAATAAGGATGGCGGTAATGAGAATTATGACGCAATCGCATTGCTTCAGAATATAAATACAGTTATGGAGGAGCGAAATCCTGGAGCTTATCTGATAGCTGAGGAGTCAACCGCGTGGGCTGGTGTAACTGCACCTGCATCGCTTAAGGGACTTGGATTCCTCTTCAAATGGAACATGGGATGGATGAATGACTTCTTAGAGTATATGAAGCTTGATCCGTATTTCAGGGCATTTAACCATAACAGACTTACATTTAGTCTTACATATACATATGCTGAGAACTATGTTCTTGTAATATCACATGATGAGGTAGTTCACTTAAAATGCTCTATGATTAACAAGATGCCGGGATATGAGGTAGATAAGTTCGCAAACCTTAGAACAGCTTACGGATTTATGTTTGGACATCCGGGTAAGAAGCTCTTGTTCATGGGACAGGAGTTTGCACAGTTAAGAGAATGGAGTGAGGCTCGAAGTCTTGACTGGTTCCTGCTTGATAAGCCGCTCCACAGACAGATGCAGAATTTTGTAAAGGCGTTAAATCATATATATACTAAGTATGATGCCTTATATTTCAATGATAACGAGACTGTGGGTTTTGAGTGGATAAAGTGTGATGATGCAGAAGAGGGTATTATAGCATTTATAAGAAGAGGCAAGACTGCTAAAGATCAGCTTATGTTCGTATGTAACTTTGTTCCGGTTGAACGTACAGCTCATCTTGTAGGAGCGCCATGTCTCACAAAATATGAGGAGATACTTAACTCTGATGCTGAGGAGTTTGGAGGCAAGGGAAGAGTTAATGGCATAGTTAAGGCAATAGACCGTCCTTGCGATAGAATGAAGTATTCATTAAGCCTTGATATTGCACCTTTATCCGTTATGGTATTTAAATATGACTATATAGATAAGACAGAGCTTTAAATTATGAAAAATAATATTAAAAACAAGAAAAAGAAGAGAATAGGTAAAACTCTTTTGGGTATTGGAATATTTTGTGTAATTATGGTACTATTTGTTGCCATGGGGCTTGTTGGCATAAATCTCTATGTGAGAATGAGCGTAAAGAATCGTCTTGTCAAGGAAGATAAAGCTTCTGAGATGGAGAATGTTGACGTGATTTTAGTGCTTGGTGCATCTGTTGTGAATGGTGATACACCTAGTCCTATGCTTAAGGACAGATTAGATAGGGCAATAGAGCTATATTTTGCTGGGTGTGCACCTAAGCTGATAATGAGTGGTGACCATGGTGGAGAGTATTATAATGAAGTTAAGGTTATGAAAGAATACGCCATATCAAAGGGCGTGCCTGCCGAGGATATATTTATGGACCATGCAGGATTTTCAACCTATGAGAGTATGTATCGTGCCAAGGAGATTTTTGGAGTTAAGAAAATGATTGTGGTGACACAGAGCTATCATTTATACAGAGCTGTGTATGTTGCAAACAGGCTTGGAATTGATACATATGGAGTTGCTGCTGTAAATACAAGATATAGTGGACAATCAGTACGTGATGTGAGAGAATATCTGGCAGTGTTTAAAGATTTCTTTCAGGCAATAGTCAAACCTGAGCCTACGCTATTGGGCAGCCCCATAGATATAACTGGCGATGGAAATGTGACAAACGATGGAGACTAATAACTTTAAGGAGGATATATTAAGTATGAAAATGTTATCATTGGAGCAGGAATTAAGAGAGAATGCTTACCCTGGAAGAGGTATAGTAATCGGCAAGTCTGCTGACGGCAAAAAAGCTGTTACTGCATATTTTATTATGGGTAGAAGCTCAAACAGCAGAAACCGTATCTTCGTAACAGAGGGTGAAGGAATTCGCACGGAGGCATTTGATCCATCTAAGCTTGAAGACCCAAGTCTGATAATTTATGCACCGGTAAGAGTTCTTGGTAATGATACTATTGTTACAAATGGTGACCAGACAGATACTGTATATGATGGACTTGATAAGGGACTTACATTTGAACAGTCTTTAAGATGTCGTGAGTTTGAGCCGGATGGACCTAACTATACTCCTAGAATTTCAGGTGTTATGCATGTTGAGGATGCAAAGTATGATTATTCTATGTCAATACTTAAGAGTAACAATGGTAATCCTGAGGCTTGCAACAGATATACATATTGTTATGAGAATCCTGTTTCAGGAGAAGGACATTTTATACATACTTATATGCATGACGGAAATCCACTTCCGAGCTTTGAGGGCGAGCCTAAGCTTGTGGAAATTGACGGAGCTGACATTGACGCATTTGCGGATAAGGTATGGAACAGTCTCAATGAAGATAACAAGGTATCACTTTTTGTCAGATTCATTGATATAGCTACAGGTACATATGAGACAAGAATTATAAACAAGAATAAATAATCACACACATACGATGGAGGTATAAGATGAACGAAATTCAGTTAAAGTATGGTTGTAACCCTAATCAGAAGCCGTCTAGAATTTATATGGAGGATGGAAGTGATTTACCTGTTACAGTTATTAATGGTAAGCCGGGATATATCAATTTCCTCGATGCATTTAACGGATGGCAGTTAGTAAAGGAGCTTAAGGAGGCTACAGGACTTCCTGCTGCAACATCATTTAAGCATGTGTCTCCGGCAGGTGCGGCAGTTGGACTTCCACTTGATGATACACTTGCTAAGATTTACTGGGTAGATGACCTTGGAGAGCTTTCACCGCTTGCATGTGCATATGCGAGAGCAAGAGGTGCTGACAGAATGTCATCATTTGGTGATTTTATTGCACTTTCAGATGTGTGTGATGAAGATACAGCAAGGCTTATCAAGAGAGAGGTTTCAGATGGTGTTATCGCACCGGGATATACAGATGAGGCGTTAAAGCTTCTCATGCAGAAGAAAAAGGGTAACTACAATATTATACAGATAAACCCGGAATATAAGCCGGCTGAGATAGAGAGAAAGCAGGTTTATGGAATTACATTTGAGCAGGGAAGAAATGAGCTTGATATCAATGGTGATTTGTTATCTAACATTGTTACTAAGAACAAGGATATTCCTGAGAGTGCACTTATTGACATGAAGATTGCTCTTATCACACTTAAGTATACACAGTCTAATTCGGTCTGTTACGTAAAGGGCGGACAGGCAATTGGTATAGGTGCCGGTCAGCAGTCAAGAATACATTGTACAAGGCTTGCAGGTCAGAAGGCAGATAACTGGTATTTAAGACAGGCACCACAGGTTCTTAACCTTCAGTTTGTTGACAGTCTTGGAAGAGCAGATCGTGATAATACTATCGATGTATTTATCGGTGATGAGTATGAGGATGTACTTCGAGATGGTGAGTGGCAGAAGCGTTTCAAGGTTAAGCCTGATGTATTTACACGCGAGGAGAAGAGAGCTTGGCTTGATGGCAATCAGGACGTTACACTTGGTTCAGATGCATTCTTCCCATTCTCTGATAATATAGAGAGAGCACATAAGAGCGGTGTTAAGTATATTGCACAGCCGGGTGGTTCTGTTAGAGATGACCTTGTAATTGAGTGCTGCGATTCATACGATATGGTCATGGCATTTACAGGAATTCGTCTGTTCCACCATTAAGCTTTGACAATATCTTAATTGTAGGGTATAGTTATTCACGCAGGTAACTCGGAAACTTTTAGTATTTAATATAAATTATTATATGATAGGAAGGTATAGCAATGGCTGAGAAGAAAAATATGCTGACCTACGAAGGTCTTAAAAAGTTAGAGGATGAGCTTCAGGATTTGAAGGTCAACAGACGTCAGGAAGTTGCACAGAAGATTAAGGAAGCAAGAGAGCAGGGAGACTTGTCAGAGAACGCTGAGTATGATGCAGCTAAGGACGAGCAGAGAGACATAGAGGCAAGAATTGAGGAGATAGAGAAAATCCTTAAGAATGCCGAGGTTATCGATGAGGACGAGTTCGACGCTGAGACAGTAAACTTCAGCTCAGAGGTTGTTTTATATGATGAGCAGCTTGACGAGGTAGTAAACTACAAGATAGTAGGTTCAACTGAGGCAGATATTCTTCAGGGACTTATCTCAAATGAGAGCCCTGTAGGAGCAGCTCTTATGAAGAAGAAGATAGGTGATATCGTAACAGTAGAAGCACCTAATGGTAATTACCAGTATAAGATTCTTGACATCAAGAGAAATTAATAAGTTATATGGAAAGAGAGATTAGTAAAGTGGCTGAGAATAATAACCAGAATAATCAGGCAAAGCAGCAGGATCTTAACAAGCTTCTCAAGGTTCGTCGCGATAAACTGGCGGATTTGCAGGCAGCAGGCAAGGATCCATTTGAGATAACAAAGTATGATGTGACATATCACAGCACAGACGTAAAGGACGCCTATATTGCACATGAGACAGAGCTTTTAGCCGGCAGACCAGCTCCGGTTGTTGACGGATTAGATGAAGATGCAAAGAAGGAAGTCATTAGCAATGATTACAATGAGAGAAGAGCAATTATGGATGCTTCTCCTATATATGTAAGCATAGCTGGACGTATGATGTTCAAGCGCGTTATGGGTAAGGCTTCATTCTGTAATATTCAGGATTTGAAGGGTAACATTCAGGTTTATGTTGCAAGAGACCAGATAGGCGAGGAGTCATACGCTGATTTTAAGAAGTCAGATATCGGTGATATATATGGTGTGAAGGGTTATGCCTTCAGAACCAAGACAGGTGAGATATCTATACATGCAGAGGAGATGACTTTACTTAGCAAGTCACTCCAGATTCTTCCAGAGAAATTCCATGGTCTTACAGATACAGACGTGAGATATCGTCAGAGATATGTTGACCTTATTATGAATCAGGAGAGCAAGGAAGTATTTATCAAGCGTTCACAGATAATCAAGGAGATTCGTAATTTCCTTGCAGGTCGTGATTTCATGGAGGTTGAGACTCCTATGCTTGTTTCTAATGCAGGTGGTGCGGCAGCAAGACCTTTTGAGACACACTACAATGCACTTAATGAGGATGTTAAGTTAAGGATTTCTCTTGAGTTATATTTGAAGAGACTTATCGTTGGTGGTCTTGAGAGAGTATTTGAGATTGGTCGAGTATTCCGTAACGAGGGTGTTGATACTCGTCATAACCCTGAATTCACTCTTATGGAGCTGTATCAGGCATACACAGATTACGAGGGTATGATGGAGCTTACTGAGTCTATGTTCCGTTATCTCGCTGAGAAGGTATGTGGCAGCACTAAGATATCATACAATGGAATAGAGATAGATTTTGGTAAGCCATTTGAGCGTCTTACAATGAACGATGCCATCAAGAAGTATACAGGCATTGATTTTGACGAGGTAGCAGATGATGCGGCAGCTAAGAAGCTTGCAGATGAGCATCATATTGAATATGAGGAGCGTCACAAGAAGGGTGATATTATTAATCTCTTCTTTGAGGAGTTCTGTGAGGAGAAGCTTATTCAGCCTACATTCATCATGGATCATCCTATAGAGATTTCTCCACTTACTAAGAAGAAGCCTTCAGATCCAAGTAAGGTAGAGCGTTTTGAGTTGTTTATTAACACTTGGGAGATGTGTAATGCATATTCTGAGCTTAATGATCCTATCGACCAGCGCGAGCGTTTTGCTGCTCAGGATGCAAATGCAGCCGCAGGTGATGACGAGGCAGAGCATACAGATGAGGACTTCTTAAATGCACTTGAGATTGGTATGCCACCTACAGGCGGTATCGGATATGGTATAGACAGACTTGTTATGCTGCTTACAGATTCACAGGCGATTCGAGATGTTTTATTATTCCCGACAATGAAGTCTATTGATAAGTAAGAATGCAGGAAAATCAAGGGTTTCAGCACTTGGATGTACTAAAATAT
>CAKRCW010000001.1 GCA_934309145.1 uncultured Lachnospiraceae bacterium | reverse complement strand
AAGTACGGAAGAATATATATGACCAATTTGTTAAGATATATGAAAGAAAAATCTAATTACAATACAAAGGAGGAAGCAGTTGAGTTTTTAGGGAATGAAACAAATTTTACATATGAAGAATGTTCTAAAGCCAACGATTTACATATTAGACTAAATAAGAAAAATTAATATACAATTCTAGTTTGTAGAATTGTAAAAGCAGAACATTATTATAAATGAGCTGTTATGATAGTTGATTTTGATTGCTATTAGAGAGTATAAAACGTATTTAAAATATAAATAGCCGTGGTAGTGGTGTGACATAAAAAGCATGACTTTTTTTGTACATTATTTCCACGGCTATATTTATAAAATTTTTTTCCATAGTATATACGAAGGACACATTAATCCTGTATTATATAGAAAAGTAGTAATTACGAAAAGGGGAGTAACATATGTATCAGGTATTATTAGTGGAGGATGATAAATCTATACGGGAAGTTATCGCTGATTACATTGACGAGAAAGGGAAAAATACGATGCGGCTTACTCTTGCAGAGGACGGAAAAGCCTGTGAAGATGCAATCAACCATAAGACATTTGACCTGATTTTGCTTGACGTGATGCTTCCGGATACAGATGGGTTTAAGCTTTGCAGGATGATTCGGAAGAATGATATGGTTCCAATCGTATTTTTGACAGCACGTGGCAGCGAGGAGGATATTTTATGGGGGTATGGACTTGGATGTGACGATTATATTGTAAAACCATTTTCACTTGCAACCCTGTATGCGAAGATTCTTGCAATTCTTAGGAGAACAAAACAAGAGGAACAGAAAATGACAATCACCTGTGGAAATATCTGTATGGATAAACAGAGCTGTCAGGTATTTGTAAATGACACGGAAGTTCATTTACAGAACAAACAGTATGAGATTCTGCGTTTTTTAATGGAGCATAAAAATGTTGTATGGTCAAGGGATGCAATATTAAATCATATTTGGGGATATGATTACATGGGGGTAGACCGCGTGGTAGATAATCAGATTAAGAAGCTTAGAAATGCACTTGGTGAGGCTGGTAAAATGATTCAGACCGTTGTGGGAAAGGGTTATAAAATGGTAGATATGAAAATGGAGGGGTGCATATGAAATTTACGATTTTACCAGATTTTGAATATAAAAGAAAAAAGAGAGAGCTTCGTAAGAAAAAACGTGCAGAGCGAAGGGCTGCGCAACAAAACAGGATTAACTATAGATATCTGAAAAGAAAGAAGTTCTGGATGGTATGGCTGGAACGGTTTATTGTTGTGTTTTTGATTATTGGTATGGGAGGCACATGGCATTTTAAATCGGTTTTACAGGATGCGAATGATAACGCTGAGAATATAATTAATGAACAACAGGATTTTATGCAGAGGTATCTTGAAAGACGTTATGGAGAGCTGACAGGAGGGGGAGAGAAACCGGGGAAAAATTTAGATGAGCAGTTGGGGGCGTATATGTATCGGTTTATTCCGATAAGAGAGTACGGGGGTTATGGCGGTATATCTGCTGTTGCTGTAGCCATTTATAATGAAGATGGAGAAATGATAGTAGACAGCAGTCCGAGGTATTATCTGTTTTGCGACAGATATGAACAGGTAGGGGAAGAGGGAAAACAAAAAACGAACTTATGTGAGTCTTATTATACCTGTGCACAGGAGCTCCCGGATGAATTTATTCGTGATTATAACGAATATTATATGTATTCCAATTACGAAATCGGAAAAATTATGGAGTTTGGTGACTTTTATGTGGATGAAGGCAGTAGGCTGTTTTATTTTAGTACGGTATCATGCTGTGAACATGGGGAAGTAGTGAAAAGTTATAATTTTACACCGGAAGATGTGGATGGTATGGAAAAGATACAGGAAACTCCTGAACGTTGGGAGCGGAAAGGAACAAAATGGTATCCGGTTCTTGGAATTAAATCATCTGAGATTTCTGAACTGTTGCAGGTGGAAAACAATGTTTACAATAGGTATAAGAATGACAAACAGTTAAGTGTTGCTTGGGTGACAACAGAGCGTGGACTATTTTCATTCACAAAGGCGATGTATTCTGTTGTGGAAATGCAGGATAGCAATAACGATAATACAAGATATACCATCGTAACTGCATATAAGTATGATTTTTTCCAAAAATATCGTAGCTTCACACTTAAGCTTGTAAGCGGCCTTTTACTTGCCATACTAATCATCAGCTTTTTATGGGCGAGGTTTACATATGTGCGGCTTAAGGCAAGATATGAGCTTGAGGACTATCAGCGAAGCCTAACAAATGCAATGGCACACGATTTGAAAAGCCCGCTGATGATATTATCGGGTATGGCAGAGAATCTGAAGGAAAATGTGCATACGGAAAAGCGTGAGTACTATGCAGATGAAATGCTAAAGAATATTGCAGATATGAACCACATGATAGAGCAGTCGCTAGGTTTCTCGAAGCTTGGACAGACCGGTAAAATTGACAGAAAGACAGATGTAGATATGCGTGCACAGACTGAGAATCTGGTTCGTAAATACAAGGAGCTTTCGGAGGCTCATGAGCAGCATATTTCTGTGATGGGAGAGGGGACAATGCGCGGCAATGAGGCAATGCTCAGGCAGCTCGCAGACAATCTTCTTCAAAATGCAATTTTACATGGTGAGGAAGGCGGACAGATAGAAATTACAGTAGGTAAAGACACATATCAGATACAAAACACTTACACTGGACTGCTTACGACAGAGGACGCAAAGAAGCTTTTAAAACCATATACCAAGGAAGAAAACCGTAAACGGACAGGCGGACATGGACTTGGTTTGTCAATAGTAAATGAAATCGTGAAGCTTCATGGCGGAAAAATACATTTGAAGGTGACGGACAATACATTTGAGGTAAGTGTCAAGCTTTAAGGATATGTAGGAAAGACAGATGGGGGGATGTATATGAGGGGGTTATTCAGACATTTATCAACGTGGCTTTTGCTTGTAGGGATAGCAGTATCTTTTTTTGCCTTTTTAAATGCAACCTCCATTTATCAGCAGGTGGAGTATGCAATCAGCGAAGTAAATGCATACAACTACAAATATATGTACAGCATCAGTCTTTTGAACACGTCGGATGGTGAAAAGGTAATAGAAAAGCTTAAGAAACTACCCGGTAATATTATTGTAACAGGGGCGTATGTTTACTTAGATTCGTTGGAACAGTATCAGGAATGTGAAGTAATAATCAAACAGGCAGAACCATTGCCATATATGGTAAAAGTGACGAATGAGGCTGGTGAGATATATGTCGGTAAAGAAATGCTGGAGCAGTGTATTACTGAAAATGGGGAGTATTATATCTCGATAGATGGGAATAAGCTTTTGGTGGCAGGGGTTATAGAAAGCAAGAAAACAGATGTCTTGAATTATAAACTCCTGTTTCGGGAAAATTCGGAGATGGCAGAGCAATTAACTAAGTCAGATGCTTTTTCGATGGAATGTAATTCCAACTATACAGATATGAAGCAGGAGATTTCTGATTTCTGTAAGGAAATGCATGCCGAGTATAGCAGCATCTCAGAGCGATACATAGAAGTTGGCAGTCAAAATGCAGATGAGAAGTTTTATAATACAATAACTTTTTTTGCAATCATAAATTGCATTGTAATATCGGAGTTCTGGATTTTGCGAAGGAAAAAGGAAGTGCTTATACGGAAAATATTTGGATATTCGGACTTGAAATTGTTTTTCCTTTTTTACAGACAGATGCTTTTAGTATCTTCGAGTGCGGTGGTTGCAGTTCTGTTAATTGAGGCTTGCCTTTCGCGTTTTGATTTAATTGACATTTCAATCGATATACAAAAAGCTGTAGTCTCTGTGCTGTTTGTGGTTTTGGTATCATTTGTATTGGTTCTGACACCAGTTTACAAAGCTGCCAAATTCACGATTGATAAGGAGGCGATTTGATATGCAAATTAGATTTCTGCTCCGAAAGGCAACAGAATATGTTTTCAGGCGTAAGCTTAATTTCCTTCTTACAACCTTAGTGATTGCAACTGCTTTATATATGTTGTGCAACGTGTTTTTTATGTCAGCAAAGTCAACTTATTATATCTATGAGACCAAACAGGTATTTTCTGATACGGATTTTGTCAATCTGAATATTCTTATGGCAGAGCAGGACAGTGCAGGGTATTACGATAACGTAGAATGGTTTATGCATAAGTTAGATGAAGAATACGGCGAAAATGCTGGAAAATATATGTTCCTTCCTGTCAACTATATACAAGACGGAATGGAGAAAAGAGAAAATACATTATATATAGATGATGATTTATTTAATCTGTGTCGGGTGTCCTTCCATGAAGAAATAAACCATGCAGATGATAAAAATATGCTCTATGGATATGTCTGTAAGGATAAGCTGGGGGATATTCCAGTTGGGACAATTTTAGAAAATGCTAATCTTGGAACGAAGACGATGGTGGTAGGATATTTTGAAAAAGGAGAAAAATGGTCATCTAACCTGTTGTTTCACTCACAGGAAGCCGTTGTTTGTCTGGATGATTACATAGTTTCAGTTATGGATGAAGCATATTTTGAGGCGAGTTCGATGTTTTATACAAATGTGTATAATTCGGTCTATGTAAGATTGACACAGGGTGAGCATGCGGAAACTCTAAAAAAGGAGATAAAGAAGCTTGCAAATGAATGTGGCATAAAATGTTATGTAAATACGATGGATGATTTGGTCGCAGAACAAAAGAAGGAAAATGCAGATTTGTGGAGAGCAATTGGAATCATGCTGTGTTTTGCAGTATTTGTTGCCATGATTGGTGTAGGAGCAGCTTTCTTGTCGGATGTGCTTTGCTGGCAAAAGGAGCTTGCCATTATGCATGTCTATGGGGTTTCAGAAGGTTCCCTTTTTTGGACGATAGTATTTGAAAATTTACTGAAAGCAATATTGGGCGTTAGTATAGCGTTTAGTCTGTTTGCACACAGTCTTAATCAGTCGGATAAAATGATTTATCTTCAAAGAGTAGTTCCCAAATTGCTTATAGGTGTGGTGTTATTTATCATTTGTGCATCTTATATTGCATTTAGGACAATCTGGCACAGAAGGGTTATGACGATTATAGGGGAGGCACGCTTATGATACAATTGGAAAACATTAGTAAGGTTTACGAGGGAGATACATATAAGATTCAGGCATTGCAGGATATCACACTTACGATTGAGAAAGGGGAATTTGTATCTATAATGGGTCGAAGCGGTTCTGGTAAGACAACGCTTCTTAATATTATAGGCTTTTTAGATACAGCAACCAGCGGATTTTTTAAGTTTGGTGAGAAGGATGTGTCACATATTTCAAGCAAAAAGCTATGGAAATTCAGGCGGGAAAACATAGGCTTTGTATTTCAGAATTTTGCATTAATAGACCATAACACAGTTTTGGAAAATGTTGTATTGCCATTGCAGGCGATGAATGTATCTGGAAAAGAGGCATTGAAAAAGGCAAATATATTGCTGGAGCGGATGGGAATAGCAGATATGAAACACAAATATCCAAGTCAGATATCAGGTGGTCAGAAGCAGCGTGTTGCGATTGCACGAGCCTTGGTTGCAAATCCTCCAATCATATTGGCAGATGAACCGACAGGGGCTCTGGATGTAGGTACAGCAGAAGAAATCATGCAGATTTTTCGGGAAATCAATGAACAGGGAAAGACGGTAGTAATTGTAACACATGATGATAAAATAGCGGCAAAGACAAAGCGTTTGATACGGTTGGAAACAGCAAAAATTGTGGAAGATAAGAAATTGTAAGTCAGGGGGAAGGTCTATGAAAAAGAAGATAATTATATTGTTGGCAACAGTTGTTCTGTTTGCCTTAGCAGGTATATATCTTTCAGGAAAAGAAAAATGGGGTGAGGGGATGGAATTGTATGGAACACTGAATGTGATGCAAAATGATGAGCAGCTAACCTCAAATGATGGGGATGCCATATATGAGGTGTCAGAGAAAAAAGATATTAAGGTTTCAAATGAATTTCATATTTATAAAGGCACAGTGTCGTTATATATCTATTTTAATGATAAACTGATATGCCAAAAGGATATGGAAGAAGGCAATTATGTATTTGATGCAGAACCCATTATCAATTCTAAAGGCGTAATCCATATAAAATATACTGCATCGGATGATGTGGACGGTTCTTATTCAGTTCATGTAAAAACGAGAGGGAGAAGATGGAGCAAGGTACTTAATAAATAAGCAAGGCTTATTTAGAAGGCAGGCATTTTCCATCATAAACGCAAGTTGGTTCTTTACCGGCAATCATAGTCACCATGTATCCATTTTTAGCAAAATTAAGAGAGACAAGTCTGCCATCGGCTGTATGAAAAATTTGGATAATTACATCCTTTGGACCGGGGTTAGCTCCTAAATAATTGCTTGGTGTACTGTTTCCTGTGGGAATTTGTCCACTGCCAAATGTATAACGAGGATTTGCATTTTTGTCTGCACTTTCCAAATAAATCAATACCTGTTTTGCAATTCGCCTGCTAGAAGTACCAGCTTCCGTGGTATCGTTAGGTCTTTTTTGCAAAGCTCCTAAAGCACCATTTGATATTCGACCAAGCTTAGTCATTTGTACACCATCAATTGTGCTTGTGAACTTACAAGATGATTTAAAGCTTTCCGGATGTAGGGCATAACATTCTGCAAGAGCTGCCTGCGATGCTGTCCAAACTTCCTTGGCTTCTGATATTATAACCTGTTTTTTTGAATTATCTATATGTCCTAGCAGAGCAGGAATAAGTATTGCTGAAAGAATTGCCAAAATAACAATTACTACAATAAGTTCCACTAGTGTAAAACCACGGTTTTTTAAGGATTTTATTTCAATCACCTTCTTAGCATAAAAATTTATTTACATGATAACTTATATGTTAAATTTGGTCAATAAAAATGCCACCAATAAGGTGGTAATTTTTATTGACCAATGTGTTATATTATATATAGAACCATTTATACAGAAGTACAAAATGATTCGATAATAGTCATAATAATAACAAGTCCAAATATAATTATTACATCTAGCAATATGATGCCAAGAATATGTATAGATTTTTTTTCATAATTACATAAAGGCATTAATTTCTGAATATTCAGGTAATTAAATGCAGATGCGATGATTAAAAGCAGCATAACAAGTGCTGTCACTCGTTCAATCCATAAAGATACACCATATGTATCTTTAACTTTCATTGATAAACTAAGCCATATAATAGCGATATATGAAATAGCAGCAAGTAATATTTTCCAAGGCGTTTTGGAACGAAAACCGGGTGGAATATATTTTGTATAATTTCGGTTGCCTTTAAGATTCAAGCTGGTTTTATCTGGAATTTCATTTGTTGATAACAATGCCTCTTGGAGCTCGTTAATATTTTTATAACGCTCGGAGGGATTCATCTGCGTGCTTTTTGCGATTACGTTATCAATAGAGGCGGTGTGACAGTCGGAAACATCAGCTATCTCTTTTAGTATTATGCCTAGAGAGTATATATCTGTCTGAGCAGATGATTGTCCGAAACCATATTGTTCAGGTGCAGCATACCCCTGTGTTCCAAGAAGAATCGTATCTACGTTTTTTTCTGTTGAATAATATTTGGCGGCATTGAAGTCAAGCAACACAGCCTTGTTGTAGCTTGTTATTATGATGTTAGATGGTTTGATGTCTCGATGAATAATAGCAGGATTGCAACTGTGTAACTGCTTAAGAATATTACACAAATCATGCATATAACTGTATAAATCAGAGATTGATATTTCCGTATTATTAATTTTATCCTGAAGAGAGACACCGGATATATATTCTTCTATGACAGTAAGTTTGTTGTCTTCTTCATAATAATTGATGATTTTGGGAGTCCCTGTTATATGGTTATTGTATAGATAGTTATAGACATCAATATTATAGATGTCAAGAACCTTTTTTATTGCAATATTTTTGGTTTCCTGATGTTGAACCAAATATATGTGATGAGGTTCATTAATTACCGCTATTGTTTTATAATAAGAAATGGCAAGACGATGATTGATATCCATATGTATATCCTTTCTGTAAAATGTTAGTATATAATCTGGACTGTCGTCCTACTTGTTTATTATAGCAGATTGGAGAGTAGAATGAACGAAAAAAATACAAAAGAATTAAATGCTGTTTTAGGAAAAACCCATATATCTGATTTTGAAAAATATTGTGCAGATAACAAAGAAAGTATGATTGATAATAAAGAATCATTTTATATATATGTAAAGGATTTATTAAAGAAAAAGGGATTGACACAACAGCTAGTATTTTTGAAGGCTGATATTCCTGAACGCTATGGCTATAAACTTCTCTCTGGTGAGAAAAATACCAGACAGCGAGATATTATTTTGCGGATTTGTTATGCTGCAAATTTTAGTTTGGAGGAAACACAAAGAGCATTAAGAAAATATGAAATGGCAGAATTGTATGCAAAGATTCCAAGAGATGCATTTTTGATGATAGCGTTTAATGAGAGACCGGGGAGTATTCTTGACATAAATGAACTGTTAAGTAAAAAAGGATTTCCGCCACTTAGAACAAGCGGTATTCAGGATTAAACTTACCACCTCTACAGGGGGAACAAAATAGAATAAAATATGAGATAATTTCCGTCAGGAGGTATAAGAAACTACATAATACTAACATTATATCTACAGGAAAGAGGAGGAAGAATAATGAAAACATGGAAGTTAGTATCGGGTATTTTATCAATGGTTTTGTTTGCTCTTGTGGCATTCCAGTCATGTGCAGCCGGGGTTGCTAATTCACTGGAAGCAAATGGTGAAACTTCAGGCTCAGCAGGTATCTTAGTTGCGATACTTATGCTTGCAGGTGGAATTGTATCAGTGGCGACAAGAAAATCTGAAAAAAAGGGCGGAAATATCGCTTTGATTATTCTGTTTGGCCTTGCTGCATTGATAGGATTTACAGGCTTTGGCAGTTTTTCAGATTTGGCAATCTGGTCAGGTTGGTGTCTGATAAATGCAGTGGTTGCGGTAATTGCAATAATAACAAATAAGTAATAAAAGAATAGCCCCGTTTATGTAATATCTGTTCCTTAAACATATATTACATAAGCAGGGCTATAAATCTTTTATGCTATATGGAATACATCTATTAAAAATATAAGTGCGAGTCCATAGTATGTCACAACTGCAACTAAATCGTTGATGGTTGTGATAAGTGGTCCTGACGCAACAGCAGGATCAATTTTAATCTTATGAAAGAACATAGGGATTAATGTTCCTACCATACTTGATATTAGCATAGCTACAATAAGAGATGCACCTACACATCCTGATATAAGAAATGCATATCCCCATGTATATCCCTTGAATATATGGATGTAAATGCCGAGAAATGCCAATGCCATAATTCCAAGAATAGCTCCGTTTGTAAGACCAATCTTCAGCTCCTTGATAAGCAGCTTTAACTTCATTTTACCGGTCAGATTTTCGTCCATGAGAACTCTGATGGTAACAGCAAGTGACTGTGTGCCGACATTTCCTGCCATGTCAAGCACAAGAGACTGAAAGCATATTACAATCGGCAATACAGCTACAACTGTTTCAAATATTCCTACAACAGAAGATACAGCCATTCCTAAGAAGAGCAGTATGATAAGCCATGGAAGTCTTTTCTTCATACTGTCTATGGTTGTTTCATTTAAATCCTCTTCAGCAGTAAGACCAGCAAGCTTTGCATAATCCTCACCCATCTCATTATCTACAAGCTCGATTATATCCTCTGACGTAATTACACCAAGGATAGTGCCATCATCCATAAGAACAGGGATGGAGTCCTCCGAGTATTCAACTATTCTGTCGATACAGTCGTCTATCTTGGCATGGTCTAGTACATATGGGTAGGAGTGTATGATAATATCATCAAGGCTATCGTGTTCTCTGGCAACTATCAAATCCTTCAAGTCAATAGCACCGAAGAATTTCTCATTTTTATCAACTACATAAATTGTGGAAATATTGTCATTTTCACCAGCTTGCTTAACTAATTCACCCATTGCCTGACGGATAGTTAAGTTATTATGTATACATATATAGTTGGTAGTCATACAGCTGCCAATTTCTTCCTCATCATAAGAGAGAAGCATTTTTACTTTATTTCTTGAAGAAAAATCAAGTCGTTTAACAATCTCACGTTTTTTCTCGTCATCTAAATCTCCGAGTACGTCAACTGCATCATCGGAATCCATGAGAGATATAACCTTTGCAGCACTGTCTATTGACAATTCATTGAAGAAAAGCTCAGTGTCATCCGAATATGGGAGTATTTCTGCAATGCGCTGTGCTCCAAGTATGTTGTATAGATTTTTTCTTTCATTGGGCGTGAGCCTCACAAGGGTTTCAGCTATGTCGCTGTTATGATAATTAGATAATTTATCTATAAGGCTTTGCTCGTCAATGTCACTTCTGATTAATGTAACAAGCTCTTCAATATAGTCTTTTTCTTTGAATAATGTCTTGTTCATAATGCCCTCCTGAATGTATTTATATCGTATGAATATACGGTGAATAAAGGGCACTATAATTAAATACAGCTATGAGATAATTACAGATAGTTGTATTGCTATATGCCTATATAAAACACCGTTATGGCTACTTCGCCCATGACTATCACAACTATCCATATTCTCACCTCCGTAATATTTATTGTAAACATACTCATATATAATAACATTACATGAATGCCATTTCAAGAAAATACATTATATTTAACATTTTCCTATATTTACACTGAAAATTTACACGATAGTAACATTTAACGTGCGTTAAATTAGTGGTATAAAATTCATAACTGTGTTATTATATTTATATTATAAATGGGCACTTTTTGACAAATTAAGATTGTATCGGGGAGAATGGTATGGATATAATGCAGACCATGAATAACATGGAACAGCTTCGTAAAAAATGTGTTATAAGCAAGGTTGCGGGAATTGCTCTTACAGTATTTGGTACATTTTTGTTATGTACTATGAGATTTAATTATGAAATTGTATTTTTTATAATTGCATTGATACTTATGCTTACTGGTGTTGCGGTAATGAAGGTTTTTGATAAAGAGAAAATGCAATTTCAGTTTCTATACAAAAATACCTTTGCAAAGGGTGTGCTTGACAGTATATTTTCTGATGTTGTATGTAATTGGGAAATTGGTTTTCATCCACAACAGATTGAGGGAATCGGATTAATCAGGATGGGAAATAGAATCCATTCAGAAGATTATGTGAGTGGTACTTATCAGGGTGTTAAGTTTGAACAGGCAGATGTTGTCGTAAAGCATGTTGTACGTACAGGAAAGAGCACACACACATATACATACTTTGAGGGGAGAGTATTCTCATTTGACTTTCCTAAGACTGATTACTGGTCTGTGGCAGTTTTCTCAAAATCATTTACATACAGTGGTGCATTGCAGAATTTACGACATGATAAGGTCGAGATGGAGAGCAAGGAATTTAACAGGAATTTTATAGTTAGAGCAATGAGACCTGTAGATGCCTTTTATGTTCTTAAGCCGCAGGTTATGGAGTGCATAAGTAATTTATATAGTCATTATGGCAATGTGGCAATAAGATATGTTGGTGGCAAGATGTATGTTGCTATTAATTTAGCCGGAAATGCGTTTGATGGCGATATATATAAAAAGATTATATATGCAGAGGAGGTAGATAAGATTAGACGTGACTGTAGTGTAATAATAGATGTAATACAAAGCCTGAATGTATAGGAGAGGAGAAAATTATGGAAATAGCAGTAGTAATAATAGTAATAGTTGTAGTTATAGCAATATGGTACATAGGTGTTTCAAACAGTATTAAGACAGCAGAGTTAAAAATTAATGAGGCTGAGTCTGGTATAGATGTAGCTTTAACAAAGAGATATGATGTTCTTACCAAGATGCTTGATACTGTAAAGGGATATCAGAAGTATGAGCAGTCAGTGCTTACAGAGATTGTCAAGCTTAGAAGTGGAATGACAATGGCAGAGAAGAATCTTGCTAACAGCTCTATGGATAAGCTTACAAAGGACATCAATATTCTGGCTGAGAATTATCCTGAGCTTCGGTCAAATAACAACTTCGTGGAGCTTCAGAAGGCTATCGTGGAGGTAGAGGAGCATTTACAGGCAGCAAGACGATTATATAATGCAAATGTAAATTCATATAACTCTAAGATAATAGTATTCCCTAACAGCATTGTAGCTAAAAATATGAATGCAGTTAAGAAGGATTACTTTGAGGCTGAGGATATAAAGAAACAGGATGTCAAGATGGAGTTTTAAATAATGCAGTTATATAGAGAGTATGATATAGAAAATGAAGCAGAACAATATGAGAAGTTTATTCCTATTGTCACTATATTGATTATCGCGGCTAACGTAATTGCTGCAATGCTGTATGCGGGTACAGATAATTATTTTGAGGTTGGTGGAATTAATTACGAATATATTAAGGTTAATCACGAGTATCGTCGGTTGATTTCATATATGTTTCTGCATAAGGACATAGACCATCTGTTTGGAAATATGCTTGCACTGTTTTTGTTTGGAAAGCTAGTAGAACAAAAGCTTGGTTCTCTGCGTATGGCAATTTTGTATTTTGCTTCGGGCATAGGGGCGGGATATTTCTCAATGGAGATGTCACATATTATGCATCCTGACAGTGTGAGATATTCAGCAGGTGCATCAGGTGCAGTTTTTGGTATTATTTGTGCCGCAGTATTTTTACGTATTGTTGGGCAGCATGTCAGGGATACTGAAAAGGGTAAGGGCATAGGTATGCTTTGGTCGATTGCACTTGTTGTTATATATGCCTCTTATTCTTCTGGTGCTAATGTTGACATTTATGGTCATATTGGTGGTGCTATTGTCGGTGGAATCCTGGCACTTATTTTGAATATTAAAAAATGGGAGACCTTCGAGGAAAGTACATTCTGTAAAGCACTGACAATCGTATTAACTGTATTTTTGTGCATAGTTGGTATAGGTGAAGCACATATTGGCAGAGGTCAGGCTTCCCTGAATGACAAAAGAGTGGAATACATCAAGGAACAGCCGGTTATTGGCAATGAATCAAAAAAATACGGGGAAGTACTTGAAAAACATTGTGTTAATGCAAAATGGGACTCATTCATATCTGAGCAGGATAAACAGGTTGTTGATTTCACAGGAACAACATATTATCATGGAAGTGTAAAGAATGTTAATATACAGTTTTTGGTTTCAGGAGATTGTGAAGCATATAAGCTTTCATATTTTGGCTTTGATGATAGTCCGGGGACGTGGAATCAGGTATATGATTACTTTGATTCAATATGCCGTGAGTAGAGTATAAATATAAAAATAACCATAGGCACGCCTATGGTTATTTTTATGAGTGTTTATATCATCTTCTATAACACCTTCGACAGAAAATCTTTAAGTCTAGGATTCTTAGGATTGCTGAAGAATTCTTCTGGTGTTGCTTCCTCAAGAATTTGTCCATCATCGATGAATACAACCTTGTTGGCAACCTCTTTTGCAAATCCCATCTCATGTGTAACTACAATCATGGTCATGCCTTCCTTGGCAAGCTCCTTCATAAGGTCTAAAACCTCACCTACCATCTCAGGATCTAAGGCTGATGTCGGCTCATCAAAGAGAATGACATCAGGATTCATGGCAAGGGATCTTACTATGGCGACTCTTTGCTTCTGACCGCCAGACAGGGTAGAAGGATAAACATCTGCCTTGTCCTCAAGACCTATTCTTTTGAGAAGCTCTATTGCATGCTCCTTTGCGTCTTTTATTATTTCTGATTTAGATGTTGTAATAGCTATTTTTTCCTGCTTTTCCTTACGGAATAAATTGGTGACAGGAAGAAAGAAATTATGTCTTTTCGCTTTCTTCAAGTCCTGACAGCGGACATATACAGGTGCAAGCATAATATTCTGTATTACAGTTTTGTTGTTATACAGATTGAAGTGCTGGAACACCATACCCATATGACGACGGTGTATGTTAATGTCAACCTTTGGATCTGCAATATCAACACCATTGAATATTATCTGACCGCCTGTTGGATCTTCCATACAATTCAAACAACGTAGAAATGTACTTTTTCCAGAGCCCGATGGACCAATTACGACCATTATATCGCCCTTGTCGATAGTGATATTGATGCCCTTTAAGACTTCGTTATCACCGAAATGTTTTTCAAGATTAATGACGTCTATCACTCTTTCTCAGGCTCCTTTCCATTATTTTTATTCCAATACTGATTAATAACACAAGGAAAATGTATATAAATGCCATAACCAGATATGGAATCATAAATTCGTAGCTGTTACTTCCTATATAGTTGAAAGCAACATAGAGGTCAGTTGCCCCTACAAAGCTTACAACAGAGGTCTCTTTGATAAGAGAAATAAATTCATTACCGAGTGTTGGCAATATGTTCTTTACTGCCTGTGGAATAACAATCATACGCATGGTAGTGGCGAAGCTTAAGCCTACAGCACGTCCACCCTCCATCTGTCCGGAATCAACAGACATGATACCACTTCTCATAATCTCGGAAATGTAAGCACCACTATTTAAGCCAAATACAAGCATAGCAACCTTAACTCCGGTCATGTGTGCATTCATCAGTGGCAGCAGCACATAATAAAATACAAGGAGCTGTACAACCATAGGTGTTCCACGGAACAAGCCAACATAGAAGCGGCATATGGTATTTAAAATACGAGGCAGACGCTTGTACTTAGGTATAACTCTTACTGTAGCGATGAGCGTTCCTATTATGATACCTATAATTAAGCCCCATATGGCGATGGTAAGAGTGTTCTTAAGTCCCTCAAGAACCTTCACATATCCTTTGTTATCAATGAATATTTCTATGAATTTCTGTATTTTATTCGATATATCTCCCATGAAATATCCTTTCAAAATTACTGCATCTCATTTATGGCACTTGTAATGCTTGTAGCAGGAGCAGAGTCAATTACAACGTAGTTTAAGTTTCCATTTAATAAATCCTGAACTGCAAGTGAACCATTCTTATAACCGACAGTTTCTACCTTAAAGCCATCAAATCCCCAATCTGCATCACCCTCGCAGTAGAACTGACCTGTTGTACCTGTCTGGACACCAATCTTAGTAGAAGAGTCCTTAGTGTTAAGAATAGCCTCTACATCCTCAGCAGTCTTACATGAATCAAATTCAGTATTGTCTGATGTGACAATAATTCTCTGTGCAGCACTGTAATATGGATTTGAGAAGCTTACATATTCCTCACGGTCAGGCTTGATTGTAAGACCTGCCATGGCAATATCACACTTCTGCTGACCTACAGATAAGCATACAGCGTCAAAGTCCATGTTCTGGATAACAAGCTCTTTGCCGAGCGAGTCAGCAAGTGCCTGTGCAATCTCCATATCTATACCATAGTAATCCTCGCCCTTTGTGTATTCAAAAGGCTCAAATGCTGCATTTGTAGCAACAACAAGCTGGTCCTTGCTCTCATCATATGCTGCTGACTTGACAGCAACAGGAGTTCCATCACCAAAGTAATGATTACATATTTCATCAAATGTGCCATCTGACTGCATATCTGCAATAAATTTGTTGACATCCTCAAGCAGCTGAGGCTGGGTTTTGTCAACACCAAATGCATATTCTTCATTTGTAAGGTCTATATCGATAACCTTAACTGTTTTCTTGTCTGATTTGTTATCACTCTTGCTATCGCTTTTGCTTCCACATGCTGTTAATGTAGTCATAGCTAAAACAGCAGATAAAGTGATTGTTAATAATTTTTTGAGCTTCATATATATTACTTCCTTTCATACTTTGTGAATAAATATATCATTCTATGTAGAAAAATGCAACGAAAGTATTTATAATAAATCAAGTATAATAAAAAAATTGGCTCTACATCTATTGTAAGATTTAGAATTTTTTGCAGGAGGTAATTACATATGGAAAGAAATCTTACAACAGGAAGTGTATTTAAAACGATAGTTTATTTTTCATTGCCATATTTATTGTCTTATTTTTTGCAGACCTTATATGGAATGGCAGATTTATTTATAATTGGTCAGTTTGGCGGAGTTGCAGGCAGCACAGCAGTTGCAAATGGCAGTCAGGTAATGCATATGCTTACTGTAGTTATTGTTGGACTGGCAATGGGAACAACAGTTATTGTAGGTCATGCTATTGGCGCAAGAAATACAGGCGAGGCTGCTACGGTTATAGGCAATTCAGTGACATTATTTATGACTGTAGCTGTTGGGCTTATGGGTATACTTATATTTTCTGTCAGGGATATTGTAAATCTTATTAACACGCCATCAGAGGCGATAGAGGGTACAGTAAATTACCTTATAATATGTTTTGTCGGAATTCCATTTATAACTGCTTATAACATAATAAGTGCTATATTCAGAGGGCTGGGGGATTCTAAGAGTCCTATGTATTTTATTGGTATAGCATGTGCGGCTAATATTGCCCTTGATTATCTATTTATAGGTGTAATGAACATGGGTGCTTCGGGTGCTGCACTTGGAACTGTGCTCGCACAGACTCTCAGTGTAATTATATCGCTGGCTGTGATAAAACGAAGAACGTCAGATATCAGATTAAGGATAGAGGATTTTATTCCAAGGCGTGACATAATGGGACGCATTTTGAAGGTCGGAGTTCCTGTGGCTGTACAGGATGGATGTATTCAGATAGCATTTATTATTATAACGATAATTGCCAACAGAAGAGGCTTAAATGATGCGGCAGCAGTTGGAATAGTTGAGAAAATAATAAGTGCAGTGTTTATCGTGCCTTCATCTATGCTTGCGAGCGTATCAGCTTTAGCTGCCCAAAATATTGGAGCAGGAAAGCATGACAGGGCAGACAAAACACTTAGATATGCAACTATGATAACTACCATATACGGTGTGATTGTCGCAGTCATAATGCAGTTTGTATCAGCGTGGGCAGTAGGTATTTTCACGGCTGATGCGGCGGTAATAGTGCTGGGAAGCCAATACATAAAGGGGTATATATGGGACTGTATATTTGCAGGCATACATTTCAGCTTTAGTGGATATTTCTGTGCATATGGAAAATCTTACATTGGTTTCGTGCATAATATTTTATCTATAGTATTGGTTAGAGTTCCAGGCTCATATCTGGCATCAAAGTTATATGCAGACACCTTATTTCCTATGGGACTTGCAGCACCGGCAGGCTCTGTACTTTCAGTCATTATATGTGTCGGGGCATATATATGGATGAAGAGACATTCGAGGCTACAGAAATCTGTGTACCTGTAGAATAATTATTTAAAAATATATGTGGTACACATCAACGCAGTGTTGTATGAGATAAATTACTATTCTCTCTTTTATTTTAATATATGTTGTGCTATAATGTCAAAGTTAGTTAGTATAAACTAACACAAACGTGATATATATAAATAAAGGAGAACTACATATATGAGCGAACAAAAAACAATAGTTGAATTCAAGGACGTTGTAAAAACCTATGGTGAGGGAGAGGCATTGCAGTATGCAGTAAATCATGTGAGCTTTACTATAGAAGAGGGTGAGTTTGTAGTTATACTCGGACAGTCAGGTGCAGGTAAGTCAACTGTCCTCAATATGCTTGGAGGAATGGATCAGCCTACAGAGGGTAAGGTTATCATTGATGGCGAGGAAGTGTCTGCAATGACTGATAATCAGCTTTCAGATTTTCGTGCAAGAAAGATAGGATTTATCTTTCAGTTCTATAATCTAATCCCAAGTCTTACTGTATATGAGAATGTTGCCTTAACAAAGAGCATTGTCAAGGAGGCAGCGAACGCAGGCGAGATGCTCACTGATGTTGGCTTAGCTAATCATAAAAATAAATTTCCATCACAGCTTTCGGGTGGTGAGCAGCAGAGAGTTTCTATAGCCAGAGCTCTTGCAAAAAAGCCTAGAATAATACTTGGTGATGAGCCTACAGGAGCACTTGATTCTGAGACAGGTGTAATAGTTCTGTCACTTCTTCAGAAGCAGAGCAGGGAAAAGAATAATACAGTTATACTTGTAACACATAATGCTGATATAGCAAAATGTGCAGACAAGGTAATACGAATGAAGAATGGTAAGATAAGAGAGATTATCAACAACGACCATCCACTTGCTGTTGAGGAGGTGGAGTGGTAATGCTCTTTAGAAAAATGCTTCGTGAGTTTAAATCCAATTTTGGCACATTTTTCTCAGTGTTTCTCTTGGCAGCCTTAGCTATGGCTTTGTTCGTTACATTTGAGGGACATGTTCTCTCGCAGAACGTTGCAAGAGACAAATTCCATGATGATTGTAATCTGTCAGATGTGTGGATGTATGGCGAGGGATTTACCATATCAGATTTGGAAAAGGTAACCGGACTTGACTTTGTAGAGGCAGCAGGGCTTCGTATGTCCGTAACGGGAAGTGCTCCTGATTGTGACGGAGTTCAGGTCGATTTGTATCTGGAAAATGAGAATGTTGTAAATACACCTTATCTCATAGATGGTGATCCGTTTAATCCCACAGATAAGGAAGGTCTATGGATTTCAAATGCGTTTGCAGAAAGAAGAGATATAAAGCTTGGTGACGATTTCACCATAGAATATAACGGAGTTAAATTTACTAAGAAGGTTAAAGGACTTATAGAGAGTGCCGAATATGAATTCCGTCAGGCAGATAGTGATGCTGATACAAATCTTGCGAATATAGCAATCGTATATATGTCGTATGATGGCTTCCCTACCAGAGATTATATAATACATCTGGTAAATCAGGGCAAAATAAATGCTGATGTAATAGCAAAAAATGCTGCTAACTATAAAGAACTGACTGATAAGCTGGATGAGATGGGAGTAGATATAGCTTCATTAGATAAAGATATGCTTCTTACCCTGATTGATAAAATGAGTGATGAGCAGCTTATAAGGATGATGCCATATACTCAGATGATTATAAGAACAAAGGATGGCGGTGCACTAAAGCATGGGGATGAGATTGCAGAGAGCATAGACAATAAATACTCAGCCATGATTGACCGCTCATCAGTTCCTGGACTTGCAAGACTTGACAGTGAGCTTGACCAGCACCAGACATTCTCATATGCATTTGTATTAATCTTTGTGGGTATTGCAGTACTTGTAATAGCTACATCCATGAAGAGAATGGTAGAAAAGCAGAGAACACAGATAGGTACATTAAATGCCTTAGGTATGAAGAGGGGTAAAATTTTATTCCATTATATAAGCTTCAGCCTGTTTATATCATTGCTCGGTGTAATTGTTGGACTTTTGCTTGGAATATTCTGGCTGTGTCCGTTGATGATGAATTTATTTGCGGAGTGGTATGTAGTTCCGGGCTTACATTCGGTATTCCAGCCTATATACTTTGCAATAGCTGCTGCAATCGTGATTATATGCGTGCTGTCAGATTTCCTCAGCTGCAAGAAGGTACTTAAGGTTAAGCCGGCAGAGGCACTTAGACCTGCACCACCTAAGCAGGGAAAATCATGTATATTTGAGAAATTACCATTCTGGAATAAATTAAAGTTCAACAGCCAGTATAACCTGAGAGATATATCAAGAGCCAAGCTTCGTGCATTTATGTCTGTGATAGGTACAGCAGTTGGTATGCTTCTTATGATATACGGAGTTGGCTGTAATGAGCTTGTAAGTACACTTGAAGATGTAATGTTTGAGAAATCAACTGTGTCAGAATATCAGGTAAAGCTTTCACAGGATGCACCTATTGCCGATGTAAATGCGTTAAATAAAGAGCTGGATGGCGAGCTTGTAATGATTGACCAGATAGAGGTATCAAAGGTCAAAAATCCATCTACAGACGAGAAGAAAAAGCAGACTATTACAGTTGTAGAAGGAAAGGGCTTATATAATATTCTTGATGTTGATAATAATATAATGCAGCTTGTGCCAGGAAGCATTGCGGTAAGCCGTAAGCTTTCTGAGACTATGAATATAAAGGTTGGTGACACAATTTACTGGCATTTATATATGAAGAATACATGGTATGAGGCAAAGGTAGGTGCCATATATCGTGATTCAACCACACAGGGAATAGCATATTTAAGAGAGGATTATGAGAAAACCGGTGCAGAATATACACCTAGCCTGCTTATGACTAACAAGGATGCAAGCGATAAGGAAAGTATCAGCTTTGTTACAGGTGTAAATGGCAAGCAGGAGATGAAGGATGCCTACGAGAAGAGTATGGAGGTCATGAGCATGATGGTTATTATGATGGTTTTGTTCTCCGTTATACTTGTTGTAACTGTTCTGTATAACTCAGGCTCTCTGTCATTTAACGAGAGAGTTAAGGAGTTTGCAACATTAAAGGTTCTTGGACTTAAGTCGTCAAAGATTAGAGGGCTGCTCAGCATACAGAATTTATGGTTATCAATTATTGGTATCATCATTGGTGCACCACTTGGAAATGTAACATTAAATGCAATGGTTAACAGTAACGGTGAGAATTTTGATTATCACCTTGTACTGCCTGCACATGATTATATTATAGCTGGAATTTTAGTGCTTGTTATATCAGTGCTTGTAAGCTTTATGTTCTCTAAGAGAATAAAGAAGCTTGACATGATTGAGGTGTTAAAGGGTGTAGAGTAACAGTTAGCCTCTGCCGAGTATTGCATCCATATCCTGTTCTGGAGCTGTAAGTGGCTGAAGATTATAGGTTTCAACAAGAAATCTTACAACTGCTTCAGACATGAAGGCTGGCAGGGTAGGTCCAAGATACATATTTTTAACACCGAGCGAGAGCAGGGTGAGTAAAATACAGACCGCCTTTTGCTCGTACCATGATAAAACGAGAGTGAGTGGAAGCTCATTTATGTCACACTCAAATGCAGAAGCTAATACAAGTGCGACCTTGATGGCACTATATGAATCGTTGCACTGTCCCATATCCAGTATACGGGGAATACCATCAATCTCGCCAAGGTCTAAGTCGTTGAATCTGTATTTGCCGCATGCGAGTGTCAATACAAGCGTGTCCATAGGTGTTTGCTTTACAAATTCAGTATAGTAATTTCTGCCCGGATGTGCACCATCACAGCCGCCAACTAAGAATATGTGCTTAATTGCACCTTTCTTAATGGCGGCTATGATTTTATCTGCGTGTGATAAAACTGCTTCATGGGCGAAGCCTGTAGTTAGAATATGACCGCCATTTATTCCACTCATGCTGTGGTCGTGCTCGTATCCACCTAGTTCAAGGGCATGCTTGATGATTGGACTGAAATCCTTCTTTCCATCCTTGGTTTTACTGATGTGGCGAAGACCCTCATAGCCGACAACCGAGGTTGTATATACCCTGTCCTTATAGCTTGGTCGCGGTGGCATAAGGCAGTTAGTTGTAAATAAAACAGGTGCAGGAATATTTTCAAATTCAGTCTGCTGACTCTGCCAGCTTGTTCCGAAGTTACCAGCCAGATGTTTGTATTTGTTAAGCTCAGGGTATCCATGTGCAGGAAGCATTTCACAGTGGGTATAGACATTTACACCCGTACCTTTGGTCTGCTCTAAGAGGAGCGATATGTCTTTGAGGTCGTGACCTGATACAACGATAAAAGGTCCCTTTCTTATATCTGTGTGGACACGTTTAGGGGAAGGTGTTCCGAAGGACTTTGTGTTTGCTGTATCAAGCAGCTCCATGCATTTGAAATTAACTTTTCCGAATTCCATTATTAACGAAATCCATTCCTCTACTGTGTGTTCACGGTTTATCTCACACAATCCCTTGTAGAACCAGTCGGTTACCTCATCATCCGAAAATCCAAGATTAAGTGCATGGTGAGCGTAAGCAGACATTCCCTTAAGTCCAAATAAAAGTGTTGAGCGAAGTGATACCATATCGGTTGTGCCATCCCAAAGACTTACAACAGAGATATCTATATCTCCAATTTTATTTCTCTCATCCTTAACACGGTGAATAAAGTCATCTATGGCTTCGTTGTCGAAATTGACATTAGTTAATGTAGTGAACAGACCATCTATTAATAATCTGTCAGAAAGCTCTGTCCTTTTTTCCTTTGTATTTGCTGCTTCAGCTAATTTGATAAGCTCATACACAAGCTCGTCCTGTAGGTTAGAGGTGTCGGGCTGCTTTCCACACACACCTGTATTTACACAGGCTTTATTGCCTGCTGTCTGTTGACATTGATAACAAAACATATTTGACATAATTTCCCTCCTGAATGGATTATGAAGGAAGTATGTGCAGAAAATGGAAGCTATATTCATGTCTTGTAAAATGGAAATAAAATATAAATATTTGATACAAAATAATATTGTAAAAAAAATATCCTGTGGTATAATAGCTGATGTATATAAGAAAAGGCAATGACGGAAAGAGTAGTGTATCTGAAGCATCCAGAGAGAGCAGTGACTGGTGGAAGCTGTTTATGTGAATCTTACATGAAAACCATTCCTGAGCTGTGCGTAGAAGGAATATGATGATAAGCATATTCTGAAGCGTTACCGTGTGGCTTACGTTACAGGCTTAAGAGTTAAAATCAAGGTGGAACCGTGTGAGAGCACCCTTAGATATAGAGTTAATCTATAATCTGGGATGCTTTTTTATTATTATTTTTTAAGGAGATTAAAAATGGTAAACTTTAAAGAAGACGAGCAGTTAAAGACACTTAATCATTCATGTGCACATCTTATGGCACAGGCAATCAAGCATTTGTATCCTCAGGCAAAGTTCTGGGTAGGACCTGTTGTAGCTGAGGGCTTCTACTATGATGTAGACCTTGGCGATGATGTAATAAGAGACGAGGATATCGCTGCAATCGAGAAGGAAATGAAGAAGGTTGCCAAGAGTGGAAAGAAGATTATCCGTAAGGAGATATCTAAGGAAGAGGCTCTTGAGATGTTCAAGGATGATGAGTATAAGTTAGACCTTATATCTAATCTTGAGGATGGAACAATATCATGCTATGAGCAGGGCGACTTTACAGACCTCTGTAGAGGACCTCACGTTGACAATGTAAAGTTGTGTCGTAACTTTAAGCTTATCAGACATTCTGGTGCTTATTGGAAGGGCGATAGCAACAATAAGGTACTTCAGAGAATATATGGTGTGTGCTTCCCTACACCAGAGGAGCTCGAGGAGCATCTTAGGCTTCTTGAGGAGGCAAAGGAGAGAGACCACAGAAAGATTGGTAAGGACATGAATCTTTTCATGGTTGATGATTTAATTGGTAGAGGACTTCCAATGTTCCTTCCAAAGGGATATACAATATGGCAGGAGCTTGAGAATTACATTAAGGAGAAAGAGAGAAAGCTTGGTTATCTCCATGTTATGACTCCTTGTGTTGGTACAGTTAATCTCTATAAAACATCAGGCCACTGGGATCATTACAAGGAGAATATGTTCCCTGCCATGGATGTAGAGGGGGAGTCGTTTGTATTAAGACCTATGAACTGTCCACATCACATGATGATATATGCAAACAGAATGCATTCATATAAGGACCTTCCTATAAGAATAGGTGAGATAGCACATGACTTTAGATTTGAGGCAAGTGGAACACTTAAGGGAATAGAGAGAGGCAGACATTTCTGTCAGAATGATGCACATTTATTTGTAACACCAGAGCAGATTGAGGATGAATTCTCAAAGGTTGTAGACCTTATATTCAGCACATACAAGGATTTTGGTATAACAGATTATCGTTGCGTACTTTCTCTTCGTGATCCGGAGAATAAGGTAAAGTATCATGATGACGATGAGATGTGGAATAAGGCAGAGGATGCTCTCCGTAAGGTATTGAATGACCTTGGAATAGAGTACACAGAGGAGATAGGTGAGGCTGCATTCTACGGTCCTAAGCTTGACGTAAATGTTAAGCCGGCAGTAGGTAATGAGTACACACTTTCAACATGTCAGCTTGACTTCTGCTTACCAGCTAAGTTCCAGCTTTCATATATTGACAGAGATGGAGAGAAAAAGACTCCTGTTGTTTTACACAGAGCAATCCTTGGCTCACTTGACAGATTTATGGCATATATCCTTGAGGAGACAAAGGGTAATCTTCCTACATGGCTTGCTCCGGTTCAGGTAAGAGTTATGCCGGTTAAGACAGATAATGAGGAGCTTATGGCATACGCACATGAGGTTACAGATGCTTTAGATGCAAGAAATGTCCGTGTTGAGCTTGATGACAGAGCAGAGAAGCTGGGTTATCGTATGCGTGAGGGACAGATAGAGAAGGTTCCATATCTCCTTGTAATAGGATTCAACGAGAAGGAGAACAAAACAGTATCATACAGACTTCACGGACAGGCTGACACAACAGTTGTAGCTCTTGATGAGTTTGTAGATAAGATTGTTGAAGAAATAAAGAACAAGGCAAGGTAATGTAAGGCTTTTGCTTTAGAAATATTATTAGAAGATATTATTTGGATATATATAAGGAAGGGATAACATAATTAGTTACACGCAGACACGCTCTCGCTCATATGCCCCAGTAGCGGTACTAAGCTCATGCTTCGCATTCGCTAAGTGCCGACAGGGACATAACGGTCTGCTTTGCAACTAATATGTTATCCCTTCCTTTTAGGTATTGGAAAATAATATATTTATAATAAATTGCAAAAGGCTTACATTATCTTGCAGTTTACATTTCCCTTGTAGGTATAATGTATATCCATATAAGTGAGCTTACGAGTAGCAGCATTGGGTAGAACATATATGGTAAAATCTGAAAGGCTGATATTTCACCGCCAAGCTCCGAGACTGCCGATATTGCAACCAACATTTGTGCTCCATAAGGAATTATTCCCTGAAAGATACAAGAGAAGGTGTCAAGTATAGAGGCTGATTTCTTGGAGGTAATACCATAGGTCTCTGACATTTCCTTTGCAATAGGGTTTGCCATTACTATAGCTACGGTATTGTTAGCTGTAGCTATATCCATTGCTCCTACGAGAAGTCCCATTCCGAGCTGACCGCCCTTCTTTCCCTTGAACAGCTTCTTTATTGCATTTAGCAATGCCTCAAATCCACCATATTCGCGAATTAATGCACACATAGCAGATACAAGTATTGCAACCATGCATGTCTCAAACATCCCTGATGCCCCTGAACCCATGCTGAATATTAAATCAGTTATTGTTGTGTGGCCTGTAACAAGCATAATAAATGTTCCTGATACAATACCTATCAGGAGTACAAGAAATACATTTATACCCAGTATTCCTCCGATTAGAACTAATATATAAGGAATTATCTGAACTAAGTTATATCCCTGATGAATCACACCTGAGATAGGAGTGTTGAAGGATAAAACAAGTATTATAATCAACGTTATTATTGCAGCTGGAAATGCTATCCAGAAGTTCTGCCTGAATTTATCCTTCATTGCACATCCCTGACCATTGCAGGCTGCGATAGTTGTGTCAGATATAAATGACAGATTATCACCAAACATAGCACCGCCAACAACTGAAGCCACACATATAGGAAGTCCGAAGCCAGACACCTCAGATACGGCAACTGCGATAGGCGTGATAAGAGTTATTGTTCCGACAGAGGTTCCCATAGATACCGATACAAAGCAGGCAACTATAAACAAGACAGCAACGGAAAATCTGGCTGGTATAAGTGAGAGCATAAAATAAGCTACACTTTCAGCACTGCTTCGTCCGACAACACCAACAAATACACCTGCTGTGAGGAAAATAAGAAGCATCGTAATTATGTTTTTGTCAGCGAGTCCATTTGCCATTATTTCAAGCTTTTTGTCAAATGAAAGGCTGCGATTCTGGAGGCAGGCAACTAAGATACCTACCAGAAAAGCAACTATTATTGGCACATTGTAGAAACCCATAGGTATGTCCATAACGTATTCAAAGATTATTCCTAACCCCAGATATAGAATCAGGAATACCAATATAGGAAGTAATGCTATTGGATTTGATTTTTTCATTATATAGAACCCTCTCTTCGTTTATAATGAAGTAATTATAAGTGAAATTGGCATAAAAGGCAACTTATGATATGACTTATAAGCTTGGGAGAAGTTTATAGTATTTTAAGAAATTAGATATTGGACTTGCCTGTTAATAAGCATAATGATATGATATATGCATATTAACTGATGGGGGGGATTACGATGTCGGAATTTGATGAATATACATTTTTGGTAATTTTAGGGGTTATAGTTCTTTTTATATTTATTTGTTATCAATCGGGCGGAAAGCGTGGCAGAGGACGAGGACGAGGCCGCAATTATCGTGGGGCAGATGCCTGGGTATCTCCTGAGTTTTTTCAAAATGCAAAATCAAAAATCAAACCATATTGTTCGCATAAGGAATTCATGAAATTCTTTAATTTTATATGTTCATATCGTGGTGGGTACATAAAAAGAAGAAACGGAGCAATTGTTCGGCAGGAATATCTAAATAAGGAGAGAGGAGACCTTAAATATATTTTCTTCAATATTGTAGCTCCTAATCCGAATCTCAGTGTCGAGGACAAAGAGCAATTCAGAGAATATATCTTACGACTAGGTGTTTTAGGCGTTGACAGCAGGCAGGAATATGAAGTTAGGGATAGTCAGCTTAAGAACAAGGAAGTGGACGAGGATGACTATAGATGTAAAGAAATTGGTAATATAGGTGAGCAGTTAGTTCGCGATACGTTATACAAACTAAAAAATTATAACTACAAGGTTATCAATGGACCTATTCTAAGATATGGAAATGTTGCTAAAGAATATGACCATATTGTAGTAGGAAACACAGGAGTTTTCTGCATTGAGACAAAAGCATTTGGAATGTCATACGGCAATCCGTCTAAGGCTACCCTTTTCATAGATGCCAAAGACACATGGATATTGAGAAAGAAAAAGAATAATTATAAGAGTGAAAAGGAGCTTGTATCTCCGACCAATCAGATATTAGAGGAAAAGAAGCAGCTTGAAAAGATAATAGGTGAAAGAAGCAGAATTCCTGTCCATCCTATACTTGTGCTTAGTAATTCCGAGTTGTCGATAAGGAATAATGCAAAATTACCTTATGCTGTTGTCAGGATTGACGAGCTGTGTAATTTTATAATCAAATATAATGATTATTGTCAGGATGTTGATATGTTTTATATATTGAAAAGTATTGATAAAAGCAGGGTTAATTAGGAAAAATGTAGATAAAGGTGAGTGACAGTAAATGAAGGTTACAGTAATACGTTCAAACAGAAAAACTATAGCCATTCAGGTAAATCCTGATATGACAGTTATTGTTCGTGCACCTAAACGTGCCACTGAAAAGGATATAGAGAGAATTTTGCTTGAGAAGGATAAGTGGATAAAAAAGCATATAGAGCAGTTCAAAATAAGCAAGGCTGAAAATGAAGCGCGAGGAATAAAGCCGCTTACATCTGATGAAATTAGGAAGCTGGCAGATGAAGCATTGGAGTATATTCCTGAGAGAGTGGAGCATTTTGCAAAAATTGTTGGTGTAGACTATGGAAGAATTACTATACGAAATCAAAAGACCAGATGGGGTAGTTGCAGTAGTAAAGGAAACCTTAATTTTAACTGTCTGCTTATGTTGACACCACCGGAGGTTATAGATTATGTGGTAGTTCATGAACTCTGCCACAGAAAAGAGATGAACCATTCAAAGGCTTTTTGGAGTGAGGTGGGGAAGGTTATACCGGATTATAAGAAGTGGGAGAGGTGGTTGAAGGTGGAGGGAAGGCGAATTATTTGACAGATATAATTTTAATAATATATAAATATTCATATGTATTATTTTTTTTATAATAGGCATAATATTAGTATAAAAAAATACAAAATGTATTTACACTGACTAAAAATGTGATAATATATGCTTATAGGGGGTATGAATATGAAACCAGATTTTTATATTTTAACGCTTGATGTATGTGGAATAAAGAATATTGAAAAACCTATTCATTTGGATTTTTATAAAAAGACAATAAATAGAGATTTTGATCCTGAAAAGTATAAAATCAAAGCCATTTATGGTGAAAATGGTTCTGGAAAAACAGCTATAGTTCTTGCTGTTAAAATTCTTCAAAATATTTTGGTGGATAAAAATTATTTATATGACAGTGATAACCAGAAAACGCTAGTTGAAATAATAAATAAGAAAACCAGAAAAGGTTATATAGAATGTGAGATTTATGTAAACGATGATGACAGTGAAATATTAGATTATTATGTAGCATTTGAAGTGAAAGATGATAAACGTCTTTATATTACGGAAGAGAAATTAAATTACAAAAATGGTAATTATTCAAAAAACGTGTATTCACCTGTATTTGAAACTGTGGAAGGAACATTAGTAAAGTTTGGTGATAAAGATAATTTTGAATTCTTTAAAGAAAAAACGCAAAACTTACTGGATAAACAATCTTTTTTAACAGCTATAATTTCAATTAAGGATATTCAGGAGAGCATGCAAAAAATAGATTATGCTCGTGTTCTGGAATTGATGTTGTTTGCATTATCAATGTTTGTAAGCATAGATAATGCTGACAATCACCGAAATTATAGGTTATATCACAAAATCCAAAACATTGATGATAATAAAAAGGATGGAGGTGTGATAGAGACTTTAAAGCAAATAAAAAAAGAAATTCCAATGTCTTCACTGGAGGATGTGCTTATTCCTAAAGATTTGTTTTATGTATATGAACAAAAAATTGCTAAATTGTTTTTGTTTATTCGAATTTTTAAACCTGAGTTAATTAATATAGAAATAGACAAAAAGGATTATGATAAATATTATAAATGTAATCTTAAAATGGTATACGAGAATTATGTTTTAGATCAGGAATTTGAAAGTCGTGGTATAAAAAAATTGATGGAGTTATTTATTTATCTGGATGCTGCCAGCTCAGGAATGATTACATTCATTGATGAATTAGATTCAAATATTAATGATGTATATCTTGATAAAATAATTGAATTTTTCATGTATTATGGAAAGGGACAGTTATGTTTTACGTCACATAATCTATCACCAATGAGTGTATTGAAGAAAAATAGGAATGCAATTACATTTATTTCAAGTATTAATACAGTTCATACATGGACTAAATGCGGTAATTTAAGTCCTGAAAATGCATATAAGAATGGATTTATTGAGGATTCACCATTTAATGTTGATTCGTCAGACTTTCTTGGGGTATTAGGAGGTGCCGATGAGTAGACAGATATTATTGTGTGTTGAGTCTAATAATAAAGCTCGAACCGATTATCAGTATATCGAATCTACAATAAAAAGGTTTTATATAGACGATAGAAAAATTCGATACAGAGCTATATATTTAGGCTCAAAGACCAAATATAACGCAAAAGATAAAGTTAAAGAAATTAACAATAATATCAAAAAATTTCCGGGAGAAACAACAATTATTTATTTTATAGATGTTGATGATTATGATATATCTCAGGAAACAAAAAATCTTTACGATGAAATAAAAGAGTACTGTGCAAAAAATAATTATGAGTTTGTATTTTTTGACAGGGACGTTGAGGATGTTTATATAGGAACTCAGGTTCAGGATAGTGAGAAAGTCAGTAAGGTGGCAGAATTTAAACGAAAACAGTTGATAAATACTGTGGATGAAGCTAAATTAAAGGTACAAACCCATAAAAAACACTGTAGTAATATTTTAAATGTTTTAGATAAGTATTGGAAGAGAAAATAGAACAATGATTAACAAAAGTAAAAATAAGAAAGGATGATAATCATGGAACAGGTAGTAAAATTTTTAAAAGAGGCAGAGGTATATTATTTGGCAACAGTAGAGGGTGACCAGCCAAGAGTAAGACCATTTGGAACTGCTCACATTTTTGAGAATAAATTATACATACAGACAGGTAAGTCAAAAGATGTATCAAAGCAGATTCATGCCAATCCAAAGGTTGAAATATGTGCATTTAAGAATGGAGAGTGGCTTCGTGTAGCAGGTGAGCTTGTTGTTGATGATAGAAGGGAAGCAAGACAGTCTATGCTCGATGCGTATCCTTCATTGCAGGACAGATATTCAGCAGATGATGGTAATACAGAGGTATTTTATTTTGAAAATGCAACAGCTACATTTTCATCATTTACACATGCACCTGAAGTAATTAAGTTCTAGTGATGAAAGAAGCTTGACAGATGAAGTTATTTAAACGTAAGAGTGCATTGATGTCCTATGACAGAGAAAATAAGAAGCCGGTAATCAGGGCAAGTATTTGTACTGGGGAACAGGTCGCATGTTTTAAGGACATACATACAGGTAAGCTTGAAGAGGTTATGTTGATAAGAAATCAGGCTGACTTGGATAAATTCAAGTCGATGTATGGAATAGAGGGAGAAATAGCGAAGGAATACTGAAAAGAGTATATAAATGTGATTTATGGAAAGGATAAAGCTAATGATAAAGAAAGTAACACATGATCCTTTGTTTCTTTCGCAGAAGTCGTCGGATGCGACGGAGGCAGATAAACAGGTTATAATTGATTTGCTGGATACCTTAAAGGCTAATTTAGACCATTGTGTTGGTATGACAGCCAATATGATAGGAGTTAAAAAGAATATTATTGTAGTGGCAGCAGGTCCGTTTCAGTTTGCCATGATTAATCCCGTTATTACCAAAAAGTCTGGTGAATATAAGACGGAGGAGGGCTGCCTGTCATTAGATGGAGTTTGTCCGTGTACCAGATATCAGGATATAGAGGTGGATTATTTAGACCAGAATTTTAAGAAACAGCATGGTAAGTTCTCTGGTTGGACGGCTCAGATAATTCAACATGAGGTGGACCATTGTAATGGGGTTGTGATTTAAACTCATAACACGAGCAGAAAGGAAGATGCCAATGCGGTGCATGTGATTTCTGTAATGGATGTGACAATTTAGGCATGGTAAAGTAGGTGTTGTGATATGTGTGGTCTGTGTGTAGTATTCAGGAGCAAGAATCCAAAACTTGCACATGAAGATTATATTAATGGAAAAAGAAATTTTATGGATGCATCAGCGGATTATAAATGATGTGATTCACTGTGAGATTGAGAAAATTGGTGTATTGGAAAATACAGTCGCGTAAATAAATCCATTTGTGGTATGATATACAAAAAGCAGAGGGGAATATGTGGTATGAAAATCGGAAGTCATGTTGGAATGAGCGGTAAAGAGATGATGCTTGGTTCGGTTAAGGAGGCACTCTCTTACGATGCAAATACATTTATGTTATACACAGGTGCACCACAAAATACTCGCAGAAAAGACGTGTCAGAGCTTCGGGTGGAGGAAGCGTGGGAGCTGATGCGTGCAAATGATATCACAGAATTTGTTGTTCATGCACCATATATAATTAATCTGGCAAATACGGTGAAGCCGGAAATATATCAACTTGCAGTTGATTTCTTAAGGACGGAGCTTGAGCGTACTGCGGCAATGGGAAGCAGTACGCTTGTTCTGCATCCTGGTTCACATGTAAATGCAGGGGCAGATGCAGGTATTGAAAGTATCATCAAGGGATTAAATGAAGTACTTGAAAAAGACACCCCGGTAAATATTGCACTTGAGACAATGGCTGGCAAGGGAAGTGAGATTGGCAGAAGCTTTGAGGAGCTGGCACGCATTTATGATGGTGTCGTATACAATGAAAAACTGCGTGTTTGTTTTGATACTTGTCACACTAATGACGCTGGCTATGATGTGGCAAATGATTTTGATGGTGTTATTGAGAAGTTTGATAGGATTATCGGCAAGAATCAGATAGCTGTGTTTCATATCAATGACAGCAAAAATCCGCGTGGAGCAGCGAAGGACAGACATGAAAACATCGGACGTGGTTCGATTGGATTTGATGCACTCTACAATATTGTATGGCATAAAGATTTCATGGATGTTCCGAAGATTTTGGAGACACCGTATGTGAAGTCATTTACGGATGCTAAAAAATCATATCCTCCATATAAAGAGGAGATTGCTATGCTGAGAAGTGGGAAGTATGACAATGGGACCAATCTGTATTAGAAATGAGTTTAAATGCAAAGACTACAAATGTGCTAGTTATATTGTCTGATAGTTTAAAGGGTTGAATAGATGGATTAGGAAAGTTTCATTTATATTGTTATGGGTAAAAAACTGACATTATGATATGTATAGTGAGGTGTTGTTATGATTGAAATATACACAACAAACATAAAACAGTCGTTGAAGAATAAGTGCTATTTTGCAGCATTATCATTAGCACTTACTTTGCCAGATATGTGTGGAATGGCAGAATACCCAAAGGAGTCGTCAGTTGCAAAACGTTATATAGCTTGGTATGACAACTATATCGGACGTTATATGAAAAATGAAGATGTTGGGCAGAAAGCCCCATGGTTAAGTGGTGAAGTGATATATAATTTGAGAAATACATTTTTGCATCAAGGTTCTCCAAGTGTTATAGGGGATAAGGTTAAAGAGGGAGATAATCAGCTTGATGATTTTATGCTTTTACTAGGGGACGGAACGGTTATTCAACAGGTGGCATTTTCGTTTGATGTTGGATATGGAGAAGTGACATATCGAAAAATATTGGTAGATGTTACATATTTATGTGACTCATTGTGTGATGCAGCACTTGAGTATTACAAAAACAATATAGATAAGTTTGAATTCAAATTTAGTGTTATCACACAAGAAAAGTTTATAAGTCCTGTGGCAGTAGATAATTCAGATGATATAGTGGCAAAAATATTAAATAAAAAACTTGAGGATTCAGGTAGTAAAAAGAGAATTATTGAAAATCCAGAACACAATATTTTAAAATCTATACGAGAAGAGCCAGATATCATATTCGCTAATGATAAAACCATAAAGATATTTTTGTCAGGAGAAAGTACGAGTACATTAACAATACCTGCCTCAGTACCACCCCAATTAGAAAAAAGTGGCAAAACAATGAGCAAAAGGGAGTCTCAAATTAGATCATTCTTTGGAAATCATTTTAAAAAGAAAATTTATGTAGAAAAGAAAGAAGAAATCATTTTGTCGGTACTCGAAGCGAAGACAAGGCAACAGGTTAATAATAATTTGATGAAATTCTTCAAGAGTGAAGAGGTTAAAGTTATTTATGAGAGATTACAGCCTTTGTTAAAAGAGATGCCAGGGAGGTAAGAAGACCGTTTTTTTGGACACATAAACATTTATAATGGAATCAGGATGGAAAGTGCATCCTGATTCCATTTTTTAAAATGTTAGCATATACTATATATGGTAAAAACAGATAAAAAAACACTATATATAGTAAAATTTATTGATACATGTATAAAGTTGTGGTAACATTTATCCACGAAGATAGGAGGATATAAAATTGAAAACAAATAGAAATAGAGAAATACCAGTAATAATTGAAAGAACATTATGGGGCGTATCTGCCGGACGTTGTGAGTTTGAAGGCTGTAATCAATTTCTAGGCATTAATCATATTACAAAAGAAGCAGGAAATTATGCAGAAAAGGCTCATATAGAGGCTGTTAATAAAGGGGGAGCCAGGTACAGGGAGGTCATGGATGTTAAAAAGTTGAATTCTACAGATAACCTTATGCTTATGTGTGCAAGATGCCATAAGACCATAGATGACAATGAAGCAGAATATCCAGTCGAAAGACTGAGGATGATGAAGAAAAATCATGAAGAAAGAGTATATTGGTTAACGGAGTTTGATGATGTTCAAAAATCTTATATGATTGGTTATTTTGCGAATATTAGTAATTTTGAGCCTAGCTATGACAATGGTCTATACTGTAAAGCTTTGGTTAGTGATAAGAAGATACCAGTAGAAAGATATCTTAATAATATTGGTACATCTAATATGCCTTTCAACGATGGTACGAAAGAGTTTTACCAAGTGCAGGAAACTGTAATAAAACATGGTGTTGAGAGAATAGTAAAACAATGCATACAAAATAACGAAAATATTTCAGTATTTGCACTAGCTCCGATACCACTGCTTATGAAATTAGGAGAGAAGCTCCGCGATATATCAAATATATCTGTTTATCAATGCCACAGAAAAGAAAATAAATGGTCTTGGGAAAGAGATAATACAGATAAGGTGGAATACCTTACTTACTGTCCTGAACAAAAGAATCAGAGAAGGGTAGCATTGAATATATCATTGAGTGCAGACATTATAGATTCGAGAATTGAAAGTGTAGTTGGTGATATGGCGAAGTACAAAATAACAATAAGAAATCCAGAAAGAGGATTTGTAACGAATAAGACTATTATTGATGACTATATAAGAGTATTAAGAAACTGCATGGAACGCATTAAAAATGATAATCCGCAGATAGAAGAAATTCTGGTTTTTCCGGCTATGCCCAATTCGCTAGCGATAAGAACCGGTATGGACTATATGCCAAAATGCGATCCCAGATTAGTAATATATGATCAAGTAAATCAAAAAGATACGTTTATAGAAGCAATTACGATTGGAGGTTAATCTATGTTAGATGAAAAGAAAAGTTACATTAACAGAATATATGAGAATATTATCGAGGAGATATCAATTTCAAAAACAATGCTTAATAAGGCTGTTGAAAGTTATGAGGCTGTAGGAAATTGGCTTGGCGAATGTGAACCTAATCTGGATGTTAGAATTATGCCACAGGGTTCAATGAACTTGGGTACAGTAGTTAAACCAATCTCTGATAAGGATGATTATGATATTGATCTTGTCTGTTTATTAAAGAATGGATGCGAACTAAATGCAAAGCAAATAAAAGAAATTATTGGCTCCAGATTGAAGGAGCATAAAACATATAAGAATATGCTAGAACCAGAAGGGAAAAGATGCTGGACTCTGCAGTATGAAGAATTTCATATGGATGTTTTACCATGTGTTCCGAAAGATACATATTATATTGAACCAGGCAAAACAGAAATCAGATTAACACATAAGATAGGTGATGGAAAATATGAAGATAGATATAGTAACCCGGCAGAATATAAGTTGTGGTTTGAAGAAAGAATGCAGACAATTCTTTTGGAATCAAAAAGGACATATGCAATGGAAAACAAGGTAGAAATAGATGATGTACCAACCTATTCTGTAAAAACACCATTACAAAAAGCAATTCAGTTACTTAAGAGACATAGAGATATTGCGTTTGAAGCTGATAGAGAAGGTGTTGCTCCTATTTCAATAATTATTACAACATTAGCAGCAAAAGCATATAAAAATGAGGATAATGTTTATGATGCACTCAATGATATTGTGTCAAATATGGAGAAGTATATTGAAAAAGACGAGGCTGGGAATTATAAAATAACCAATCCGGTTATGGAACAAGAAAACTTTGCAGATAAATGGAAAGAAGCACCAGAGAAGGCAAAAGCATTCTTTGGATGGTTGAAAAAAGCAAAAGATGATATTGTTTCAAAACCTATGCTTTTAGAAAGTACTTTGGAGCAGTGTAATCTTTATAAAGCATGCTTTGGAGAAAATGTTACAAAGAGAGCATATGGAAAACTTGGGGATGAAACAAGAGCAGCTCGTGAAAATCAAAATTTATATACAAATAGTTTAAAAGGTGGAGTTTCTACTGTTCCAGACAGTAAATCGAAGCCAATACCGGGGCATACATTTTATGGGGAGTAAGAAGAAAAAATATTTCGGAGAATTAATACTTAGGCTTGTTGATCAAAAGACAGCACTGGAGTTAATGTATCCGGAATCCAAGGTATATATAAAAAATGGAGTATTGACATGGACTGGAAACGTAAAACCCAGTCCATGTTCTAAAGAATATACTTTAAGGATAGAATATCGAATGGGAAAATATCCTATCACGTGGCTTGTAAATGAAAAACTTGATCCTGAAACGTATGCACAAATTCCTCATAAATATAATGTCGATTTAAGCGAAGGAACGGTGAAGTTATGTTTATTTGTCCCTAGAAAAAGAGAATGGACTAAGAAATGTTCTATAGCAGATACCATTGTCCCTTGGGCTATTGAATGGTTGTACTTCTATGAAATATGGCAGATTACTGGTGAATGGAAAGGCGGCGGTGAACATCCAACCCCTAAGCTGTGTAGGAGTAGCGATAAATATAGGGAAAAGGATGAGGACCAAGAAGGATAGCAAATAATTGATGATAAGTCATGAAGAATTAGAAATATCTGTACTTTCCTTCTGGATAGAACTTTTGGATTCTTTTTGTACACAACAACTGCTTAGTATAATAAACTTATAGTACAGAGTGAAGGTATTTTTAATTACTTACAATGACTAATTTGAACTTGATTTTGTCTAAACTAAGATATATAATCTAATTAAGTCATTGTTTGTAAAATGACGAAGTTGAATTTTAAATGAGGTAATTAAAATGAGAAGGTTTGATTACACGGAAAAATGGAAAAAATTGCTTACACCAGAAATTGTAGGGTATCTTACAACAATTCATGAATATAAGGGTGAACAGCATTTAATTGCTGAACGTCATGCTGATGTATTAGAAAGTCTCGTTGAAGTGGCTAAGATTCAAAGTACAGAAAGCTCTAACAAAATTGAGGGTATTTATACCTCTGATGAACGATTGAAAAAGATTGTTTTGGATAAAACAATGCCAAAGACGAGAAATGAACGTGAGATTGCAGGTTACAGAGATGTACTTAATACGATACACGAGAATTATAAACATATTCCAATTCGTGACACATTCATATTACAACTTCATAGGGATTTATATAAATTTGAAAATACTCTAAATGGAGGAAAATTTAAGGATTCTGATAATATAATCGAGGAAGAAGATGCAAATGGTAATAAGTTTGTTAGATTCAGACCTTTGCCTGCATGGGAAACTCCAGAAGCAATTATAAGCTTGTGCAATGCCTATAATGAAGTGATTCACAGAGGAGAAGCAGATCCACTTTTAGTAATACCAATGTTTATCATAGATTTTTTGTGTATTCATCCGTTTAACGATGGCAATGGAAGAATGAGTAGGCTGTTGACTTTATTATTACTATATCAAAATGATTATATTGTCGGAAAATATATTAGTTTAGAAACATTAATAGAACGAACAAAGGATAGTTATTATGAAGTCCTACAGGAAAGTTCGCAAGGGTGGATGGAAGATGAGAATAATTACGAGTCCTTTGTAAAATATATTTTTGGAATTATTACGGCAGCATATCGGGAATTTTTTGATAGAGCACAGATTGTGGAAGAAAAGAAAGTGCCTAAGCCAGATAGAATTGAGGGATTGATAAAGAATCATTTAGGGACAATTACTAAGGCTGAGATTGTTGATGCTGCACCAGGAATAAGTACAACAACAGTGCAGAGAACATTAACGGATTTGGTTAAGGCGGAGAAGATAATAAAGATTGGAAATGGTCGTTATACAAAGTATAAATGGAACTGGGATAAGGAGATTTAGAAGATGATTACAGGTGAATTAAAAAACAGAATTGATAGCTTATGGGAGATTTTCTGGACAGGTGGTCTTACAAATCCATTAGATGTCATCGAACAAATGACATATCTTATGTTTATTCATGACTTAGATGTCTCTGATAATATACATGCAAAAGAAAGTGCTATGCTTGGTCTTCCATACGAAAGTGTATTTGCTGAGGAAGTGAAAATCGGCGAGAGAATTATCGATGGAACACAACTTAAGTGGTCTGTTTTTAGAGACTACCCAGCCGATAAAATGTATTCTGTAGTGCAGGAAATGGTATTTCCATTTATTAAAAATCTTCATGCTAATAAAGATAGTGCATTTTCAAAATATATGGACGATGCAATTTTTAAGCTGCCTACACCTTTAATGCTTTCTAAGGTAGTGGATGCAATGGACGATTTATATACACAGATGGCAAAGTTGAATGATTCAGATGCAAGAGGAGATGTGTATGAGTACCTTCTTTCGAAGCTTGCAACAGCCGGTGTAAATGGTCAGTTTAGAACACCTCGTCATATTATTAAGATGATGGTAGAACTCATGGATCCTAAGGCTGATGATATTATCTGTGATCCAAGTTGTGGTACAGCAGGATTTCTTGTGGAAGCGGGAGAGTATTTGTGGACTAATAAGAAAGATGAAATTTTTTATGATAAGCAGAAAAAAGAACACTTTATGAACCACATGTTCCATGGCTTTGATATGGATAGAACTATGCTTCGTATTGGTGCTATGAACATGATGAATCATAGGGTAGAAAGTCCATTTATCGAATATAGGGATAGTTTATCAGACCAGAATCCTGACAAGGACAAGTATTCTTTGATACTGGCTAATCCACCATTTAAAGGCAGCCTTGATGCGGACATTGTATCTGCTGACCTTTTAAAGGTTTGTAAAACAAAAAAGACAGAACTGCTTTTCTTAGCATTATTTGTTCGTATGCTTAAAGTTGGTGGAAGATGTGCTTGTATAGTACCTGATGGAGTATTATTTGGTTCTTCAAAGGCACACAAGGATATTCGAAAAGAAATTGTAGAGAATCAGAGATTGGAAGCTGTTATTTCAATGCCTTCTGGTGTGTTCAAACCATATGCAGGGGTATCCACAGCTATCTTGATTTTTACAAAGACGGAGCATGGCGGAACGGACAATGTATGGTTCTATGATATGACAGCAGATGGATTTAGTCTGGATGATAAGCGTTCCGTAGTAGCAGATAACGATATTCCGGATATTATCCATAGATTTAAGAATCTTGATGGTGAAAAGGATAGAAAGCGTACAGATAAGTCATTTATGGTTCCTAAGAAGGAAATTGCTGATAATGATTATGATCTTAGTATTAATAAATACAAAGAAGTTGAATATGTGGCAGTTGAGTATCCACCTACATCAGAGATTATGGCTGATATCCGTGAAATTGAGAAGGAGATTAGTAAAGAGATGGATGAGTTGGAGAAATTATTGAATTTGTAAGGAAGGATATGCAGAACCGATAAATTCGGATTTGTAAGGCTACGAGCAGAGTACAGACAAACCTAACCAGGTTCGATGGGAGCATGCTCACATAAGAGACTGGTTATGGTTGGCTGTATTGTGCGACAGCAGAACATGAGCATGAAGCAAAGCGAAATGCGAATGGACTCTGCCGTAGCCCGTAAGGGATGAGGTAGATGGAGAGAGTAAAATTAGGTGATATTTCAAAGTTGATAAATGGGGATAGAGGAAAAAATTATCCATCTCAAGCAGATATTACAGATGATGGAGAAATACCATTTGTTAATGCTGGTCATTTAAATGGTAGAAATATCGATTTTAGGGAAATGAATTATATTTCACAAGATAAATATGATAAATTAAATTCAGGCAAATTTCAAAAGGGAGACATTCTTTACTGTTTAAGAGGTTCGCTTGGTAAAAAAGCGATTGTTAATAATGATGTTAATGGTGCAATAGCTTCTTCGCTTGTAATTATTAGACCTGATTCAGACAAGGTTAGTAGTGAATATTTAATGTTAGCATTAGATTCCCCTGCGATAAAGGAGCAGCTTGTTAAGGCGAATAATGGTAGTTCCCAACCCAATCTATCAGCTGCAAGTGTCAGAGAATATGAGGTAGAACTTCCAGAACTTTCGATTCAAAAAGGAGTAGTTGAAAAACTAGTTAAAGTTAGAAGTGTAATTGATAGTAGACAGCAGGAATTACAGTTATTAGATGACCTCATCAAAGCCCGATTTGTCGAGATGTTTGGTGATCCTGTTAATAATGAAAAGGGATTTGCAAAAGCTCCAATGGGCGACTATATGACAGTATTAACAGATTTCAGTTCAAATGGAAGTTATAAAACACTGGATAATGGTGTAACAATGTATGATGAGCCTAATTATGCATGGATGGTCAGGACAACTGATTTAGAGTCAGGAGATATGAATTCGATTAAATATATAGATGAAAGTGCATACGAGTTATTATCCAAGTCAAAGATATTTGGTGGAGAAATAATTATGAATAAAATTGGTAGTGCTGGAAAGATATATTTGATGCCACAAACTGATATGCCAGCATCTCTTGGAAGAAATGCATTTATGTTTAGATATGATGAACGTATCAATGTAAAGTTTTTATACCATCTTCTGACTTCTGATTATGGTCAGAACGAAATACAGCAGTATGTTAGAGGTGCTGTTACCAAAACGATTACTAAGAATGATGTTAGATCTGTGCTTATTATTGTACCACCAATTGAGCTTCAGAATGAGTTTGAGACATTTGTCAACCAAGTCAACAAATCAAAATTTGCGGTTCAGAGGTCATTAAAAGAAACGAAGTTATTATTTGATTCATTGATGCAACAATATTTTGGATAGTGTATACTCCAATATATCTGAAAGGAGACAAATTATGGCGTTGATGACAGTATATCATGGTGGATATCAAGCAGTTGAAAAGCCAGAGATACGAGTAAATAAGAATACAAAAGATTTTGGTACAGGTTTTTATTGTACAGTAATAAAGGAACAGGCTCAAAGATGGGCGAGGCGTTACAATACAAAAATTGTGTCAATATATGATGTAAGAATTTTACCAGAATTAAAAGTTTTGGAATTCAAAGAGATGACAGAGGAATGGCTGGATTTTATTGTTGCATGTAGGAGTGGACAAACTCATGATTATGATATTGTGATTGGAGCTATGGCAGATGATCAGATATATACTTATGTGTCCGATTATGTAGATGGAACTATTACTAGAGAACAGTTCTGGGTATTAGCAAAGTTTAAATATCCAACTCACCAAATTGTTTTCTGTACGGAAGAGGCGTTGAAGTGTTTGACATATAGAGGATTTGAGGAGGTACGCTAGTGGTTGGTCAAGGAAGAGAATCTAAAAAAGATAACGATTTATTTTATACATGTAGTCTGATTGAATATATTTCTCGTAAGACGAAAAATATACGTGCTGATGTAGTTAATAAACTTGGAAAAGATAGAATTAGCAAAATTTATGAACTTGCTGATGTATATCATTGTGATAATATCGATAGTGTTAGTGATGAGTTTATTGAAGAATCCAATATTCTTCCGGGAAAATTTGATAATGTGGCTGACTGTACTTATGCGGTGCCGTCAAATTGGGATATAGGAAAGGTATATAAACGCTTGATAAAAATGGTTGCAAAAGATGAGAAAACAGAAATTATTGATGCATTGATAGAAGTATACAATTCGTTTATTAGTTCACAAATTGATGATTATAATAGTAGTGTTTATTATGAGAATCCAAATTATATTTTTGAATGTTATAAAGAAAAGAAGATGCTATAGACGATAAAATGGTTGAAGGATGCTGGTACTTACAGGAGGTACCAGTATGGAAGAAAAACTAGTAAAGATTTTAAATGAGATGGCAGAATATTTAAGTATTTCACAAATGAAAAAATTGCAGGAAGTTTTATTAAAAAATATGAAAGAGCAAGATGAGCATATTTTGGAAACAGACAATTATGATTATCTTGAAATGTTTATTGCTGCAAAGAAGATTGAAGGATGCTCTGATAGGACAGTATCTTATTATAAATCAACTGTGGAACACCTCTTGGAAAGTATTGATACTCCTATCAGAAAAATTAGCACAGATGAGATACGAAGTTATCTTGCAAAATACCAAGAGAAAGGCGGATGCAGTAAAACAACGGTAGATAATATCAGACGTAATATCTCCAGCTTTTTTTCATGGCTTGAGGAAGAGGATTATATTTTAAAAAGCCCAATGAAGAGAATTCATAAGATAAAAACAATGCAACCTGTAAAAGAGACAATTTCAGATGAACTGATAGAAAGACTTCGGGATGCATGCTTATGCAAACGTGATCTTGCGATGGTTGATTTACTATATTCTACTGGAATTAGAGTTGGTGAATTGGTTCATTTAAATGTTGCTGATATATCATTTGAGGAAAGGGAATGTGTGGTATTTGGCAAAGGGGATAAAGAACGAAAAGTATATTTTGATGCAAAGGCTAAGCTTCATTTGCAGGATTATTTAAAAGAAAGAAAGGATGACAATCCAGCATTATTTGTCACATTAGATGCTCCGCATAAACGACTTAAAATAAGCGGAGTAGAAATCCGAATTAGAAATCTTGGTAGAAGTATTAATGCTGAAAGGATACATCCGCATAAATTTCGCAGAACTATGGCGACAAGAGCCATTGACAAAGGAATGCCAATAGAACAGGTTCAGAAAATTTTAGGACATTCTCAGATAGATACAACAATGCAGTATGCTATGGTAAATCAAAGTAATGTAAAAAATGCCCATAGGAAGTATATTGCATGATTCTCTACAGATTCGGATTTGTAAGGCTACGAGCAGAGTACAGACAAACCTAACCAGGTTCGATGGGAGCATGCTCACATAAGAGACTGGTTATGGTTGGCTGTATTGTGCGACAGCAGAACATGAGCATGAAGCAAAGCGAAATGCGAATGGACTCTGCCGTAGCCCGTAAGGGATGAGGTAGATGGAGAGAGTAAAATTAGGTGATATTTCAAAGTTGATAAATGGGGATAGAGGAAAAAATTATCCATCTCAAGCAGATATTACAGATGATGGAGAAATACCATTTGTTAATGCTGGTCATTTAAATGGTAGAAATATCGATTTTAGGGAAATGAATTATATTTCACAAGATAAATATGATAAATTAAATTCAGGCAAATTTCAAAAGGGAGACATTCTTTACTGTTTAAGAGGTTCGCTTGGTAAAAAAGCGATTGTTAATAATGATGTTAATGGTGCAATAGCTTCTTCGCTTGTAATTATTAGACCTGATTCAGACAAGGTTAGTAGTGAATATTTAATGTTAGCATTAGATTCCCCTGCGATAAAGGAGCAGCTTGTTAAGGCGAATAATGGTAGTTCCCAACCCAATCTATCAGCTGCAAGTGTCAGAGAATATGAGGTAGAACTTCCAGAACTTTCGATTCAAAAAGGAGTAGTTGAAAAACTAGTTAAAGTTAGAAGTGTAATTGATAGTAGACAGCAGGAATTACAGTTATTAGATGACCTCATCAAAGCCCGATTTGTCGAGATGTTTGATGGAAAATATCCAGAGGATAAATTGCTTAATTTATGCAATATTATTGATTATCGTGGAAAGACACCTGAAAAGGTTGAGGGTGGTTTGCCATTCATTACAGCCAAAAACGTGAAGATGCACCATATGACTTTGGAACCACGAGAATATATTTCTAAGGAAACTTATGACAAAGTAATGATTAGAGGATTTCCTAAACAAGGGGATGTTGTATTTACTACGGAAGCTCCACTTGGAAATGTTTGTAGAATTCCTCATTTTGATACAGAGTTTTATATTGGACAAAGAATTGTCACTATGCAGACAGATGCTCTAAATCCAGCATATTTAGAGTATGCATTGTCAGATGAAGAATTTGTTAGAAAGTATATGGGTAAATCATCTGGCAGTACAGTTACTGGAATAAGGGTTAGGTTATTGGAACAGCTAACTATTCCTGTACCGCCAAGACCTCTTCAAGATGAGTTTTCGATATTCGTCAACCAAGTCAACAAATCAAAATTTGTGCATTTAACATAAACAGTAAAGGGGGATTTACATGACCAAAGATGAGTTTGTGAAACTATATTGGCATCAGTATCATGTTAAAGCAAATTTGAAAAATGTTTAATTGTATTATCGGCTTTGTATTTCTTCAATTGGTATTTGGAGGTGAATGTTATGATAACCAATTTTGATTATTTGAAAAATGAATCTAAATTTTCTTCTTTTGCTGATGTAGCAATATCAGCAGAAAAGATTATTCTTATGGATCCTGAGGCAAGTATTATCAATAGCCGTAGGGCAATGGAGTTTGCCCTGAAATGGATGTATTCTGTGGATAAAGAGTTGGAGATGCCATATCAGGATAATTTGCAGAGCCTTATGAATGCAGAAGATTATAGACAGATAGTAGGCAATGATTTATGGAAACGAATGGACTACATTCGTAGATGTGGTAACAATGTTGCTCATAATAATAAGAAACTTGGAAGAGATGAAGCGATGCTTTGTCTTGAAAACCTTTTTATCTATCTAGACTTTATATCATGTTGTTATTCAGAACATTATGAACAGCGTTCATTCGATAAAAAGATTATCAGTACACGGATAGAAAAAGCTAAAAAGTCAAAAGAGGCTGCAATGCAGACTAAGGAAGTGCTTGCTAAGGAACAGGAGAAGAATGCTCGACAGGAACTCGATCTTCAGAAGTTGATTGTAGAGAATGCCTCCTTAAAGGAAGAACTATCTGCTCGTAGACAAGAACAACAACAGACTTATGTTCCCAAACCTCTTGATTTATCGGAATATAAGACAAGAAGACTATACATAGATTCAATGCTTATAGATGCTGGCTGGATTGAAGGTAAAGATTGGATTAATGAGGTTGAACTTCCTGGTATGCCCAATAAGTCAGAGGTAGGATATGCAGATTATGTTCTTTATGACGATATGCATAAGCCTTTGGCAGTAATTGAAGCTAAGAGGACATGCGTGGATGTATCAAAGGGAAGGCAGCAGGCAAAACTTTACGCAGATTTACTGGAAAACAAGTACAAGCGGAGACCAGTTATTTTCCTGACAAATGGATTTGAGACGCATATTATTGATGGAAAATATCCGGAGAGAAAATGTTCCGTAATCTATTCAAGGAGAGATTTGGAAAAGTGGTTCAACCTTATGACCATGCGTACAAGTCTTAAGCATATAAGTATAGATAAGAATATTGCAGGACGATATTACCAGGAAGCTGCAATTAAGGCAGTGTGTCAAAACTTGGATGAAAAGAATCGTCGTAAAGCGCTTTTGGTTATGGCTACCGGTTCTGGTAAGACAAGAACGGTTATTGCTTTGTGTGATTGTTTGTTAAAAGCTGGGTGGGTGAAGAACATTCTATTTCTTGCAGATAGAAATTCTTTAGTTACACAGGCTAAGAGAAGCTTTGTAAATATGCTTCCTAATTTGTCATGTACGAATCTGTGTGAGGAGAAAGATAACTATAATGCACACTGTGTGTTCTCTACCTATCAGACCATGATTAAGTGTATTGATACAATTAGTGATGATGCAGGAAAACTGTTTACCTGTGGACACTTTGACATTGTAATTTGTGACGAAGCCCATAGATCCATTTACAATAAATATCGTGATATTTTTACATATTTTGATGCCACCTTAGTGGGTTTGACAGCTACGCCAAAGGATGAAATTGATAAGAATACCTATGAAATTTTTGAGTTGGAAAATGGTGTTCCTACATATGGATACGATTTGGCACAGGCAGTCAAGGATGGATATTTGATTGATTATATTTCAGTAGAGTCCAAGTTGAAGTTCATTGAGGAGGGAATAGTATATGATGAATTGTCAGAGGAAGACAAGGAAGAGTATGAGGCAACATTTGAGGATGAAAATGGGAAAATGCCAGAATCTATTGCTTCCTCTGCATTAAATACATGGATTTTTAATGAGGATACCATACGGCAGGTGCTCAATACGCTTATGGTAAATGGTATAAAGATTGATTATGGTCAGAAGATTGGAAAAACGATTATTTTTGCAAAGAATCATGAACACGCTGAGAAAATATTGGAGGTATTTCACAAGGAATATCCGCATTTACCTGACTATGCAAAGGTAATTGATAACTATATGACTTATGCACAGAGTGCGATTGATGAATTTTCCGATCCAAAGAAAATGCCTGAGATTGCAATTTCTGTTGATATGCTTGATACTGGAATAGATATTCCGGAAGTGGTTAATCTGGTGTTCTTCAAAAAGGTTATGAGTAAGGCAAAATTCTGGCAGATGATTGGTCGTGGAACCAGGCTATGTCCAGGACTTATAGATGGTGAAGATAAGCAGAAATTTTATATCTTTGATTTCTGTGGCAACTTTGAATTCTTTAGGATTAACAAAGGAAAAGCTACCGCTAATATGATTGCACTTCAGGGAGCGATTTTTAACCTGAAATTTGAAATGTCATATAAATTACAGGACATTAATTATCAGATTGACAGACTTATTGCTTATCGTAAATTGCTCGTGAAGCAGATGACTGAAAAAGTGCAGGAATTGCCAAGAGATAATTTTGCAGTTCGTCAACACCTAAAATACGTTGATTTGTATTCTACGGAAGCAAATTATCAGTGCCTTACATATGAGGATACATTGGTTGTTAGAGAAGAACTAGCACCACTCATTTTACCAGATGGTGATGAAGTAAGTGCAGTGCGTTTTGATGCGCTTATTTATGGAATAGAATTGGCATATCTTGCAGGAAAGAAGTACACAAAGGCAAGAAGTGACCTTTATAAAAAGGTGAGTGGTATTGCAAGTGTAGCCAATATTCCTGAAATTCAGATACAGAGTGAATTGATTCAAAAGATTTTAAATACAGATTATCTTGATAATGCTGGTATTGATGAGTTTGAGGAGATTCGCGAAAAGCTTCGTGATCTTATGAAGTATATTCCACAACATAAGGTTCGCTATGATACTAATTTTGAGGATGATCTCTTGTCTGTTGAGTGGAAGGAATCTGAGCTTGAGAGTGATGAATTGAAGAATTATAAGGCTAAGGCTGAATTCTATATTAGGCAACATCAGGATAATATTGTAATTGCAAAGCTTAAAGGTAATAAACCGCTTACCAGTTCAGATATATCTGTTCTTGAACAGATTTTATGGAATGAGGTAGGCACAAAGCAGGATTATGAACATGAATATGGTCATAAGCCACTTGGAGAACTGGTACGGGAAGTAGTAGGTCTTGATATGAATGCTGCCAAGGAAGCCTTTTCGGAATATTTAACTAATACAAGCCTTGATAGCAGGCAGATATATTTTGTAAATCAGATAGTGGAATATATAGTTCACAATGGAGTGATGAAGGATTTTTCTGTTCTTCAGGAACCACCATTTACAGATAAGGGAAGTGTAGTTGAGATATTTACTGATTTGAATGTCTGGATGGGAATCCGAAAAGTTATAGAAACAATAAATGCCAATGCGGCAGCTTAAAAGGAGACTGGATATGAATAATGGTATAAAAATACTCTTTATGTGCTACGGCAGGACTGTGGGAATTCAGTAAAATCGGTACTTTATGGGGCAAAATGCGGCAGGTTATGGCAGGATGTGTATTATTACAGTATATATGGAGCATATCCTTATCAAAAGACTAATGAACGAAATGTAGGTGATTTATTATGAAACCAAGAATAGAGCATCCTCAAGTGTTTATATCATATGCTTGGGGAACTGAAGAATACAATGAAAAAGTTATTTTATTTGCAACTGACTTAAAAAGAGATGGCATAGAAGTTGTTTTTGATAGATGGCAATTAAAAGAAGGAAACGATACATATGCATTTATGGAAAAGAGTGTAACGGATGAAAATATTACGAATGTATTAGTGCTTCTTGATCCAGTTTATGCAAAAAAAGCTGACCAGAGAGCGGGCGGTGTTGGTACAGAAACGCAGATTATTTCTCCTGAAGTATACAATAAAGTATCACAGAGAAAATTCTTACCTATTGTTTTTGAACGTGATGTAGATGGTAATATATGTAAGCCTAGATATATGGCAGGACTTCTTCATTTTGATCTTACAAAAGAAGATAGTTATGAAACAGAATATCAAAGACTTGTACGTACACTCTATGGAATTGATACATTGAAGGAACCTGAATTAGGAAAAGCTCCAGCGTGGCTTGATGATACGCCTAAATTAACATTAAAATCAAAGGTAAGTGAAGATTTTTTTAGGGGAAGTGTTGATCCGATAGTTAAAAAGAAAAAATATAAAGAAAAGCTAGGAGAATTATACTCAAAGTTAGAGATGTATGAATTTTTGGAAAAGACAGATGTGGCACATGCGTATGAGGAATTACTTGTTTTTAGAGATGAAATTTTATTACTATTGAAATCCGCAGATTATGTTGATGATGGTTGTAAGATTTTTATTGAAGCGATGGAAGACTTTGTTACAAGTATAAGATCAGATTATACGGAATTGACTGCATTAAAGAGAACATTATGCCATGAGTTATTTTTATATACGATAGCCTACTATTTCAAACAAAAAGATTGGAAAGCGTTACGATATATTTTAAATAAAACATATTTTACTGGATGTAGTAATTTTAATAAGGATGATGATAGTTTTAATTCTTTTTATTACCACAATGATTCATTGGATAGAGCTGTTTGTAAAAAGGATGATAAAAAATATTATAGTGGTACAGCAGCTTTTTGGATTTCAAATATTAATATGAAAATCTGTAATAAACAGGAATTTGTATTTGCAGATTTGTTTTGTTACAACAGTTCATATTTGATATCAAATTACGACAGAGAATGGCAGTGGTTCCCAATCACATACATATATTGTAGTCAAGATTATCAAAGCTTAATGAAAACATATGCAAGTAAAATGAAGTCGCTAGAACACTTAAAAGATGCAGCATATATTATGGGTTTTGATTCTATTGAAGAATATAAGAAACGTTTTTCTGAGGTAGAAAAGGATATCAAAGCAGGAAAGTATAGAGAGTATCGATATTCTTCAGCTTTCGAAACTGCTCAAACATTTTGGGATTATATATCAAGTGAAGAATTAGGAATAAAGAATTAAGGATACTATAAACAAGGTAATGCCAATATCGTTAAAACTGAACTCCGGGGGTCATTGTTAAAAGATGGTGCCGTATAGGGTTTAGTGGATATACAGATGCTGTCAATAAGCAATCTCAATGTCTCCGTCAAACATAATATTTTCAGGAGATATAGTAGTTGAAAATAACACATATATTACTTGGAAAAAAATATAATGAATCGTCAGAAATAAATGTAAGAGAGTGAGATGTGTTAATTGTAAAAATAGGATCCTTATACGGAAAGACTTGTATTATCAAAATAATGCTGGAAAATGTATAAAAAATCCTCAGTTAGTCATTTTAAAGAGTATTTTATGTGATAGATGCTATTTGTGCATTTATATGAAAAGTTCACATACATGAAATCAATACAGGAGTTGCAATGCATTGGCAGCACCATTTCAATCATATGGTCGGCAGACACAATGATATCTATCGAGTGCAGATGCCGAACATTATATCTCATGTATGCTGACACACGTATTGTTCGAATATGGCAAAATCGGGAATGAATCCTAAGACGTTGCAGTACCTCATGGGGCATTCGGATATTAGCGTTACCATGGATGTGTACACGCATATCGGATTCGATGATGCAGGGGAAGAATTGAAGCGGATGGAAGAATTCCGAAAGGCACAGGCAGAAGTTGAGAAGAAAGAGAAAACGATGTCACAGAAGATGTTTAAGGTAATTTAATATAGATGATAGGTAACGCTCTGGCTTTTGATGGTTGGGGCGTTATATTGCTATAGAAAAAACGAAAATAAGATTGTATAATATATTTTGGAAAAATTTTGCCTTGAAAAGGATGTGAATAGATAAATGAAAACTTTTTATTTGATTGATTTTGAAAATGTTCATAATGATGGCATTGCGAATATTGAAAGTATGACAAAGGAAGAACATGTGCATATTTTCTCAACACAGAATGCAACAAATATAAGACAGGACATTTTTTGGTTAAATGGAGATATCAAATCTCATTTAGTTCCAGTGCGAAAGCAGTCATTGGATATGCATCTGGTTTCTTACCTAGGCCATTTGTTGGGAGTGTATGGTAAGGAATGTAGTTATGTGATTATCAGTAAGGATAAGGATTACGATAACATAGTTAAGTTTTGGAAAGAGGAAGGCTATCCTAATATTTCACGAAAAGAGAAGTTGCCGGGAACTGCTTCTACTCAGAGGCAAAAAACACAGACAGTATCTCAAACAAAAAGTAATGTGCAGACTGTGAATAGTAAAATTAGTGCAGGTATGGCATATGAATTTGAAGGTGATGATAGAAGTGAATTAAACCTGTTTATGCAGCATGGACTTGTGGCTATAGGATATGATAGAAATTCGGCAAATAGAATCTGCAAGTTTGTTATTGCTCATTGTAATGATGAAAGAATGCTAAATGGAATTCACAATGATATCAAGAACTCCTTTAATAACTATTCCGAAGTATATGAGGATGTTAAGTCTATTCTTGAGAAATTTGTGCAATCAAAGAGTAAAGTCGCAAAAAGAGAATCGCAGGTTCGTTCTTTCTTTGGTCAGCACTTTAAGAAGAAAATATATGTGGATTGCAAAGAGGAAATCATTCAGATTATTTTAAAGTCAGAAACTAAACAGCAAGTGAATAATGGATTGTTAAAATTGTATTCAGATGGAACAGTGGTTTCACACATTTATAAGACAATACAACCATTGATTAGTGAGTTATCAGGTAAGTAGTAAAAATCTTTAGTAGTAACAATTTCCCTTTTACCACCAATTTTACCACTAACATGTAGTCACAATTTGCTCATTCTTGCTCTGATTTGCCACAATCTGTAATTTTAGAGCATTTTACCATAACCCCAGAAAACCTCGCAAAACAGGGCATTCTGGGGCAAAACAAGGAGAACCAAAACAATGATAAAAATCCTTTTCATCTGCCACGGCAACATCTGTCGTTCGCCCATGGCAGAATACATATTCAAAAAGATGCTAGAAGACCAAGGTTTAACATCCAAATTTTATGTAGCCTCTGCTGCGACGAGCAGCGAGGAAATCTATAACGGAGTAGGAAATCCAGTATATCCACCTGCTAAACGGGAGCTGGCTAAACATGGAATAAGCTGCTCTGAAAAGAGGGCTGTTCAGATAACAAGAGATGATTACGAGCGATATGATTTGCTCATAGGTATGGATGAAGCAAATATAAGAAACATGAAGCGTGTATTTGGCGGGGATGCCAAAGGCAAGATACACATGCTGCTTGAATATGCCGGGATAGACAGAGGAATAGCAGATCCTTGGTATTCGGGGGATTTTGTGGTAACATATAACGATATAGTGACAGGCTGTGAGGCATTGTTACGTTATATAAGGGAAAATGATTTAATATAAGTAAACTGATACTAGGGAGCAAGAGGTGGATAGTATGAACAACAACGAACAGGTATACAGGGATATAGAGCTGATGCAGCAGGGAGATTTCTCAGATTATGAGAATTTCTATAACCTTACATCACAATATGTATATCAGGTTTTATATAACATTTTGGGAGAACAGGATGTAGCTCTTGGGTTGATTAATGAGACCTATAACAGGGTGTATCAGAATATTGGACAGGTGACAGATAAGGAGTATTTTTACCAGTGGATGGGAATGAATGCGACTGATGTAGCACTTGGATATCTAAATAATGCAGGTGTGGAGGCGCATATACCTGACGAGGGGACATATCCATTTGATTATGAATATGCATATCAGGATGGTGAGCCGCTTATATCAGAAAAACAATTAAGAGATATGGCATTCCAGCAGAGCTTACAGGCACATATAAATGCATTGCCTGTAGTACATAAAGTTATATTACAGTACTATTATTATGCTGGACTTGGAGTGTCTGACATTTCGGCTAAGACAGGTTATTCTGTACCGCAGGTTAAGGCAATACTTGGAAGTATCAGACAGAATATCAGAGATGTTATTGGAGCAGTACCTACGCATGACGAATCAAAGATGTATAGCTTAAGTGAGATTCCTGTGCTGTGGGTAATTTTTCAGAGTGTATTGAGCTATTCACTTGGAATTAATATTGCAGGGAACGGAGTAGCTGGCATTATGGCTGCAAAAGGAGCAGGAGATACAGCAGCAGTAGCCGCAAATGAAGCTGCTGGTGCAGTCGGTGGTATTGCTGGCGGTGAGGCAGCAGGTGCAGCGGCAGGAGGAAGTGCTGCAACAGGAATACTCAGTACAATGGGTGCTAAGATTGCCCTTGGAATAGCAGGTGCGGCTCTGATAGCAGGTGGAGGCTTTGCACTTCATCATTTCCTGAGTACAGACAGTAAAGAAAAGGAATCTACTACTGCAAGCGAGGAGATGGCTTCGGAGGCCACGGAGGAAACATCAGAGGAGCTTAGCACAGAACAGGATATTGACGCAGATGAATATAAACAGCCTTATCTTGCAATACTTGAGGATAATGAACAGAGTATTACAGAATACAGGCAGAACAGGCAGATTCTTGGTTCTGATGATTGGAACTCAGACAATGAAGATACCCCTGTGGCAATTACTGATATTACAGGTGATGGTGTACCAGAGCTTATATATATTGCAATGGATGATGAATATACAGCAGGGTTATATATTTATACTATGGAGGATGGAGCTGCAAAGCAGATATATTACGGAGAGAACTGGGATGTTTTTGTTGCTGGTGGAACTACATATTCTTTATTCCAGATTGAAGGAGATAACAATCTGTACGGATGCACAGGTATGGCAGATGAGTTTACGGAAGAATCATATTTTGTGTTAAAGCCAAATGCTGATGGAACGCTATATTCTGAACAGCTTATGTATAGAGATAAAACTCCAAATGACGATTATAGTGCCATGATTGCAACCTGTACTGTTGATGGACAGGATGTTACGGAGGATGTATTCCAGAATGCATTGGATGACCTTACAGGTAAAATGACGAATCTTATCATTTACAATCATAATGCATATGATGATAATGCTACCGAGGCTATGTTACAGTCTGAGCAGTCATACCTGACATATGAGGAGGCAATAGCACTTCTTTCGGATGGACAATAGATGTAGATACATTGCCGGAGGAATATGTCAACTGGGTATATGGACTTAGCGAACAGAGTACGCTTCAATATTATGGATTGTATAATGTAGAACCTCAATATGGATTTTATTCATATCAATAGACAAAAGAGACTTGCTAAAAAAACGTTAAAAACTGAGTATGTTATCTATAAACAAACTGAATATATCCAATGCCAGACTGAACATATCCAATTAGAAAACTGACCATATTAAAATATACATAAATGGAGCTTTATAATAATGCCACGTAGTATTAAACTTACTTCAAATTTAAAAAGTATATTAAAATAATATGAATACGGAGGTACTACGGATATGAGTATGGAAAACAGATGGGGACTTAACAAGGAGCTCGCACAGATGCTTAAGGGTGGAGTTATCATGGATGTTACAACACCTGAGCAGGCTAAGATTGCTGAGGAGGCTGGTGCATGTGCAGTTATGGCACTTGAGCGTATACCTGCTGACATAAGAGCTGCCGGTGGAGTTTCAAGAATGAGTGATCCTAAGATGATTAAGGGTATTCAGGATGCTGTATCTATACCTGTTATGGCTAAGTGCAGAATTGGTCATTTCGTTGAGGCACAGCTTTTAGAGGCTATAGAGATTGATTATATCGATGAGAGTGAGGTTCTCTCACCTGCTGATGATGTGTACCATATTGATAAGACAAAGTTCAAGGTTCCATTTGTATGTGGTGCAAAGGATCTTGGCGAGGCATTAAGAAGAATTAACGAGGGTGCATCAATGATTAGAACTAAGGGTGAGCCTGGTACAGGTGACGTTGTTCAGGCTGTACGTCATATGAGAATGATGAACAGCGAGATAGCACGTCTCACATCTATGCGTGAGGATGAGCTTTTTGATGCTGCTAAGGAGCTCAGAGTACCTTATGACCTTGTTCTTTATGTACATGAAAATGGAAAGCTTCCTGTTGTAAATTTCGCAGCAGGTGGAGTTGCTACACCGGCAGACGCAGCACTTATGATGCAGCTTGGTGCTGAGGGTGTATTCGTTGGCTCTGGTATATTTAAGTCAGGTAACCCTAAGAAGCGTGCAAATGCAATCGTTAAGGCTGTTACAAACTATACAGATGCTAAGCTTATAGCTTCATTGTCAGAGGATTTAGGAGAAGCTATGGTTGGAATAAATGAGCAGGAGATAGAACTCCTTATGGCTGAAAGGGGCAAGTAGAATGAGGATTGCTGTACTTGCAGTTCAGGGAGCTTTTATAGAGCATGAATATATGCTTGAAAAGCTGGGAGCTTCTTGCATCGAGCTTAGACAGAAGAGAGATTTAGAACAGGATTTTCAGGGAATTATCCTTCCAGGTGGAGAGAGCACTGTACAGGGCAAGCTTCTTAGAGAGCTTGATATGTTCGATACACTTAATGATTATATATCAAAGGATATGCCGGTTTTCGGAACATGTGCGGGACTTATATTGTTAGCTAGGAAGCTTGCAAATGACTCAAACACATATTTTGCATCTTTGCCGGTGGTTGTTGAGAGAAATGCATATGGCAGACAGCTCGGCAGCTTCTCATATATGGGTAAGCTAAATGGGGCTGGCAATGAGGATAAGGATTTTCCACTTGAATTCATAAGAGCACCATATATCCAGAGTATCGGTGATGGTGTAGAAATTCTGACAGAGATTGACAGAAAGCCAAAAGATAAAACAGGCAGAAATATAGTTGGCGTTACCTATAAAAATCAGATAGGTGTTGCGTTCCATCCGGAGCTTACGGATGATACACGCTGCCATGAAATGTTTTTAAATCTCTGTAAGTAATATAGATAATAAGTAGTAAAAATAAGTCCATGTACCAAAATCACATGATAATGTGCTGGTACATGGACTTTTTTCTATGATATAATGAGTATTGCGACTACAGGCAACGTGATATAAATAATATCACGCCGCCAGTCTACATTAAAAAATTAATTTTTAAATAATTTGACATGGCAGTTTAATATTTGCGAGGAGAGGAAAACATGGAAATACTTGACATAGTAGATGAAAATGGTGTGCCAACAGGAGATACTGTTTCCAGAGAGGAAGCACACGAAAAGGGCATAAGACACAGAACCTCACATGTATGGCTTATGCGTGTAAATGCTAAAGCCTGTGGTGCAGGGTATGGCATATTGGACGGGGTTGAGCTTTTAGTTCAGCGGAGAAGTGATGACAAGGATTCACATCCCGGATGCCTTGATATATCAAGTGCCGGACACATCCCGTCGGGCTGTAGTTATGTTGAGTCAGCATTGAGGGAGCTTAGCGAGGAATTGGGTGTCACAGCATCGGCAAAGGAGCTTCATTTTTGTGGAAAAAGAAGAAAAGCGTACAGCAAGAATTTTCATGGAAGTATATTCTCAGATAATCAGGTGAGCAATGTATATGTGATGTACAGGGATATTCCAGAGGAAGATATTGTGTTTCAGCGGTCAGAGATAAGCGAGGTTTTCTGGATGCCATTTAACGAGGTATACGATATGGTTTTTAAGGATGAAAATGGGGAAGAAAAGCCCAGAAGCTGTATTGCCCTAGAGGAGATGCAGATGCTAAGAAATTATCTCTGTGACCATATGGATGTATTAATTGATTCTGTCAGGTAATCGTTGCACGTTTCTTACCCTGGCACTTTCTATCTATGGATGATGGATTCCGTGTAGGGACGTTTGCGACAGCCGGCACTTAATGAGTGCATGGCACGAATTTAGTGCCGCTGCTCGGAGCAATAAGTGGAAACGGTCCCGTAACGGAGCCATCATCCATAGATAGAAAGTGCCAGGGTAAGAAACGTGCAACGATTACCTGACAGAAACCGTATTGATTGGAAAGCTTGCTTAAATATATTATTTGTTGTATAGTATTAAGGATTATAATGTTTTAAAACATATATGGAGGAAGTAATATGTACTATGTACCAGACGGAACAAAACGTTGTGGATATTATGAATGTACAGGCTGTGGCAATAAATTTCTGTCGCTCGATATGACAGAGAAGCTTGCGTGTCCATATTGTGATGAGGATATAGACTTAGAGATTGGACCAGATGAGGATATGCAGGCATTACAGGAGACCGCTAAGCTGATTAAGGTAGTAGAGGGTGAAGAGGTTGAGAAGCTTGATATGCTGTTAAGTCTGGCAATAACAGGCGGAAATTACGATTGGATATAACAAGAAGGAGATACAGTAGAGAAAATGAGCGAAGGTCACATAATGGTTCGTGAGTTTAATGAACAGGATGTAACTGCGATAAGAGAAATCTGGAATCAGGTAGTTGAGGATGGAAGAGCATTTCCACAAGTTGATACGTTATTAGATGATGACGAGGCCATGGATTTCTTTGCAACACAGACATACACGGGAGTTGCTGAGAAAGATGGCAAGATAGTGGGATTATATATATTGCACCCTAACAATATAGGAAGATGTGGACATATTGCAAATGCAAGTTATGCTGTATCAAGTGATGCAAGAGGCGGGCATATAGGTGAAGCATTAGTTACAGACTGCCTTTATATGGCTGGGAAAAAGGGATTTAAAATATTACAGTTTAATGCTGTTGTTGCATCAAATGAGGCTGCAATAGCGTTATATGACAAGCTCGGCTTTGAGAAGATTGGTGTTGTGCCGGGTGGCTTCCTTAATAAGGATAATGAATATGAGGATATTATTCTCTATTATCATAAAGTATAAAACTAATATATAGCTACGGAGAGATTATTTATGAAGAGAATACTTACTATACAGGATATATCATGTCTTGGAAAATGCTCACTTACAGTGGCACTTCCTATTATTTCGGCAATGGGCGTTGAGGCGTGCATACTTCCGACTGCTGTTTTATCAACGCATACTATGTTCCCGGGATTTACATTTAAGGATTTGACAGACCAGATTAATCCTATTATAGACCATTGGTATAGAGAGAATATAGATTTTGATGCTATATACACGGGATATCTTGGCTCTATAGAGCAGGTTGACCTTGTGGTGCAGATATTTGATAAGTTTAAGAAGGATAACAATCTTATTGTCGTAGATCCTGTTATAGGGGATAATGGTAAGATATATCCGGCGCTTAATATGGAATTTGCACATCAGATGAAGAGACTTTGTGGAAGGGCAGATATTGTTGTTCCGAATCTTACTGAGGCGGCACTTATGACTGACAGAGAATATAAGGACAATTATGATGAGGCATACGTGAAGGATATGCTTAAGGCTTTGGCGGAGCTTGGTGCAAGGGTAAATGTTTTAACAGGTATAAGCTTTAACGATAGTGAGATGGGAATCATGGGATATAACCTTGAGACGGATACCTTTTTTAAGTATTTCAATAAAAAATATCCTATGATATGTCATGGTACCGGTGATATATATGCAAGTACATGTGTAGGTGCATTGATGAATGACAAGTCTATTGAGGAAAGCTTTGCTATAGCAGTTGACTACACAGCAGAGACTATAAGGTATACTGCTGATAACCCATATCACAGAAGCTATGGAGTTGATTTTGAAGCTGCTATTCCTTATTTGATTGATAGAATACGAAGATAACTAATACTAAGGTTGGATGGTGCAGAAGATGAAAATTGCGGTTTTAGGACCAGAGGGTACGTTTTGTGACAAAGCGTATGTGGAATATGATAAGGGCATTGATGGTGGGCTTGAGCCGGTTTACTGTGCCACTATAGATGAGATATTCAGGGAGGTGTGCGAATCCGGTGAAGATTCGTGCGATATAGGAATTGCACCTATAGAGAATACGTTAGATGGTTACGTTATGAGAACACTAGACCTGCTCCTTGAGGAGAATGTTCAGGTCATAGATGAGAATACTGTACCTGTACAATTTTCACTTGTGGCTAACGTAGGTAAGCTTGAGGACATTCATACCCTATATGTACAATTTAAGGCAAATGGTCAGTGCAGACAGTTTATCAATTCACTGCATAATGTTAAAATTATTACAACAGAGAGTAACATGGAGTCTTACTACAGAATAGGAGATGAGGAAGGTGCAGCAGCGATAGTTCCTCATCATATAGTTGATGGCGAGACAAGGTTTGTGATAGATAACGTCACCGATGCGGACAAGAATTATACCAGATTTGTTATCTTTAAGTCTGGATGTATAGATGATGACGTTTATACAGATACTTGGATAAAAAAAGAGATGGCTGACAAGCAGTTAGAGGCAAAGGTGAGAATACCGGTGTATATTATGCCTGCGGTTGACAGACCGGGACTTTTGTACGCTATATTGAGAAGCTTCTATGAGAATAGAATAAACCTCATATCGATAATGTCGAGACCTACAAAGCAGGTAATGGGTACATATAATTTCTATATAGAGATAGATGGATTAAGAGAAAGATTAGATGTCATATTAGATACATTGAATCAGATAAGGGTATACAATGATATCAAAATTTTGGGCATCTATGATGAATAAATATTCAAAAGAAAGAAGGAAATCATATGTTTAGAAAATTCAAGACAGAGATGGTATTCAGGTCAGTTGTTATGATTATTGCGGGTATAATACTTATAATGTTCCCGGCAGCAACACAGAAAACAATCGCATATGTTATAGCAGGTGCACTTGCTGTATACGGAATCTTAAGGATTCTCAGATATTTTGGAATTATAGGAAACCGTGAGTCAGAGATTGGCGGACTTAAGGAGTACGCTTCACCGATGGACCTTGTTACCGGAATACTGCTTATAGTATTTGCCGCACTTGTAGCTAAGGTTTTGATTGCATTTATACCTGTTGTGCTTGGCATTGTAGTTTTGTTTAGTGGACTTGTTAAGCTTGAGCAGGCAGTAGAGCTGATAAGGTCACAGCGTGGTAATTGGTTAGGAATTATGATACTTGCTGTTGTAACTATAATTGTTGGAGTATTATCTATCTTCAATCCATTTGCCACAAATAACATTTTGCTTCAGGTTATAGGTGCCGGACTTGCCTTTGGTGGTATAACAGACCTTATAGCTACAGGCTATGTTTCTGGAAAGTTTAAGGATATGGATGATGACTTTTAGGGGCTAGTCGGGAGGCATTAAAATGAATAAGGATCTTACAGTTGGTAAGCCGGAGCATGTTCTGTGGAGATTTTGTCTGCCACTGCTTGGAAGTGTTATATTTCAACAGCTATATAATATTGCAGACAGCTTAGTTGCAGGAAAATATATAGGCGAGGATGCACTTGCTGCGGTTGGTAATTCCTACGAGATTACGCTTATATATCTTGCGTTTGCTTTTGGGTGTAATATGGGCTGCTCTGTTATTGTATCTCAGTTTTTTGGAGCAAAAAATTACAGAGATATGAAAACGTCCGTATATACGACATTTATATTTAGTGCAGTGCTTTGTGCAGTTCTCATGGCTATAGGCTTTGTATTTGGCGGTGGTCTGCTTGGACTTATACATACACCAGAGCATGTATTTGACGATTCTAAGCTGTATCTTGACATATATACGGCTGGACTTATGTTTTTGTTCTTCTATAACATAGCTACTGGAATCTTTTCAGCACTAGGGGATTCAAAGACGCCATTTATTTTTCTGGCGTGTTCATCTGTGGCTAATGTAGGTGTAGATATATGGTTTGTAAAGTATTTTCATATGGGCGTAGCAGGTGTCGCATGGGCAACCTTCATATGTCAGGGCATAAGCTGCATTTTGTCTATGGCAGTCGTAATAAGAAGAGTGGTATCGGTAACGGGAAAGAGTGAAACTGGTGAAAAAGTACAGCTATTTTCGTTTGATATATTTAAGAAAATAATAGCCATAGCAATACCTAGTACGTTGCAGCAGAGCTTTGTGTCTATTGGCAATATATTCATACAGAGCATTATAAATGGTTTTGGCTCAACAGTCATGGCTGGATATGCGGCAGCGATAAAGCTTAATAATATGGTGATTATGACATTTACAGCTATGGGTAATGGAATGTCTAATTACGCTGCCCAGAATTATGGAGCAGGCAAGAAGGACAGAATAAGCAAGGGACTTAGGGCAGGTCTTAAGCTTGTATTTATTGTGAGTATTATTATAGTTGCAATTTATATGTTGTTTACCACTAATCTGATTCAGGTGTTTATGAAGGATAGTGGAGCAAAAGCGATAGATGTTGGCGTTAAATTCTTACATATTATAGTTCCATTTTATTTTGTGGTATCAGTTAAGATTACCTGTGATGGTGTGCTTAGAGGAGTTGGTGTTATGAAGCAGTTTATGGCATCTACTTTCTCAGATCTGCTACTTAGGGTATGTCTGGCGTTTTGCTTCTCAGCAGAGTGGGGAATTGTCGGAGTATGGTGTGCATGGCCTGTTGGCTGGACCATTGGAACTATATTATCTATAGTATTTTACTTGAGGTTAAAGAAAGGTATATTATATGACAGATAATGAAAATCAGCAGATAGACGGAGTTCTGCTTGGTGAAGAAGATATAATTGCAGAGCTTAAGAAACGGGGATTTCGTCTTACTGAGCAGCGAAAAATAATTGTGGATATTATCGCAAATGAGGAATATACCTGCTGTAAGGAGGTTTATTTTCTCGCTCATAAGAGGGATTCAAGCATTGGCATAGCTACAGTATATCGTATGATACATCTGTTAGAGGAGCTTGGTGCGATAAGCAGAAATAATATTCAGAAGACGGTGTGTAGTGGAAGATGCTGTGATATGAAGAGTGGATGTACTGTTGTTACAGATGAGAGTAAACAGATTATACTTTCAGAGGAGGATATACAGGAGGCTCTGAAATACATAATGAGGAAGAACGGTTATGCAAATGTGGATGAGATAAAGGCCGTTCTGGTAAATCAGAACATTTAAAGGAAGTATCTATTATGGAAGAAAAAACCAATGTAATGCGAATATTGGATAAGAAAAAGATAAAATATAATCATTTCTGCTATGTGGAGACAGGAGAGACTAACGGAGAGAAGGTTGCAGCAATATTAGGTCAGAATCCTGACTGTGTATTTAAGACCTTGGTTACTGTTGGCAAAACCGGAGCAAACTATGTGTTTGTAATACCGGTCAATCGTGAGCTTGATTTGAAGAAGGCTGCAAAGGCGGTTGGTGAGAAGTCAATAGTAATGCTTAAGTCAAAGGAACTGCTTCCGCTTACAGGTTACATACATGGTGGATGCTCTCCTATAGGAATGAAGAAATTCTTCCGCACGACACTTGATGTAAGTGCAAAGAATTATCAGACAATATTTTTTAGTGCAGGAAAAGTAGGCTATCAGGTAGAGGTAGCACCTGATGATCTGGCTAAGGTCATCAGATATGAATATGCAGATATTACTGTTGTTTTGGAGGAAGTATGAAACTGATATCATGGAATGTAAATGGATTAAGGGCATGTATGACAAAAGGCTTTCAGGATTTTTTCAGAGAGATTGATTCCGATTTTTTCTGTCTTCAGGAGATTAAGCTGTCAGAGGGGCAGATAGAATTTGCACCGGAGGGATATTATTCATATTGGAATTATGCTGAGAAAAAAGGCTACTCCGGAACAGCAATATTTACGAAAAAAGAGCCTGTTTCTGTGACATATGGAATAGGTATTGATGTACACGACCATGAGGGAAGAGTTATAACGCTTGAGTACCCTGATTATTACATGATTACAGTATATACACCTAATTCTCAAAATGAGCTTGCAAGACTTGATTATCGTATGCAGTGGGAGGATGATTTCCGAGAATACCTGACTGCACTGCGTAAAGATAAGCCGGTTATAGTCTGTGGTGACATGAATGTTGCTCACAATGAGATAGATTTAAAGAACCCTAAGACGAATCGCAGGAATGCAGGCTTTACTGACGAGGAAAGAGAGAAGATGACTGAGCTTCTTCAGGCTGGCTTCGTAGATACATTCAGATATTTTTACCCTGATAGGGAACAGATTTATTCGTGGTGGTCTTATCGCTTTAAGGCGAGAGAGAAGAATGCAGGCTGGCGTATTGACTATTTTCTTGTATCAGAGGATATTAAGGATAAACTGGTTGATGCAAAAATCCATACTGAAATATATGGCTCAGACCATTGCCCGGTTGAGCTTGATGTGAACCTATAAATAATACAGATAGAGAAAAGGAGAGGAAGAGTATGATTTACACAGTTACATTTAACCCTTCATTGGACTATATACTTGATTTGTCCGAGCTAAATATGAATCATGTAAACCGTACCAGCGCTGAGAGGATATTACCTGGTGGAAAGGGAATAAACGTATCTATAGTGCTGCACAATCTTGGAGTTGACAACAAGGCTATATGCTTTACATCGGGCTTTACAGGTGATGCATTAAAGACACTTTTACAGCAGCGTGATATGAATGCAGATTTTATCAATATCTCACAGGGATTGACAAGAATTAATGTTAAGCTTCGCTCTGGTGGAGAGACGGAGATTAACGGACAGGGACCTGAGATTAAGAGCGAAGATATAGCTGAGTTATATGAGAAGCTTGGATATCTTGACGAGGAGGATTATCTGGTACTCGCAGGAAGCCTTCCTGATACAATGTCTAAGTCTACTTATATGGATATAATGCAGATGCTCCAGTATAACAATAGTAAGATAATAGTAGATGCAACAGGCGAATTGCTTCTAAATGTTCTTCCTTATAAGCCGTTTTTGGTTAAACCTAATAATCATGAGCTCGGCAATCTTTTTGGAGTTGAAGTAAACACAAGAGAGGATGCTGTAAAGTATGCTAAGAAGCTTATAGAGAAGGGGGCAAGAAACGTTCTTGTATCTATGTCTGCTTCAGGAGCAGTGATGGTAACAGAAGATGGCGATGTATATGAGGCAGATGCACCACAGGGTGAGGTTAAGAACTCTGTTGGAGCAGGAGATGCGATGCTTGCAGGTTTCCTTGCGGGCTACATAAAATATGAGGATTTTGACAAGGCATTCAAGCTTGGAATCTGTGCAGGCAGTGCAAGTGCTTTTTCGGAGGAGATGGCAACCCGTGATGAAGTCATGAAGCTGTACGAGGAAAATTTCTAAAACAGGTATAGATTTAGACACAGATATAAGATATTAAAGAGGTTAAGTAACAGACTTACGATTTGTTACTTAACCTTTTTTTTATGATGTATGACTTTTTGTGAAAGAAAACACAATATATATTGAATGAAAATGAAAATAACTGAAAAAACATGACTGAAAATGAAAGAAAATGATTGACAATGACTGAAAATGGATGTATTATAATAACATAAATTGGAAAAACGATTTACAGGGAGGTGATAATAATGCTTGGTGAGGAACGACAGAATGCTATTCTATCTATCGTGAATGACAAGAAAAGCGTTACTGTACAAGAGCTGATGAAGATTCTTGACATATCAGAATCGACGATAAGACGAGATCTTAATCTGCTTGATCGTGAAGGACAGCTTATGAAGGTTCATGGCGGAGCAATGGCTAACAACAGTGGTTATCACACTATTGATGATGAGGTTGCGGTAAGAAAAGGTCTTAATCGTGATGAGAAGCTCTCGATAGCTAGATACGCAGCGGAGCTTATCAAGACAGGAGATTTGGTTTACCTTGATGCAGGTACAACGACAGAGCTTATGATTGATTTTATAAATCAGAGCGATGTCACATTTGTTACTAATTCATTTTCACATGCCAAGAGACTTTCTGAAAGAGGATATACTACATATATTCTTGGAGGCGAAGTTAAGGCTGTAACAGAGGCGATAGTTGGAGAGGAAGCTATTTTTGGACTCGATAAATATAATTTCACAAAAGGCTTTTTTGGAACTAACGGAGTGACTGTCAAGAATGGATTTACAACCCCTGATGTCAAGGAGGCAATGGTTAAGCGTAAAGCAGTACAGAAAACCAAGAAGAAGTATATTTTATGTGACAGTTCAAAATTTTCGCAGGTTTCTTCCGTAACATTTGCAGATTTTGAAAGTGCAGGGATAATTACCTCGAAGATTGAAGATACTTCATTTAAGGTATATAAAAATATAACGGAGGTGGAAAAATGATATATACAGTTTCATTTAATCCGTCGTTGGATTATGTACTTGATGTTCCGGAATTTGAAACAGGAAAAGTCAATCGTGCATCTTATGAGAATATCATGCCGGGCGGAAAAGGAATCAATGTATCAATAGTTTTGAACAACCTTGGTATAGAGAATAAGGCACTTGGATTTACAGCAGGCTTTACAGGTGATGCTCTTAAGAGACTGCTCGAGGATAAGGGCGTAAATACAGATTTTATTCACTTAAAGCATGGTATGACAAGAATAAATGTTAAGCTTCGTGCCAAGGATGAGACGGAGGTAAATGGTCAGGGACCATTTATTAAGGAACACCATATAAGTGGCTTACATGAGAAGCTTGGATATTTAGACCATAATGACATATTAGTGCTTGCGGGAAGCATACCGGATTCTATGCCAAAGTCCGCATATATGGATATCATGAAGCTGCTTAAGGATAAGGGTATTAAAATAGTTGTCGATGCAACAAATGATTTGCTTGTCAATGTTCTTCCTTATAAGCCATTTATGATTAAGCCTAACAACCATGAGCTTGGTGAGATATTCAATGTGGAAATTAAGTCCAAGGAGGATGTTGTAAGGTATGGCAAGAAGTTGTTAGAGCAGGGTGCAAGAAACGTACTTGTATCTATGGCTGGTGACGGAGCTGTTCTTATAGCTGAGGACGGAAGAATATATCAGTCAGAAGCACCTAAGGGTGAGCTTAAGAATTCTGTTGGAGCAGGAGATTCAATGGTAGCAGGCTTTATAGCAGGTTATTTAGAGAGTGGAAGCTATGAGAAGGCATTTCAGATGGGTGTTTGTACAGGAAGTGCCAGTGCATTTTCAGAAGATTTAGCGACTAAAGAAGAGGTTTTAGCGCTACTTGAAAAAAATTTCTAGAAGAGGAGGGCTTGTTATGAGAATAATTGATTTACTTGATGAGAGAAGCATAATGCTTGACGCTGATGTTAAGACTAAGCAGGAAACACTTGATACAGCAGTCGAGCTTATGGTAGAGAGTGGGAAGATTAACAACAAAGAGAAATACTTAAAGGGTGTATACGCAAGAGAGGAAGAGGGAACAACTGGTATAGGTGAAGGTATCGCCATTCCACACTGCAAATCAGATGCAGTTTCTAAGCCTGGACTTGCAGCTATGGTTATTCCTAATGGAGTAGATTTTGATGCACTTGATGGTGAACCAGTACAGCTTTTATTCCTCATCGCTGCACCTGATACAGAGGATAATGTACATCTGGATGTATTGAGTAAGCTGTCAGTATTACTTATGGACGAGGACTTCACAGCTAATCTTAAAAAGGCGAAATCCGTAAAGGAGTTTTTACAGATAATTGACGATGCCGAGAATGTAAAGGACGGAGGCAAGAGTGAGGATGATGCCAAAGCAACAGGCGCTAAGCTTCTTGCAGTTACAGGCTGCCCTACAGGTATCGCACATACTTATATGGCAGCAGAAGCACTTGAGAAAAAGGCGGCAGAGCTAGGACACAGCATTAAGGTTGAGACAAGAGGCTCAGGAGGAGCTAAGAATGTATTGACCAAGGCTGAGATAGCAGAGGCAGACGCTATAATAGTAGCCGCTGACACACAGGTTCCTATGGACAGATTTGATGGCAAGAAAGTTATTATCTGCAAGGTATCTGATGGTATCAGTAAGGCAGAGGAGCTTATAAATAAGGCAGTGAGCGGAGATGTTAAGGTATATAAGGCTACAGGCAGTGAGGGTGCATCAGATTCATCAGATGATGGAGAGAGCGCAGGTCATAAGATATATAAGCATCTTATGAACGGTGTATCACATATGCTTCCATTCGTAGTAGGCGGTGGTATTCTTATAGCACTTGCATTTTTGATAGATGGTTTACTTGTTGACTTAAACAATATTCCACAGGATTTGATAGACAAATATGGATCTATAGCAGCAGTAAAGAGTAACTTCGGTACACTTACACCGGTTGCAGCCTTCCTTAAAGGACAGGTCGGTGGAGTAGCATTTGGATTTATGCTTCCGATATTGGCAGGCTTTATAGCCATGAGTATAGGTGACAGACCGGGACTTGCACTTGGATTTTTAGGTGGTGCAATCGCAGCAAATGGTACATCAGGCTTCCTTGGTGCATTAGCTGCAGGTTTCATCGCAGGTTACACGGTCGTACTTCTTAAGAAGGTATTCTCAAAGCTTCCGGCAGCTATGGATGGCTTAAAACCAGTACTTCTTATTCCTCTGTTTGGTATGCTTATAGTCGGTGTAGCTATGGTATATGTGATAGAGCCTTTAGTAGGATGGTTAAACACAGCAATCAATAATGGATTATCTAACTTAAGTGGTGTAAACATGATTATACTTGGTGCACTTGTAGCCGGCATGATGGCTGTTGATATGGGTGGTCCTGTAAATAAAGCAGCTTATGTATTTGGAACAGCTTCAATAGCAGCAGGCAACTATGGAATAATGGCAGCAGTTATGATTGGTGGTATGGTTCCTCCAATAGCAATAGCAATCGCAACACTTTTATTTAAGAACAAGTTCACAGCAGAGGAGAGAAAGGCTGGTCCTACAAACTTCATCATGGGACTGTCATTCATAACTGAGGGTGCTATACCATTTGCAGCATCAGACCCATTACATGTAATCCCTGCATGTGTTGTAGGTTCAGCAGTAGCAGGTGCATTATCAGCAGTGTTCAAATGTACACTTATGGCTCCTCATGGTGGAATCTTCGTATTCCCTGTAGTAGGAAATGCAGTTATGTATCTTGTATCACTTGTTGTAGGTAGTATTATATCAGCTTTATTACTTGGTGTATTAAAGAAAAAGGTAGCTTAGCATATTAATAGTATAGTATTAAAAGTAAATAGAATTAATTGGAGGTATTTATCATGAAGGAATTTAATTACACAATAACAGATGCACAGGGAATTCATGCCAGGCCAGCAGGGTTGTTGGTTAAAATGGCAGCAGGATATCCATGTAAGGTTACAATTGCTAAAGACGGAAGAGAAGTTGATGCAAAGAGAATCATGGGTGTAATGAGCCTTGGTGCTAAGATGGGACATGTAGTTACTATCAAGGCTGATGGAGAGTCTGAGGATGATGCTATAGAGGCACTTGAGATATTTATGAAGGAAAACCTGTAGTGGATTAAGTTCACTTTTGTACAGAAAGAGGTGGCGGCAGCAATGGAAGTATTGAATGGAAAAAGCGTATTTAGTGGGATTGCTATAGGTAAGGTGTCTATCTATAACAAAGGAGATGGACAGGTAAAACGTGAAAAGGTTACTGATACAGCGGCAGAGATACAGAGATTTGAAGCCGCCAAGGAAAAGGCTAAGGAGCAGTTGGGTGAACTGTATGAGAAAGCTCTCCGTGAAGTCGGCGAAGTAAATGCTATGATATTTGAAGTACATCAGATGATGCTTGATGATCTTGATTATGTTGAGGCAATAACACATATGATAGAGAATCAGTCAATCAATGCTGAGTATGCAGTTGCGACAACCGGAGATAATTTTTCTGAGATGTTTGCTTCAATGGATGACGACTATATGAAGGCAAGGTCTGCTGATGTGAAGGATATCTCTAACAGAGTTGTTTCAATTCTTCAGGGAAGGGACAACAGCGGATTGTCAAGTGATGAGCCGGTTATCGTTGTTGCAGATGACCTTGCACCTAGTGAGACAGTACAGCTTGATAAGAGCAAGGTTCTAGCATTTGTGACAAGACATGGTTCAACTAACTCTCACACAGCTATACTTGCAAGAACTATGAATATACCTGCATTGATAGGTGTTGATTATAGTGATGACATGAATGGTAAGGAAGCTATAGTTGATGGTTATAATGGTATATTCTATGTTGAGCCTGAGAGTAAAGTAGTTGATGAGTACACCCAAAAGCGCGAAGAGGATGCCAACAAGAAAAGACTTCTACAGGAGCTTAAGGGCAAGGAAAATGTAACTATAGATGGTAAGAGGATTAATCTTTATGCCAATATAGGAAGTGTATCGGATGTTGCGGCAGTGCTTCAGAATGATGCAGACGGCATAGGTCTTTTCAGAAGTGAGTTTTTATACCTTGGAACAGATACATTTCCGACTGAGGAAGAACAGTTTAATGCTTATAAGACAGTTGCCGAGAATATGGCAGGCAAGAAGGTTATAATCAGAACACTTGACATAGGTGCAGACAAGCAGGTAGATTATTTTAATCTTGAGAAGGAGGATAATCCGGCTATGGGTTACCGTGCGATAAGAATCTGCCTTTCTCAGCCAGATATATTTAAGACACAGCTAAGAGCAATATTTAGGGCAAGCTATTATGGAAATATATCAATTATGTACCCTATGATAATATCAGTTAATGAGGTTCAACAGATAAAGAAAATAGTTGAGGAGGTAAAGGCTGAGCTTGATGCACAGGGACTTCCATATGGAGATGTTGAGCAGGGTATTATGATAGAGACACCTGCGGCAGTTATGATAAGTGATTTACTTGCCAGGGAGGTTGACTTCTTTAGTATAGGGACAAATGATCTTACACAATATACTCTTGCGATAGATAGACAGAATCCTAAGCTCGATAGTATATATGATTCCCATCATGAGGCTGTTTTAAGAATGATTAAGATGGTCATAGATAATGGACACAAAGAAAATTGTTGGGTAGGAATATGTGGAGAGCTTGGTGCTGACATATCACTTACAGAGACTTTCCTTAAGATGGGACTGGATGAATTATCTGTGTCACCTACATTTGTATTAAAGGTGAGGGAAAAAATACGTTCAGTTGATACATCGAAATAAAAGCTATATTATTAAAACAACAAAACTGCTGTATCAGAGATGCTACAGCAGTTTTTTTTATGTAATTAAGAAAAAAGGTTTGATAAATCAAAATAATGATATATAATACATATAAAGATTAATAGATGAAACAAGTATAAGGATGTGATTAGGGTGAGTGACGATTACAAGATAAGATTGGCAATATGTGACAGTGATGAGAATTTTGCAGGAATTCTTAGGGATAGAATATTAGATAGCAAAATAGGACATGAGTTTAGTATAAAGATATATAACAGCGGAGCAGAAACCTTAGAGAATAAATACCAGTTTGAAGCAATGATTATCAATGATGGGATTTCTGATATTTCGGTTGAGGAGATGGCAAAACAACTAAGACTTGAGTATGACATACCAGTTGTATTTATTGCGGAAAATGAGGGTAATATTGACACTTATATAAAATTAAGACCATTTAGATATATAACTAAGACTAAGTTGGATGACGATTTTGATGATATGATATTTTCATTAGAGCGGTTTATTAATCATTTATCAAGACGGCATGTTGTTAATTTATATAGTCAGAATGGTAAAAAACAGGTATTTATAGAGGATATAGTGTATGCTGAGATAAATGGAAATCAGATATTATTTAATATGACTGATAAGAGTATTGTGATAAGTGAAACTTCCTTTGATAGCTATAAAGAGATATGGGATAATGAGGCATTTGTGCGTTGTCACAGAAGATATGTCATTAACTGTGCAAGAGTTGTAAAAATAGAGGGAAACAACGCATTTTTGGAGGATGGAAGTAAAATAGCAATCAGCAAGCAGAGATTAAAAGATGTAAAGAAAGTATATAACAGCTCAACGAGAATAATATAGTTTGGAAAATTATACTTGTAAACTTATCTGTAATATCTTAAAATAGATACTATATTGCGTCGCAGTATAAAAGTACATTATGAAGAGAATTACAGGAGAAGAGTACAGGGTTATGATAGTTACAGAGTTTTTGGAGCGAAATGCTAAGCTCTACCCGGACGAGGTTGCTCTTGTTGAGCTTAATCCGGACGAAAAGGATACTAGAAGAATTACATGGAAAGAGTTTGAGTTGGTTGAACCTGACAGATTTGAGCCATACAGAAGACAGATTACATGGAATGTATTTAACGAGAAGGCAAACAGATTTGCCAATATGCTTATAGACAGAGGCATAAAAAAGGGTGACAAGGTAGCTATACTTATGTATAACTGTTTAGAGTGGCTGCCTATTTATTTTGGAGTTTTAAAGGCTGGAGCTATAGCAGTTCCATTTAATTTCAGATATGATGCGGACGAGATATTATATTGTGCTGAGCTTGCAGAGGTAGACATTATAGTGTTTGGTCCTGCATTTATAGGTCGTATAGAGACATATGCAGAGAGACTTTCTAAGGGAAGGCTTCTCATATATGTGGGAGATAACTGTCCTAGCTTTGCAGAGAGCTACCATGAGCTTGTGGCTGACTGTTCAAGCAAGACACCGGATGTTTCACTTACAGAGGATGACTACGGAGCAATCTATTTTTCATCGGGAACTACAGGCTTTCCTAAAGCAATTTTACACAAGCATAGAAGCCTTACACAGGCGGCAGAGATGGAGCAGCATCATCATAGCACAAGTCGCGATGATACATTTTTGTGTATACCGCCATTGTACCATACAGGTGCGAAGTTCCATTGGATGGGAAGTCTGGTTGCAGGAAGCAAGGCTGTATTATTGAAGGGAACAAGACCAGAGACTATACTTAATGCTGTATCAACTGAGCACTGTACAATAGTGTGGCTGCTTGTTCCTTGGGCGCAGGATATACTTGATGCACTTGACAGAGGAGATATAAAGCTTGATGACTATAAGTTAGATCAGTGGAGACTTATGCATATAGGAGCACAGCCTGTTCCGCCTTCACTTATCAAGCGTTGGAAGGAGTATTTCCCTAATCATCAGTATGATACAAATTATGGACTTTCGGAGTCAACAGGTCCGGGATGTGTTCATTTAGGTGTTGAGAATATACATAAGGTTGGAGCAATAGGCGTACCGGGATATCGCTGGGAATGTAAGATTGTTGATGAGCATGGCAACACGGTTGAGCAGGGAAGCGTAGGAGAGCTCTGTGTCAAAGGACCTGGTGTCATGACCTGCTATTATAGAAACGAAGAGGCAACTGCCGAGACAATTAAGGATGGATGGCTTTATACAGGCGATATGGCTATGCAGGATGAGGATGGTTTCTACTTCCTTGTAGACAGAAAGAAGGATGTCATAGTCAGCGGTGGTGAGAATATATATCCTGTTCAGATTGAGGACTTCATAAGGAAGTTTGACAAGGTTAAGGATGTTGCGGTAATCGGTCTGCCTGACAGACGTTTGGGAGAGAAAACCGCAGCAGTTATAGAGATTAAGGATGGATATGAGTGTACGACAGAGGAGATAGAGAATTTCTGTTTGGAGCTTCCTAGATATAAGAGACCAAAGGAGATTATATTTAGTGAGATTCCTAGAAATGCGACAGGTAAGATAGAGAAGCCTAAGCTTCGTAAGATGTATGGAGTAGACCAGCTTGTCGCACAGGAAAATCGTGCATAAGTATACACAGGAGGAAGAGATTATAATGAGAGAATTGATGCTTGGAAATAAGGCTGTTGCCCGTGGTATGTATGAGGCGGGATGTAAGGTGATATCAAGTTATCCGGGTACACCGAGTACAGAGATTACTGAGGAAGCAGCTAAGTATGACGAGATATATTGTGAGTGGGCACCAAATGAGAAGGTGGCACTTGAGGTAGCACACGGCGCGAGCTTAGGTGGAGTAAGAAGTGCATGTGCAATGAAGCATGTAGGACTTAATGTTGCAGCAGATCCTTTGTTTACAATATCATATCAGGGATTGAATGCAGGCTTGGTTATCTGTGTTGCAGATGATCCAGGTATGCATTCTTCACAGAATGAGCAGGATTCAAGACATTATGCGATTGCCGCTAAGGTTCCTATGCTTGAGCCATCTGATTCAGAGGAGGCAAGAATATTTACTAAGCGTGCATTTGAGATATCAGAGAAATTTAATACACCTGTATTTATAAAGATGTGTACAAGAGTTTCCCATTCACAGAGTGTTGTATGTACAGGAGAGCGTGTTGTACCAGAGCAGGTACCTTATGTAAAGGATCCTACTAAGGTTATGATGACCGCTAATTCGAGAAATGCACATGTGAGAGTTGAGCAAAGAACAAAGGATTTGATAGCATTTGCGGAGACAGATGATATAAACAGGGTTGAGATGGGCGATACATCAATCGGAATAATCACATCATCAACATCATATCAGTATGCCCGTGAGGTGTGGGGAGATAATGTAAGCATACTTAAGCTTGGTATGGTTTATCCTCTTCCTGAGAAGCTTATACTTGATTTTGCAGGCAAGGTTGACAGAGTAATTGTGTTAGAAGAGTTAGATCCAATAATTGAGAATCACTGTAAACAGCTTGGAATAAAGGTTTCCGGTAAGGACACATTCCCTATATGTGGAGAGTTTACACAGAACCTTGTCCGAAAATGTATGGGTATGGAAGTACCAGAGAGTATTCACATAGATGATGAGATACCGGGACGACCACCTGTTATGTGTGCAGGCTGTCCGCACAGAGGAATATTCTATATTCTTCATAAGAATAATTGTATGGTATACGGTGACATAGGCTGTTATACATTAGGTGCGGTTGCACCACTTAATGCCATGGACCTTAATGTCTGCATGGGAGCTTCATGTTCGGGACTTCACGGCTTTAATCTTGCGATGGGTAAAGCAGGAGAGAAGAAGAGTGTTGGTGTTATAGGAGATTCAACCTTTATACATTCTGGTATGACCGGAATTACAGATATTGCATATAACATGACTAATTCAACTGTTATAATACTTGATAACTCAATAACAGGTATGACAGGTCATCAGCAAAATCCTACAACAGGTAAGAATTTAAGAGGTGAGCCGGCAGGTAAAGTTGACCTTGAGGCTCTCTGTCATGCAGTTGGCTTTAACAGAGTTACCGTTGTAGATCCATATGACCTTGCAGAGGTTGACAGAGTTCTTAAGGAGGAGCTTTCAGTGGAGGAGCCTTCCATCATTATAAGCAGAAGACCTTGTGTTATGATAAAGGGAATGGTTCACAAGCCGTCGCTTCATGTAGATAAGGATAAATGCGTTGGCTGTAAGGCATGTATGCAGATTGGATGCCCTGCAATTAAGGTTACAGATAAAGAGGATGGCTCAGGACGTAAGGTAGCAGACATAGATACAACTCTTTGCATTGGATGTGAGGTATGTACACAGATGTGTAAATTTGATGCATTAAAGAGTGCAGACAGGACGGAGGTGACAGCATAATGGCAGTAAAAAAGATTATGATAGTCGGAGTTGGCGGTCAGGGAACTCTTCTTGCCAGCAAAATGTTAGGATATGTATTACTTAATCAGGGCTTTGATGTTAAAGTTTCAGAGGTTCATGGAATGAGCCAGCGTGGTGGTAGTGTAGTTACATATGTAAGCTATGGAGATAAGGTATATTCACCTGTAATTGACAAGGGTGAGGCAGATGTAATTATATCATTTGAGAAGCTTGAAGCTGCCAGATGGCTTGAGTTCCTTAAGCCAGGCGGACAGATAATTACAAATACTCAGGAGATGGAACCAATGCCTGTAATTACAGGGGCAGCGGTATATCCTGACAGACTTGTAGAGAAGATGGAGGAAGCTGGAGCAAAGGTTGATGCCAAGGATTTCCTTGCGATAGCCAAAAAGGCAGGCTCAGCGAAGGCTGTTAATATAGCTCTTATGGGAAGACTTTCAATATACTTCCCAGAGATACCTGACGAGGCATGGCATGAGGCTATGAAGGCTATAGTTCCTGCTAAGTTCCTTGAGATGAATGAGGAAGCATTTGAGCTTGGAAGAACTGCTGAGTAGATAATAGCTGATACAGAGTAATAATTGCTTGACACAAAATGCATATATATGGCATAATAACTTATGCGTCACTTCAAGGCGTTAAAGCGTAACGCAATAAAGTGACGCATTTACATTTTACAGAGGAGAGGTTTTAATTATGGCGGTTAAGGTTATTATGCTGATTTTGTTTTTCAGTGTTATGATTGGTGTGGGTATTTATTGCAGGAAGCATGCAACAGATGTAAATGGATTTGTGCTTGGTGGAAGAAGTGTAGGCCCTTGGCTTACAGCATTTGCATATGGAACATCATATTTCTCTGCTGTTATATTTATAGGATATGCGGGACAGTTTGGATGGAGATTCGGTCTTGCCTCAACATGGATAGGAATAGGTAATGCCATTATAGGCTCACTGCTTGCGTGGGTTGTTCTCGGCAGACGTACAAGAGTTATGACACAGCATCTTGAGAGTAAGACAATGCCAGAGTTCTTTGAGAACAGATTTGATTCTAAGATGCTTAAGATAGTTGCATCGATTATAGTTTTTGTGTTTTTGATACCTTATACTGCTTCATTGTATAACGGACTTTCAAGACTGTTCGGTATGGCATTTAATCTTGATTACACAGTCTGTATTATAGCGATGGCTGTACTTACAGGTGTGTATGTAATAGCTGGCGGTTACATGGCAACTGCTATCAATGATTTCATACAGGGAATTGTTATGATAGTAGGTATAATACTTGTTATAGCTGCGGTTCTTAGGTCAAATGGTGGATTCACAGAGGCACTTGACGCTCTTTCACGTGTGAGCGATGAGGCTGTATCTGATACACCGGGTGTATTTGCATCATTTTTCGGACCTGATCCATTTGGACTGTTATGTGTAGTAATACTTACATCACTTGGTACATGGGGCTTGCCTCAGATGGTTCAGAAATTCTACGCGATAAAAAATGAGAAGGCTATAGAGACTGGAACAATTATATCAACTATATTTGCAGTTATAGTTGCCGGTGGATGTTATTTCTTAGGCGGCTTCGGCAGACTGTATGATATAGATGCAGCTTCAATGGGATATGATGCTATAATCCCTGCCATGATAGAGAGATTAGCTCCGATACTTATAGCGATAGTTGTTATACTTGTACTTTCAGCTTCAATGTCAACTCTGTCATCCCTTGTGCTTGCATCAAGCTCAACATTAACGCTTGATTTGATTAAGGACAACATAGTAAAGAAGATGGACGAGAAGAAGCAGGTTCTGATAATGAGAGTGTTCATAGTTATATTTATTGCAATATCAGCAATAATAGCGGTTGTACAGTATAAGAGCAATGTCACATTTATAGCACAGCTAATGGGTATCTCATGGGGAGCTTTGGCAGGAGCGTTCCTTGCACCATTCATATACAGCTTGTACTGGAAGGGAGTAACTAAGCTTTCAGTTATAGTTAATTTTATATTTGGATGTGGAATAATGGTTGCAAATATGTTATGTAAGGAAGCCTTCCCGACCATACTTCAGTCTCCAATTAACTGCGGAGCATTTGCAATGCTTGCAGGATTAATTATCGTTCCTGTTGTAAGTCTTATCACACCGAAGCTTAGCAGGGATAAGGTTGACAGTGTATTTGCCTGTATTAAGAAATAGAGCAAACAAAATTATAATTAGAATATAAGAAAATGAGTCGTGTTGGAATTATATGTACAATTCTAATATGGCTCATTTTTCTATGCATAATATGACAAATGTAATATTACTATTTTGACATTATACACTACAAATTATGAGGAAAATCTACTATCATAAATATAAAATGTATTATTTATAAGGAGGATACCATGGGAGAGACTGTAGTTAAAATTGAAAATCTAGTTAAGCGTTATAAAGAAACTCTTGCACTTGACCACTTTAATCTTGATATAAAGGAGGGAGAGATATTTGGACTTCTTGGTCCAAATGGCTCCGGTAAAACTACGACTATTAATTGTGTACTTTCTCTTTTGTCATACGATAAGGGGGATATAGAGATATTTGGAAGGAAAATGTCATACGACAATTACGAGGTTAAAAGGAATATAGGAGTTGTAATGCAGAATGTTGCTGTATACGATGAATTAACGGTATATGAAAATATTGACTTTTTCTGCGGCCTTTACATACACGATAAAGAAACAAGAAAAAAGTATGTAGATGAGGCGATAGATTTTGTAGGTTTAAATGATTTTAGAAAATATTTTCCTAAGAAGCTGTCTGGTGGTTTGCTGAGGAGACTTAATATAGCCTGTGGAATAGCACATAAGCCTAAGCTGATTATATTTGATGAGCCTACAGTTGCGGTAGATCCTCAGAGCAGAAATAAGATATTGGAGGGAATACAGCAGCTTAACGCAGATGGGGCAACCATAATATATACCTCACATTACATGGAAGAGGTTGAGCAGATTTGTACCAGAATTGCAATTATGGATAAGGGCAAAAAAATAGCACTTGGCACGAAGGATGAGTTAAAGAAGCTTATCAAGAACACAGAGACTATTATTATTGAAGCAGTTGGTATATCAGATGAAAACAAGCGTGAGCTTGGTGAGCTTAATCATGTATATGAGGTTTTATATGATGGAAGCAGACTTACACTTAAATGCAGCGGAGGAAAGCATAATCTGATTCAGGTCTTGGATTATATAAATAAGCATGATATCCCAAGTGGAAGAGTGTATTCAGAGCTCCCTACCTTAAATGATGTATTTCTTGAGATAACCGGAAAAGAACTGCGTGACAGGGAGGTGTAGGTTATGTTTTGGCATAATTTCAAGTACAATCTGCTTATCATTCTGCGTGATAAGGCACAGATTTTCTGGAGCTTTATATTTGTAATAGCACTTGGAACACTCTTTCAGGTTACATTTGGAAATGCGTATAGTAAATCTGAGCTTGTCCGTGATTTGGATGTAGCAGTATACATTGAGGATGAGAATGTAAGCTATATATTTGATAATTTCATCGCCAATATATCTATAAGCGGTGATGGTGAAAAGCTGCTTAATATCACATATGCAGACAGCATAGACGAGGCTGCCGGTCTCCTTGATGATAAGAAGGTAAGAGGTGTTTTTTATTCGGAAGATAATGAGCTTAAGCTTATGGTGAGGGCTGCCGGATTAAATCAGGGTGGAATGGATATTCAGGATGGTATACTTGCGTCTGTTGTCACTGATTATCATCAGATATTTACTGTTGCAGATGCAATAAATAAAAAGACAGACATAAATCCTTTATCTTTGATTGGGCTTATGTCCTCAAATGGAGATAACAACACGGAAAAGGTCATAGCTGATGGAAAAATGGACGCATTTACGGAGTATTTCTATAATCTTATAGCTATGGGATGTTTATTTGCATCATTTACAGGTCTTGCTATAACCAAATACAGTCAGGCAAATCTGTCAACTCTTGGGGCAAGAAAATGTGTGGCGCAGACAAGCACATTTGCATCTACAACTGCTGCACTTCTCGCTAATTTGTTAATACTGTATATATGTGAGATACTTGCGATGGTCTATCTTACGATAATAGGTGTAGATTTTGGTGATAAGCTGTGGCAGATGGCATTACTTGTGTTAATCGGCACATGGACTGGTCTTTCTATGGGATATTTTATAGGAAGTATAAGTAAGTTAAATCAGAATGCTAAGGAAGGAATTGCAGTTGGAGTTTCATTAACCTTGTGTTTCCTGTCAGGACTTATGATTGCAGATATGAAGTTTATAATGAAGGAGAAATGTCCGTTATTTAATAAGCTTAATCCAGCTGCACTCATAAGTGATACCTTCTATGCACTTAATGTATATCAGGAAAATACACAGTATATGAAAAATATACTCAGCCTGCTTGTGATTTCTGTTGTATTTGTTATAGCGGGAACACTGATAGGAAGGAGGAGAACATATGCAAGTATATAAAACCTTTTTGAGAATATTTAAAAAGCAGATAGGCAGTTGTATGATTTACTTTTGTATCTTTTTAGGCCTTATGATAGGATTTTCCAAGATGGGGGGCAAAGGTACTGATAAGTATGAGACTTACTCATGCAAGCTTGCAATATTTGACAGGGATAACTCGGAAGCTTCAAGGATGCTTACAGATTATCTGAGCCAGATTCATGAAATGGTTGATGTTCCTGATGATGAGAAGGTTATACAGAATAACTTATATTTTTGGGAATTGGACTATGTGCTTTATATTGAAAATGGGTATGAAAATTCAGGCAGACTTACCAACATAAAGCGCCCCGGAAGTAACACTGGCATGTATGTAGATAATCAGATTGCTTCATATGAGAGCTCAATGTCGGCACTTATGGATGCCGGTTATGATATGGACAGCGCATATGATATTACATTGGAGGCAATGTCTGATGAGGGACTTGTTAAGGTATATGGTAATTCGGTAGAGAAAAAACCGGAATATTATTATTTCTTTTTGTACCTTCCATATGTAATAATAATGATGCTTTTTAATGGTCTTGGTGCTGTGCTTATTGCGTTTAACAGGCAAAATGTGAGTGACAGAGTAAATGTTTCTCCTGTTCCGATAAGAAAAAGAAATATACAGCTTGCAGCGGGAGTTGCTACATTGGGAGTAGGTACGTGGTTATTGTTTATGATATTGGGATATATCATGTATGGAGCAGTGCTTATAAATGCGAAAACTATATATCTTATACTTAATTCGCTGGTATTTACATTAATTAGTGTAGGAATAGTAAATATTGTCGGAAGCTTTAATCTGTCAACCCAGAACATAGCAATGATAGCTAATATTGTAGGACTTGGATTTTCATTTCTTGGCGGAGTGTTTGTGCCAATGTCGATATTTAGTGAGGGATTAAAGAAGGTATCCATGATTATCCCTACATACTGGTATGTCATGGCAAATGATGGAATAATGTTAGATGAGAATATTGGTAATATTATGCAGTATATAGGCATAGAAGTGTTGTTTGCGGCAGCATTTATGGTTATATCAATGCTGATATCCAAGAGAAAGAAGCTCGCAAGGGCAGAGTAATACTGATATTAAAAGTCCGTTTCCAGAATATATGGTGGCGGACTTTTTTATTGCGTTTTAAATTGTGTGTGTATGGCTGGAATGATATAATGATTATATTATGTGAAGCAGGGTGAGTGGATAAATGTCTTATATTATTGATAAATTATTTTTGATTGCAATCACATTTGTTCTTGCAATAAGTAATGGGACGGATAAGAATACACTTATTGCAATGCTGGTTACGGTGATTGCATTTGGACTTGGCTCGTATTTTGATAAGAGAGAATATGTTGGCATAATTACAGCTATATATGGTATTCTTACATTTTTTATTCCTGAGCTTGGAATTATGCTGCCTGTGATTATATATGATGTGTTTAGAATAAGAATGTTGATACCTGCTGTCTTATATATTATATGTGAGATTAATGCATTTACAGGCTGGAATGTGTATAATATTATCGTTAATTTGATACTTGTGGTAATGGCATATTATATGTATTGCAGGAGCAATAGTTTAACTAAGCTTAAATCAGATATAAGACAGATTCGTGATGATGAGGAGGAGAGGAATATTCTTCTCGCAGAGAAAAACAAGAGCCTGATTGAGAAACAGGATCAGGAGGTATATGTAGCGACACTTAAGGAGAGAAACAGGATAGCCAGAGAGATACATGACAATGTAGGGCATATACTGACAAGAACCATTTTACAGATGGGAGCACTTATGACCATATATAAGGATGAACCGTTACATGGACAGCTAAGACTGGTAAGGGAGAACCTTGATATTGCTATGAATAATGTGCGTGAGAGTGTACATGATTTACATGATGAATCTGTTGATTTAAAGCAGGCCATAGATGATATTGCAGGTGGGCTTAAGGGTAATTTTGATTATGCTATAGACTATGATATACAGGATGGAATGGACAGGCGGTACAAATATGCCATAATAGGTATAGTCAGGGAGGCAGTATCTAATATAATGAAACACAGTGGAAATACAGATGTGTCTATTGTACTTAGGGAACATCCCGGAATATATCAGATTATAATACATGATTACAGCAGATATAATGCAGGAAAAAAATCAGATAACAGGGATATGTTTGAATATCTGTCAAAGGAGAGCAGTGGCATAGGTTTACAGAATATAGAGGACAGAGTGACGGGACTTAATGGACATCTTACAATCAGTGTTGACAATGGATTTAAAGTATTTGTTACCTTACCTAAAAAAGGAGAGTGAATATGAGAGTAGTTATTATTGATGATGATGCGTTGGTCGCAATATCACTAAAGACAATTCTTGAGGCTGACAGTTCGGTTGATGTTGTCGCAACGGGAAATAGTGGTAGTGAGGCAATAGAATTATACAGGAAGAATAAACCAGATGTTTTGCTGATGGATATAAGAATGGCAGGCATGACGGGTCTTGAGGCGGGAGAGCTTATATTAGATGAGGATAAGAATGCCAAAATACTTTATCTCACCACCTTTATGGATGATGAATATATTGTAAGGGCTATAAAGCTTGGCGCAAAGGGTTATATATTAAAGCAGGATTTTGAGGGAATTGTGCCGGCTATAAAGGCTGTGCATGGCGGACAGAATGTGTATGGTCAGGATATCGTTGAGAGACTTCCTATACTTATGGAGAAGAGAGAAAGCTTTGACTATGAAAGTCATGGAATAACCGATAAGGAATATGAGATAATAGAAGCGGTAGCTGAGGGCTATAGTAATAAGGAGATTGCGGAAAAGCTCTACTTAAGTGAGGGAACAATAAGAAACTATATAAGTGGGGTTCTTGAAAAGCTTTGTCTTAGAGACAGAACACAGCTTGCCATTTTTTATTATAGAAATAAATAAAATTATTTTATATGAATATTTAAACCATAAATATTTGTATTTGTTTCGTATTTATATATGAGGAGGGAGCATATGACGGATGAAATGTTTCAGACTGCCATAGCTAATCTTGCACAGGGAGATAAGGATTCTCTTAAGCTTATATATCAGGCATATGTTCGGCTGATATACGCGGTTATATATGATGTGGTGGGGAGAAAAGAGGATGCTGAGGATGTAACCTCGGAATTTTTCATAAAGCTGGTTCGTGTTTCAAAAAGCTTTATTCCAGGTAGTCCGCATAAGGCATGGCTTGTCAAAATAGCAAGAAACATGGCTATAGATTATATCAGAAAAAACAGACGTGAGGTTCTTCTTGTCGCAACAGGTGATGATAAGTCAGATGATAATGTGGAGAACAGCATAGAGAATATTGGTGTAGATGGTAAAGAGTGCCGGATAGAAGATGGGACGATTTTAGCAGAGGATATGAAAACGGCGATGCAATGTCTTAAGCCTAAGGAAAAAGAGGTTATTGATATGAAGCTTATAGGTCAGTTGACATTTAAAGAGATTGCTGAAATAAGGGGAACGCCTATTGGAACAGTTACCTGGCTGTATAATCAGGGAATAAGGAAATTAAGGAGGTGCCTGATAGAATATGAGCAAGACAGATAACAATAATATTTATGATATAAATGATATACATAACGAGGAAGAGCTTACAGATGAAATGCTACAGGCATATCTTGATAATGTGGATGTTGAGACTCCTGATTTATGGGAAAGAATAGAGGCTGGCTTTGATGTTGAGATAGAAAATAGTGCTGATGCTAAGAAAAATAGGACAAATGGTAACACCGGCGGCAGACAGGGACTAAGAAGGTATGCAGGTCTTGTTGCTGCTATAGTGGTATGTGCTATAGTTATTCCTGTGGCAATGTTAAGCAGTAACAACAAGAATACTAAGAATACCAATGTTGCCTATGATTCTGATATTACAGAGGCACCAGAGAGTGCTGAAACGGCAGATGAAAGCATGAATATGCTGCCGGAGAGTGCTGAAATGGCAGATGACATAGCAGAAGATATACAGCAGGCTGACAGTGCACTTAATCAGAACAGCGCAAGCACTGACTGTATAAAATCTGATGACGCTTACAACCAAGAATCTTTAACAGTATTAGTTACATTAGAGTATGCGACAGCGGACAATGATACGGAAAATGTGCTTGCAACTGTACATAAGGTAATTTCATATAGTGAGGATGTTAAATTACTGGAAGAAGGGGATGTAATTACATTCATTAATCAGGACGAATTTGAGGAGATGTATAAGGCTTACAATAAAAAGACTGATGGTGAATATGAGATAGCAGTTACGGATGTTACAGAGTCCGGGAATGGCAGCTATGTGGCTAGATTTGTGGGATTTCAGTAGTCCGGAATGCAACAAATGGTTGCTTGATTTTAATATTATTATCTCATATAATATAGTAGATTCCCAGTAATTAGCAGGCTGACAGCATACTATAAAAATGGAGAGGGGCGGGAGATTATGTGTGATGTGGTAAAAAATTATGTGGAAGAACGAGTTAGAGAAATAGCCAAAAGAATGTATGATAATGGAGCTGATGTAGATTTTATTTCCAAAACTACGGGGCTGACTGTCAGTCAGATAGAGGAGATTTGTGATTTGCAAAATCTATAAGGAGGACATGCGAATGAGTGAGATAAAATGGGCTGTACTTGGAACAGGAGTTATTGCTAATGAAATGGCAGTTGCACTAGGTAAATCAGGTAGAAAAATATATGCTGTGGGTAATCGTACACATGAAAAGGCAGTTGCATTTGCTGAAAAATACGGGATTACCAAGGTGTATGATGACTACAATGATATGTTTACAGATGACGATGTGGATGCGATATATATCACAACACCGCATAATACACATATCAGATTTATGCGCGAAGCTCTTAAAAACCATAAACACATACTTGTAGAAAAATCAATCACTTTGAATAGTGCTGAGCTTGATGAGGCATGTAAGCTTGCAGAGGCTAATAATTGCATATTGGGAGAGGCTATGACGATATATCACATGCCTATTTACAAGAAGCTCAATGAGATTCTTCGCTCAGGCAGGCTTGGCAGGGTTAATATTATAACCATGAACTTTGGAAGCTTCAAGGAATATGATATGAGTAACAGATTTTTCAATAGAAATCTTGCAGGAGGAGCAATGCTTGATATCGGTGTTTATGCATTGTCATTTATAAGATGGTTTATGTCATCTAAGCCGGACAATGTATTAAGTCAGGTAAAGCCTGCACCTACAGGAGTAGATGAGCAGGCAACGATGCTGTTAACGAATCCTGATGGACAGATGGCAACAGTAGCATTGTCGATGCATTCAAAGCAGCCTAAGAGAGGAATGATTTCCTGTGAGAAGGGTTATATTGAAATAATGGAATATCCTCGTGCATGGGAGGCAAGGATTACGGATGCAGTTACCGGTGAGATTGAGGTTATCTCATCAGGTGACAATTCAGATGCACTTAAGTATGAGATAGAGGATTTTGAAAGGGCAATAGGCGGTGATGAAGACGCATTATATCTTGATTATACAAGAGATGTCATGGATATAATGACTAAGGTTAGATATGAGTGGGGAATGAAGTACCCTGAGGAAGAACAGTAAAAATCATATAGTGAATGGAGAAGTTATGGAACAGGATAAGAGCCACTATCAGGATGAGGGCTTAAAGGGAAATGAAAAAATAGAAGAGGCAATAAAAGAGCTTCAGCATGAGTCAACACCAGAGCAGCTTGCACATACGTTGACAGTAATCAGAAGGCGGATGGAAGAGGGTGGACAGCTTATAGTTTCGGTTGAACCAGCCTTTGGAAGCAATAATCTTAATTTACAGACAATAAAAACAGATGATGGATTGTTGTGGTGGGTTGCATTTACCGGTTTTGATGAGGAGCTGCTGGGAGCTGACAGCGTTAAGTCTACATTTTTATCTGATATGGATAAGCTATTTGAGGCTGCATATAAAGAGCCTTTAATTAATGGAATAATTATAAATCCATGGAATAGAACAATTATGCTTGATAAAAGGCTTATCAGAATAACTATGCCAAAGAGAGGTTAAAGGGAGTGTAAGAAATGGGAGAAATTATATGTGTCATTATAATGGGTGTATGTCTTATATCATGGGTTGTTATCTGTGTAATCTGGTTGTTTTCAGATATAACAAAGACATTTAAACAGTCCGACTTTACATACAGTGTGACATGCAATAAATGCGGTAAAGATTTTGATGCAGTTGGAGAAGATATAAAGGGTATATTTTACAAACAGAGGTCTGTAACAAAGACAGTAATTCAACAGGCAAAGGTTATAAAAATACCGCATTATAAAATGTATTCAAGAAAAATATTCTGCCCATCCTGTAACAAATATCGTTGGTGTCAGATAAATAATATGGCTGAGGCAAGACAAAACAATATAGGTTCTTCAATGGTATTAGTTGGAAAGACCTTTTTGAAAATATTTATAGGTGGCTTCATTATATTGGCCTTATTTCAAATTCCTCTAGCAATTTTGTAAAAAAAATAAATAATTACCATAAAATTCAAATCCTCATTCGTAACATTAATATAACTTAGAAAAATATTAATTACGAGGAGGATTTTTTATATGAAAAAACACATTATTAAAAAGACAATATCGGTTACTTTAGCAATGTCAATGGTCGTTGGGCTTTCTGCATGTGGCAATAAGTCGGGCGTGAAAAAGGAGGATTACAGCATAGGTGAAATAAAATCAGAAGAGGATAATCCGGAGTATAATACAGGTGCGTCACAGAATTACAATGACATATATAATGATGTTGATATCGAGTACGCAGCGGAGACTATACAGGCTGATGGGTATTGCGGATATAATGAGCCGCCTTACTGCGTATATGATAATCAAAATGAATACAGTGAGGTTGGAGATAATGAGTGGCAGTCTATAGAGAAAGCCCCTTTATCCACATTTGCGGCAGATGTAGATACAGCATCATATACACAGATTATGAATACACCTGTGGGGAATGTGTCACCTGACATGGTGAGAATTGAGGAGATGATTAACTATTTTCATTATGATTATCCTACTCCTGATGTGGATGATAAGTTCTCTGTTTACACCGAATATATAGATTGTCCTTGGAATGAGGAAAATAAACTTGCACTTGTATCTTTAAATACAGAGCCTATCGATTTTAGAGAAGCACCAAGTTCAAATCTTGTATTTTTAATTGACACATCTGGCTCAATGTTTGGCTATGACAGGCTTGGTCTGATACAGCAGGCGTTTTGTATGCTGACCGAGAACTTAACCGAAAAGGACAGGGTATCGATAGTTACCTATGCGGGCTCGGATACGGTGGCACTTACCGGTGCAACAGGCGATGATTATTACAGGATATGCTCTGTTTTGCAGGATTTGCAGGCGGAAGGCTCTACCAATGGCTCAGCGGGAATAAATACTGCTTATGAGCTTGCAGAGGAATATTTTATAGAAGGTGGAAATAACAGGGTTATTCTTGCTACTGATGGTGACCTGAACGTAGGTGTTACAAGTGAAAGTGGCTTAGAGGACTTAATAACAGAGAAAAAAGAGTCTGGAATATATCTCAGTGTCATTGGCGTAGGCGATGGCAACTATAAGGATAATAAGCTTGAGACTTTAGCGGATAAGGGAAATGGTAATTATGCATATATAGCTGATATGTTTGATGCAAAGAAGGCTCTTGTGGAGGATTTAGGCGCGACAATGGTTACTGTTGCAAAGGATGTCAAGCTGCAGGTTGAATTTAATCAGGATAATGTATCAGAATACAGGCTTATAGGCTATGAAAACAGAGTGATGGCAGCCGAGGACTTTTCTGACGACACAAAGGATGGTGGAGAGATGGGGGCAGGACACAGCGTAACTGCATTATATGAGATTGTACCTGCATCTGATAAAATAGACGGTGAATTGTTTACGCTTAATGTCAGATATAAAGAACCTGATGGAGATAAGAGTAAGCTTGCCAGCTACGAATGTACGTCAAAGGACTACAGCGATAATGGTTCTGATAACATAAGATGGGCAGCGGCAGTTGCAGCATATGGTATGTACCTTAAAAATAGTGAATATATGGGGAATACAAACCTTGATATGATAGATAAGCTTGCCTGTTCTACTGATTATGAAGATGATGATTACAGGGTTAATTTCGTTGAAAGGATAAATATGGAAAAATCAGGATATATTAGATATTAAGAAAAACTTTACTCTTCATTATATATTTGTTATAATCACTTTAAGTTTGTAAAGTGTGAAACTAATACAGTATATGATAAATGGAGGGGTAATGATGAGTCTGAATGGTACAATGATGCAGTATTTTGAGTGGGAATTACCTGCCGATTCTACATTATGGAAAAATCTTGCAGCAGATGCTTCTAAGCTTAAGACGGCAGGTGTAACCGCTGTGTGGCTTCCACCGGCTTATAAGGGTGCTGGCGGAGTAAATGATGTTGGATATGGAGTATATGACTTATATGATTTGGGAGAATTTGACCAGAAGGGTACAATACCTACCAAGTATGGAACAAAGGACGAGTACCTTGCAGCCATAAAGGCTTTGCACGCTAAGGGTATAAATGTATACGCTGATATAGTACTTAATCATAGAATAGGTGCAGATGAGGTAGAGCAGGTTAGTGCTGAGGAGTTTAATGGTAACAGCCGCAATCAGATGGTAAGTGATTCTAAGGTTATTGGTGCGTGGACAAAGTTTAATTTTCCTGGAAGAAAGGGAAAATACTCAGACTTTACATGGAATTGGACACATTTTGATGGAATTGACTGGGATCAGGACCGTGCGAAGAAATCTATCTTCAGATTTCAGGGAAAGGACTGGGACAATGATGTAGATGGGGAGCTTGGCAATTATGATTATCTTATGGGAGCAGACCTTGACTTCGACAATCAGGAGGTTAAGGAGGAGCTTACAAGATGGGGAGCATGGTATACAGAGATAGCCAATTTAGATGGATACAGATTGGATGCAGTAAAGCATATAAATAAGTATTTCTATAGAGACTGGATGCGTGCCATGAAGGAAAAGGCAGAGAAAGACTTATTTGCTGTAGGTGAATATTGGCACTGGGATGTAAATGTTCTTAAGAATTATATAAATGCAACAGAAGGTCAGGTAAGCCTGTTTGATGTTCCGCTTCATTTTAATTTCCATAACTGCTCTAAGGCACATGGAAATTATGACCTGAGAACTATTCTTGATGGTTCGCTTGTCCAGGCAAACCCTATGCTTGCTGTCACATTTGTTGATAATCATGACAGCCAGCCTGGACAGTCACTTGAGTCTTGGGTAGAAGATTGGTTTAAGCCAATGGCTTATGCACTTATATTATTAAGACAGGATGGGTATCCGTGTGTATTTTATGGAGATTATAAGGGAATTCCAACTAAGAAGATTAAGGCTAAGAAGAGAGAGTTAGATAAGCTTATGAAACTTCGTAAAAATAATGCATATGGTCCTCAGCATGATTACTTTGATGATCCAAATTGTATTGGCTGGACCAGAGAGGGAGATGATGAGCACAAAAATTCAGGACTTGCAGTTGTCATTTCAGATGGTACAGGTGGAACTAAGCATATGTACATAGGAAAGCAGTTCGCTGGTACTCATTTTTCAGATGCTATGGGTAATGCAAAGTATAACATCAAGATAGATAATGACGGCTTTGGAGATTTTTATGTAAATCGTGGTGCAGTTGCAGTGTGGGTTAGGAAAGAAAACAAATAACGGGTGGTAATCATATGGGCAAAACAATTAGAACTGACGTTGTAAAGGATTTATTTGAAGCAATACTTACCTTGGAGAATGTTGATGAGTGCTTTGATTTCTTTGAAGATGTGTGCACTGTTAATGAGGTGCTTTCTATAGCTCAGAGATTTGCAGTGGCAAGGATGCTCAAGGAGGATCACACTTATCTTGAGGTCGCAAAGGAAACAGGTGCTTCAACAGCAACTATAAGTCGTGTAAATCGTTCTCTCAATTATGGAAATGATGGATATGATATGGTATTTTCCAGATTGGAGAAGAAAAAAACAGAGTAAAAGTTATATATTGATATAATATGATAATCGACCAGTTATCACGGGTAAATAATCTGTGGTAGCTGGTCGATATATTTTGTGTGAAAAGTACTTACCCTTCATGAGTAGACTGATTGATGGCATTTATTGCTGAAAAAGAGGAGGGAAAGTATGATAGTTAATTCAAGTACAGTAGGTATGGCAGCAATGTCAACAAAGAGTATGACCTACAGGGAGAAGAACACGGATTTGATGTTTAACATCGGTGCAGGAGAGAGAACGACTGTAAGTAATAGTATCAGCAGGGATTCTGCGGATAACATGATAGTACAGTTAAGACAGTATCTTTTTAATTTCCGCAACAGACTGAGTATGATGATAGGACGAAGATACAATGGCATGATGTCAGGTATGTATGGAATGGGATACCAGACGTGGAATATGTCATCAGGTATGCAGGGCGTGAGTGTATGGCGGAGGATAGAATCACGACAGTACACATATAAGGAATCTGAGAGTATGACATTTCAGACTGTTGGAAAGGTTGTAACTGCGGATGGCAGGACTATAGACTTTAATATGCAGCTTGAGATGAGCAGAGAGTACACTGAGTCTATCGAGCATATGGAGGAGACAACTGTTATTATGACAGATCCGCTTGTAATAAACCTTAAGGACAGTCCTATATCTGTGAGCGATGAAAAATGGAAGTTTGATATAGATGGCGATGGTAAGGAGGACAGTATATCAAGACTTTCTGAGGGTGCCGGATATCTGGTTCTTGACAAGAATAAGGATGGTATTATTAATGATGGCTCAGAGATGTTTGGTGCTAAAACTGGAAATGGCTTTTCTGAATTGCGGGCATATGACGATGATGGCAATGGCTGGATAGATGAGAATGATAAAATCTATAAGGATCTTGCTGTGTGGGTTAAGGATGATGCAGGACATGATAAGCTCATTTCCTTGAAGGAAGCTAATGTAGGAGCTATGTATCTTGGAAGTGTGTCAAGCGAATATTCCTTGAAATCGGAAAAGGACAACGAATATAATGCAGAGATAAGACGTTCAGGAATGTATCTTACAGAGGATGGACGTGCAAGGAGTGTGCAACAGTTAGATATGGTAAATGCTTTAATAAGTTAATTAAACCTTTACATCTCGTTTTCAATACTATATAATATAAAAAGTATAATTAAAAAAATGTGTACACAAAATAATAGTATAGATGATAAATGCGGTATGGCAGTTGTTATCTGGAGAGCGTGGATATATGGATAATAAGGAAAATTTAAAAAAACAAATTAGAGAATGGATTCAGCTTGGATATATAGTTCCTGAGGATATACCATCTATAGAGCTATATATGGATCAGGTAACAACATTTATGGATAAGTACTTGGCTTTGAATAAGCGTTCTGAGGATGACAAGACACTTACTAAGACAATGATTAATAACTATACTAAGAATGATTTGCTGCCACCACCTAACAAGAAGAGATATTCGAAGGAACATATTATTATACTTATATACATTTATTATTTGAAAAATGTGATATCTATAAGTGATATAAAGACTATGCTAGATCCATTATTGGATGATTATTATGACAATCCTGAGGCGGATCATTCACTTGATGAGATATATTCAAGCCTTTACAATATGGAGAAATATCAGTATTTTAATATTGAGAACAGTATCATTAAGGCTTATGAATTATCTGAGAAGGATTGGAGTGATAATCAATACTTAAGAAGACTTAATTTTCTGTCATTGCTTGGGTATGATATATTCTTAAAACGCAAGCTTATGGAGCATATAATTGATGATATGGCTAGGGAAGCTGAGCAAAAGAAGGCAGCAGAGCAGGAGAAGGTCAAGCAGGAGGCTAAGGCTGCGAAGGATAAACAGGCAAAGGATAAATAATAAAACAATGACCGAATTGCACAGAGGTTACTGTCAATTCGGTCATTATTTTTATAATTTACGATATATACTATAGTAATATATAGTTTGTGTAATACATTATGTTGTTGTATCATGTGCTTCAGCTTCGGAAGCCTCAGATATTTCATGTATTGTTAATATAATTCTTTCAATACGATTACGATTTACCTGAGCAACCTTGAAGTGAAGATTGTTGTAATCTGTCTCCTCACCCTCCGATGGAAGCTTGTCCATTACTTCAATAACAAATCCTGCTAAGGAATCATAATCCTCAGAGTGTAAATCTGTATGGAGTGCATCATTTAAGTCATCAAGCTTGATGGAAGCATCAACATCGTATGTATCTTCAGCAAGCTTGCGAATTACATCATTCTCATTTTCATCATACTCGTCACGAATTTCTCCGACGATTTCTTCAATCAAATCCTCCATTGTGATAATACCGGAGGTGATACCATATTCATCTAGTACAATCGCCATAGTGACAGATGATGTTTTCATATCGGCAAATATCTGACTCGTTTTTTGGTACTCATATACGAATAAAGGCTTTCTTAGGATGCTTCTTAAGTCAAAGTACCTCATATCGTTTTTCTGTGTATAGAAGAATAAATCCTTAAGATAGAGCAATCCAATAATATGGTCCTTGCTCTCTTCATATATTGGTATTCTTGAATATGTTTCCTCCATGAACAGCTCAACTAATTCTTCATATGTAGAATTGACATCTGCACATATAACGTCAGTTCTCGGAATCATGATATCCTTAGATAGTGCATCACCAAAATCAACAACGTTGGATATCATAAAACGTTCTTCCTGTTCAATTACACCTTCCTCCTGACTTACATCAACGATGGTTCTTAATTCTGACTCTGTCATGGCATTGGCGTTCTCGTTAGGGTTAACGCGAAGTATCTTGAATATAATTCCTGTCAGTATATTCAGTAACCATATAATAGGTGTAAATATAACCATTAATATTGATATTGGGTATACAAACATAAGTGACAGTTTGATGGAATAGCGTGTTGCAAGTGTCTTAGGAGTTATTTCACCGAATATTAAAACAAATAAGGTGAGTACACCTGTAGCTATTCCGATATATTTGTTACCTAAAACTCTGGTACACAGTGTGGTTGCAAGTGACGAAGCAGAAATATTAACAATGTTATTACCTATTAATATTGTGCTTAGAAGCTTGCCTGAGTTCTCTGTGACCTTGATAACCTTGGCGGCACGTTTGTTGCCTTCATCCACAAGAGTTCTTAGCTTGTGCTTATTTACTGTAGTAAGTGCTGTTTCCGATGAAGAAAAGAAAGCCGATAAAGCTAGCAATATTAGTATTATTACCAGTTGTATAATGGGGCTTGCATCCAAAAAAAATCATCTCCTCTGTTTATAATAAAATTTGTTTACTATTGTATATATAATGTAATGCGGTGTCAAGGCGATTGTTATTAAAAAAGTAGTTGAATTTGTAAATAAAATGCTTGACATATATAAATGTGTGTGATAGATTATATGAGTATGTTGAAGAAGCAGAGTATCCACTCTCACCTTAGCGCACAGAGGCGACTTGGGTTAATAGCACGATATTTATTGTATTGTAGCATTGTGTGGATAGTTTGTCTATCCGCTTTTTTTATGCGATATTTTACAGACGCATACAGTACAGAAAATGGAGGTGCATTATTATTAGCGAAGTAATGATTAACGAGCAGATAAGAGATAAGGAAGTCCGCGTTATAAGCGAGACTGGTGAGCAGCTTGGAATTATGTCTTCTAAGGAGGCTATGAAGCTGGCTGAGGAGGCAGGAGCAGATTTGATTAAGATTGCCCCTACTGCAAAACCACCTGTATGTAAGATAATGGACTTCGGAAAATATCGTTATGAGCTTACAAGAAAAGAAAAAGAGGCAAAGAAGAAGCAGAAAACTATCGAAGTTAAAGAAGTAAGATTATCACCTAATATTGATACAAATGATCTTAATACTAAGGTTAATATGGCTAAGAAGTTCTTATTAAAGGGCGATAAGGTTAAGGTTACACTTCGTTTCAGAGGTAGAGAGCTTGCTCACGTTAATACATCTAAGGTTATCTTGGATCAGTTTGCTGAGATGCTTTCAGACATAGCAGTTATTGATAAGCCTGCTAAGTCAGAAGGTCGTAATATGATAATGTTTTTAGCTGCAAAACGTTAAAATTAATTATATAGGTTTAATAGGAGGAAATAAAATGCCAAAGTTAAAGACAAAGAAAGCTGCTGCAAAGCGCTTTAAGAAGACAGGAACAGGGGAATTAAAGAGAAACAAGGCTTACAAGAGTCATATTCTTACTAAGAAGACAACTAAGAGAAAGAGAAATCTTAGAAAAGCAACCATGACAGATGCTACAAACAGCAAAGTTATGAAGAAGATTTTACCATATTTATAGGATATTAGGAGGAATAGACGAATGGCAAGAATTAAAGGTGGCGTTGGTGCCAAGAAGAGACATAATAGAACTTTAAAGCTCGCTAAGGGTTATAAGGGAGCAAGATCAAAGCAGTACAGAGTAGCTAAGCAGTCTGTTATGAGAGCTTTAACATCATCATATGCAGGCAGAAAGCAGAGAAAGAGACAGTTCAGACAGCTCTGGATAGCTCGTATCAATGCAGCAGCTAGAATGAACGGACTTTCATACAGCAAGCTTATGCATGGCTTAAAGCTCGCTGGTGTAGATCTTAACAGAAAGATGCTTTCAGAGATGGCTATAAGCGATCCAGAAGGCTTCGCTAAGGTTGTTGAGGTTGCTAAGTCTAAGTTAGCTTAATTTAATATAAGTTACATTATAAAAAAAGAGAGCCAAAGCTCTCTTTTTTTGTCTGATAAAGTTTCAATATTGTCATGTCAGTTTTTATTTTTACAGGCAAGAGGTGCTTGGTTGAGTGTGATGAAATAGTGGTAAATAGCGGGGAAAAAGACTTAAAATAAAAAAATAAAAAAATATGAAAAATAATGTTGACATTTAATGGGGAAGGTGATATTATACTACTTGCGTCAGGCAAGAACAGACGCACACAAATGAATATGCGGGAGTGCTGGAATTGGCAGACAGGCTAGACTAAGGATCTAGTGATGGCAACGTCGTGTGGGTTCAAGTCCCATCTCCCGCATTTTATTTAAAGAATTCTAACTCCGATGTGGAGTTATTTTTTTTGCTCATTATTGCATTTATTGATTGGCTGCGATATACTCACATAAAATATATTAAGGGAGAAGCTTATGTCATCGTCAGGTAACACAAAGAAAATGAAAAAGATGGGAATGAAATATATAAATGGTGTGCGGGTTTCAGACTGCATACTGTATGTATATCTTATAGCTATATTTGGAGTATATCCTTGGATTATGGATGATAAATATTTTAATATTACTATTACAAGGTATAACTTCTTTATGATATCTACAGGTGTTTATGTTCTTCTTGCGATTGCCGGATATCTTATAGATATGCTTATAGCAAAGTATTATGATGTAAGTATAGATTTTACAGAGGATAAAGGTCTTAAAAGCTATTTCAAGCCTGAATTCTGGATGGGAGCATTTTTGATTTCCCAGGTATTTGCATGGATGGTGGCAGCAGATAAGCATGCGGCTTTAACAGGTGAAACCGGGCGTAGAATGGGTTTGATGTTCTTTATTGTAGTTACTCTTATGTATATAATTGTAAGTACCCGTGCTAAGCTTAGCGAGTTTATAATGATAGTGCTTTCGGCGACATCATCATTTGCATATGTGGTAGCGATATTCCAGCATATGGACAATGATTTTATGAAATATAAGCAGAATATAAGTCCTAAGATTTACGATGTGTTTATATCAACATTTGGTAACATAAACATATTTTCAAGCTTTTTATGCATAAGCATACCTGCGTTTGTGAGTGTAGCTGTGTTCTCCAAAAAGCTTGTTATGAGGATTATATCACTTATCGTACTCTGCCTTGGCGGAATGTGTGTAATAATAGCCAACAGTGATAGTGCTTACCTTGGTATTGGCGCTGCCATGGTGCTTATATTTTTCCTTGCATATAAATACAGCCAGTTAAAAAAGTTTGCTATATCTCTTATAAGCCTGGCTGTTGGTAATTTTGTGACAGTAATGTTAAACCATAATGTTATAAAGGATTATGACAAAAGAGGAGGCGTATCAGAGGCAATAGATAGCGTTAAGATGGCTGTACTTATGCTTATAGCCACAGTGGTAATTTATGTAGCTCTGATAGTTCTCTCTCGATATATGGGTGCTACATTTGAGAAAATAAATAAAAATAAGGCTATTATAGTATTTTTGGCTGTTCTTGTGCTTGGAATGATATCGGTAGTTATATATGGTGTACATTCAAAAGCATCCCTGTTTACATTTAATTATAAGTGGGGTACATACAGAGGGTATATATGGACAAAGTGTTCGGAGCTATTTAAGGCTGCACCACTTAAAAATAAGATATTTGGATATGGAAATGAGTCATTAAAGTCTTTGATGAAGGCATATTATAATGATGAGATGATTAAGGTTACAGGCAAGACATACGACAATGCGCATAATGAGGTGCTTCAATATCTGATAACATCAGGTATTGTCGGTGCACTTTGTTATCTTGGTTTGGTTGTAAGTACATTTGTATATATAATAAGAAGAGCATCGGGAAGGGCTTTTGCATATGTTTGTCTTGCTGCCATGACTGGATATTTTGCACAGGGACTTATAAATGTCAATCAGCCGATAACAACACCATTATTTTTTGTATTTATGGCACTTGGGGTAGGTTATGTAAGGGTAAATGATAGTATAGGGGAAGATGTATGACAGATTTTTTAGTTAGGCACTTTGTTAAAGATTATGAGAAAATTGATGATAACAAGGTCAGGGAGCGTTACGGGATTTTAAGCTCCATTGTAGGAATAATATGTAATGTGATTATATTTACGAGTAAGCTGATTATAGGAAGCCTTATTCACTCGATATCTATAATCTCAGATGGATTTAACAATATGTCAGACTGTGCAAGCTGTATAGTGACTATGTTTGGATATAAGATGGCAGCAAAACCTGCTGATAAGGATCACCCATTTGGTCATGGAAGAATAGAATATCTCACATCTCTTGTTATTGCAGCAGTGATAGTTGTAGTTGGTTGTGAGCTCCTTAAAACATCTGTGATTAAGGTTGTTCATCCTGAGAAGATATCGTTTTCGGTTTATGCGTGTGTTATTCTTGTCATATCAATCTTAATCAAGATATGGATGGGATTTTTTAATAGAAGGCTTGGTGCGAGGATAAATTCAAGTGTTATGATAGCTACCTCAAAGGACAGCTTTAGCGATGTTTTTGCTACACTTGCAACTCTTATTGCACTTGTATCTTCTATATGGACCAAAGCACCAGTGGATGGTGTGATGGGTGTGGTTGTGTCAGTTATGATACTTATATCTGGATTTGGAATTATAAGAGATACTGTAGACCAGCTGCTTGGCAAGAGAGCAGACGGAGATGTCGTTGATAAGCTTAAGGAGATGGTGTCTGAATGTTCTGTTGCACTTGGCATGCATGACCTTATAATTCATTCATATGGACCAGGTAACCTTATTGGAAGTGTACATATTGAGGTAGATGCATCAAATCCAATTCTTGATATACATGATGCCATAGATGAGCTAGAGCGAAATATATATGAGGAACTCCACATTAGAATGACAATTCACATGGACCCTATAGAGGTTGGTAATCCAGAGGTGGAGGGTTACAGGAAAATGGTGGAAGGTATAGTGGAGGGCATAAACGATAAACTTTCAATCCATGATTTCAGGGTTGTATCAGGACCTACGCATACTAATTTTATATTTGATATATTGGTTCCTTATGATTGTAAGTTAAGTGAAGACGAAATCAAGAAAGCCATAGATATGAAATTAAGTGAATATGAGAGAACCTATTATTCAGTGATAACATTTGATAAAAGTTATTATTAGATATGGACAAATTTAGATTATCCATATATAATGTAAAGGTATTATATATTTAAAGGCATGGAAGAGAACAAGTAGCTGTTATACACCTGTCACAGAAAGCTGCCGGATGATGAGAGGCGCGATAAGGAATACCAGTGAATACATCTTGGAGCTGCACCTTGAAAGGAATACCGAGTAGAGGGGGACGTGGTGGCATACGTTATAGTGCTGAAGTATTTATATAGATACTTACTGAGGCGGTTGTTGCGAGATGACCGTGAAATAAGGTGGTAACGCGAAAGATATTAGCTTTCGTCCTTATATGATTATTCCGTCATATAAGGACGGAGGCTATTTTTTATATTTAGGAGGAATTAAAAAGATGGAACTTTATGATGAGTTAGTTGCAAGAGGACTGATTGCACAGGTTACAAATGAAGAGGAGATAAGAAAGCTTATTAATACTGGAAAGGCAACCTTCTATATCGGCTTTGATCCTACTGCTGACAGCCTTCATGTAGGTCATTTTATGGCTCTTTGCCTTATGAAGAGATTGCAGATGGGTGGAAATAAGCCTATAGCTCTTATCGGCGGTGGTACAGCAATGATAGGAGATCCATCAGGAAGAACTGATATGAGACAGATGATGACTAAGGAGACTATTAATCATAACTGTGAGTGCTTTAAGAAGCAGATGAGCAGATTTATAGATTTCTCTGAGGGAAAGGCATTGATGGTGAACAATGCTGACTGGCTTCTTGACCTTAACTATGTTGAGGTACTTCGTGAGGTTGGAGCACATTTCTCTGTAAATAGAATGCTTACAGCAGAGTGTTACAAGCAGAGAATGGAGAAGGGCTTAAGCTTCCTTGAGTTTAACTACATGATTATGCAGAGCTATGATTTCTATGCATTATTCCAGAAATATGGATGTAATCTTCAGTTTGGTGGAGATGACCAGTGGTCAAATATGCTTGGTGGTACAGAGCTGATAAGAAGAAAGCTCGGCAAAGATGCACATGCAATGACTATTACTCTTCTCCTTAATTCAGAAGGTAAGAAGATGGGTAAGACACAGAAAGGTGCTGTATGGCTTGATCCTGAGAAAACAACACCATTTGAATTCTTCCAGTATTGGAGAAATGTTGATGACGCTGATGTTATCAAGTGCTTGAAGATGCTTACTTTCCTTCCGTTAGAGCAGATTACTGAGATGGAAAAATGGGAGGGAAGCGAATTAAATAAGGCTAAGGAAATTCTCGCATATGAGCTTACAGCACTTGTTCATGGTGAGGAGGAAGCTAAAAAGGCACTCGATGCAGCAAAGGGTTTGTTTGGTGGTGGAAATACTGAGAATATGCCTTCTGCTGATATAGGAAGTGATGCTTTCCGTGATGGTAAGGTAGATTTAATTACATTGCTCGTAAAGTCAGGTCTTGTAAACTCAAGAAGTGAGGGCAGACGTGCCATTGAGCAGGGGGGAGTAGCTGTTAATGGCGAGAAGGTAACTGATATTGCAGCAGAATATACTCCTGACGCCTTTGGTGAGGAATTTGTATTAAGAAGAGGAAAGAAGAATTTCCGTAAGCTTAATCTCATATAATTAACTAAAATATGTTGGAAGAATTATATGCAGTCATTTTATGGCTTTCCTGAGTTAAATAGGGAGAATATAAGGATTCTTAAGATAATTATTGTTCTTGCACTTGCATTTGCCATAGGTGTGTGTCTGTTTGATAACAGGACAGCGGTTATGGCACTTGCAGGTGAACATTATGAGGATAGTCTGCCGATATATTCAGTAGAGACAGATGAGAAGGTAGTCAGTATAACATTTGATGCTGCATGGGGAGATGAGGATTTGGATGATATACTGGAGATACTTGATGCCCACAACTGTAAGGCAACTTTTTTTGTGACTGGTGACTGGGCTACGAGATATCCGGAGGCTATACAGAAGATATGGAAGTCAGGGCATGACCTTGGCAATCATGGAGCTAATCATAAGCATATGACTCAGCTGTCAAGAGACGAGATGCTTGCTGAGATAGAGGGGTGCCATACCATCATCAAGACTATGACCGGCATTGATATGAAGCTGTTCAGAGCCCCGTATGGTGACTATGACGGAAGTGTTATACTTGCGGCAAAGGCGAAGGAGTATTATACTATTCAGTGGGATGTAGATAGCCTTGACTGGAAGGATTATGGCGTTAATTCTATAATTGATAAGGTATGCAATCACAAGAATCTTAATAATGGTTCAATTATTTTGCTGCACAATGGCTCAACATATACAAGGGATGCGCTGGATGGACTGTTGACAGGTCTTGAGGAGCAGGGGTATTCATTTGTACCTGTGAGTGAACTTATTTATACTGAGGACTACAGCGTAGACCATACAGGAAGGCAGTACCAATAATAGAAGGGATGGTAAGCATATGAGAAAAATATACAATACATTTAAATATGGCTCAGGCTATACAAAGCGTGTGCTTATATTTACTATCCTTTCAGGTGTAATAACTGTAGGACTTGTAGCCTTTGCGATTATTCTTGGGAAAATGCTGCTTTTTTTTGGTGCTTTAATTGGTTTGTTTACAACCATGTCACTGATACAGACATTACAGATTGGAGAAAGTGGGGAGATATCTGATAATGAGAAAACAGATGAACTTACTGATGTAGTATCAGATGAAACGTCAGATGAAGCGACAGGAAAAGTTAAAAATAAAGTAAAAGTATCAGGAAATAAGAAAAAGAGAGATAAAAAGGATAAAACAGAAAAAGAGAATCAGGAGCAGGTGACACAGGATGAAGCTGCAGAACCAGAGCAGGCATCTGCCTCCGATATAGATTCGTATGATAGGAGTACAATTAAGAAAACCCTTAAGAAATTTAAGGTAAAACGAGACCATAGAATGGTTATGATTGATTTTTGCGAGAAGCTCAAGATTAATCAGTCGCCTGCATATATATGGGTGAATGATGGACAGTTCCATATTCTTGTCATAGAGAAGGAGCCAAGACATATAACAATTCCGCTTACCCATATCCAATCAATAAAATATCTGAAGAAGCAACCAGGAAATCCGGATTTAGATTATGCAGCTTTTCAGGGAAACAGCGTAATGGCAACGATGTTTAAGCCTTATCTGCCTGATTATGTACATAGTACGATTGTTGACGATTTAACCGCATATAAGAATCTGTACGGAATTGGTCCTGATATTTATTTTACCAATCGTTCAGCATCCAATCTGTTTGATTTGCTGGGTGTACAGTTTGAGGTTGAAGATAAGGTTACAACTTCAAAGAAGGTTAATGTCTATTTCAAGGATACGTATATTTCAAATATTTTATTGAGGGATAATGTCATTGATGCAAATGGATATGCTGACAGAATATCTAATATCCTTGACGAGATGGCACATTCTACCATAAGCTATGCCGGATTTAAGGATACGCTTAATCTTATGATAAAAAACAAGTTAATAACACAGGAATTCGCCATGTATTATATGGAAGTCCGGGATAAAATCTTCGGTTAATGCACATACTTAGGTAAAAACATTAACGGGAGATTTTTTTATGAAGATTGCATTTTATGATACAAAGCCATACGATAAAATATGGTTTGAACCTATAGCAAATGAGAAAGGCTTCGAAATTATTTTTTTAGAGGAGAAGCTTAATGAGAAAACGGCTGTGCTTGCCAAGGGCTGTGACGCAGTGTGTGTATTTGTAAATGATGATGCCAATAAGAATGTTGTTCATACATTAAAGGAATGTGGTGTAAGGGCAATATTGTTAAGATGTGCAGGTTTTAATAATGTTGATGTCAAAATGTCTGAGGAGGAGGGATTAGTAGTTCTTCGTGTACCGAGCTATTCTCCCAGATCTGTTGCTGAGTACGCATTGGGCCTCCTTCTTACCGTAAATCGTAAGATACACAGGGCGTATGTCAGAACGAGAGATTTTAATTATAGCATAAATGGTCTTATGGGTATGGATTTAGTGAATAGAACCATAGGAATAATAGGAACAGGTAAAATAGGTCAGGCAATGTTATCTGTTATCAGAGGCCTTGATATGAAGGTTTTACTATATGATCCATATCCGTTAAAGGAGATACAGGATAAAACACCGCTTGCGGTTGAGAGATTTGGATGGAACCTTGAATATGTAAGTCTTGACAGAATATTTGAGGAATCAGACATAATTAGTCTGCATTGCCCATTAACAAAGGATACTAAGTATATAATAGATAAAAAAAGCATTAAAAAGATGAAGGATGGGGTTATTCTTATAAATACTTCAAGAGGAGGACTTGTAAATACCCATGATTTGCTTGCAGCACTTGCCGAAGGAAAATTCAGTGGCGTAGGTCTTGATGTATACGAAGAGGAGGACGATTATTTCTTCGAGGATAAATCAGACGAAATCATATCAGATGCTGACTTAGTGCGGCTTACATCATATCGAAATGTCATTTTAACATCGCATCAGGCGTTCTTTACAAGGGAGGCAATGAAGGCTATTGCACAGATAACATTGGACAATGCTGAATGCTTTGAAAAAGGAAAAAATTTAAAAAATATAGTTTCACCTTGATATCGATTAAAAATTTAAAGAAAAACGCTCGATTTTTAAGTTTGCCTTTTCCATAAAAGTGAGTTATTTTAAATACAAGCTACATGAAATTAAAAAAATAAAGGAAAAGGAGAATAGAACTATGGAAGTTACAGCAGAAGCACTCGGAGAACGCTCATTCAGCGAGGCTGTTATGAGAGCAAGATTACCAAAGGCAGTATTTAAGGAATTAAAGAAAACAATTGATTATGGTCAGCCACTTGATACAGCTATTGCAGATTCAGTTGCTATAGCAATGAGAGAGTGGGCTAAGGAGCTTGGTGCAACTCACTATACACACTGGTTCCATCCACTTACCAATCTTACGGCAGAGAAACATGATTCATTTATGGATCCTGTCGGAGACGGAACATTTATTACAGAATTTACAGGTAAGGAGCTTATAAAGGCAGAGCCGGATGGTTCTTCTTTCCCATCAGGAGGTATCAGAGATACCTGTGCAGCAAGAGGTTACACAGTATGGGATTGTACATCACCAGCATTTGTTAAGGAGATTCCTGATGGATGTAAGGTTTTATGTATACCTACAATATTTGTTTCATATACAGGTGAGTCGCTTGACCACAAGACACCGCTTCTTCGTTCAATGGACGCAGTAAGCAAGCAGGCACTTAGAATTCTTAAGATGTTTGGCAAAGAGCCAATTAAGGTAACTGCTTCAGTAGGACCTGAGCAGGAATACTTCTTAATTGATAAGAATAAATTTAATCAGCGTCTTGACCTTAAGCTCACAGGTCGTACCTTATTTGGTGCTCCATCACCTAAGGGACAGGAGCTTGATGACCAGTACTTCGGAGTTATCAAGGATAAGGTATCTCATTTCATGAAGGAGCTTAACAAGGATTTGTGGGAGTATGGAATTCCTGCTAAGACACAGCATAATGAGGTTGCCCCTGCACAGCATGAGATAGCACCAATATATGGAACAACAAATGTTGCCAATGATCAGAACCAGCTTCTTATGGAGACATTGAAGAAGGTTGCTGACAGAACAGGTTTTGCATGCCTGTTACATGAGAAGCCATTTGCAGGTGTTAATGGTTCAGGTAAGCACAATAACTGGTCTATATCAACATCAGATGGTGAGAACTTAATAGATCCTGGTAAGGAGCCTGAGAAGAATCTTCAGTTCCAGTTATTCCTTGCAGCAATTCTCGAGTCTGTTGATAATCATGCAGAGATACTTAGATTATCTGCATCTTCAGCAGGAAATGACCACAGACTTGGAGCTAATGAGGCACCACCTGCAATCATTTCAGCTTACCTCGGTGACCAGCTTGGAGATATGGTTGACCAGATTATCAAGAATGGTGAGGCAACATCAAGCATAAAGGGCAAGGTATATAATTCAGGATGTTCAGTAATCCCAGAGTTTACTATGGATTCAACAGATAGAAACAGAACATCACCATTTGCATTTACAGGTAATAAGTTTGAGTTTAGAATGGTTGGTTCAACTCAGTCTATCGCTCAGCCTATGATGACACTTAATACAATTGTTGCTGATACACTCTGCAATTTTGCTGATGTATTGGAGAAGGCAGATGATTTTGAAGCAGCAGCTAAGAAGCTTATAGCAGATAAGTTAAGAGAACATCAGAGAGTTATCTTCAATGGCAATGGCTACTCAGAGGAGTGGGTTGAGGAAGCTGCAAGACGTGGACTTCCTAATATTCCTTGCATGGTTGACGCTGTACAGTATCTTGTCAAGGATGATACAATCGCTATGTTTGAAAAGCATGGTGTTATGTCAAGACGTGAGCTTGAGGCAAGAGCAGTTGTTATGTATGAGAATTATGCTAAGGCAATCAATATCGAGGCTATGACTATGATAGAGATGGCTAAGAAACAGATTATACCTGCTGTTATGAAGTATGAGGGTAAGCTTGCTGCTGGCATTAAGGATTTGAAGGAGCTTGGAGTTTCTGCTTCTACACAGCTTGATATCGTAAATGCTATAGATGCTAAGCTTACTGAGCTTAAGGCTGCTACAGTAGAGCTTGAGAATATCACGGCTAAGGCAGCAGAGAAGGAGGATGATCCTCACGCATGGGCTAAGTACTATCACGATGTAGTATTTGCTTACTTTGATACAGTAAGAAAGCCTGCTGATGAGCTTGAGAAGATGGTTGATGCTGAGGCTTGGCCATTCCCTACATACGAGGAGCTGTTGTTCGAGCAGTAAAAATGTTTATAAACTAGTTTATATAAATTCCCCCCATGAACCGTCGTAATTATTTACGACGGTTCTCTTTATTTTAATGCAGATGGTTATTACATACATAATGTATAAATTTTTTGACGCTGCACATCCTTAAGTGTTATAATTTTTAATATGCATATGATATTATACAAATGAAAAGCATATAAGAAAGGTATAGCAGATTGATATGAGTTATGTAAACAACATAAAGAATAAGGTTTTAGCAGGTGAGCTTATCGATTATGATGAGGCGGTTAAGCTTGTTGATTCAGATATAAATGAACTGATTGAAGCGGCAAATGAAATTAGAGAACATTTTTGTGGAGATAAATGTGATGTATGCTCTGTAATCAGTGTAAAAGAGGGAAAATGTACAGAGAATTGTAAATATTGTTCACAGTCACAGTTAGCTGAGATTCCTATACCGGATGAGTGCGTGCTAGGTGAAAAAATAATTACGGAGGATGCTGTTATTGATGAAAAAAAGGGAAGCGGGAGATTCTGTCTTGTTTCATGTGGCAGGAGACTAAGTAAAAATGAGGTGAAGCTTGCCGAGAAAAATATAAGGGATATACATAGCAATTCATCCATAAATATATGTGCTTCCTTTGGATTGCTTGACTATGAGGATTTTAAGCTGCTCAAGGCGGCTGGTCTTAGTATGATACATAATAATCTTGAAACGTCATCGGATTATTTTCCTGAGATATGTTCAAGTCATACAATAGAGCAGAAAAAGGAGACTATCCGTGCTGCTAAAAAGGCGGGACTTATGGTGTGCAGCGGTGGATTGTTAGGTATTGGGGAAACTGTTTTTGATAGAATAAAGCTTGCTTTTGAGCTTAGGGAGCTTGAAGTTGATTCAGTACCCCTTAATCTTCTTAATCCGAGGGAAGGAACCCCATTTTATAATAAAAAGCCTCTGACGGAGGAGGAATATGTGCGGACAGCGGCTATATTCAGATTTGTCATGCCGAAGGTTATGATAAGGCTGGCAGCGGGAAGAGGCAGATTTGAAGATGACGGTAAGGCGGCTCTTAAGGCAGGGGCAAATGCAGTTATAAGCGGTGATTTTTTGACGACAAACGGAACTTCATTTGAGAAGGATTTCGCAATGATAAGAGAATGTGGATTTAAGGTAGGACATGTGTAATGCATGTCCTTTTTTAGTTGACTTTGTATAACGTTATGATATAAAGTAAACAGCGTTCACCAAAGCGCGAAAACAAGAGAATATATTTATGTATTTATATAAGAGGGCGTGGTCGTTATTCGCGAGAGTTCAATTATGACAAGGGATAAAATCCTTAAAAGTGCCATTGAGATATTTCTTGAGGTAGGATATTAGGAGGCGTCTATGCGTAAGATAGCTGCAAGAGCTGGTATAACAGCGGGTGCAATATATAAGCATTTTTCGGGCAAGGAAGAGATGTTTGGAGAAATATTTGAGGCGTATGGAAGAAAGCTTATTGATATCACAAAGTCTATGATGGGTGTTGATTTTTCTGCTATGACTGATGAGAAGCTGCGTAAGCTTCTTTATAAAGGGGCATCTGAGCAGACCTTCAATATGCTTGAGGATGACATGAAACTTTTTCATATGCTTCTAAAAAATGATTCAGGAAAATATATGGAAAGATTCTGTGATATTTATATAGAGCGGTGTGCTGGATTTGCGGCTAATTATTATGAGGAATTGTATAGGAGAAAGCTGGTGTTTGATGCAACCAATAAAAAGAGCTTGAAGAGTATGCTTAAGACATGGCTTAAGGACAGGAAGGACGATATTGGCGTGTATTTAAGCATTTGGATAAGTCAAACAGATGCCAGATTATTGAGATAAGTTTCTGATTAGGATATATATAGGAAACTGTAAGTTGCTTTTCATGGAATTAAATCCCTGTTATGATATTCATAATGGAGGTGAATGAAATGGAAACAAAGGACATTATATTAGAGCTTCGCACTAAAAAGGGGTTATCTCAGGATGAATTGGCTGGGAAAATTATGGTTACAAGGCAGGCGGTATCCCGCTGGGAGAATGGCGAAACAGTTCCGAATACAGAGACATTAAAGCTTTTATCAAAGGAGTTTAATGTCTCTATAAATACATTGCTCGGTGCTCCGAGAAAACTGATTTGCCAGTGCTGTGGCATGCCTCTTTTGGATGATGTTATCGGGCGGGAAAGTGATGGCACATTGAATGAGGATTATTGTAAATGGTGCTATGCTGATGGAACATATACTTATAGCAACATGGACGACCTTATAGATGTGTGTGTAGGGCATATGGTAAATGAAAATTTTTCAGAGGAACAGGCACGCGCATATATGAAGGAAATGCTGCCTAAGCTTGATTATTGGAAAAGATATGATGAGCTTAGTGATAATGGGGAATTTGAGGCATTTAAGAATCAATTAATTAACGAAATAAATGAGCTTAATATAGAAGGACTTCCTAAGGTGGATAAGTTAAATGCACTTGTGGGAAAATATGTAAATCTAGAATATACGCTTCCTAATGGCGGTAAGGTGAAATTTCTAGATGACCAGACGACGTATCTGGGAAATCAATTAGAGTCTGAATTTGGTGGAAACAGATGTTTTGGTGTACTTGCAAATATGGATTTTATACTGGTTAGCACATATGATGAGGGAGGAGAAAATCCAGAGCTTGTTATGTATAAAAAGAGATGATGGGAGCGTATTGTTTAGTATAAATTTTATTGTATAATATTATGAAAAGGTAATAGCAGTAATAGTGCAATAAAATATTTAACAGGAGAATTTACATTGAAAGTACTTGTAGTAAATGGAAGCCCGAGAGTAGAAAAAAGCAATACGATTCAGCTTACAAATGCTGTAGTTGAGGGAATAAAAACTGTTCATCCAGATGCTGATGTAGACGTATTTAATGTTAAAAATATGGATATCAAGCCATGTATTGGATGTATGAGGTGTTGGGGACAGACTTATGCCACTTATGGAAACCTATAGGGGTACTGTCAAGGATATTGGTGATAATGCATTTCACGAATTCAGATATGACATGGGCAACAAGAAATTTGTTGTGGTATCTTCTTGTGGCTATGGAAGGACAAATGAAATTTTTGATGCGCTTATTAAGGAGTTTAATTTCATTTATGGAAAGGACAGATACACAGCACTGCTCTGCCCGCAGGGAGAAATGTTTGCCATAGAGCCTCTTAAACCACAGATAAATGAGTACCTGAAGAGATATGTTTCAATAGGAGAATGCCTTGGAAGGATGGAGAATCCTTCTGCTGAGATGGTGGCACATGCGTCTGAACCGATTTTGCCACAAAGGGCATTTGAGATGTTGGTCAATAATTATTGGAATTCAGTCACACCGAAGGATGTACAAGATAAAAAAGAAAATTAGATGGTATAAAACGAGGGGAAGCTTTTATGAGATTGATGATAAAACAACGTGTATTTGCGTGGACGGATACATATGATATATATGATGAATATGGAAATGAAAAGTATTTTGTAAAAACAGAAATGTTTAATATAGGACATCATATGCATATTTATGATGGTTATGACCGTGAGGTTGGAGTAATACATCAGAAGCTTTTCAGACTGCTTCCCGCATTTGAGGTGGAAATTGGAGGACGCATAATTGGACAGATTCAGAAGAGAATGTCATTAATTACACCGAGATATGATATTAATTATAATGGATGGCAGGTGCGCGGTGATATTTTTGGCTGGGATTATGATGTCTATAATGGTAATTATGTAGTTGTACATATAAGTAAAGAATTGTTAAGATGGGGAGATACATATGTAATTGACATTATGAATCCTGTTGATGAGATTACAGGGTTAATGCTTGTCTTGGCGATTGATGCTGCAAATTGTGATAATAATTAAAAATCTGTTAATTAAAGTTATATTTGATGTTGACTTATTAGTATAATTATGTTATCTTGCTATCAAAGCATATTTTCATCATTTTGTCCTTGCTTTTGGCAAGGATGTCGTTTTGATTGATAATTCTAATAATCTATGAAAATTCGTGCTTTTAATACTCATTTAAAATTTAAGAGCAGGGGTTTTCTTAGGATTCTGTTATAAGCTTAAACTCCTGACGATAGGAGGTTACTTATGACAGGTAAGAAGAGTGAAACTATAACCAAGGGGCAGATTAGTGATGTGAATAACCGCATAATATTCAAGAATCATACTCTGTGTGCACAATTTTTAAGAGATTATACCGGGCTTGATATTCTAAAGGATATAACCGAAGAGGACATAGAGGATGTGACTGAGAAATATCAGAAGTACCTCGGCATAAGCTTTGATACTGACACAGTTAAGCGTATTCATATAAGGGATATTGCAGATGGAAGTGACATGCCGATGTATATCGTGTCTCTTGTTGAACATAAGAGCGATGTGGATTACAATGTTGTTATGCAGTTGCTTCAGTATATGACCTGCATCTGGCATGATTATGAGGTGACAATGAAGAATAATAACCTTGGCAATGCGAAGAATAAGGACTTCAGATATCCTCCGATATTACCTATAGTATATTATGAGGGCAAGAGAAAATGGACTTCCCCGATGTCACTCGGAGAGAGAATATTTATGGGGGATGTGTTTTCTGCATATGTTCCTGATTTTACATATAAGCTTATTAATCTGCATGGCTACACGAATGATGAACTGCTTGCACATGGTGATGAGATGTCATTTCTTATGATGATTAACAGGGTGCAGAGTGCTGAGGATTTAAAGGATTTTCTTAATGTCAACAGAGAACAGGTACAGGGTATAATTGATGGTGCTTCGGAAGGCATATTGGAAATCATAATGGGAACAATATGGAATTTGATGATGAAGATGAACATGCCTACAGAGGATGCACAGGATTGTATGAGAGAGTTGGGTGAGAGAAGTATGGGAAACTGGTTTGAGAATATGGATAAGATGGATATACAGGCTGAGAGGAAAAATACTGCTGAGGCGAGGAAAGAGCTTGCCGAATTAGAACAAGAGTTTGAGAAAATGAGAATTCAAGCTGCAATATCCATAATTAACATGACGAAGAAATATTCTGATAAAAAGGAGACTGCTATTCTTGAGATTACACAAGCTATTAATATTAGTGAGCAGGAGGCAAAACAATTAGTTGAAAAATACTGGTAATACTCGTGTTTTCCAGAGCCATATTCCCTTACATATATACAGAAATTTACATTTTAGCTTATAAATATATATCATAACATTCTATTTCAATCTTTTAAATTCAAAGTCAATTTGCACCATTTTAGAACATTAAATTATATTTTTGTGGTAAAATACATATTATATTTGATGTGTTAAGGGTGCAGATAATGGAAAGTTTAAATAAGGAGTCCAATCGCATATATATAGCAATCGATTTAAAGTCATTTTATGCTTCGGTTGAGTGTGTTGAGAGGGGGTTAGATCCTCTTACAACTAATCTTGTTGTGGCTGATGAGAGCCGTACGGAGAAAACGATATGTCTCGCAGTATCTCCGTCTCTTAAAGCATATGGAATACCGGGCAGGGCGAGACTTTTTGAGGTCGTTCAGAAAGCCAGAAAATATAAGCTTTCTTATGTGGCTGCCCCTCCAAGAATGTCTCTTTATATGGATTACAGCTCAAGAATATATAAGATATATCTTAAATATATTGCACCAGAGGATATACATGTTTATTCCGTTGATGAGGTATTTATGGATATCACACATTATCTTAAGACATATGGTATGACACCGGAGGAGCTTGCCAATACTATAATCAAGGATGTATACGAGACTACAGGGATAACTGCCACAGCAGGCATAGGTACTAATATGTATCTGTGTAAAATTGCTATGGACATAGTTGCCAAGCATGCTGAACCGGATGCTAATGGAGCGAGAATAGCGTATCTTGATGAGAAACTGTACAGGAAAATGTTATGGGGACACAAACCGATTACTGATTTCTGGAGAGTTGGAAGAGGATATGCTAAAAAGCTCGCTGAAAAGGGAATATACACTATGGGAGATGTGGCAAGGTGTTCTGTCGGAAAGCCTGAGGATTATTATAATGAAGAGCTTCTGTATAAGCTGTTTGGAATAAATGCGGAGTTGCTTATAGACCATGCATGGGGATATGAACCATGTACTATTGCTGACGTTAAAGCATACAGACCTGAGAATAACAGTCTGAGTCAGGGACAGGTGTTGCAGTGCCCGTATACCAGTGATAAGGCGAGACTTATAGTACATGAGATGGCAGATATGCTTTCTCTTGATTTAGTTGATAAGAGAATTGTTACAGACCAGATTGTGCTTACGATAGGTTATGATATAGAGAATCTTACCAATCCCCTTATAAGCAGCAAGTATAAAGGTGATATAAGCATAGATGTTTATGGAAGAAAAATACCGAAGCATGCACATGGAACTATCAACCTGAAGAGACAGACATCATCATCTAATATGATTATTGATGCGGCTCTAGAGTTATATGACAGGATAATAAATAAAAGTTTGCTGGTAAGACGTATTAATATTGTAGCTAATCATGTGATAAATGAGAATGATATAAAGCATGAGGAACTATATGAACAGCTCGATTTGTTTACGGATTACGATGAGGTTTTGCTTAAGCGAAAAGAAGAGGATGAGAAGCTTTTAAGAGAACGGAAGATGCAGGAAGCAGTTTTGTCTATTAAGAAGAAATATGGGAAAAATGCAGTCTTAAAGGGTATGAATTTTGAGGAGGGTGCAACTGCCATAAGCCGTAATTCACAGATTGGCGGTCATAAAGCATAAGAGGTGATTAAATATGAATGAAGCACATGATTATGAAGATATTATTGATATGCCATATCATAAATCAGAGGTTCATCAGCATATGTCACTGTATGATCGTGCTGCTCAATTTTCCCCATTTGCGGCACTTACAGGACATGAGGATGCTATAGAGGAGACAGGCAGACTTACTGTATCAAAGGCAGATATAGATGAGAGTGTGAAGGAAAAGCTTGACGCTGAGCTTGCCAGAATAATTGGCAAAATAGACGAATGTCCTTATATTTCTGTGACTTATTATAAGCCTGATGAGAGAAAATCAGGCGGAGCGTATATAACCTATGAGGGTAATATACGAAAGATAGACGAATATGCAAGGACTATTGTTATGGATAATGAAATTAATATATCGTTTGATGATATAGTTGAGCTTAAGCTTATTCAGGGAAAATATGCTGAATAAATAATTAGCAGCATTGTCATTTTATATGTGGAATGATATATTATTAAGATAGCAGAGACATTACAAATTATTACATATAGTGGAGAATATTATGATTAATCAGTTTTCAAGAACACAGTTATTGCTTGGTGCAGATAATATGGAGAGATTGTCTAAGGCTAAGGTAGCAGTCTTTGGAATAGGCGGAGTAGGTGGATATGTAGTTGAGGCATTGGTTAGGTCAGGTGTAGGACATTTTGTGCTTGTGGATGATGACAAGGTATGTCTTACTAACATTAACAGACAGATAATTGCCACAAGAAAAACGGTAGGGCAGTACAAGGTTGATGTTATGAAGGAGAGAATATTAGACATTAATCCTGACGCAGATGTAGAAGTAAGAAAATGTTTTTATCTTCCTGAAAATGCACATGAATTTGATTTTTCAGAGTATTCTTATGTGGTTGATGCCGTAGATACAGTCACAGCTAAGATAGAGATTATAATGCGTGCCAAGGAGTGCGGTGTGCCTGTTATCAGCAGTATGGGTGCTGGAAATAAGTTAGATCCTGCTGCATTTCAGATTGCAGATATATATAAGACAACCATGTGTCCTCTTGCAAAGGTTATGAGAAGAGAGCTTAAAAAACGTGGCGTAAAGAAGCTTAAGGTCGTTTACTCAAATGAAAAGCCGACAAGACCATTGGATGATATGAGTATCAGTTGTAGAACCAATTGCGTCTGCCCTCCGGGTGCAAAACACAAATGTACTGAGAGAAGAGATATTCCTGGAAGTTTAGCATTTGTGCCATCTGTGGCAGGACTTATACTTGCAGGCGAAATAATAAAGGATTTGACCACATCACCTGAGACATAGGGAAGTATTGGAGGATTAATTTTGAAGAATTTATATATAGCCGAGAAACCCAGTGTTGCAAGGGAATTTGCTAAGGCACTCGGAGTTAAGGGTGCCGACAATGCAGGCGGAAGGGATGGCTTTATTGAGACAGAGGATTCTGTTGTGACATGGTGCGTAGGACATCTTGTTACAATGAGTTACCCTGACGCATATAATCCTGAGCTTAAGAAGTGGAGCATGGCTACAATTCCATTTGTTCCAACTGAATATAAATACGAGATAATAGATGCCGCGAGCAGACAATTTAATGTTGTAAAGACACTTCTTAATCGTGAGGATGTTGGATGTATATATGTATGCACTGACTCAGGACGAGAGGGAGAGTACATATATAGATTAGTTGACAAAATGGCGGGAGTAAGCCCTGACAAGGAAAAAAGACGTGTATGGATTGACTCGCAGACAGAGGAGGAGATTCTAAGGGGAATCAGAGAGGCAAAGGAGTTGTCATCCTATGATGACCTTAGTGCTTCTGCATACCTTAGAGCTCAGGAGGATTACCTTATGGGTATTAATTTCTCCAGGGTACTTACTCTTAAATACAGTCAGACAGTCAAGAATTACCTTAAGGCTGATAAATGTGTAATAGCCGTTGGACGTGTTATGACCTGTGTACTTGGTATGATTGTCAAGAGAGAGCGTGAGATAAGGGAGTTTGTTCCTACACCATTTTACAGAGTTGTGGCAGCCATGGATGGCTTTGATGCAGAGTGGAAGGCGGTAAATCAATCTGCGTATTATGAGTCACCTCTTCTGTATAAAGAGAATGGATTTAAGAAGAGAGAGTCTGCCGAGAAGCTGATTGGAGAATTGAATAATACAAAGCCTTGTACCTTAGAGGTAGCAAAGGTAGAGAGAAAGACAGAGAAAAAAGCACCTCCTATGTTGTATAACCTTGCCGAGCTTCAGAACGACTGCTCTAGAATGTTTAAGATAAGTCCTACGGACACTCTTAATATCGTTCAGGAATTGTACGAGAAGAAGCTTGTCACATATCCAAGAACGGATGCAAGAGTTTTGTCAACCGCAGTCTCAAAGGAGATAGGAAAAAATATAGGAGGCCTAAGACAATATGGACCGCTTGCAGAATTTGCCGGTCATATAATGGAGCAGGGTGGTTATAAGGGAATAGCAAAGTCTAAATATGTTAATGATAAGCAGATAACTGACCACTATGCCATTATTCCTACAGGACAGGGACTTGGTAATCTGAAGGGAGTTTCACATACCGCACAGAGAGTATATGACATTGTCGCAAGACGTTTCCTTAGTATATTCTATCCTGCGGCAGAGTATGAGAAGGTTGCACTTACACTTACAAGAGACATAAAGGCTGAGGCTGACAGCACGATGTCAGCGAAGGATGGAAAAGAGCATTTCTTTGCTAATTTTAAGAGACTTAAGAAACCGGGATATCTACAGATAGCTGGTATTCCATCTGCCGATAAAAAGGGTGATGATGAGAAGCTGACTGCGGATATGCTTGAGAAATTAAGCAATCTTAAGAAGGGTGATGTGCTTACAGTCAATTCCCTTGATGTAAAGGAGGGGGAAACCTCACCACCTAAGAGATATTCCTCAGGAACACTTATCCTTGCAATGGAGAATGCCGGACAGCTCATAGAAGACGAGGAGCTGAGAAGCCAGATAAAGGGAAGTGGAATAGGAACAAGTGCGACAAGAGACAGTATCATAACGAAATTAATCAATAACAAATATATTGCTCTTAATAAAAAGACGCAGATAGTTACACCTACATTTTTAGGTGAGATAATATATGATGTTGTGTATTATTCAATAAACAGTCTTTTGAGAGCAGAGATGACAGCAAGCTGGGAGAAGGGCTTGTCCGGTGTAGCTGATGGAACTATATCTAAGGAAGAATATACTGAGAAGATGAATAATTTCGTTATCAAGAATACAGAGATGGTTAAAGGACTTAACAATCAATATAAGATAACATACATATTTGACCAGTGTAAGCCATATTATGAAAAACAAAAAACAGGCAGAAAGGGAAAGAAAGTAAATGAGTAATGTAAATGATGTAACAATAAAAGAGTTATATGATTTGGAGCATACCGCTGCAAAGCCATTATTAGAGACAAAGACTTACCCATGGGAGGCACTTCCTTGTATCAGGGATTTTATACTTGAGCTTGGAAAAACTCTTGATAAGGAAGAGTATGAAGAGGTTTCAGAGAATGTATGGATACATAAAACTGCAAAGGTTTTTGATTCTGCATACATAGCAGGACCGGCAATAATAGGAGCAGATACAGAGGTGAGACAGTGTGCATTTATCCGCGGTAATGCATTGGTTGGTGCAGGCTGCGTTGTAGGTAATTCTACAGAGCTTAAAAATGTTATTATATTTGATAATGTTCAGGTGCCTCACTATAACTATGTAGGTGATTCTATATTGGGTTACAAATCACATATGGGTGCAGGCTCTATAACATCAAATGTAAAGAGTGATAAGACTCTTGTTCATGTAAAGGGTACATCAGCAGATAATGGAGAGAAATTTGATATAGCAACAGGGCTTAAGAAATTTGGAGCAATGCTTGGTGACCATGTGGAGGTAGGATGTAATTCTGTACTAAATCCTGGCACTGTTATAGGAAGAAATACTAACATTTATCCTCTCTCACCTGTAAGAGGGTATGTGCCTGCTGACAGCATATATAAAACTGGCGGAGTAATAGCTGCAAAGCAATAGAGAAAATACATAATCATAAAACCCCCGGACATTGAATATATTTATAATAATCTAAGTAAGGGGTTTTTATATGTCTGTCAACACAAAAATTATTGTTTTAAAATCTAAAGAACTCATATATACCGGTATATTTATAATCTTAGGTATATTGCTTATTGCCCTTTTGGTATATATGTTTTCTGGAGACAAGTCAAAGGATGATAAGGACGCTGCTATTTCACAGAAAAAAGAGCAGGTACAGGAAAGTACGGAGACAATGACTACATATAAGCCTGGAGTGTACACATCAGAGCTTAATCTTGGCGGTTCACTATTACAGGTTACTGTTACTGTAGATGAATCTACAATTTCACATGTAGATATAACAAACCTTGACGATACAGTGACCGCAATGTATCCGCTGATACAACCATCATTAGATGAGATAAACAATCAGATAAGCATGGTAAATAACATAGACGATATTACATACTCTAAGGATAACCAGTACACAACCATAATTATAATGGAAGCAATAAAGCAAGCAGTATCCCCTGCGATAGTAGAGTAACCTCATATATTCTGTAGCTGATATATACACTGATAATTATATATAAATTATATACATGATATATTTTATACAGGTGTGTATCAGCTACAGTATGTGAAAGGGTTTGTTTAAGGTACAATAGGAGGTTAAGAATGTCTTTGCGTTTCATATTTGGCCCGTCCGGAGCCGGCAAATCACATTATATATATAATAAAATAATAAATGCATCATTAGATAAACCTGACATTAATTATATTTTGCTTGTTCCAGAGCAGTATTCCATGGCATTACAGCGCAAGATGGTAAAGCTGCATCCCAATGGTGGAACAATGAATATAGATGTTATAGGTTTTAACAGACTTGCTTACAGAGTATTTGATGAGCTTAATGTGAGACCTATGCAGGTGCTTGAGGATTTTGGCAAAACTATGCTTATAAGACAGGCAGCTGGTACAGTAAAGGACAAGCTTACAGTTTACGGAGGCTGTCTTGATAAGTCAGGATTTATAGACGAGGTTAAATCTCTTATGTCAGAAATGTATCAGTATGATATATCAAGGGACAGGCTTTCTGAGGTTATAGAGATATTTAAGAATGAAAAAGAGCAGATCTTATTGTTAAGAAAATTAGTTGATATGCAGACTATATTTTCAGAGTTCGACAAAAGACTTAAGGACACTTATATAGTAGCAGAGCAGTTGACAGAGCTATTGGCAGAGTATGTCAGCCGTTCAGAGATGATAAAAAACAGTGTAATTGTTATGGATGGATTTACAGGCTATACACCTATACAGCTTAATCTTATAAAAAAGCTTATGGTAGCTGCAATAGATATAGAGGTTGTATTGACGATAGATGAACAATCATACAATAAGAAATTATTGGCTCCTCATGAGTTGTTTTATCTGTCAAAGCAGACTAAGGATTCATTGCTTGATATAGCAGAGGCACTTCATGTGCCTGTTTTGGATGATGTGTTTATAGGCACAGACAGCCTTTCAAGGTGGAATAGGGATGACGGGATTAATTATGCACTTTGGCATTTGGAGAAAAATATTTTCAGATATCCTTATGAGAAGTATCATCAGAAGACAGATGCAGTGAGAATAACAGAATATGATACACCTAGAAAAGAAATTCTTGGCGTTGCACATGATATAAGACGGCTGGTTATAGAAAAAGGATACAGATATAAGGATATAGCTGTTATTACAGGTAATCTTGAGGGCTCAATGGAATATGTGGAGCAACTGTTTCCGATACTAGATATACCATATTTTCTTGATTACAGCAGACCTGTTAAGAACAATCCTTATGTGGATGCAATAGGACATGCACTAAATATTGTTGCTGATAACTTCTCATATGACAGTGTATTTTCATTTTTAAAGTCCGGTGTTGTATCTGAGCTTGATACATCGGAGATAGAGCTTTTGGAGAATTATTGTCTGGCTAGAGGAATTCGCGGTATTTCATGGTGGCGAAAGGAATTTGACAGCTCGGTTGAGGACACCAGAAGCTATGTTATGGAGATACTAGAGCCATTTTACAGTGAAATAAGTGGCAAAAATATACAGGTTAAGACCTATGTCAAGGCATTATATGAGCTGATGGACAGACTTGATTATGAAGAGCGTATGGCTGAGCCTAAGGGACTTTATGAAAAGCTGTGTGAGGTTCTCGATAAGATGACAGAGATTATGCCTGATGATTATGTGTTAATCAAGGATTTTGCAGAGCTTATAGATTTGGGACTTAAGGATATCACTCTTGGAATGATTCCTAATATGCTCGATATGGTTATTGTGGGTGATATAACCAGAACAAGATTAGATGATGTAAAGGTATTATATATAATTGGAGTTAATGATGGCATTATTCCGAAGAAGGGAACTCCGGCACAGATAATAAGTGACAGGGAAAAGGAGAAGCTTAGCACATATTCATTGGTGCTTGCCCCTACAGAGAAGCTAAACAGCTATGTGGAGCAGTTTTATCTCTATCTTAATATGACAAAGCCGAGTGATATTTTGTCATTATCATATTCCTTGCTAAACTGCAATAATGATACATTAAGACCTTCATATATTATAGGACGTGTAAAAAACATTTTCCCTGACATAGAGGTTAAGTCATACCATGATGAGGATATATATTCGGCAACCTGCAAGAGTGGTATATGGACTTTGATACATGGCTTGAATGAGCTATCACTTGGCAATACACTTCATATGGATGAAATTATTAAGATGTATAAGGTGTACATTGAAAGTGGTATTGATATGGACAGCATAGAGAGAGCCATGTGCTATAGCAATGTTCCTGCATCACTTACAAGGGAAGTCTCAGAGCTCATAAGATTAAAGCTTATGTCACAGTCGGTATCACGTCTTGAGCGTTTCGCTAACTGCGCATATGCGTATTTTTTGCAGTATACGCTTGGACTTCGTGAGAGACGGGAGAAGAAGATAGACAACAGAGACATAGGAACTATTCTTCACGGAGCTATGGAGAAGCTGTATCGCCATGTCCATGATGAGTGTGACAATGAGTGGGATAAGATAACTGACGAATATATAAATGAGCATATGACACAATATGTAAATGATTCGTTTGACAGTGCTTATGAGGGACAGGATATAGAAGAGGGCAGATATGAGTATCTGAGAGACAGTCTTGTCAGAATAGGTGTGAGAACTGCGTCGGTGTTAAGTAAAATCGTTGCGGGAGACAGTCTTATGCCTGAGTATTTTGAGTACCGTTTTAAGGAAAATGTTCCATATGGTGAGGAAGGTCATGCAATGACATTGCAGGGAATAGTTGACAGGGCGGACGTGCATTACTCTGCTGAGAACAAGACCTTATCTATGAGAGTTATTGATTACAAGTCAGGTATGCACGAGTTTAAGGTTAATGAGCTGTACGAGGGCTTACAGCTACAGCTTGCCATGTACACAAATATTATGCTTGAACTTGCGGACAGGCAGTACAATCAGAATAATATCGATGGTGGGGATATAAGAGTTTATCCGGAGGGCATGTATTATTATACAATGCGGGATCCATATGTGGATGCCAATGATGATATGGATGCCGAGAAGAAGAGAGAAAAGGAGCTTAAGCTAAAAGGTCTTGTCAACGATGAAAACAGCAGATTTACAGATGTGCTTGAGTTTGCAAGATTAAAGGCATGTGATATAGCTAAGAATATAGCTGATGGTGTGATAGATAAGTACCCTGTAAACAAGGGCGGGAAGGCTGTATGTGAATATTGTACATACGCTTCCGTGTGCCGCTTTGATGATAAATATGGCGGCAATAAATATCACTATTTAAAATACAAGGACTCAGATAAGGATAAGGTATATGAGGAGATAAGCTCATTATTAGGAGGTGTTAAGCCTGATGTGGACTAAGGAACAGCAAAGAGTAATAGATGAAAGAGATTGCAGTATACTTGTTTCTGCCGCTGCCGGCTCAGGAAAAACCGCTGTGCTTGTTGAGAGAATACTTAAAAAGGTGTTAGATGAGCAAAATCCCTGCGATATAGACCAGTTTCTTGTTGTTACATTTACAAATGCGGCAGCCGCGCAGATGAGAGATAAAATTGCGAAAAGGCTTGAGGCGGCACTTGAGGAAAAGCCATATAGTGAACATTTAATGAAGCAGTTATTGCTGGTGAACAGAGCAGATATAACGACTATAGACAGCTTTTGCCTGAAGGTTGTCAGGGAGCATTTCAGTCTGCTTAATCTTGATTCGGCATTTAATATAGGTGATCCGGGTATGATGGATTTGCTTAAGGCTGATGTCCTGACAGAGCTGTTTGACAGAAAATATGATGAGAAGGATAAGAAATTCATAGCACTCTTGGATGTCTTTTCATCAGGCTATGATGATGCAGAGTTAAAAAAACAAATATTAACGATATATAATATGGTATCAAGCTATCCTATACCAGAGAAGTGGATAGAAAGTGCCAAGGCATCTCTTTGTGTAGATACATATGAAGAGCTTCTTTCATCTGATTGGATGAAGGGGTATATGAGGCTTGTCAGGACAAAGGCAGGTGAGGCATTGTCCCTTGTAAAACATGGAAGGCAGATATGTGAGAGCCCATATGGACCAGATAAAAATATTAGCGTAGCCTTGTCGGATGAAGAATTTATAGAAAAAATATACGAGGCTGATAGCTATGGCGAGCTTTATGAGGTGATGAAAACTCCTTGGAAGCGGCTTGCAACCTGTCGTGGTGAGGCATATGATGAGGAACTTGTTAATGAATTTAAAAATATCAGAGCTTCCTATAAAGATATAATAGCTGGTATTAATGCTAAGCAGGCACCGGAGAACATTTTACAGGACATAGCGGGAATAAGGGAATATATTATACCGCTTCTTGAACTGGTACAGGAGTTTATAGATTTATACAGCGGGAAGAAAAATGAGAGAAAGACACTTGAGTTCTCAGATGTAGAGCATATGGCATACAAGCTTGTCTGCGCAGGTTATGATGAGGGTGGAATGGCAGTTCCATCTGAGGTTGGAAAGGATATATCTAAAAGGTATCTTGAGATATACATAGATGAGTATCAGGATAGCAATTATATACAGGAGGATATTCTTTGCTCGGTTTCGGGAATTTTTGAGAACAGGTATAATATGTTCATGGTTGGAGATGTAAAGCAGAGCATATATCGATTCAGAATGGCAAGACCAGACCTTTTTATAGACAAATATAAAAGGTTTAAAGATAGCGGAAATGAGGTTAAGATAGAGCTCAAGAATAATTTCCGCTCAAGAGATGTGGTGCTTATGCCTGTAAATTATTTCTTCTATCAGATAATGGGAGAAAATCTTGGTGGCATTGAATATAATGAGTCGGTTGCACTTGTACCTACCAGAGAATTTCCGGAAGCTGAGGATAAAAATATAAGTCAAAATGCGGAGCTTATGATAATAAATGGAGCAAAGGACGAACCTCTTATTCAGGAGGCAGAGATGATTGCTGCCCGTATAAAGGAGCTTGTAGATAAGGACACAGGCATAGATATATATGATGACGATAAGGAGTGCTACAGGAAGGCTGAGTACAGGGATATAGTTATACTTGCAAGGAGTATAAAGGCGTTAGGTGAGCCGTTATATAATACTCTCACTGCGAATGGAATACCTGTATATCTTGATGATCCTAAGGGATATTTCAATGCTGTGGAGGTGAGAACAATATTATCCTTACTGTCTGTAGTTGATAACAGCAGGCAGGATATACCATTTGCGGCAGTATTGCTTTCACCTATGGGTAATATGACAGAAAATGAGTTAGCCATAGTGTGTAAGTATGCAGAAAAAAAGGCTTTAAATGTGGAACTTCTATGTGATAAATGTGAGTGTTATGTGCTCGACCACGATGACGATATAGCGCATAAGCTTACAGTTATATTGGATATAATAGAAACACTCAAGCATGATAAGACAGATATGTCTATAGCGTCTCTTATATGGAAGGCATTGAGCGTGACAGGATATTATACATATGCGATGGCAATGCCTATGGGAGAACGAAGAAAAGCCAATATTGATATGCTTCTTGAGAAGGCAGCAAGCTATGAAAATGGATATTATAAGGGTCTCTTTAACTTCCTCCGCTATATTGATAAGCTTAAGATTAACGCCGTAGATTTTGGCGAGGCTCATATGCTTTGTGCTGACGAGAATATGGTAAATATAATAAGCATGCACAAGAGTAAGGGCTTAGAGTATCCTATTGTTTTTGTGAGTGGACTTGGCAAACAATTTAATCAGAGTGATAACAAAAAAAATCTTCTTATTAACAGCGATTACTATCTCGCTTCAATGGTTATGGAGAGAAAGGGCAGATATAAGAAAAATTCACTGCTAAGAGACTTCTTCCGTATGAATACAAAGATGGAGAGTATGGCGGAGGAGGAGAGAGTATTATATGTCGCTATGACAAGAGCTAAGGAAAAGCTTATAATGACCGGATATACAAGCGACATAGAAAAGCTTAAGGATAAATATATAAGTATTTGTGAGCATGATGAGACCTTACTCCCGTACAGCATAAGGCAGGATGCGGCAGGCTTTATGAATCTTCTTGTTGCCGGAATGATGAGATATGATAAGCTGATAAAGAGATTTGATATGGGTGATATAATTAATGTTAAGATTATACCAGCAGAGGATATAGCAGACAGGGTGATTGACCATGCTGTAAGAAAAGGATATACAGTAAGCGAGCTTAAAGCAAGGGCTTGTCTGGCAGAATCTGACGATATATATGAGAAGATAAAGAAGGATTTAAGCTATAAATACCCTTATGAGCGATATACTTCAATAAGAAGTAAGATGTCTATATCTGATATTAAGAAGATGAAGGCATATGATGGTAAGGGCTATGATATGGACACAGAGTTTGCCAAACCATCAACAGAAAGAAGGGAGAATAGTGGCAGCTCGCTTACAGGAGCAGAGCGAGGCACAATAGTACACAAATTCATGGAGCTGTTTCCATTTGATAGATTACAGGAGACAGACGATACAAGTAAGTTTATAGAGGAATTTAAGCAGAAGCTTAATCAGGATAATATAATGGATAAGAGGGAGCTTTCGGCAATAAATACCTCTAAGATAGAAAAATTATTGACGAGTGGACTGGGCATAAGAATGATATCTGCTGCAAAAAGAGGAGAGCTATATAAAGAAAAGCAGTTCTCAGTTGGAATACCGGTACATGAGCTGTATGCTGATGGTGAGGATATTTTACCTGCAGATGATATAGTTATAGTACAGGGAATAGTCGATGCATATTTTTATGAGGATGGCAATATCATTCTGATAGATTATAAGACAGACAGAGCCGATGAGGAGACACTTATAGGAAGATACAAGGCACAACTGGTGTATTATGCTGAGACTTTAGAGAAGCTTTTAGCACGTCCCGTAACTGAAAGACTTCTATATTCGTTTTCTCTGGATAAAGAAGTACCACTTAAAAACAGTTGATATTAATAATAAGATATATTACAATAAGCGAATGTGCAAAGATATAAGAATACAGGAGGAATAGAAATGTCTAGAAACGCAAATGAAACAGATGGTGTAACATTACTTGGCAATCAAAAGGTACAGTACCCTACTGATTATTCAGCAGATATATTGGAAACATTTATAAATAAGCATCCTGATAATGATTATTTTGTTAAATTTAACTGTCCGGAGTTCACAAGTCTCTGCCCTATAACAGGACAGCCGGATTTTGCTACTATATATATTTCATATGTTCCTGGAGAAAGAATGGTGGAGAGCAAATCTTTAAAGCTTTATTTATTCAGCTTCCGTAATCATGGTGATTTCCATGAGGACTGTGTAAATATAATCATGAAGGATTTAATTAAGCTTATGGAGCCTAAATATATTGAAGTATGGGGCAAATTCACTCCAAGAGGAGGAATATCAATAGATCCATATTGCAATTATGGAAAGCCTGGTACTAAATGGGAAACAGTGGCATATAACAGATTGGTAAATCATGACCTGTATCCGGAAAAGGTTGATAACAGATAATAGAAAAGGGCTGGATTGTAATGATAGAGAGAAACTTCAAGGAAGCGACAGAATATATAGAAAATATCCCGATGTTTGGTCCACATATCAATGGAAGGAATAAGTCAGGAAATGACAATCTCATGGATGTGTTGGAAAGGCTGGGACATCCCGAGAACAGCAGAAGAGCGATACACATAGCCGGAACAAATGGAAAAGGTTCAACTGCACAATTTATTGCAGCTATACTTTGTGCAAAAGGCTACAGTGTGGGTGTGTTTACATCACCACATCTAATGAAGGTAAATGAGAGAATAAGCATACATGAGCCTGTTGATACGGAGGATGGAACACAGATAATTGCAACAGATATAAGTGATGAGGATTTTGTAGAATGTTGTTATGCTGTAAAGAATAAGGTAGATGAGGCAGTCAGAATGGGTAAGCTTCATCTGTCATATTTTGAATATATTTTTGCTATGGCAGCAGTTTACTTTAATAAGAAAAGACCTGATTATGTGGTTTATGAGACTGGCTTAGGTGGAAGGCTTGATGCAACCAACGTCTTAAAGCCTATAGCTACAGCTATTACATCTATAGGTCTTGACCATATGAAATATTTAGGTGATAACATAAGAGATATAGCATGGGAAAAGGCTGGAATCATTAAGGAGAATACTCCTGTTATATATAACACTGGTGAGCTTGAAGCTGATATGGTTATTGAGGCCCAGGCTGAGCTTATGAAGGCAGAGGCAATAAATGTCGCAAAAACAGAATATATAATAAATGAATTCACAGATAAAACCATTGATTTTTCAATCTATAATCGGTATTATAAATACAATAATCTTAATCTCCCGAAGGGGGTTGGACTGTATCAGGTTGATAATGCCATGACTGCAATAGAGGTGTGTAACACTCTTGCCGGCAGACATCCTATCGAGCAGTCTGTAATACAGATTGCACTTGATGCATTTTCATGGCCGGGACGTATGGAGAAAATTGCAGCGAATGTAGTGCTTGACGGAGCACACAACCCTGATGCGATAGACCGGTTTATCGAGAGCGTAAATGGTCTATATGATGACAGGGATAAGAAGCTTTTGTTTGCTGTTGCTGGGGATAAGGATTATGAACCTATGATTAGACAGATATGTGAGAATCTTGATTTAAAAGAGGTTTATGTAACGGCTCTTGATTCAAGCAGGGGAATATCATCAGAATATATAGCTGGTTTGTTCAGAATGTATCTTGCAAAGAAGCCTGATGGCAAGGAGATTGCTGTATATTATGATGATGATATACGAAATGCATTTCTTCGAGGGGTTGCTTCTGTTAAAGGAACTGATGGAATATTATTTTGCGTTGGTTCTCTATACCTGATTGGAAGCATTAAGAAGATTGCAGCGGAGGTTTTGTAATAATGATTAATTTTGAAGAGGAACTAAAAAGATATCAACCTATGCCGGAGGTTAATCAGGCAGAGGAGGCAATATACAATAATGATTTGCGTGATATAAGTGATATAATTACTCAGGTAACAGAGGAGATTAAACAGGTAAATGCATCACAGGCGAACCAGTATGCAGGACGTATGAGGAGATAAGTATGGCAACAAAAAGACCTGTTCTATGCCCTAATTGTGGAGCACAGATAAGAAAAAACGGATATTGCTCAGGATGTCATATGCCTATGCAGGTTTTGAGAAAGGCTTATAATACCTCAGACTATTACTATAATGTGGGTTACGACAAGGCATCTGCAAGGGATTTGTCAGGAGCTATAGAATCACTTAATATGTCACTCAGATATAATAAGAAAAATGTTATGGCGAGAAACCTTATAGGACTTATCTACTATGAGATGGGTGAGATAGTTATGGCACTCAGCCATTGGGTGCTCAGTGTGAATTACCAGACAACCAACAATCTTGCCTCTCATTACTTAAAGGAGTTAAGACAAGATCCAACACAGCTTGACAATGTTGACCAGATAGCAAAGAAATATAATATGGCACTCGGCTATGCCAAGAGTGACGATTATGATTTGGCTATAATACAGCTTAAGAGTACGTTAAGTGCCAATCCGCATTTTGTTAAGGGATATCTGCTGCTTTCACTCATATATATTCAGAGAGATAACTATGAGAAGGCAAGAACAACCTTAAGAAGGGTACTTAAGATTGATAAAGCTAATCCTGTGGCGATACATTATCTGCATGAGATGGGAAGCACGGATGAGAACATTATCCAGATGAGAAACGAGTCTGTTGAGGATGATGGATTGTTTGAGGATGATTATACAGAGGAGATTGCGGTATCAGAGGAGCAGGCAAAGAATAATGGTGGCTCAATTGGAAGTCAGCTTATAAAAGCTATTACAGACCACTATAAAGAGAATACAGTAAAGATGGGAGCTTTTGGTGAGGTTAGGTTCGCAAGATATTCAGGACTATATGTTATAGTTGGTCTCGTGCTTGGAATTTTACTGTTGTTTTTCGTTATAGTTCCGTCTCAGAAGAAGAAGCTTAAGAAGGAGAATGAACAGCTGACCAAGGAATACAGTGAGGAGCTTGCTGTTAAGAATGCATCTATAACAGAGCTTAAGAGTGAGATTGATTCACTGAATGCACAGATTGATAATCTTCTCAATATGGAGGTCGGAACTGACAACCCTATGCCTGATTATTCTGATATCAAGAGTGGTATGTCAGATGAAGATTTACAGAACATGATTTCTAACGAGTAGATTTCAATATGTATATATAAACAATTGCAGCAACAATGCACAAAAGTTAATAAATAAAAACACAAAAGAAAGCGAAAATTATTTCGCTTTCTTTTTTTGACGAAATTTGTGGGTTTAAGACTGAAAATAAGTAATTAGAGGGTGATGATGGATGAAATATTATGAAGTTGAAAATGGAATAATGATTTATTACCTGCCTTGTGAGCTAGATCATTATGCGGCAGAAAACATTAAGAAAAAGAGCGAGGCTGTATTTACTGATGATAATGTGAAATATCTTATTTTTGATTTTGAAAAAACTAATTTTATGGATAGTTCTGGAATTGGGCTTATAACAGGGAGATTCAGGCGTGTTCATGATAAGGGAGGAAAGGTTTATGTGATTAACGTATCAGATTCTATAGATAAGCTCCTTTATATGTCCGGAATATACAGGATAGTGAACAAATGTGATACAAAGGATGACATTATGAGGGAGTTGGTAGAGGGAGGATATTATGAGTAATACGAACGAAATGGTAGTTGAATTTAGCAGTGTGGCACAGAATGAGAGCTTTGCGAGAATGGTTGTAGCTGCATTTATAACAGGGACAAATCCTACGCTTGAGGAGGTATCGGATGTAAAGACAGCCGTATCTGAGGCAGTAACTAATTCTATAATACACGGATATGAAAATATGGATGGTATGGTCCGCATAAAGGCGAGTGTGACTAACAGGAAGGTATACATTGAGATTACGGATTATGGCAAGGGAATAGAGGATGTTGAAAAGGCTATGGAGCCTATGTATACAACAAAGCCTGGTGAGGAGAGGTCTGGTATGGGCTTTTCATTTATGGAGGCATTTATGGATAAACTGGAGGTTTTATCTACATATGGTGAGGGAACAGTCGTAAAAATGTGGAAGGAGATTGGAGCCGGAAGGCATCCATTTGAATAAATGAATAATGTGGAACTATTTGAGCTTGCAAGAAAAGGGGACAAAGCTGCAAAGGAAAAGATAGTTTCAGAAAATACAGGATTAGTCTGGAGTATAGCCAGAAGATTTATGGGACGAGGATACGATTTGGAAGAGATATATCAGATAGGATGTATAGGACTTTTAAAGGCAATAGAAAGGTTTGAGCTTTCATATGAGGTTCAGTTTTCTACCTATGCAGTACCGCTTATATCGGGAGAGATAAAAAGATTTTTGCGTGATAATGGAATGATAAAGGTGTCTAGAATACTAAAACAAAATGGATACAAGATAAGTCAGTCGAGAGAGAAGCTTGCAATAAGGCTTGGAAGGGAAGCTACCTTAGAGGAGCTCGCAGCAGATAGTGGAATGGAAATAGAGGATATTGTTATGGCAACCGAGGCAAACAGAGAGATAGAGTCAATATATCAGGTTGTGCATGGTCATGATGGAAGTGAGAGCTATCTCGTGGACAAGCTGGCTGATGAGATAGAATCGGAGAGGACAGCTGATGGTCTTATGAACAGAATGCTTGTAGAGCAGGCGATGAGTGGACTTGATGAAAAACAGAAGAAGCTTATTGAACTTCGGTATTTTCAGGATAAAACACAGACAGAGGTTGCCACAGTTCTTGGAATAAGCCAGGTACAGGTAAGCAGACTTGAGAAAAAACTTCTGGCACAAATGAGAAATTGTATTGACAGTAAATCGAACTGATAGTACAATAAACATAAATGAAGTATGAAAACAATAATATAATTATAATTATTATACTATAAGTACGATTACTGAAAGATAAGTGCAATAAATTCACAGAAATAATCCAAATATCAGAGTGCATGGGGGTTGATATGGGTGCTAGGAAGAGAGAGGCATTAGAACAATTTAACAGAGATAACATAGTTGCCGCTGCCAAAGAGTTGTTTGATACAAAAGGTGTTGACAGGACAACAATGGATGATATAGCTTCTCTGGCAGACTATAGTAAGTCAACCATATATGTTTACTTCCGGAGTAAGGAGGATATCTACAATTCTATAGTAAGAGATTATATGGATATCCTTATAAGTGAGATGGAGATATGCATAGCTGAAAGCAGGGATTTTGAGACTGCTTATTATAGATTGTGTGATTTGCTTGTCGCATTTCAGGAGAAATATCCTAAGTATTATGCAAGTCTTATGGGCGAGATTAACATGACGAACAGCAGAAAGAGGATTGAAACACAGTCTGTTGGACAGGAGCTTAATTGTCTGATAGAACAACTGCTGCTTAAAGGGATTAACAATAAGGATATCCGGGATGATATAGATATTAAACCTACAGTTATGTATGTCTGGTCAGCAATAGGTGGGATTATACAGGTTGCGGAGAGAAAAAAGAGCGAGATAGAAGGCAAGCTCAGGATGAACAAAGAGGAGTACCTTAGATATTCGTTTAGAACATTTTACGAGTCTTTGGTTAGGAGGTAATATGGGGAGTTCAATAGATAAACATTATGTGTATTATGTGTCAGATATGGAAAATTCACCCTGGATGGGGAGACTTCGTAAGATGGATGCAGGTCGAGAGATAGCAAGATACATATGTAAAAGCTTGAAGCATGCTAAGCTTATGAAGTATATTGAGTATGATGGTGGTACCATTGATGCTGACACAATTGGCATAGTATTCCCTACACATATGTGGGGAAGTTCACTTGCTGTATATTCATTTCTAAGACATCTGAAAGCTACAACTGGTGTATATGTATATGCAGTTGCGGTTGGTGAGACCTTGTCTGGAGATGTAACTGATACAATTTCTAAGAGAATAAATTCATTAGAGGAATTCAGACGCATTTTTGTCAGAAGAGGACTTGGAACTGAATCGGATATATATGTAAGATGTATAGATAAGGTTGACGAGGAAACATATATAGAAGATAAGGCAGTCAATAATAACAAGGCATTAATTAACGAGATTATGGAGAAGCTTTTCTATAATGACATGAATAAGGTTGTGGCGAGCGAATTGCCTAAACCAATACATAAGGTTGAGCCGTATGATTCTGAATATGCTGTCACCGAAGTAAGAAAAAGCAGACTTGGTAATGTATTTTTGGATGATGATATGCTGTCGGGGGTGCGATTATGCCGGGTTATATAATTCATCTTGCTATGGCGGAAGAGGTGCTTAAAGGGCTTAACCATACATCAGATAAATTTGGTTATATGTACAGAATTGGAAGTATTGTTCCTGACACAGAAAAAACGGGATACAAACAGAGAAGTCATTTTTGGACGGATGATATGCTGTCTCATTTTGTGAGAAAGCCATCTCTTGATATGTTTTTAACCCAATATGGCAATCGAATGGATGAACCATATGTACTTGGATATTATTCACATTTATTGATGGACTATAACTTTGTTACATATTATTGGAAGGAGCATTACACATTTTATGATGATAATGGAATAATATGCGACGACTATGACAAGGTAAAATGGGTGCATAATCTAGACACTGACGAGCAGGTAGCTCGTGACACATTCTTCTCTGACAAGTATTACTATGGTGATTATGACAGAATGAACAGTTATTTGATTGATGTATACGACATACCGGAGATTGATATTGACACAGACCTTATTGATTATGGTGGAATAGCAGAGGTGCAGAATGAAAAGTGTAAGAACCGGCTACGCGATATGCTTGTATTTTTAAATGAGACACGTTCAGTTATAATACATGAGGAGATAACCTCGGTACCTTTGCTTCGTGCATTTAATATGAAAGAATTAAAAAAGCTGATTTCAAACACTGCAAATATTATATTACAGCGAATGTAATCAGCTTATTAGTATGCTTATGTATGTCAATTATCTGTTGTTAGTCTTTATGTCGTCAACTATAGGCTCTACCTGATCAAGGATGTTAGCCATATCTTCATATAGAAGATTCTTTTTGGTAATATCAGAGGATAATTTGTTGATGCTATCTGATACCTCGACATAGTTATCCTTTGCACTTTCAACATCCTCCTGTATAAGGTCGGCAGCCTGATTGCAGTCGTCTACATAGCCTGCTATAGCTTCCTGAACCTCTCGTACACCATTTACAGAATGCTTAATGTTGTTGAATAAAACATTAGTCTGTGAAACCTGCTCCTGCTCATGGTAAAGCATCTTGTTGGCTGTCTCCATTGAAGCATTAAGGTCTGCTGCATCCTGCTTTAACAGTGCCATATTAGCATTTACTGTATCGACAAGCTTCTTAATCTCTGAAGAGAGAGTGCTTACCTCGGTTGCAACTACAGCAAAACCAAGACCATGCTCACCGGCTCTTGCAGCTTCTATTGATGCATTTAATGACAGCATATTGGTCTGATTGGCAATACCTATGATTCCTGACATTGTCTCCTGAATTTCATCAAAGCTCTTCTGGAAATTGCCAAGAACCTGTATTACACGCTCGAAATCCTGTATAACGTTAGCAGAGCTCTCCTGTAAGCTGTCTACATTGTCGCTTGCCTGCGAGGTTGCATCTAATACTTCATTTACACTTCCCTCAATCTGTGAGGAGACACTGACGATATTATTGAATTTATCCTTGATTGTGTCCATACTATCTATAATTCTGTCAGACTGTTCTAATATTGTATCAAATGAATCCTGAATTTCGTTAATCTGATTACTTGCGTTTAAATCCTCCTGCATAAGAGACTTTCTTGTGTCCTTAAGGCACTTGGACATATAACTTATAGGGTATAAGCTTTCATGAAGAGCAGCACCACTTTCTGTCTCAAGAGGTACAGCATGTGAAACTTCCTTTTTCTTAAACATAATAACCTCCTAATAATTACTCGAAAACAGCACATACAAGTGTCTGATTGCAATTTTGTCTGTTGCACTGCTGGCTTTTGGTAATCAAAGCAGCAAAGCTGCCAAGAGCAGACAGTGAATCGGTATATTCGCTCAGGTATTCATCGTCTGCGAAAAGCTTAAGACGGTTTGCATCCTCAAGCCCAAATATAAATGATACACGATTTGTTTCATTCTGAATAGCCTGCATGGTATTGGCGTGTATATCTCTGTAATCACCAGGCTTCATTATATAAACACGGTCATTTTCATACAGGGCTTTATAATTAAACATAACACCATTCATATCAAGGGATTTGGTGGCAGTTATGTATATATCATCACCTATGGCACGACCAAGAGGATTCTTAGCCATATTGTCAATTATGGAATCCTTATCACAGCCGGTTTCCTCGGAATACACCTCATGTGCCGGAATATCATCTAACTGGAATAATGTCTTGGTATTGGTGTCAACTAAGGTTGCCATGTGTGGCTTTGAACTAAACGGCTCGTATATATTCTCGCTAAACAGCTTAATCTTACCTGCATTATTTCTTATAAATGCATAAACACAGCTTCTGTTATAAGTTTTGCCATTGTATATAACAATGTGTTTTTCACCGAGGGGAACATTATCTGATGAACCTCCCAGTAATGAAATATCATAACGTGACAAAACAGAATTAATGGTTGTCATAACCTTCTCCTCTGAACCTGTCACAAATTCCATACATATAGTATTTGATGAATCAGGACTTATACTTTTTAAGTTGTCCTCAAAGCTCTTTATTGATGTTATAGGTGATGTTCTTACATCATCAATTAAACCGCATGAAACGGTTACTCCTGCGAATCCAATAACGACAAGCTGGTCATCAGAGATGGATGACTTTGCTATAGATGCACCACAAGTACCTATCATAGGTACAGATGGATATCTCTCAGATAGCAGGACAGCAGCCTGACTGGCCTTTTCATAAGGGGCAAGCAGTATAAGTAAGTCCGCATTTCTAAGACCGGAAGTTGCTTCTGATATTGCACTTTCTATATCAGAGGCGTTGCTTGTGCCTACAAATCCACGCATAAATGTTTCCTCCTTGGTTACTTTAAATACATAAATTATATCATAAAATGTTTGAAAATGATATAAAGACTTTGGTATAGTTTCTGTCAAGTAATTGTTGGCACTTTTCTTACCCGGACGCTTTTTATCTACAGATGATGGATTCCATGCAGGGACGTTTGCGACAGCCGGCACTTAATGAGTGCATGGCACGAATTTAGTGCCGCTGCTCGGAGCAATAAGTGGAAACGGTCCCGTAATGGAACCATCATATGTAGATAAAAAGCGTCCGGGTAAGAAAAGTGCCGAAATTACATGACAGAAACTGTATATATCAAATGCTTGAGGTCAAGAATTAAAAATAGGATAATACTTGTATTTACTAAATGCATTTGGTATAATTATGATTAATTTTGTGGTTTATAGTTTGATATATTACTAGGAATTATATAGCAATTACGAGAATTGAAGGAGGCAGCTTCATGGGCTATGCAAAACAGGAAACAATTAATAAGCAAAAGAAACTTGTTTCCAAATCGCAAAGAAACACGAGGAAGGTACTTGTCAATATATTCAAAGTCCTGCTTGTCACAATAGTTATTGTGATAATAGCGGGTGCTGGTGCGGCGTTTGGTATGATGAAGGGTATACTTGATAACGCTCCTGATGTAAACAAGATTAATATTATGCCAAAGGGCTATAAATCAGTAATCTGTGACCAGAACGGAACTGTTACGAGAGAATTTTCGACAAGTGGCTCTAACCGAGAGTATGTATATTATGATGAGATACCTGCAGATGTCGTTAACGCATTTGTTGCGATAGAGGATGAGAGATTCTGGTCTCATAATGGTATTGATGTAAAGGGTATTCTTCGTGCGGGAGTAAAGGGTATTGCAACCGGTAATTTTGATGAGGGTGCAAGTACACTTACACAGCAGCTTATAAAAAATCAGGTGTTCAATGTAGGTCTTGATGAGATTACATTTATGGACAGACTTGAGCGTAAGGTTCAGGAACAATATCTTGCCCTCGAGTTAGAGAAGAAGTATTCTAAGGAAGAGATAGTTGAATACTACCTTAACACAATATACCTTGGACGTGGTGCGTATGGAATTATGGCAGCGTCGGATAAGTATTTTAACAAGAGTTTGGATGAGCTTACCATATCAGAGATTGCTGCAATAGCAGGAATCACACAGAATCCGGTACAGTTTGATCCTGTTGCATATCCTGAGGAGAGTGCAGCAAGACGAAAGCTTGTGCTTAACAAGATGCTTGAGCTTGAGTATATTACACAGGCTCAGTATGATGAAGCTCTTGCTGATGATGTTTATGCAAGAATCAAGACTCAGAATGAGATACAGAATGCGAACGTTACAGCAACAACATATTATGAAGATGAGATATTTAATCGTTTAACATCAGATTTTATGGAGCTTTATGGCTGCACAAAGGATGAAGCCGAGACTATGATATTCACAGGTGGATATACCATCTACTCTGTACAGGATGAAGCAATTCAGGATATATGTGATACGGTAATTAATGATACAAGCTACTTAAGTTCTACAGATAAGGTTGGTTTGTCGTATGAGCTTACACTTGCAGATGAGAACAAGGAGCAGCACAACTACGGAATATATGATTTGATATATTATTTCCAGTCTATAACCGGTAATTCAAAGTATAATCAGATATATGCTAATGAGGATGCCGCAAGGGCAGCAGCTGACCAATTCAAGGAGGCAAAGCTTGACGAGACGGGATATACTTTTATTGATGAGAATTTCCAGGTAGCACCACAGCCGCAGTTCTCGTTTACAATTATGGATCAAAAGACAGGATATGTTAAGGCTATCGTTGGTGGACGTGGTAAAAAGACCTCAGACCTGGCGTTAGATAGAGCGACAGGCTCACCTAGACAGCCGGGTTCTACCTTCAAGATAGTAGCAGCATACCTGCCGCTTATAGATACAGGACTTGGATGTCTTGCATCCTCATTTAAGGATGAGCCTACAACCTATGCAAATGGAGCACCTTTGCAGAACTGGAATGGTTCATACAAGGGATATTGTTCAGTCAGGGAAGGTATACAGAACTCCATGAATATCTTGGCGGTTAAGGCAATAACGAAGGTTACACCAGAGGTTGCATACGATTACCTTATAGACCTTGGTTTTGAATATCTGGTTGACAATGAGGTATCATCAGATGGAACAGTAATGACAGATAAAACTCAGTCAGCAGCACTTGGTGGACTTACCAAGGGTGTTACGACATATGAGATGACTGCTGCATACGCTTGTATAGCTAATGGTGGTGTTTATACTAAGCCGGTATATTATTCGCAGGTTGTAGACCATGATGGCAATGTGGTAATTGACAATACAACACCTACAACTCACAGAGTAATAAAGGATACAACAGCATTCCAGCTCATTGAAGCAATGAAGTCTGTTGTAAACAGTGGTACTGGTACACCTGCTAAGATGAGGTCTGGAATCACCTGTGCTGGTAAAACAGGTACAACATCGCAGCATTACGATTTATGGTTCTGTGGTATGACACCATATTACACAGCTTCTATCTGGATGGGTTACGACTCTAATATGTCAATGAGTGATGGAACAACACATAAGTATATGTGGAGAGATATCATGGATCAGATTGCCGTTATGGAAAATCAGGATCCTGCGGCTGACTTTGAGAGACCGGCAGGAATAACAACAATTTCTCTGTGCCAGATAACAGGTAAGCTTCCGATAGACGGATGCCCTACATTTACTGATTACTGTGCAAGTGATTTCAGTCCTGGAACATGTACAGGACATGAGACAATAGAGATATGTATGGATTCTAAGCTTCGTGCAACAAGCAACTGCCCTAACAGACAGACATTTGTTGTTGAGGTTGATGAGGAGACAGGAGAGAAGAAGCTCGCTGACGCTGAGGATGGAATAGTATATACAGAGGAGATATGTCCTCTCCACCCTGAGACTACAGGATTTACCATCACATCAAGTGCCGGTGCCGGTGGTTCTATAACACCTACACAGACAGTTGAGACTGGTGGCTCAGTAACCTTCTATATAACACCTTCGAGTGGATACAGCATAAGCGACGTTATCGTTAATGGAACAAGCGTAGGACCAGTTACAAGCTACACATTCACGGATGTTCAGGGAGATGCAACAATCTCTGCAAACTTTGCAGCTACAGGAGGAGGTACGCCAACTCCGACACCGACACCTACACCTGATCCGGGAACAACGGTAGCACCACCGCCAGATCCTACAACAGGAGCACAATAAAATAATATAATAAAAATGGGGCTGTCACTCTAATTCCTAAAACATAGGTTTAGTTGCGACAGCCCTTTAATCTATATAAAAAGTAGCTACTTGTTTGCTTATGATTTAGTCATTTTCGGCTTAAAAATTAATGATGCAAGATATGAGAATATCAATGCAGCGGAGGTACCTACAGCAGCCATCTTAAAGCCGCCTCTGAACAGACCTATAAATCCGTCTGAGTCAACCGCTTCACGTATTCCCTTCCATAGGTTGTAACCAAAGCCTGTAAGAGGAACTGATGCACCCGCACCCGCAAACTCAAGAAATGGTTCATATATGCCTGCTGCACCAAGTATAGCACCCGTACATACAAGTATAACCATGACTCTTCCGGGCATAAGCTTAGTTGTGTCCATCAAAATCTGTGCAAGTACACAGATTATTCCACCTATAATAAATGCTTTAATATAATCCATAAATAAATACTCCTTTACTCTTTTTTCTGCTCTATGACGAGAGCGTGTGCTGTCCCGGGAATTGTCTGTCCCTCGTTAAAGCTTACAGTTGAGAGAAGAGCACCGGTAGGGACGAAGAGAACTCTCTGCCATATGTGCTCCTTCATCTGATGAAGTATATAGCCTGAGAGTGTGACGGCAGAACATCCACAGCCGCTTCCACCACTGTGAGTATCCTGTTTGTCGTTATCATATATTTCAACACCGCAGTCCATATGCTGTGAGATTATATCATAGCCATTATCGAGGAGCAGCTTGATTAGAATTTCGCTTCCTATCTTTCCAAGGTCACCTGTAATAATTTTATCAAACTGGGTAGGTTTCATTTGCAGGTCTGTCAGACACTGATATATTACATCTGCTGCGGCAGGAGCCATACATGCTCCCATATTCATGTTATCCCTTACGCCGTAATCTACAATTTTACCTGTTGTTACAGAAGTTATATGCGGATATTGATTCATGGGCTGCTCTGTATTTGTGGAAGACACAATAAATGCACCACTTCCGGTGACAGTCCATGTTGCACTGAGAGGCCTTTGATTTCCATATTCAAGTGGAAAACGGAACTGTTTTTCTGCACTTCCGTAGTGACTGCTTGTAACAGCGAGTGCATTTGCAGCATAGCCTGCCGCAACAGTCATGGCAGCAAGTGACAGAGACTCCCCGCATGTTGAGCATGCACCATATAATCCAAATACCGGTATATCAAAATCTTTTAATCCGAATGTTGTACCTATTAACTGACCTAACAGGTCACCGCCAAAAATGTATCTTATATCAGATTTGGTTATACCTGACTTTGATATTGCAGTCTGGCAGGCACGTCTGACCATCTCTGATTCTCCTTCCTCCCACGAATCTTTTCCAAATGTCGGATCAGGCTCAATCTGGTCAAAATAAGAGGCGAGTGGTCCCTGCCCTTCCATTTCACCTACTACAGACGCGTGGCTTAATATGATTGGAGGATTGTCGAATTTTACAGTTTGTTTTCCTACAGCTTGTTGTTTCATATAAATTACCTCCTTACACTATGCCTGCTATTTTTAATATCCAATAAATTACGCCGAGTACCCAGCTTGTAAATACACCAAATAAAATTACAGGTCCGGCTATAGTGAACACCTTTACACCCTTGCCGAACACCTCACCTTCCTTCTGGTATTCTATGGTTGGGGCGGCAACTGAATTGGCGAAGCCTGTAATTGGAACTAAAGCACCGGCACCGCCGAGCTTGGCAATTTTCTTGTAGACATTAAAGCCTGTGAGAATAACACTCAACAGCACAAGAATAGTTGATGTCCAGCTTGCTGCATCCTCCTTATTACAGTCGAAATAATTCATGGATAAGTCGTAGATAGCCTGACCTATTATACATATAAGACCACCAACCCAGAACGCATTTGCACAATTTATAAAGCTGTTGTGCTTAGGGGTGATGGCATCTACATATTTATTGTAGGCATCATCATTTTGTTTAATCTTCATATAAAATCATCCTTTCAATTATAATATTATGGAAAATAAAGTAGCTGCCATGTTGCTCCTAATGCCTTTCCTATTGCCGCAGCTATAAGCACATAGGGAAGATATTCACGAACTTTAAATCGCCTTGACAGAATTGGAAATACCTTCAAGGTTTCTGCAAGTGCTCCGGCGAGACAGCCTGTAAATATTCCTCCAAAGAGATTGAAAAAGCAAAAACCGGCAATACCAATATTAATGTTGTACTGAAAAAGATAAATGATATTTCCAAGTGAAACACCTGATATGATAAGGGTTTCTATCAATCTGGCGTGCTTGTATGCCTTATATTTTTCTGCCAGCTTCTCGAATACACCGAGCAACGTTATAAATGCCACATATCCCGCGGATATTGCTCCCCCTGCAAATCCGCAGAAACAGACAAACAAGCCATTTCTAATTAACGTCAATGGTCTCTTTGTTCCTTTCGCTGTTCACGATAATTGTCTGATTTACATCATTTTCATATAGACGCATCTGAACCTGGAGGGGAGTAGGATCATCAGTTTTCTTTCTGTTTAAGCCATGGTTGAAGAAGATTATCATACCCGCTGCAAGACCTATGGAATACACGACAATTCCAAGCGAAAAGCCAGGATGGGATAAGGCTTCTGTATTCCCGGTGAACATGGTATATAAATCGGATAGCAAATCTATTGCACCAACATCCCCGTTATATGACATGATAGAGTAGGCTGTTCCAAAAAAAGCCAGAAGCATTAGAAAAAAAGCTTTTAGCTTTCCGTTTAGCTTATGAGCCTGATTCAGGTTGCGGTAATAAATAATAGTTTCCGGACATCCAATGCTGATAACGGTTACGTTTTTATGCTTTGTGCTTATCACTTCGATAAGCTTTAAGATTGTTATCACGGATTGCTCCTGTTCGTTGTCCGCAAATGTGAATAAAACAGTTTTCTTCACATCATATGAAATGTCTGCATCAAGACAAAATATTGTAGCGATATCTTCTATATGAACTTTTTTTGCAGATACAAGCGTGCTTTGTTCTAGTGCTATATATAAGTTTGTGCTTTCCATTTTTCATTCATCCTTTATTTGAATAATTTATATTAGTATTTCTAATAGCAAAAAAAATATAAATAGAAAATATTGCAAATGTCAGGTTCAAATTTAAACGTGGTTATGATATACTAAAAAATAATTATGTTCATATTTTTTACAGGAGTTATACATTGATGAAGCTGAACGATATCAGAATAAAAATAGACAAAATTGATGACGAAATGAGAAACTTATACAACGACAGGCTTGAGTGTTCAAAACAGGTTGCAGAGGTCAAGATTAGCAATGGAGATGAGGTGTTTAAGCCTGCGAGGGAGAGAGATATAGAGGATCGTTTTTCTAATGACGAAAGTGGATACCTCATATACATCAAGAAAATAATACAGCTAAGCAGAAGACTTCAGTATAGTGAATTTATAAATGCAAAACACATTGATGGTGGGTATATGACATGGCTTAATGCAAATTCAGTTTATAATGAGAATTCGCTTCTTAATGGAGGAATACTTAGTCTTACATTACAGGGAGATAAGAGCGGAATGAGGGCTCTTAAGGTGAATGACATTATCTCATTAATTGCTGACACAGGTCTTGAGCTTATAAGCTTGTCGTGTGAGTCTGATACAGTAAAGGTGTCAGTCAGGGTTAAGAATACAGAGAGAGATAAAAAAGAGGCTGGCTTACTGTCATATATGCTATTTAAGGAGAGCATAAGAGATATCTGATAACTATACAAATATATATAATATCAAACAACAATAAGGAGGCATTATGGTAATAAAAGACGGACATGTTGTAGATCCTGCAAGTGGTCTGCATGAGAAGGCAGACATACTTATATCAGGTGACACCATTAAAGAGGTTTACGTTCACAGCAAGGGCGAAAAATGGGAAGGCGAAGGTGAGCTTTGCATAAATGCTGATGGTATGTATGTAATGCCAGGATTTATAGATTTACATGTACATTTAAGAGATCCGGGACTTACTTACAAGGAGGATATAGTTACAGGTACTAAGGCAGCAGCAGCGGGCGGAGTAACAACAATTTGTGCCATGCCTAACACAAAGCCTGTGGTTGATTCTGTGGAAACCTTAAAATACATTGCAGATAAAGCCGATAAGGAGGGCTATGTTCATGTGAAACAGCTCTCTGCCATAACAAAGGGTATGGAGGGCAAGGAGCTTGTCGATATGGAGGCTATGCTTGCTGCCGGTGCGGTTGCGTTCTCTGAGGATGGAAAGAGCGTTATGGACATTAACGTATACAGGGAGGCAATGAAAGAGGCGGCAAGACTTGGTGCTGTCATAATGGCTCATTGTGAGGACAAGAATCTTGTCGGAAAGGGTGTGCTAAACGAGGGTGTTGCATCCGAGAAATATCAGGTGTGTGGTATACCTAATTCTGTTGAGGATGTTATCACAGCGAGAGATATATTCCTTGCAAATGAGACTAACGCTAAGCTTCATATCTGCCACTGCTCAACTGTAGGAACTGTAGAGCTTATGAGAATGGCGAAAAGACTTGGTGCAGATGTTACAGCAGAGGTATGTCCTCATCATTTCACATTAACTGATGCAGATATAACAGAGGCGGACAGCAATTACAAGATGAATCCTCCACTCCGTACGGAGAAGGATGTTAAGGCTCTTATAGGCGGACTTGTTGATGGAACGATGCAGGCGATATCAACAGACCATGCACCACATTCTGACGAGGAGAAGAAGGCGTACTTTGACAAAGCACCGTTTGGCATAGTCGGACTTGAGACAAGTGCTGCACTTACATACACAGCTCTTGTAAGCACAGGCTTAATGGATATCATGGATATGGCAATCAAAATGAGCTATAATCCGGCACATATTATAGGCATAGATGAGGAGTATGGCAGACTTACACCTGATTCCAAGGCAGATATAGTTATATTTGATCCAAATGAGGAGTGGACTGTGGATGTTGCCAGGTTTATGTCAAAGGGACATAATACACCATATAACGGACAGACATTAAAGGGAAGAGTAAAGACAACCATAGTAGATGGTGAGCTTCGCTATAATGGAAGCATAATAGAGAGATAAAAGTATAAGGAGAATAAATAAATGATTAACAAGCTTATTGAAAACATTACCAAGAAAGATGCACCAATTGTAGTAGGTTTAGATCCAATGCTTAACTATGTGCCAGAGCATATACAGAAGAAGGCTTATGATGAGTATGGTGAGACCTTAAAAGGTGCAGCAGAGGCTATATGGGAGTACAACAAGGGTATCATAGATGCTACATATGATTTGATACCTGCTGTTAAGCCACAGATAGCAATGTACGAGCAGTTCGGTATAGAGGGACTTATAGCATTTCACAGAACATGTGCATATGCAAAGGAAAAGGGACTTGTAGTTATAGGAGATATCAAGCGTGGTGATATAGGTTCAACATCCACAGCATATGCAGTAGGACATCTTGGCAGGGTAAAGGTTGGAAGCAATTCATATGCGGGCTTTGATGAGGATTTCGTCACAGTTAATCCATACCTTGGCACAGACGGTGTTAAGCCGTTTGTAGATGTATGCAAGGAGTATGACAAGGGTATATTTGTACTTGTAAAGACATCTAATCCTTCATCAGGAGAGTTTCAGGATAAGCTTGTGGATGGCAGACCATTATATGAGCTTGTTGCAGAAAAGGTTGTAGAGTGGGGTAATGAGTGCATGGGCGACAGCTATAGTAATGTTGGCTGTGTTGTAGGTGCAACTTATCCTGAGATGGGTAAGATTCTCCGTAAGCTTATGCCTAAGACATATATCTTAGTTCCAGGATATGGAGCGCAGGGTGGAAAGGCTTCAGACCTTGTTCATTACTTTAATGATGATGGACTTGGTGCAATAGTTAATTCATCAAGAGGAATAATTGCAGCATATAAGCAGGACAAGTATGCTAAATTCGGAGAGGCTAATTATGCAGATGCAAGCCGTCAGGCAGTTATAGATATGATTACAGATATTAATGGAGCAAGAGCTGCAAAATAAAATAATCTGTGACATGCATTTTGTATATTTGGAGGAAGAATATGAGTAAGGTTAAAATCAGGGCTAATATTATAAGACAGGATAATATAGCGACAGATATATATTCAATGGTTATATCAGCTAAAGAGATTGCCTGTCAGGCAGTGCCGGGACAATTTGTGGATTTATATTCAGGCGATGGAAGCAGATTGCTCCCAAGACCTATAAGCATATGTGAGGCAGATAAAGAGGCTGGAACAATAAGAATAGTATACAGGACAGTCGGTAAGGGAACAAAGGAATTTTCAACTCTTACCTCAGACCACACGATAGAGGTAATGGGACCACTTGGAAATGGTTATACATTAAAGAACAAGAGAGCAATACTTATAGGTGGAGGTATAGGTATTCCACCAATGCTTGAGCTTGCAAAGGAACTTGACTGCGAGAAGTCAATTGTTCTTGGCTACAGGGATGAGGAATTTTTATCTGACGAGTTTAAGAAGTATGGCGATGTATATATGTCGAGTGACAGCGGAAACATAGGAGTTAAGGGTACAGTTTTAGATGCGATAAGAGAGTACGGTATAGATGGAGAGGTTATATATGCCTGTGGACCTACGCCGATGCTTAAGGCAATAAAGACTTATGCTATGGACAATGGAATTGAGGCACAGCTTTCTCTTGAGGAGAGGATGGCTTGTGGAATAGGCGCATGTCTTGCCTGCGTATGTAAGTCAACAGATATAGATGAACATTCACAGGTTAAAAATAAACGTGTATGTAAGGATGGACCAGTGTTCTTAGCTGAGGAGGTGGAATTTTAATGAAGCTTAGCGTAGATATAGCAGGAGTAGAGTTAAAAAATCCTATCACAGTTGCATCGGGAACTTTTGGCTCAGGAATGGAATATGATGAATTTGTAGATTTAAATAAGCTTGGTGCAGTTACAACCAAGGGAGTTGCAAATGTACCTTGGCCGGGTAACCCTACACCTAGAATAGCAGAAACCTATGGCGGTATGATGAATGCTATAGGCTTGCAGAATCCGGGAATAGATACATTCCTTAAGAGAGATATACCATTTCTTAGGGAGAAGGATACAAGGATAATAGTAAATGTATGTGGTAAGAGCAAGGAGGACTATATCGATGTAGTTGAGAGACTGTCAGATGAGCCTGTAGATTTGCTTGAGATAAATGTATCGTGCCCTAATGTTAAGGAAGGTGGCATAGCATTTGGACAGAATCCGGATGCGTTGTACGATATAACAAAGGCTGTAAAGGCGAAGGCAAAGCAGCCCGTTATAATGAAACTCTCTCCTAATGTAACAGATATCACAGAGATGGCTCGTGCCGCTGAGGCAGGAGGGGCAGATGCACTTTCGTTAATCAATACACTAACAGGTATGAAGATAGATATTAACAGACGGACATTTGCGGTTGCAAACAAGACAGCAGGAGTTTCAGGTCCGGCAATAAAGCCGATTGCAATCCGTATGGTATATCAGGTCGCAAATGCGGTTAAGCTTCCTATTATAGGTATGGGTGGCTGTATGTGTGCTGAAGATGCCTTGGAATTTATTATGGCGGGAGCTACAGCGGTCGCAGTAGGTACTGCTAACTTCAATAACCCATATGCAACGATAGAAATTATAGACGGAATACAAAAGTACATGGAGGCAAATCACATAGAAGATATCCATGAGCTTATAGGCTGTGTAAAGTAATATGGGTAGATAAGGTAAGATATGAGAATAATAAAAAGAAAAAGATATTATTTTTCAGATTCCTCAATTGCATCGGACACGGTTATAGCATATATACTTGGCGGAATATCATTTATAATTGAGGTGACAGGGGTTATAACCTCGATAGCCACAAAGGGACATATTCCTGATATTTTCGCATTGCTGTATTTATGTGCGGTAATTTTATCTGCTGTTGGTATATTCTTTGCTTCCCTTGGCAAAAAGGCACAGGAGGGTGGAGAAAAGGGTAAGAGATTTTCGATGGTTTTAAACATTGTCACCCTGATTATCCCATTTGCAATAGTGATAGCTGGGCAGATAGGAGGATGAGAAAAATATGGAGGACATGAATAATATGTCAGAAGAGAATTATATATATGACGAGGATGTGTGCGAGAGACTTGAGCTTGCTGTTGGAAGATTAAATGAGCTTACAGACAGGAAAGCTTATGATATGCCGCATTTTACAGATAATCTTACAGATTATTTCACTAAGATATCGGAGTTTATACTTAATGTATATGATGTGTACTGTGTTATAAGCAAGCCATCAGTGTGTGATTTAACTAAGGATGAGCTTTATAATATCAATCACAGATTGTATGAGGATATCTTAGGTGATAATTATGCGTTAAGCTATGCGAATCCTGATTATGCGGTAGATAAGCTTGGAGATGAATATGGAAGGCTCATGTCATTTTTATATACTGAGCTTAGATGTGGCATTGCATATGTATATGAGAATAAGCTCTTGGAATTTGTATCTGTGATAGAGCTTTTCCTTGAAATATACAACAAGTTTGAGGAAGAGCTTCCTAAGGCAAAATATATAAAAGAAGCCATATATTATTATATGTATGATTATGCAGATGTGTTAGTTGCCGGACGCGTAAAAGAGATGATATGTCCGGAAAACAATCTTGCGGTTGACATAATTATGAACAGCAACTTTAATGATCTGCGATATTTGTACAGATATGGAGAGTATATCGGTGACAATGAGATAAAAACGGCTGAATTTATGAATAAGCTTGACTGTGAGGATGTTAAGGCTATGGCAAAAACTTATGTTGATGGCTTTGTAAAAGGCTTTGAGACGATGCGCGTTGACCTTGCACCTAAGAGAGCAGTAAATATAAGATATTCAATAGGTCAGGAGCGTATGATTAAATACGCGATAGAGATGTTTGCTGAATATAACTTAAAGCCTGTCATATTCAGATATCCGGTCAGCAGAATAAACAGAAAGCTTACAATAAGAACAGGATATACAGGAACTCCTGCAAACAAGCAGTATGAGTATGACCACAGAATGGATGAGGCTTTGTATATGGACAAAGCTTTCTTAGAGAGAAAGCTTGCTGTTACTGCTGACACATACGAGAAGCATAAGAAGGAAGCCTTTGAGTATGCGGGACCTGCGGTTATAGAGGTGTTTGGTGAGAATCCATTTTCACCTGTCATAAAGGAGAGTACCTCAAAGCTCACAGAAAAACAGCAGGAGATGTCCGTAGAATATACCTCAAAATCTGGTGAGCTGACTAACAGATATCTTCCGAGAGACAAGTACAGCTTTACCATTATTGCATATCCTATACCAGAGATAGGTGATAACTTCGAGGAGATTTTCTCGGAGGTTGTAAGGGTAAATACTCTTGATAATGATATGTACAGGGAGATTCAGCAGCATATAATTGACGCGTTAAATGAGGCAAAATATGTTCATATAGTAGGTCAGAATGGCAATAAGACAGATATTTGTGTTGTGTTGCATGACATTGATAAGGATAAGGAAACTAATTTTGAAAACTGCCTTGCTGATGTGAATATACCTGTTGGAGAGGTATTTACATCGCCTGTGCTTACCGGTACAAATGGTGTGTTAAACGTGAGTCAGGTATACTTGAATGAGCTTAAATATGAGCAGCTTTGCTTAACCTTTAAGGATGGAAAAATATCAGAGTACACCTGCAGCAACTTTGATAGTGAAGATGAGAACAAAGCATTTATCAAGGAAAATCTTATGTTTAACCATGAGACACTTCCTATAGGTGAGTTTGCGATAGGAACTAATACAGTTGCCTATGTAATGGCACATAAATATGACATACTATATAAGCTTCCTATACTGATAGTTGAGAAGATGGGACCACATTTTGCAGTGGGAGATACATGCTATAGCTACAGCGAGGATGCAGTGCTCTATAATCCTGATGGTAAGGAGATAGTTGCAAAGGACAATGAGTGTTCTATTTTAAGAAAGTCAGACCTGAAGGAAGAAAGGGCAAAGGCATATTTTAATTGTCATACCGATATAACAATCCCTTATGAGGAGATTGGTGGTATCTATGCCATAAGAGAGGATGGAAGCGAGATTTCCATAATAGAGAATGGAAGATTTGTACTAGATGGTACAGAGCAATTAAATGATGCATTTAAAGAATAAATGAAAACACGAAAGAGGTAAAGGATAATGGGTATTAATAAGTTAGTTGACGTTTTGGTTGCAAACCTTGCTGTATATGAGGATAAGACTAAGAAAACTATATTGGAGCTTCTCATATCAGGAATGCTTGCAGGTGCATTCATAGCTATAGGTGCATCAAGCAGTAGTGCAGCAGTATATGGTATATCAAACACTGGTCTTGCAAAGACGCTTGCCGGAGCTATATTCCCGGTTGGTCTTATATTTGTCGTTATGATAGGCGGAGAGCTATTTACTGGTGACTGCCTTATGTCACTTGATGCGATGAATAAGAGAGTTAAGATTTCGCAGATTATACGTGTACTTGTACTTGTATTTGTATTCAATATGTTAGGTGCACTTCTTATAGTTTGTCTTGTAAATCGTTCAGGACAGCTTGATTACGGAAACGGAGCACTTGCAGCTTCAGCAATAAAGACAGCCTATAACAAGTTAAATCTTGGATTTGGAAAGGCGTTATGCTCAGGAATCATGTGTAACATACTTGTTTGCTTAGCTGTTTTGCTTGCCGGTACTGCAAAGGATGCAACAGGTAAGATATTCGCAATATTCTTCCCGATATGGGCATTCGTTATAGGCGGATATGAGCACTGTGTTGCAAATATGTATTATATTCCGGCAGGTCTTTTAGCCAAGACAAGTGATGCTTACTATCAGGCAGCTATTGATGCAGGAATGACAGCATCACAGCTTGACTCAATGACTGTAGGAAGCTTCTTTATAGATAATTTATTGCCGGTAACAATAGGCAACATAATAGGTGGAATGTTATTTGTTGCATTCCCATTGTATGTGGTACATAAGAAGGCGTTGATGAATAAATAAGAGGTAACTATTATGGGTAGACGTGTTATTTGGATAGTATTAGACAGCGTAGGCGCAGGTGAGGCTTCTGACTCTGCCGCATTTGGAGATAGTGGGGCAGATACATTAGGACATATCATAGAGAGATATCCAGACATAAAACTTCCTAATATGCGAAGGCTTGGACTTGGCAATATAGATGGTGTATCATTTGGTAATATGAGAGAAAAAGAGGTTACAGGCTGTTATGGAAAATGCTCTGAGCTCTCTAACGGTAAGGACACGACAACTGGACATTGGGAGATGATTGGTATATACACAAAGATACCATTTCCGACATATCCGGATGGCTTTCCCGATTACATAATAGATGAGTTCATCAAGAGAACCGGGTGCAGGAGCATTTACGGAAATAAGGTTGCGTCAGGTGTTCCTATTATAGCCGAATATGGTGAGGAACACATGAAAACAGGCTATCCGATTGTGTATACATCAGCTGACTCTGTATATCAGATTGCTGCATCAGAGGAAAAGGTTGGGTTAGATAACCTGTATAATATGTGTCATATAGCAAGAGAGCTTCTAACAGGCGAAAATGCAGTTGGAAGAGTCATAGCAAGACCATTTATACGAAAGCCGGATGGCAGCTTTGAAAGAACAGCTAATAGGAGAGATTATGCGTTAAAGCCAGGTGATGACAATGTGCTGTCTCACCTTCAGAGCTCAGGCGTACGCGTTTGTGCTGTTGGTAAGATAAGTGATATATTCGATAATGTGGGTATCGATGAGTCCGTTCATACCATAAGCAACAAGGATGGGATGGAGAAAACAAAGGATTATTTTGACAAGATAGATAAAGGACTTATATTCACTAATCTTGTTGATTTTGACATGAAGTATGGTCACAGAAGGGATGTCCCTGGATATAAGAATGCCTTAGAGGAGTTTGACGAGTGGTTGGGCTCGTTTGTTGATGGTATGCAGGAGGATGATATCATAATAATAAATGCAGACCATGGATGTGATCCGACATATAAGGGTACTGACCATACAAGGGAATATATACCTCTGCTTATGTATGGAAAATGCATTAAGTCAGGCTATAACCTTGGTGTAAGGAAAACATTTGCAGATATAGGAAAAACTGTTGAGGAATATCTGTTAGGTGAGAAATATAATAACACTGATACAATAGGCGAAAGCTTTCTGGGAGATATTATTATATGAGAATGTATGATTTGATAATTAAAAAGAGGGATGGTGGAACTCACACAAAGGAAGAAATAGAGTATATTGTGGATGGTTTTACCAAGGGCTGTATACCAGATTATCAGATGTCAGCATGGCTTATGAGCTTATACTACAAAGGAATGACTAAGGATGAAACCGTCTGGATGACAATGGCTATGGCTGACAGCGGTGACCGCCTGGATTTGAGCCGTATAGAGGGAGTAAAGGTTGACAAGCACAGTACAGGTGGTGTTGGTGATAAGACAACCTTTATTGTTGCACCTGTTCTTGCATCCTTAGGTGTACCTATTGCCAAGATGAGTGGAAGAGGTCTGGGACACACGGGAGGTACAATAGATAAGCTTGAGAGCATAAAGGGATTTCAGGTGGCAATTCCTGAGGAGGAATTCATTGATAATGTCAATAAGCATAAGCTTGCTTTAGTTGGTCAGACAGGCAATCTTGCACCTGCCGACAAAAAAATATATGCATTAAGAGATGTAACTGCTACTGTGGATATATTGCCTCTTATTGCGTCGAGCATTATGAGTAAGAAGCTTGCTGCCGGAGCAGACGTAATTGTCTTAGATGTAAAGTGTGGCTCTGGTGCATTTATGAAAAACAGACAGGATGCAGAGGCACTTGCAAGAACTATGGTTGACATAGGTAATATGGCAGGCAAGAAAACTTATGGAATAATAACTGATATGAATGAGCCGCTTGGATGTAAGGTAGGTAATTCATTAGAGGTAAAGGAAGCTATAGAGGTTCTTGGAATAAGTGATATAAATGCAGAAAAACCAAGAGGAATTAAGCGTTTGCTTGAGGTATCCTTAACGCTTGCAGCATATATGCTGCTTGGAGCAGGTAAGGCAGATACACCGGAGCATGCAAGAGAACTTTGTGAGGAGGCTATCACAAGCGGACGTGCACTTGATAAGCTTGCTGAATTTGTAAAGGCACAAAACGGAGATGAGGAATATATCTATAATCCTGACAAGCTCCCTAAAGCAAAATATATAGTGCCGGTTCATTTTAAGCGGAGTGGTTATATAACAGCCTGTAAGACAAGCGAGGTTGGTATGGTAAGCCTTATCCTTGGCGGTGGAAGGACAACTAAGGACAGTGAGATAGACTTAGCTGTCGGCATAGATATAAGAAAGCATATAGGTGATTATGTGAGCGTAGATGATGTGTTTGCATATATCCACGCTGATAATTCAGATGTAATATCGGAGGCAGAAGAGAGACTTATTAATGCATATACGATAAGTGATGAAAGATGCGAGCCGGAGGATATTATCAAGGAGATAATTATCTAAATTGAGTTGATAAAAGCCGTGCAAAGATATAAAATGTATTATAGCGTTAAGGTTGCATAGTATACTTATACAATAAAATCATAAAATAAAAATGGAGGATTTCTAGATGAAGGTTGCAGTAATTATGGGTTCAACAAGCGATTTGCCTAAGGTTGAGCCAGCAGTTAAGATACTTAAGGATTATGGTGTAGAGGTTAATGTAAGATGCCTTTCAGCACATCGTGCACATGCCGGATTATCAGAGTTTATAGAGGAAACTAATAATAACGGGACAGAGGTTATTATAACTGCGGCAGGTATGGCAGCAGCATTGCCTGGAGTAGTTGCCTCACAGACCGTTTTACCTGTAATAGGAGTGCCTCTTTCAGGCTCAGTACTTGATGGTATGGATGCACTTATGTCTATCGTTCAGATGCCATCAGGAATACCTGTTGCCACAGTTGCCATAAATGGCAGTAAGAATGCCGCATACCTTGCACTTCAGATAATTGGAACTAAGCATGACAGCGTTAAAGCCAAGCTTTTAGCTGAACGTGAGGAGATGGAAAAATCAGCCATGAAGTCAAACGAAGAGGTTATTGCCAAGTTTAAATAAGTATATTTATCGTAGCTATTTTCAGGTTGATTTGCAGTATTGCGTAATGCTATACTTAAGAAGCATTAGATGCATAAATATCATTTGTGCAGCAATAATAAGTATTAGATTTTAATATGTAGGAGGTACATAAATTATGGGAATTATAGCAAGATTTAAGGATATCATGGCAGCTAATATCAATGCTTTGCTTGATAAGGCTGAGGATCCTGAGAAGATGATTGACCAGACAATGCGTAACCTTACAAAGGACCTTGCAGAGGTTAAGCAGGAGACAGCCGCAGTTATGGCTGATGAGCAGAGATGTAAGAGAGAGCTCGATGAGTGCAATAATGAGATTGCCAAGATGCAGACATATGCAGAGAAGGCACTCCTTGCAGGCAATGAGGCTGATGCAATGAAGTTCCTTGAGCAGAAGAATCTTCTTACAACCAAGCAGGTAAGCTTGCAGCAGACATATGATGTCGCAGCAGCTAATGCCATGAAGATGCGTCAGATGCATGATAAGCTTGTCAACGATATAAACGAGCTTAATGCAAGAAGAGATGCAATCAAGGCTAAGATGAAGGTTGCCAAGACACAGCAGCATATTAATAAGATGACATCAGGACTTTCTGATTCAGCTAACAGCATAAGCGCATTTGAGCGTATGGAGGCTAAGGCCAACAGTATGTTAGATCAGGCAAATGCTATGTCAGAGCTTAATTTATCAACACAGGAAAGCGGCGTCGATTCCCTTGCAGCTAAGTATGATGCAGCTCCTGATGCAGCCGTTAAGGATGAGCTTGAAGCCTTAAAGGCAAAGATGGGACTTAATTAATCCGTGAAGGGATTAAATGATAGACAATCAGAGGCCTGTTGCCATGTCGATGGGCCTCTTCTTATTTTGGCTGGAGCGGGTAGTGGGAAAACCCGTGTCATAACTCACAGAATAGCGTATCTTATAGATGAAATGTCGGTAAATCCCTACAATATACTTGCCATAACTTTCACTAATAAAGCTGCAAAAGAGATGCGTGAGAGAGTTGATAATATAGTCGGATATGGAGCAGAGAGTGTATGGGTAAGCACCTTTCACTCAATGTGTGTGAGAATTTTAAGAAAACACATCACATGTATAGGTGGTACAAGGGACTTTACAATATATGATACAGATGAGCAGAAGGTGGTTATCAAGGAGGTATTAAAATATCTAAATCTTGATGCCAAGCTATATCCTGAGCGTGCAATGCTTGCTGCTATATCTAAGGCAAAGGAACAGTACATGACTCCTGATGATTACGAGAAGGAGCATGCGACGAGCTTCCGTGACCAGCAGATTGCAAGCGTGTACAGAGAATATCAGAAACGGTTAAAGAGTAATAATGCACTTGATTTTGATGATTTGATATTCCAGACAATCTTTTTATTTGAGACTAATCCTGATGTTTTAGCAGAATATCAGGAGCGTTTCCGATACATAATGGTTGATGAGTATCAGGACACTAATTATACTCAGTTTGTTTTGGTCAAGATGCTTGCTGCCAAATACAGAAATCTGTGCGTAGTTGGTGATGATGACCAGAGTATATATAAATTCCGTGGTGCTGATATAACTAATATCCTTAATTTTGAGGAGATATATCCTGATGCGAAGGTTATTAAATTAGAGCAGAATTATCGTTCTACCGGCAATATCCTTAATGCCGCCAATGGTGTTATAGCTAATAACGAGGGACGTAAGGATAAAAGACTGTGGACTGAGCAGGAGGATGGAGATAAGGTATCATTTACAAGATATGGTACAGAGCACGAGGAGGCAAATGGAATTGCATCTGAGATAAAAAAGCTTAACTTAGATGGCGTTTCACTAAATGATATAGCAATCCTTTATAGAACTAATGCACAGTCGAGAGTGCTTGAGGAGAAGCTCATATACGAGAATATCCCTTACAAGGTATATGGCGGTCAGAACTTCTATGGAAGAAAAGAAATAAGAGATATGATAAGTTATCTTAGAATACTTGTTAATCCTAGTGATGACCAGTCTGTGAGAAGAATAATAAATGTTCCTAAGCGTGGAATAGGTGCAACCTCAGTTGATAAGATAATGAATTTTGCCTTGGATAATGAATTTGATTTTTATGATGCTTTGCTTGATATAGATGAGGTTCCGGGATTATCAAGGGCTGCTGATAAGATAAAAGGCTTTACCGGACTTATTGAGCATTTTAAAGATATGCTTGGCGACAATGCATTTATCAGTGAAGTATATGACGCAATCTTAAATGAGACAGGCTATGTAGATGAGCTCAATGCCGAGGGAACAGATGAGGCTAAGGCGAGATTAGAGAACTTGGAGGAGCTTAAGAATAAAATTGTAAAATACGAGGAAGAGGCAGAAAATCCTAATCTTACAGAGCTGCTTGAAGATATAGCTTTAGTTGCAGATGTGGATGAGGAGACGGAGGATAATATCTCTGATAAGGTTACACTTATGACTCTTCACAGTGCAAAGGGACTTGAGTTTCCTTATGTATTTATTGGAGGAATGGAGGAAAGACTATTCCCTAGCGGAATGTCTATAGACTCAGATGATCCGGATGCTGTTGAGGAGGAGAGAAGACTCTGTTATGTTGGTATTACAAGAGCTATGAAGAAGCTTTATCTCTCAGCGGCTGCACAGCGTATGATACATGGCAACACAAATTTTTGCGAAAATTCGAGATTCATAAAAGAGATACCTTCACATTATCTCACCTGTGAAGAAAAAGCTCCAAGAATGTATCAGGCTGACAGAAAAGACAATGGTGCAAGGCGGTCTGGCATAGGTGGCATAAGTAATATAGGCTTTGGCAGACCTAGAATGGCTGCTAACGATTATGCTAAGAACAATCCGTATGCTAAGGCAAATAATACAAATCCGTCTGCCAATCCAGGCTTTGGCAAGGCATTCCCTATGGGAGAGTTAAACAGCTCTTCATATAAAGTGGGAGATAATGTTAAACATCTTAAGTTTGGCAAAGGTGTAGTGACCTCTGTTGTGCCTGCTGGAAGTGACCAGGAGATAACAGTTGATTTTGAACGTGTTGGTGAGAAGAAAATGTATGCATCTCTTGTCAAGATGAAAAAAATATAGTATACTTTTTGCAGATGCTGATTGTGAGAGGTATAATGTGGTAATTCATTTATCGTGTACATGAAAGCGTGTATAATATAGTGAAAGGGTGGTAACAGATATGAAAAAATATGATGAAGTTAAAATTGTTAAGGAAGATGAATGTGTAACAGATGCTAAGAATGCATTTTTATCAATAGCACTTATTGTTGGTGTATTAACTATAATTGTTGGTATCTGTGTAGCAGTGTATAAGTATCTTACACCAGATTATCTTGATGATTTTGATGATTTCGATGATGATTTTGATGACAGCTTCTTTGATGAGGATGACGATATAGCAGAATCAAAGGATGCAGAGTAATAATTGATTTGATTATTTAAAGAAGAGTTATCTTGACAAGGTTTAATAATGACCTGGCAGGATAACTCTTTTTTTAATCCTTTAAGCTTGTAAAATATAACTGTTTATGCTAATCTATGTTTATCTATGATTATATGTAATCGTAGCATTTAGGATAATTAATAATGTATATAGAGGAGTGTATTTTATGAGAAGAGTAAGTAAAAAACTAATTGCATTTGCCCTGTGTGCGTTAATGATATTTACAACACTTTATGGTGATGTTTCTTTTTCGCGTGCAGAGGGAGAAAAGTATGAGGAAACAGTTACAAGTGAATCAACCGATGTGGCAGATGAGGTCAGTACTGAAGTCAGTACTGAGGTGAGTGATGATTCACTTACACAAGACACGGATGTGCAGGAACTGACTGCACAAGGTGATAGCTTAGATATGGTTATGGCTGACAGTGCAGATCCTGCACCAGAGCAATTTTCAGAGGTTATAACTGGTGCAACAATATCTAAGACGACTGGCATAAAGATGACAGATTCACTTAAGATAACTTTGAACTTCCAGCTGCCACAGGATACAGAGGATTGGCAGTTAGAGAATCATTATATATACACATATGATATTAATAAGATAGAGACAGTCAATAATGACACAAATAAGGCTACGGCTGGTCTTATTGCAGAAACAACTACTACAGAACCACTCCCTGTAATTATGGATGGTGTAAATGTAGGTACATATACAATAGTTAATGGTGTTGTTACAATCAATTTTAAGGATGGGCTTTCATATTTAAAGAGGTCTGATATAAGCAGAATAGGAACGTTTGAGTTTCAGTGTGGTCTGGAGGAAGATGCATTTGATAATAATGGAGGAACTTACACTCTTAAATTTTCCTCTGCTTCCACAGTAGTAAATCCTACAATTACTACAGATGCCAAGGATATAATAAAGGCTGGCGTAAAAGTAGAAAAATCAAATGCAGTTTTTGATTCAGAGAATAAGACAGCAACATACACAATAAATGTAGATAATGTGAGTGATGATGTAATAAATAATCTGGTAATCAATGATACCATGGGAACTTACCTTACATATGACAGTATTCAGACAGCTGGGATTACTGTTGATGATACTGATAAACAGAATGTAAAATTTACGATAGCATCAGTGCCAAAGGGCAGGACAACATTTACATATACCTGTAAGGTAGCAGATGGCGCATACTTCAATGCAAATTCACAGGGTGGTAACTCATCAGGTCTTAACAACAGTATTACTGCTAAGGCTGGTGATAAGGATATATATATAGATAATGACAGTACAACAAAGCAGGACACTAATTTTAGTGTTAAGAAGGATATTGTTGGTAAGGTAGGTACTGTTGAGAAAAATGGTGAGGACGAGGTAATTAGATGGACAATCTATATTAACCGCGGCGATTCAACTTTTGATTTAAAAGGATGTACATTTAGTGATACATTAGAATCAGGTCTTGGTTTAATAGATGGTTCAATATCAATAAGTGGTGCTACTCCTGATATAGAGGAAGGCTTAAGAAATGTAATTAATGGCACAAATACTTCTTACACATTCCCTGCGGGAGCAACTGGCCAGTATGTTATTACATATACAACAACTGTGCCTGACCATGATGGCATGAAGGCATATACGAACACAGCATCAGTGACAGATGGAACTAATACTGACAATGCAGTGGCAGAGTCTCCTAAGATAGGAAGCTCACTTGCATCAAAGGTTGCAGGTACTCCTACTGTTGATGAAGACCCGGCTAGCAGCACAAATGGAGAGCTTATAATCCCTTGGACAACAACAATAAAAATTCCTACAGGAACACCAACAAGTCTTAAATATAAGGATTTTATGTATGAGTGGTATGGTGAGAATGGTAAGGGATTTGTTGAGGATTCATCTGGAAAGATATTCACTATAGTAACAAGCAATAATGAAACATTGGTGGAAGATACAGATTATACGGTGTCAGGTTCAGGACTTAACAGAGTAATAGAATTTACCCCAACCGGTCTTGGTAAGATTTCAGGTACAACGCTTACAATATCATACAGCACAATAGGTAAGTATAAGGATAGAACACCAAATGATGGTAATAACACATACACGAACAGATATACATTATCTTATAATGATATAACTGAGGAGGGTAGTGCAAGTGTCGTAAAGCCAAAGGATGATGTACAGTCACCTGACAGCTTTATATCAAAGGAAGCCACAGATGTTGATAACGATAATCATACAATAACATGGAAGATTACTGTAAAGGCTGGGACTACATGTAACATAAAGGATCTTATCCTTACAGATACCATAGAAGATATGAAGTATTGGGGCTATAATGGAACAGAATGTGGTGAGGGCGATGTGCCATATGTATATATACAGGATAGTTCATGGATGACATTCAGATATCCTATGGATATTGAGAATATAGGCAATGAAAATACAGTAAAGTACAAGTTCACCATCGACTTTACAGATCCGGACAAATCACTTGAGGCTATGAATACATGGGGGGACCCAAGCACATGGCTTAACAAGGATTCCTTAGACAGGGAGTTTTATATCTACTATACAACTAAGGTTAGTGGAGAAAAGCTACTATATAATAACACAACTACATATAAGAATTCAGTAGATGCGAGTGCTACAATTAATAATTCAGTTACTCCGACAACTGATCACGCATCAGCTTCTAAAACCATTGATACCAAGGTCCTTACTAAGGAATGTGAGCAGTCTATGTTGGATGGTGTAAATGTACTTACATATAAAATCAATGTAAATCCTGACGGCTTGAAATTAAATCCAAGCACAACACAGGGCTTTTACACAGTTGAGGACACAATGCCATCTAACCAGATATGGATTAATGATGCATCAAAGACGGTATTAACAAACAGCAAGACTGGTGCTGTCCTTACAAGAGTAAATACTGCAGATGCAGTTAAGAATGCTGGTGCAGGAAGTAATGTGTACCATGTAAGCTATATTGATAATGTACTTACATTTACCGTACCTGATGAGACACCTATAAGTATTGTGTACAAGGTTACTATGCTGAGTGATGCAGAGCAGGGGAATCAGAGCTATATAAATACAGTTCAGCTTGCCAAGCCTTATGTAAGTAATAAATCAACCGTAGAGAATCATGAGCAGAGACATGTTTCATCATCATCAATGACTATGATTGGTAAGAGATTATTTGAGACAAGCAAGGTTGATGCATTAGATACAACCAAGTATCTGGCTGGAGCAACCTTCGAGGCTGTTGAATATGAGTGGAACAATACAGCAAACGTATGGAAGGCATCAGGAAATACATACACTGTTACTACCGACAGTACAGGCAGGATGTGGGATGAAAGCTATACAAGAACTGCAGGCAGTACAGGCACAGCTACAGCTATAGCCAAGAATAAATATTATGTGATTACAGAGAAGACCGCACCATATGGCTATGATGTATCAGACCAGGTATATAAGGTTATTGTTGTAGATACACAGGATATATCTGCTGATGCATTAAATAAGCTCCCTTCAGATGTATACAGAATAACAGCAGGAACAGAGCTTATCTTTTCAGATATGCCAAGTCAGACATTGCCAGAGAATAAGCTTGTTATTAATAAGAAGTATTACAAGGTTGATGGTGTGACTGAGGCAGATACAATGCCTGCTACAAACGCAGTGCTTGAGGTATATGAGGGAAATCTTTCATTAGCCGATTGCGATACCGGATTATACACACCTTTATCAACGGGCACTGTAGAAGGAAGCTTCACTTATGAGAACTCAAATAATAAGATTACTTTGAAGGAGATACCGGACGGAACATATACGGTTTATGAGAAGTCGGCACCTGACGGGTATGACAAGCTTAATGTTGTTTATCATTTTACAGTTACAAACCATAAGATTTCATGGGAGGGTGAGACAGCAGAGTATGAGCCTGAGGAGAAGGAAATTAAGAATACTGAAACATTTGATAATAGTATTACAATAGATAAGAGATACTTCAAGGCATCAGACACTGCTAAGCAGACACCTCTTACAGTAGTACCTGAGCAGGCAGTATTTACTGTGACAAAGACACATGAGCTTAATGAGTCTGGAAATTATGTGGCAGTAAGTGGTACACCTGAGAATATGGTTACAGCAGATGGATTTACATATAAGATGTCTAAGCTTTCAGCTGGTATATATAAGATAGAAGAGAGCACATCTAATGTGTATGATGAGGATGTAAGACTTCCGCTTACCATTACCGTATCTGCAATAGGTACGATAACTATTACAGATAAGAATGGTACAGCTATAGCACCTGCAACAGGGACATCTATAGTACACAGAAAATTAACTGTGGACAACGTTATAAAGGATAACAGCTTCACTATAGAAAAGACATATTATGATGCAGATGGCAATGTTATAGATGCAAGCACTATTCCTGAGACAGATGCTAATGGTAATAGGCAGAAGGTGACATTTACACTACTTAAGTGGAATGGTACAGGAGATAAGTCTCTTAAATCAAGCTATGCTGCAACTACAATGGGTACAGATTATGAGAGCTATTCACTTGGCATGGCTGCTAATACAGGCGAGCCGGATAAGTATATATGGAATAATATAGAGCCTGGTTATTATATGGCTGAGGAGAGCCTTAAAACTGGAGATACCACAAAATACGAGGCATTACAGACAGTATTCTTCTATGTTGACTCAGAATATAAGGTTCATGTTAATAATGATGCTGTTGGTTCTTATACTGGTACAACCTCTGTACAAAACAGAGAGGTAGAGGGTGCAATATGCAGATTCTATCTACAGAAGGTACTCGCTAATCAGGCGGGAACTGAAGAGGTATTGGTGACTAATCCTACAGGTATAGATTTTGAATTAACCAGGCTGGACGACAATACTAATATAACATTTACCTATAATCCTGCAAAGTATCGTTGGGAGGCAACAGGTCTTGATGTTGGTACATATAGGGTTTCAGAGGTTATGCATAGAGCAGGCTACAAGCCTTCAGATTACATTGAATTTGAAATAGATACTAAAGATAGCGGCACAGGTCTTGAGATAAAGCGAATTAAGTATGGAACATCACCGTATAATACTAACACAGATGATTTCCGTACCTCAATGGTTGTAGAGGATAATGTAGAGACTATGGTTGCAACATTAGTGAACAGACCGGAAGAGAATATGCTCACACTTCATAAGAATTATTTGCAGCCAGATGGAACTACACCGGCAACACATACTGAAAATGCAGTATTTACTGTATATAAACAGAATGCAGGAACAGAGACAGCAGTTGGAACAATGACAACGACTGATGGTGTTAATTACAGTATAGGCAAGCTTGAACCTGGTGATTACATTATTAAGGAGACAAGCGTACCTGATGGATTTACACAGGCTGCTACGGCTGGTATTAAGTTTAAGGTGGATGATAATTTCCTTATAACTATTGATACGTCAGGCACAGGTTATACTATTGGAAATAACAGAAGATGGGAAGTTGATGTTACAACATCCAATACTCTTAGTAATAAGATTGTTATAACAAAACAGTTTACATATGCAAATGGCGAAAACGCTACAGATACTAATTTGGCTGCATTGCGTGGTGCTACGGAATTTAAGCTTTATGACAGTGCTTCAAACGAGGTGACAGGTAAGCTTACCTACTTTGCATCAACAGGAATGATTACTGTAAGCAACCTCAGTGAGGGAACATACTACATAAAAGAGACATCACATCCACAGGGCTTTGCTGCGGCTGCTGATATAAAGCTTGTTGTAACATCAGATGGAAAAATTAATGTATCATATGCGGGAACAAGAAGTGATTTCTCATCTCTGTATGGCAATAATACAACATCTGTTACAGCAACACTGTATAACCGTCAGAATAGTAACCAGATTTCAATAAAGAAAAAGTATTACAAGCCAGATGGTGTAACAGAGATACCTATATCACAGATTAATCAGTTTGCCTCATTTAGTTTGACAAGAACTGATGGTGCACAGATAACAGGTATGGAAAGCACAGTAAGTCAGAGAACAGGAAAGTATACATTTAAGAATCTTGCACCGGGAGCATATAAGATTACGGAGACTGCCGCTACAGGTTATGTGGCTGCTTCTGATATTACATTTACAGTAGACATGTATGGCAATATTAAAATGCCCGATACCTTACCTCCTGGATGGACTGGTCTTACAGGTGATGATTCACAGTCGCTTAGTGTTGTTGTAAATAACAAAAAAGTATCTAACAAATTGCAGCTAAAGAAGTATTATTATGATGCTTCAGGCACTGAGGTTTACCCTGATGACTCTGTTGCTGCTAATATTGCAAAGTTTGCATTGCAGGATATGTCAGGAAATTCATATCGTCTCATATATGACAGAACTACAGGTTTGTATGAGGTTAATAATGTACCTTCCGGTACATATTCATTGATTGAGACAGCACCGGCAGGATATAAGTCAAGCGGAGTTATAGCGGTTGTAGTTGCGGAGGCAGGAACTATATCTGCTTCATATAGCGGAACTACAGCATCCGATTTTGCAATAACGGGTTCTGGAACAACAGATAATGCATTTATAGTATATAAAAATCATCAGGTATCTAACTCAGTTACTGTACATAAATCATATGTATCAGCATCAGGTAAGAGTCTTGATATAGCATCAGAGCTTACAGCCCCTGAGTATGCAGAGTTTAAGCTCTACAAGGACTATGGCACAGCGTACCAGACAGAGATAACAGGTGCAAAGGTTTCTTCAAATAAGGCACAGGGAATATATACTTTTAAGAACCTTGATGTAGGTGAATATACTATAGTTGAGACAGCGGGTGCAGGCTTTGGGGCACATAGCAATATAACATTCTCTGTTTATTCGGATAAGTCAATCAAAAACTTAAGTGAGACAGCTCTTGCTGGTGGAGATGACTTTAATAAGGATATAGCTATTACTAATACAAGAATGTCATTTACAAATAGCTTTACGTTAAAGAAGAGCTTTATAGATGACAACGATAATGAAGTGACAGACAGCACGAGGTATGAGGCACTTATAAGAGATACATCATTTGTTCTCATTGATTCTGACAGAAATGAGACAGACATAGCTTATGATGCTGTAAATGCATGCTATAAGGTAGAGAACCTTGAGCCGGGAGAATATATAATAAGAGAAAAAACATGTCCGGATAATTATGTTAAGGCATCAGATATTAACTTAAGAGTTGTTAAGACATCGCCTATCAATACAATAATATATGTTCAGTATAGTGGACTTAGTTCTGATATAGTTATTGCCGATAGTGCTACTGTAGCTCCTCAGGCAACACTTAACAATTATAGTGGAGCTTATGTATATATAAGTAAGAGAACAATGACAGGTTCTGATGAGCTTGCAGGTGCAGTGCTTTGCATTACAGATAGCAATGATAATCTAATCGTTGATGCATATGGAAATACCATAATTCCGGGATGGACATCAGGAACAACAGAGCATGCGATACCTGTAAATAAGTTCGAGAAGAATAAGACTTATAAGCTGCAGGAGATTATGCCTCCGTTTGGATATGAACGCTTTGAACCGGTATACTTTATGATTAATGATAATGATGAGGTTATGATTGTTGATAATGGAACATCAACTGCTGTAAGCGATAATCTTATAATTGTAAGGGATGCTGAGAAAAGTATATATGTGAGCAAGCTTGATGATGAGACAGGAGCTAAGCTTGCAGGAGCCAAGCTTGCAATTACAGATGAGTCAGGTGCTACAGTTGGTGCTGAGTGGATTTCTGGAGATACGCCATATGAGCTTTCAATGTCACAGTTTAAGGCAAATGAAGTATATACCTTGACAGAGCTTACTGCTCCTTCAGGATATGAGATAGCAAAACCAATTAAGTTTAAGTTTGACTTAGATGGTAATTTGCTTACATATAATGAAACAAGTAAGAGCTATGAGCTTCTTGGCAGTAAAACTGTTGTGATGAAGGATAAGCGCAAGGATACAAGCTCTTCTTCTGAGACAACAGATACAGAAGAGACAACGGACACAGAGGAGACAACGGACACAACTGAGATAACTACAACACAGACAGGAACAACAGAGACAAGTACAACGGAAACAAGTACAACAACTACTGGTGCTCCTAAGACTGGAGATAATACACCTCTGGTGCTTGTATTTATAGCATTTGTGATAAGCCTTATGGGTATATCAATAATAATAAAGAAGCGTAGAGACATATAACTAATGATGGCTCCTCCATATGCGAACAGGCTGTGGAGGAGCCTTTGTAAATATATTATAAGGATGGTAATAGCATGAATGACAGAATGAACAGATTACATCTTGCCATGAAGGAGGCAGATGTAGACGCAATTTTATTGACGGACGGTTATAATATACACTATCTGTCAGGATACAAGGGACATACAGGCTGTATGCTTGTGGTTGATGACAAGGTATATATTCTCACAGATTCGAGGTATACAGAGCAGGTTAGTATAGAGGCACCTTCGGCTACCTGTGTGGATATTGGCATGGATGGATATGCAAAGATGCTTTTAAAGCTTGTTCCGGCAAACACGAGACTTGGATTTGAGAATAATGAGATATCATATATGAAATATAAGGCATATAGTGAGGCTTTTGGCAATTCGATAAAGCTTATTCCCATGGATGGAAGAATTGATGCCTTACGTCAGATAAAGACTGATGAAGAGATAGAGAAGCTTGCTGAGGCTGAGAAAATAGGAGATATTGCCTTTGAGAGAATTGTTGATTATCTAAGAGAGAACGTAAAGAATAACATTACAGAGATGGACGTTGCACTTGAGCTTGAATATGCCATGAGAAAAAATGGTGCATCAGGGCTTAGCTTTGATACTATTGCTGCATCTGGTAATAATTCCTCGCTCCCTCATGCGGTGCCGGGTAATCGTATTCTTAAGGATGGAGATTTCCTTACAATGGATTTCGGATGTACATATGAGGGATATTGTTCTGACATGACAAGGACTGTTTATATAGGAAATACACCTTCGGACAAACAGTTAGAGATATACAATACTGTACTCAAAGCACAGTTAAAAGCTCTTGATATGGTAAAGCCTGGTGTAAAATGTAGTGAAGTGGATGCATGTGCAAGAGATATAATATCAGCAGCTGGTTATGGCAAATACTTTGGACACGGGCTTGGACACAGCGTAGGCTTGTTTATACACGAGGAACCGCGATTCTCCAGAAAATGTGATGATATACTTGCAAGCGGTGTTGTAATAACTGTTGAGCCGGGAATCTATCTTCCGGGAGAGTTTGGTGTGAGAATTGAGGATATGATAGTTGTGACAGATGATGGATACAAAAATCTTGCAGGCTCACCGAAGGAACTAATTAAGATAAGCTTATAATAATAAAAAAGCTGAGCTATTAGAACCCATAAGGGTTATAAATAGTTCAGCTTTTTATTGTTATATACGAAATATGTCAGAGCATATTATACTCTTGATAAATATTCGCCTGTTCTAGTGTCAATCTTGATTGTATCCCCCTGATTAACGAAGAGAGGTACATAAAGTGTAGCACCTGTCTCAACTGTACATGGCTTTGTAGCACCTGTAGCTGTATCACCCTTAACACCAGGCTCACACTCTGTGATGAGAAGCTCTACGAACAATGGTGGCTCAACAGCAAATACAGAACCATTGTGAGATACAACCTTACACATCTCATTCTCCTTAACGAACTTAAGGGAATCACCGATTACATCCTTGTTGATAGCAATCTGGTCATATGTCTCTGTATCCATGAAGTTGTAAAGGTCTCCATCTGAATAGAGATACTGCATATCCTTTCTGTCGATATGAGCGTTCTCACACTTCTCTGTAGGACGGAAAGTTTTCTCAACAACACCGCCACTCTTTATATTCTTTAACTTTGTTCTTACGAAAGCAGCACCCTTACCAGGCTTAACATGCTGAAACTCGATAATCTGGTATACGTTACCCTCTAACTCAATTGTAACACCGTTTCTAAAATCGCCTGCTGATATCATAATATCCTCCTTGTATATCTCTGTAATTTCTTGTCACGGACCATTTAATGTCACATATATATTTATATTAATATAAATGATACTATTTTTCAACTGTTTTTTAGTAAATGTTTATTATGCCGAGACTTGCGCCCATTGCAGGTTGGATGGCTGATATATGGCAGGGGGGATGCAGATATAGTTCTATGCAGGGACGTTTGCGACAGCCGGCACTTAATGAGTGCATAGCACGAATTTAGTGCCGCTGCTCGGAGCAACAAGTGAGAACGGTCCCGTAATAGAAGCTATATCTGCATCCCCCCTGCCATATATCAGCCATCCAACCTGCAATGGGCGCAAGTCTCGGCATAATAAACATTTACGATAATGAACCTTCATGTAATAGCAATTTTATAATCATATTTACAGTAAATATGCATATATATAATCTAGGGGTGAGTTTGTGAAGGGAATTATTTTGAGGCTGCTATCTCCGTGTATCAGATGTATTCTTAGCAAATGCGACATAAGCTATACGGATTTAATAGAGCTTAGGCTTAGAATAAATGAGCCGCTTATATTGGTATTTTCATATGGTGATTATTTTGTAAATGAGTCGAGGGGACTGATTACCGATAGCAGGAATGCATATAGAGTTACGGCTACAGATATCAAATGCACAATTGATTATGTATCAGATTATTCAATATATGCGTATGAGGATGAGGTAAGACAGGGTTTTATAACTGTGCAGGGTGGACACAGGGTAGGACTGGCAGGACAGGTTATATTAGAACAGGGGAGAATAAAGAACGTGAAACATATTTCGTTTATAAATATCAGAATAGCACACCAGATGTGCGGATGTGCATCAAGCGTGCTGCCTTACATAATAAGAGATGGCAGAGTGCTGCATACACTTATAATATCGCCGCCGGGATGCGGCAAAACTACTTTGCTTAGAGATATCATAAGAATGATATCGGACGGAAACAGCTATTGCAGAGGAATGAATGTTGGAGTTGTGGATGAACGCTCAGAGATAGCCGCCTGTTATATGGGAGCACCTCAGAATGATGTAGGACTTAGAACCGATATACTTGACTGCTGTCCTAAGGCTGATGGTATGCTTATGCTTCTTCGTTCAATGAATCCGAAGGTGATAGCGGTAGATGAGATAGGAAGCAGAGAGGATATAGATGCCATATCCTATGTGATTAATTGTGGATGTGGGATTATTGCAACAGTGCATGGCAATTCTATAGATGACATAAGAACAAAGCCTGTGCTTAGAAAGCTTGTAGAAGAAAAGGTGTTTGACAGATACATAGTGTTGGGACAGAGTCAGGGACTTGGAACTGTCGAGAGTATTTTTGATGAAAGGGGAAATGAGCTATATCTTCATTCGTTGTGTGTTGCAAATTAGCAGGGATTCTTTGTGTTATAGGCTCTGGCTTGTACATAGGTATAAACATAGCTGTACTTATGAAAAAACGGGTTAGCGAGCTATATGAGCTTGAGAGGGTAGTAAATATATTAAAGGGAGAGATAAAGTACCACAGGTCTATAATATACGAGGCATGCGAGAGTGCGGCATGCAGATGTGGACAACCCTTTTCTTCGTGGTTAAATGAGCTGTGCGAGATTATAAGGGATGACAGGGAAGGACTTAGTGAAAATGGAAGCTTTATGCATTTGTGGGACGAGTCATTAAAAAAGCTGTATCTCATATCTAATCTTACTAAAAAGGATATGGAGCTTGTACGGGCGGTGGGACGTTGTATGGAATATCCTGACATAGAGGCACAGGAGCAGGGCTTTATACTTGAATGTGAGCATATTCATAAATGTGTTAGTGACGGTGAGAAGGAACTTAATAATAAGATGAAGCTGTCAGTTATACTGTCAGTTTTAGGGGCGATACTTCTGGTTGTTATATTGTTATAGGAGGATAGGCTTATGACGATACAGCTTATATTTAAAATAGGTGCGGTTGGAATAATAGTATCGCTGCTTAACCAGATACTTAAGCATTCCGGAAGGGATGATCAGGCGTATCTGGTGAGCTTAGCCGGTCTGCTCATTGTTTTATCCTGGATAGTACCATATGTGTATCAGCTTTTTGTGGATATAAACAAGCTGTTTGAATTCTGATAATCAGTAATAGTAAATGGGGGCATTTGTATGAATGTCGGTATTGTGATGGCTTTGGTTATAATAGCCATTATACTGGCGATAAGTTTAAAGAGCAGAAATCCTGAGATAAGTGCAATGGTTAGTGTTGCCATATGCATATCGATTATTGTAATGTGTGTTGACAGGCTCGGAAGTATGTTAAAGGTGCTCGATAAGATATCCTCGTATATAAAGGTGGACAAGGAGTACCTCTCTGTGCTTCTAAAGCTTATAGGAATTGCTTATATCTGTGAGTTTGCTTCCGGAATAAGCAAGGATGCGGGGTATAGCTCTGTAGCATCACAGATAGAGCTTTTTGGAAAATTGACAATGCTGGTTGTATCAATACCTGTACTTATGCAGGTGATAGAGATGATACTAAACATGATGTGAGGTGAGTGTAATATGAATGGTATATACACTGTATGTATATATGTGGCTTGTGCACTTAACTCATTATTTTTTTTAAGGGAAAATAATAATGAAATATATGTAAATAAAGAGGAGATAGCATATCAGAGCCAGACTTCTGAAAATACAGATATCAATACGGATGATGTAGATTATGATACAGCTGTTGAGGATATCTTAAATAATCTTGATGTCAAGTCGGTGGATGATAAGCTCCGTGAAAATGGATATGGGGGAGATATTTCATTTACAGATATAATAAGTGACATAAAGGACGGACAGGTTAAGAACATAATAAACAGAATAGGGAGTCTTGCAATAAATGGAATATTTTCCGATTTATCAAATAACAAAAGTCTGATGATACAGCTAATAAGTATAGCTCTGCTTGGCTCGATATTCATAAATATATCGGGATCATTTGGAAATGGATTTGTAGCCGAAAATGGATTTTACGTCACTTATCTTATTATGACATCAATTATGCTTGCGTCATTTTCCGTGGCTATGGATATGGTCTGCTCCTCACTTGAGAGAATACTTGTGCTTATAAGAATAGTTGTACCGGTATATGCTCTTGCAATGAATTATATCGGACATACTGTTACATCGGCAGGAATGTATGAGGTGATACTGGTTGGAGTGTGGCTTGTGCAGGCGGTTATACTTAAGTTTGTCATACCGCTTATTAAATTCTATGTAATAGTATCCCTTGTAAATAATCTCAATAAGGAGGATAGCTTCTCTAAGCTGTGCCTGCTTATAAAAAATCTGGTGTCTTGGCTTTTAAAGACTATAGTTGTCTTTATTGCAGGCTTAAATATTATTAAAAGTCTTATAGAGCCTCAGATAGATGCCATAGGAAGAACTACGGTGAACAGAGTGATATCTGCCATACCGGGTGGAAGCATTATGTCGGTACTTGCAGGTACATTTTTAGGTGCGGGGCTTGTAATAAAAAACTGTATAGGTGTGGCAGGAATTTTACTTATTATAGTGCTTGTCATGATACCAGTTGTAAAGATGTTCCTTATTATGTTTATGGTCAGAATTACAGGAGTTGTAATACAGCCAATAGGTGAAAAGAGATATGTTGAGGGCATAGAGGCGTTATCAGGCGGGATGAGCCTGCTGCTACAGACAATAGGAAGCTCAGTAGTGCTTTTTATGCTTACTATAGCAATTATGGCTTATGCGAGTAATGGGGGTGGATAAATGCTGTATGGCTGGATGAAAAGTCTTATCATATACCTTATTCTTTCGGGAATAGTTATGAATATTACACCCGGTAAAAATTATAAGAGGTACATTAATTCATTTATAGGACTGATAATACTTATTATACTGTCAGAGCCGCTCTCATATATTTTCCACCTTAGCAGCGGTGATATAAAGGGATTTGCAAATGATTTTACAAGTTATATGGGAGAGGGAGGAGAGCTTGCATATGACAATATATATAACTATTATGAGATGAGCCTTAATGAAACTATAAAGCATGATATAAATGATAAAGGATATGTGGTGCTTTCGGTTGAGACAATAACGGATGAGGAAAATAACATATTGAAATGCACTATATATCTTGAAAAAAACAGTGGTATAGATACGGCTGCGGAGGATGAAGTGAAAAAATATATTTCAGAAGTCTATAATGTGGATGTTAATAATATATATATAGTAAGACGGTGAAATAATGGAGATTGATATCAAAAATAAGGAGAAAACAGGCAAGCTTGTTACAATTTTGCTTGTTGGAGTATTAGTGCTTGTGATTGCCATACCGGCTGGTAAGGAAACAGACAGGACAACTGATAACGATACTGCTAAGGCAGATTATATCTCATATGAAGATTACTATGAGGAGAAGCTTAAGGCAATATTAGAAAATTCATATGGGGAGGGTACTATGGAGGTTATGGTGCACCTTTCCGGTGATAAACAGACAGACAGCTTTTATAACTCTGACAGTATGACAGATATTGTCGATGGGGTGCTTGTTGTGGCGGATGTCACTGATGCACAGGCTGTGTCTGATATTTCATTTGCTGTTTGTGCGCTGTTTGATTTGCCGGCACATAAGGTGGCGGTTTTGATTAAAAAATAGGAGGTTGTATTGAAAGGTATGAAGAAAGAAAGCACGAATCGTACAACTAAAAAGGAAACAGCAGGGAAGCCTGCTAAAAAAATGGTTAAGAAAAATCAGATAGTTATAGCTGCACTCACAGTTTTGCTTGGTGTGGCAGGATATATTAACTTTTCAGGAAATACTTTAAACCTGGCTGATGATAATAAGGATGGAAAGGATGCTGCCGAATCAGCATTTGCGGAGACTGATATAGATGAGAGTGCAGGAGAGATAACTATTGCTGATATGGAGACAGAGGAGAATATAGAGCTTAATTCTGATGAGGAAAATATAGGTGAGGCAGTTCTTACATCGACTGACACGGCAGCCTTAAATACTGTAAATATTAAGTTAAATCGTGAACAGGTCCGTTCTAAGAGCAAGGAATATTATCTTGAGATTATAAATGGCGATGGTGTTGATGAGGCAGCAGTACAGTCAGCTACAGATGCATATATTAAGATGACTGAGGATATGGAGAAGGAGGCTGAGACCGAAACACTTCTTTCTGCTAAAGGCTTTAAGGATGTTATTGTTTCAATAGGAGAGGAGTCTGTGGATGTTGTTATCGGACAGAGTGAGATAACAGATACAGAGCGTGCCCAGATTGAGGATGTTGTTGTAAGAAAAACGGGATGTACAGTAGATAAAATTATAATAACAACGATATCAGAATAATCCTTAATTGGTTGCATTATCACAAAGAATTGGGTATAATTACATAAATGCTTTTTTATAATAAGGAGGAACAGCAGATGGGAGAAACCGCAAAATACGATGATGAAAAGATAGGAAAAATCAGTATTGCAGATGATGTTGTTGCATCAATAGCGGGTATTGCTGCGTTAGAGGTAGACGGAGTTTCAAAGCTTACCGGTAATATATCAAAGGAATTGATTGGAAAGCTTGGCAAGAAAAATCTTGCAGGCGGAGTTAAGACAGATATCTGCGATGGAAGTGTAAGAGTAGATTTATCATTAGAATTAGAGTATGGAAATAGTATAAAGAAGGTGTCTGAAGAAGTTCAGGCTAAGGTTAAGCAGGCAGTAGAGAATATGACCGGCTTGTCTGTTGAGACAGTTAATGTTGTAGTGTCAGGTATAAAGTTTGAGAAAAACTAATCAGAAAGCGGGTTTAACAATGACTAGAAGAAAGCTTAGAGAGAAAATATTCAGTATATTATTTAGAGTGGAATTTAACAGTGTGGATGAAATGCAGGAGCAGATAGAGTATTCATTATCTAACATCGAGAATATCGAGCCTGAGGATGAGGAATATATCATCGATAAGACTAATAAGATAATTGGTCTTATTGATGATATAGATGCAGAGATATCTAAGATATCTGATGGCTGGAAGTTTGAGAGAATAGGTAAGGCAGAGCTTGCAATTTTAAGGCTTGCAATCTATGAGATGCTCTATGATGACGATGTTCCGTATAAGGTTGCGATAAATGAGGCTGTTGAGCTGTCTAAGATATATTGTAATGAGGATGCCAAGGGCTTCATAAACGGATTGCTAGCCAAGGTAGAAGTATAGGCGTATGAAAACATTTACGGTAGGCCAGGTTAATAACTACATAAAAAACATTATTTCTCAGGATTATATGTTGAAGAACCTTGCTGTAAGTGGAGAGGTGTCTAATTGCAAGTATCACAGTATGGGGCACATTTATTTTTCGCTTAAGGATGAAAGTGGTGCAATTCCGGCTGTTATGTTCAGGGGAAATGCAGCTACAGGACTTAATTTTAAGCTTGAAAATGGCCAGTCTGTAACTGTTACCGGAAGAATGGATGTGTATGAGAGAGATGGAAGGTATCAGTTATATGCATACAGTATAGAGCAAAATGGAGCCGGCAGACTGTATGAGGAGTATAATAAGCTCAAATATAGGCTTAATGAGGAAGGCTTATTCGATTTTGAATTCAAAAAACCAATCCCTAAATATCCCAAGAGAATAGGTATAGTTACAGCCAAAACAGGTGCGGCTATACAGGACATTATCAATGTGGCAAAGCGTAGAAATCCATATGTCCAGCTTATACTTTATCCTGCAAAGGTACAGGGTGAAGGTGCAGCAGATACAATAGTTAAAGGTATAAAAACATTGGATAAAATGAACCTTGACACTATAATTATAGGCCGCGGCGGTGGCTCTATGGAAGATTTGTGGGCATTTAATGAGGAGAAGGTTGTAAGGGCAGTATTTGAAGCAGATACACCGATTATTTCTGGAACGGGACATGAGATAGATATTACACTTGCTGATTATGCGGCTGATATGAGAGCGCCGACTCCGTCAGCAGCTTGCGAGCTTGCGGTACCGGACGTTATGTCTGCTATAGGACAGCTTAACTCCTATAAGTCAGGTCTTGATATGCGGATGAATGCAAGATTATCACTTATCAAGGCTAATCTTGAGACATATCAAAGAAGGCTTATGGCTGCCAATCCGGTGAGCAGGTATAAGGAGCAGACACAGTATTTGTCTGAGCTTTATGATGTTATGAACAGGGCTGTTATGCATAAGTATGAGTTGTCAGTACACAGGCTGGATGTATTGACGGCAAGACTTAATGCACTTTCGCCTACTGCTAAGCTGGTAGGTGGCTTTGGATATATAGAGAGCAATGGCACGCCCGTTGGCTCAGTTTGTGATGTGTGTAACAAAGATAAGCTGGTTGTCACACTGCATGATGGAAGGATTAATGCAGTTGTAACGGAGGTAATAAAGGAAGATGAGTGATAATTCAGATAAGATAGTTGTGGAGGAGGCGTTTAAGCGCCTTGAAGAGATTAATACCATGCTTGAAGATCCTAAGATTGGGTTAAAGGAATCGCTTGAGCTGTATGCAGAGGGCGTTAAGCTTGTCGCAGCCTGTAAAGAGAGCTTAAGCGGCGTTGAAAAGGAGATACAGATATTAAATGAGATATAGTACAGAGGAAATAGAAAATATTATATATCAGTACCTTCCGGAAGAGGAGGGCTATGCAAAGCCGGTCATTGAGGCTATGAATTATGCATTTAAGGCTGGTGGAAAGAGGCTCCGTCCTATGCTTATGAAGCTTTGCTATGATATGTATGCGGTAGATACCGAGAAGGAGCAGACTGCCATAGGCATGTTCATGGCTGCCATAGAGATGATTCATACATATTCTCTTATACATGATGATTTACCTGCACTTGATAATGATGTGCTTAGAAGAGGTAAGCCTACAGTTCATGTGAAATTTGGTGAGGATATCGCAATACTTGCCGGAGATGGCTTGCTTAATCTTGCGTATGAGACTGCTGCAAGGGCATTTCTTATAATGCCTGGTAATCGTGCAGTTGAGAAGGCATATATGGTTCTCGCATCAAAGCCTGGAATAAGAGGTATGGTTGGAGGTCAGACACTTGATGTTGTCATGTCTGGCAGGAAGATAGATGAGGAACAGCTACAGTATATATACCTCAATAAAACATCGGCACTTATAGCATGCTCTATGATGGTTGGTGCTCTGCTTGGTGGTGCATCTGATGAGGAGATATCTCTTATAGAGGAGGCTGCCAATGCGATAGGAATGGCTTTTCAGATTCAGGATGACATACTGGACATAGTCGGAGATGAGAAGAAGCTTGGAAAACCGATAAACAGTGATGAAAAAAATCAAAAATATACATTTGCGACTATACATGGCATAGAGCATGCCAGACAATATGTACATGATATGTCCGAAAAGGCGAATACTATAATAGATAATCTGGCGGTTTATGATAAGACAGCTAAGAAGGACCTTGCAGAATTGGTTGTTAAGCTGATTGACAGAGACAGATAAGCCTTTAGCATTAGGAGTTGCTGGAGAAGAATTATGAGTGTATTGGATAGAATACAAAAACAAAATGACATAAAGAAAATTAACAAGAAGGATTATAACATATTAGCCGGTGAGATAAGAGCTTTTTTACTTGATAAGGTCAGTGCAAAAGGTGGTCATCTGGCATCAAATCTTGGTGCGGTAGAGCTGACTATGGCTCTGCATCTGTGTATGGATTTCCCTGACGACAAGTTAATATTTGACGTTGGACATCAGTCTTATACCCATAAGCTTCTTACAGGCAGACGTGATGGCTTTGAGCATTTGCGTGAGTATGGCGGTATGAGTGGTTTCCCGAAGAGAAGCGAGAGTGAGTGTGATTCATTTAACACGGGACACAGCTCAACGAGTATTTCTGCGGCTATGGGATTTGCAGTAGCCAGAGATTTGAAGCATGGAAACGAGAGAGTTGCAGCTGTGATAGGAGATGGCTCACTCACCGGAGGCATGGCTTACGAGGCATTAAACAGTCTGTCACAGATTAAGACTGGATGCGTGATTATTCTTAATGATAATGAGATGTCTATAGATAAGAATGTTGGCGGTCTGTCTAAGTATCTTAACAATATAAGAGTGGGAAGCACCTACAATGATTTAAAGACGGGTGTTGAGCATAGCCTACTTACAACTAAGGCTGGCGAGAAGGTGGCTAGAACCCTTAAGCGTTCTAAGGATACATTAAAACAGTTTCTTGTTCCTGGAATGTTTTTTGAGGAGCTTGGAATAACCTATGTAGGACCTATTGATGGACATAATATCAATGATATGGTTCAGACCTTTGAGAAGGCCTTCAGGCTTAATAAACCTATTATTATTCATGTCAAGACCAAAAAAGGATATGGCTATAAACACGCCGAGAATCACCCTGATTATTTCCATGGTATTTCAGCATTTGACACTAAGACCGGACAACTTATAGAGAAAAAAATAACAAGCACATATACAGATATATTTTCTAAGCATCTGGTTGCAATGGGGGAGAAGTACAGAAACCTTACTGCGATAACTGCGGCCATGTCAAAGGGAACAGGGCTGTCTGCATTTGCAGAGGTTTATCCGGACAGGATGTTTGATGTTGGAATAGCTGAGCAGCATGCTGTGACATTTGCAGCTGGAATGGCAGCTGCGGGACTGATTCCTGTGGTTGCTGTATATTCATCCTTTTTGCAGCGTGCATATGACCAGATATTTCATGATGTCTGTTTGCAGGGTTTACATGTTATATTTGCGATTGACAGATCCGGTCTAGTTGGGCAGGATGGTGAGACACATCAGGGCATATATGATATATCATATCTCTCACATCTCCCTAATATGATGGTAATGGCTCCTAAGAATAGATATGAGCTTTTGCAGATGATGGATTATGCTGTAAAATACAACGGACCTATTGCGATCAAATATTCAAGAGGCGGGGCGTACAAGGGACTTAAGGAATATAATGCACCGATAGTTTCAGGAAAAAGCGAGATTATATATGAGGGTTCTTCTGTGGCTATACTTGCCTGCGGCAATATGGTAGAGGAGGCAGTAAAGCTGGTAAGCCTGCTTCGTGCTGATGGAATTAATCCAACGCTTGTCAATGTAAGATTTGTATCAACGGTTGATATTGATATGCTGAGGCATGTTGTATCGAATGCCGGTGTAATTGTAACTATGGAAGAAAACATTTCAAAGGGTGGATATGGGGAGATGGTTGCAGCTGCCATATCTGATTTTTGTCTGTATAAGGATGGTAGAATAAAGCATGTGGATGCCTCTATTCATTCTGAAAAGGTTAGACAGGGAAGCGTGGAGAAGCTCAGACAGATGCTGGGTATAGATGCAGACAGTGTATATGATAAGGTTAAGTCTGCTTTGGAGGAATAATTATGCAGGAGAAGATAAAGAAAGAGAGACTTGATGTGCTGTTGGTAAATCGCGGACTTGCTCCTTCGAGAGAAAAAGCGAAGGCTATAATCATGTCTGGTATAGTATATGTTGATGACAACAAAGAGGATAAGGCTGGAACAGTATTTCCAGATACAGTTAATATAGAGGTAAGGGGCAATACACTTAAGTTTGTGAGCCGTGGAGGACTCAAGCTTGAGAAGGCAATGAAGGAGTTTGACATATCTCTTGACAATACGATATGTATGGATGTAGGTTCTTCAACGGGTGGATTTACCGACTGTATGCTTCAGAGTGGAGCGGTGAAAGTGTATTCTGTAGATGTAGGACATGGGCAGTTAGCGTGGAAGCTCAGGAATGATGAGCGGGTTGTGTGTATGGAGAAAACTAATATCCGATATGTTACAGAGGACGACATAGCGGACAAGCTTGATTTTTCATCTATAGATGTATCGTTTATTTCGCTTACCAAGGTTCTTTTGCCTGTAAAGGCACTGCTCAAGGATGATGGCAGGATAGTGTGTCTTATCAAACCACAGTTTGAGGCAGGGAGAGAGAAGGTCGGCAAGAAAGGCGTAGTCAGAGACAAGAAGGTACATGAAGAGGTTATAGAGATGGTTGTTGACTATGCCAGAGAGATAGAGTTATATCCGCTGGCACTCACATTTTCACCGGTCAAAGGACCAGAGGGTAACATAGAGTATTTGTTATATATGTCTAAGGATAAGGCATATGCAGAGAATTGGAAGCCTATAACTAAGCAGGATATATTGGAGGTTGTGGAGAAATCTCACAGCACTCTTAACAAGGATGAGTAGATATGAAGCATTTTTTAATACTTGCAAACACGGACAAGGACATTAATCTTGAGCTTAGCAATATGATTCACTCATATATAATGGGGTGTGGGGCAACTTCGGTTATTATATGTGATGAGAATCATTATAATGGCAATTACATAAAGGAAGAATATCTGACAGATATAGAGGCTGTCATAGTTCTTGGCGGAGACGGAACTATGCTTAGGGCGGTTCACAGTCTGTGCGGACATGATATACCGCTCCTTGGCGTGAATCTTGGAACTCTTGGATTTTTGACAGAAATTGAGAAATCCAATGTCAAGAAGGCTATAGACAGACTTATTATGGATGATTATAAATTAGAGCGAAGAATGATGATTGAGGGAAATGTCAATGACAGTACCTTCCATTCTTTAAATGATGTTGTAATTACAAGAGCAGGATTTTCAAGAATAATAGGATTAAATATCTATGTAAATGAGCAGCTTTTAGATACATATGAGGCTGACGGAGTTATAGTTGCCACACCAACCGGCTCTACAGGATATAATTTGTCGGCAGGAGGACCTATTGTTAGTCCTAAGTCTAAGGTTATAGTGGTGACACCGATTTCGCCACACTCACTTACGGCTAAGAGTGTTGTATTTGACAGCTCAGATAAGATAAGGATAGAGATAGTTAAGAAGAGAAAGACACAGGATACTGAGGCGATAGTATCGTTTGATGGAATGAATAACATGGAACTTTCTGCCGGAGATGAGGTTAATGTGGTAGCTTCGTGCAGGTCAGTTAGCCTGATAAAGCTATATGATTTGAATTTTTATAGCGTTTTGCGTGATAAAATAGGAGGATTACAGTATGAAACAGGCGAGACAGCGGGAGATAGTCAGAATAATTAACGAGTATGCCATAGAGACTCAGGAAGAACTGATGGCTAAGCTGTCTGCTTATGGATTTGTAACAACTCAGGCGACAATATCAAGAGATATAAGAGAGCTTAACCTAAAAAAAGTGGCATATGATGGTAATAAGAGAAGATATGTCGTTGGAAATGCATCTGCAGATACTGCGAATACCGGTTCATATGCACAGGTTCTTGAGAATTGTATAGTTTCTCTTGAGCAGGCAGAGAATATAATTGTTGTAAAGACTGTTCCTGGAATGGCGATGGCAGTTGGTGCAGCATTTGATAAGCTTGACATAGATGGGATAGTTGGATGTATTGCCGGTGACGATACATTGTTTGTTGCCATAAAACATTCACAGATGGCAGAAAAGATAATAGGAGAGATAAAACATGTTGCAAAATATGCATATTAAAAATATAGCATTGATTGACGAGATAGATGTAGAATTTGAGGATGGACTTAACATTCTGACCGGTGAAACCGGTGCCGGAAAATCTATAATAATAGGCTCTCTTGGAATATGTCTTGGCGGCAAGTTTAATAAGGAGCTTTTAAGGGACAGCGACAGTGATGGCTTGGTTGAGCTTACATTTTTTGTGAATCAGGAGCATATCAAGGATAAGCTGCTTGAATTTGAGATTCCATTTAGTGATGGAGAACTGGTTATAAGCAGGCGGTTATCGTCGTCAGGAAGAACAGTAAACAGAGTTAATGACACAACAGTCACAACAGCAAGGTTAAAGGAGATAGCAGCTTTACTTATAGACCTTCATGCACAGCATGAGCAGCAGACCTTGTTGAAGGCAGATAAACACCTTGCCATTTTAGACCATTTTGGCGGAAATGCCATAGCTGATAAAAAGGCGTTGGTAAGGGCACTGTATACTGAATACACTGACATAAAAAAAGAGCTTGAGACAAATTCTATGGATGAGGCTGAAAAGAACAAGAGAATGGATTTCCTCGATTACCAGATAAAGGAGATAAAGGCATCTGATTTAAAAACAGGAGAAGATGAAACTCTTGAGAACAGCTATAAAAAGGCACTTAATTCTAAGGAAATATTATCCATTATGGATGAGATATACAGCATGACAGGGTATGATAATAATGATTCTGTTGGTGAGATAATAGGACATCTTGTACAGCAGCTTGCCAGGGCTTCAGAGATGGATGAGGATTTGAGGGGCTCTTATGATATGCTTCAGGATATAGATGGAATGTTGAATGATTTTAATCGTGAGATAAGTCATTATATGGAAGATATGACATTTGATGAGCAGTCATTTTCTGAGATAGAAGATAGATTAAATTTGATTAATTCATTGAAATTAAAATACGGCAGGACAATAGAGGATATCTTACATACATGTGATGAATATGAGGAAGAATATAATAAACTTGTGAGCTATGATGAATATAGGACAGAGCTTAAGAAAAAACTTAAGCTTATAGAAGAAAAGCTTGATATGGCAAGCTTTAAGCTTACAGAGAGCAGAAAGTCTGCCGCACAAAAGCTTACCGAGATGCTTAAGGCTTCTCTTATGGAGCTTAACTTTATGACGGTTATGTTTGAAATGAAATTTGAACAAAATGACCATTATACTGCAAATGGAAGAGATATAGCATATTTTATGATATCTACTAATGTCGGTGAGCCTATGAGACCTCTTTATGAGGTCGCATCCGGTGGAGAATTATCAAGAGTAATGCTTGCATTAAAATCAAGCCTTGCTTACGAGGATGATACGCCAACACTCGTATTTGACGAGATAGATGTTGGTATAAGTGGAAGAACAGCACAGAAGGTTGCTGAGAAGATGGCAGTAATATCTAAGAATCATCAGGTTATATGTATAACACATCTTCCGCAAATAGCAGCTATGGCAGATACGCATTACATAATTGAGAAAAATGTGGAAAATAATAAAACAATTTCCAGCATTAAACGTCTGTCAGATGAAGAAGAAGTGGTTGAAATAGCAAGGCTGCTAGGTGGAGTTGAGATAACGGATAATACAATAGCAAATGCAAGGGAAATGAAAGGATTGGCAGAACGAACAAAAATATACTAATTATCTTTTGCGAAAATAAGGATAATAAGAGTACATGGAATTAGCGTGTACTCTTTTTTATTTTTGACGAAAAATTTATATAAAAAGAACTTATGATATATGGGAGGAAAAGCAGATGTGTAAGGAAAGATACAGAAATTTTCTTGTTGCATTACTGACATTAATCTGTACCCTGATGTATTTTGCATATAATAAGAATGTTATTTCCCAAAGTGAGAATAAGAGTGTGCTTGCGGAGAAGGTATCTGATGAGCAATGTGAGAGCAGCTTTGAGGATGTACGGATGGTTATCCCCTGTGGCACTCCGATAGGAATATATGTAAAAACGGATGGAGTTATGGTTATAAATACCAGCGAAATAATGTCGAGGAATGGGGAAAAAACTTCCCCATGTGAGGGAAAGCTTAAGCAGGGAGATTATATAGTCTCAATAAACGGGAATTTGGTTGAAGATAAGAATGATTTGATTGAACTTGTCGAAGAAAGCAATGGCGGTGAGCTTTCTATTGGCATTGTGCGTGGCGAAGAAGAGCTTAATGTTATGGCAACACCAGTATTAAATGAAAAAGGAAACTATATGCTCGGTTTATGGGTTAAGGACGATATATCCGGAATAGGAACTCTGACTTATATTGACGAAAATGGTTTTGGTGCATTGGGACACAGTATAAATGATAATGACACAGGTGTGGCATTTTCCATATCAGATGGTGCGATATATGATGCAAACTTAATAAATGTTGTAAAACCTTCGGGCAATAATCCGGGTAGATTAGAGGGCATAATCGACTATTCAGGAGAGCATATAGTTGGTAGAATTAATAATAACTCTTCGTGTGGAATACAGGGTTACATGACTAAGCATGGCTCGGATAGTCTTATGAGCGGGGAGTGGATTCCTGTCGCAAAAAAGGAGGAGGCGCACCTTGGAAAGGCTTATATTCTGTCAGCGGTTTCGGGAGTGGCTGATTATTATGAGGTAGAGATTACTGATATTAATCTGAGTGATAATGAGGATGGAAAAAGCCTTGAGTTAAAGGTTACAGATGAGAGACTGCTTGGAATTACCGGAGGTATTGTACAGGGAATGAGTGGTACCCCGATAATACAGGATGGTAAGCTTTTAGGGGCGGTTACACATGTTTTTCTCAGAGATTCAACTAATGGTTATGGAATTTTTGTAGAAAACATGTTAGAGAGTAATTAAAGTGCTATGTCAGTTGATAAAAGGTTAGTAATTTGTTGATAAGTAAATCGAAAAAATGGGATTAGTGATGTCGAAAAAAATATAGCACAAAATGCCAGAAAATGCTGTCAATATCTACTGTCGCAACTTGCGTATGTTTATGTATTGCCCTCATAAAATCTTGAATTTATAATGACATGGAACAATAAAAGAATATATTGTTGAAGAAGGGGAGGATTTTATGAGGACAAAGGTACTTATCGTAAAGCACGATAACAAGAGTGCTGTAGACATGAAAAGAATATTGGAACATCAGGGCAATATAGATGTATGTGGATGCATATCAGATGGCTCGAATGCTGTAAATGCAATTAAGTTAAATTCACCTGATGTAATTATTCTTGATTTACTTCTTCCAAATAAAGATGGAATAGCGGTTATGGATGAGATAAATCAGTTGGGGAACAAAGGATATAAATTCATAGTTGAGGGAAACTCAAGCCAGTTAAGATTTACGGAAGCAATATGTAAGGGAAAAATGAATAATATATATGTAAATATGCTTCCTGATAAGCTTAGCGAAGAAGAATTTTCTAAGGAGGTGAGTATAACATCAAAGAGCAGGGCTAAGGATGTAAGAATATACAAGCCCGATGATAAGGAAAAGACAGATGAAAATGAGCTTGAGGTAGTTGTTACAGATATTATACATGAGATAGGTGTCCCGGCTCATATTAAGGGATATCAGTATTTGAGAAGCTCAATAATGATGGCTGTAATGGATATGGATATATTAGATTCTATTACAAAGCAGCTGTATCCTTCCATAGCTAAGGAATACAATACAACACCATCAAGAGTTGAGCGTGCAATAAGACATGCTATTGAGGTTGCATGGGGGAGAGGAAAGACTGATACCATAAATGAGTTATTTGGATATTCAATGAATAACGGAAGGACTAAGCCTACTAATTCAGAATTTATAGCATTAATAGCTGATAAGATAAGATTAGAAGCAAAAATGAAGAGTGCCTAAGAAAAAATTGTCGATGAAAAAATGATATTTATGTAAAAAATTAACATATTTTAGCTTGACAATGAAATTTGAAAATTATATCATCTCCATATGGTTGAATTGATTGATGTGGAGATGTAGCAAGAAGGAGAGAGATTATGACAGAACGGGAAGTTCGTGTTGTAATTGCTGATTCCGGCTACGAAATGCTATCAAGGCAATTACAGGCACAAAGAGGGGAATTTGATATTTTATATGAGACCGATGACGGCAGCGAGGTATATGATTTAGTTTGTAAATACAAGCCAGATGTTTTATTGATTGATGTATTTATAACTAATGTAGATGGGCTTGAGGTAGTGGAACAGATAAGGGCTAATGAGGAGCTTAGTGACACTAAGATTATATTCCTGTCGACAGTAGGTTCACCAAGGATAATAAGCATGGCATTTAATCTGGGGGCAGATTATTATATTATGAAGCCGTGTAATCCTGACATTTTAAGCAAAAGAATCATGCAGGTAGCCGGTCTATCAGGATGGGAGACTGATACATGTCCGGATGGGGGAAAATCTGCTGAGCTTTGCGAGATAAGCTCTATAGAGAATGATGTTACGGAGATCATAAGGGAGATAGGAATTCCGGCACACATCAAGGGCTATCAGTACATAAGAGAAGGAATCATAATGGCGATAAATGATATGAATATGCTTAATTTTATCACCAAGCTATTATATCCGAGTATTGCCAAAAAGTACAAGACAACTTCTAGCAGCGTAGAGCGTGCAATAAGACATGCCATAGAGGTGGCATGGGGAAGAGGTAAGATAGAAGTTATAGAAGAGATGTTTGGATATACAGTAAGTGCAGGCAAGGGTAAGCCTACTAATTCGGAATTTATTGCATTAATAGCAGATAAGCTCCGAATTGAATATAAAATGCATGCATAAAACATGCGATAAAAGTGGCGGTAAAGCCGGAGAAAGGAGATACAAAAGTGGTAACGCAGGGAACAAATGAAGGCGGTTCCAACATGAACAGAACACATAATAGTTCAAATAATGGTTCAAGGAGCAATCATAGCGGATACTCTCAGAGAGGTGGCCAGAGAAGCCAGGGACGCAGTGAAGGCGGACGTGGTGACGGAAACAGAGGTGAGAGACGCTATGACAACAGGGGTACAGACAGACCAGACAGACGAGGTGGAAGAGACAACAGGGAAAGCAGAGATAACAGAGATAACAGAGACAACAGAGACAACAGAGGTACAGGATACCCTAGAGATAATAAGAACAGGCCATATAACAGCTCGCCTAGATTCCAGAGCAAGGATGATGACGATGAGGATAATGCCAGAAGAACTAAGTCAAGTCGTCCGAAGGAGAGCAAGTCAAGTGTTGCCATACCTGATAAAAATAAAGTCATGATGCGTCTTGAAAAAGAGCAGAAGTCTATGAAGAAAAAGCAAAATAAGAAAAAAGAGAGCAGCAGACCACAGCCAAAAATGAAGCGTTCTAATAATGTCAATTATACAAAGAACTACGCTAATGGTGATTATGACGATTACGAAGATTATTATGATTATTAAGTGTTTGCTGGAAGTTTAAGATTTATAGCAAAAAATATCGCACAGGATATATAAGTTAACCTCCTGTGCGATATTTTTTTTACCCCCAAGATTTGAATTACATAATCTATGTATATATCATAGACTACTAATTAGACTATTCTATAGGGAAGCTTCCGCTGTCATCATGGTTAAATACATAATATGCCATGTTCTCTTCAGGCTTTATGTATAACTCAAGAGATTTTAAGTCACAAGCCTTCTTACCACTCTTTGTCCATATTGATTTGGCTTCTTTTACTAATGTAGCTTCATCAATCTGTTTTCCGTAGTATTCTACATAAAATGTTGACTTCATAAAAACACCTCCATACAAAGATAGACCATAATTACACAACTACTATATAATAATTCAGATAAAAAATCAATGATTAAAGTACAACATCTGACGTGCATATATAACATAATAAGCCCTTGTTTATTAAAAATCATTATGTTATTATTATGGTAATTGTGCGTATTTATTAATATGTGTGGAGGCAGCCCATGGATGAGAATTATCTTGATAACCTGTTAAAGGATGTATCAGCAGATGGAAAAAAGAATAATAGCTTTGAAGATACCATGGATTTGGATGCTGGGGTAGATTTGGATTTGTCAGATGTAAAGGATATATCATTGGACGAATTAGATGATTTGGATGATATTGATTTGTCAGGGCTTGATTTGGATGATATTGATTTTGATGATGTAGATGTGACTAAGCTCGATGCTGACGGCACAGGCAAATCTGTGGCAGATGACAATGAAGATTTTAATCTTGATGAGCTGATAGAGAATGCTGATTCTTTTGCAGGAACGACGGAAGAACCGGTGGAGGAACAGGCAGAAGAACAGGCAGAAGAAAAACAGAATCAGGATATAAGTAAGGATGATGTTTTTAAAGAGGCTGATAATGAGATGCAGGATGATATTTCATTTCCTGAGGAGATGGTTCACTCAGAGGAAGAAATTAACGACATGGATATAGATGACTTGTTTTCTGCACTTGATATCAGAAATGATGACAATGATTTTTTCTCTGTAGATAATAGTAATGATGCTGCTGGCGATAGCGGATATACTGCAGGGGAGGATGAACTTGATGCATTATTTTCCCAGACTATGCAGGCGAGCATGGACAGTGACGAGCTGGCAGATATAGAGACAAGAGATGAGCCAAAAGACAAAAAGACAGGTAAGAAAACTATATCTGAGATAATATTCGGTGTTCCGGATGAGGAGGATATCGAGGAGGAACGTTTATACGAGCAAAAGCGTGCCGAGAAGAAGGATAAGAAAGCAAAGGCGAAGGAGGAAAAGCTTGCCAAAAAAACCGCTGTTCTAGAGGCTAAGAAGAAAGAAAACGATAATAAAAAGAAAAACAAGGATAATATTAAGAAGCAGAAACAGGAGCTTTTGAAGGCGGAGCTTGAGGAAGAAAAGTCAGAGAAGAAGGTTCCTGTGCCTGTAGTTATTGTAGTATTTGCTCTATTTGCAGCTATTGGAGTGGTAGTTATATTTGGTACTAAACAATTTGATTATACTCGTGTTATACATAAGGCTGCAGATTATTTTGAGAGGCAGAGATACCGCCTTGCATATGATGAGGTATCAGGTGTTGATGTTAAGAAGAAGGATGAGGAGTTAAGAGACCGCATATATACTGTTATGTATGTCGAGAGACTTTATGAGTCGTACGAGAACAATATGGCTGTAAACAGACCGGATAAAGCGTTAGATGCACTTATAAGAGGTCTTGAGAAATACGACGAGCATTATTCTGAGGCAGTTGAGCTAGATATAGTTGACGATATTGATTCATGCCGTGACAAGATAGTCAGTGCCTTATATGCAACATATGGTCTGACTGAGGCTCGGGCTTACGATATAATGAAGTTAAGTGGACATGAATATACGCAAACCCTCATAAAGTATTCAGAGGCATTGCAGACAGGAGAGTAATATGATTTCTATATTGGATTATGATGCAGGTAATATCAAAAGTGTTGAAAAGGCGATAACTTACTTGGGCGATGAGGCGATTATAACAAGAGACAGGGACGTTATAATGAGCAGTGACAAGGTTATTCTTCCGGGTGTAGGAAGCTTTGGCGATGCTATGGATAAGCTTAGAAGCTATAAGCTTGATAAGGTTATATATGATGTTGTAGATATGGGTAAGCCATTTCTTGGAATATGCCTTGGCTTGCAGTTGTTATATAAGACAAGTGAGGAGAGCCCTGAGGCAACAGGCTTAGGTATTCTTGATGGAGAGATTTTAAGAATTCCTGATGCACCGGGATTAAAGATTCCACAGATTGGATGGAATTCCCTTGATATAAAGCCTGGAGCTAAATTATTTGATGGAATATCTGGCAATCCATATGTTTATTTTGTACATTCGTATTACCTTAAGTCTGCCAATATAGAGGATGTTGCAGCAACAACGCATTTTTCAGTGGATATTCATGCATCTGTTGAGCATAACAATGTATTTGCCTGTCAGTTCCACCCTGAAAAGAGCTCGGAGGTTGGCTTGAAGATACTTAAGAACTTTATATCACTGTAAAGGAGACATATTATGCATACAAAGAGAATTATTCCTTGTCTGGATGTAAAAAATGGTAGAGTTGTAAAGGGAATAAATTTTGTGAATCTTAAGGATGCCGGAGATCCTGTGGCTGTTGGAGCAGCGTATGATAAGGCTGGAGCTGATGAGCTGGTATTTCTAGATATTACAGCTTCCTCAGATTCAAGAAATATAGTTGTTGATATGGTGCGTAAGGTTGCAGAGACAGTATTTATTCCATTTACAGTTGGTGGTGGAATAAGAACTGTTGAGGACTTTAAGACGATTCTTCGTGAGGGAGCTGATAAGATATCTGTCAATTCAGCTGCTATAGATAATCCGGATCTTATAAGTGATGCGGCTGATAAGTTTGGAAGTCAGTGTGTTGTGGTAGCTATAGATGCAAGAAGGAGACCTGATAATTCAGGCTGGAACATATATAAGCATGGTGGACGTATAGATACAGGCATAGATGCAGTTGAGTGGGCTATGAGGGTTGATAAGCTCGGTGCAGGAGAGATTCTCCTTACAAGCATGGATTGTGATGGTACTAAGGCAGGCTATGACGTGGAGCTTACCAGAATTATATCTGAGAATGTTTCAGTTCCTGTAATTGCGTCAGGTGGAGCAGGCACAAAGGAGCATTTTTATGATGCACTTACTGAGGGAAAAGCAGATGCAGCACTTGCGGCATCGTTGTTCCACTATAAAGAGCTTGAGATTATGGATTTAAAGCACTATCTTTCTGATAAGGGATTGTCAATTAGAATGTAGAAGTACACATAAACATATATGTAAGGACAGTGAAATATAATGATAAAACTTATTAAAAATGACATTTCCGTTGAAGAATATCTGTACATACGAAAATGCGTAGATTGGAAGCAGCTTGGCATTAATCAGGCTAAGCAGGCTATAGAGAAAAGTCTTTATTTTGTAAAGGCGGTTGATGATGACGGCAAGCTTATAGGTATGGGAAGAATAGTCGGAGATGGGGCTGTGGTCTGTTATATACAGGATTTGGTTGTCATTCCTGAGTATCAGGGTAAGGGTGTTGGTTCAATGATTATTAATAGTCTTATAGAGTTTGTTGAGAGTATAAGGTTTGAGGAAACAACCATGATGCTCTGCCTTATGTGTGCAAAGGGAAGAGAGCCATTCTATAAGAAACATGGATTTATAGCAAGACCTACAGATTCACTTGGTCCTGGTATGATACAATATCTGAAAGAGTTATAAAAAGGCAATAAAAAAGAGGTTCATTGAGGAACCTCTTTTTATTGTTAATTACTCTGCAAGATAAGGCTTAATAGCTGCCATAATGTCTTCAGTGTTACCGTCTGCATGAATATTTAAATCGATAGGTTTAGATATATCCAAACTGAAAATTCCCATAATTGACTTAGCATCAATTACATATCTTCCTGAAACTAAATCAAATTCAGCATTAAAACCGCTGATGTCATTTACGAAGCTTTTTACCTTATCAATTGAGTTAAGAGAAATTTTTACTGCTAACATCCAAGTAACCTCCTTGTTTACATTTTGTACTTATGTATGATACTATAATATAAGTTTCAATAATAAAAGTCAATATTATGACAGGAGATTTTTGGTAAAATGTATGTGAACCTATGTAAAAAAAAGGTGGCTGTATATACACTAGGATGTAAGGTCAATCAGTATGAATCAGATAGTATGCAGGATTTATTGGCATCGGAAGGCTGTGAGGTAGTTGCATTTGATGATGCCGCTGATATATATATTATTAACACTTGCTCAGTAACTAATATGGCTGAGCGAAAGTCAAGACAGATAATAAACAGGGCGAGAAAGAGGAATCCTTCTTCGGTTGTTGTTGCTGCCGGCTGTTATGTTCAGGCAGCAGCAGAGGAGCTTAAGAATAATCTCGCGGTAGATATATTGGTAGGTAATAACAGGAAGAAGGATATGGCAAGAATATTAGATGAATTTCTTGCTAATCGTGAGCCTTTAGATACGCTGATTGATATAAATGCTGAGCATGAATATGAGAGCATGCATATGGATAAGCCGCGTGAGCATTGCAGAGCATTTGTCAAGGTACAGGACGGGTGCAATAATTTCTGCACATATTGTATTATTCCATATACAAGAGGCCGTATTCGCAGCAGGCTGTTAAGTGAAGTCGTTTTAGAGGTAGAAAATCTTGGAAAACAGGGTGTAAGAGAGATAGTTATCACTGGTATCAACCTATCCTCATACAGTGATGATGAGGGACATGACCTGTTAGACCTTATTCAGGCGGTAAGTAATGTTGATACGATACTTAGAGTAAGAATGGGCTCACTTGAGCCTAGAGTTATAACAGATAGGTTTTTGAGTGGAATATCTGAGGACAAAAAAGTGTGTCCGCATTTTCATTTGTCGTTGCAGAGTGCGTGTAATGAAACGCTTAAGAGAATGAACAGGCATTATACCATAGAGGAATATATGGAGACCTGCGAGCTTATAAGAAAATATTACGACAGACCTGCGATTACTACAGATGTCATAGTCGGCTTTCCGGGTGAGACAGACGAGGAGTTTGAGACAACAAGAGCTAATCTCGAGAAGCTTAATCTCTATGAAATGCATATATTCAAGTATTCCAGACGTAAGGGAACATTGGCAGACACTATGCCTGACCAGATTCCTGACAGCACTAAGGAACAGAGGAGTAATATTCTTTTGGAGATGACCAAGAGACATAAGGAAGCGTACGAGAACTCATTTTCAGGTGAAGAGGTTGAGATACTTGTCGAGGAACACGAGCTTAAGGACGGAGTATGTTATATGAAGGGACATACAGACAGATATATCCTTGTGGATAAAGAAGCAAGGGAAGGCAGTGAGGTAAATAAAATAGAGAAGGTCACACTGTAAGAGTGTGACCTATAATATATATCCTCGTTGCTCTACGAGAAATCTTCTTATGAGAGACATATGCAATTAATATGTATTAGCTACATAATAAAAGCATAATTATTTTGGATGGGCGGTGTATCCATCATCTCAGGTACTCTTTACAGAGTGTGTCGGGAACCATTTCCGACCTCAAAATAATTATGCTTATTATTAACATATTCATTTATTATATATAATATACTATTTATTTTCTGATTTGTCAACGTTAAATTCTCTAAATCTGCCGCCTGATAAACGTCTTTGTATTTTGGATTCTGATATATCATACATAGTAGAGACATACAAATAATCGTTATCTTTATCTAATTTAATTCCTATTAGTATATTATCACGATATCTTTTTATTAATTCAATTGATTGCGTTTTAATTTCATTGGGATTAATCCCTATGTAGTCAGGGGTTAGAATAATATCAGGAATATAATCAATATATTTTAAGCATTTTTCATGGTGTCTTTTAAGCATATGAGCTGGTAACCCTTTAGATCTGTATATGTCAAAACAAGATATGTTTATTCCTAATATATCATTAAATTCTAAATTGTATTTTCCAACCTTTAGTAATTTATTATCCATATATCCCTCCAAATCATTGGTATTATTTTTAGTATATACCAATAATTTATAAAATACCACTAGAATATATACATACATATATAATGTATATATGTATGTATATAATTGTAACCCTACAATTATATGTTCTATATGATATGAAATGATTGTGTATAAGCCATATGTGCCTCTAGACAAGTAAACAAATCCCAGAAAATAAAAAATCCCTGAACGCCTTATATCTAAAGCATTTCAGAGAAAATAAAGAGCAGTTCGTAGGGGAATCGAACCCCTGTTTTCGCCGTGAGAGGGCGACGTCTTAGCCGCTTGACCAACGAACCATATTGTGTTTTTGTTTGTGTTCTTGCTTGAACCTTTGTTATAGTAACAAATGTATTCATAAAAAGCAAGTGATTTTTTTGCAAATAGAAAAAATAAAGTTGATACGTTGAAAACTACATAAGAATAATATTGTAAACTTAATATAATTAAGTCAAACGACGAAAACTCTCTGATTATTACAGAAATCACTAAGTCGTAAAATGTCGTAAACATCTTGAAGAAAAATTAATTTTAGGTTATACTATAAAAAATTATGCTTTATATTTACAAAGGATGAATATTATTATTAAATGAACAATATAATGTAACGGCAATATGTGGGGATTGCCAATTTAGAAGGGAGTTTGATTTTATGAAGACATGTCATGTATGTGGATGCCTTGTGGACGATAAGGAGATTGTTTGTCCGGAGTGTGGAGCTACTGTCGTCAAGGCAACAAGTGGATTATCATTGAAGGCTGATGAACCTGAGAAGAAAAGAAAATCTAATCCAATAGGAACTACGGTCAGTACAGGCTCAGGACTTACTGACATACTAAGAGGTGATGATGATGGTGTGGCTGAGGATGACCCATTTAATGGAGGCTCTATACCAATGTCAGTTCTTCATAATGTTGTTGATGATGATGACGATGAACCGCATAAGAAAAAGTCTGGTCGGGCATTTAAAGTTATAATTAAGATATTATTACTTGCAGCGGTAGCATTTGGAATATATTATTTTGTGACTAATGTTATTATGAAGGATGATGTGTCAAGTACTTATGAGGCGGCCTTGGATACATATATTAAGAATATTAATGATAAAAATGCATCTGAGTTATCGGTGCTTGTTCCTTCTTACATAAGTGACCCTGTTGATGAGGCACAGATGTGGATAGACGAGCTTAATGATGCAAATATTACAGAGTATAATATTGTTGCTACTGAGAATATTGATAGCACAACCCTTACAGAGTTAGAGGAAGATGTTAAGCTTAATCTTAACAGATCTATAGATATAAGTGAGGGAATAACATTAACTGTAGAATTCAGGGGTACATCGCTCAATAATGCAGGTAATGCTGTTAGTCGCGGGGGTGAGCTTAAATTACAGTTCATTAAGATGAAGAACAAGTGGTATTTCCTTCATGACAACTTTGATAGCTCGCTTTTAACTAAGTAAATTACATATATAGTAATTTGTAATAAAATACATAATAAGGCTACACGCAGCCTGGTTTTTGGTCAGCCAATAATCAGATTGCGTATAGCCTTATTTTTATACATTTTCAGCTATTTTAGTTATTCCGACATAAATCTGCGATATTTTGTACCAGGTTGGATAGTCAACTATACCTGATGCAGGAAGACCAAATATCTCCTGAAATGCTTTAACTGATGCCGCTGTCTGTTGTCCGTATATTCCGTCGGTGGATAGCTCAGGGATTGCTGTGTAAACCTGTCTTATCCTTGCAAGCTGCTCCTGAATTTGTAGAACTGCTTCTCCGGAGGAGCCTATTGAAAGGTCATATCCGGGGTAAGATGCAGGAATTCCGGATATCAGCTCAGCAGAATTAATGTACATATTGTTTCCATAGTAGTATCTGATGATTTCTATTGCAGATAATCCGTCGTCACCAAGATATTTTGAACCCCACTGGCTCATCCAGTTAGGACAGGTGACACGTTTTCCGTCGCAATACTGAGTAAGGATAGGCTGCTTCACATTTGGCCGGGCAAGAAAATTATCATAGAGGCTGTCGACAACCTTTGATATACTATCATATATGGTTTTTCCTCTAATCCATTTATGGTCGTATGCGGTTGATGAGGTAATTGTAAAGTTATATCCCTTGTTTCTGTACCATTCTGTATATACCCTGTTAAGTGTAAATGACATTATTGCTAATACATTTGCCTGTATTGTTGCCTCAGGCCAAGTGGAGTATATTTCACAGCTTGCTACATTCTTGATATAGTCAAGGTAAGGAACATAATAATCTGGTGCTGTCTGGTCACCAGGTACCCCGTCATGTACCACAATAGTTTCTGGTACAACGACACGCCTTAGTACGATTTCGCCAGATTCATTCAGTGGCTTTATTTCTGGCTCCGCAATTTTTGGAGGGTAATATTCCCATAAAGTGTGTCCGTCTATAACGATAGGGTTGTATACAGGTATTGTTCCCTTGGTTCTTGTGAGAGAAATGTTCTGAATTCCTATCACACTTGGGAATATCTGTACGCCAGTTATTATCTGATTATCAAAATCCTGAGCAGTAAGCTTTAGCGTATATTCAGAGTAGGGCTGGTTATCAGATGGTTCCATACTATATTCAAGTGGTGGGGCATCAAGCTCTACCGTTTCTGTATTTCCACTTGAGTTCGTTTGGATAACCTCTATGGGTTTGTCTGGTGAGCTGGCACTTGATATCTCTATACGGGCATTGGAAATCGGAATGTAGCTGTCCTCCTGTGTGACAGAGATTCTTAAGCGGCCTGTATCAATATTATTTGTATCCATATAATGATTCCTGAATTTGCGTTGTTATATTGTATGATGGTAAAATAAAATAATGCCATGATAAAAAATATTTTTTAATATTTTGCTTTGTAAAGAAAAAACACTTGACAAAGACTGATTCTTATTATATGATACATAAGGTTTGTAAAGTAAAACAACTTTACAGTATGCGTTTACGAGGTGTTAAGGCATGGAGAAGATAGTTAGACAGTCGTTATTATATGACTTTTATGGTGAGCTTTTGACAGAGCACCAGAAGAATATATATCAGGACGTTGTTATGAATGACTTATCTTATTCAGAAATTGCCAGAGAATACGGAATTTCGAGACAGGGCGTATATGATATGATGAAGCGCTCTGATAAAATACTTGAGGAATACGAGGCTAAGCTTAAGCTGGTGGAGAAGTTTGAGAATGCCAGAGAGAAGATAGCCGTTATCAATGAAGATATACACACTCTTAAGGAAGCAAACAGTGATGAGACATTAGATAAGCTGATAGGAGTGATAGATGAGAGGATAGCCACTCTGCTTGAGGAATTTTAGAGCTGGTTTACTGATTTGTGGTTCATGTAGATTGTTAGTTTTGTTTGGAGGCAATTCATGGCATTTGATAGTTTGAGTGATAAGCTGCAGAATGTATTTAAGAAGCTTAGAAGCAAGGGAATGCTTACTGAGGCTGATGTCAAGGAGGCTATGAAGGAAGTAAAGCGTGCCTTACTTGAAGCTGATGTTAATTTCAAGGTTGTTAAGCAGTTTATCAATGCAGTAAGTGAGAGAGCTGTCGGAGAAGAGGTTCTTAAGGGACTTAATCCCGGACAGATGGTTATCAAGATTGTAAAAGAAGAGATGGATAAGCTGATGGGCTCGGAGACAACAGAGCTTAAGCTGCTTCCTTCCAATGAAATAACTGTAATAATGATGTGTGGTCTTCAGGGTGCAGGTAAGACAACGACTGTTGCCAAGCTTGCAGGACAGTACAAGAACAAGGGCAAGAAGCCTTTGCTTGTTGCCTGTGATGTTTACAGACCGGCAGCTATAAAGCAGCTTGAGATTAACGGTGAGAAGGTTGGAGTTCCTGTTTTCTCAATGGGAGACGGACATAAGCCTGTTAATATTGCAAAGGCAGCCATAGAGCATGCATCTAAGAATGGTATTAATCTTGTATTTATAGATACAGCAGGACGTCTTCATATAGATGAGGACATGATGCAGGAGTTGCAGGAGATTAAGGAGAATGTAGCTGTTACATACACTATACTGACTGTAGATGCGATGACAGGTCAGGATGCAGTCAATGTTGCAACCTCATTTAATGAGAAGGTTGGAATAGATGGTGTAATTCTTACTAAGCTTGATGGTGATACAAGAGGTGGTGCTGCACTTTCAATTAAGGCAGTTACAGGCAAGCCTATATTATATGCAGGTATGGGTGAGAAGCTGACCGACCTCGAACAGTTTTATCCTGACAGAATGGCGAGCCGAATTCTTGGCATGGGCGATGTAGAAAGCCTTATCGAGAAAGCACAGAGTGCCATTGATGAAGAAAAAGCCAAGGAGATGGAGCAGAAGATTCGCAAGGCATCATTTGATTTTAATGATTTCCTTGACCAGATGGATCAGATGGAGAAGATGGGCGGTATGGGAGATATCCTTAAGATGCTGCCTGGCTTTGGTTCTAATAAGCAGCTCAAGAATATTGATATAGATGACAATGCTATGAAGATGCCTAGAGCAATCATATTGTCGATGACACCGCAGGAGAGAAGCAATCCGGACATTATAAGTCCTAGCCGTAAGAAGCGTATTGCTGATGGTGCGGGTGTTCAGGTAAGTGAGGTAAACAAGCTGCTTAAGCAGTTTGAACAGTCAAGAAAGATGATGAAACAGATGTCAGGTATGCTTGGCGGCAAGAAGCGTGGTGGATTTAAACTACCATTTGGCTTCTAGATGATGATAATAGTTTTTTCTATTATAGATAATTATTCTAAGGAGGTGAAATTGACATGGCAGTAAAAATCAGATTGAGAAGAATGGGATATAAGAAGCATCCTTTTTATAGAGTAATCGTTGCTGACTCCAGATCACCAAGAGATGGTAGATTTATCGCTGAGTTAGGTACTTACGATCCTAATCAGGAGCCTGCATCAGTTAAGATTGATGCTGAAGCAGCTAAGAAGTGGCTTGACAATGGCGCTCAGCCAACTGAGATAGTAGCAAAGTTGCTCAAAGAGGCAGGTATCGAGAAGTAAGACAAGGGAGGTGCCGGTAATGAAAGAATTAGTCGAAATTATTGCAAAATCCCTCGTTGATTGCCCTGACGAAGTAGTTGTAAATGAGACAGTCGAGGAAGATACTATTACAATTGAACTCAAGGTTGCACCAGATGATATGGGTAAGGTAATCGGCAAGCAGGGCCGTATTGCCAGATCTATTCGTACTGTTGTGAAAGCAGCAGCGTCTAAGGGTGACAAGAAGGTAATTGTAGACATCAAATAATTCGGATACCTAGAAACCCCGGTGATTGTTATCGGGGTTTTTTCTTTTTTATGAGAATATGAGGAGAACAGATGGAAGATTTATTTAGAATAGGAGTTATAACCTCAACACATGGGTTAAAGGGTGAGGTTAAGGTTTTTCCTACTACAGATGATGTTAATAGATTTAAGAGCCTTAAGGAATGTATAATAAGGACTCCTAAGGGTGACATTGATGTATGTATGAAGAGCTGTAAATTCTTTAAGAATATGGTTATTCTTTCCTTTAAGGAATTTGATGATATAAATGAAGTAGAAAAATATAAAAATTGTGACTTGTATGTGACAAGGGAAAATGCTGTACCTCTTGACGAAAATGAGTACTATATTGCTGACGCTTTAGGACTTCCTGTCTGCACAGATGACGGAAGAGAGCTTGGCGTGTTGGATGATGTTATGCAGACTGGGGCAAATGATGTATTTGTAGTTAAGATGAATGACGGAAAGGAGCTTCTTATCCCTGTTATTCCGGACTGTGTGACAGATATGGATTTTGCAAATAAGAGGATTACTGTTAAGTTGATGAAAGGAATGCTTGATTAGATGAATTTCCATATTATGACTTTGTTTCCTGAGATGGTAATGGGTGGTTTGTCAGAGAGCATTACCGGAAGGGCAATGGAAAAACAATTAATAAATATTGAAGCTGTCAATATAAGAGATTTTGCAGGCAATCGCTATGGGCATGTTGACGATTATACTTATGGTGGCGGAGCAGGTATGCTTATGCAGGCAAAACCTGTTTATGATGCGTATATGTCAATAAAGGACAATATTGGTTCAAAACCAAGAGTTTTATATATGACACCTCAGGGAACGAGATTTAATCAGGATATGGCAATGGAGCTCTCAAAGGAGGATGACCTTGTGCTTTTGTGCGGGCATTATGAGGGTATTGATGAGAGAGTTTTAGAGATGATAGTTACAGATTATGTCTCCATAGGTGATTTCGTTCTTACAGGTGGGGAACTGCCTGCCATGATGATAGTAGACGCTGTAAGCAGATTGATTCCTGGAGTTTTGGGGTCTGATGAAAGTTCGCTGTATGAATCTTTTTACGATGGCCTGCTTGAATATCCACAGTATACAAGGCCTGTTGAATTTATGGGTATGCGTGTTCCTGACGTTCTTATGTCCGGACACCATAAGAACATAGCTGACTGGAGATATGAACAGTCTCTTGAACGTACGAAGGAGAGAAGACCGGATTTGTATGAGGAATATGTACGAGAGCATGAGGATGAACTGAAAAAGTATTATAAACGTAAAAAGAAGACAGACAGATAACTTGTTTTATATTTTTAACTGTGATATTATGATAAAAGTATGACATACGGAGGAGATATCAGAGATATGAAGAAAAAGATATATGTAGCAATTATGACTTTGGCACTTGCATGTGCTATGGTTGGTTGTGGCAAGAAGGATAACAACGATAATAAGGTTCAGGAAGATATAACAACATTTGTAAATGATTCACTTCCTGCAATAAGTGAAGATAGAGACAATGCTATAGCGGTATATAATTCATATTTTACAGGTGAGGATGTAGACATCCAGCAGTATTTGAAGGATTTACAGGATACAGCCATACCTGATATGGAGACATATATAACTAATGTTACAGCTATAGAGACAAGCACAGACGAGGTTGCTGGTCTTAAGGATTTATATTTACAGAGTGTACAAAAGGAATGTGATGCTATGAAGATGGTAGCATCAGCTATAGAAGAGGATAATGTTGAGTTCCTTACACAGGCAGATACCATGATGGGCGAGGCGACAAGCTTTATGACACAGTATCAGTCACAGCTTAAGGTTTTAGCTATAGATAATGATATCACAATTAATGGTTCATTTAACTAAAAGACAGTAATAACAGACGAAGAGTAAGAGTAGCTCTAGACTTGTATAAAGAATTGGCGGGGCGATGCATGTAATAATATGTATAGTCCCGCTTGCTTTTTATTATTCCACATTATTGTTCTGATTTCACATTTTAGTCATAAAGGGAATGTATAATACACTTAATAAACCACAAGATTAAATACAGGAGGCATTGATTTAAGATGGATAATTTAAAAATTCTTGTTGTAGATGATGAGAGCAGAATGAGAAAGCTCGTAAAGGACTTTTTGGTTAAGAACAATTATATGGTTCTGGAGGCTGCGGATGGTGAGGAAGCAGTTAATATATTCATGTCAACTAAGGATATTGCACTTATAATTCTTGATGTAATGATGCCTAAGTTAGATGGATATGGGGCTGCCGAGGAGATTAGAAAGGTTTCGGATGTGCCTATTATTATGCTTACAGCCAAGAGTGATGAGAGAGATGAGTTAAAGGGCTTTGAGCTTGGGGTTGATGAGTATATAACTAAGCCTTTCAGCCCTAAGATACTTGTTGCAAGAGTTGAGGCAGTGCTTAGAAGAAGCAACAGTCAGGATGCAGGCGAGATAATAAGTGTTGATGGTATTGAGATGGATTTGTCTGCACATCAGGTTAAAGTAGATGGTGAGACAATAGAGTTAAGCTATAAGGAATTTGAACTCCTTAATTATTTCCTTGTCAATCAGGGTGTTGCATTATCAAGAGAAAAAATTCTTAACAATGTGTGGAATTATGATTATTTTGGCGATGCCAGAACTATCGATACCCATGTCAAGAAGCTTAGGAGTAAGCTTGGAAAAAAGGGCGAATATATAAAGACTATCTGGGGAATGGGATATAAATTCGAGGTATAGTGAGTTATGAAGAGTTCTATTCGTACAAAAATTACATTGATGGTGGTTATATTTTCCGCATTTATAAGCCTTACAGCATGGCTGGTATGCAATTACCTTATATCAGGTATATTTGTATGGAATTTGAAGGAAAATTTGGTAACCGCATACAACTCATGTAATGAGCTTTTTAATGGTAATGATAATGCAAAGGTCAGCGAGGGGGATTTATATGGTAATATCAAGAATCCCGGAGATGCAGTTGTACTTATTTTTGATTCAGAGCATGAGAAAATATATACTACAATAAGTGATGAGAATCAGATGATGGATAGTCTTAACGCAATGCTTAAATCTATACGCGAGGCTGGTGATACATCTAATATATCTGCCGGAAATTATATTATAAGAAAAAATCATGATGCAATTATCAATGCAGATTATTATGATTTAATAGGAACACTTGATAATGGATATACAGTTATACTCAGAAGTCCGATAGCCAGAGTCGAGGCTATGATGAAAGTCATAAGTACAGTATTTATATATATATCAGCGGGACTTATTGTGTTTGGCTCGGTGCTTATCCTTATATTCAGCAATATCTTTTCAGCACCACTTAAGAGATTATCCCATGCTGCAAGACGTATGGCAGAGCTTGATTTTGATGTCAAGATTCCTGTAGTGACCAAGGATGAGATTGGTGAGCTTGCACTCTGCATGAATGAAATGTCAAGAAAGCTTGAGGTTGCCATATCGGAGCTTAAGAGTGCTAATGTGGAGCTTGCATCTGATATAGAAAAGAAAAAACAAATTGATGAGATGAGAAAAGAATTTTTATCTCATGTGTCTCATGAATTAAAGACTCCTATAGCTCTTATTCAGGGCTATGCAGAGGGACTTAAGGATAATTTGTTTGATGACCAGGAGAGCAAGGAATTTTATGCTGACGTTATTATTGATGAGTCGCATAAGATGAATAGTTTAGTTAAGAAGCTTCTCACTTTAAATGAGATAGAGTTTGGAGGCACACCTCTTAAGATAGAGAGGTTTGAATTAGTTGAGTTTATTCAGGATATAATTAACGCTTCTAAGATTCTTATAGATGATACAGGTGCTAAGGTTGTTTTCGAGGAAGAGGGACCTGTGTATGTGTGGGCTGATGAATATATGATAGAAGAGGTATTTACCAATTATCTCACTAATGCAGTTCACTATGTATCACAGAATGGAACAATTAAGGTGTGGTTTGAACGCGTCGGTACAGATGTGAGGGTGTCTGTATATAACTCAGGAAATAAGATAGCTGATGAGGATATAGATAAATTATTTATTAAATTCTATAAGGCTGATAAAGCCAGAACGAGGGAATATGGTGGAAATGGTATTGGATTGTCAATTGTTGCTGCTACCATGGACGCTCATGGTAAAAAATACGGGGTATATAATGTAGATGATGGTGTTGTATTCTATTTTGACTTAGATGCAAATATGTAGGAATCTACAACATATAAAAGAGTGGAGGATATCAGTATAATGAAAGACAACAAAAGACAACCAAGACAGGCAAAGATATACCATGCACTTATAACCTTTGCGTTCCTTGTTGCAGCTATGGCTGTGGGAATTATGGTATATCATGTGGATGTTCATATACCTATGTTTATAGGTGTTGTGGCTGCGGCATGTATGGCATTGTTTTTGGGCTACGATTGGGACACTATTGAGACGGCAATGAAGGATGGTATATATAATGCATTACAGGCGGTTATTATACTTTCTATAGTAGGTATACTTGTCGGAGTATGGATACTTGGCGGTGTTGTTCCTGCTATGATTTATTATGGCCTGAAATTATTAAGTCCATCTATATTCCTTGCAGCAGCTATGATTATATGCTCAATAACATCACTTGCAACAGGAACTGCATGGGGAACACTTGGTACAATGGGGCTTGCCCTTATGGGTATAGCGGTCGGACTCAATATTCCTATAGGAATGGCTGCGGGTGCTATAATATCAGGATCTTATTTTGGAGATAAGATGTCTCCGTTGTCAGATACAACTAATCTTGCACCTGCAATGGCGGGAACAGATGTCTTTACACATGTGAAATTCATGATATTACCTACAGCAATATCATATGGAATAAGCTTGTTTTTGTTTATTATACTTGGATTTACAATTGGCTCTGCAGACGGAGTTACAGATATGAGTGCTGTACAGCAGATGAGCGATTGTCTTGCTGATTCATTTCATATAAGTCCTATACTTTTGCTGCCACCTTTAATTGTAATTGTTTCAGTCGCATTAAAGGTGCCTGCGATACCGGGTATAACACTTGGAATTATATCGGGAGCAATAATAGGCATAATTATGCAGCCTGCCGCAACCTTTGGAGGTATGCTTGATGCTGGAATGAACGGATTTATAAGTGAGACAGGAGTAGAGACTGTCGATAATCTTTTATCATCAGGCGGACTTATGAATATGATGAGCTCAATATCACTTACTATTCTTGCCATGATGTTTGGTGGCATAATGGAAAAAACAGGTCAGTTGGAGGTTCTTGTATCTAAGATTGTACATCTTGCCAAGAAACCAGCATCTCTTGTTGTGACTACAGAGCTTACATGTATATTGAGTAATGCAGTTATGCCTGAACAGTATATTTCAATTGTTGTTCCTGGAAGAATGTATGCGGAAGTATATAAGGAAAAGGGACTTCATCCTAAGACATTATCAAATGCACTTGAAAGTGCAGGTACTGTATCATCAGCACTTGTTCCATGGAATACCTGTGGAGTATATATATTAGGCGTGCTCGGAGTGTCAACTATGGAATATTTCCCATATGCATTCTTTAACCTGCTGACTCCTGTAGTTGTTGCTATTATGGCATATATGGGAATTACAGTTGCCGATAAGGATGGTTACAGACTTACTAAGCGTGCCCAGAAAAAGAAAGCTGCAGCGGTCTGAAACATAATTAAAACATAGTTAATATGCTTGCTGATATATTAAAATAGTGGTAAAATTATATAAGATATGGCATATGGATATGTGTTCGGAGGTTTACATGAAAAGGTGTTTTTTTGCAGGCTGCATTATCGTTTTAGTTTTTGCTTTTACAGGTTGTACAAAAACTATAGAACTGACAGATGATGAGAATTATATAATAGCTGAGTATGCGGCAGAGCTTCTGCTTAAGTATGATAGAAATACAGATATGAAGTATTATGATGATACTGTTGCTACTGAGGCGACGCCACTCGATGCGGATAAGACAACAGAGGAGCTTACAACAGAGGAAGTAACAGAGGAGTCCGCTACACAGGAAGAAGTGACTACAGAGGAACCTAAGACTGAACAACAGTGGACTGATGTATCGGGAATTACTGCTAACGAAACTACAGATTTTGATATTGCGGGATATGTTGGAGTAGATACAGCATCAATAAGATATGCATACTATATGCTCTTAGACAAATATCCGTCATATGATCAGGATGGGATATATATGGAAATTGTAGCTCCTAAGGGCTACAAGCTTCTGGTACTTAAGTTTGATGTGGAGAATAAGACTAACGACAAGCAGAATATAGATATGTATAGTAAGGATGTTGAGTATAGCATAATAGTTAATGACAGCAAGAAGGCAAACCAGATGCTGACTATACTTATTGACGACCTTTATACATATCAGGCAACTATAGATGCGAGCATGAGACAGGAGGCTGTTCTCTTGTTTCAGGTATCGGAGTCTGTTGCAGATAAGATTAGTGACTTGAAATTACAGATTAACTATATGAATGACAGCAAGGTTATACAGCTACAATAGTGGAGGAGGTAATATATGGATACAAATATTTTATTAGAGAGCGGTACTAATGAGCTTGAGGTTCTGGAATTCGTTATAAATGGTAACCATTATGGTATCAATGTAGAGAAGGTAAGAGAAATTCTTCCTTATACAGAGATAACGCCTGTTCCTAATTCTCATCCATGCATTGAGGGAATATTCATGCCAAGAGGGGATATTATTACAGTAATAGACTTGTTTATGGCACTTGGATTTGACAACTATGACCGAAGAAATAATTTTCTTATTGTAACTAACTTTAATAACCTTAACATAGCATTTGATGTTCAGTCAGTGCTTGGAATTAACAGAGTTTCGTGGGCAGATGTTGTAAAACCGGATGCTACGGTGAGCGGACCTGGTACGGGAGTTGCAACCGGCATAATTAAGAATGATGACAATCTGCTTATAATACTTGATTTCGAGAGAATTGTTGAGGGAATATGCCCTGAAACAAGCCTTAAGGTATCTCAGGTGACAGGATTAAGTGACAGAGCAAGAAATGAAATACCAATCTTAGTTGTTGAGGATTCCATGATGCTTTGCCAGCTTATTAAGGATTCACTTAATATGGCAGGATACACTAAGCTTACTATTAAGAATAATGGACAAGAAGCGTGGGATTACCTGTGTGAGCTCAAGAAGAATAATGGCGTTGATTATGGTGCAAAATGCATTATCACCGATATTGAGATGCCACAGATGGACGGACATCATCTTATAAAGCTCGTCCGTGATACAGAAGGACTTAAACAGATACCTATAGTAGTGTTCTCATCACTTATTAATGAGGATATGAAGAGAAAGGGCGAGATGCTCGGTGCAAATGCACAGATAAGCAAGCCGGAGATTGGCAAGCTTGTAGATATACTGGATGAATTGGTTGCCAGCAAGATATATGGATAAATAATAGTATATGCCGGCAGTTTACTGCCGGCATATATAATTTAATAATAAGAGGTAGAGAGAATGAAATTAAAAGATACTGGAAAGACTAAAGAAGAATTAAAGGAAATGTATGACACTTATTTTCATGAGACATTTAAGCGATTTGACTTTGTTGCAGATCAGGGAGAAGGCTCATATGTAATAGATGAGACTGGAAAGAAATATCTTGATTTCATGGCAGGAATTGCTGTTAATTCTGCCGGACATTGTAATAAGAATGTCGTTTCTGCAATTATAGACCAGTGTCAGTCCATGATGCATGCGTCTAACTATTGTTATACTGTGCCACAGGCGATGGCTGCTGAGCTTATTTGCCAATCAATCGGATTTGAGAAAATATATTTTCAGAATTCAGGTGCAGAGGCAAATGAGGTTATGATTAAGCTTGCCCGTAAGTATGGCAAGGATAATTTTGGACCAGAGCGTTATCATATAGTTACAGCTTATAACAGCTTCCATGGAAGAACACTTGCAACACTTGCAGCAACGGGACAGCCTGATTCTGCAATACAGAAGAATTATGATCCATTTATTCCAGGATTTTCATATGCAGCTTATAATGATTTGAAGTCATTTGAGGATGCGTGTACAGAGAATACGATAGCTATCATGGTTGAGCCGGTTCAGGGTGAAGGCGGAGTTATTCCTGCAACTGAGGAATTCTTAAAGGGCTTAAGAAAGCTCTGCGATGAGAGAAATATGCTTCTTTTATTCGATGAGGTTCAGACCGGATGGGGAAGAACGGGAAGTCTTATGGCATACATGGGCTATGGTGTAAAGCCTGATGCGATAAGTATGGCTAAGGCCATGGGAGGCGGAATGCCAATAGGAGCAATGTGTACAAGCAGTAAGTTGGCTGAAACCTTCGGACCTGGAGCACACGGAAGTACATATGCAGGAAACCCTGTTGCATGTGCTGCATCATATGCACAGATAAAGGAGATAATTGACAATAAGCTCCCTGAGAACTCAGACAAGGTTGGTGCATATTTCAGAGATAAGCTTGCTAAATTGCCTTGCGTCAAGGAGGTTCGTGGACGAGGACTTATGATAGGTGTAGAATTTGACAGGGATATAGCTACAGATGTCAAATACAATTCTGCTGACAATGGCTTGCTCATTACAGCGGTAAGACCATCAGTTATACGACTTGTTCCACCTCTTAATGTCACAACGGAGGATTGCGACAAGGCATTTGAGATATTAGATAAGGTCATAAAGGATATTATTAAATAGCATATATGAGGTGATAAAAGATGGATAGAATAAATGCCTGGACAACCTATGAGGAAGCAGACATAAAGGAAATGGACAGCCTTTGTGCTGATTACAGAGAGTTTCTTAATGCCGGTAAGACGGAGAGAGAGTGCGTTAAACTGATTGTTAAGATGGCTGATGAAAAAGGTTATCGTAATCTTGCTGATATAATAAAAAACAAGGAAACTCTTAAGGCCGGAGATAAGGTATATAATGTGTGCATGGATAAGACAGTTGCCATGTTTAACATAGGAACAGACGATATGGAGCAGGGTATGGCAATTCTTGGAGCACATATAGACTCTCCGCGTATGGATGTAAAACAGAATCCATTATATGAAAACGGAGATTTTGCATACCTTGACACACATTACTATGGTGGAATAAAGAAATACCAGTGGGTTGCACTTCCGCTTGCCATACATGGAGTTGTATGTAAGAAGGATGGAAGAACTATAGATATATCTATAGGAGAGTGTGATAAAGACCCTGTATTTTGTGTATCAGATTTGCTTATTCACCTTGCCGGAGAGCAGATGGAGAAGAAGGCTAACAAGGTAATTGAGGGAGAGAATCTTGATATATTATTTGGAAGCAAAAAGATGACTGGCAAGGATAAGGATGCCGTAAAGGAGACTGTATTAGAGCTTCTTAAGAATAAGTATGACATAGAGGAAGAGGATTTTATATCTGCTGAGCTTGAAATTGTACCTGCCGGAAAGGCAAGAGAAGCGGGTATTGACAGAAGTATGATTATGTCATATGGACAGGATGACAGAGTATGTGCATATACATCGCTTGTGGCAATGCTTGCGGTTGATAAGGTTAAGAGGACGACTTGCTGCCTTTTGACAGACAAGGAAGAGATAGGAAGCGTGGGAGCTACAGGAATGCAGTCTATGTTCTTTGAGAATTCTGTGGCAGAGCTTATGAATGCTATGGGCTGCTTTAGTGAGATTGCATTGAGAAGATGCTTAGCTTCATCGCGTATGCTCTCATCAGATGTAAATGCAGCATATGATCCTTTATTTGCAAATGCATTTGATAAGAACAATGCCTCATATTTTGGAAGAGGAGTTGTATTTAGTAAGTTTACCGGTTCACGCGGTAAGTCAGGTTCAAATGACGCTAATGCAGAATATATAGCAAAAATAAGAAAGATGATGGATGATAACAAGATATGTTACCAGACTGCTGAGCTTGGAAAGGTAGATGTAGGTGGAGGCGGAACAATCGCTTACATTCTGTCTTTGTATGGTATGGAGGTAATAGATTGTGGTGTTGCAGTTCTTAATATGCATGCACCATGGGAGATTACATCTAAGGCAGATATATATGAAGCATGGAAGGGCTACAAGGTTTTCTTGCAGGAGGCATAATATTCATATATGAGATTAAACAATGTATGGACGAGAATAATATCTATGATAATGGCATTCCTTATGGTATGCCTTTTTCTCGTGCCTGATATAAACACTAAGGCTAAGGACTCATTTATAGCCCAGTATATACAGACTGTATATAACCAGAAAAATGGAATAGGAAGTAACGAGGTTACCTGCCTGTATCAGTCATCAAGCGGTTATGTGTGGGTAGGTACCGATGGTGGTTTGTATCGTACAGACGGAGCGGAGTTTCAGAGTATCAATCTCTGGGACACAGAGAGAACAGACGTATATTCGATTAATTGCATTTATCAGGATGATAAGGGAAGAGTCTGGATAGGAACTGACAATTATGGTTTATTCTATATAAAGAATGGTGAGAATTATCATTTTCAGGATGAGTATTATAATGGAATAAAGCAGATAAATGATATATGCCAGACCTCTGATGGAATTATATATGTTGCGACTGTGGATGGAGTATATATATGCGAAGAGGATGAGAATGGAGAGCTTCACCTTAAAGCACACCCTGACAGTAATCTTAAGGGTGTGGAAGTTAAGGAGATGGAGGCTAAGGATGATGAGATATGGTTCATAACAGCTGACAATTATATATATATAGCTGATTCAGAGAAGAAACAGTATAGCATTAATGCCGGTGATATAGTGACAGATGATATATTGTCTATTAAGGAGATAAATGGATATATATATGTCGGAAGTACAGGTCGAGAGATAATCAAGTTTAAGAGCAGGGTATCATATGCGAAGCTTGCAGTCGGAGTAGATGGTGTAAATGGAATAATGCTTGATTCTTCCGGAAAAATATGGATATGTGGAGAAAATGGTCTCGGATATATGGATGCTTCGGAGAACTTTGTTAAGGTTAATGACTGCGAGATTGACACATATCTCACTGATATAATACAGGATTATGAGGGCAATTACTGGATTGCTTCGGGAAGAATGGGACTTCTTCTTTTGAGCCGTAGTAAATTTGTGGATTATAATATGAGTACCGGTATGCAGGAAACCATGGTTAATACTGTATATACATATCAGAATGATAAGTATATAGGTTCTGATGCAGGACTTATAATATATGACGAATATGGTGAACGAGTTAATAATGAACTTACAGATATGTTGTCAGGAATAAGCGTAAGGCATATAACAAGTGATTCAGATGGCAATCTCTGGATAAGCACATATAGAAAATATGGATTAGTTAAGGTGTCAAAGGATGGAGAGATTGTAAGCTATGGAAGAAGCAACAATCTGCCAAGCTTGTCTGTGAACTGTTCAATAGAGCTGAGCAGTGGAATGATTGCGGCAGGAACAGATGATGGTGTTGCCATATTATCCAAGGACGGAGTGGTGAAATATACATTTACAGAGGATGACGGATTGTTATATTCTCATGTTAATTGTATATATCAGGATTCGGATAAGAAGATATATGTTGGAACAGATGATGGTGGAATATATGTAATTACTTTGGGCAAGGATTTAAATATTGAGAATTACACTGTTGATTCAGGGCTTAATTCCAACGTTGTGACTTCGATTGTTGAGGGTGAACAGGGCTTGTGGATTGGTACTGATAGTGGCCTTTGCTTTTATAATGAGTCATTCAGAAGTATAAGTAATATAGAAGTTTCCAACAGCATATATGATGTCTTAATTAATGATGGTAATATATGGATTGTTGGTTCAATGGGTGTCCTTTGTGCGACAGAGGAGGAGCTGCTTGGCAATCAGGGATTATCAGGCAGATATTTTAATGAGAATGATGGTTTAACAAAGACAATAAATACAACAGGAAAAGCATATATAGATGGTGACAACAAATTATATGTATGCTGTGACACCGGAATATGTGTACTTGATACTGCCAATATATATACCAATCAGGTTGCACCTAAGATAAGCGTTACAGCCGTTGATGTTGACGGCGTGACATATGAGTTTAATGACTTGGATGATGGACTTAAGATAGGTAATAACGTATCGAGAATAACAATTGATTTTGCTGTTTTTAGTTATTGTAACCGTGGTAATATTCAGGTTGAGTATTCGCTTAAAGGGTTTGACGAAAATCCTATAGTTATAAGTGGTACTGATGCTATGGAGGCTGTATATACTAATCTGGATGGTGGAACATACGAATTTACAATAAATGCACATAATGGAGATGGAACTATCTGTGAGAGCGAGATATCATTTACCATTGTAAAGGAAAACAGTTTCTTTGAAAATAAGATAGCCAGATTTATACTACTTGCGATTATTATTGTTGCTATATTAATAGCTGTGTTTGTATTCCTGCATTTTAGAAAGGCAATTCAGAAAAATAGCTTTGCACTTGAGAGACTTTCAAAGGAACATGAGGAGGCAATCAAATCAAGCAGTGCCAAAAACGATTATCTTGCCAATATGAGTAACGAGATAAAGACTCCTATAAATGCCATGATGGTTAAGGCTGATGAGCTTATTCACATATTTGAGAATGATGAGGATAATAAGGCAAAAATACAGAGTATATATGATATTGGTGGGGAGATAATCAACAAAGTTGATGATATTATTCTGCTTGCCAAGATTGAGGCTGGAAGAATTATTGCAGAGGAAGCGCCTTATTCGATATCAGGTATGATATACGACCTTGCTGAGAAGAACAAGAATAGAATAGGAGATAGAGCAGTTAAGTTCTTCGTGGAGTTAGGAGATATACTTTCTGATAACGTAATTGGTGACAAGGACAAGATAACTGATATAATAGATAGAATGTTGGACAACGCTGTAAAATATACAAAGGAAGGTTCAATAACTCTGTCTGTTGACTGCTTTGAGTATGTGGACAAGTCTCACCATGGCATGATGAATGTTGTATTTACTGTATCAGATACGGGTATAGGAATACAGGAGGATAGACTTGATGATTTGTTTGAGGCATACAACATAGTTGATAATGCCAAAAGTGGTATTCATGCAGGAAATGGAGTTGGACTTGCAATAGCTAAGGGCTATGCCGATCTTATTCGTGGTGAGATAGAGGTTGAGAGTGTTTATGGTTCCGGCTCGACCTTCTCACTTTCAGTAATCCAGAAGATAGCTAACAAGGATTCGTCAAACCATGCATTTTCAAAGATAGAGGAGAAGGTATCTAAGGAGACAGCAGATAAGCTGTGGCTTCCGGATGTAAATGCTCTTCTGGTTGATGATGATGATGTAAGCAGGGAGGTATCGGCAAAGATACTTGAGAGATTCGAGATGAAGGTTGATGTTGCATCATCTGGAGTTGGCGCTATAGATATGGTCATGAACCATGAATATGACGTTGTATTTATGGATTTGACCATGCCTATTATGAGCGGTCTTGATGCTATGCGCGAGATAAGGGACATAGAGGGAGATTCATATGCATATCTTCCTATCATAGCTATGGACACTAATGCGATTGAGGAGAATAAGGACAGACTTCTCGGAGAGGGCTTCACGGATAGCCTGTTAAAGCCGCTTGAACCAAGACGAATAGCTGCTATACTTAAGGATTGTCTTCCTGAGAATAAGATAAAAGAAAAATCAAGCGACATGGAACAGTATATAAGCGGTTCAAGATATGGAGAGGGCTTGGACAAGCTTAAACCATATATAGACGTAGAGGGAGCTATAGCTAAGATTGGTGGAAGCATAGATGTATATAACAGGCTTATAGTTACCTATTATAATCAGAATGCTGCGGCTATTGATGAGCTATATGACAAGATTGGCAGAGATGCGAGAGGCTTTAAGACGAAGATACATTCTATAAGGACGAACAGTGCAAGCGTTGGCGCTAATGAGTTGTCTAAGGAAGCATCTAGACTTGAGGCGGCAATCAATATAGGAAACAGGGAATATGTAAAGGATAATATAGAGGGCTTTACAGATGATTTACTTGATGTACTCCTCGCAATAGAAGAGTATGTATCTTATATGGATAGCGTTTCCGGTATGTCAGATGAGGAATATGCTGAGCAGAAAGCTAAGGAAAGAGAGCAGCGTGAGGAGAAACATACTGATGACAATCAGGACTCTATAGATATGAGCCTCTTGGAAATCCTTGTAACAGATTCTAAAAATGGTGATTACGAGTCGGTTATAAAAACTATTGAACTCATTGATTCTAAACGATATATGGGTGAGGATGCAGAGTTTATAGTGGTACTTAAGGAAGCTGTGGACAAACGCGATTCAGCCATGATATCTGAGCTTGTAACAACGTATTTTGACTTAAAGAGATAATAAAAGGGATATAGGTAATATATAATGGTACAAAAAGAAATTGCTGAGATAAAGAAGATATTAACAAATACAGACTGCTGTATTCATAAGCTGGCAGGCTGTTACATAGACGCTAACAAGGAAATGCACATAATACCACATGGGAAATTCCTTGTTTTACCTGAGGATGAGCAGCATAAATACTTTGATTTAATTAAGAAAGGCTTGTCTGGCAGACCGGGTAAAAATCTTGTTAATCTTGAATTTAACAAGGAGGCAGGAAAGACAGTACATAACAGGGATACACTTATGGAGCTGCTTGATTCTGAGTTAAAGGATGAAACTCTTTTGGAGAAGTATTTTGAGAGCATAAAGGCTTCTTATGATTATGTTGATAATTATTATATTATGGTTTTATACGGAATATACGATGTCCCTGGACAGACCACGGACGGAATAGGTATGGATGACGCATCAGATGTTGTATATAAGTTTAATCTCACACTTATATGCCCTATGAAACCGTCTAAGGCAGGACTTATATATAATCCTGTAGATAACAGCCTTGAAAATGCAATGCGTAATATGATGGTTGAACCACCTATGCATGGATTCCTTTTCCCTGCATTTAATGACAGGGCAACAGATATACATAGCGTGTTATATTATACTAAGAAACCGTCAGAGTTAAATGATGGTTTGCTTGATGATGTGCTTGGATGCGTTGTTCCTGCAACTGCAGGTCAGCAAAATGAGATGTTTATAAATGCCATAGAGGCAGTGGATGAGATGACCTTTGACAAAGCAAAGGCTATTTATTCAAATATAAGAGAGCGGGAGATAGAATTAAAGGATGCACCAGAGGAAAATGTTGTAGATAAAAATGATACAGCAAGAATACTTGAGGAGAGCGGCTTTGAGGAAGAGGAGATAGCGACCTTCAAGAAGAACTTTGATGAGCAGACAGAGGTTAATGGAAAGGTCCTCCTTAGCAACGTATTTGAGGGAAGCAATAAGTTAAAGATAAAGTCTGGCAAGACTGAGGTATCACTTCCTATGGAATTTACTGATTATGTAGAAGTAAGAAAGATAGATGGTAAGAATTGCATAGTCATTGAGATTAACGATGAACTCATGGTTAATGGGGTAAAGGTTAACAGATTTGAAAATTCATAAAAAAAACGAAAAAATATGTTGACATTAAAAAAACAATATGATAATATATGTCTTGTCGTTGAGGAAACGACATAAAAGATATAATAAGTATTGTTTTTTGCGCGAGTGGCTCAGCGGTGGAGCACCTCCTTGCCAAGGAGGGGGTCGCGGGTTCGATCCCCGTCTCGCGCTCTTTTTTATTTTATGGGAAGCCTTGATTTTACTAGCTTCCCATATTTGCTGTCTGGAAATAAGTTGTAGACATTTGTAGACAGGTTAAATATGGGAACTTGTAACCCACAATTGACTTTTCTATCTGCCTTGCTTATAATCAATACAGAGTGGGTAGTTATAGCTGCCTAGAATACATTTGCGAGGAAAATATGAAAACTTTAGTGATTATTCCGGCATATAATGAGTCGGAGAATATTGTAAATACAGTTACTACGCTTACTACCAAGTGCCCTGATATAGATTATATAATTATCAATGACTGTTCTACGGACAATACAGAACAGATATGTAAAGAGAACGGATATAATTATCTGTCACTCCCCATTAACCTCGGTATAGGCGGCGGAATGCAGACAGGATATAGATATGCCAAGGAAAATGGCTATGATATAGCGGTTCAGTTTGATGGAGACGGACAGCATAATGCAGAATATATAAATGCACTTACAGCACCTATAAAAAATGGTGAAGCCAATTTGGTAATCGGTTCGCGTTTTATTAATAAGGAAGGTTTCCAGACTTCATTTATGAGACGGCTTGGAATTAATCTGTTATGTGGTGTGCTTAGAATGTGCGGACATGTTAAGATAACAGATGCAACAAGCGGATTCAGGGCAGCATCTAAGGATGTTATTGATTTTTTCTCCGAGAATTATGCACAGGATTATCCGGAGCCGGAGTCTATTATTGCGACAAGCTTAAGTGGATTTACTGTAAAGGAAGTTCCTGTAGTTATGAATGAGAGAACAGGCGGAGTTTCGTCTATAAGCTCACTAAAGTCAGTTTATTATATGATTAAGGTTACTTTAGCTATCCTTATATATCGTATTGTAGGAAAAAAGTGGAGGTAATTTGACATGATGACGAATTTATTTAGAGTGATATTGCTCGTCGGAGTTTTGATATACCTTCTGTTTATTATATGTCTTATGAAGAAGGGGAAGCTTAGCCTTAAGTATTCACTGCTTTGGTTCCTTACAGGCGTTATGTTGCTGATATGTGTAATATTCCCTGGAATAATAAGATGGGCAACCTCACTTATAGGTGTATATTCTGAGGTTAATGCAATATTTTTTGTTGGAGTATGTTTTTTGCTTCTTATTATATTATTTCTTACCTCGGTTGCATCGGGCTTAAGTGATAAGGTAAGGGGACTTACACAGACTCAGGCAATGCTTGAGAAGAGAGTGAGAGATTTGGAGAAGCTTGTTTCTGATTTGCAGTCAAAAGAACAATAAAGTGAGGAATTATTAATTATGTTATATACAGGTGAGCACCATACGTTTGTGGTGTGTGCGTATAAAGAGAGTCCTTATCTTAAGAAATGCATAAGGTCTTTGCTAAAGCAGAGTGTTAAGAGCTCCATACTTATAGCTACTTCAACACCGAATGCTTATATAGAGAAAATTGCAGAGGAATATAATATCCCGCTATATGTGAATGAGGCAGCACCGGGAATTGCCTCAGATTGGAATTTTGCATATTCTAAGGCGGATACAGAGCTTATAACGATTGCTCATCAGGATGATATATATGATGAGAATTATTTGAGCAGTATTCTTGATGCTGTCAATAAGGTTAAAAATCCAATTCTTGCGCATACGGCATATTATGAAATAAGGAATAATGAGAGAGTATACAGCAACAGGCTTCTTAAGATTAAGAAGCTTATGCTTATGCCTCTTATTCCAAGGTTTACATGGAACAGTATTTTCTTAAGGAGACGTTCGCTTTCACTTGGTTGTGCCATATGTTGTCCGTCGGTAACATATGTGAGAAAGAGACTTCCTGATGAACCGTTTGAGGTTGGCTGTAAAGCTGATTTGGACTGGCAGGCATGGGAGAAATACTCCAAGCTTAAGGGTGCATTTTGTTATGTATCAAAGCCTGTTATGGGACACAGGGTTCATGAGGGCTCAGAAACATCTAATGTCATAGGTGAGGGCGATGGCAGAACTCCTGAGGACTACGCTATGTACAGGAAGTTCTGGCCAAAGTTTATTGCCGACAGACTTATCAAGTTCTATGCCAAAGGGCAAAGCAGTAATGAATTATAAATTTTGCATAAAATAACTATAATATGTCGATGACTGACATGGAGAAGACTATGAAAGATAAAATTTTGAAATTATTAGGAAAGATTAAAAGTGCTTTTGTATATTCGATTCACACATGGACATTTTCCTGCTTCATTATTGCACTTGTGATGGAGATAATTTTAGAGATGTTAGGAAGACGCTCAATAATAGCAGGCTTTGCATTTGTAATTAATTCTCCGTTTGTTTATCTGTATAATGTTTCAATCATCTTTTTTACAATGCTTTTTGCACTGTTCTTACGAAAAAGAGTATTTGGAATTATTATCATAAGTGCTATATGGCTTACCTGTGGAATCGTTAATTTTGTTGTATTAGGCTACAGAGTTACGCCTTTTGCAGCTATAGACCTGCTTATGGTTCAGGATGTCATAAGTATGCTTGATGTATATTTTGCCAAGTGGCAGCAGATATTACTCGTTGTTGCAGGTGTACTTGTTATAGCAGGCCTGGTTATATTATTTAGAAAGACACCTAAGTTTGAGGGCGAGAGAAAAGTTAAGAGAACCATGCTTGTGTGCGTTCTTGCATGGGTTTTAGTTGTAGTTTTTACAAACTTTAATGTAAAACATAATATTATATCTGATGATTTTGCAAACCTCGGAAATGCATATAGAGATTATGGATTTGCGTATTGTTTTACCAATAGTATTATTGATAATGGTATTAGCGAGCCGGATAATTATTCTGAGGCAACAATGAAAGAGATAAAAGATGATTTAGATGATGTTCATACCTATGGAAAAGTGAACAAGCCTAATATAATTGTTATTCAGTTGGAATCCTTCTTTGATCCAAATCAGGTTGAAGGACTTGAGATGAGCGAAAATCCTTTACCTAATTTTACCAAATTCAAGGCGGAATATCCATCAGGATATCTCACAGTTCCGGCACTCGGTGCAGGTACAGCTAATACAGAGTTTGAAGTATTAACCGGACTTAAGTCTTCGTTTTTTGGAGCTGGAGAGTATCCATATAAGACTACAGTTAATAAGACGCCGGTTGAGAGTATGTGCAGCCTTCTTAAGAAGCAGGGCTATGGGGCATACGCTATCCACAACAATAAGGGCTCATTTTATGACAGACAGAATGTTTATGATGAGATGGGATTTGATTCATTTATATCGCTTGAGTATATGTATGATGTGCAGTACACATCTACAGGCTGGGCTAAGGATGAGAGCCTTATAAACGATATTATGAAGTGTCTCCGTGATACTGACGGACAGGATTTTGTATTTACTATAAGCGTACAGGGACATGGACGTTATCCGACAGAGCCTGATTCGTGTGAGGATCATATACAGCTGACATATACTGACAAAGAGGTTGAACCGCAGTTCCATTATTATGTGAATCAGATATATGAGATGGATAAGATGATTGGTGACCTTGTAGATGAGTTAAATGCTTATGGTGAGGATTATGTGCTTGTTTTATATGGAGACCATTTACCTTCGCTTAATTTAAGTGAGGAGCAGCTGCCATATAGTAATTTATTTCAGACAGAGTATGTAATGGTTAATAATATGGGCCTTGATATTGAGGATGAGGATATTGCATCATGGCAGGTTTCAAGAAAGCTTCTTGAGGCACTGAATATTCCGGAGGGATATGCACAGAAGGCACAGAAGGTATATGATGGAGAAGAAGAGGATGATAATCTCCGCCTTATAGCGTATGATATGCTGTTTGGTGATGATTATATTTATGATGGTGAGTCGCCTGTTACTGAAAGTGACATGAGGCGTGGTGTTGACATTATCTCTATAACCGACATCAAAAATGAGAGCGGACATATTGTTGTCACAGGAGAGAATTTTAATGAGTTTTCTGTCGTGTATGATGGTGATGATTCACTTGATACAGTATATGTAGACCATAACAAGCTTATGGTTGAGAATGTGGATGATATAAAGCAGGGAGACAGTATAACTGTCAAACAGGTAGATGAGTCCAAGCATATACTTAGCTCAACAGATTGCTTTATATATAAGTAAATCGTAAGTAAACAAATAAGTGTTTCAGTAAGGAGAGAATAAATGAGTTCATCAATCGATGTTAAACATATTAATCCGTTTTTGCAATCGAGTATATCGGTAGTAGAAAGCGTTACTAAGGTGAAGCTGACAGTTGGTAAGCCGGAGCTTACAGATTTTCACTTGAAGGAATTGACATATGCCATTCAGGTTGGTATTGTCGGAGAGATGAAGGGACAGGTAATACTTGCAATAGAAGATGATATTGCTAAAGAGATTGCATCTAAGATGATGTTTGGAATGCCCGTGACGGAGCTTGACGAGATGTCATCATCGGCTTTAAATGAGCTTGGCAATATGATAATGGGTAATACAGCAACGATATTTTCTACATTGGGAATTCTTATAGATATTACCCCTCCTCTTGCAGTATATGGAAGTGATTTGATTCTTAAAACAGATATAGACGGATTAAAAATTCCGCTCCTGAATGAGGGCAGGGAATATATTGGTTTATATATATGTGTGTATCAGGAATAGGGTTGACACGCAGATTATAGAATGATAGAATTAATTCTTAATAATATGACACAAATTTATGAACAAAAGTAAAAATGAATGAAAGGAAATGGAAAAATGGGAAAGATTATTGGCGAAGGAATTACATTTGATGACGTATTACTTGTTCCACAGTTTTCACAGGTTATCCCGAATGATGTTATTTTGACAACACAGCTCACTAAGAAGATTAAGCTAAATATTCCTCTTATGAGTGCCGGCATGGATACTGTAACAGAGCATAGAATGGCTATTGCTATGGCAAGACAGGGTGGTATTGGAGTTATCCATAAGAACATGTCGATTCAGCAGCAGGCAGAAGAGGTAGACAAGGTTAAGCGTTCAGAGAATGGTGTTATCTCAGATCCATTTTCACTTTCACCAGAACATACACTTGATGATGCAGATAAGCTCATGGCTAAGTTCCGTATATCTGGCGTTCCAATCACAGAGAATGGTAAGCTTGTAGGAATTATCACAAATCGTGACCTTAAGTTTGAGACAGATTATACTAAGAAGATTAAGGAGTCAATGACATCTGAGAATCTTATCACAGCTAAGGAGGGTATTACCTTAGAAGAGGCAAAGAAGATTCTTGGACGTGCCCGTAAGGAGAAGCTTCCTATTGTTGATGATAATATGATGCTTAAGGGACTTATAACAATCAAGGATATTGAGAAGCAGATTAAATATCCACATGCTGCAAAGGATTCGCAGGGAAGACTTTTGTGTGCAGCAGCGGTAGGTGTTACACCAGACATATGTGACAGAGTTGACGAGCTTGTATCATCTAAGGTAGATGCTATTGTCATAGATACAGCACATGGTCATTCAGAAAATGTACTTAAGACATTTAAGATGATTAAGGAGAAGTATCCGGATCTTGATGTTATCGCAGGTAATGTAGCTACTAAGAAGGGTACTCAGGCAATGATAGATATGGGTGTAGATGCTGTTAAGATTGGTATCGGACCTGGTTCTATATGTACAACAAGAGTTGTTGCAGGTATCGGTGTTCCTCAGATTACAGCTATTATGCAGGCATACGAGGCTGCTTATGAGGCAGGAATTCCTGTTATTGCTGATGGTGGTATTAAGTATTCAGGAGATATAACTAAGGCTCTTGCAGCTGGTGCTAATGTATGTATGATGGGCAGCTTGTTTGCAGGTACAGATGAGGCTCCTGGAGACTTCGAGTTATATCAGGGAAGAAAATACAAGGTATACAGAGGTATGGGTTCTATAGCTGCTATGGAGAATGGCAGTAAGGACAGATACTTCCAGTCAAATGCTAAGAAGCTTGTTCCAGAAGGCGTTGAGGGACGTGTCGCTTATAAGGGAACACTTGAGGATACAGTATTCCAGCTTATTGGAGGTCTTCGTTCAGGTATGGGATATTGTGGAGCGGCAACTATTGAAGAGCTTCACGAGAAGGCAGAGTTTGTTAAGATTTCTGCTGCATCACTTAAGGAGAGCCATCCACATGATATCCAGATTACCAAGGAGGCTCCTAACTACAGTGTAGAGTAAGGATATTTAGTAACAGAATATATAAGATTTTAATGGGTTTACACATCATTTATGTACTAAAAAAAATACTTGATGTGTAAGCCTTTTTTATTTACAAGAAACATATTTTATGATATATTCCTCGTGGATGGTATTCGAGAGAAACCATACCGGAAATATACACATATTCGATATATTCAGATTCCTTTCGTGCATATGCATTAGTGAAGGAAGGTGATAGTATGAGGATTGGATTTATTGGTGCAGGTAAGATGGGTTTCACGTTGGGTAAGCACTTTCAGGAAAGTGATATCCTTGATGTAACCGGATTTTATAGTAAGAATCCGGAGAGTGCGAAACAGGCTGCAAGATTTACTGATACTAAGTACTATGATGACATAAGGAATCTGGTGGAAGAATCGGAGGCTATTTTTTTAACTGTACCCGATGGGCAGATAGCTGTCATGGCAGATGAGCTGGACAGACTTGGAGCTATTGTAGAGGATAAGATATTATGCCATACAAGCGGGGCAATTGGTTCAAAAGTTTTTTCTGGTATGAAGAGCCATATATATGGTTATTCGATACATCCTATATATGCAGTTAATTCCAAGACTGAATCGTATAAGAATTTCAGAGAGTGTTATATGACAATTGAAGGTGATAGCAGATACATGGATTTTTTTAAATGTGCTATGGAGGGACTTGGACATAATGTTAAGTTCATCAGTGCAGAGGATAAGCCTAAATATCATGCTGCGGCAGTATTTTCAAGTAATCTTGTTATCGGTCTGTATCATATGGCTATGAGACTTATGTCTGAATGTGGATTTAGCATGGAAGAGGCGTGTGAGGCTATGAAGCCTTTATTTAAGAGTAATGCTTCAAATCTTATTGACGGAAGCTGCGAGAGCGCACTTACCGGACCTGTGTCGAGATATGATTTGGAAACAGTCAATAATCATATGAGTAATCTTACAGGTGATATAAGAGAGGTTTATGCCCTTCTTTCAGGTGAGCTTTCTGATATAGCCGAGCAGGCATCAGGAAGAAATTATGATGAGTTGAGGAAGCTGCTAAGATATTAGTTATATATAGGAGGAATTTTACAAAATGAAAAAGACAGTACTTACATTTGCAGATGCTAAGGCAAAGGGCGAGAAGCTTACAATGCTTACAGCGTATGATTATTCTACAGCTAAACTTATGGATGAGGCTGGAGTTGATTCTATTTTAGTTGGAGATTCTCTTGGCAACGTTATTCTTGGATATGAAGATACATTGTCAGTTACAATGGAGGATATGATACATCACGGAGCTGCTGTTTCAAGAGGTGCAAAGGAAGCACTTGTAGTTATAGATATGCCATTTATGTCTTATCAGACATCGGTCTATGATGCAGTTGTCAATGCAGGAAGATTGATGAAGGAAGGTAGGGCACAGGCAGTTAAGCTTGAGGGTGGAAAAGAGGTATGTCCACAGATTAAGGCTATCACAGAGGCTGGAATACCTGTTGTGGCACATATAGGTCTTACACCTCAGCATATCAATGCATTTGGTGGCTTTAAGGTACAGGGTAAGAGCGAGGCGGCTGCGAAGAAGTTTATAGAGGATGCACTTGCTGTTGAGGAGGCAGGAGCATTTGCGGTTGTATTTGAGTGTGTACCTGAGAAGCTTGCAACACTTGCAACAGAGAAGCTTTCTATACCAACAATAGGAATTGGAGCTGGCGCAGGTTGTGATGGTCAGGTGCTTGTGTACGCAGATATGCTTGGCATGTTCAGTGATTTTACACCTAAGTTTGTTAAGAGATATGCTGAGACAGGCAAGATTATGACAGAGGCATTTAAGGGATATATAAGTGAGGTTAAGGCTGGCACATATCCTGAGGCAAAGCACACATATGCGATAAATGATGATGTTATAGAGAAATTATATTAATATACGAGAAAATGACGGAGGAAGAGAAAGATGGATATAGCAACCACTGTTAAAGAAGTCAGAGAGCAGGTGAAGGCCTGGAGAAAAGAGGGAAAGACTGTAGGATTTGTTCCAACCATGGGATATCTCCATGAGGGACATGAGAGCCTTATCAAGAGAGCAGTAGCAGAAAATGATGCTGTTGTAGTAAGTATATTTGTTAATCCGATGCAGTTTGGACCAACAGAGGATTTAGCAAGCTATCCTAGAGATTTGGAGGCAGATTCCAAGCTCGTTGAGGCGGCAGGAGCTAAGCTTATTTTCCATCCGGAGCCGGAGGAGATGTATGAGGAGGGCTTTTGCTCATATGTAGATATGAACGGACTTACCAATGCACTCTGCGGTTTGTCAAGACCTGTTCATTTCAGAGGAGTATGTACAGTTGTCAATAAATTATTTAACATAGTTAAGCCTGACAGGGCTTATTTTGGTGAGAAGGATGCTCAGCAGCTGGCAGTTGTAAAGAGAATGGTTAAGGACCTTAATATGGACATAGAGATTGTCGGCTGTCCTATAATCCGTGAGGCTGACGGACTTGCCAAGAGCTCAAGAAATACTTACCTTTCTCCTGAATCAAGAAAACAGGCAGTTGTATTAAGTAAGTCAATCTTTATGGCAAGAAAGATGATAGAGGATGGCGAGCGTGATGCCGAGAAGGTTAAGAAGGCTATGCGTGAGCTTATTGAGAGCGAGCCTCTTACAGATATAGATTACGTTGAGATAGTAGATGTAAATACAATGAAGAGTCTTGATGTGATTAAGGGAGACATATTATGTGCAATCGCCGTTAATGTCGGTGGAGAAGCACGTCTTATAGATAACACGATGATGACTGTAGAGTAAGGAGTACAAATATGTATTTAAACGTATTAAAGAGTAAGATACACAGAGCTACGGTGAAGCAGGCTGAGCTTAATTATGTTGGAAGTATAACCATTGATGAGGCATTGATGGAGGCATCCGGCATATTAGAGTACGAGAAGGTTCAGATTGTCGATGTGGATAACGGAAGCAGATTTGAGACATATGTAATAGCCGGAGAGAAAAACAGTGGTATGATTTGTTTAAATGGTGCTGCTGCCCGTATGGTTCAGACGGGTGACAAGGTTATTATAATGTGCTATGCACAGATGACACCTGAGGAGTACAAGGATAATAAGCCTACCGTTGTATTTGTTGATGATGATAACCATATTTCCCGTGTATCTAACTATGAGAAGCACGGATTACTGGAGAATCAGGAATAGGAGGACATATGCTTACAGGAAAAAGAATAGTACTCGGTGTAAGTGGTGGAATAGCAGCATATAAGATGGCAAATGTGGCAAGCATGCTTGTTAAGCTAAATGCAGATGTTCATGTGGTTATGACTGAAAATGCTACACATTTTATAACACCAGAGACATTTGAGGTGCTCACTGCAAACAGATGTTACACAGATACATTTGACAGAAGTATGGAGATGCATGTTCCACATGTAACTCTTGGAACAACAGCAGATGCGATGCTTATTGCACCTGCAAGTGCAGACGTGCTTGGCAAGATAGCCCATGGCATAGCGGATGATATGCTCACAACAACAATACTCCCTGCACGCTGCCCGGTTATGATTGCACCATCCATGAACGTAAATATGTACGAAAACCCTATCGTACAGAATAACATGAAGATACTTGCCTCATATGGTTACGAGATAATTGAAGCTGACGAGGGATATCTTGCATGCAGAGCAATAGGGAAGGGTAAGCTTCCACCAGAGCATCTTCTTGTGGATTATATAGTTCGTGCATGTGCCAAAACTAAGGACTTAGCTGGCAGGAAGGTTCTAGTTACGGCCGGAGCAACAAAGGAGGCTATTGATCCTGTCCGATTCATAACTAATCATTCTACAGGCAAAATGGGTTATGCAATGGCTAAAATGGCAATGCTGAGGGGCGCGGATGTAACATTAGTAACAGGTGAGACAAGTCTTCCTGCACCAATGTTTGTAAATACTGTAAATGTAACTTCAGCAAAGGATATGTTTGATGCTGTGACAGCGATAAGTGACAGTCAGGACATCATAATAAAGGCTGCTGCTGTGGCAGATTACAGACCGATAGTTACCGCTGATGAGAAGATAAAGAAGCATGACGAGAATGTAAGCATTGAATGTGAGCGTACAGATGACATACTTAAGTATCTTGGCGAGCATAAAAAGCAAGGTCAGTTTATATGCGGCTTCTCTATGGAGACCGAGAATATGGTTGAGAACTCCAGACAGAAGCTGATAAAGAAGAATGTTGACATGATAGCTGCAAACAATTTAAAGGTTAGTGGAGCAGGCTTTGGCACAGACACTAATGTGATGACACTTATCACTAAGGATTCCGTATGTGACCTTCCTAAGATGAGTAAGGAAGAGGTTGCAGACAGAATATTAGATGCAATTATAAATATGCAATAGAATAACGATTTATATGTTAATATAGTGCACCCGGATCTCCGAAAATGTTGATTGCGGGTGCATTATATGTGAATACAAAAAATGCCGCACAGAGTATGAGCAGTATTACGGCAGCTTGTACATCTGTTAATTTACAATCCTTTTTGTAATTCTTATTTTCAATCCAAAGTCCATATATAACACCGACATAATATAACAGTATATTAACGATTTCAAAAGGTTTTCCAAACACGCCCCATATAGTGTAAAATATCACTACAATGGACAACATACCTGCGATAGTTCCCTTTAATCTTGCACAAAGGAAATTGTCAGGCAGGGAATTCTTAAAAAAGAATATTTGAATGATTGTCAACAGGAGCATAGGGAAAAATACCAGCTTTAAATGTTCCCAGGTGGATTCATTTACAGCGGAAAACAGACCTACGAAGAAGTTGTCTTTAGACCATTCGTAGGTGAAATGTAATAGTGTTCCTATTACTGAAATAAAGAAAAAGCTTATCAGGTTTTGTTTTTTTGACATAATAATATACCTCCATTTTTGTTTAATCATTTAATTATATCCAGAAATTGGTGGAAATATTACACTTTGGATATATAAATGTCATATTGAGGTGGTATTGTTTTACTTAAAGGAGGGATAGCGGATGTATCAGATATTATTGATAGAGGATGATGTACAGATATGTGAAGTGATAAAGGATTATTTTGAGCGGGAGAGTGAGGGGAAGCTTAGAGTACTTATTGCATATGATGGCGAGCGGGGCTTGGAATTATTTTCAGAAACAAAGTGTGACATAGTTTTATTAGATATTATGCTTCCTGATATTGATGGATTTGATATATGCAGGGAAATGCGATTAGAAAGCTATGTGCCAATTCTGTTTTTGACGGGAAGAAGTACGGAAAATGATATTGTGAGAGGTTACAGATTAGGATGTGATGATTATATTATCAAGCCATTTTCTATGGTTGCGTTATATTCAAAATGTATGGCTGTGTTAAAAAGAGATAAGGGAATAGGAAGAAACAGTGAGATGATATGCGGGAAACTGAGCATTAATCCTTTTACGTATGTAGTGAAGAACAATGGAACAGAGATTAAGCTTGCACCAAAGGAATTTGAACTGTTGTGTATGCTGATGGAAAACAAAAACTATATTGTATCAAGAGAAAAACTATTGGTAGAAATATGGGGATATGATTACGATGGCAGTGACAGATGTGTTGACAACCATATAAGGAAGCTGAGAAAGCATTTAGGGGATTCTGGAAAGTATATTAAGACAGTTACAGGAAAGGGTTACCAGATAAAGGAGAGTGTTTAATATGAAGAAAAAGATAAGGAAAATTAAGTATATATGTATATTGGCTGCTACAGTGCTTATAGCGACATTTGGAGTGTTGTATTTATTAGTGATTAAAAAATATAGAGGACTTATTAATACCGAGTTAAAGTCAAAGTTTGATTATGAAGCTTCAAGTGTGTTGGAGGATATAGATAATGTTATAAGTAATGCTGAGGAGAACCGGATAAATGAAGTGATAGAGTCTCATAATACAGATTATTTTACAACCAATCTTTATTCCTATACTACAGGTGAATTAATTATCAACAGCTCAGAGGATTATAATTTAGAAGTTAATAAATATATAAGCCGGGTTGCAAAGAGAATTCTGCCATATCAATCATACGAATTCAACGAGGTTATATATGGAAAAATACATGGTGATTATTTTTTGAAGGGAGAAAAAATAACTATAGACGACAGAGATTATTTTATAATTTCTGCCATGTATACTAATCCATTTAAGTATTATCCATTTGGTGAAACACTGCTATATGGTGGGATTATAATATATTTGCTTATAGTATTTGCAATAATAACGGTTACGATTATTATGTATAAGAATAGTAAGAAAAAGATAGAGGATGAAGAGGTGATGGAAAAAGTATTTATTGCGGTAGCTCATGATGTAAGAAGCCCTATTACAGCCATATTGGGATACATGGACAATTTATCACAGATAGTTAAAACTGATAAGGAAAAATATTATATTGAGGCAGTGAGCAATAATGTTACATACATAAATGCTATGGCTGATATGCTTGTGGATTATATAAGAACAGGCAGGGTGTTAAAGATTAATAAAGAAATTGTTGATATAAAAGACATGCTAGATAGTCTCTCACACAGATATAGTGAGTATTTGGATAAAAATGCACTTGATATAATGGTAGAGGGTAATTGTGTGATTGAAACAGATTATACATTAATGCAGCATCTGCTTGATAATCTGATAGTAAATGCTATAAAATATGCCGCATATGGAAGTGTAATAGAGGTTGTCTTAAAAGACAACAAAATAATAATTTTAAATAATATGAAAGAACGTATTGACTGTAAGCCAAATGAGCTGTGGGAACCACTCAAAAAGGGAAATGCTGCCAGAACCGGAAGAACCGGAAGTGGCTTAGGACTTAGCATAGTAAAAAATATTATGTATGTATTGGGGTATAGCGGAAATATTGACATAAATGAAGATGAGTTTGTGGTGGAGGTCGGTGTATAATGTAACAGAATCTTGCACCTGCCCCTATTTTATGGTAGTATAAATACGAAAATCTATTCAGGAGGATGATAGCAGGATGGAACAGTATAAGCAGGAATTTATAGAATTTATGATTGATTGTAACGTATTGAAATTTGGAGACTTCGTAACTAAGAGTGGCAGAAAAACTCCATTTTTTGTAAATACAGGATTTTATAGAACGGGAGCTCAGCTTAAGCGTCTTGGAGAGTACTACGCAGAGGCGATTAAGAACAAATTCGGATTGGAGTTTGACGTGCTTTTTGGACCGGCTTATAAGGGAATTCCACTTTCAGTTGCAACAACCATGGCAATCGCTGATAAGTATGATGCAGATATCAGATATTGCTCTAACCGTAAGGAGATAAAGGATCACGGAGATAAGGGAATACTTCTTGGAAGCCCTATCGGTGATGGCGATAAGGTAGTTATAATAGAGGATGTTACAACTGCCGGAACATCCATACAGGAGACATTGCCTATTGTCAAGGCACAGGGTGATGTGGACGTGCTTGGTCTCGTTGTATCAGTAGACCGTATGGAGCGCGGACAGGGAGAGAAGAGTGCTCTTACTGAGATAGAGGAGAACTATGGACTTAAGACAACCGCTATAGTTACTATGGCAGAGGTTGTTGAGCATTTATATAATAAGCCATATAAGGGAACAATAGTTATAGATGACAAGCTCAAGGCAGCTATAGACTCATACTATGACACATATGGTGTTAAGTAAGTAATTATGTTTTAGGAGGAATATGTTATGGAAAAATTGTATCAGAAATTAAATTCTATCGGTGTAAGTAGTTTGATTGTTGGAATAATTACAATTGTTGCAGGCGTAGGACTTGGTGTAGTTATGATAGTAAATGGTGCTCGTTCGCTTGGCGGAAAGCACGATATTATATTCTAGTTATGAGCGAGCATAAGACAGATTATATAAGAACTTATACAGGCTTGCATGCGTATCCGCTTGAGCCTGTGGCAGATGAAATAAGGATAGAGGATATAGCACATTCTCTATCTATGCTTTGTAGAGCAAATGGACATTACAGCAGCTTTTATTCAGTAGGAGCACATTGCCTTAACTGTTATGAGGAGGCATGTGCCAGAAGAGAGACACCTCGAGTGAGAATGGCATGCCTTTTGCATGATGCCACGGAGGCGTATGTGTCAGATATAACAAGACCTGTCAAGAAATATCTTGATACATACAGGGATATAGAGGATGCTCTGGCTCTTACTATCTATGGGAAGTTCCTTGGCTCTGCACTTACTGAATATGAGCAGAAGATGGTTAAGATAATAGATGATGCAATGCTTTATTATGAATTTCTTGAATTTATGGCTGTCAAGATGTTTGATGAACCGCCATATGTAGCTGCAACTCCTGATTTCTACAGGGGTACAATGAAGCAGGTTGAGCAGGAATATCTGGATGTATTTAATTCTATTAATCTTGATGATGAGTCAGATGTGAAGGAAACCATAAAATGGGTTAGAAAGAATGTATAGTAAGGGTGTTGATGATATGGAGACTCAAAAGGTTGGTCTTGTCTTAGAGGGCGGCGGAATGCGTGGAATGTATACTGCCGGAGTTTTGGATGTTTTTTTACAGGAGAATATATGGCCTGATGCTGTGATTGGTGTTTCGGCAGGTGCTATACATGGCTGTTCATATATGTCAGGACAGTTAGGAAGAAGTGTCAGATATAATCTTAAATATATCAATGATAAGCGGTATATGAGCTTAAGGTCGCTTATAACGACGGGAGATATATTTAATGTTAATTTCTGCTATGATAAGATACCTAATGAGCTTAGTGTTTTTGACTATGATACATTTAAGAAGAATGCGGAGAATATACCATTTTATGTTACATGCAGTAATGTAGATACGGGTAAGCCGGAATATATCCGTTGCCGTGATTTTAGATATGATATGGATTATATGAGAGCGTCTGCATCACTTCCTATAGTGTCAAGAATGGTGATGGTGAATGAAAAGAAGCTGTTAGATGGCGGCACGACGGACAGTATTCCTGTTAAGTTTTTTGAGAGTATAGGATATAAGAAGAATATAGTTGTTCTCACAAGGCCAGAGGGATATGTGAAAAAGGAGTCATCAAGTATTCTCATACTTAAGCTCTTATACAGAAAATATCCGGCTTATTTGGAGGCATGTGAAAATAGACCTAAGCTGTATAATGAGACTGTAGAGTATATAGAACAGCAGCAGAAGGATGGAAACATAATAGTTATACGCCCTAGCCGGAAGGTTAAGATTGCCCGAACAGAGAAAGATACTGAGAAGCTTAAATATATGTATAAGCTTGGCAGACATGATACGTTGCAGCAATTACATGAGATTAAGCAGTTTATAGACAAGCAGTAATGTATATATGTGTATATTATTGTGAGTATATTTTTAATTTATAATATTACAAAATGACAAAAAATATCCACGAAGGAATTTAAGCTTCTTCGTGGATATTTTTATTATGGTTCATATTCTTTTTCTCTTTTATTTGTTGCTCTTATTAAGTAAATCAATAAAGTCGTTAGATTTAAGCGGCTTGGAGAACAGATAGCCCTGTAAGGTATCGCAGAACTGATCCCTTAGAATCTGAAGCTGTTCTAAGTCTTCAACACCCTCTGCAACAACAGAAATGTTCATCTTGTGTGCAAGAGATATGATTGAGTCGGCTATACATTTATCCTTTTCATTGCTGCATATTCCATCTATAAATGATTTGTCTATCTTCAATGTATCTATCGGTATCTGTGTAAGATAGTTAAATGAAGAATAGCCTGTTCCGAAGTCATCTAGTGCTATTGATATTCCCAAATCCTTGAATTGATTGATGAGCATAAGGTTATGTTCAAATGAGTTCATAAGAACACTCTCAGTTATCTCTATCTCAAGATATTCAAGTGACATACCTGTCTTTTCAGGGATGGACTTGATTATGCTTATCAGATGGTCATCCTTAAGCTGCGTGGTTGATACATTGACAGACACCTTGAGCGGACCAAAGCCGCTTCGTATTAAAGCCTGATTAAAGTTACATGCTTCATATAATGCCCATTCACCGAGCTGGTTTATGAGACCGTTCTCCTCAGCTATAGGAATAAACTCAGAAGGAGATATAAATCCTACAAGGTCTGATTCGATACGCATAAGTGCCTCAAAGCCTGTAATCTTACCATCAGATACATTAGCCTGTGGCTGATATTGGAGATATACCTCGTTTCGTTCTATTACATGAGCGAGTATGTCTGCAAGGTCATTTCTTCTGTTAAAATCGTCCTCCATGTAGCTGCTGAAGAAGCGGTAGTTGTTCTTGCCGGCACTCTTTGCACTGTACATGGCAATATCTGCATTCTTGATAAGCTCGCTGATTGTAAGTCCATTACTTGGGAAGATTGCGATACCAAGACTCATGGAAATATGAGCAATCTCACCATCAAGGTTAAATGGATTATTAACTATGGAAACAAGGTGCTTGGCATATTGTTCAAGCTCCAGATTAGTAGCAAACCTTGTCTTAAGTATGAGGAATTCATCTCCACCAGTTCTTGCAAGTATATCATCATCTGAAATGTATGCTTCAAGCTCCTTTGATACCTGCTTAAGAAGAAGGTCGCCATAGTCGTGTCCGAGTGTGTCGTTGACATTCTTGAAGTTATCAAGGTCTATAAAGAATATAGCATGGCGGTTTAATGTTGAGCCGTCGTTATGAAATATCTCGTGTGCATATTTCATAAATGCAACTCTATTATACAAGCCTGTAAGCCCGTCATGATATGCAAGCTTTTCAATGTGTGCATAGTTCTTTTTTAATTCAAGTTCACTGGCTTCAAGGGCTTTCTTTGATTGCTCAAGCTCCTTGTAGTTATTGGAGATAATACTCATCATAGTATTAAACTTATCTGACAAATCGCCGAATTCGTCGTTTGATTTAATGTCTGACGTGAGATCCAGATTGCCGGCAGCAGCCTCAGCCATATTATTTCTTAGAGAAATGATAGGATCGGTATACTTATGTGCAAGTATCTGGCTTATCCATATAGCTATAAATGATATAATTGCAAGTGTTATAATAAGTACTATAGGAAGAGTGGTAAGTATCTCCTGAAAACGCTTTCCGTTCTGGTTGATGAGATAAATCCAGTTTAAGTCATCTATAATATAGTAACCATAAATGCTTTTAATTGTGCTTGAATTAGTGTATAGATATCCTTTTGTCGTAGTATTCTCAGATGAGAAAAGCTTGTAGGCTGCCTCCTCAAGAGATTTATCTTTTGATAATCCGGTTGAACTAAAAAGATAATCACCAGATGAAGTCATTATAAATGCCTGCCCGTTATCAGGTATAAATGCACCGAAATATGTAGAGGCTATATTAGCTCTTACAAGGCCGACCACCTTGCCTTTTACATATACAGGTGTGACAACATCTATGCTGTTGGCATCCTTGTTTATGTTAGCTGATTTCATAATGGTTGTTGATGTTATATCAGTAACGGGTGTGGACATGTATTCGCTCCAGTCACCGTAATTGTTGTCATTTTCAGAGCTGGATACGAAGTAACCATTTACATCATATAGATAGAAATTCACTGAGCCGTTCATATATCCGGATGTGTTGTCCATGATTTCCTGAACAGAGTCATAGTAGGCTGAATCAGTGCCTAGTGCAAGACCGTTGTAATTTTCTAATAGTAGATTTTGTACATTGGATGACTGGGCTATTCCCTCCGTCTCTGCAATCTGAACATTTAACTGGGCATAGAAACCTTTTCCGTATGTGCTTGCAAGATCTGTGGCTGAATTTTTAGCCAGCTCAAGGTATTTGTTGTATGATAACATATATGTGAGAATTGTCATAAAAACTAATGGGAGTGAAGCCATCAGAATAAGTGACATTCGTAGTGAACTTTTAATTGACATAATCGTCTCTCCGTATCTTCTTAATTGATAATTATTATATATAAAATAAATTCAATATTCAATGTATAATTGCATATTAAGTTGATTTTTATTTACTGTTTGTGTATAATTATGAAAGATAATGTATTTGTAAGGAGGATTGCAATGTTTGGCGTATACTTTGGTAAGTACTTGCAGGATATAGGTGTTTTGACCGCTGAGCAGTATGAGGAGATTATAGAAAGCAGCAGAACAGCCAGAGTGAAGATGGGTTTGCTTGCTGTTAATGAGGGCTACATGACAACAGCTCAGGCAGATGAGGTAAACCAGATACAGGCTCAGAAAGATGCAAGATTTGGCGATATCGCTATTGAGAAGGGGTATTTGACAGATGATCAGGTTTCACAGTTACTTAAGAAGCAGGGTGATTCATATCTGTTATTTGTTCAGGCTCTTGTTGAGAGAAAGCTTTTATCATTAGAGGATATTCAGAAGCATCTTAACCATTATAAGAAGTCTGAGAGATTTACATCACTTGATGTTGATGCATTGAAGAGCTCAGATATAGATAAGATTATACAGATTTTCTTAAGAGATTCAGCAGTACCAGCAGTTGTTCGTGATTATGCGGCACTTATGGCTAGAAATATTATTAGATTTATAGATAATAAGGTCAGATTTGAGAAGATAGAGAAGATACATACATATACATCTAAAGCTATTGCAAGCCAGTGCTTTACTGGTGAATACGAGTTATTTATAGGTGTCTGTGGAAATGGATGTCATCCTATTGGAGAGGCATTTGCTAAGGAAAAGTTTGAAGAGCTTGACGAGGATTGCCTTGATTCTGTATGTGAGTTTATCAATGTTTGCAATGGTTTGTTTGCATCTAAGCTAAGTCAGGAAGAGGTACAGATAGATATGTTACCTCCTAGCATGCATACAGATGTTACTACAATAAGCTCAGAGGGAATGATGTTTAAGCTTCCATGCTTTGTAAAAGGTCAGAAAGCAGATATTATTATCTGCATGGAGACCAAGTGGAGCATTATTTAGTTGTTAGGGAAGAAAGGATAATTTGTTATGGCTAATATATTGATAGTTGATGATTCTAGAACCTCAAGAAGAATTTTAAGAGGAATACTTGAGGGAGATGGACATACAATCGTTGGTGAGGCAAAGGATGGTCAGGAGGGCTATGATATGTATGCAGAGCTTAAGCCTGATGTTGTTACAATGGATATTACAATGCCTGTTATGTCAGGGGTAGATTCACTTAAGAAGATTAAGGGCGATTTTCCTGATGCCAAGGTTATTATGGTTTCTGCTGCCGGACAGCAGCACAACATGATAGAGGCAGTTCAGAGCGGTGCTATGGAATTTATTGCTAAGCCTTTTGATGCGGATGAGATTAAGAGAGTTATTAATGTAGTTACAGAGGGTTAGAATGTAATTAATTACAAGGGGCTGTTGTACTTATAGTGCGGCAGCCTTTTAATGTGACAAGGTAAGGAGTATAAATGTATGATTGAGACGGTTGTTTCAGTTGACCTTATGGTTGAGGAAGTGCTTAAGGTTAAGAAAAATCATCTCGCTCCAGATTTTCCGGACGGAAACGAGAGAAGAATATGTATAGTGTCAGGTCTGTATGGGGATGAACTGCAGGGACAATATATATGTTATGAGGTTATAAGAAGAATTAAGATGGACTATGCCAAGCTTACCGGAATAGTTGATGTATATCCGAGCGTTAATCTTATGGGACTTGATTCTAAGATAAGAGAAATCCCCGGCTCAGGAATGGATATGAATATGCTTTTTCCCGGTTCTAAATCAGGGGCACTTGGTGAATATACGGCATCGTGTCTGTTCGATGATATACAGGGGGCAGATGTCTGCGTTGATTTGCATGCAAGCAATCTGTATATACAGGAGGTTCCGCAGGTGCGAATTAATGACGAAAAGGTAGAAGAGCTGTTACCAATAGCAAAATGCCTTAATACTGATATGATTTGGATTCATCCGAGTACATCAGTGCTTAACGGAAGTCTTGCTTATTCGCTTAATCATGTAGGCGTAAGGACTGTTGTTATAGAGTCTGGTGTTGCGTATAGAATAAATCAGAAATACTGTAATCAGATTGTTGACGGAATATTTGCACTTATGAAGGAAATGGGAATATGGACGGGGGATAGCGTAGAGCCTAAGAAGAACGTAGTGACAAATGACTCTGATATGACTTATATCAATGCAGAAAGCAGTGGAATATTTATTCCTAATGTTAATATGTATAATCAGGTAAAAGAGGGTGACGAGATAGGTACTATAGTTAATGTCATTACGGGTTCAGTCGAGGAGGTTGTGCTTGCCTCAGCGACCGGTATGATATGCTCTTTAAGGGATTATCCGGTTATAGAGGAGGGCTCATTGCTTGCCCGAATAGTAGGTGGTGTTACAAATGAATAAAGAGATAATATTTACTATGAATACAGCTTTCCGTGGAGAATATAAGATACATGGTTATTCCTATGGAAAGGGTGAAAAGGCTGCCTGCATAGTTGGTGCTATGCGGGGTAATGAGTACCAGCAGCTATATATATGCTCTCTGCTTGCACAAAAGCTTGCGGAGATAGAAAATCAGGGTGATATAGTGTCAGGAAAAGAGATTTTACTCATTCCTACACTCAATTATAGTTCTATGAATGCCAAAAAGACAAAATGGATATCAGACGATTCAGATATCAATCGTTCGTTCCCGGGTAATCCAAAGGGACCTGCAACAAGCAGAATTGCAGCTACACTGCTTGACAGAGTAAAGGATTATCTGTATGGGATACAGTTTGCGAGCTTTTATCTACAGGGTGAGTCTGTCCCACATATAAGGATGATGGAGACTGGAAAGGAGAGCACAAGTCTTGCCAATTTATTTGGTATGCCTTATGTCCTTACAGGAATGAACAGAGCATTTGACCAGGTTACTCTTAATTACAACTGGCAGGAGCTTGGCACACAGGCATTTTCAGTATACTCGGCAACGACAGAAACAATTGATGATTACAGTGCAAGAATGGCTGTATCTTCGGTATTGCGTTTTCTGACTCGTATGGGTATTATAAAGTATGACTGTCACGGGGGATTTATCTCTACCGTAATCAAGGAAAAGGAGCTTGTATCCATAAAGGCTGATGAGGCAGGCTTTTTCAGACAGCTTGTTGGAATTAATCAGGAGGTTAAGCGTGGACAGGTATTGGCAGAGATTATCAATCCTATGGATGGTTCAGTTAAGTCTGAAATTTTGGCACCTACAGATGGAATAACATTTTTTGTACAAAATTCCCCTATGGTGTTCCAAAATGTGGTAATATATAAACTTATAAGAAGAATGCATCAGTAAAGCTACAAAATCATAATCGTTTGACCGGCGATTGTAAAAACAGGAGGAAATGCAATGAGCAAGGTTAGAAGAATCTACGTTGAGAAGAAGAACGACTATGCTGTAAAGGCAAAGGAGTTGAAGCAGCAGTTCAAGGACTATCTTGGTATCAAGGCAGATAACGTAAGGGTTTTAGTGCGTTATGATATGGAAGGTGTATCAGACGCTACATATGACAAGGCTAAGGTAACTGTATTTTCTGAGCCACCTATTGATATGGTGTATGAGGAAACATTTCCTATGGCTGACAATGAAGTTTGTTTTTCGCAGGAGTATCTCCCTGGACAGTTCGACCAGAGAGCGGATTCTGCTGAACAGTGTGTAAAGCTGCTTAACGAGGATGAAACTCCACTTATCAAGTCAGCTACAACATATGTCATTGCTGGAGCTGTCACAGATGAGCAGTTAGAGGCTATAAAAGAGTATGTTATAAACCCTGTTGATTCAAGAATAACAGATGAGACAAAGCCGGAGACACTTGTTTCTGTTTATGAGGAGCCTGCTGATGTCATCATATTTGATGGATTTAAGGATATGGCTGAGGATGAGTTAAATAAGCTCTACGGTTCACTTGGACTTGCCATGACATTTAAGGATTTCCAGCATATACAGAAGTATTTTAAGAACGAGGAAGATAGAAATCCATCCATGACTGAGATTAGAGTTCTGGATACATATTGGTCAGATCATTGTAGACATACAACCTTCTCTACAGAGTTGACAGATGTTAATTTTGATAAGGGTTATTACAATAAAGTTATTTCAGATACATATAATAAGTATGTTGATGCAACTAAAGTGATGTATAAGGGCAGAGATGACAAATATGTATGTCTTATGGATATAGCACTTATGGCTATGAAGGAGCTTAGAGCTGCTGGAAAGCTTGAGGACATGGAGGTTTCAGACGAGATAAATGCCTGCTCTATAGTTGTACCTGTAGAGATAGATGGTGTTACTGAGGAGTGGCTTGTAAGCTTTAAAAATGAGACACATAACCACCCTACAGAGATTGAGCCTTTTGGTGGTGCTGCAACCTGCCTTGGTGGTGCGATAAGAGATCCTCTTTCAGGCCGTTCATATGTATATCAGGCTATGCGTGTGACAGGAGCTGCAGATCCTACAGTTTCCCTTAAGAATACTTTGAAGGGTAAGCTTCCTCAGCGTAAGATAGTAAAGGTAGCAGCACAGGGCTACAGCTCATATGGTAATCAGATAGGACTTGCTACAGGTCATGTAAATGAGATTTATCATCCTAACTACGTTGCAAAGCGTATGGAGATCGGTGCAGTTATGGGTGCTGCTCCTAGAAGATGTGTTAAGAGAATGACATCAGATCCGGGTGATATTATTATATTGTTAGGTGGAAGAACAGGACGTGATGGCTGTGGTGGTGCAACAGGTTCATCTAAGGCACACACAGAGAGTTCAATAGAAACCTGTGGTGCAGAGGTTCAGAAGGGTAATGCACCTACAGAGAGAAAGATACAGAGACTTTTCAGACGTGAAGAAGTCGCTTCGCTGATTAAGAAGTGTAATGATTTCGGTGCAGGTGGTGTATCTGTTGCTATCGGAGAGCTTGCAGATGGCCTTAAGGTTGATCTTGATAAGGTACCTAAGAAGTATGCAGGTCTTGATGGTACAGAGCTTGCTATATCAGAGTCTCAGGAGAGAATGGCAGTTGTAGTAGATCCTGATGATGTTGATAAGATGCTTGGCTATGCCGCTGAGGAGAACTTAGAGGCTGTGCCTGTTGCAGTTGTAACAGAGGAGCCAAGACTTGTACTTAACTGGAGAGGCAAGGATATCGTTAATCTCTCGAGAGCATTCCTTGATACAAATGGTGCTCATCAGGAGACAGCAGTAAGCGTTTCAATGCCTGATTCAGATAATAAGTATTTTGAGGAAAAGAAGGATTCTTCAGATATAAAGAAGCTATGGCTTGATACACTTTCAGATCTTAATGTATGTTCACAGAAGGGTCTTGTAGAGATGTTTGACTCATCAATTGGTGCAGGAACAGTTACTATGCCTTATGGTGGTAAGTATCAGCTCACACCTACACAGACTATGATTGCAAAATTACCTGTTCTTAAGGGTAAGACAGATACGGTTACTATGATGAGTTATGGATTTGATCCATATCTTTCAAGCTGGAGCCCATACCATGGTTCAATATATGCCGTTCTTACATCTGTTGCCAAAATTGCAGCATCAGGTGGTGAGGTAAGTAAGATAAGACTTACATTCCAGGAGTACTTTAAGAGACTTGGCACAGATCCATACAGATGGGGACAGCCTCTTGCTGCGTTGCTTGGTGCATATGATGTACAGATGGGACTCGGTCTTCCTTCAATCGGTGGTAAGGATTCTATGTCAGGAACATTTAATGATATAGATGTTCCACCTACACTTGTATCATTTGCGGTAGATGTTTCAAGCTATATGAATGTAATCACTCCAGAGCTTAAGAAGGCTGGTAATGTACTTGTCAAGTTTGATATAGATAAGAATGAATACGATATACCTGATTACAAAGATGCTATTGATAAATATGAGAAACTATATCAGGCAATTACGGCAGGTAATGTTGAATCCGCATATGCTATAGGCTTTGGCGGTGTTATTGAGGCAGTCAGCAAGATGGCATTTGGTAATAAGCTTGGTGTTGAGATAGAAGAGGCAATGTCTCCTGACGACCTTATAGCTAAAGATTATGGTTCAATTATCCTTGAAATGAATGAGAATAAGGTTAGTGAGCTCGGCATACCTTGTGCTGTTATTGGTAAGGTTATTGATAAGCCTGAATTTATATATGGTAATACAGATGTAAGCATGGATGAGGCACTTGAGGCATGGACAAGCAAGCTTGAAAAGGTATTCCCGACAGAATCAGGTGTAGAGCAGAATGACAAAATTAATGACGAGTTATATATTACAGATGGCAAGGTGAACACACCGGTATTTGATGCAAAGACAATACTTGTGGCTAAGAATAAGGTGGCTAAGCCAAAGGTATTTATACCTGTATTTCCAGGTACAAACTGTGAGTATGATTCAGCAAAGGCATTTGAAGCAGCAGGTGCAGAGGTAGAGACAATAGTATTTAAAAATCAGGATGCACAGGGAATAAGAGATTCAGTAGATGCGTTCTCGAAAGCTATAAGTCAGAGCCAGATTATAATGTTCCCAGGCGGTTTCTCAGCAGGTGATGAGCCTGATGGTTCAGGCAAATTCATAGCTACGGCATTCAGAAATGCAAAGATTTCTGAGGAAGTTATGAAGCTCCTAAATGAGAGAGATGGACTTGCATTAGGTATATGTAACGGATTCCAGGCATTAATTAAGCTTGGACTTGTTCCATACGGAGAAATCAGACCACAGACAGATGACTCACCTACACTTACTATCAACAGTATAGGACGTCATCAGTCTAAGATTGCATACACTAAGGTTGTAACTAATAAGAGCCCATGGCTAAAGAAGGCAGAGCTTGGTGGAGTATATTCAATTCCTATTTCACATGGTGAGGGACGCTTTGTTGCAAGTGATGAGTGGATTAAGAAGTTGTTTGCCAATGGTCAGGTTGCAACGCAGTATGTTGATGTGGATGGTAATCCAACTATGGACGAGTACTATAATGTAAATGGTTCTTATTACGCTATTGAGGGTATAACAAGTCCTGATGGAAGAGTTCTTGGTAAGATGGGACATTCAGAGAGAAAGGGAACAGCGGTTGCTGTCAATATCTTTGGTGATCAGGATCAGAGAATCTTTGAGTCAGGTGTAGAATATTTTGCGTAAACAACGATGATACATATGTAAAATATGTGTTAACGTGCAGAATGTTCAATGACAAAACTTCATATAAGTGATATAATAATTATCAGGTATGTGTGACAGTGCATATACCTGATAATTTTATTTTAAATACATTTGTATGAGGAGGGTTTATATGTTTCAGTTAAATAATTTTTTTGATAACAACAACATGAAATGTATTAATCAGTTGGGACAGTATCGTGTATTTGAGCATGAGAAGGATTTGTCGGTTTCTCCATATACAGCGGAGACAGCGTATTTTTCATCTTCGATGAACGTGAGGAGACGTCAGGTATTGATTGAGCTTAATAACACGAGTGCTACAGTTCAGGCTGGAGCGATGCAGTGGATGCTCGGTAATGTAAGTATGAATTCTAATGTTAAGGCAAGTAATTTCCTTGGCAAAGCGATAGGGGCAGCAGTCACAGGTGAGACAATGTCTAAGCCTATTTATACAGGCCAGGGCTATGTTATGCTTGAGCCTACATATAAGCATATTCTTATGCTTGATGTTGCACAGTGGGGTTCTATCGTTTTACAGGACGGACTTTTCCTTGCATGTGACAGCAACCTGCAGCAGAAGGTTGTTGGAAGAAACAATGTATCATCTGCTGTACTTGGAGGAGAGGGTCTGTTTAATCTAAGTCTTGCCGGACAGGGTATTGCAGTTCTTGAAAGTCCTGTACCAGCACAGGAGCTTATTCAGTTTAATCTTCAGGATGATGTTGTCAAGATTGATGGAAATATGGCTATTGCGTGGTCTGGAAGCCTTGAGTTCACTGTAGAAAAGTCAGGTAAGAGTCTTATCGGTTCTGCTGTATCTAAGGAAGGTCTTGTGAACGTATATCGTGGAACAGGTTCTATCCTTATGGCTCCTACAGATAAATAGGAGGTGCAATATGGTATATCAGAATTTGCTTAATAATGAGAATATAATAACCAGAGCACAGCTCGGTGGTATGCAGGTAATAGAATATGCAAGAGATATGAGCGTTGCCCCTTGGACATCTAAGACTGAATATTATTGTTCACAGATGGGTGTAAATAAGAGACAGTTATTGTTAAACCTTAATGGTAATTCATATACTATTCAGGCTGGAGCGATGCAGTGGATGAGTGGTAATGTGAACATGGGTTCAGGCGTTACAGGAGTTGGAAACTTTCTTGGCAAGATGGTATCTGCAGCTGTTACTAAGGAGAGTGCGGTAAAGCCTGTATATTCAGGATATGGACAGGTTATGCTTGAGCCTACATATCGCCATATTTTATTAACTGATGTGGCGTCATGGGGAGGAAGCATTGTGCTTGACGATGGACTTTTCCTTGCTTGTGATAGTCAGCTGCAGCAGAAGGTTGTAGCTAGAAGCAACGTATCATCAGCAGTATTTGGCGGTGAGGGTTTGTTTAACTTAAGTCTTAATGGTAACGGTGTATGTGCATTGGAGAGTATCGTACCAATGGAGGAACTGTTTGAGATAGTCTTAGACAATGACGTTATGAAGATAGATGGAAATATGGCTATTGCATGGTCTGGAAGTCTTGATTTTACAGTCGAGAAATCATCTAAGAGTCTCATTGGCTCTGCTGTTTCAGGTGAAGGTCTTGTCAATGTATATCGTGGTTCAGGTAAGATATGGATGGCACCGGTACTTGCAACAGGAGGTTCAGCAGGTGTGGATGCTCCAACTGAGACTGCGTCTACAGGTCAGACAGGAACTTCAGCTGCTAAAAATAATCCACTAGATGCAGTAGATAAAGTTACAAGCTTTTTGGACAGATTTAGTTAAATATAAATAATATAAGATTTTATTAACACCTTCCTGTTAATTCAGCTGTTGTAGAAACGCAGATTTATGTTATAATGAGTATTACGACAGTATGTACGATGATATTATCGTGTACATGTGTATGGATTAATAGGGAGGTGTTTACCATATTTCAACTTAAGTCATCAAGTACAAACTATATGAGTGGAAATGGAATATCAAGTCCTGAGGAGATAGAGAGATACCAGGAAATTGGATATACACATATTATTTATGAAGGTCAATCGAGATTTTTATACATAGATGATGAGGATGAGCGTGCTAGATTTAAGAAGTTAGTGGGTTTACCACATTATGAGTGGTTTCAGGAGGGAACAGGCAACAAGAACTGGGTTTTATATAATCCTACACAATTTAAGCCTGATAGAAACTGGAAGGGTAAGAAAATTCTTAAATTTGACAAGGATGCATATAAGGGTGGAAGATTTGAGATACCTATAAATGCAAGCAGCTGCTGCGGAATGTTTTCATGGGTTACATTGCCGGAGGATTTCAGATTAGATAAGCTTTTTGATACATCCAATGTAGTAGATATGAACCTTATGTTTGCTGGAAGTATTCTTCCGGGGACATTTCAGGTAGGAGAGAAGTTTGATACATCCAAGGTAAAGGATATGCGATATATGTTTTACGAGTGTGTGCTTCCGGATAATTTTGTGTTCCCCGAGAATTTTGATACACGTTCTGCTGAAAAAATGGATTTCATGTTCTCAGAGTGTAAATTCCCTGGTAACATAGTGTTACCTGATTCATTTGACACTGCTAATGTTAAGAGCATGGATCATATGTTTTATGAGACTATTTTTAATGGTCATTTCGAGTTTGGTAATAATTTCAAGATTGAACCAGAAGTTAATAAAACTATGATATTCTCAGACTGTATCATAGATTCAGAGCTTTTGTCCTATGAGCACAGTGAAGATTTTGATTATGTAAGAAATTTGCTTAAGAGCAAATAATTAATAGCGTAATATATAGTAAAACTGTATAAGTCGTGGTAATAAGTTTGATAACGTTTGGGCATAATTATAATTGAAAATTAAAATGTGCTGTGATACAATAATTTAGTTTTGAAACAAAGTGATTATGGATTATAGTACATAAAGAGGTCAAATATTATGCAGATTACGAGAGAAGATGTAAGAAACGTAGCAATTATTGCCCATGTAGACCATGGTAAGACAACACTTGTTGATGAGCTGCTTAAGCAGAGCGGTGTATTCCGTGATAATCAGGAAGTAGCAGAGAGAGTTATGGACTCTAATGATATCGAGCGTGAGCGTGGTATTACTATTTTGTCCAAGAACACAGCAGTTACTTATAAGAATACTAAGATTAATATTATAGATACACCGGGACATGCTGATTTTGGTGGTGAGGTTGAGCGTGTTCTCAAGATGGTTAATGGCGTTATTCTTGTGGTGGATGCATTTGAGGGTGCAATGCCACAGACCAAGTTCGTTCTTAAGAAGGCTCTTGAGTTAGATCTTAATGTTATAGTATGTATCAATAAGATTGACAGACCGGAGGCAAGACCTGCTGAGGTTGAGGAAGAGGTACTTGAGCTTTTGCTTGAGCTTGACGCTAACGAGAAGCAGCTTGATTGTCCATTTGTATATGCATCTGCAAAGGCTGGTGTTGCATCATTGTCAGCGGACGAGCCGGGAACAGATATGAAGCCCCTGTTTGAGACTATACTTGAATATATACCTGCACCTACAGGAGATCCTGACAAGGGTACACAGGTGCTTATAAGTACTATTGATTATAATGAATATGTTGGTAGAATTGGTGTAGGAAAAGTAGATAACGGATGTGTAAAGCTTAATCAGGATGCAGTTATCGTTAATGCACATGAGCCTGACAAGAAGGTGAAGGTTAAGATTGGTAAGCTTTATGAGTTTGAAGGACTTAATAAGGTTGAGGTAAATGAAGCTCAGATAGGCTCTATCGTTGCTATATCAGGTATTCAGGATATACACATTGGAGATACAATATGTTCACCTGAGAATCCAGAGCCAATTTTGTTCCAGAAGATATCAGAACCTACAATAGCTATGCATTTCATGGTTAATGATTCGCCTCTTGCCGGTAAGGAAGGAAAGTATATAACATCAAGACATCTTCGTGACAGATTGTTCCGTGAGTTGAATACTGATGTTTCTCTCCGTGTAGAGGAGACAGATACAACAGAGAGCTTCAAGGTATCAGGACGTGGAGAGCTTCATCTCTCAGTTCTTATTGAGAATATGCGCCGTGAGGGATATGAGTTCGCTGTAAGTAAGGCAGAGGTTATTTATAAGGAAGATGAGAAGGGCAAGAAGTTAGAGCCTTTTGAGATAGCAGTAATAGATGTACCTGATGAGTTCGCAGGAACAGTAATCAATATGCTCAATAACCGTAAGGGTGAGCTTCAGGGTATGGCTCCTACAGGAACAGGTACTACAAGACTTGAGTTCTTAATCCCATCAAGAGGTCTGATTGGTTTCAGAGGAGACTTCATGACAGCTACTAAGGGAAATGGAATTCTTAACACTATATTTGACGGATATGCAGCTTATAAGGGAGATATGTCATATCGTAGTCAGGGTTCACTGATAGCATTTGAGTCAGGAGAATCAATCACATATGGTTTGTTCAATGCACAGGAGAGAGGAACACTCTTTATAGGACCTGGTGAGCAGGTATATGGTGGTATGGTTGTAGGTCAGTGCGGAAAGTCAGAGGATATCGAGGTTAATGTATGTAAGAGAAAACAGCTTACTAATACTCGTGCATCTGGTTCTGATGAGGCGCTTAAGCTTACACCTCCTAAGATTTTGAGCCTTGAGCAGGCACTTGACTTTATTGATACAGACGAGCTCCTTGAGATTACACCTAAGTCTATTCGTATCCGTAAGAAGATACTTGATCCAACTATGCGTATGCGTGCTAAGAGAGCTATGCAGACAAAATAAATTCAGGGTAGATGATGAGTTTTATATATGTATAGAAAGAGAAAAAGAATATATGCCGTTGCTATGTTTATTATTATAGCGGCGGCTATATTATTACAGTCAATTAATTTGAATAATGATGAGCGTGTGACTAAGCCTTATACTGAGGATGAAAATATTGTCATGACACAGCAGGATGCAGCCCCTTATGCTATTGAAAGCAGGTATCAGTTGGGAAATGCTCATGTTGGTGCACTGTATGCGAGGGATAATCAGAAGGATAATATGGTAGAGCCCGACGTTAATGGTGATGGAACATTTGCTATGTATCAGAATCCTCTTGACAGTGAGACAGAGAAGGAGATAGATGACATTATATCTGGTATGACTCTTGAGGAGAAGGTCGGACAGATGTTTTTTATCAAAAATGATGGAAGGTTTAAGAGTGATATTATAGCCAATTATCCTGTAGGTGGAATCATATTATTTGATGGAGATTTAAAGGGTAAATCTGCGAAGAATCTCACCGATAATATTGCTTCATTTCAGAGTGCGTCCAAGTACCCATTATTAATTGGAGTTGACGAGGAGGGTGGAACTGTAATAAGACTTAGCAAGTATTCAACTTATGCGGCAGAGCCATTTTCATCTCCAAGAACTATATATAACAGTGGCGGCATGGAGGCTGTAAATGCTGATACAGCTAAGAAATCTGAGCTTTTGCTGTCATATGGGATAAATGTCAATTTTGCACCTGTATGTGATGTGTCAGGTGATTCATCCGATTTCATATATAGCAGAAGTATAAGCGGTGATGCTGATGTTGTTTCGGATTTTGCTGCACAGACTGTAGCTGCCATGAAGGATGAGAATATTGGAAGTGTTTTGAAGCATTTTCCGGGATATGGAAGTAATGGCGATACGCATACTGATGTTGTGCGGGATACAAGGGATTACAGTACGTTTGAGAGTGTGGATTTCAAGCCATTTCAGGCTGGAATTGAGGCTGGAGCAGATTGTATACTGATTAATCACAATATTGTAGAGTGTATGGATTCTGAGAAGCCGGCATCACTTTCATATAATGTCCATAAGGTGCTTAGAACCGAGCTTGGATTTAAGGGTGTCATAATTACCGATGACCTTATGATGAATGGTGTATCTGAGTTTGAGGATGAGGCATCGTCAGCAGTTTCGGCGGTTTTAGCGGGAAATGATATGATACTTTCAACCTACTATGATGTTCAATATCAGGCAGTGCTTGATGCAGTCCGTGACGGAAGAATATCTGAGGAGCGTGTAGAGACCTCAGTTAGAAGAATATTGAGATGGAAATATACAATCGGAATTATGTCTGACATGTAATCTTACTAGCAGTTTAGCCACTGCACAAAAAATAAATAACCCTGATGCCATGACTTGTATAAGGTACTGCGATTTTTTCGCAATTTTACACATGTTAAGAAAAAATGTGATAACTGTATTTTCGATATGTGATTATGTGTTGCTCCCGGAAACTCGGTAATAAGATAGAACCAAATATAAAATAAAGCAGATGGGGTATGAAACCCGTTTAATCACGCCAGCACTTAGCGAGCGGTACGCGAGCTTAGTACTGTTGCGTGGTTAATTGAACGAAAGTGTGGTTTCATACCCCATCTGCTTTATTTTATATTTTGTTCTATCTTATTATCCTCAGACATCCGTACGCAACACAATTAATCGAAAATACAGTTATCAGTTTTTCTAAACATGTTAATTGTCATCAAAAATCGCAGTACCTTATACAAGTCATGGCATCAGGGTTATTTATTTTTTATGCAACGACCACATCGCTAGTAAGATTACATGTCAGGTATAATTCCGATTCCGTATTTTCCGTCTGATTTATATTGATATATGTAATAATAATCTGCTTCATTTCGTTTATCTGACAGTTCAAGCTTGTATATGTTTTGTACATATATTCCATGCATATCAATAAATGGATATCCTGACAGGCTCACATTTTCTGCGTTGATTATATTTCCAATTTGTATGCTGGTGTCTCCGAGAAGGCTCTTTACATTCTGGTCTAAATATACATTTTTGATTGATGAAAATGGGCGGCTGTCATCGCTTACCTCAGCAGCAAGTACAGTGCCATTTTCAGTTATAAGTACAGTATGTGTAAGTGAATTGTCATATTTTGTAAAATGTACAACCCACAGATATATGGTGTAAGTGTTAAATATATTGTCGGTGTACTTATATAATTCAGTGCTCCATGAATACCAGTTTGCGTATGATGACTCAAGACTGTAAGGATATACGCACTTGTCATAAAAGTAGTCGATTTGTTGCTTTGCAAGATTAACAATATCAGACTCGCTTACCGAACCCTCATCTGTTGGTACCTGCACATATGAGCTATCCCATGCTCCTGATATAAGCTTTATTCTGTCTATGGTAGTCAGATGTTCAGATGCCTGCTTTGCCATTGCCGTTCCAGAGGCAAGATAGTAATTTTCAGGAGCATCCTGACAGACAGATACATTTTTATCTGATATTTTATCAAGAATAAGCTCGGGTACAAAGAAACCACCTGCAATGAAAAGAACAGTACACAATATACCTGTTATGGAATATAACATTCGGGGATGTTTATGCAATTTTTGCTTTTGTTTAGTTTTTTGCATTATCATTTTTCTCCTCGTAGGCAGCTTTGTTTTGATTTATGTTTATTCGTATATACATGGTTGTGCCAACATTCGGTTTACTTGTAATTGTGAAATTGGCATTATGTCTGTTAAATATCAGGCTGGCGAGAGATAAACCAAGTCCGGCACCGCCTTCATTTCTGGAACGTGATTTATCAACCATATAAAATTCATCACAGATTTTGGTAAGGTTTTCTTCGTCTATACCTATGCCATAATCCTTTACAATAAATTCGTAGGTTTCCCCATCATCAGTTATATGTCCGGTAAATTCAATACCTGAGCCGGATGATGAAGCTTTTTTGGCATTATCAATCAGATTAATAAACGCTGACCTTAATAAAAGTAAATCACCGTACAATATAATATCTTCGACATCCATCGTAAGAATAATATTCTTTTCCAAAAGAAGCGGTGAAGTGCTGGAATTAATATCATAAGCAAGTTTTTTTGTGTGAAAGGGTTCAAATGCTATATCATGCTGCTTTGTATATATCAGGTCAAACAGCTTCTTGGACATATTCTCTAAGCGTTTACCCTCACTGAATATATATGAGGCTGCCAGAATCTGATTTTCGCGTGACATTTCCTTGGAACGGATAGTGTCAGCATAGCCAATAATTGACGTCATAGGAGTTTTGATTTCATGTGTGAAGTCTGCAACGAACTGGTCTTTCCTTATCAACATATCCTCTAGTTCATTCACATGCTCCTCAATTTGGTCAGCCATGTTATTATAGGTGGATGCAAGCTCACCTACTTCGTCATGTGATTTGATGTCCGTACGTAAATCGTAGCTGCCATCACCAAATGCCTTTGAGGTTTTGGCAAGCTCCTCAAGCGGTCTGGTAAGTAAAATGCTTATGACAAACATTGCAATTGAGCATATAGATACCACGCTTATAAGCAAAATACGGTAATATTTAATCTGACTGTGCATGAGTGTGTACGCATCGGTAATATCACGCCTGTTTATGATATTGAGATTGCTGTCATAAACTGTGCTGCATGATGATACAAATATATACATAGTGCCAGATTCGTTTACAATAGTGTATTCCTTTTTACCCATCTTGGTTGTAGAACAAAGCTCCTTTGGGTAGGCAATAGATTTATCGTCATTTGTATATGACAGAGTATCATCATATACTATGTAAAGAGCGGACTGATTGGCAGACAGGCTTGAGGTTACATCCAAACCGGCATGTGGAATAGCTTTAATAAGGCTGTTTTTTGAATTTGCTGCCGCGTCAAGCAGTTCGTATTCAATTGTGGATTGAAGCATATTATTTTCCTCAATTGCATTTTTAATCTGGGAATTAAGTGCGAGATTAAAATTCTTCTCAATCATAAGAAAGCCTACAGCTCCGATACCGACTGACAGGAGTATTATATTAATAATAAGAACCTTATATCTAAACTTCATATAGAACTGTACCTCGTATGGTTACTGGTAATCGGGTAAAATCAATCGCAAAGGCGGTAGCCTGCCTTATAGACAGTTTTGAGATTGTTTTCTAAGCCAACCTTTTTTCTTAATCTCTGTATATGCAAATCAAGTGTGCGTGTATCACCATAATAATCACTTTCCCACACAGTTTCATATATCTTTTCACGAAAGAGAGTTATATTGATATTTCTTACAAAGAGAACTAAAATTTCAAATTCCTTAGGTGTAAGCTCAATTATTCTGCCGCCCTTAGTGACGATTTTATTGTCTGTATCTATACTTATGTCATGGTAGGTAAGCGTTGTTTCAGTTTTGTTGTATCTTCTTAAAACAACATTTATTCTGGCGAGCAGCTCGACAATCTCAAAAGGCTTGATAATATAGTCCTCTGCACCGAGCATAAGTCCCTTAACTCTGTCATCAAGTGAAGCCTTGGCAGTTATGAATATGACAGGGATTTTGAGAGGACGTATGTAGCTAAGCAGCTCGTATCCATCTATATTTGGAAGCATGATGTCAAGGAGAATCAGGTCAAAGGTGTTGGTTTCCAGTATATCGGCGGCGGCAAGCCCATCATATGCACAGCATACGTCATATCCCGAATCTATAAGGTTGATTTTGATTAAGTCTGATATTGCACGTTCATCCTCAACGACAAGTATTTTAATCATAAAAAATCTCCTGTAATTAAGTCATTATAAAGACTATTGTATTTAAATAGTATATAATACTTTAAGAAAAAAGTGTATATAAAATGTATCAAATGATTATTATTGATACAAAAAATATGCAAAGTGCATTTATACTATATAAGTGTAAGATTGATTATGTTTGGGGGATGGCAGATATGAAGAATAAAGTAAGATATATGCTTGTAGTATGTGCGATATTACTTACAGGCTGTGGAAAAAACACGAGCGATGATATTAAGCAGGATATGTCGGCACTTGATGTAAATGTAAACACAGACACAGATTCTGTGGATAATACAGGTAAAAACTACGATATTCCAGAAAATCTTAACTACGAGGTGGCTGGAACAAGTGGTACTACAACTATGTCTGTAGATGCCGTGGTCGAGGCAGATGGTTATGGCAATGCCAAGGTATATGATGAAAAACCGGTAGAAATAGACAGCGAATATCTCACCTCATATGCGGAACAAATCTTTGATGATGGAAGCTATTATAGTATAAAGCCATATAGATGCATGGATGAGGATGAGCTCAGTGAGGAGAGAGATTTTTGGGAGTCTGAAAGCGACAGGGCAAGCGAAGAATATGCTGCATATACAGATAAGTATATCAAAAGCTCAAAGCTTGATGTAATAGATAGCTGTTTTGGTATTATTGGAGAATATAGTGATGGATGGAAGCAGGATGGAGTAATATGGAGCCATGCTTTAACTCAGGAGGATGCCGGAGATAATAATGTGGAAGCTGTAAATGTGAAAAATGCAAAGCTTCGTGGATTTATAGACGGAACAGCTTATGAGCTTACATATAATGCAACAGATGATTCAGAATCACCTATATTACAGCTTATAAACCCGCTATATGATAATAAAAATGATATATATGGATATTCGATGCATGGACAGTCGTCCACACTATATGGAGATAATATTGTAGACAGTGGATTTGCAAAAAATGAAGCAGATGATTTTATATATAAGCTTGGCTATGAAGATATGACATTGGCTAGGACAGCAGATATCCAATTAACGGATAATACATTAGATGGATATTTATTGGTGTATGTCAGAAATAAGGATGGCGTGCCTGTAATAGATAGCAAGAGCTGTACTTATGTTGAAGGATATGACAGAGCAGGATATCAGGAATACATTGAAGTATATGTAAATGAGTACGGGGTAATGCGTGCCAGATTGATGAATATGTACGAGATAGAGGAGACAATGTCTGATGATACATCACTATTGTCATTTGACCGGATAGATGAAAATGCGAAGAGTTATATTAAAGCATATATTGACAGCGGAGATTACTATTATAAAATTAATAAAGTCAGATTTGGATATGTATCGGTTTGTTATGGTAACAGCTATGCACTTATACCGGCATGGGTATACCAGTATTATGAAGCCTCATTTGACGAATATGATTATGAATTTGCCATAAATGCTATAGATGGAAGCCTTATAGATATGAATTATGCGGAATACACCTTTTATTATATAGACTGATTAATATTTTGACGGAGGATGATATGAGAAAAAATAAGAAAGTGCGGATAGCTGTTTTTTCGATGCTTGTAATACCCGTTTTGCTGACCGGGTGTGGGGCTGGCAAAAAAAAGGATGTGCCAGAAGTAAAGATAGATGAATATGAAAAGGTTGTGTATGATACCTTCAGTGCCGAGAGAGGGGATATAACACCTACACTTACCATTAAGCTGAGTGCAACAAATTATGATAAAAAATCATACTATCCTCTGTATGATGATATGGAGATAGAGAGTGTTAATGTATCTGTCGGGGACAAGGTGAAAAATGGTGATGTGCTTATCTCATTTAAGTCGGGTGACATTGCAGGTCAGATTGAGAGTTACGAGAATCAGATAGAACAAAATAATCTTTTGATAGACCATTACACTAACCTTTCACAGATTGATACATCCGTTGATTACAGCAAGGATTTGGAGAACTTAAATGAGAGTAATCAGGTGGCCGGGCTATATATACAGGAGCTTAGATCCAAACTTGACTCTTACAGTATAAAGGCTGAGGGGGATGGAAGTGTATATATATTGTCGGACATATTGGAGCTTGGTGATGGAAAGGTTGGTACATCAAATAATCTTGTCACTGTAGTGTATGGAAGTGGACAGTACAAGGCAGATGTATCAGACGACTATGCTTTTAAGGTGGGAGATACATATACAGCAACGTACGGAATAGCCGATTATGAGCTTGTGCTTACAGATATAACTGAGGAAGAGAGCGGAGGTTTTATAGTAAAGCACCTTACCTTTAATGCAGCGTCAGACGAGACGGATTTCAGTAGCAGGGACAAGCTAAACTTAACTGTGAAAAAGGAAACACTTAAGAATGTATTGTATGTTCCGGAAGAATGTGTATTTGAGGTTGATGACAAAAGCTATGTATATCTGTTGGATGATGACGGCTTCAGAGATGCAGTATGTGTGACCGTCGGAAGTACGGTGGATGGATATACAGTTATTGAGAGTGGAATAGCAGAGGGAGACAGGGTGGTGATTAATTGATGAAAAAGACTAACAATATAATTGCTTTTATGCTCATTATGTCATTTATGCTGACAGGCTGTGGAGCAAAAAAGGTTGATACTCCTAAGCTTTTAGAACCTATATCATCAAATGAATCTTATCGTCCTGTGGAATATGGAGATATAGGTGACGTGAATGTGTCTTTTGGAACGATAGTTCCTACGGATTACTGCCATTTCTGGACGAGCAATGTCACAATAAAGGAAATTATGGTTGATATAGGTGACTATGTAAACAGCGGTGATGTGATAGCGTGTGCTGATATAGATGCAGCTAATGAGGAGATAGAAAGACTAAACAGTGAGCTTACCCTTGAAAACTCTGTATTTACCTTAAATGAACAAAAGTATAATTACAGACATCAGGAGTTGGAATATAAGCAGTCTGCTACTGATATTGCGGTGCTTGATGAGAATCACAGATATGATACACTTCTTCATCAATACAGGGTAAATAGCTTAAATGAAAAGATAGATAAGCAGGAGAAGATAGTATCAGATGGTACACTTGTGGCAAGGGCTTCGGGGTATGTAACCTATGTAAAGGATATATCAACCAGTGGCTCATCAGGAAATGGTGATAACGTAGTAATCATCTCAGATTATAATGACAGTTATATAGAACTAAATGACGTAACTGTTTCTGAGGAGTACAGAAGAAACTGGATGCCATATGACGACTATTATACAGAGATAGCCGGAAACAGATATGAGCTTACTGAGTATGAATATGCACCGGATGAGCTTATATTGGCTGAGAGTAAGGCAAAGTACCCGAATATGCGTATGAAATTCACAGATAGTAAGGTTGACGTTTCAATAGGAACTAATATACCGGTTTTTATGACAGGTGATATAGTATCAAATGTTTTAATCGTCGGAAATGATTCGTTGTACGAGGATAATGGAGGCACCTTTGTATATGTGAAGAAGGGCGACAGCAGAGAACCAAGATATATTGAAATTGGAAAGAGGGGAAATAACTATACAGAGGTAGTGTCAGGCTTAGATGAGGGTGAGATGGTTTATTACTCATCTGACTCAGTATTGCCTGATAATTATACAGAACTGGAGATTTCCACATCCGATTACAGTCCTATGAGAACATCGGAGACATACACAATAGAGGATTCGGTTAATAAGGCGTATTATTCAGAATACGAGGGACATATAACCGGCATAAATATAGAAAGTGATAGTGCAGTTAATAAGGGAGACCTTATATGTACCATAAATACAAATGAGGGAAGTGCTGTGCTTGCTGAAATGTCAAATGCCATAGCAGATTTGACTGTCAATTATAATGAGGCTGAGAACGGATATAGTGCGGCTATAGCTGATATCGAGGCACAGATGTCAGCCATTATAAATGAAGCTGGTGATGAAAGCGTTGCTACATCAACTGACGCTTCCACTGATGTGAATATAGATGGCGTAAATCTATATCAGGAGCTACAGCTACAGATAGAACAGATTAAGATAGATGAGCAGATAAATACCCTAAATTATAATCATGAGCTTGCAGTTAAGCAAAAGGAGTACAACAAGGTTAGCTGCAACAATGATGGAAGTGGAGTCGTGTACATATACGCAGGAGAGAGCGGAACTGTTTCTGATATGAAAATAGCTGAGAATTCTAATGTAAAGGTTGGGGATAAATTATTTAATATCAAGATACAGGCATCAAATAAGGTTGGACTTAGATGTGAAGATACATTGCATGTCAATCAACAGGTTGTATTTTATGATGCTGATAGTGATAAACAGTATAATGGATATGTGGCTGGAATTGGCGGTAACACTGATAAGGTATATGTTACATCTGAGAATGGAAAGGTATACATAACAAACAATATTAATTCCTCGAATATAAGAATGTATTATATTAAGCTCGATGACGAATCATTTTTTGATTTGAGTGGCAAAACAACTGCCATGTATTCAGCAAATGAGATAAGAGATACATTTGTTATGCCGCAGGGAACGATATATACGGAGACTGATGAGAAGGGTAACTCATACAGATATGTATGGAGAATTTACGATGGAAGTCTTGTAAAGCAGTATGTGACGGTTGCAAGTGATACATACAATGGAAAAGTCAGGGAATGTGTTATATCCGGACTTAAGAGTGGAGACATAGTAGCACAGGAAGAAAGTGAGTAGGGCATATGATAAAATTTATATTACACAAAATTAAAAATAAATTATGGCTTACCATATGCCTTATCCTTGGTCTTGTATTTTTGATTGCGGCATTCTCCTGTCAGCCTATGTTCAAGGAGGGCTCATTAAACAGGCTTTTAAATCAGAGCTTTATCAAATACATTGAGGATAACAATGAATATCCATCAGTGCTTATGAAAAATGGAACTATTGAGCTTGATGGTAAGCAGGAAATAGCCACAGTAAATGATAAGATAATTGGATATCAGAATATATGGCTTAAATATCTTGACAATATAGATATGATTAATTCCCAGACCTTATATAAGCTAAAGGAACAGACAAGCCAGGGAAGCTACGGAAGTAAAGGAAATTACCTTTCTATCAGTTATATGCCTGATATTTTGTCTCATATTGAGGTCGTTAAGGGGACTGATTATGAGGGGGCTGCTTATACTGATTATTATCCATGTATTATATCGGAAAATATCATGGATAAGTACGGACTTGTAGTCGGAGAGGTAATAGACTTTGTGCAGAGGAAGGATAATACCGGAAAAACGCCTAAGCTTATTGTGACAGGTATATTTAAGGAGAACGACCAGACAGATACATACTGGTATATAAGACCGAACAGCCTTGAAAATGAAGTGTTTGTAAGTGAGTCTGCCATAAATGACATAATAAGCAGATGTGATGTTGATACAGTATATTACAATCATGCTACGCTTATTGATTATACAGATATATCAAATTCCAATGTTGATGATGTGCTATATTATATGAGTGAATTTTCAAAGCAGGATGATTGCTTTTCAGAGACAGTTTCAGATATAGTTACATCATTTTCAAAGGAAAGAAAATCAGTAAATATAATGCTGTGGGTGTTGGAGCTTCCGATATTTGGAATGGTGCTTGCATTTATCTATATGGTATCTGGGCAGATAATTGAGACAGAGAGAAATGAGATTGCCATGCTTAAAAGCCGTGGAATGAGTAAAATGCAGGTCATCTTAATGTATTTGCTTCAATCAGGTATACTTGCCATTCTTGGTATGCTCGTAGGAATACCATTAGGAGTATTTCTGTGTAAGCTGTCTGCAACCACTACGGATTTTCTGACATTTACGGGTGACAGCTCTTATTTATACAGCTTCGTTCCGGTTATGATATTATATGGACTAATGGCAGCAGTCATAGGAATAATATTTATTCTTATTCCTGTTGTCAGATACTCAAATGTATCTATAGTGGAGCATAAATCAGGATATAATCAGGGCAGGAAAATGTTTTGGGAGAAATATTTCCTTGATGTAGTTTTACTTATATTGTCCTTATACCTTTTATATAATTTTAATCAGTCGATTGATATGCTTAGGAGTAAGGCGTTGGCAGGAAATAAAATGGATCCTACCATATTCCTTGACACTATACTTTTCATACTTGCATTTGGACTTCTTACGCTAAGGCTTGTGCATTATATAGTCAAACTGATTTATCATATAGGAAGAAAAAAATGGAAGCCTGCAACCTATGTCTCGTTTTTACAGATAACAAGAACCTTTGGCAGACAGGGCTTTATATCGGTCTTTATGATACTCACGGTTGCAATGGGGCTTTTTAATGCCAATGCCGCAAGGACAATAAACAGAAATAATGAGGATAGAATTGTTTATGAAGCCGGTGCAGATGTGGTCCTAAAGGAAAAATGGGAGGCAAGACCTTATCAGGATGATGAAAAAAAGGTAAGGTATACATATATAGAGCCTGATTATGTGAAATATAAAAATCTGGTTGAGTCAGGGGAATGTGAGAGCGTTGCAAGGGTTATCAGATATGATGATGTAAATGCACAGGCACTTGGCAAATCTGTGTCAGGCTGTATGGTGATGGGTATCAATACAAAGGAGTTCGGTGAGACGGCATACTTAAAGCCTGAGCTTTACAAGGACGAGCATTGGTTCAACTGGTTAAATGCGATTAGCCAGAAGAATAATGGAGTTATTATATCAAGCAATCTGGCAGCAGCACTTGAGGTTGAGGTTGGGGGAAATATTAATTTCAATGGTATGGCGGGTGGCATTATTGATGATAACAGAAAAATGAGGGGCTATGTGTGTGCAATAGTTGATGCGTGGCCGGGATATGACCAATATTACTATGAGGATGGAGAATTAAAGGAGAGATATCTCATAGTTGCAAATTATACAGCTATGAATAAGAGCTTTGACCTGACGCCATATGAAATATGGTGCAGATTGAGTGATGGTACAGGCTCTGATGAGCTGTATGATAAGCTTAGTGCATCAGGTGTGATACTGACTGAATTTAATAGTGTATCGGATGATATATCTGACATGAAGAATTCATCACAGATTCAGATTACGAATGGAATGTTTACTCTGGGATTTATTATCGCACTTGTCTTATGTGGAATAGGATTTTTGATATACTGGATATCGTCAATCAGACAGAGGGAGCTTATATTTGGCGTGTACAGGGCTATGGGAATGTCTGTAACTGACATTAATCATATGCTTATAAATGAGCATATATTCAGTACTTTATTTGCAGTTATTGCGGGCGGAGGAGTTGGAATGACAGCGACATTCTTATTTATTAGATTGTTTGGAGTTGTATATCTTCCGGAAAAACACAATCTTGGAATATATATATACTATGAGCTTGGAGATATAGTAAAGCTGTTTGTTGTTATAGCGATTATGATTATTATTTGTATGCTCATAATTAGAAGGCTTGTCCGCTCTATGAATATTACACAGGCATTGAAGCTGGGGGAGGAATAATATGGATAATATTATGATTGCAAAGGATATAGTCAGATGCTTTAAGACCGGTGGAGAGGACTTCTATGCACTAAAAGGTGTGGACATTGAGATACCGAGAGGAAAGCTAACAATACTTAAGGGAAGGTCGGGCTCAGGAAAAACTACGCTGCTTAATGCATTAAGTACACTTGACGAGCCTACCTCCGGTGAGGTATGGCTCGATAACATGGCGTATGGTGATATGTCTGACAAGGATAAGGAGAGATTACGCAGGCAGGAGTTAGGTTTTGTATTTCAGTCAGTTGCACTTATACCTATAATGACTTCATATGAGAATGTAGATTTTGCCCTTAGGCTTGCAGGAAAGACTGATAACAGTGAGGCCAGGATAAACAGTGTGCTTGAGATGGTCGGGATGAAGGAACGCATGAAGCATATGCCAGCCCAGATGTCAGGTGGAGAGCAGCAGAGAGTTGCGATAGCCAGAGCGATAGCACATGAGCCTAAGGTTATATTTGCGGATGAGCCAACCGGGGCACTTGATACGGAGACGGGTATACGGATAATGGCACTATTTAAAGAGTTGGTTGAGAGGGAAAAGATAACTATAATAATGACAACCCATGATACTAATCTTATGGAGCTCGGTGATGTAATATATGAGATGGAGGATGGTGAGTTAATTGACAGAAGAGATAACAACTAATACACCCTCAGAGGATTTTATAGTATGCGATGGCTTAGTCAAGATATATAAGACTAAGGAGATTGAGGTAATGGCATTGCAGGGCTTGGACTTAACTATAAAAAAGGGCGAGCTTATGTCCGTTATCGGTAAAAGCGGAAGCGGCAAGAGTACGCTTATGAATATTATAGGTGGACTTGAGAAGCAGTCTGCCGGACGCATAGTTGTGGATGGAAAAAGCCTGTCAGATTTAAGTGAGAAGGAAATGGTAGCCTACCGCAAAAATAAAATTGGATTTGTATGGCAGAAAAGTGGAAGAAATCTGTTTTCGTACCTCAATTCCCTGGAGAATATTGAAGCTACAATGAACTTCTCAGGCATGAAGGCAGGGGAGAAAAGAGAACGCGCTGAGAAGCTCCTTGAGATGGTTGGGATGAGCCACAAAAAGAATTCTTATCCTGGTCAGATGTCAGGAGGAGAACAACAGAGAGTTGCCATAGCTGTTGCACTTGCCAACAATCCGGAGATATTGTTGGCAGATGAGCCTACAGGAGCAGTTGACACTAAGACATCTAATATGATACAGGATTTGTTCAGAAAGCTTAACCGTGAACTTGGAATTACTGTAATTATAGTAACACATGACTTAAAGCTTGCAGCCAAGGTTGACAGGGTTGTAATGATATCTGATGGCAAGATAAGCACAGAGAAGATAATGAAGGAAAAATATCGCGAGCAGATAGAACACCTGACATCAGAGGACATATTTAAGGATGCACATGAGGAATACTCAGTTATGGATAAGGCACACAGAGTACAGCTTAGCGAGGACATCTTAGCCAAGGCAGGAATTGATACCAATAAGGTGTGCATATCTGTTGAAGATGGCAAGGTAGTCATAGTGGGAGAACATAAATAGCCTTGATGCCGCAGCTCATATTTGGGACTGCGATTTTTGATGACAACTAACATGTTTAGAAAAATTGATAACCGTATTTGAGATAAATTGTGTTGCGTACGGATGTCTGAGGATAATAAGATAGACCAAAAAAGCCATATATAATAGATGGGGATTGAAACCACACTCTCGTTCGATTAATCACGCAGCAGTACTAAGCTCGCATACTGCTCGCTAAGTGCTGGCGTGATTAAACGGGTTTCATACCCCATCTATTATATATGGCTTTTTTGATCTATCTTATTGCCGAGTTTCCGGAAGCAATACATAATAAATTATCTCAAATATGGTTATCATACTTTTTCTTAACATGTGTAAGGTTGCGAAAAAATCGCAGTCCCAAATATGAGCTGCGGCATCAAGGCTATTTATGTTCTCCCACTATGACTACCCTGCCATCTTCAAAAGTGTGAAATAACCATGAACTCTATTGACCTTTTCAATTTGCGTGCTAAAATATGTGACATTATAGGTAATCAGTTTTATTTTAAACTATGAAAGGTGCAGTGGTTTACTATGGTTGATATGCAGGATATGGATGAAATAATACTTGGCAATATGTACAAGTATAAGAGATTAAATGAACGAAAAATAGAGGAGGTACTTAACAAATACGGATTAAGAAAGATAGATGTAGAGATACTTATATTTTTGGATAGTGCAAAGGAAAAAGATACAGCTAAGGATATTGCTGAGACAGGTATGTTCACAAAGGGACATATCTCACAGTCGATTAAGCATATGAAAGAGCTTGGGCTGATAGCTGTAAATCAGGATGAGATTGATTTGAGAGTTTGGCACATTAAGCTAAAGCGGAGTGCAAAGAAGGTTCTTGACGATATGAAGGTTGTAAAGGCTGATATGGAGCAGGCTGTATTTGCCGGAATTACAGATGAAGAGAAGCTTGTAATGCAGGAAATAATGAAAAAGATATATAACAACATATCAGATATTATAAATAATAACTAGGAGGCAGGCATATGAGACAGAGAATGATGAGTTTTATGCGGGGCAGATATGGAATAGATAAGTTTTCTAATTTCCTTATGGGTGCTGCGTGCGTGATAATATTTATGAATCTATTTATGAGAAATGGATTATTGAGCCTGATTGGACTTGTAGTATTTATCTATGCGTACTATAGAATGTTTTCGAGAAATATATCTAAGAGAAGCTCAGAGAATACATGGTTTTTAAATAAGACATATGGTATAAGAAGGTATTTCTTAAAGCAGAGAGACAGAGCACAGATAAGAAAGACACATCATATATATAGATGCCCAAAATGTGGACAGAATGTAAAGGTGCCAAGAGGCAGGGGAAAGATAGAGATTACATGTCCCAAGTGTAGAAATGAATTTGTTAAAAGGAGTTAGTGTGGATGTTTGGTTATGTAACCATTAATAAGCCTGAGATGAAGGTTAAGGATTTTGAACGCTACAGAATGTATTACTGTGGACTTTGTCAGTCGTTGAGAAAAAGGTATGGTATTACAGGACAGATATCACTCACCTATGATTCCACATTTGCGGCCGTTTTACTTACAGCACTTTATGAGCCGGATACATCTGACTGTGTGTGCAGATGCATAGTACATCCTATGAGCAAGAAGAATTACCGTAGGAATTTGGCTATTGATTATATGGCAGATATGAATATCATCCTTTCGTATTACAAATGCTTAGATGACTGGGAGGATGACAGGAATCTTGTTAAATTGTCATACAGCGGTGCGATAAGGAATAAAGTAAAGAAAACAGCTAAAACATATAGACACAAGGCTGTAGTTATAAGAAAAAAGATAAGAGAGCTTTCTTCATACGAAAAGGCAAGAAACACTAATATAGATGTGTTAGCTGGCTGCTTCGGTGATATAATGCGTGAGATATTTGCAGTTTCACCAAATGAGCTTAAGGGTAAGGGTGAAGCTGACAGTAACATATATAAAGAGGACTGGTCAGAAAAGCTCGGTGAATTTGGCTTTTATCTTGGTAAATTTATATATATCCTTGATGCTTACGATGATATAAAAGAAGATGTGACAAAGGATAAGTTCAATCCATTTACGGTTAAATATAAATCAATGGAGACTGAGCAATTTAAGGGCTATGTCAAGCAGCTGCTTATGCTTGTCGCTGCGGATATGGCTAAGGCGTATGAGAAGCTTCCGATAGTTGAAGAGGTTTCAATATTAAGAAATGTTATATATTCAGGAATTTGGACTAGATTTTTTGATGACAGCAAGGCTGTCGGGAAGGAACAGACAGTATGAGAGATCCGTATGAGGTTCTGGGGCTGAAACGTGGAGCTACAGAGGAAGAGGTTAAAAAGGCATATAGGACACTTAGCAGGAAGTACCATCCTGATGCAAATATAAATAATCCAGACAAGGATAAGGCACTGGAGAAGTTCAAAGAGGTGCAGGCTGCCTATAAGAGTATTATGGATGGCAATACCGGGGGCAGTGCAAACAGTTACGGAGACTTTGGCAGCTTCGGAGGGTTTGGTGCAAGTGCTGAGGCGTGGAGACGTGCCAGAAATGAGGGTGGCGGTACAAGCAGGGAGGAATCCCGTCTTGCAGCAGCCCAGAATTTTATAATAAATGGAATGTTTGCAGAGGCACTTAGAACTCTTAATGATATAGATGACAGAAATGGAAGATGGTATTATCTGAGTGCTGTTGCGAATATGGGCTCCGGCAATCAGGCTACAGCTATGGAGCACATAGACAGGGCTATTGCCATGGAACCTGACAATTATGAATATAAGCAGATGAAATCGAAGCTGCAGGGTGGAAGTGACTGGTATGTGAGCAGGGGAACAGGATATGGTATGCCTGATATGAATTCAGGAGATATGTGCATGAATACCTGCTGTAATATGCTCTTGTGCTCTGCCATATCTCCGTGCTGCTGATTATGTATTGATGAGTCCCAATATAAAATAACGAAAATATATGAAAAAAATTTGCTATGCAATTATTTCAAATTACAGAAGTCTATAAAATGTGAGAGAACTGTGGGTTTTTCTTTTGTGTCAGCAAACACAAAGCCTACAGTTCTTTTTGGTATTTCCGTCTCAAGAGGAAGCTCTAGTATCTGACCGCTTTTGAGGTAATCAGTCGCAAATTCTCTTACTACACTGGCAACTCCCATACCGATAGAAGCGAAATCAATAAGCAGATCCATGTTGTTAATTTCAAGAACCTGATTAGGATTTATGTGTTCTCTTGACAGATACTCATCGATATGTGTTCTTGTGATATTGTTCTTCTCAAGAAGCATAAGGTTAGATTTCTCAAGTATTTCCTTTATTGTAAGTCCGTGTACATCGCTTGTGTCATTCTCCGGAAATGAGTTTGCAAGCAGGGTAAGATTTCCGGATAAAAGCAATGGATTAACCGGTGCGGCATCCTCCTCATGTTCCCTCAGATGAAGATTTTCTATATATACATCACTTGCAACGAATATATCGTGGATATCTGTGACCTTAGAATATTTGTAGCCATGGGGGATGTCAGTTTCACATATAAGCCCTATATCGATTTTACCCTCCTGTAAAAGCTTTATTGTATTAACAGTAGAGTGACAGTCTATCGTAACCTTTATGTGGGGATTTTGTACGATGTAGTCCTGAAGGTAATCAAGCAAAATGTGCTTGCACAGGGAGGTGCTTACACCTATCTTAAGCTGACCTATTCCCAGCTCATTTATTCTCTTAATCTCATCCTCGCCCTGATTGATACAGTCAAATGCCTTCTCTATGTGCTGATAAAGGATTTTTCCCTCATCCGTCAATTTAGCACCCTTTGAGGTACGGATGAAAAGTTTGCTTTTTATGCCATCCTCCAGCTTGGCTATCGACTTGCTTATGGCAGGCTGGCTTATAAACAGTGCATCAGCAGCCTTGCTTATACTGCCCATGTTAGCTACTGTGTAGAATACCTTGTAATTATTTAAATTATCGTACATAAGCTTTTAAACCTCCGTATTGCCTGATAATAACATAAGTATTATAATAGCATGACACAGGTATAACTTCAAGTTATATAAAACATTAAAAATATATATTTTTATTATAATTTATGATGTGATAAAATATATCAAATATTTAAACAAGAGATATGGAGGTAACCGATATGGGAATGACAATGACGCAGAAGATTCTTGCTAAGCATGCAGGACTTCCAACTGTTTCAGCAGGACAGTTGATTGAGGCAGATTTGGATTTAGTTCTTGGCAACGATGTAACAACTCCTGTTGCAATTCATGAGATGGACAAATTTAATAAGAAGGAAGTATTTGATAAGGAGAAGATAGCTCTCGTTATGGACCACTTCACTCCTAACAAGGATATCAAGAGTGCTGAACACTGCAAATGTGTAAGACAGTTTTCTTGTGCAAATGAAATCAAGAATTTCTTTGACGTTGGAGAGATGGGTATAGAGCATGCACTTCTTCCTGAAAAAGGACTTATAGTTGCAGGTGAGACCTGTATCGGTGCAGATTCACATACATGTACATATGGTGCACTTGGTGCATTTTCAACTGGTGTAGGTAGTACAGATATGGCAGCCGGAATGGTTACAGGTAAGGCATGGTTTAAGGTTCCGTCAGCAATTAAGTTCAATATAGTTGGCGAGAAGGCTCCTTGGGTAAGTGGTAAGGACGTAATTCTTCACATTATTGGTATGATTGGCGTTGATGGAGCTCTTTATAAGTCAATGGAGTTTGTCGGTGAGGGAATAAAGAACCTTACTATGGATGACAGATTCACTATAGCTAATATGGCTATCGAGGCTGGTGCTAAGAATGGTATATTCCCTGTAGATGAGCTTACAGAGGAGTATATGAAGGAACATTCAACAAAATCATATACAAAGTATGAGGCAGATGCAGACGCAGAGTATGATGAGGAGTACACAATAGACCTCTCAACATTAAAGCCTACAGTTGCATTTCCACATCTTCCTGAGAATACAAAGACTATTGATGAGGTTGGCGATATTAAGATTGATCAGGTTGTAATCGGTTCATGTACAAACGGAAGAATATCAGATATGAGAATTGCCGCTGAGATAATAAAGGGCAGACATGTTGCAAAGGGACTTAGAGTTATCGTGATACCTGGAACACAGGAAGTGTATTTGCAGATGCTTGACGAGGGACTTACTAAGATATTTATAGAGGCAGGAGCTATAGTTTCAACTCCTACATGCGGACCTTGTCTTGGAGGACATATGGGTGTTATGGCTGCCGGAGAGAGAGCAGTCTCAACAACAAACAGAAACTTTGTAGGACGTATGGGACACGTTGATTCTGAGGTATATCTTGCAAGTCCGGCAGTAGCCGCAGCATCAGCTATAACAGGTAAGATAAGTGGTCCAAGCGACCTTGGATTATAGGAGGTATAGTTATGAAAGCATACGGAACAGTACATAAATATGGGGATAACGTAGATACAGATGTTATTATCCCTGCAAGATATCTTAATTCTTCAGATCCGGCCGAGCTTGCCAAGAAGTGTATGGAGGATATAGATGCAGACTTTGTCAATCGTGTAAAGCCTGGCGATATAATGGTTGCAAATAAGAACTTTGGATGTGGTTCATCAAGAGAGCATGCACCTATAGCTATAAAGGCATCAGGAATAAGCTGTGTTATTGCAGAGACATTTGCAAGAATATTCTACAGAAATGCTATCAATATAGGCCTCCCTATTATAGAGTGTCCGGAGGCTGCCAAGGGAATCGAGGCAGGAGATATGGTAGAGGTAGATTTTGACAGTGGTATGATATATAACAAGACCAAGGGAACCGAGTTCAAAGGTCAGGCATTTCCTCCTTTTATGCAGGAAATTATTAAGAACGGTGGTCTGATTAATAACATTAACAGCAAGAATAAATAGATATCATTTACTTATGGGGTGGGGAATGGATAGCAATAATTCAGAAAAATTAATACAGGATGAAGGCGGGATTAAAATAACGCATACTCAGAAAGGAATGAAATGGTATTTGTTCCTCATATGGGGATTTTTGATATATATGGTAATCTCAAGTCTGATATGCGGCATTGATATGTTTAAGTCTGCGGCTTCGGTCAGTGAGGATACTCCTGACAAGACAAAAATAGTGGTCAGAATATATAACATATTCGGAGCTTTGATGATTGTTTATAGCTTATATGTTATATATACAAGAAAATTACTTGTCGAATTCAAGGCATGGGCACTTTATGCAATCAATGTAACATTTTTTACCCCTGTAATTATACTTGTAGCATTTTTTCTGACATTTTCGTGGGTATACGAATTTAAAATGCTGGATTTACTTAAATATATGATTATGCTTGATGAAGGGGTTTTGATGATAGATATATTGATTTTATATCTCACTCTTTCAATATGCAGTATAGTGTATTTGAGAAAACGAAAACATATGTTTATATATTAAAATGGGAGGGTAAAAATGTATTGTAATAATTGTGGCAATCAAATACCTGATGGTCAGACTGTCTGCAATAATTGTGGTGCTGCAACAGGTAACGCTAATCAGTATAATTATACCAATGCTGCATCAGCACAAGCACCATATCAGGGGCAGACAATGGCACAGGGACAAGCAATGGCACAGGGACAAGCAATGGCACAGGGGCAGGCAGCACCTATGATGAATAAATTTGTTCCAAGACTAAATATAACTTATATGCAGGATGGAATGAAATGGTATTTATTCCTTATATGGGGCTATCTTATATATTTAGTATTGTCGTCGTTTAGAAATGGTATTACTATGTTTCGATATGCAGGAAAATTGAGTAATTATAGCGATGATTTGGCAGAGGCTATGGCAATATGGTGTGGTATAAGTGGAGTTTTGATGATTGTATACGGGTTATATGCTATAAGAGCAAGAAAACTGTTGATTGAATTCAGAGCAAGAGCACTTGTTGCAATCAAAATAGTATTTCTTTTGCCTCTGGCAATTATTGTGATAGCATACTTAATAATTCTAATCAAGTATGATGTAAATTTTTTTGATTATTTTATGTGCATGTTTCAGAGTGATGCTATTATTCTGGTGTGTATTCTTGCTTTATACCTTGTCGTTGCTGTAGGCAGTATAATTTATATAGGTAATAGAAGAAATATGTTTATATATTAAAAACGGAGGATAAAAAATGAATTGTAATATAGCAGTCATAAAGGGCGACGGAATAGGTCCTGAGGTAGTAACGCAGGCAATGAAGGTTCTAGATGCGGTTGGTAAGAAGTATGGACATACATTTAACTATGAGCAGCTTCTCATGGGAGGATGCTCCATAGACGCAACAGGTGTACCTCTTACAGATGAAGCTGTAGAGCGTGCAAAGGCTAGTGATGCAGTATTGCTTGGCTCAATAGGAGGAAATACAACAACCTCCCCTTGGTATAAGCTTCCGCCTGAGAAGAGACCTGAGGCTGGTCTGTTAAAGATTCGTAAGGAGCTTGGACTTTTCGCTAATTTAAGACCGGCACTTTTGTATGAGCAGTTAAAGGGTGCCTGCCCTCTTAAGGAGGAGATAGCAGACAGGGGCTTTGACATGATGATAATGCGTGAGCTCACAGGCGGTCTTTATTTCGGTGCAAGAAAGACTGAGGAAGTTGACGGAGTTATGACAGCCGTTGATACACTTACATACAATGAGAATGAGATAAGACGTATCGCTATAAAGGGCTTTGATATAGCTATGAAACGTCGTAAGAAAGTGACAAGTGTTGATAAGGCAAATGTCCTTGACTCATCAAGATTGTGGAGAAAGATAGTTGAGGAGGTAGCCAAGGATTATCCTGAGGTTACATATGAGCATATGCTTGTTGATAACTGTGCTATGCAGCTCGTAAAGGATCCTGCACAGTTTGATGTGGTACTCACAGAGAATATGTTTGGAGATATCCTGTCAGACGAGGCATCTATGATAACAGGTTCAATAGGAATGCTTGCATCTGCTTCTCTTAATGAAACAAAATTCGGTATGTATGAGCCAAGCGGCGGTTCTGCACCTGATATAGCAGGACAGGATAAGGCAAACCCTATAGCAACTATACTGTCAGCAGCTATGATGCTCAGATATACATTTGACCTTGATAAGGAGGCTGATGCTATAGAGGCTGCTGTAAAGCAGGTATTAGTTGATGGCTACAGAACATGTGATATCGTATCAGAGGGTACTGAACTTGTCGGCTGCAATAAGATGGGAGACCTTATTGTTGAAAGAATATAATGGTTATATGAAAATAGAGTAAAAAGGAGTTAAGAAGCTATGAAGAGTGATAATGTAAAGGTTGGTATGCAGCAGGCACCACACAGAAGCCTGTTTAATGCACTTGGTATGACAGAGGAAGAGATGGCTAAGCCACTTGTTGGTATTGTATGCTCATACAATGAGATAGTCCCTGGCCACATGAACCTTGATAAGATAGCACAGGCTGTAAAGCTTGGCGTTGCAGCAGCAGGCGGTACGCCTGTTATGTTCCCTGCGATTGCTGTATGTGACGGAATTGCAATGGGACATATAGGTATGAAATATTCACTTGTAACAAGAGACCTTATAGCTGACTCAACAGAATGTATGGCTATAGCACATCAGTTTGATGCACTTGTAATGATTCCAAACTGCGATAAGAATGTTCCCGGACTTCTTATGGCTGCTGCAAGAGTAAATGTACCTACTGTATTTGTATCAGGCGGTCCTATGCTCGCAGGCCATGTTAAGGGACACAAGACAAGCCTTTCATCAATGTTTGAGGCAGTTGGTTCATATGCTGCAGGTACTATGTCAGCAGATGATGTGAATGAATTTGAGTGTAAAGCATGTCCTACATGCGGTTCATGTTCAGGTATGTACACAGCTAACTCAATGAATTGTCTCACAGAGGCTCTCGGTATGGGGCTTCCTGGAAATGGAACAATTCCTGCTGTATATTCAGAGAGATTAAAGCTTGCCAAGCATGCAGGTATGGCTGTTATGGACATGTACAGAAAGAACATAAGACCAAGAGATATAATCACCAAGGATGCAATATTAAATGCACTTACAGTTGATATGGCACTTGGATGTTCAACAAACTCAATGCTTCATATTCCTGCTATAGCACATGAGATAGGATTTGACTTTGATATATCAATGGCAAATGAGATAAGTGCAAAGACACCTAACCTTTGCCACCTTGCACCGGCAGGTCCTACATACATGGAGGACTTAAATGAGGCTGGCGGTGTATACGCAGTTATGAACGAGTTAAAGGAAGCAGGACTCTTAAATGAGAACTGCATGACTGTAACAGGTAAGACTATAGGTGAGGCTGTAGATGGTGTTGCAAATAAGAACCCAGAGGTAATAAGAACACTTGACAATCCATACAGTAAGACTGGCGGACTTGCAGTTCTTAAGGGAAATCTCGCACCGGATGGTTCAGTAGTTAAACGTTCAGCAGTTGTACCTGAGATGATGAAGCATGAAGGTCCTGCAAGAGTATTTGAGTGTGAGGAGGACGCTATTGCAGCAATAAAGGGCGGAAAGATTGTAGAGGGTGACGTTGTTGTTATCCGTTATGAGGGACCTAAGGGTGGCCCTGGAATGAGAGAGATGCTTAATCCTACATCAGCAATAGCAGGTATGGGACTTGGTTCATCAGTTGCTCTTATAACAGATGGAAGATTCTCGGGAGCAAGCCGTGGAGCATCAATCGGTCATGTATCGCCTGAGGCAGCTGTGGGAGGACCTATAGCACTTGTTGAAGAGGGAGATATCATAAGTATAGATATAGATGCATGCAGCCTTACACTTAAGGTATCTGATGAAGAACTTGCCAAGAGAAAGGCAGCATGGACACCTAGAGAGCCAAAGGTAACTACAGGATATCTTGCAAGATATGCAAAGATGGTTACATCTGGTAACCGCGGAGCTGTCCTTGAACTCTAGGATATATGGAAAAATGTTGAATAATGCATTATAATGTGCTATTCTAAACTTTATGAATGTTAGGATTTCGTTAAAAGGAGAAAAAATATGAAACAGTTAACAGGTTCAGAGATTATAATCGAGTGCCTGAAGGAGCAGGGTGTAGATACTGTATTTGGGTATCCCGGTGGAACTATCCTTAATGTATATGATGCACTCTACAAGCATCAGGATGAGATACATCATATATTGACATCGCATGAGCAGGGAGCTGCACATGCTGCAGATGGATATGCGCGTGCCACAGGTAAGGTTGGTGTGTGTATGGCTACCTCAGGTCCTGGTGCAACTAACCTTGTAACAGGTATAGCTACAGCATATATGGATTCCATACCGGTTGTAGCAATAACAGCTAATGTTGGAGTATCATTACTTGGTAAGGACAGCTTCCAGGAGGTAGATATTGCAGGTGTTGTAATGCCTATCACTAAGCACAGCTTCATCGTCAAGAATGTACATGAGCTTGCAGATACAATAAGAAGAGCATTTAAGATTGCACAGAGTGGAAGACCTGGTCCTGTACTTGTTGATATAACTAAGGATGTAACTGCCAATGTAGCAGATTATGAGCCTAAGGCACCAGAACCAATCGAGAGGGTTACATCAACAATTAAGGCTGATGACCTTGATAAGGCTATTCTTATGATAGAGAATGCCGATAGACCATTTGTTATAGCAGGTGGCGGTGTGATTACAGCAGGTGCTTCACCGGAGCTTAAAAAATTTGTTGAAAAGATAGATGCTCCTATATGTGATACTCTTATGGGTAAGGGTGCATTTGATGGAACATCACCTAGATACACAGGCATGATTGGTATGCATGGTACTAAGGTATCTAATTTTGGCGTTAATAAGGCGGATTTGCTTATCGTTATAGGTGCAAGATTCTCAGACAGAGTTATAGGTAACGCGTCTAAGTTTGCAAACAATGCCAAGATTATACATATCGATGTAGATGCAGCAGAGATAAATAAGAACATAACTGTTGATTGCAGCGTTATAGGAGACGCAAAGGAAGTTCTTAAGATGATTGCCACAAGAATCAAGTCTATGGAGCATAAGGACTGGATGGCAGAGATAGATGAGCTTCGTGCTGAGTATCCTGACCATGGAGACCTTGAGCATTTGACAGGCCCGGCTATCATTAACAAGATATATGAGGTTACAGATGGCAAGGCAACAATTACAACTGACGTAGGACAGCACCAGATGTGGGCTGCACAGTACTACAAGTACACTAAGCCAAGACAGTTCCTCTCATCAGGCGGACTTGGAACAATGGGATTTGGTGTAGGAGCATGTATAGGTGCCAAGGTTGGAATGCCAGAGAACATCACTGTCAATATAGCAGGTGACGGATGCTTCAGAATGAACATGAATGAGATTGCAACTGCTGCAAGATATAATATACCTATTATTCAGGTTGTAATCAACAATCATGTGCTTGGAATGGTTAGACAGTGGCAGACATTGTTCTATGACCATAGATATTCAAATACAATATTAAATGACAATGTTGATTTCGTTAAGGTTGCAGAGGCACTTGGAGCAACAGGCATGAGAGCTACAACACTTGACGAGTTTGAGGATGCATTTAAGAAGGCAGTAGAATTAAATGCACCTGTAGTTATTGACTGTATCATAGGCGAGGATGACAAGGTATGGCCTATGGTAGCAGCAGGCGCAGCACTGGAAACTTGCTTTGACCAGCAGGATTTAGATAATAAAAATTAGGAGGAAAGGGATAATGGCAAGAGTATTTAATTTTTCAGCAGGACCATCAGTTTTACCTGAGGTTGTTCTTAAGCAGGCGGCAGAGGAGATGCTTGACTACAAAGGCTCCGGTATGAGCGTTATGGAGATGAGCCACAGATCCAAAGTTTATGACAACATCATTAAAGAGGCAGAACGTGATCTTAGAGATTTGATGGATATACCTGATAATTACAAGGTATTGTTTTTACAGGGAGGTGCATCACAGCAGTTTGCTGCAATCCCTATGAACCTGATGAAGAATGGAGTAGCTGATTACATCATCACAGGTCAGTGGGCTAAGAAGGCTTACGAGGAAGCTAAGAAGTATGGTAAGGTAAATGCGGTTGCATCATCTGCAGATAAGACATTTACATATATACCTGACTGTTCAGACCTTCCTATAGATGAGGATGCAGACTATGTATATATCTGCCATAACAATACAATATACGGAACAACTTACAAGCAGTTACCTAACACAAAGGGTAAGATTCTTGTAGCTGATATGTCATCTGACATTCTTTCACAGCCTGTAAATGTATCAGATTACGGTCTCATTTACTTTGGTGTACAGAAGAATGTTGGACCAGCAGGTGTAGTAGTGGTTATTATAAGAGAAGATTTAATCAGAGATGACGTAATGCCATTTACACCAACAATGCTCAAGTATAAGACACAGGCAGACAACGACTCACTCTACAACACACCACCATGCTACGGTATCTATATCTGTGGTCTTGTATTTAAGTGGGTAAAGGAGATGGGCGGCCTTTCAGCTATGAAGATTCACAACGAGAAGAAGGCTGCTATATTGTATGATTTCCTTGATTCTTCTAAGATGTTCCACGGAACAGTTGAGAAGAAAGACCGTTCACTTATGAATGTTCCATTCGTAACAGGCAATGATGAGCTTGACGCTAAGTTTGTTAAGGAAGCAACTGAGGCTGGTTTCGTAAACTTGAAAGGACACAGAACAGTTGGTGGTATGCGTGCTTCTATCTATAATGCTATGCCAATCGAGGGCGTTGAGAAATTGGTACAGTTCATGAAAGAATTTGAAGCAGCTAATTCATAGGAGTGAAAGGGAGATTTAAATTATGATAAAGGTTAATTGTTTGAATCCTATCGCAGCATGCGGTATGGATTTACTTGATGATAAGTATGAAAAGACAGATAATTTCGCAGAGGCGGAGGCAGTGCTTGTTAGAAGCGCTGCAATGCATGACTTAGAGCTGTCAGACAATCTTGTTGCTGTTGCCCGTGCGGGAGCAGGCGTAAACAATATTCCGCTCGACAAATGTGCCGAGAAAGGTATAGTAGTATTTAACACACCGGGAGCTAACGCTAACGGTGTTAAGGAGCTTGTTATTGCAGGACTTCTCCTCGCATCAAGAGACCTTATGGGTGGATACAACTGGGTTAAGGACAATGCTTCTGATGAGAATATCGGTAAGGCAGTAGAAAAGCAGAAATCAAAGTATGCGGGCTGCGAGATAAAGGGAAAGAGACTCGGTGTTATCGGACTTGGAGCTATCGGAGCTAAGGTTGCCAACATTGCATATCGTCTTGGTATGGAAGTATACGGATATGATCCATATGTATCTGTTGAGGCTGCATGGAGACTTTCAAGCCATGTTAAGCATATAACTAATGTTGAGGATATCTACAGAGAGTGCGATTATATAACAATTCATGTACCTGCACTTGATTCTACTAAGGGTATGATTAATAAGGATGCATTTGCAATGATGAAGGATGGAGTTAAAATTCTTAACTTTGCAAGAGATATCCTTGTTAATGATGATGATATGATAGATGCACTTTCTTCTGGTAAGGTATCAAAATATGTAACAGATTTCCCTAATGCTAAGATTGCCGGTGTAGATAATGTTATTACACTTCCACACCTTGGAGCATCTACAGCAGAGTCAGAGGATAACTGTGCTATTATGGCAGTTCAGCAGATAAAGGATTACATTGAGAATGGTAATATTAAGAACTCAGTTAATTATCCTGCATGTGATGCTGGTGTATGTCAGGCTGAGTCAAGAATAACAGTATGCCATAAGAACATACCAAATATGATTACACAGTTTACAGGTGCATTTTCATCAAAGGGCATAAATGTATCTGATATGGTAAGTAAGTCAAGAGGAGACTGGGCATATACTATTCTTGATTTATCAGAGAAGGCTGATGATTCTATACTTAAGGCAATCGAGGAAATTGATGGCGTTGTCAAGGTAAGAGCCGTAAAATAAATAATTCTACGACAATATATGGAGGACGATAAAATGAGCGACAAGTTAAAGGTTGGTATATTAGGCGGAACAGGCATGGTAGGACAGAGATTCATAGCTTTGCTTGAGAATCACCCATGGTTTGAGGTAACAACAATTGCAGCAAGTCCAAGAAGTGCCGGTAAGACATATGAAGAGGCTGTAGGTGACAGATGGAAGATGGATACACCAATGCCTGAGGCAGTTAAGAAGCTTATAGTACACAATGTAAATGAGGTTGATGAGGTTGCATCAACAGTAGATTTTGTATTCAGTGCTGTAGATATGTCTAAGGATGAGATAAAGGCAATCGAGGAGGCATATGCTAAGACAGAGACACCTGTTGTATCTAACAACAGTGCACACAGATGGACACCTGATGTTCCTATGGTAGTTCCTGAGATTAATGCAGAGCATATGAAGGTTATAGACTTCCAGAAGAAGAGACTTGGAACAACAAGAGGATTTGTTGCTGTCAAACCTAACTGCTCAATTCAGTCATACGCTCCTGTTCTTACTGCATGGATGGAGTACGAGCCATACGAGGTTGTCGCTACAACATATCAGGCAATTTCAGGTGCAGGTAAGACATTTAAGGACTGGCCTGAGATGGTTGGCAATATAATTCCATTTATCGGTGGTGAAGAAGAAAAATCTGAGAAAGAGCCACTTCGTATATGGGGTGAGATAAAGGATGGCGTTATTGTTCCGGCAGAGAGCCCTAAGATTACATGTCAGTGTATAAGAGTTCCTGTATTAAATGGACATACAGCAGCCGTATTTGTTAAATTTAAGAAGAAGCCTACTAAGGAGCAGCTTATTGAGAAGCTTGTTACCTTTAAGGGAGCTCCACAGGAGCTTAACCTTCCTTCTGCTCCAAAGCAGTTTATCCAGTATATGGAGGAGGATAACAGACCTCAGGTTACTCTTGATGTTGATTATGAGAACGGTATGGGTGTTAGTGTGGGCAGACTTCGTGAGGATTCAATCTATGATTGGAAGTTTGTTGGATTGTCACATAATACAGTTCGTGGTGCAGCAGGTGGAGCAGTGCTTTGTGCAGAGCTTCTAAAGGCACAGGGATATATCACAAAGAAGTAGAATTGCTTGTTAGTAAGCATATTTTATGATAATATATCGATAGTAAATGCCATGTGCATAACTGTACATGGCAATATAATTACAGGAGGCACGTTAATATTATGAAGAAATTAATTTTAGTTACTTCACCGCCAGCATGTGGAAAAACATTTATATCAAAAAAATTAGCTAAGGCACTTAACAACTGTGTATATCTTGATAAGGATACACTTATTGTATTGTCAAAGCAGATATTCAAGGTTGCCGGAGAGGAGTATAACAGATCTTCAGATTTCTTCCAGAGAGAAATCCGTGATTATGAGTATTATGCTGTTCTTGACTTCGCATTTGAGGCACTTGAGTATAATGATACTGTATTAATCAATGCTCCTTTCACAGAGGAGATAAGAGATAATGAGTATTTGGACAACCTTCGTGCTAAGCTTGCAGAGAAGGACGCAGAGCTCTTTGTAGTATGGGTTCATACAGATGTAGAGGTTTGCCATCAGAGAATGATTAAGAGAGCTTCAGACAGAGATAAGTGGAAGCTTGAGCATTGGGATGAGTATATCGCAACTCAGAATTTTAAGCAGCCTGATAATATACCAGAGTTGTTTGTATTTAACAATTCATCTGAGGAAGATTATAAGAAGTCAATCGATGCAGCAGTCAAGGCTATAAGAGGCTAGGTTTAATTTAGGAGAAAATAATGGCTTTAGTAAAACCATTTTCGGCATACAGACCGAGAAAAGATATTGTCAGTCAGGTGGCAGCACTTCCGTACGATGTCTATAACAGGGCAGAGGCGAAGGCGGAGGTAGAAACTCACCCATTGTCGTTCTTAAGAATAGACCGTGCTGAGACTGCATTTGATGACAGTGTAGACACATATGCTCCATGCGTATACCAAAAGGCAAAGGAATTGCTGGATAGTATGATTGCTAATGGGGAATATATAAAAGAAAAACAGGATATTTACTATATATATGAGCTTACCATGAATGGCAGGCACCAGACAGGTATAGTTGCGTGTGCGTCTATAGACGACTATGAAAATGGTATCATTAAGAAGCATGAGAATACCAGAGAGGATAAGGAATTAGACCGCATAAATCATGTAGATATTTGCAACGCACAGACAGGTCCGATATTCCTTGCATACAGAGCTGTTTCTGAGATTGATTCTGTGGTATCCCGTATATGTGAAGGAAAGCCTGAATATGATTTTATTTCAGAGGATGGTATAGGCCACAGAGTTTGGCTTATAGCTGATTCTGCTGATATCTGTACTATAAGGGATGGCTTTAGTGCCATGAATCAGATATATATTGCAGATGGACATCATAGAGCTGCATCAGCGGTTAAGGTTGGTATAAAGAGACGTAAAGAGAACCCTGCACACAGAGGCGATGAGGAATACAATTATTTCCTTTCAGTATTGTTTCCTCACAATCAGCTTAAGATTCTGCCTTATAACAGGGTGATTAGGGACTTGAACGGTAATACTAGAGAAGAATTTATAGATAAAATGACAAAATGTTTTGACGTAGAGATGGTTGATAGTGCATACGAGCCATGTGTCAAAGGCGAATATGGTATGTACCTTGATGGACAGTGGTACAAGCTTACAGTCAGGGATGAATACAGATCAGATGATCCGGTGGCTGGACTCGATGTGTCAATTTTACAGAACAACGTTTTGCAGCCGATTTTGGGCATAGACGATCCAAGAACGGATAAGAGAATAGATTTTGTTGGTGGTATTAGAGGATTAGCAGAATTAGAGAGACGTGCCAACTCAGATATGAAGCTTGCATTTTCAATGTATCCTACATCTATCGATGAGCTTTTCTGTGTAGCTGATGCGAATATGTTGATGCCACCGAAGTCTACATGGTTTGAACCGAAACTTAGAAGTGGAATATTTATCCATAAATTGTAGAGAGGGGATCTTCGGTATGTCCAAAAGAAAAGAGGTATTTGCTATTAACTGGATGGAAGTAGATGCTTTGGTTCAGGGAAGACACACAAATCCGCATCACATCTTAGGAATACATGAGTGTATAGATGATGTCTATATAAATGCATATATTCCGGGTGCGAAGGTTGTCACAGCTATAAATACAGCTACTAGAAAAAGATATACTCTTGTATCTGACAGAGTAGAGGGATTTTTCTCGGTAGTTATTAAGAACGAGAAGAAATTTGATTACAAATTGAATGTTAAGTTTGACAATGGTGATGAGATAACATATATAGATCCTTATATATTCGAGCCAGTTATAGATCCTATAGATATAAGCTTATTTAATGAAGGTAAGCACTATGAGATATATGAGAAGATGGGTGCCCATCCAATGACTGTAGATGGAGTAGATGGTGTACTTTTTGCAGTTTGGGCTCCTAATGCAGACAGAGTATCTGTAGTTGGTAATTTTAATAATTGGGATGGCAGAAGACATCCTATGAGAAAGCTTGATTATTCAGGAATATTCGAGCTGTTTATACCGGGCAAGTATATAGGTGAGATATATAAGTACGAGATATGTGCCAAATCAGGAAATGTGTTTATGAAGAGTGATCCATATGCATTTAGTAGTGAGGTGCGTCCTGCCAATGCTTCACGAATAGTAGACCTGACATATAAATGGAAGGATGCCAAGTGGATAGAAGCAAGGGATAACAGTACTACCGATGATAAGCCTATGGCTATATATGAGATGCACCTTGGTTCTTGGAAACGTCCTGAGGATGGCAGAGAGTTTTTTGGATATAGGGATATAGCAACACAGCTTGCAGATTATCTCCTTATGATGAATTATAATTATGTTGAGCTTATGCCTATAATGGAGCATCCTTATGATCCTTCATGGGGATATCAGGTTACTGGCTATTATGCGCCTACGTCAAGATATGGCTCACCTACAGACTTTATGTACTTTGTGGATTACCTTCACAGTAAGGGAATAGGAGTTATAATTGACTGGGTTCCTGCACATTTTCCTAAGGATGAGCATGGACTTGGCAGATTTGATGGAACCTGCCTGTATGAACATGAGGACCCAAGACGTGGTGAACATCCACATTGGGGAACATATATATTCAACTATGGAAGAAATGAGGTAAAGAACTTCCTTGTTGCCAATGCATTATATTGGGCAACAAAGTACCATATAGATGGTATCAGAATGGATGCAGTTGCATCTATGCTTTACCTTGATTATGGTAGAAATGGTGGAGAATGGCTTCCTAATGTCTATGGTGGCAATGAGAATCTTGAGGCTATAGATTTTATCAAGGAAGTGAATCAGAAGATGCATGAGAGACATAAGGGTGTCCTTATGATAGCTGAGGAATCCACAGCATGGCCTATGATGACACATCCTGTTTCTGAAGGAGGAATGGGATTTGATTATAAGTGGAATATGGGCTGGATGAATGATTTCCTTAATTACATTAAGCTTGATCCACTTTATAGAAAGTACCATCACAATGACCTCACATTTAGTATGGTATATGCGTACAGCGAGAAATTTATACTTGTGCTTTCGCATGATGAGGTAGTTCATGAGAAGGGCTCTATGATATCAAAGATGCCTGGAGGCTATGAGGACAAGTTCTCTAATCTCCGTGTGGCATATGGATATATGATGACACATCCTGGCAAGAAGCTTCTGTTCATGGGACAGGAGATAGCTCAGTTCTCTGAATTTAATGAGGCTGCTGAGGTTGATTGGTCGTTATTTGAGTTTGATGCACATGTATTTATACAGGGATATGTAAAGGAGCTTAACAAGTTATATGCTACTGAACCTGCACTATATGAGCTTGATTCCTCTCCGGAGGGTTTTGAGTGGGTAAACTGTAACAGTGCAAATAGCAGCTTGTTGTCTTATATAAGAAAGGGTAAGAAACCTGAAGATGCTTTGGTTATTATATGTAACTTTACACCGATAGAACATAAGTCATATAAGCTTGCAACTCCATCCGGAGGCAGATGGCAGGAGATTTTTTCTAGTGACAACCTAAAGTATGGCGGTGAGGGAAGAAATAATAAGGTCGTTAAACAAGCTAAGAAGGAAGCTTGTGACGGACAGGAGCATTATATATCGATTAACATACCACCACTTTCCATTTCTGTATTCAAGAAGAAGCTTGGAAAGTAGCATGGCAGGAACTAATATCCGTCTGCATAATATCTTGCAGGCGGATTTGTTTTAGAAAAAAATATTTTAGAATGACAATATACAGGTAAAGGAGTTAATATGCTACTTACAGATATTGATAATATAAAGGATTTACAGGATATAGACAAATCAAAGTTAGAGCAGTATATGGAACAGCTTGGTAACTGGCTTATAGATAAAGCATTCGATTTACTTATGGCTGCACTTTTTCTTATAATTGGATTTAAAATATGCAAAATGATAGTCAAATTTATAAGAAGGTCATTTGTAAAGTCAGGTCTTGAAGACAGTGTTGCCGGATTTTTAGTTTCACTAATAAAAGGAATATTATATTCCATAATATTTATTATGTCGGCTTCTATAATGGGATTTCAAGTAACCTCGCTTGTGACAATACTTGGTACTGCGAGTTTAGCAATAGGGCTTGCCCTGCAGGGAAGTCTGGCTAATTTTGCAGGTGGAGTGCTTATATTGCTGATGAAACCATTTCGGGTTGGAGATTATATAATAGAGAATGATAAGGGCTGTGAAGGTACAGTCAGTTCAATAGATATATTTTATACAAAGCTTACGACATATGACAATAAGATAGTAGTAATTCCCAACGGAAACATTACTTCTAATTCTATAGTTAATGTAACTGCTGCGGGTACAAGAAAACTTGATATTTCTGTCGGAATATCTTATAATTCAGACTTGAAGTTAGCAAAGGAAACGCTTGTAAACGTTGTTAAGGCTTGTGAATATTATGATAATACAAGCGAGCTTGATGTGTTTGTAGATTCATTTTTAGATAGCAGTATAAAAATGGGTGTTAGGTGCTTTGTTAAGTCTGAGGATTATTGGAAGGCAAGGTGGCAGATAACTGAGAATATAAAATATGCATTTGATGCAAATGGCATAGAAATACCATTTAACCAGATTGAAGTAAAGGTTAAGCAGTGATATAATACCCAATAGTAAATTATAAGAAGAGGCGGAAAAATGTTTTATAATAGTGTGTTAGATTTGATTGGTGATACACCTCTGATGTGTCTTAAAGAGTCTACAGGATGTGATATCTATGCCAAGGCAGAATTCCTGAATCCAGGTGGAAGCATAAAGGATAGAATAGCAAAGAATATGATTGAGGTGGCAGAGGCAGATGGTCTGCTTAAGCCTGGTATGACAATAATTGAACCTACAAGTGGCAATACAGGTATAGGTCTTTCGTTATGCGGAGTAAGAAAGGGTTATAATGTAATTATAGTTATGCCAGAGAATATGAGTGAAGAGCGTAAAAAGATTATAAATGCACTTGGTGCAGAGCTTGTCCTTACACCTCCTGAGCTAAGTATAGGAGGAGCTGTTGATAAGGCAACAGAGATTTATAATTCAAATCCTGATAAGTATTATATGCCACAGCAATTTATAAATCCTGCTAATCCGGATGTTCATTACAGACAGACTGCGGTTGAGCTTAGTGAACAGTTGGGTAAGAAGATAGATATCTATATTTCAGGTATTGGAAGCGGCGGTACATTGCAGGGTATTGCAAAGTATCTGCTTGAGAAGAATCCTGATACAAAGATTGTGGCTGTTGAGCCAAAGGGTGTATCAGCTCTTCGAGGAGATAAACCTGGAATTCATCAGATACAGGGGATAGGAGATGGTTTTATACCGGATGTTCTCGATACAAGTATTATAACTGATATAGTTGAGATTTCAGATGAAGATGCAATAAATACTGCAAGAGAGCTCGCTAAGGTTCAGGGACTTCTTGTAGGTACATCCTCAGGTGCGAATGTCTTTGCCGCAGTTAAAATGGCTGAGAAATATGGAAAAGACAAGGTAATCGCAACTATATTGCCAGATAGGGCAGAGAGATATTTTAGTACATCACTTTTTAAGGAGGAAATATAAAATGACAAAAATTGATATTTTATCAGGCTTTTTAGGAGCCGGAAAGACAACTCTTATCAAGAAGCTTATAGACCAGGCGTTTAAGGGTGAGAAGCTTGTTCTTATTGAGAATGAGTTTGGAGAGATAGGAATTGATGGAGGATTCTTAAAGGATGCAGGAGTAGAGATTACAGAGATGAACTCGGGTTGTATCTGTTGCTCATTGGTAGGTGATTTTGGTACTGCACTTAAGAAGGTAATTGAGGATTATGCACCAGACAGAGTTATTATTGAGCCATCAGGTGTAGGTAAGCTCTCAGATGTTATGAAGGCTGTTGAGGATATCCGTAAGGATGTAGATGTATATATTAACAGTGCAACAACAGTAGTAGATGTTATGAAGTGTAAGATGTATATGAAGAATTTTGGTGAGTTCTTCAATAATCAGGTTGAGAGTGCCGGTACTATAGTTTTAAGCCGTACACAGAATGCACCTGAGAAGAAGATTACGGATACAGTTAATATGCTTCGTGAGCACAATAAGGATGCGGCAATAATTACCACACCTTGGGATGATATAGATGGAAAGGTTATCCTCGACGCTATGGAGCACGCTAATACTTTGGATGAGCTTATAAAAGAAGCTGTTATGATAGCACATCAGCATGAGCTTGAGCATGCACATCATCATCACGACCATGATGAGCATGAGCACCATCACGACCATGATGAGCACGAGCACCATCACGACCATGATGAGCACGAGCACCATCACGACCATGATGAGCACGAGCATCATCACGACCATGACGAGCATGAGCATCATCACGAGCATGGTGAGAATTGTACATGTGGCTGCCATGACCATGACCACCATCATGACCATCACGCTGATGATGTATTTACAAGCTGGGGCAAGGAGACTGCCAATAAGTACACAGATGATGATATGAAGGCTATACTTGAGGAGCTTAGCAAGGATTCAGATAAATACGGAATTATCCTTCGTGCTAAGGGTATGGTTCCTGACGTGAATGGCGAGTGGATTTACTTTGACCTTGTACCAGGTGAGTATGAGATTCGTAAGGGAGCACCTGATTATACAGGTAAGCTCTGTGTTATCGGTAGTGAGCTTAAGGAAGATTTACTTTGCGAGCTGTTTAAGTTGAATTAATACGGAAGGTTGAGAAAAAATGAAAAAAGCTGTAGAAGAGATACCAGTATATATGTTTATGGGATTTCTGGAAAGTGGAAAAACTACCTTTGCCAATGAGACTCTTATAGAGAGAGGTTTTACTGAGGGTGAGCCTACACTTCTTCTCGTATGTGAGGAAGGTATAGAGGAATATGACGAGGAGTATCTTAAGAGCCAGAATATCTTTGTAGAGTATCTTGAAGAAGAGAATATGAATACTGAATACCTGCTTGATTTGCAGGATAAATATCAGCCGACCAGAGTAATGATAGAGTATAATGGTACCTGGAAGGTTGATAAGCTGTTCGGAATCCGCGTTCCTAAGGGATGGACGGTAGTACAGGTTATTACATTTGTTGATTCAACAACATTTGATGTATATATTAATAACATGAAGGCTATGATGATGGAGCAATTGTCAACAGCCGATATGATTATTTTTAACAGATGTGATGAGAACACCAAGAAGGCTGAATACAGAAGAAGTATAAAGGCATTTAACAGAAGAGCACAGGTTATCTTTGAAAATAAGGATGGTCTTGCGGATGTTGATGATGAAGAGGTATTTTTGCCATACGATATCAATCAGCCTGTTATTGAGCTTGAGGATGACGATTTTGGTATATTCTATATAGATGCCTGCGATAATCCTGATAAGTATGTTGGAAAGAAGATTATATTCAAGGCTATGGCACATAAGCCTAAGAGCTACAAGGAAAACGAATTTGTTCCGGGAAGATTTGCTATGACCTGCTGTGCTGAGGATATTGCATTTATAGGATTTAAGACATATTTTCAGGCAGCAAAGCATTTGCACGACAGACAGTGGATAACTGTAACAGGAACAATCAGTAAGGAATACTATCCTGAATTTGAAGGAGAAGGACCTGTTATAAATGCAACAAAGGTTGAACCTGCAAAGCCTGCTGATGAAGAATTAGTTTATTTTAATTAGAGCTTTAATGCAGTTTTAAATACGGAGGAACCAATATGGCAAGAACAGCCGGATATGCAACCGAAAAGAGAGCTAAGATGCTGGAATATCTTAAAGAGCACAGTGACAGAGATGTATGTGTTAAGGAGATAGAGGAGTATCTTTCTCAAAACAATATTACGGTTAATGTTACTACCATATACCGCTATATTGATAAACTGGTGCAAGAGGAAATTGTTTTAAAGCATACCTCTGAAAATGGTAATACATGCACATATCAATACATTGAACCAAACCATTCCTGCCACAATCATCTTCATATGAAGTGCAGTAGCTGTGGCAGGATATATCACATGGATTGTGAATTTATGGATGAGTTTCAGAGGCATATATATGAACATCATCATTTTGCCTTAGAGTGCAGAACATCTATGTTGTATGGTTTGTGTGAGCATTGTCAGGGAAAGAAGATAATGTAAATACAATATATTCCATGTTCACATTTTATTGACAAAATCATCAAAATTTTAACAAATTTTCTTTTTATTATATGTTCATAAGATAAATAAAACCAATAGAAAGGAAGATATAGATTATGGGAGAATTTGATGATAACAAGGAGAATGGCTATAATAACTATTCAGATATGAATAATTATTATGGTCAGAATAATAATGGCAGCGAGAGTAACTACCAGAGTAACTACAGCAATATGAGTACAAGAGATTACATGAATCAAATGGCTGGAAGAGCTGGCAACAATTATGTTTATAACGAGCAGGTGTATCACTCAGATGACAGTATATCTGGTCATCATGATAAGAGGGTTAAACCTGCAAAACAGCACAAGGAGAAGAAAAAGAGTGGCAAGTCCACAAGCTTTGTTAAGAGAGGTATAGCAGTTGTAGCAAGTGCAGCAGTATTTGGCGGAGTGGCAGGAGGTGTATTTAATTATATCTCAGGTGATAACATAAGAGCTCTTTCTAACGGAACTACTGCTGAGACAGAGCTTGAGGCTGCGGCTTCTGATGTTGCATCAAGTGCAACTACAGAATCAAGCAATGAGAATGCTATTGTTCCAACTGTAAATGTACAGTCAGACGAAAGTACAGATGGACAGAATCTTGATGTATCAGACATAGCAGCAGGAGTTATGCCATCAATAGTTGCAATTAATATTAAGACTGTTGAGGAGGTTCAGAACTTCTTCGGACAGGTTCAGCAGTATGAAGCTGAGGGCTCTGGCTCAGGTATAATTATCGGACAGAACGACACAGAGCTTTTGATAGTAACCAATAACCACGTTGTATCAAGTGCTGAAACAGTTTCGGTTGGATTTATCGATAATCAGATATATGAGGCAAAGGTTAAGAGTACAGACAGTGATAATGACCTTGCAATAGTAGTTGTTGAGTTAAAAGACCTCTCAGATGATACATTGTCACAGATTAAGGTTGCACAGCTTGGAAACTCAGATGAACTTAAGGTTGGTGAACAGGTTGTTGCAATAGGTAATGCATTGGGATATGGACAGTCTGTAACAACAGGTATAGTGAGTGCTCTTGACAGAGAGACAGAGATGAACGCTACACCGCTTATTCAGACAGATGCAGCTATTAATCCTGGTAACAGTGGTGGTGCACTTCTTAACATGAATGGTGAGGTTATAGGTATTAATTCATCTAAATATTCATCTACTGATGTAGAGGGTATGTGCTATGCAATTCCTATATCTGCAGTTCAGGATAATATCGACAGCCTTATGAGCATGAAAACAAGAGAGAAGGTTGATGAGGACAAGAGAGGTTATCTTGGCATTGCCTGTGGTGGTGTTTCTGAGGAAGCATCACAGACATACGGAATACCTGTAGGAGTTATAATTACAGAGGTATATGATGGCTCTGGAGCTGCTGATGCCGGTCTTAAAAAGAATTATATAATAACTAAATTCGATGGACAGTCTGTAAGCTCAGCAGAGGACTTGACTGATAAGCTTCAGTATTATGCAAAAGGTGAGAAGGTTGAAATCACATATAAGGTCTTAGAAGATGATGAGTATGTAGAGAAAACGACCATCGTTACATTGGGAGAAAAAGTAAGTAATTAATAAGATATAGAAGTATATACAAAAATATTCAATTATATGAAGAACTGCCACACTGTGATATATCGTAGTGTGGCAGTTCTTTTATTTAAATATATATGGTATAAGATATTAACCAATATCAGCTTTGGATTTATTTTTCTGTATCTTTTTCCATGTTCTTTCTTGCAGTAGCAAGCATAAGCTTGATACGGTTGACCTGATTGACCTCTGAAGCACCAGGATCGTAATCAATGGCAACTATATTAGCCTCAGGATAAGCTTTTCTTAGAGACTTGATAACACCCTTACCTACAATGTGGTTAGGCAGGCAGGCAAATGGCTGACAGCATACTATATTGCCGGCACCACTCTTTATGAGCTCAACCATCTCACCGGTTAAGAACCATCCCTCACCAGTCTGGTTGCCTATTGATACTATAGGCCTTGCGTATTCTGCAAGGTGTGAGATATGAACAGGTGGCTCAAATCTCTTGCTCTTCTTAAGTGCCTTGGCTACAGGCATACGAAGTGCCTCAAGAGCAGCAATACCGAGGTTGGAGTTCCTTGCTGATTTCTTTGATTTGCCGAGGTATTCATATTTATAGTTGTTGTTGTAGAAACAGTACTGGAAGAAGTCAAGTAAGTCGGGCATAACAGCCTCAGCACCCTCTGATTCAAGCAGCTCAACTAAATGATTGTTTGCAGAAGGAAGGAACTTGACAAGGATTTCTCCTACAATACCAACTCTAGGTTTTTTGATGTCCTCATTTAGAGGAATGTTATCAAAGTCTTTAACTATATTATTTACAAGGTGAGTGAAGCCTCGACCTCCATTTTCCATACATCTTATACATGCATGCTCCCATTTCTTGTGGAGCTTATTTACAGAGCCGGGAACCTTCTCGTAAGGTCTTGTTCTGTATACAACACGCATGAACAAATCGCCTAAGGCAAGTGCCTGCATGGCACATTTGATAGTCTTTAGGTTGAATTTAAAGCCAGAGTTTTGTTCAAAGCCCTGTACACTTAATGCGATAACAGGTATCTGCGGATAACCGGCCTTGGTGAGTGCTCTCCTTATGAAACCTACATAGTTGGTAGCACGACAGCCGCCGCCTGTCTGAGTCATAATAAGTGCGAGTTTATTAACGTCATATTTACCTGAATTAATGGCATGCATCATCTGACCGACAACTATCAGTGAAGGGTAGCATGCGTCATTATTAACATACTTAAGTCCTGTATCAACAACTTCCTTGTTAGCGTCAGGGAGCATAACGAAGTTAAGTCCCATGTGGCGCATGGCAGGCTCTAATATACTGAAATGTATAGGTGACATCTGTGGAACTAAAACAGTGTAGTCCTTCATGTCTGTTGTAAATTCAACCCTGTTGATGTTGCTTGGTACAGGGCATGGAGTGAAGTTGTGCTTACGTCTTACATTAACTGCACTTATAAGAGAACGAATTCTTATACGGGCAGCTCCAAGGTTGCTTACCTCGTCAATCTTAAGGACAGTATATATCTTGCCGGAGTTGGTAAGTATGTCATTTACACAGTCTGTTGTTACTGCATCAAGACCGCAGCCAAATGAGTTGAGCTGTATGAGTTCAAGATTTCTGCTTGTCTTAACATAGTTTGCAGCCCTGTACAGACGTGAGTGATACATCCACTGGTCTGAGACAATAAGTGGACGCTCAACATGTGCCAAATGAGAAACAGAGTCCTCAGTTAAGACAGCAATATCAAATGAATTGATAAGCTCTGGAAGTCCGTGATTTATCTCTGGATCAAGATGGTAAGGACGTCCTGCAAGCACTATACCTAACTTGTCATTATCATTTAAGTATTTGATTACCTCTTCACCCTTTTTCTCTATATCAGCTTTGACTGCGTCAGCCTCATCATAGGCTGCGTCAACCGCAGCAGATATCTCATCAAAGGTTACATCTGTATATTTGCTGAATTCACGAAGGAGACGCTTCTTCAATGCATCTTTGTTGTCAAGTGCAAGGAAAGGTCTTATATAAGTTATATCCGGAGCAGAAACCTCCTCCATATTATTCTTAATATTCTCAGCGTAAGATGTTACGATAGGGCAGTTGTAGTGGTTGTTGGCATCCGGTGTCTCATTTCTCTCGTAAGGAATACAAGGATAGAATATAGTCTTTATTCCCTGCTTCAAAAGCCACATAACATGACCATGAGAAATCTTTGCCGGATAACACTCGGACTCACTAGGGATGGATTCAATTCCTAAGGTGTAAATATCTCTTGATGATTTTGGAGAGAGAATTACACGATATCCAAGCTTGGTGAGGAAGGTGTACCAGAATGGGTAGTTCTCATACATATTAAGAACTCTTGGTATACCGATAACACCACGCTTTGCCTCCTCATCAGAAAGCGGCTCGTAGTTAAATAATCTGTTGAATTTGTACTCAAAAAGGTTAGGAACATTGTGCTGGTTCTTCTTTAATCCGAGTCCCTTCTCACAACGGTTTCCTGATATAAACTGTCTGCCACCTGAGAATTTGTTGATTGTTAAGAGGCAGTTGTTAGTACAGCCCTTACATCTTGCCATACGGGTTTCATATGTGAGATTCTCAAGCTCCTCCTTGCCAAGCATATGGGATTCCATACCCTCCTGATAGCGGTCTCTTGCAATTAGGGCAGCACCAAATGCACCCATGATTCCTGCTATGTCAGGACGTATAGCATCACGGCCGGATATTAATTCAAAGCTTCTAAGTACAGCATCGTTGTAGAATGTACCACCCTGTACAACGATGGTCTTACCGAGTGACTTAGGATCTGTAAGCTTAATTACCTTAAGGAGAGCATTCTTGATAACTGAGTATGCAAGACCTGCTGAGATATCCTCAACAGTAGCTCCTTCCTTCTGAGCCTGCTTAACCTTAGAGTTCATGAATACAGTACATCTCGAACCTAGATCGATAGGACTCTTGGCAAACAATGCAATCTTGGCAAAATCCTTTATATCATAGTTAAGAGATTTGGCAAATGTCTCGATAAATGAACCACATCCTGAAGAACATGCCTCATTCAGCATGACGTTATCGACAACCTCATTTTTAATCTTGATACACTTCATGTCCTGACCACCGATATCTAATATACAGTCAACATCAGGATCAAAAAATGCAGCAGCAGTGTAGTGAGCTATGGTTTCAACCTCACCAAAATCGAGCATAAGTGCCGATTTGATTAGTGCCTCACCGTAACCTGTAGAACAGCCTGATACAATAGTTACATCTGAAGGAAGCTTCTCGTAGATATCCTTCATGGCACGAAGAGTTGTCTTAAGCGGACTTCCGTTGTTGCTGCTGTAGAAGTCATAGAGAAGTGAACCATCCTCTGCAACTAAAGCAACCTTTGTTGTTGTAGAGCCTGCATCAACTCCGAGATAGCAGCGGCCATGATAGCTTGCAAGGTCACTTCTTTTAACCTTGTACTGTGACTGCTTATTGATGAACTTATCATAGTCCTCCTTTGAGGCAAAAAGCGGTGGTAGACGGTCTACATCGACTGCAATCTTTAAGTCGGCAGTGAGCTTTCCGCTGATATCCTCTAAGGTGTAGGTTATCTCCTCTTTTGCCTGAAGGGCAGCTCCGACAGCTGCAAAAAGATGTGAATGGTCTGGAGCTATTATATGCTCGTCGGTAAGGTTAAGGGTTCTTATAAATGCTTCCTTTAGCTGGTCTAAGAAGTGAAGGGGACCACCTAGAAATGCAACATTACCCTTGATTGGCTTACCACATGCAAGACCACTTATAGTCTGATTTACGACAGCCTGAAAGATAGATGCTGCAAGGTTAGGCTTGGTAGCACCTTCGTTGATAAGCGGCTGTATATCAGTTTTTGCAAATACACCACAGCGGGCTGCTATAGGGTATATGGTATCGTAATCTTTTGCGTATTCGTTAAGACCGGACGCATCAGTCTGAAGAAGAGTAGCCATCTGGTCGATAAATGAGCCTGTACCACCTGCACAGACACCGTTCATACGCTGTTCAACACCGTTTGTGAAATATATAATTTTGGCATCCTCACCGCCAAGCTCTATTGCAACGTCGGTCTGAGGAGCATAGTCTGTAAGTGCCTCTGATACGCACACTACCTCCTGCTCAAATGGTATGTTTATAACCTCTGCCAATGCGAGACCACCTGAACCTGTGATAGTAGGAGCAACCTCTAAATTACCAAGTTTTTCCTTTGCGTGTTCCACAAGCTCCTTGAGCGTTTCCTTGATGTTAGCAAAGTGACGCTTGTATTCAGAAAAAAGGATGCTGTGTTCTTCATCAATAACAGCAACCTTAACAGTTGTGGAACCAATATCTATTCCTAATCGTTTCATATGTATTATATGGCGTAATGCCATACCTCCTTTATAAATATACCTTTTTTGACATTGTTATTATATAGGAAAGATGTAGCGATTTCAACAGTTAAAATCGTGAACTTTATGCCACATTTTACCATTCATGGCATAGAATAATCAAAAAGGGGAAAAATATGGAACATGAATGTAAAGGGACTGTTCACCGCGTAGTTGCTGGTGATACACTCTATAAGCTTTCTAAGATGTATGGGGTAAGACTTATAGATATTTTAAAGGAAAATCCATATGTAAATGTATATAATCTTCAGGTAGGAGATGAGATATGTATTCCTACCGAGGTATACGAGGAGGAAGAAAGGCGCTATTACACTGCGAGAGTTGGAGACACCTTAGGCACAATAATAAATGATTTGGATACGGACATAGAAAGCCTTATGCAGTATAACAGAGAGCTGTATGATATAAGGGTTCCTCTCGGAACAATTATCCGTATACCGCCTAATAATGATAAAACTGTGAACAGGTAGATTTTGGTTGTGTTTTGTATGTTGATACGATATAATTAGATAGATTGGGTTGCTGTGTACTGCTGTGCAAAAATGCATGTCAGTATGCAGTGTAACCTGTATAATAATACAGATAAGGATGATGGAATTGAGCTTTTTTGATAAGATGGAACGTAAATTTGGTAAATATGCCATTAACAATCTTCCTATGATTTTAACAGCATGCTTTGGAATTGGATATTTGCTATATATGTTTGTACCAAGCATTACTTCCAAGCTGTATTTTTCTCCGGCAGACATAATAGTGGGACATGAGTATTGGAGATTATTTACATGGATTTTGACACCGGCAGGTGGCATTAACATTTTTACAATTCTGATGATGTTTGTATATTTCAGTGTAGGTATGGCAATCGAGCGGGCTATGGGTACATTTATGTTTAATGTATTTATCTTTGGCGGATGGCTGGTCAATACTATATGCTGTATGGCGGTAAGTGTGTATGAATACTTAAGAATAGGTGATGATGCATTTTTCTATCTGTATTCTACAGTTAATAATGGTATTGAAATGACTGATTTGATGCAGATTAGTCTGTTTCTTGGATTCACACTCATATACTCAGAGGCGTATATGATGTTATACTTTTTTATACCATTAAAGGCAAAATGGATTGGGTATCTCGATATGTTACTTTTAGCGTATCGTTTTGCTTCAACCTCAAATTTGATTACAAAGGTATCTATCATAGCATATATGCTCAACTTTGTAATAATATATCTCGGCACAAGAAACAGAGGCAGGAGAAAGGGAAAATACACATCTGATATCAAGAGAAAACGTGCAAGAAGCAGATTCACGGAGATTGATGGCGGAAGAGTTAATGATATAGAAAATGAAAAGGACATTAACCCGGACACAAAGCAGACTAAGCCAAAGAACGTAATAACAAGACACAAATGTGCTGTATGTGGAAGAACAGAGCTTGATGATCCGGAGCTTGAGTTTAGATTCTGTTCTAAGTGCAATGGCAATTATGAGTATTGCAGCGAGCATTTATATACACATGAACATGTAAGATGACAGGGGAGTAAGGACAATGAAGAGTAAATACAAGATACTTGTGACAGACATAAACAGAAAAAAGAATTTAGACAGCAACATACCGCTTTATGTAGATGAGCTTAACAGCCAGTATAACTGCTATGCAACGGTTAAGATGAGCATGAATTATTATACCTTGAAGGAGATGATAACCGAGCAGGACAATCCTAACAGTGATTTAGACAAATATTTCAAGCTTCTCACAGATTTAATTAATAAGCATATATTAGGGGAAACGTTGGTTGATGATAAGGCTATTGAGGTTATAAGACAGCTACGCGGCAATGTTGAATACAAGATGAAGAATCTTACAGCATTTACGGATGGCTACGAGATATACGAGTACATTCTCAATCGTATAGAGGCTGGAATAAAGCAGACTACAGAGCAGGTTAATGTGGATATGCTCGCATCTAAGATGTTTAAGTATGTATTCTCTGAAAATGACACCGTTGTTGTGAACAGTAAGCTTCAGCTTCTTATGGCACAGCTGCCTGTAAGAATGACTAAGAATAAGTTCTATGACATAGTTACAAATACTCTCACCATATATAAAGGTGGAGAAAAATCTTCTGTAGATGAATTTGCAGATATGCTAAGAGCAGCGATTCTTATAGATACACCAAAGGGATTTGAGACAGAGTACCCATTCTTATATCATGTATATAAGGACCTCTGTGATGCAGATTACAAGAATATGGATGAGGCAGGTTTTGATGAACTTAGCGAGAGACTTGGACAGGCGGCGGATATTGTTAATAACGAGGTTTCTGCACTGATGCTTCTTCAGGAGGTAATCAATGATGTATATACAATTTTACTGACTGTAGATAATGCAAGAGCTGTTAATTGTACTAAGGCAGGATATAAGTCATCTGTCAAGATACTAGATGCATGTGTCAAGAGTGACAACCTCGAGGATATGTTAATGGGTATGACTGATGAATTTATGAATGTAGAGGGTGTTCAGGAGGATGTGTACGAGAATATAGTTATCCTCGAGGCGGCATTTGATGATATAAGACAAAATAACATGGAGAAGATAGAGAGCCTTTCCTTAAAGGATTCATTTGATAAGCTTTCTACTGTATCTAAGCTATTGTCAACAAGTCTTTTTATAGATTTGGAGAAGGAGTATACAGGAGCTTCAAATGACGTGGCTGATAATGATTATATCATGGCATTGAGGGACAAGCTTACTGGTGAGATGACCTCTGCGTTTGAGGGTAAGGACAGAAGAGTTATAAGAAGTATGATGTCTAAGATACTTGCAAGTATGCCTATATTTATGAACAGCCAGCAGGAGATAAAGGACTACTTTGAATATGTACTTGAGAATTGCAAGGATGACAGTGAGTTGACTGCCTGTTATAAGCTTATTTCCGAGATTATGGAGGAATAGGCATAAGGAGTATGGGGTGATTTTGTGACTATATCGGATGCGTTGTATACATACGGGATAAAGGATAAAAAGATAGACAAGCTTGTGAATAAAATGCATAAGCACAAGTTTATTCGCAATCTGTATGTGGTGGTATCACCGATTACAGGAGATGGCATATTGGAGATATATGTATATAATCAGTTGTTACAGCCATTTTACAGAGAGGTAATTGATAAGGTGCGTATTCTTGGAATTGCAAGAGGCAGGCAGGATGCCTTTGAGCTGATTTTACAGATGGTTCAGGATATGTATGACGCAGGAGATGGCGATGATATTGACACGGAATTCTTTGTACGCGAAGCATAGAGGATAGGATGTGAGAGGGGCATGCTCCATGTTTTGTTATTTATACTAAAAATAATATTATGGATTATACTTGGGGCATTGGCACTTGTTCTTGTTGGGATTTTACTGCTGTTGTTTGCCCCGATAACATATAAGGTTGATGCTGAATACAAAAAAACAGCCCATATAAAGGCGAAGATAAGATTTCTGATAATATCGTTTAGGCTTGTGTATAATCAGGAAACGAAGGAATTTAATCAGGATGTACGTATTGCCGGAATAAAGCTCGGTAAGAAGAATGCTGAGAAAGCATATAAGGCTGCTGCAGACTTGGTGGAGGATGTAATTGACACTGAGGAGGACGTGGCAGATGATGAGCCAGTTGTAGATGAGGCAGACAGGCAGACAGATGAAGATGCGATTACAGATGGCGAGCCACAGGTAGATGAAAAAGCCACAGACGAGGAACTAACAGAAGAACAAAACGATGACAATCAGGGCGAAGATGAATCTGGTTGGAATGAAGAATTTGATTTGTGGGATAATGATATTGAGGATGAGTATAAGTATAAGGATGCAGTTCCATCTGAAGATAAGAGGCTTATCGTCAGAATTAAGAAAGCATTTAAGGGTTTTATAGGTTTTATCAAGAAACTATATAAATTTGTCACCCAATTTACACCGGGGAAGATTATAGAGAACATAGATGAAAAGCTTGATAATATTAAGAAAAAAACGAATCGTATCAAGAAGTTCTGGAATCTTGAATGTACGGTAAAGACAAGAAAATATCTTAAAAAATATATAATAAGTATATTTAAACACATAAGACCTAGAAAAATAAAGGGATATGTACATTATGGCTTTGAAGAACCATATAAAACAGGACAGATAACAGGTTATCTTAGCCTTATGCCCTTTGTGTATCAAAAGGGATTTTCGCTTGAACCTGATTTCTATAATAAGGTGTTAGAGGGACATATATATATGCGCGGACATGTACAGATAGGATATCTTCTCCGCATAGTCTTTAACATTAATTTATGGAGAACATTAAAAGTAATTAAAAAGCTGACAAATCAAGCATAAATAGGAGGTATTGATATTATGGCAAATGATTTTAATGAAACACTTGGCTCATTATTTAAGGGGATGGATACAATGCTCACAACAAAGACTGTTGTTGGTGAGCCTACAAAACTTGGAGATACCATAATTCTCCCACTTGTAGATGTTAATTTTGGTGTTGCTGCTGGTGCATTTGCAAAATCAGGAAACAACAATTCAGCAGGTGGTGGTATGGGAGGTAAGATGTCTCCTTCGGCAGTTCTTGTTATACAGAATGGACATGCAAGAATGGTCAGCGTAAAAAATGAGGACACTATAAGTAAGATTATAGATATGGTTCCGGATATTGTTGACAAGATAGGAAATATAATGGGCAAGAATCCGAAGTCAGATGATGAGGAGATAAATCAGGCAATAAGCGATATAGCACATGAGGAAGAAATATAATTCTTATATGCTTTGACTTAGCATATAATGTCTTAAGAGATATTTTGTGCGGGGACATTATATCATTGAAAGCACTTATTGGTTATGCAATGCTGTTTATGGCTATAGGTATGCTGGTTTCCTACTTTGTGAGCGGATTTGGCGAATTTTTGTGCGTGCTTTTGTTGCTGGTAGGAGGATATTTATTGCTTTGCAGATGTTAAAAAGCTACATGGAGATTAAAAGAGAGATGGAAGATACAAAACCACAGGAATTGATAGAATTACTTAAGGGACACAGGGTATTTTTGCAGACACATAATTTCCCTGATCCAGACGCAATTTCTTCTGCATTTGGATTACAGAAGTTCCTTGAATATTATGGTGTGGAGACTACGGTATGCTATGTGGGAAGCATCGATAGATTCAATACCAGAAAGATGATGGATAATTTTGGAATAGAGATTTATTCTTATGATAATATAAAGGACATGACATTTGATGATTATATAGTTCACGTTGATTGTCAGAAGCCTAATGCGAATACTACGGATTTGCCGGGAAATGAGATTGCCTGCGTTGACCATCATCCTATATTTGAGGAGACTAAGGATTATATATATAAGGACATAAGAATACTTGGAGCCTGTGCTACAATTATAGCTTACTATTATGAGAGCACTAATACGCCTATAGATAAGAATGTGGCATCAGCTTTAGCTTATGGAATTAAAATGGATACTGACGACCTTATACGGGGAGTAACACAGTTAGATATGGATATGATGTCATATCTGTTTGCTCATGCTGATTGGTCGAAGCTGTCATCTATGTATAATTCAACTATAGAATTCCATGACCTCTCAGCGTATGGTGCTGCCATAGAGAATATAGAGGTTTTTGATTCTGTGGGATTTACATATATGCCTTTTGAATGTCCTAATTCTCTGGTGGCAATTATATCAGATTTTATTATGTCACTTGATGTTGTGGATATATCAGTAGTTTATTCAATAAATGCGGCTGGAATTAAATTCTCTGTACGAAGCGAGAAGAAGGGAGTAGACGCAGGTAAACTGGTTCATGATGCCTTAGATGGCATAGGAACAGGTGGGGGACATGCTGCCATGGCTGGTGGATTTATTGATGAGAAATCTGTAAAAAAGCTTGGAAACCAGTATGACAGAAAGATAAAGGAGCTATTTATGACAGCTCTTAAGAAAATGTATCAGGTTACGAAATAAGAGGTGGTTAGTATGAGTACAGCAGCGGATATGAGCGTTGAAGTATTACTTAATTCGGAAAATCCGGAGTTGGTATTAAAAAATATGCAGCCATTCATAGATTTGATGATGAATTATGAGTGTGCACTAATGGAAATAGAGACAAAGCTTAAGGTTCTTAACACTGAGTTTACCTTAAGACATAACAGAAATCCATTTGAGTCAATTAAATGCAGACTAAAGCAGCCTATAAGTATTGTGCGGAAAATGCGCAAGAAGGGCTTGGATATAACAATCGAGAATATCGAGAATAATCTTACAGATATAGCTGGAATAAGAGTAATATGCTCTTTTCCTGAGGATATCTACACTCTGGCAGATTTGTTGTCTGGTCAGGATGATATCAATGTTGTCTGTGTGAAGGATTACATAAGAAATCCTAAGAAAAATGGATATAGAAGTCTTCATCTTATAGTTGAGGTTCCTATATTCCTGTCTAGTGAAAAGAAATACATGAAGGTTGAGGTTCAGTTCAGAACAATTGCTATGGATTTCTGGGCCAGCCTTGACCACAAGCTTAAATACAAAAAGGATAATCTTAAGCATCCTGAGATAATTGTGCAGGAGCTGAAAAAATGTGCTGACACTATAACTTCTGTTGATTACAAGATGCAGGAGATAAGAAATATGCTTGAGGATTGAAAGGACGTATAAGATTATGGGTAAACAATTATGGAAACCGGGCAATATGCTATATCCGGTACCGGCTGTTATGGTTACTGTTTCGGATGGCGGAGCAAAGGATGATATTATAACTATTGCATGGACAGGAACAATTAATTCTGATCCTCCTATGGTGTCAATATCTGTGCGAAAATCCAGATATTCGCATGAGCTTCTTATGAAAAATGGAGAGTTTGTAATTAATCTTGTCACACGAGAGCTTACACGTGCAATGGATTATTGTGGTGTTAAATCGGGACGCGATATGGACAAGTTTGAGGCTGTAAAGCTTACACGTGCTAAGGCACAGACAGTTAGTGTTCCTGTCATTGCCGAGAGTCCGGTGAATATAGAATGTAAGGTGACACAGGTTCTTGAGCTTGGTTCACATGATATGTTCCTTGCCGAGGTTACCGCAGTTTTAGCTGATGAGAAGTACATGGATGAGAATGGCAGGTTTGACCTTGCGAAGGCTGACCTTATAGCATATTCCCATGGACAGTATTATGCACTTGGAGATAACGTAGGTAAATTTGGATACAGTGTACAGAAAAAATAATATAGTGATATAAATATGTGTAGTTAAAATATTGCTTGACATTATATATGTCACACAATACAATTATCATAAACTAATGGTTATGACACTTTTTGCCTTGGAGAGGTAGAAGGAGTAGTCGTATAATATGTTTAGTAAAATTACAAGCTGTGCCGTTTACGGAGTAAGCGGCACACTTATTCAGGTGGAAGCCGATGTGAATGATGGATTGCCTATGTTCACAATGGTTGGTTACCTGTCCTCGTCTGTCAAGGAAGCTGGCGAGCGTGTTCGGACGGCTCTTAAAAATTCTGGATATTCTGTTCCATCTAAGAGAATTACCGTCAATCTTTCCCCTGCCAATATCAGAAAGGATGGAGCTGGTTTTGACCTGCCGGTTGCAGTAGCGGTGTTATTAGCTTCATTTGTCACACCTGCTATTGATTTAAACAACTTTACAATAATGGGTGAGCTTAGTTTAGATGGCACAATAAAACCCATTAAAGGTGTGCTTCCTATGGTAAGCTATTGCTATGATTGTGGTATAAAAAATTGCATAGTTCCTATAGATAATGCTAAGGAAGCAGCATTAGTAAAAGGTATGCAGGTATATGGGGCAAGAAACCTTAGTGAAGTAATGAGCTTTATACAGGGTGACAATGTTATAAGTAAGGTGGAAGGCGGTCATGAGAGCTTTGACAGGAAGGTTGACAACGTTAATGATTTTGCTGATATAAAAGGTCAGGAATCGCTTAAAAGAGGATTGGAGATAGCGGCATCTGGCTTTCACAATGTACTTATGACCGGGGCTGCCGGTGCTGGAAAGTCCATGCTTGCCAGATGTATTCCGGGAATCATGCCGTCGCTTTCCTTTGAGGAATGTCTGGAGATTACCAAGATATATAGCGTTAGTGGAATGCTTTATAATGAGGGCTCATTAATTGAAAACAGACCATTCAGGTCGCCTCATCACACTATTTCAGAGCATGCACTTATAGGAGGCGGAGCTATACCAAGACCAGGGGAGGTTAGTCTTGCGCATAATGGCGTGCTTTTTCTTGATGAGCTTCCCGAGTTTTCAAAGGTTGTTTTGGAGGTTTTAAGACAGCCTATTGAGGATAGATGTGTAACAATATCAAGAGTTCATGCTACTTATGTGTATCCGTCTGATTTTATGATGGTTGCTGCCATGAATCCCTGTCCGTGTGGACATTATCCTGACCTGAAAAAATGCTCATGTACACCGCTTCAGATTAAAAGATATCAAAGCAGAATAAGTGGACCATTGATGGATAGGATTGATATTAATATGGAAGTTAAGCCTGTTCCTTATGATGAGTTGTTTTCAAAGAGAAGGGCTGAATCATCGGACCAGATTAGGGAACGCGTTGAGAGGGCCAGGTGTATTCAGGAAAAAAGATACAAGAATGAAAATATTCATTTTAATTCACAGTTAGATGGAAAATTAATTAAGAAGTATATATCACTTGATGACAGCAGGGAGGAGCTTTTGTCAAAGACTTTTAAGGACAATGAGCTTAGTGCAAGAGGAGTTCATCGGGTTATTAAGCTTGCCAGAACAATAGCGGACATGGATGGAAAAAATGATATAGAAGATATACATATAATGGAGGCTTTATTTTATAAAAATGGAGGTGTGGATGTATATGACAGATAGAGAACTTGCACTGCTGCATTTGTGGTTTACAAACATACCCGAGGTTGGAATTAAGACAAGAAAGCTGCTTAGAACAAAACTTGGCACAGTAGAGTCTGTTTATAATGCATCAGGAGAAATGCTGTTAGAGCTTATAGGAAATGAAAAGATAGTTAACAACATAATTAATTCGCCAGATATAGAATATTATGATGGATATTTAAGAAGGCTTGAGAAAAATAATATACGGATTATATATCCTGGACATCCGTCGTATCCGGATAAATTAACTCACATATATGAACCTCCTGATATATTGTATGTGAGAGGTATATTGTGGGACGAACACCATATACATAATAATATAGAAAATAAAAGTATTGGTATTGTTGGTTCAAGAAATCCTGATATATACGGAAGCGAGCTTGCGTTTAAGTTTGCTGGGGAGCTTGCAAAAAATAAAATCACGATTGTCAGCGGACTTGCAAGAGGTATAGACAGTCAGGCACACAGAGGTGCTATAGAGAAAGGAGGATATACGATAGCGGTGCTTGGGTGTGGAATAAATATCACCTATCCACAGGAGAATGTGAAGCTATACCATGATATAGAGGAAAATGGTGCAATAGTATCTGAGTATGGGCTTGACGTTTCTCCTAATCCTGGATATTTTCCACTAAGAAATAGAATAATAAGTGGACTTTCAGATGGAGTGCTTGTGGTATGTGCACAAAAACGGAGCGGTTCGCTTATAACGGCAGACTGTGCATTAGAACAGGGAAGACAGGTGTATGCGATACCGGGAAGATTACTTGATGAAAAAAGTGCCGGAACTAACAATCTTATAAAGCAGGGGGCAATGTGCGTTACAACACCTGATGATATATTAAATGATATGTATATGGGGGAGGGAAATGTCGTGAGTTTAGATAATGAAGAAACAGTTGTCAAAAATGTACTTGCACCTATGGAAAAAAAGGTGTATAGTTGTCTCGGTTTAGAACCTATGTATATTGATGATATTATACAGTGCTGCAATATAGGTATAACGAATGCTATAAGCACGCTGTATGGATTAGAAGAAAAAGGGATGATTAAGCAACCGATTAGGGGATATTATATCGTTGCTTTGTAATATGCTTTTTGAAGGAGCAAATAAGTATGGCAAAAAATTTAGTAATTGTCGAGTCACCGGCTAAGGCAAAAACAATTAAAAAATTCCTTGGAACAGGCTATGAGGTTATAGCGTCAAATGGACATGTAAGAGATTTGCCTAAGAGCCAGATGGGAATTGATTTTGACAATGATTACGAACCTAAATATATAACTATAAGAGGTAAGGGAGAACTCCTTGCAGAGCTTAGAAAGGCGGTTAAGAAGGCTGATAAGATATATCTTGCAACTGACCCTGACCGTGAGGGAGAAGCTATTTCTTATCATTTGGTAATTGCATTAAAGCTTGAGAACAAGAGCTATAAGAGAATTACATTTAATGAGATAACAAAGAATGCGGTAAAGGCATCTATCAAGAATGCCCGTGAGATAGATATGAATCTTGTTGATGCACAGCAGGCAAGACGTGTGCTTGACAGAATGGTTGGTTATTCCATAAGTCCCCTTCTCTGGGAGAAGATAAAGAGAGGTCTTAGTGCGGGAAGAGTACAATCAGCTGCGCTTAAGCTCATTTGCGACAGGGAGAGCGAGATAAATGCATTTATCCCTGAGGAATATTGGAGTTTATCAGCACTTCTTACACCGAATGCTTCGTTAAAGCCTGTGGAATTCCATTACATTAAGGAAAAAATTTCCAAAGTCAAGATGGAAGAGCTTTATGACAAGGTTGATAAGAATAAGAACTTTGTTGTGACAGATATCAAGAACACAGAGAAATCAAAGAAACAGCCTGCACCATTTACGACAAGTACATTGCAGCAGGAGGCTGGTAAGAAATTAAACTTTGCCACAGGAAAGACAATGCGTATAGCTCAGCAGCTCTATGAGGGTGTTGAGATTAAAGGTCGTGGAAGTATTGGTCTTATAACATATTTGAGAACAGACTCTATACGTATTTCTGAGGAGGCGGATGCAAATGCCAAGGCGTATATTGCTAAGCAATATGGTGAGAATTATGTCGCAAGCGGTACTGCCTCAACAACAAATAAGAAAATACAGGATGCACATGAGGCTATCAGACCAACAGATGTAACACTCACACCTGCAATGCTTAAGGAACAGCTCTCAAGAGACCAGTTCAGATTGTATCAGCTTATATATAACAGATTTCTGGCAAGCCGCATGAAACCTGCTTTATATGAGACAAAGACAGTTTTGACAGAGTGTGCAGGAGTGGAGTTTAAGGCTTCTACATCCCGTGTGGCATTTGAGGGATTTCAGGCAGTTTATGTGCAGGATGATGAAAAAGAAGAGAAAAACAGGATTAGCAACATAAATGTAGGAGATAAGCTTACTATGTCTGAGCTTTCACCTAAGCAGCATTTTACCCAGCCACCGGCACATTATACAGAGGCATTATTAGTTAAGACTATGGAAGAGCTTGGAATAGGCAGACCATCTACCTATGCCCCTACTATAAGCAATATACTGAATAGAAGATACATTGTAAAAGAGAATAAAAATCTCTATGTAACTGAGCTTGGCGAGGCTGTAAATCAGATGATGACTCAGGCATTTCCGGCTATAGTTGATGTAAATTTTACAGCCAATATAGAATCACTTCTCGATAAAATAGGAGAGGGTGAGATTAACTGGAAGGTCGTAATTAGGAACTTCTATCCTGATTTGGCTGAATCTGTTGAGACTGCCAAAAAAGAGCTTGAGAATGTCAAGATAGAGGATGAGGTTTCTGACGAAAAATGTGATGTGTGCGGAAGAATGATGGTCATAAAATATGGACCTCATGGCAAATTCCTTGCATGTCCGGGCTTCCCTGAGTGCAGAAACACTAAGCCTTATTTTGAAAAAACAGGAATACCTTGCCCTAAGTGTGGAAAGGACATAGTCCTTAAGAAAACTAAGAAGGGCAGAAAATATTATGGCTGTATTGCCAATCCTGAATGCGATTTCATGTCATGGTCAAAACCATCAACTAAAAAATGCCCTGAGTGTGGCAGCTATATGGTTGAAAAGGGCAACAAGCTTATGTGTGCGGCAGACGGGTGTGGTTACACTTGTGATGCCAGAAATGCTGTGAAGTCAGTATAAATCGAATAATAAATTATTTAGTGGTATTTTCATATTTTTGTTGATGAAAAACACTAAATATGGTAGGATAATTATCGTATGGATAGTGGGCTAACTGTCTGTACGATAATTTTGTTATATATAGCAGGTGTTATGATGAGTGCTCAGTTGTTGGACAGAGTTAACAGAGTTAGTCGATTTTTGCGTAATGGTACAGGTTTTAGTATAGATACGGATGAGCTGTGCCATATATTTGGTAAGCTCATTAAGTCAGATATCATTGTTGCGGATGATAAGGGCGTTATACTTGGAATATATGATAATCCGGATGTCAGCACGATAGATTATCTAGATGTTGCTGTGCAGGGAGATGTCCTTAACGAGGATATAAATGAGCGTATTATGTCTGTGCTGTCAACTAGAGAGAATGTACACTCAAGTATGCTTGGCATAGAATCAGAAGAATATGAGCAGTATGAGTTTCTCATTATTCCGATTGACATATCTGGAGAGAGACTTGGTACTATTCTTACATACAGGATTAATAATCAATATGAGGTTGACGATATAATACTTGGAGAATATGTAACAACAATTGTGTCTTTGGAGCTGCTTCATGGTATGCGTGATGATGAGGAAAGTGCGGCACAGAAAAGAAAGCAGGTTGGTCTTGCAATACATTCTCTGTCACATTCCGAGATATATGCGGCATACTGTGCGCTATCTGCACTGAAAAAAACTAAAGGAATTCTGATAGTGAGCAGGGTGGCAGGCGAATATGGAATTACCCGTTCAGCTATAGTTAATTCGATTAAAAAGCTTAACAGTGCAGGAGTTATCAAATCCAAATCAATGGGTGTAAAGGGTACAGCGATTATTATTCAGAACGAATACATTATGGAGGCACTTGCTTCAAGAATACCTGAGATGTCAGATAATTGACAGGTGCATTTACATATGGAGGGTATACATGATTAATACAGATATTTATAATTATGTCAATATTTTAGATAAGGCTGCCGATGCAGCTAATCTTAGAAACGAGCTTATAAGTAATAACATAGCTAATGTTGACACACCAGGATATAAGCGCAAGGATATCAATTTTGAGTCAATACTACAGGCTGAGCTTGGTGGAGAGAAGAATTTATCTACAGCAGTTAAAAATGCTAACAGGGATTTGACTATGTTAGATCCACAGGTATATACAGATAATGCATCTCTTTCTTACCGCTTGGATGGAAATAATGTTGACGTAGCAACGGAGGAGTCATATCTGGCTGAAAACCAGATTAAATATCAGGCGTTGGTGGATTTGATGAGTCAGGAATTCTCAAGATACAAATCAGTGCTCAGCAGTTCATCATAGAGCTTTTTTGTATAGGAGGCATATATTATGGGAGTTTTTTCTGCAATGAATGTTGCTGCAACAGGAATGACTGCACAGCAGCTTAGAATGGATGTAATTGCTGAAAATATAGCTAATGCAAATACAACAAGAACAGAAGACGGAGAGGCATATAGAAGAAAAACGGTTGTATTTACGGAGAAGGATACAACATCCTTTGACCATATACTTAATGGATATCTTAGCAGCTATCAGCCTAACGGAGTTAAGGTGACGCAGGTAGTTGAGGATCAGTCAGATTTCAGGCTTGTATATGAACCGGATAATCCGGATGCCAATGAGGATGGATATGTAGAGTATCCTAATGTTGATACAGTTACAGAGATGACTAATCTGATTGATTCAAGCCGTGCATATGAGGCAAGTGCTACATCGTTTAATGCGGCAAAGAGCATGGCTATGAAGGGCTTGGAGTTATTTAACAGTTAGGAGTGAATTAAATGTCGGTTACACCGGTTTCTTTATTTAGTGATGAATATACAACATTGAACAGCATTAATGGACTTAGCAGTATAGCTTCTGCTGAGAGAGCAGATCAGGCTGCCAAGACAGAGGGAACAAGCTCATTTGATACAATACTTAATGCTGCTGTTGATATGTATAAGGAGGCGGACTCACTTCAGAAGTCAGCAGAGTCGGCAGAAATGAGTTTTGCACTTGGATATACAGACAGTATACATGATTTGGCTTTGGCACAGCAGAAGGCCAACATCTCATTGCAGTATACAGTTAAGGTTACAAATGCAGTTGTATCTGCGTACAAAGAATTGATGAATATGCAGTTATAGCATTTGATAATCTACGGAGGCACATATGACAGAGAGGTTAAAACAGATTCCAACAAAGATTCTGGAATTTTGGAAAAAATATACAGCAAAACAAAAAACTTTATTCTTTTCAGTGGTAGCAGCGGTAATTATAACGTTGGTAGCACTGTTTGTTTTGTTAAATCGTACTTCGTATACGAGACTTGGAACATATCAGGATACTGCTGCTTCGGCACAGGTTACCAATCTCCTTGATGAAAACGGAATAAAATATAAGGTATCTAGTGACGCGTTATCTATTGATGTTGATGAAAACCAGCTTTCAAAGGCGAGACTTCTGCTCGGCGAAAATGGTATAAGCTCAAGCGTCAACAATACTGATTATGACTGGCTATTTAACAATAGCTTTAATACTACTGATTCTGAGAAGAAGTTAAAGGCGAAGATTAATCTGCAATCAGAGATGGAACAGGTAATTCTTAGTATTGAAGGGATAACCAAGGCATCTGTAACAATTAATCTTCCTGATAATACAAATACAATATATTCTAAGGATGAGCATGCGTCTGTAAGCATTATGATTACTACTAATGGTAACTTTAATAAGGAAAGTGCAAAGGCTATTGCGGAATATGCAAAAACTTGTGTGGGTAATTCTGATACAGACAACATTACAATTATAGATAATCATGGCTCTATGCTGTTTTCAGGAACAAGCACAAGCACCACATCCTATGATGTTTTACAGGTTGAGCAGCAGGTTGAGGAGTATTATAACACAAAGCTTTGGAATCTTATGGTTAACTCTGGCGTATATGATGAGGTTTCTGTTGCATCTAACCTTGATGTTAATGTATCTCCGGAAGAGGTACATAATATGGAATATTACTCTAACGATGATGATGATACAGGACCGGTATCCTCTCATTATTATTATCTGGCGGAAAATACAGATGGAACAGGCGGTGTTGTTGGAACAGACGCCAATGGTGAGGAGATAACAGATTACAATTTGCTTGACAATGCCACAGGTGAGTCTAAGGTCACTCTCCTTAAACAGAGTTATGAGACAAGCTATACAGAGACAACTAAGGTTGAGGCTGTAGGCGAGGTAGATATGTCTAATTCAAGTATGGCTATGTATCTCACCAAGTATCAGGTATATAACGAGGAGGATATGGAAAAGCAGGGATTGCTTGCAGACCAGACCTTTACTGAATTCGAGGCAGCAAACTCTGATGTTACTGAGAATGTTAATCCTGAGGGTATTGTCAATATGCTTGCATCTGCAACTGGTATGAAGGCCGCAAATGTATATGTTGTTGAGAGGGTTGTACCTATTTTTTATCCTAAGGAGACAAAGCCTGTACCTGTACAGAGTATTATATCTATAGTGCTTGCTGTTATAATTGGTGCATTGCTGTTGTTCGTAGTATTTAAGGGAATGAAGCCTGCTGAGGTTGTTGAGGTAGAGCCTGAGCTTTCTGTTGAGGCACTTCTTGCAACTACCAAGGAGAACCAGACACTTGATGATATAGAGTTTAGTGATAATTCTGCAGCTAAGATGCAGATTGAGAAGTTTGTTGATGAGAATCCGGAGGCAGTTGCGGCTCTGCTTAGAAACTGGCTTAATGATGATTGGGAGTGATAGAATATGGCTATGGCAGGTAATGATATAACTGGTGTACAAAAAGCAGCTATTTTACTAATTGCATTAGGACCAGAGCGTTCAGCACAGGTATTTAAGCATTTAAAAGATGATGAGATAGAACAGCTTACGCTTGAGATTGCAAATACTAAGAGTGTTCCGTCGGATTTGAAGGATGCAGTTCTGGATGAGTTTTATGAGGTCTGCCTTGCCCAGCAGTATATTTCCGAGGGCGGTATTGCTTATGCTAAGGAGCTCCTTGATAAAGCTCTTGGTGAGGACAGGGCAAAGGATGTTATTGGCAGACTTACAGCCTCCCTTCAGGTAAGACCATTTGAGTTTGTTCGAAAAGCAGATCCGAGTCAGCTGCTTAACTTTATACAGGATGAACATCCTCAGACTATTGCACTTATTCTTGCGTATCTTCCATCAGCACAGGCTGCGGCAGTTGTAAGTGCACTTGCACCTGAGAAGCAGGCTGATGTAGCCAGGAGAATTGCTACTATGGACAGAACAAGTCCTGATGTAATAAAAGAGGTTGAAAAGGTGCTTGAAAAGAAACTTGCTTCACTTGTCAATCAGGATTACACGATTGTTGGTGGTGTTGATTCTATTGTCAGCATACTTAATACAGTTGACAGAAGTACAGAGAAGCATATCATGGAGAATCTGGAAATTGCAGATCCAGAGCTTGCAGACGATATCAGAAGAAAGATGTTTGTATTCGAGGATATCAAGCTGCTTGATAACAGGTCTATCCAGACTGTGCTTCATGAGGTTGATAATAATGAGCTTGCTATTGCACTTAAAAATGCAAACGAGGAGGTTCAGAAGCTTATATTCGATAACCTTTCATCTCGTCTTGCAACAATGATAAAAGAGGATATGGAATTCATGGGACCTGTACGTCTTAAGGATGTAGAGGATGCACAGCAGAAGATTGTTAATATAATTAGAAAGCTTGAGGATTCAGGAGAAATAGTTATCTCTCGTGGTGGAGGTGACGAGATTGTTGTCTAATTTATATAAGAGTGGCTTTCAGAACCTTTCTGTAAATCAGGGGGAAGTTTATGTCTTTGATGCCAATAAAAAGAAGATAGATTTATCTGTTGAGAATACAGGAAGAATAATTAGACCTCTAGAGGAAAAATCAGATGAGGCTGAGGCTGGCGATAGCAGTCAGGTGAACGAGATATTGCTGAACGAGGCAATGGACAAGGCAAAATCGCTGCATGAGGATGCAAGAGTCCGCGCAGCACAGATTATTTCAGATGCAGAGAATGCTGCGGCAGATATCAGAGAACAGGCGAGACATGAGGGCTACGAACAGGGACTTCAGGAGGGAAACACTGAAGCTATGAAGAGAGCTGACGATTACCTTGCCGACATCCATGCCAAGCAGGAAAAACAGCTTGCTTTAGATAGACAGCAGATGGAGGAACAGCTTAAGGAGACGGAGCGTGAGGTTGTAGATTTGGCGTGTAAGTTAATTTATAAGCTTACCGGAATGCTTGTTGATGATTATAAACCGGTCATGCTTCATATGATTAATGAATCGCTCGCTAAGTCTGACACAAGTAAGAAGTTTGTTATACATGTTTCGGATGAATTATATTCGTACATTGAGGATAACAAAAGCAGGCTTATAGGAGCTTCTAATCCTGGAATTGAGATAGAAATATATGGCGATAGCAAGCTTGATAGGAGAAACTGCCAGATTGACACAGATAATGGAATTATAGATTTATCGATGGATGTACAGGTCAGGAATCTAATAACAGCTATAAAATTATTGTCGGATTAATAAGTGGCTGCCATCTGGGCTTTTGTCTGGATGCGACAGCCATACTTGATATATGGTGATTATATGGATAGTAGCTTTGATATTTCAAAATATAATATATTGCTCGATATGGATTTTGCTGAACACTATGGTAAGGTAAGTAAGGTGGTTGGACTTACAGTGGAATCTGTGGGACCGCCATGCAATCTTAATGATTTATGCAAGATTATATCAAAGGACAGAACTGTTGAAGTCATGGCTGAGGTAGTAGGCTTTCGTGATAATAAGGTTTTGCTTATGCCGTTTGACTCTGTTGATGGAATAGGTCTTGGCGCAATAGTTAAAAATACAGGCGAGGTGCTAAAGGTACCCGTGGGGGATGGGCTCCTTGGCAAGGTATTGGATGGAATCGGCAGGCCTTTGAATGACGAGATAATTTATACACAGACGGAATATCCTATAGATGCCGCACCGCCTGATCCACTTAAACGTAAGCTGATTGACGAGGTGCTTCCGCTTGGAGTTAAAGCAGTTGATGGTCTGCTCACAATAGGTAAGGGACAGAGAATCGGAATATTTGCGGGTAGTGGAGTTGGTAAGAGTACTCTGCTTGGTATGTTTGCCAGAAATACGCGTGCAGATATTAATGTTATAGCTCTGATTGGAGAGCGTGGAAGAGAGGTAAGGGAATTCATAGAGCGTGACCTTGGCGAGGAGGGAATGAAACGTTCGGTTGTAGTTGTTGCAACATCGGATAAACCGGCTCTTTTACGTAATAAAGCTGCCAAGACAGCCACAGCTATAGCTGAGTATTTTCGGGATAAGGGCAAGGATGTTTTGCTGATGATGGATTCCATGACCAGATTTTCCATGGCTCAGAGAGAAATTGGACTTGCGTCTGGTGAACCACCGGTTACAAGGGGATATCCGCCTTCTGTTTATTCAGAGATGCCGAAGCTGCTTGAGAGAGCTGGCAATACATATGAGGGTTCAATAACTGGTCTTTACACGGTATTGGTTGATGGTGATGATTTCAACGAGCCTATAACTGATACTGCAAGAGGAATACTTGACGGACATATTGTATTATCAAGAAAGCTGGCACAGAAGAATCATTATCCGGCAATTGATGTACTTGCAAGTATATCAAGATGTATGAGTGCTGTGGCAGATAAAACGCATAAAAACAAGGCAGGTATGCTTAAAAATGTGCTTGCCACATACAATGATGCCGAGGATTTGATTAATATAGGTGCTTATAAGTCTGGCTCGAATAAGGACATAGATTATGCTATAACCAAGATAGATAAGGTTAATGACTTCCTTATGCAGGATGTAGATACAAAGTATCTGTTTGATGAGGAGATAAAGCTGCTTGGCGATATATTTGAATAGTGGTGATTTAAATGGCTAAATTTTTCTATAGCATGCAAAATATACTAGACATAAAACTAAAGCTTGAGGAAACTGCAAAGCAGGAATATTCTGAGGCGAGAATGAGACTCTCTGCTGAGGAAGAAAAGCTTGCTTTACTTGAGGAAAGAAGAGATTCTTATTACAGAGAATATCAGGAGGCTTTACAGGGGAATCTGGATTTTCTTAAGATAGAAGAATGCAGATATTCGCTTGACATAATGGGTGATATGATTATAAAGCAAAATGATGTCATAAAACAGCGAAGCAAAGAGCTTGAACTTGTGAGGCAGAAGCTTAATCAGGTTATGCAGGAGAGAAAAATGCATGAAAAATTAAAGGAAAAGCAATTTGATACATTTAAGCAGGAGATAAATGCACAGGAAAACAAAGAGACCGATGAGGTGGCAGGATATCAGTTTACACATGCTATGACTAAGACAGGTGTCTAGCATTTATGGAGGAATGAGATATGGCTATGGACAATAAAGAAAAAGAAAAAGGAACTTCAAAGGGGCTTGGTATACTAATCATTGTTCTGATAGTGATAACATGGCTTTCGGTTATGGCATTACTCATAAAATGTGATGTCGGTGGATTTGGAAGCCAGGTGCTAAGACCTGTATTTAAGGATATTCCTGTTATAAGAGCTATTTTACCTGATGCTTCTGACGCAGAGGTTGCAAAGGAGAGTGATTATCCATATGATAATCTTGAGGATGCGTTGGCACAGCTTAAGGTTCTTGATGCAGCTAATGCGAGCAAGGATGCGGAGATAGCCTCGCTTAATGATACAGTTGCTGAACAGGCATCTGAAATAAGCACACTTTCTGCCAATCTTGAGGACCAGCAGACATTTGAACAGAAAAAAAATGAATTTTATGATGAAATAGTCTATGGAGATTCGGCACCAGATGCCGATACATATATTGAGTGGTACAATGAGCTTGATGCAGAACATGCTGAGGAGATATACAGAGAGATAATCGAAGCAAAGCAGGCTGATCAGGACATCGTTGATTTGGCAGCTGCATATGAGAGTATGGACGCTGCTAGTGCAGCCAAGATATTGGAGAGCATGAGCAACGATATGGACACTGTGGCACTTATTATGAATAATATGAGTACCGAAGCTCAGGGTAACATACTTGCAGCTATGGATCCGACATTTGCTGCAAGTGTAACTAAGAAGCTTTTACCATAAAAACAGGTACTATCCAATAATCTAAGAAAGGAGGAATAAGATATTATGATGGCAATTTCCGCAAATGGAATAGGAAACATTGATATCAAAACAGACAATACATCTAAGAGCCAGAAGGATGACAATAAGGCAACGGATGCGTTTGCTTCACTGCTTAATATGACATCGGTAAATGTTGATACCAATACGGACTATAAGTCGGATAAGAGTGTTGTTGCAACAGATACCAGGATTAAGGCTGATAAGTACACAACTAGTATGTCTGGGACGCAGTCAGTTAAGACTGTTACAGACAAGGACGTAGCTGCTGATGTGATATCAGATATAAAGAATGCAATCAAGGATGCACTTGGAGTATCAGATGATAAGTTAGAGAAAATGCTGGCTGATTTTGGCATTGATATAACGGATTTACTTGATGTTAATACATTGAAGAAATTTGTGTTAGATGTAAATAATTCAACAGAGATTGATTTGCTTATTAATGAGGATTTATCCAACGTACTTGATGACATCACAAGCTCGGTTATGGATATCCTTAAGGATTATAGTCTTGAGGATGTTGATGTTGATGAACTTATTGATACCCTTAAGAACTTTACTTTACCAGACATGTCAGATGATACTCAGGTTATAGAAACAGTTATAGCTGATGCTGAACCGGAGTATGATATTGATACTGATACAGAGGTTATAAAATCTGACGAAGATGTCGATATAACTATAGTCAGGGAAGATGCAGGCAGTGATGTTAAGAAAGCTGATTACACAGTAAGCTCTGACGGAGCACATGATAACAGCTCTAATATGAAGGGTAACAGTCAAAGCACGGAGAATCCTATAATCACCAACATAAATCATGCAATCAATGAAGCTATGCAGATTGAGAATGTTGAAGCAGACCTTACTTACTCGGATGCTGTTGAACAGGCAGATATAGTAAGACAGGTCATAGACAGCATCAAGGTGAATATAAGTAAGGAAAATACATCTATCACAGTACAGCTTAATCCTGAGAACCTTGGTAAGGTTCAGGTTAGCGTTGCTAACAGAAATGGAATTATGCAGGCTCAGATAGTAGCAGAAACCGAGAGTGCAAGACATGCTATCGAGAACAGTATAGCGGTATTAAAGGAAACCTTTGATAATCATGAGCTTAAGGTTGAAGCGGTAGAGGTTATGGTGGCACCTCAGAATTTTTTCAACAATGGAAATAATGAAGATGGCTTTAATGGGAATAATCAGAACAAGACATCACATGGAATGTCGAAGCTTAATATCAATGAAGATATGGATGAAGATGAGCTAAGTGAAGATGATAAGCTTGCAGTTACAATGATGAAAGCACAGGGTAATAGTGTCAGCTATTCAATATAATATCAGAAAGGAGAAAAATATGCCAAGTGTAGATTCAGCAATAAGTGATATAACTGGAAAGTCAGACAGCTATGTGTCAACCAAGAAAACAAGCGATACAAAGTCAAATGACTTGGATAAAGAGGCTTTTTTACAGTTGCTTGTAGCACAGATGCAGTACCAGGATCCTCTTAACCCTGGTGACAGTACAGAATATATGTCACAGCTTGCACAGTATTCAGCTCTTGAAGCTACAATGAATATAAGCGATGCCGTAGAAAAGGGCAATTCACTTAATCTGGTTGGAGAATATGTAATTATGAATACTACAGATTCGTCTGGTAATACAACACAGATAAGCGGACTTGTTCAGTATGCAACAGTCAAGGATGGAGAAGTTTTATTGTCAATTAATGATACATATTATCCTGCTGAAGATTTAGATTCAGTTGTAGATTATGATTATTATCTGTATCTTAAGAAAAAGGCCGAGAGTGACAGTACTAATACCGATAATAACACTAGCAACGATAACAATTCTACAACAGATAAAGCTGAAGATAAAGAAAAAGCTTAGTTATTATTTAATGGAGGAGATGCTATGAACGGATTCGATGCAAGGCTCCTTTCGATTGAACAGGCGGGCGATATATACCTGCATAACAAAAAATATTCTGATAATAAAATAGTTGAAGGCTCAAATATAGAATCATTTCAGGATATCTTAATAAAAAAAGCGAATGAGACAGGTGATGTAAGATTTTCAAAACATGCCAATCAACGTCTTTTGAGCAGAAATATTGTTTTGTCAGATGAACAGATAAACCGCCTTAATAATGGTGTTAATCGTGCGAGGGACAAGAGTATAAAAGAGTCGCTTGTTATGATGGACAATCTTGCATTTATAGTTAATGTCAAGAATAATACAGTGGTTACAGCACTATCCAAAGAAGATGACAGTGTATTCACTAATATCGATGGAGCAGTAATAGTATAAACAGCCGGACCTATATGGGGGCTGCAATCCCGGAATGACAGAAGGGATTTTAGACAACGAATGGAGGTCATGAATTATGATGAGATCACTTTACTCTGGTGTAGCAGGTCTTAAGACACACCAGACTAAGATGGATGTAATTGGTAACAATATTGCAAATGTTAATACAATAGGATTTAAGTCATCCTCAGTTTTATTCAGAGATGTTTTGTATCAGACATCATCATCTGCAACAGGAGCTACAGCTACCACTGGTGGTACTAATGCAGCACAGATAGGTCTTGGTACTAAGATGTCATCTATACAGACATCTATTACAGATAATGGAGCAGCACAGACAACTAACAATCCGTATGATTTGATGCTCAATGGACCAAGCTTCTTCATTATAAGCCGTGGTGGAGTAAATTACTTCACTAAGGTTGGTTCATTCCAGACTGATGGAGCAGGCTGCCTTACAACAAGTAACGGATATCAGGTCATGGGATGGCAGGTAGATCCTGACAATCCATCAGCTATAAAGAAGGATACTGTATCAGCACTTTATCCGGAGTCAGAAAAGAATAAGGTTTCTTCTCCTGAACAGACATCTAAGTGCTATATGGCAGGAAATGTGGATATGAAGGATCCAGATCTTACATCTGCTGATGGTAAGTCAATATCTGTATCCGTATATGATTCACTTGGATATAATTATACAGTTAAGTATAAACTTACACAGGACCCTAATCAGGCAGATAAGACATTGTATAATCTTGAAATTGCATCTATCAAAGATTCTAACAACATAGAAGTTCTTGGAGCAGATGATCCTACAACTACAAATGTGGTTGAGGGTGGATATACAGCTACAATCGGTGGTGCAACATCTGTAAAGGTTAAGTTCAATCAGGACGGAACATTTGACTATGTTGGAAGTGCTGGTAACGAGGAGGCTCTTCTCAAGATTACACCTGTTAACAATGCTGAAAAGGGAGATGTATTTTCTTCAATTATCAATGGAGAAAAGGTTGATGGTGTAACTATCGATTTTTCTAATCTTACAATGTTTGAGTCAGATGGCAAGTCAACTGCCAAGATGGTAAGAGGAGGAACAGATGCAACAGGTGGTGGACGTGCAATGGGTAAGCTTAATGATGTAAGCATTGATACTGCCGGAATGATATATGGTGTATATAGTAACGGAGAATCAAGACTGTTAGGACAGATTGCGGTTGCTAATTTTACAAATCCGATGGCACTTGAAGCCCTTGGTGATAGTATGTATCAGGCAACACAGAACTCTGGATATTTCGATGGCATTGGTTCATCAATAGACGAAGATGGCGGTAAGATGTCGCAAGGTGTTCTTGAGATGTCAAATGTTGACCTGTCTGCTGAATTTACAGATATGATTACAACACAGAGAGGCTTCCAGGCAAATTCAAGAATCATAACAACATCAGATACTATGCTTGAAGAACTTGTTAATCTTAAGAGATAAATTTTAGATTTATATGCGTAAAAAGGTAGGAGGATTTTAGATTTATTTTGAAATCTTCCTACCTTTATTTTGTAGACACATGGTACTAAATGTGCTATAATCATACTAATTGTAGTGTCGTCAATTATCATTTATAGGAATAGGGTGGGAGATTTGATAGAAGTAACAAGATTAAAAGGAAAGAAAATCACCATCAATGCAGAGTATATAGAGGTAGTTGAAGAAACGCCTGATACGGTGATTACACTTACCGATGGCAAGAAGTATGTTGTATGTGAGTCGGCGAGCGAGATAACTGATTTGGTGATTGATTATAAGAGAAAGATACATACAGAGCGTTCTGTGTAGATTTAGAGGTGAAATAAGTTGGATTTTGCGTCAATTATAGGTTTAGTTGCAGCTTTATGTCTTATGATTTTTGGTATGGTTAATGGTAACGGATTCGGTGTTATCAAAGACAGCTTTATGGATGCAGCGTCTGCACTTATAACATTTGGTGGAGCATTTGGTACTGTACTTGCCATGTATCCTTTGGGAGATTTCCTATCAGGACTTAAATCATTTTTATACATATTCAAAATACCTAAGACAAATGAGGTAGAAACCATTAAGTCAATAATAGACTTATCTAACCTTGCAAGACGTGAGGGTCTGCTTGCACTTGAGGAGTCTACAAACACTATAGATGATCAGTTTTTGAAGAAGGGAATTTTGCTTATAGTAGATGGTACTGATCCAGAGCTTGTAAGAAGTATTCTTGAGGCAGAGCTTGTGAATGTGGATTCGCGACATCAAAAGAACATTGGATTCTGGAAAAATGTAGGCTCTATGGGTCCTGCATGGGGTATGATTGGTACACTTATTGGACTTATTCTTATGCTTAAGGATTTGACGGATATGGATTCTATAGGCCCTAACATGGCGGTTGCGCTTGTTACAACTTTGTATGGTTCTATACTTGCCAACTGGCTATGTTCACCGGTAGCTAATAAGCTGTCAAGTCAGAATGATGAAGAGATTAAGTTAAAAGAGATAATGATAGAAGGTATTTTGTCTATACAGGCTGGTGAGAATCCACGAGTTATAGAAGAAAAATTAAAATCATTCCTTCCGCCTAAGGACAGAAGTGGATTTGAAGAAGGTGGTGGTCAGTAATGGCTAAGAGAAAACCTAAACCACCTGAGGAAGGCTCTCCGGCATGGATGGCGACGTTCAGTGATTTGATGAACCTGCTTCTCTGCTTTTTCGTTTTGCTCTTTGCAAGTTCAACACTTGATGAGGGCAAGATACAGAAGATTGTAGCATCCTTCGATAATGTATCATTCAGCATTATGGATCAGAATTCTATATCTCTCATAGCAGGAGATATGATGTCCGGAGGTGTTACACAGCTTTCAGATACTAACAGTATGCTTGAATCTGGTAAGCGGATACAGGGCGATATCGGAGATGACCACCAGATTGCATCGCCTAATGATGCAGATGCAATGTCTGATGAGGATTTAAAATATGAATACGAAAAACGAGGCGAGGAACAATCGGAGGAGATGTACGAGGAGATTGTACAGATGACTGAGAACTATAGCATAGATGACAAGATAGCTATGGATTACACGTCGCAGTATGTTGAGCTTGATCTTAATGGCTCTATTTTGTTTGAGTCTGGTGTTGCTTCAGTAAGGGATGATTCTAAGCTGTTCTTGCAGAAGGTTGCAAGCATATTAGTCAGGTACAAAAATAATATTATTGAGATAGAAGGACATACAGATAATGTACCTATATCGAACTCGAAATATGAGGACAATCGTGAACTTTCTACAGAACGTGCACGAAATGTGTATGAGTATATTATGACTCAGGAGAATTTGATTGATGAGAATATGAAGATAGCAGGTTATGGGGAAAGCAGACCAATAGCGTCTAATGAGACAGCGGAGGGAAGGGCTAGGAACCGTCGTGTCACTATTAAGATTTATAACCAGCAGTATTCAGTGTATTAAGGAGATTACATAAAATGAGAAAAAATCTGATTACAGTCATTATTTTAGCTATTAGTATTATCAATCTGGTGTTTAACATATTATTGGTTTTTGTCTTTATGCCTTCGGCAACCAAGACGAATAAGCTTATAACAAGTATATCAGAGATACTTGATTTGGAGATTGCATCAGAAAAGGAAAAAAACGGAACTATAGACGTCAATCAGCTTACTGCATTTGAACTTGAACAGGGTAATCCTATCAATCTTGCTGATGACGGCTCGGGAGATATACATGTAGTTCAGTATGGTCTTACAATAAACCTTGATAAGACAGCATCAGATTATTCGACAACACAGAAGAATCTTACAGATTCAACAGCTCTGATATATGATACGGTTCGTAGTATTGTAGGCAAGTATACTTATACACAGTGTACAGATGTGGCAATACAGGAACAGATAAAGCAGGAGATTCTTCAGTCATTAAGAGATACATTTAATACAAACAGTATATATTCAGTTGTATTTTATAATTGGGTAGCACAGTAAAGGATAGAATATTGACAGTCTAGGAGGTGAGATGTTTGGCGGAAAACGTACTCTCACAAAATGAAATAGATGCCCTGTTAAAGCAACTGAGTTCAGGAGAGCTTGATGTAGATGATATAGAAGAAACACAGAGTGTCAAAGTTAAGGAATATGATTTCTCAAGACCTGCGAAGTTTTCAAAGGAACACTTAAGAACTCTTGAAATTATTTTTGAGCATTTTGGAAGACTGCTTAGCAGTAACCTTCCTGCATACCTAAGAAAGAATGTTCAGGTTGAGGTTATGAACTCAGAAGCAGTTACATATTCAGAATTCTCTAATGCATTATCTAATCCGGTGTTGCTTGGTGTTGTCAACATGGCACCTCTAAATGGTAATATAATAATAGAGATGGCAACTAATATTGGATATACAATGATAGACAGGCTGCTTGGCGGCTATGGAGAACCGCTTCTGAAAAATAGAGATTTTTCAGAAATTGAATTATCAATACTTGCCAAAATTTTCAATATAATTATTGATTTATTGCGTGAACCGTGGGAAAATGTTGTAGAGATTTCTCCGTATTTGGAGAGGATAGAAACAAACTCTCAATTTGCACAGATTATATCACCTACTGAGATGATTGCCATAGTTACGATTAACATTAATATAGGTGGCGTTGAGGGATTGATGAATATATGTCTTCCATATATAACATTGGAAGACATAATGGATAAGCTAAATACTAAGTACTGGTTCTCAACTATGCAGGCAAGAGATGAGAAGAGTTATGCTGATGTTATTGAAACTGCAATAACTAAGGCACTTATTCCTGTATCAGCAGAGCTGGGCAAGAGTACAATTACGGTTATGGATTTTATGAACCTGCAGGTAGGCGATATTATAAAATTGAACCGCAATATAGAGGATGAGCTTGATGTATATGTGGGTAATATGGTTAAGTTTAAGGCATTACCTGGTTCATTTAGTGAGAATTATGCAGTTAAAGTTACAGAAATATATAGAGAGGAGGAATAAAGAACATGGATGGAATGTTATCTCAAGAAGAGATTAACGCATTACTTGGTGGAATGACAGCAAATACATCTGATTCTGATGGAGATGAGATTACACCTGAAGAGAAGGATGCGATTGGAGAGATATCCAATATATGCATGGGTACAGCTGCCACAACGCTTTATTCCTTAGTAAACCAAAAGGTTATAATTACCACGCCTGTGGTTGAGGTTACTGACTGGGATACGTTAACAGCGGAATATGCAAAGCCTTGTGTCTTTATTAATATTTTATACAAAGAAGGAATTGACGGAAATAATGTCTTAATCCTTAAGGAAGATGATGTTAAGATAATTACAGATTTGATGATGGGAGGAGATGGACTTAATCCTGCTCCTGAGCTTACAGAGTTGCATTTTTCAGCAATATGCGAGGCTATGAACCAGATGATGGGATCTTCTGCAACATCACTATCATCAATGATGAATTGTAAGATAGATATCAGTCCTCCAGAGGCTGAGCTTGTTGATATGGCTGGCAATATATCATCAGCTTCAGCGGTGGAGTTCCTAAAACATAGATTTGTCAGAGTTACATTTAATATGACAATTGGAGATTTGGTTGATAGTACTATAATGCAGTTATATCCGATAGATTTTGCCAAGACACTGTATTCTAAGTTTAATGGCGGAGCGGAAACTGTAAAACCAGAACCTAAACCAAGTCCAAAACCAGAACCTAAACCAGAACCAAAACCTAGTCAGCCGGCACCAGAGCAGTATGCCATGAATCAGGCTATGGTGGGACAGCCTATGATGAATCAGAATATGATGGGACAACCTATGATGAATAACCCTGCGATGATGGGAAACGGAATGATGGGACAGCCAGAGGTTAATGTACAGAATGTACAGTTTCAGGCATTTAATCCTATGAACAATCCAATATTGCAACAGGAAAACATTGACTTAATCATGGATGTACCTCTTGAGGTTTCTGTTGTACTGGGAAGAACGAGGAAGTCCATTAAGGAGATTCTTGAGTTTGCACCGGGAACTATTATTGAACTTGATAAATTGGCTGGAGAGCCTATTGATGTAATGGTAAATCAGAAGTTAGTCGCTAAGGGCGAGGTAGTTGTTATAGAGGAGAGCTTCGGTATAAGAATTACAGAAATAATAAAAGAAAGAGTTTAAATAATTAAAAGATAGAAGGAGTAGAGATAATGGCAAAGAGTATACTTATATGTGATGATGCAGCATTTATGAGAATGATGATTAAGGATATCCTTGTTAAGAATGGTTACAATATTGCAGGAGAGGCAGAGAATGGTCTTAAGGCAGTTGAGAAATATGCAGAGACTAAGCCAGATCTTGTTTTGATGGATATCACTATGCCTGAGATGGATGGAATACAGGCTTTGAAGAAGATTAAGGCTTCAGATCCTAATGCAAGTGTTGTTATGTGTTCTGCTATGGGACAGCAGGCTATGGTTATTGAGTCAATTCAGTCAGGTGCAAGAGATTTCATCGTTAAACCTTTCCAGCCTGACAGAGTGCTTGAAGCTGTAAAAAAGGCAGTTGAGTAATATGTATCTTACGGGATTACAGGATAGTACAAGTAGTATGAGTTCTATTCTGAGTGTTATTTCATTAATACTGATATTTATATTTATTGTTGCCCTTGCGTATTTTACAACGAAGTTTATAGCTAAGTACCAGAATAACTCTATGAACAGCAGGTCAAATATACGCGTTATAGAGTCGTTTCGTATGGGCAGCAATAAGTTTGTCGCTATCATAGAGGTTAGTAATAATTTCTATGTTATTGGCGTGGGTAAGGAAGAGATTACCCTGATTGACAAACTTGATTCTGACAGCATTTCCAATATAAAGAATGGCCAGATGAAGGATCTTGGTAAGAAGATTGATTTTAAAGAGATATTGTCTCAGATAAAAAATAAAAGTGTGGAAAAAGAACACACTGAGGATAAAGACGAAACAAAGTAGGTAATGGGATGAGATATAGGAGACTACGCAAATACATACTGCTTTTTATGATTGCTTTGGCTGTTATATTTTCAGGCTCTAGCTCATATGCGACCAGTGTTACACCTGACACAGACGCTGAACAAGGTTTAGACGGTGAACTAACTGATGTTGATGATGGTGTTTCTGTTGGTCTTACCCTTAATTCTAATTCTGACGAGACGACCTTATCAGGTACGCTCCAGATTTTGCTGGTTATTACAATAATTTCATTAGCTCCATCAATTCTTGTGATGGTGACTTCGTTTACGAGAATTATTGTTGTCCTACATTTTTTAAGGACGGCAATAGGTACGCAATCGTCACCGCCGAACAATGTATTGATAGGGCTCTCCTTGTTTTTAACCCTATTTATAATGAGTCCTGTGTTTGCACAGGTAAAAACTGATGCCATAGATCCACTTAATGCACAAGAGATTACTCAGGAGGAAGCGTTCCAGAGAGGTCTTAAACCCATTCGTGAATTCATGATTAATCAGACAAGGCAGGATGATATCAGACTTTTTATGGATATCGCCAAGATGGATACGGTTGACAGTGTGGATGAGATACCTATAACCGTTATTATTCCTGCATTTATTATAAGTGAGCTTCGTGCCGCATTTATAATTGGTTTTATGATATATATTCCATTTATTATTATAGATATGGTTGTGTCATCAGTGCTGATGTCAATGGGTATGATGATGCTTCCGCCTACAACTATTTCTATGCCATTTAAAATATTACTGTTTATACTTGCGGATGGCTGGAATCTTGTTATAGGTAATTTGGTTAATTCATTTAATTTTTGAGATAGCTGATTAAGAGGTGATTTACATTGAGTACAGGTGATGTTGTTAATATTACAATACAGGCAGTTTGGCTTATAATAAAATGTAGTGCTCCTATGCTCATTTCATCACTTGTTATAGGACTTATTATAAGTATATTCCAGACTGTAACTTCTATTCAGGAGCAGACACTTACATTTGTACCTAAGCTTCTTGTTATATTGCTGGTACTTATATTGACTGGTGATTGGATTATGAATAATATAGTCAGCTTTATAAATAATCTCTATTCACAGTTTGGAACAATGGTGAGGTAAGACAGTATGGATTTGTCAATGTCAACCAGAACTTTAGAAGCATTTTTGTTGGTTGTGGTTAGAAGCGGAGGCTTTGTGGCTGTTGCACCGCTGTTTGGACATAAGAGTGTAAATGCGAGGCTTCGCGTTATGACTGCTATATGCATATCGCTTACTATCTTTTCGGCTACAGATATTACACTCCCTGAATATAGCACAGTATTTGAGTATTCACTCCTTGTTGTTAAGGAGGTTGTTGTAGGTTTATCGCTTGGATTTGCTGCGAATATAACAATGTCGATACTTAAGGTTGCAGGTGAATTTATAGACAGAGAGATTGGATTTACCATGGCAACTAATTTTGATATGAGTGCTGGTGGAATGATAACTGTAACCTCTGAGTTATATGACAGAATGGTGTATGCTGTAATTTTGATAACTAATATGCACTATTACATATTAAAAGCGTTGGCACAATCCTTTGAGCTTGTACCTATAGGACGTGTAAATGTCAATTATCTGTCTCTTTACAGTGGTGTACTTGGATTTATGGGACAGTATTTCAGTATAGGGTTTAGAATTGCAATGCCAATTTTTATAGGAGCAACTGTACTTAATATTATATTGGGTGTCCTGGCAAAAAGCTCACCACAGCTTAATATGTTTTCAATTGGTATACAGCTAAAGGTATTGGCTGGACTTGCAGTTTTATCTATAGCCGTTATGTTTATACCTAATATAGCTACATATCTCATGGAGAGAATGCAGGACATATTATCATCTATTATGGGAGCATTGTAGGATGATTTTTGATGAAAACGTTATGTTAGAATATAACCTTCAGTTTTTTGCTGATGAAGGTGGCGAAAAAACCGAGGATCCTACAGCAAAGAAGCTGGAGGACTCAAGAAAAGAAGGACAGGTTGCTAAAAGTAAAGAGCTTTCTAATGCCTGTTCACTTTTGGCGTTATTCTTAAGTTTAAAGCTATTTGTGGGATTTATCGGACAGAGGCTTACAGAGACTTTTTTTGTCTTTTGGAGGGATATGCCTCTGTTTGTAAATAATACTTTTGACTCAGTTACAGTGTGGCAATATTTGTTGGAGGTTATAATGTATATTCTTATAACCTGTCTGCCTTTTATGCTGGTGGCGTTTGTGATTTCATTTTTAGCACAGAGATTACAGATAAAGTGGAAGGTTACAACTAAGCCCTTACAACCCAAGTTCAGTAAGCTCAATCCCATAAATGGATTTAAGAGAATATTTTCAAAACAGGCATTATTTGACCTTGCACTGTCATTATTTAAGATAGTTTTATTTTGTGCAGTAAGCTATTCAGTGCTCAAAGATAATATTGGGGCATTTATAACTGTATATGATCTTACAATAGAGGATTCGCTTAGTATTTTGTTTGACCTTGTTATGGAGTTAGGTATAAAGATTTCTATGGTTTACGTTGCTATTAGTGTTGCAGATTTATTCTATCAGAGATGGAAGCATAAAAAAGATCTTAGAATGACAAAACAGGAGGTCAAGGATGAGTATAAGAACTCAGAGGGAGATCCAAAGGTTAAATCTCAACAGAGACAGCGTATGCAGCAGGCTTCAAGGCGAAGAATGATGCAGAGCATTCCTGAGGCTGACGTTGTAATCACAAACCCTACACATTTTGCAGTGGCACTAAGATATGATAATGCTATGAGTCAGGCACCTGTTGTAACAGCTAAAGGTGCAGACTATCTTGCTATGAAAATTAAGGATATTGCCAGGGAAAATGATGTTGAGATAGTTGAGAATAAACCATTGGCGAGAATGCTTTATTCCAATGTTGAGGTTGGAAATGAAATTCCCGCTGAGTTATATCAGTCAGTGGCAGAGGTTTTGGCTTACGTTTATAGAATAAAAAATAAAGTTAGTTAAGTTACGTTTAATATATAGAAGGGAGGAAAATGAATATGAAGAAGAATGATATGTTCCTTGGAATTTATCTGCTCGCAGCAGTTGTATTTTTCATTATTCCTATTCCTTCATGGTTACTTGATGTCCTGATTCTTTTTAATGTGTCGATGTCGCTTATAATTGTTTTTAATTGCCTTTTTACAAGTGAGACACTTAATATGTCGGGATTCCCTACATTGTTGCTTTTTACTACAATTTTTCGTATATCACTTAATGTATCATCGACAAGACTTATTCTTTCAACTGGTAATCCGGGAAAAGTCGTAGAGGTTTTTGGCTCATTCGTTGGTGGCGGTAATCTTGTAATAGGTGCGATTATATTTGTTGTCCTTATAATTGTGCAGATGATGGTAATAAATAAAGGTTCAGAGCGTGTATCTGAGGTAACTGCAAGATTTACTCTTGATGCTATGCCTGGTAAGCAGATGGCTATAGACGCTGACCTTAGTGCAGGAACCATAACCGATAAAGAGGCAATGGAGAGGCGTAAGAAGATTCAGGAGGAATCAGCATTCTTCGGAGCTATGGATGGTGCTTCTAAATATGTAAAGGGTGATGCAACAGCAGGTCTTATTATCACTCTTATTAATATTGTGGGTGGACTCATTCTTGGTATGACATCCATGGGACTTTCTGCTTCTGAGGCACTTAGCAAGTTTACTATTTTAACTATAGGTGATGGACTTGTATCCCAGATACCATCAATGCTTATATCATTGTCAACAGGTATATTGGTAACAAAGGCCTCTAAGGAGGAGAACATAGGAGACATTTTAATAGGGCAGCTGTTCAGCATACCTAAGGTTTTATTCATGGTTGGTGGAACTATGCTTGGACTTGGTATATTTACACCTCTTAACTTTTTTTTCTGTGCAGCTTATGGAACACTGTTTATTGTGCTTGGATTTTCTATCAGAGGACAGGAACAGGAGAAGGCTATTAAGGAAGAGGTTGAGGAGGAAGAGGTCCAGGCTGATGAGGTCAGAAGACATGAGAATGTTAATTCACTCCTTCAGGTTGATCCTATTGAATTAGAGTTCGGTTATGGTATAATACCATTAGCAGATGTAAATCAGGGCGGAGATTTGCTGGATCGTGTCGTTATGATTAGAAGACAGATAGCACTTGAGCTTGGTGCTGTCGTTCCGATAATAAGACTTAGAGATAATATACAGCTTAACCCTAACCAGTATATCATCAAGATTAAGGGTATACAGGTGAGTGAGGGTGAAATTTTGTTTGATCACTATATGGCTATGAACCCAGGGTATGTTGAGGAGGAGATAACAGGTATACCAACACTTGAGCCTGCTTTTCATCTGGAAGCAATGTGGATTACGGAGTCACAGAGAGAACGTGCGGAGTCCCTTGGCTATACGGTTGTTGATCCGCCATCTATTATTGCTACGCATTTGACAGAAGTTATCAAGTCACACTTAGATGAGTTGTTGACAAGACAGGATGTTCAGAATCTTATTGATAATATCAAAGAGAATAATAAGACTCTTGTTGATGAACTTGTTCCTAAGCTGCTTGGCGTTGGTGATATACAAAAAGTATTGCAGAATTTGTTAAGAGAGGGAATTTCAATAAGAGATTTGGTTACAATATTTGAAACTCTTGCGGATTATGCGTCGACAAGCCGTGACACTGATATACTTACTGAGTATGTGCGTCAGAGCTTAAAGAGAGCCATCTCTAACAAGTATTTTGGAGATAATGAAATGACAATGGTTATAACCTTAGATCCTAAGGTTGAACAGATGATTATGGGCTCGATAAAACAGACTGAACAGGGTGCTTATATATCCTTAGATCCTGCAATTACCAAGAAGATTCTTAAGTCCACAGAGGTTGAGATTAAGAAGCTTGAGAACAAGGGACAGGCACCGATAATCATAACGTCGCCTATAGTAAGAATGTACTTTAAAAAGCTGACAAGTGATTATTTTAAGGATTTAATTGTAATATCATACAATGAGATAGACTCTGACATAGAATTAAAGTCAGTAGGAGTGGTGACAATCGATGATAATTAAGAAATATAAGGCAAAAACTGAAAAAGAAGCTATTCTTATGGCACAGGAGGAGCTTGGTTCGGGTGCAATAGTTATGAATGTCAAGACTATTAAGCCCGGTGGAATAATGAGGCTGTTTAAGAAAACGAGGGTTGAGCTTACCGCTGCTATTGATGACCACATCACAGAGAAGACATCTGTTTCTGAGGATACTAATGCCAAGGAGAATGAGACATATCATTTTGGCACAGGATTTTCAGATAACAAGGATGAATATAGCGAGGAAGCCAAGAATGCTATTGAGGAGAAGATTAACAGTATTGCAAAGCTTCTTGAACAGCAGATGACGGTTTCTGTTCATGAGGATAATAGTATAAGCGATAATGTGAAACCTGTAAGGCATGAGGATAAGAACACAGAGAGCGAGGATAATGCCTGCACTGATAATGATAACAGCGACTCACATACGTCAAATAAGATAGCTCGGCTTATATATAAGCAGCTTATTAATAATGAGGTAAAAGATAAATATGCTGACATGCTTATAGAAGAGCTTGGGGAAGCTGGGGACAAGCAATCTGTTGACAATGCACTTGCCAACGCATATCAGAAAATAGTTCTTAAGCTTGGTGAAATAAAAGCACTTAAATCTGGCGAGAATAAGCCTAAGATAGTATTTTTTGTTGGGAATACAGGTGTTGGAAAGACAACGACTATGGCGAAGCTTGCATCAAAGTGTAAGCTTGAAGATAAGTTATCTGTTGCGATGTTGTCTGTAGATACTTATAGGATAGCGGCAATAGAGCAGATAAAGACATATGCCAACATATTAAGTGCCCCGATGGAGGTTGTGTATACTCCGGATGATATGAAAAAGTATGTTAAAAAATATAACGATTGTGACCTTATAATGGTTGATACGGCTGGAAGATCACACAGAAATGAGGAACAGAGAGAGGATCTTAAGGCTATACTTGAATCTGTTTCTGATTATGAAAAGGAGATTTTTCTTGTTGTAAGTGTAACAACTAAGTATAGTGATTTATATGATATAGCAGATACATATGGCGAGTTATTTGATTATCGTATAATATTTACTAAGCTTGATGAGACAAATGGACTTGGCAGTATTCTTAACCTTAAGCTTGATACAGGTAAGGAATTGTCATATGTTACATGGGGACAGAATGTGCCTGATGATATCGGTGTACTAAACCCTCAGATTATAGCTAAGAAGCTGTTAGGAGGTGCAAAGTAGAATGGATCAGGCAACTAGATTAAGACAGATGGTTCAGAATGAACCTCAGATGACATCTGCAAGAGTTATTGCTGTTACAAGTGGAAAAGGTGGTGTTGGAAAGACCAGCTTGTCTGTCAATCTGGCAATAGAGATTGCTAAGACGGGAAAACGGGTTGTGGTATTCGATGCAGATTTCGGACTTGCTAATGTTGAGGTTATGCTTGGAATAAGGCCAAGATATAACCTGTTAGATTTAATACATGATAAGAGAGACATCAGAGAGATTATAACAAATGGACCGCTTGGGATTGGTTTTATATCCGGCGGCTCAGGAGTAGCGGAGCTTGCTGCATTAGATGGAAATAGCATCAGGCTTCTTATTTCAGAATTAGCTAAATTAGATAAGCTGTATGATGTTGTAATTATTGACACAGGTGCCGGAATAACAGATTCAGTTATGGAGTTTGTGATGGTTAGTCCTGAGGTGTTGCTTGTTGTAACACCAGAGCCTACTTCAATAACAGATGCGTATTCGTTACTTAAAGTCCTGCGTAAAAAGGAAAAATTTAATCCTCTATATAAGACTATACATGTAGTTTCAAACAGGGTTGAAAGTGTTGAGGAAGGCAGAGAAATATACAGTAAGATAAATACCGTATCGTCTAAGTTTTTAAATACAAAATTACAATTTTTAGGTTCTGTTCTTCAGGATAAAAGTGCTTCTATGGCTATTATTGAGCAAAAGCCTGTTGTTATGGCATATCCGTCATCTCAGGCGGCAAGATGTATATCAGAGCTTTCCGGAAGACTTATGAATGAACAGGTAGAAGAATATAAGAAACGTGATGGAATTGCTAAGGTATTTCTTGAGTTTATAAAGTCAAGAAAGAAATTAAGATAAAAGGGGAATGCTATGGGAATCTCAATTGGTAACAAGCTTGAACTTGTATTGCTGGATCAGATTATTAAAAATGAAAAAAACAGAAAAGTATATGTGAGCAAGATATACGATTTTATTAATGACAATACCCTTCAGATAGCTATGCCTATATATGAGGGTAAGATTGTACCATTGCCACTAAACGAGAAGTATTCAGCCTGCTTTTACACTGATAAAGGACTGCTTCAGTGTAATGTAATAGTTACAGCAAGATATAAGAGTGAAAATCTATTTTTTTTAGAGATAACTATGCTCGGTGAGCTCACTAAGGTTCAGAGAAGAGAGTTTTATCGTTATCAATGCCTGCTTGATGCAAGGATGAGAATCGTATCAGATGATGAGTATGAGACAGGTATTCCTGATGATTTATCTGTACCTGAGGAGGCACTTGAGTATCCTGTCAAGCTGCTTGATGTTAGTGGTGGAGGAACAAGACTTGCATCAAAGCATGATATAGAGAAAAATGAAATTGTAAAAATTAAATTCATGGTTCATGTTTTGGGTGAGAGCATGAGCTTTAATCTCTTTGCAAGAATACTTGGAAGTATACCTATGCAGGGAAGAAGAGATTTGTTTGAACAGCGCTTGGAATTTATGAAGATAACACAGGAAGAGAGAGATAAAATTATCAGATATATATTTGAGAGCGAGCGAATGGAGAGAAAGAGAGAGATAGGCGGATAATAAATGAAAAAAGCATACGAGCAGGGTGACTCTGCACTTATGAGAAGAGGTATATCTGATATAATAGAGAAAGATAGTGAACACACAAAAAAAATATATGGTAAAAAGCTTGTTGCTATTGTATCTTCCACAGGTGGACCAAGAGCTCTTCAGCAAGTTATTCCGAAGCTTCCTAAGAATCTTGATGCACCAGTGCTTGTTGTACAACATATGCCGGAAGGCTTTACGAATACGTTATCGATAAGGCTTAATCAGCTAAGTGCGGTAGAGGTTGAGGAGGCGTCTGATGATGTACCTGTTGAAGCGGGACATGTATATATTGCAAAGGGCGGAAAGCATATGATTTTAGAATGTAAGAAGAGTAAGGTAAGAATTAAGCTTGATGATTCTGAGCCGGTTGTAGGTTTAAAACCCTGTGGCAACAATATGTTTGAAAGTCTGTGTGATATGCCCTATGATGAGATAATATGTGTTGTATTAACTGGAATGGGAGCAGATGGCACAAAGGGGATAAGGACACTGGCGAAGCATAAGAGTATATATGTTATAGCTCAGGATAAGAAGAGCAGTACAGTATATGGAATGCCTAAGGCTGTGTACGAAAGCCATATTACGGATAAAGTGTGTGATATAAATAATATTGCAGATGAAATAGTTAAGAAAGTAGGGGTGCGATAATGGATTTAAGTCAATATTTGGAGATTTTTATCGATGAGACAAAGGAACATATCCAGACATTGAATGACCAGGTGCTTATATTGGAGGCTGAGCCTGATAATATTGATACGGTCAATGAGATATTCAGAGCAGCTCATTCCCTTAAGGGTATGGCTGGTACTATGGGATTTAAGCGTATGCAGAGACTTACCCATGATATGGAGAACGTTTTCTCAGAGATAAGAAATGGAAAACTCAATGTAAACGCTGATATGATAGATATAGTTTTCAAATGCCTTGATGCAATTGAGGGATATCTTGCCAATATTATAGAGACTTCAGATGAGGGAACAGAGGATAATGAGGAGGTTATAGCTCTTCTTAATGCAGCACTTGAACAGGGTAATGGAGATGCTGCCAAGGAAACTGAGAGTGCAAAGCCTGAGGTTGAAAGTGAAACTAAATCTGACGCACCATCTGACAGAAGAAAGTATTTATCTATTCCTATAGCTGATTTTGAGAAAAATGCCATGACAGAGGCAAAGGCAAACGGACTCCATGTATATGCAACGACAGTATATATACAGGAGACATGTCTGCTCAAGGCAGCCAGAGCATTTCTTGTATTTAAAGGACTTGAGAATAAGGGTGAGATAATTAAGTCTGTGCCTAGTGCACAGGACATAGAGGATGAGAAATTTGAATTTGATTTTTCTATGTTTATTATATCTGATAAGCCTTTGGAGGATATTAAAAAGGCTATAGAAAATGTATCGGAGATAGAGGAAGTACTTATAGAGGAATACAATATACCAGAACAGGTTGAGGAGACCGGCAAACCAAAGGAGGCTGAGGCAGACAAGCCAGAGGTTAAGGATAATAAGCCTGCCAAGGTGGATGATAAGAAGACTCATGCTAAGACTGGAAATAAGCCGGTTGTAAATCGTTCTGTAAGAGTTGATATTGAGAAGCTTGATGATTTGATGAATCTTGTATCAGAGCTTATCATTGCTAAGAATGGTCTTGTTTCTGTTACAGGTGCGGTAGCTGCCCAGGAGCAGACATTTAATGAGCAGATAGAGTATCTTGAGAGAATTACAACTAATCTGCATGAATCAGTTATGAAGGTTAGAATGGTTCCTATTGAGAGCGTTGTAAACAGATTCCCAAGAATGATTAGAGACTTGTCTAAGAAGCTTAACAAAGAGATGGAGCTTATTATGACTGGTGAGGATACAGAGCTTGACCGTACTGTAATTGATGAAATCGGAGATCCACTTATGCACATGCTTAGAAATGCAGCGGATCACGGACTTGAGTCAACTATAGACAGATTAAAGCTTGGTAAACCACAGGCTGGTACGATCAGACTTGATGCATATCAGGATGGTAACAATGTTACTATAGAGGTGTCAGATGATGGTGCTGGTGTTGATGTTGAGAAGATTAAGAGAAAGGCTATAGAGAAGGGAACGCTTACTGAGGAACAGGCAGAATATATGTCTGAGAAGGAGGCTATAGATCTTTTATTCCAGCCTGCATTTTCAACTGCTGAGAAGATATCAGATGTATCAGGACGAGGCGTAGGTCTTGATGTTGTTAAGAATAAGATAGAGGGGCTTGGTGGAGATGTAGAGGTTGTAACCAAGCTTGGAGAGGGAACAACATTTATAGTAAGACTTCCGCTTACGCTTGCTATTATACAGGCACTCATGGTTGATGTGTCAGGTGAGAAATATGCACTTCCGCTTAATTCAATAGTTACAGTGGAGGAGATATTGCCAGAGGATATCAAGTATGTACATACCAAGGAGGTTATCAACCTTAGAGGAACAGTTATTCCTCTTGTAAGACTTAACGAGGTACTTGATATTGAACCTTTATGTGATGAAGAGGATGGTCTTGATGACGACACAATAATAGTTGTAATTGTCAAGAAAGGCGACAGACAGGCAGGTCTTGTTATCGACAAATTGTTAGGCCAGCAGGAGATAGTTATCAAACCACTTGGTAAATTTATCAGAGTTCCAAAGATGATAAGTGGAGCAACTATCCTTGGTAATGGTGAGGTAGCACTTATTATTGATTCAAATACATTAGTATAGATGGAGGTGTAAGGATGGATACAAATGCAGTAAGCAGTGACTCAAAACAGTATATAATGTTAAGATTTGACAGCGAGCAATATGGTATTGATATATCTTACATAGACAATATAGTAAGATTACAGCCTATTACCAGAGTTCCACATACACAGCCGTATTTTCTTGGTATTATCAACTTAAGAGGTGAGATTATACCGGTAATGAGTATGCGTAAGAAATTTGAACTTCCCGACAAGGAGAATACCAATGCTTCGCGTATATTGATACTGAAGTTAGAGGGAAATGCCAAGATTGGAATATTAGTAGATGAGGTAAGAGAGGTAGTAACACTTACCGATGACGATATAGAGAAGGTTACATCGGATACTTCAGATACAAGGGCGTATCTCACAGGAGTAGGTAAGTATAATGACACTCTTATTTCCCTTCTTAATATATCAGTTTTAATATCTGATATTGAGAATGAGTAAGGAGTATGCCTATGGATGAAAAGCAGGATAAGCTGTCAGAACAGGTAAAAAATGCACTTACAGAGCTTGGCAATATTGGTGCAGGTAATGCTGCGACATCATTATCTGTGCTTTTATCCTCTAAGCTTACTATGACACCACCACAGGTAAAGTTATATGATTTTAACGACTTAGAGAATATACTTGGTGGACCTGATGCAACAGTTGTAGGTGTACTTAGCAGCATAGAGGGTGAATTAAAGGCTATATTGCTTTTTGTTGTTGGAGTTGAAGATGCAAAGCATTTGGTTAAGGCACTTATGGGACAAGATGTTGAATGGCATTCAGAGATAGGGCTTTCTGCCGTAAATGAGATTGCAAATATTATTATTGGCTCATATGTATCTTCACTTGAAACTTTATCGGGATTAAAAATAAGATATGCATTGCCGCAGATATGCATTGATATGGCTGGTGCAATACTTAGTGTTCCGTGTATAGAATTTGGTAAGGTCGGAGATAAGGCTCTTCTTATCAATTCACAGTTTATGGCGGGTGAACAGGCAATAAATGGCTATATCATGATGGTGTCAGAGTTACATTCTTATGATGAATTGTTAAAATGTCTGGGAATCGGAGGTAACGATGAGTGAAACTATCAGAGTAGGCATAGCGGATATGAATATATGCACAGCTCCTGATAAGATAACCACTATTGGACTGGGTTCATGTATAGGAGTTGTTTTGTATGATCCCACGGCTAAGGTAGCCGGTCTGGTTCACATTATGTTGCCAGACAGCACCAAAATTAAAAATAACCAGAACAAAATGAAATTTGCTGACTCAGGAATTGCAATGTTAGTAGAGGCACTTGAGAAAAAAGGTATATCTTTAGCAAAGTTAAAAGCTAAAATTGCGGGCGGGGCAAAAATGTTCAATTTTTCTTCATCTACAGATTTGGGTAGCATAGGAGATAAAAATATTGAGGCAGTTCATACAATTTTGAAGCAATATGGAATCCGTATTGTTTCCGAGGATGTAGGTCTGAATTATGGAAGAACTATAGTATTTAATCCTGAGAATTCAGAACTTACAGTGATAAAGGCAGGAAAGCAGACTAATATTATATAGCCTGTTTTGTGAGGTGTAGATTTGGATTTTAGAAACAGGTGTAAGAATGTCAGAGCGTTTATTGTGCTTTTGGCAGCTATGATAACACTTTTGCTTAACATAAAGTATGACAGGGAATTACTGGAATCTCTAATTATATTAATAATTGTTATTGCAGTTTTCTATGTTATATCAACTATAGCTATAATTCTTATTGAGAAGATATGCAACATGGAGAAGATAGAGAAGGTTGAGGAGGAGCAGGAGGATGCTTCGTCAACAGACAGCACCAGTGGTGATGAGCAATAGACAGTGAAGGGGTGTAACTTAAGATGGCGGTACTGGATAACAAGGAACGTTTATGGATTGAGTACAATCATTCCAAGTCCGGTGTTATACGAGAACAGATTATAATTGAATATGTCCCTTTAGTTAAGGTCGTTGCCGGAAGACTGGCTATATATCTAGGCTCTAATGTAGAATATGATGACCTGGTAAGTTATGGAATATTTGGACTTATAGATGCTATAGACAAATATGACTATGGCAAAGGGATAAAATTTGAGACATATGCAAGCCTTAGGATAAGAGGAGCTATCCTTGACCAGATAAGAAAGATGGATTGGATTCCAAGATCAGTTCGTCAGAAGCAGAAGGCTATAGATGCTGCTATTAAGAAGCTGGAAACAATGCACGGAAACAATTATACTGATGAAGATATTGCAAGAGAGCTTGGAATTTCTGATGAGGAATATTGTACATGGATTGGACAGACAAATGTATCTAATATAGCTTCGTTAGATGATTTCTTAGAGCAGGGAAATGATGTTAAATCATCTAACAATATGGCATACAAGAGGAGTGAGCCGGAGCATGTAATTGAGGAGCAGGAGTTAAAGAGAGCACTCGGTGAGGCAATGGAATCACTTACTGAAAAGGAACATAAGGTTGTATTGCTTTACTACTTTGAGGAATTAACTTTAAAGGAGATAAGTCGTGTCATGGAGGTGTCAGAGTCGAGAGTTTCTCAGCTTCACTCCAAGGCATTAAAAAAACTTAAAGGCTTTTTAAATGAAGATTTTGTACTTTTTATGGGATAGAAAGAGGATGAATAGTGAAATATAAAAACTCATTTTTCCGTATAGAAATAAAAGAAAATGGTACATATATAATTATATATCCGGCGGTGGGAGATGGTGCTAAACTGGATATAAGGGAAATATTTATGTTCCTTGATAAAAAAGGCTGCACCGGATATTCGGCTGATGATATAAAAGCTGCTTTTGAAAAACTTTCAGATGAGCCTGTCAAAGTTAAGATAAGTGATGTATCAATGATGCCATTTGATGAGAGTGCAGTTGTTTATGTCTCTAAAGATAAAATGACTGTATATATCAGATTTTATCCACCATCTTCTGGTGGAAAGCTGATGACAAAGCGTGAGATACTAGCAGAGCTTGAACGTGATAAAATAATTTACGGCATATCAGAGAAGGTAATAGATGTCTTTATTATGGCAAGACAGTATTGCTTAAATATTCCGGTCGCCCGTGGTACAAAGCCGGTTATGGCAACTGACACAATAATTAAGTATAATTTTAATACAAGACCATTAGCAAGACCAAAGGTGCTTGATGATGGAAGTGTTAACTTCCATGAGTTAAATCTGTTTTCGCCTGTACACAAGGGTGATGTACTTGCAGTTATGACACCTCACAGTGTTGGAGCACCTGGAAAAGACGTGTATGGTCAGGTGGTTGCACAGAATAAGCCCAATGTAAAAAGGCTTAAATACGGGCGGAACATTAAGCTGTCAGAAGATGGATGTCAGATTACAAGCGAGGTAGATGGCAATGTAACATTTACTGATGATACGGTATTTGTGGCTGACACATATAATGTGGCGGCAGATGTGGATGCATCAACCGGTGATATTGAATATGAAGGCAATGTAATGATTCCCGGAACAGTTAAGACGGGATTTACAGTTAAAGCCAAGGGTGATATACAGGTCAATGGTGTAGTTGAGGGTGCAACTCTTATTGCAGGTGGCAACGTGGTCATTAAAAGAGGCGTTCAGGGCATGAATAAAGGTGTAATTACTGCAGGTGGTGATATATGTGCCCAGTTTATAGAAAGTGCTAACGTCAAGGTTGGCGGCAATGTGATTGCAGGTTCTATATTGCAGAGCAGAATAGTATCTGGTGGCAAGATAGTCGTAAGTGGACGTAAGGGCTTTATCGTAGGCGGTGAGATATATTGCGAGACTTCAGTTGAAGTCAATACCATAGGCAATAAGATGGAGACACAGACCTTAATTAAGGTTGGCGTAAAACCTGAGCTATATGAGGAGATGAAAGGTCTTATCAGTGAGGTTAAGGATATAAATAATTCTGCTGATGAGATAAACTCATATCTTAATGTGTATAAAGAAAAGCTTAAGCAGGGAGCTAAGCTGACACCGGCTAACATTAAGCAGATTAAGGAGTATAATGCAAGGCTGGCTGAGTTAAATGCAGACAAGTCAGAAAAGAATGAGAGACTTAAAAGTATTAAGACTATTTTGGATAAGGGAAGAAATGGATTTGTAAAGGTGTTAGGCAATACATATCGAGGAGTAAATATTAATATATCTAATCGATATTATGTAGTGAAGGATAAGGATGTACACAGCCTGTATAAGATTGTGGATGGAGATATAAGACCAACCTCATTTTAAGGCTTTACTTTACACGAAAAGAGGGATGATGATATGATATCACCGATAATTGCAACACAGAATTCAGTTCCAATAGCGGCGGTGCAGCACAATATGGATGCCCAGGCGTCCATAGCTAACCAGTCTGCAGTAAAACAGGTTCATGAGGAAGAACGACAGGTTAGAGAGACTGTTATTAAGAAAGATGAAGCTGTATTTTATCAGCAGAAGCATGATGCTAAGGAAGAAGGCAAGAACAAATACACAAATTTGTACACCAACAAGAAGAAAAAAGATGTGAAGAATGAAGAAAAAGACAAGCATGATATTAACAGAGTTAATTTTGATATACAAATATAATGAGATACGATAGGAGAAAATTATGTCAGCAGTAGTTATTGTACTAATTATTTTAGGTCTTATATTTATATTTGCCAGCTTTGCATTTTCAACTAAGCTGGATAAGGAGGGAGAAAGTGAAGATAGCGAGGTTTCAATCAAGCTGCCAAAGAAGCTTACAGATGAGCAGAAGGAGAAGATTGATAAGCTGATAAATGATTATATGGATGAGCATGTAAATGATAAGATGTCAGACATAGAAGGTAAGCTTTCTGAGATTGTTAACCAGAAAACACTTGCTCTTGGCGATTATGCAGTTACTGTTAATGAGGAGATAGAGCGTAATCACAATGAGGTTATGTTCTTGTATAGTATGCTGTCTGACAAGCAGAAAGAGATAATGACAACTGCAACTATGGTTGATGATTATCGTAAGGATATAGAGGCTTATGTTCAGGCTAATCATATTCCTGTTGAGCATGTAGAGGCTTCTGAGGATGAGCAGTTAGAAGAAGCAATTAAGGAAATTGATGAGAATATTGCAGAAGAGGAGCAGGCTGAAGAAGTCAAAGAGATTGATAGCAGCAGAGATGTAATTCTTGAGATGCATAAATCCGGACTTAGTATACTTGAGATTGCCAAGCACCTTGGACTTGGTGTCGGAGAGGTAAAGCTTGTAGTAGACTTGTATCAGGGAGAATCAAAATCATGAAATTAAAATACTTTTTAAGAGGACTTGGCATAGGTATAATATTTGGTGCAATTATCATGTTGGCTGCATATCTCACATCGGGCAGTTATAAGCTTACTGATGAGGAGATTATAAGCAGGGCAAAGAACCTTGGAATGGTATATGAGAGTGATATTGCAACCTCAGGGGATGCTGATAATGTAAAAAACACAACTGAAGAGGTGACTACAGAGGCTCCTACAACAGAAGCTCCTACAACGGAGAACACCACAGAAGTTACAACAGAGAAAGTAACAGAGGCTACAACAAGGGCAACAACAGAGAGTGCAAAAACTACAGAGGATAAAAAGGACGCTGAATACCAGACAGCGGAGATAACTGTAGTTGGAGGAATGGGCTCACAGCAGGTTGCACAGCTTCTTGAGGATGCAGGAATGATAGAAAGTGCATCTGATTTTGACAGTTATCTTAACAGAAATGGTTATTCAACTAGAATAGAGATAGGAACATTTGAGATTAACAGCAATATGACATACGAGGAGATGGCAACTATACTCTGTACAAAGCAGTAAATATGAAACTGTAGAAATGTCTTTATTTAAGAAAAAAGTGCTTGATTGCACTTTTTTTTTGTGTTATAATCGACTTTGTGTGAAAAAACATGTGGGTGGATCGGCAAAATGGTGCCATAGACGCGATGGTTTTTGCCAGATAGTACGATAAATATTTATGTTGTATTATATGAAGCCCTCAGAAGAGAAAAACCAGGAGGTATATTATGAGCGTTATTTCAATGAAGCAGTTACTCGAGGCAGGTGTTCACTTTGGACATCAGACAAGAAGATGGAACCCTAAGATGGCTGAGTATATTTATACTGAGCGTAACGGAATCTACATCATCGACCTTCAAAAGTCAGTAGGTAAGGTTGACGAGGCTTACAAGGCAGTTCTTGACTGCGTTGCACAGGGCGGAAAGGTTCTTTTCGTAGGTACTAAGAAGCAGGCTCAGGATTCAATCAAGTCAGAGGCTGAGAGATGTGGTATGTATTATGTTAACCAGAGATGGTTAGGCGGTATGCTTACAAACTTCAAGACAATTCAGACAAGAATTGCTAAGCTTGCTAAGTATGAGGCTATGGAGGCAGATGGAACATTTGACCTTCTTCCTAAGAAAGAAGTTATCGAGATCAAGAAGGAGATGGACAAGCTTCAGAAGAACCTTGGCGGTATCAAGGATATGAAGGAAATCCCAGACATGATCTTTATCGTAGATCCTCGCAAGGAGAGAAACTGCGTACAGGAAGCACATACACTTGGAATTCCACTTGTAGGTATTGCAGATACTAACTGTGATCCAGAAGAGCTTGATTATGTTATCCCAGGTAATGATGATGCTATAAGAGCAGTTAAGCTTATCGTAGCTAAGATGGCAGATGCTGTTATCGAGGCTAATCAGGGTGCCGATGTTGTTTCAGCAGAAGAGGCTGAGTCTGCTGCAGCAGATGCTGAGGAATCAGAAGAGTAGGAGGATTAATTATATGGCAGCTATTACAGCTAGTATGGTAAAAGAGTTAAGAGAGATGTCAGGTGCCGGTATGATGGATTGTAAGAAGGCTCTTACAGCTACAGACGGTGATTTTGATAAGGCTATGGAGTTTCTTCGTGAGAAGGGACTTGCTACTGCTCAGAAGAAGGCAGGAAGAATAGCAGCAGAAGGAATCGTTATGACTACAGTTATCAATGATGGCAAGAAGGCAGCTATCGTTGAGGTAAATGCTGAGACAGATTTCGTTGCTAAGAATGATGTATTCCAGGGATATGTTAAGGAAGTATTAGACCAGATAGTTTCAAGTAATGCAGCAGATGTTGAGGCATTAAAGGACGAGAAGTGGGCTGCTGATCCTTCTATGACTGTTGCTGAGAAGCACGCAGCTATGATTGCTAAGATTGGTGAGAACATGAATATCAGAAGATTCGAGAGAATCGAGACAACAGGTCAGGTTGTATCATATATTCATGCAGGTGGTAAGATTGGTGTTCTTGTTGAGGCAGATACAGATGCTTCTGCTGATGTTGTTGAGGAGTGCCTCAAGAACGTAGCTATGCAGGTTGCAGCTATGAATCCTAAGTACGTTTCTACTTCAGAGGTTTCTGAGGAGTACAAGGCTCATGAGCTTGAGATTCTCGTAGCACAGGCTAAGAACGATCCTAAGAATGCTAACAAGCCTGACAATATCATTGAGAAGATGGTACAGGGACGTCTTAACAAGGAGCTTAAGGAGGTTTGCCTCTTAGAGCAGGAGTATGTTAAGGCTGAGAATAAGGAGAACGTTGCTCAGTATGTAGCATCAGTTGCTAAGGCAAATGGTTGCAAGCTTGAGCTTAAGAAGTTCGTTCGTTTTGAGACTGGTGAAGGTCTTGAGAAGAAGAATGAGGATTTTGCAGCAGAAGTTGCAGCTCAGATGAACGCATAATCGAACAGTTCACAAGTGAATTTGAACGTTAAATTGATAGTGTAAATCGATGAAAACCTTGAATTTCCTATTAAAATGGGACAATTCAAGGTTTTTTGCATGTTGTGGAGTAAATTGAAACTTATCGTATGATGTCATGGATGATTAATCATTTAACTTGTAAAGAAGTACAAACTATGTTAATCTGTTATAAATCAATGGGGAAGAACAATAAAGAAAGAGGTGATGACGTGGCAGAAAAGAATGTAAAAGAGTTAGATTTTGAGCGGAAACATGAAGAAGATTTACAGCGTATTCGAGGCTTTCGATTACTAGATGATGACTTTATGAGTAAAGTATTTGAGGATAAAGAATGTACTGAATTCTTGCTTCAGATTATTTTGAACAGAACCGATTTAAAGGTAATTACTGTCCACGGACAGCATGATATCAAGAATCTACAAGGGCGTTCAGTAAGACTGGATATATTGGCAGTTGACGTAGAAGAAAGAGTTTACAATATTGAAATTCAGAGAAATGATAAGGGTGCCGGAGTGAAAAGAGCAAGATATAACAGTAGTCTTATTGATGCAAATCTCACCGAGCCGGGTGAAAAATATGAAAATTTGAGTGAATCTTATGTTATATTTATTACAGAAAATGATATAATGAAAGCAGGATTACCAATCTACCATATTGATAGAACGGTTAAAGAAACTGGCGAATTATTTGGTGATGAATCGCATATTATATATGTGAATTCACAAATAAAAGATGCGTCAGCATTAGGAAAACTGATGCATGATTTTTATTGCACCGATCCTAAAGATATGATTTACAAAATATTGGCAGAGCGTGTTCGATATTTTAAAGAAGACGAGAAAGGAGTTGCGACTATGTGTAGAGTAATGGAAGATATGAGAAATGAGACTGCGAGAGAAGAAAGGATAGCAATGGCACAGCGATTATTGAAGTTAGGAAAACTTTCATATGAAGAGATTGCAGAAACAGCAGTACTGACAGTAGAAGAAGTCAAAGCTCTGGATGAGAAAGTGATAGCTTAGAGCAATATTTTATATATCAGGAATTTTTATATAAATACAATAAATGGATTGAGAATGCTGGTTGGTATTAACCCAATTGGCGTTTTGGAATTATAATTCTACTGATATCTTTATATTATAAATATATCTGCATAAAAAGATAATTTTTATCACTAACTCATATTGTGTTTTGCATTTCGTTATGATATTCTACTGATGGTTAGCAATAACTAACTACTGTGAATAAATCATGCGAGCTCCTTATCAATGTAGCAGGCCGTTACATTGATGACCGGAAGATGAGCCTCTTCCGGTGGGTGCTCCTATATCGAAAGGAGATATAATATTATGTGTTATTTGGAAATTGAGAAAGTCATCGGTAGAGAAATCTTGGATTCAAGAGGAAATCCTACAGTTGAGGCAGAGGTAACTCTGATAGATGGAACAGTAGGAAGAGGCACAGCTCCAAGTGGTGCATCTACAGGTGAGTTTGAAGCATTAGAACTTCGTGATGGAGATAAGTCACGATATCTTGGAAAGGGTGTATCTAAGGCAGTTGATAATATCAACACTGTTATTGCAGAGGCAATAGTTGGATTAGATGCATCTGATATATATGCAGTTGATAAGGCTATGATTGATGCTGATGGAACAAAGGACAAGTCAAAGCTTGGTGCAAATGCTATACTTGCAGTTTCTATCGCTGCAGCAAGAGCAGCAGCTACAGCACTTGATATTCCTTTGTACAGGTTCCTTGGTGGAATATCAGGTAACAGACTTCCTGTACCAATGATGAACATTGTCAATGGTGGATGCCATGCTCTTTCATCAGGACTCGATGTACAGGAGTTCATGATTATGCCTGTTGGAGCTCCATCATTTAAGGAGTGCTTAAGATGGTGTGCAGAGGTATTCCATAACCTTGCAGCTATATTAAAGGACAGAGGTCTTGCAACATCTGTTGGTGATGAGGGTGGATTTGCACCAGCACTTAAGTCTGATGAGGAGGCTATCGAGACAATTCTTGAGGCTGTTAAGAAGGCCGGCTATGAGCCTGGCAGGGATTTCATGATTGCCATGGACGCTGCTTCATCTGAGTGGAAAACAGGTAAGGTTGGAGAGTACAAGCTCCCTAAGGCTGGTACAGTATATACATCAGAGCAGCTTATCGAGCATTGGAAATCTCTTGTTGAGAAGTATCCTATCATTTCTATCGAGGATGCACTTGATGAGGAGGATTGGGAAGGCTGGAAGAAGCTTACCAAGGAGCTTGGAGATAAGGTACAGCTCGTAGGTGATGACCTCTTCGTTACTAATACAGAGAGACTTTCTAAGGGTATTGAGCTTGGATGTGCTAATTCAATACTTATCAAGCTTAATCAGATTGGTTCTATCTCAGAGACACTTGAGGCAATAAAGATGGCGCACAAGGCTGGCTATACAGCAATATCATCTCATCGTTCAGGTGAGACAGCAGATACAACTATAGCAGACCTTGCTGTTGCACTTAATACATGCCAGATTAAGACTGGTGCTCCTAGCCGTAGTGAGCGTGTTGCAAAATACAATCAGTTACTCCGTATTGAGGAGGAGCTTGGAGATAGTGCAGTATATCCTGGTATAAAAGCATTTAATGTAAAATAATATGTAATAGATACATAATCCCTCCTCGGAAGGGGAGGGTTTTATAATAAAACACAGGTTAGCAATAACTAACTTGTGCATTGTGGAGGAAAATGTATGCCGGTACAGGAGCTTATCCGTATAAGAGAGTCAAATGATACAGAGCGAAGTGTTAAGCTGCTTCTTGCAGTAAACTGTGCGCCATTATTGAAGGGGAGCAAGGCTGCCAATATAATGACGGTTTCTCTTAAGGAATTTAATATTATTAAACGTCTGGTAAGAGGCACAGGTATATCCTACTATCTGTTAAAGGCGAGGGATGACAAATTCATTATATATTTATACAGAAAAGAAGCTTTGCTTAGATATCTGAAAAGACATGATGTAAAAGCATTTTTGAAGGAATACGAATATGATACTGATAGTCTGTCAGGTATGCTTGTGAGGCTCTCTATAAGATGCAAAGCATTTTGTGCCGGAGAGGAGTTTCCACATGAAATAGGAGCTTTTCTTGAATATCCGGTTGAGGATATCAGAGGATTTATGATTAATAAGGGCGAAAAGTTTTTGGCAACCGGTTATTGGAAGGTATACCACAACGAAAAGGTTAAATTAAAGCTTTTTGAGCAGTTTGATAATGAGAGGGAATTATCTGTAAATGAGGTTTTGCAGGGTAAATCCATCAGGGAAATATGTTGTATCTAATATAATTGCAAAATATATATTTAGCAATTGACTATAATATAAAAGAAAGAGGTAAAGAGATGAGTAAAGTAAGCGTAATTTATTGGAGCGGCACAGGTAACACAGCTATGATGGCTTCTGCTATAGCTGAGGGTATTAAGGAGACTGGAGCTGAGGCAGAGCTTGTTACTGCTGATATCGCAAGTGCAGATATGATAGCAGATGCAAAGGTAGTTGCACTTGGATGTCCTTCAATGGGAGCTGAGCAGCTTGAGGAGTCAACGATGGAGCCACTTATGTGCGAGTTAGATGGCGTTATATCAGGAAAGACAGTTTTGTTATTTGGTTCTTATGGCTGGGGAAGCGGAGAATGGATGCAGGATTGGGAAGGTCGTATTGTTGCTGATGGTGCTATTGTGCTTAACGGTGAGGGTATCATTGCAAATAATACACCGGGTGATGATGATATAGAGGCATGTAAGGATGCCGGAAGAACACTTGGTGGAATGGCATAACAAACAACATATAATATTATAATCAGGACTGCCTTGTTTTGGGCAGTTCTTTTTGTGCAACGGGGTATATTATAATTGACAATGATATTAGTTGTGGTAGAATAAATGCGAAAAATATACATTAAATATAAATTAAATATAAATAACGGAGGCTCATTATGAGATACAAGCTTGTAATATTTGATATGGATGGAACTATACTGAATACATTGGAGGACTTAAAAAATTGCCTTAACCATGCTCTTGCTGAAAATAATTATCCGGGCAGAAGCCTTGATGAGGTAAGAAGATTTTTGGGAAATGGAATACACAAGCTGATTGAGCGTGGCGTTCCTGAGAATACAACCTCGGAGAGCATTGAAAAGGTATTTTCAGATTTTAATATATATTATAAGGACCACTGTATGGATTTAACTAAGCCTTATGATGGCATAATAGAGCTTATAGGAGAGCTTCGCAGCAGAGGCTATCTCACTGCTGTAGTATCAAATAAATTAGATTTTGCGGTTCAGGAGCTTGTTGAGAAGTTCTTTAATGGCTTATTTGATGTGTCTGTAGGTGAGCGACAGGGGATAGCTAAAAAACCTGCTCCGGATTCAGTGTACAGCGTGTTAGAGGAGCTTCATATCGATAAAAAGGATTCCGTATATGTAGGTGATTCTGAGGTCGATGTTGCAACAGCCATGAATGCCGGAATTGACAGTATTATTGTTGAGTGGGGCTTTAGAGACAGAGATTTTTTGGAGTCTGAGGGTGCAAGGGTATTTGCGAAAAAGCCTGCTGACGTTCTTGATATATTGGAGAATGAATAAAATATGCAGCATACCCAGTCGAAGCAGGAAACAAAATTAAATAGCAATATGATGGGTATTATCTGTATTATAGCATCTGCATTTTGCTTTTCACTTATGAGCCTTTTTATAAGATTATCAGGTGATATTCCGACTATGCAAAAATGCTTTTTTAGAAATGTTGTAGCCATGGTTATCGCTATAGCGGTGCTTATAAGAGAAAAATATCCACTTAAGATTGGAAAAGGAAATCTTAAATATTTGTTTGCAAGAGCGATTGGCGGTACACTTGGTCTTATATGTAATTTTTATGCCATAGACCATATACCGATATCTGATGCCTCAATATTGAATAAATTGTCACCGTTTTTTGCAATTATATTTTCTGTGTTCGTATTAAAGGAAGTTGCAAACAGATTTGAATGGATGGCTATATGTATAGCATTTTGTGGTGCATTACTCGTTGTCAAGCCAACATTTACTGCAGGAACAATCCCCGCGTTAATCGGTGTACTTGGCGGATGTGGAGCAGGATTTGCCTATACCTTTGTAAGAAAATTAGGCAAGCGAGGTGAAAACAGCATGATTATTGTGTTGTTTTTCTCTGCATTTTCAACTATAGTAACGTTGCCGTATTTATTATTTGATTACTCATATATGTCAGCTAAGCAGTGCTTTTTTCTTATATTGACAGGCGTAGCCGCAGCGGGGGGACAGATATTTATAACAAAAGCGTATTCATATGCACCAGCAAGAGAGATTTCTGTATATGACTTCTCTAATGTGGTGTTTTCTGCAATATGGGGATTGTTGTTTCTAGGTCAGTTCCCTGATTGGATGAGTATATGTGGATATATAATAATAATAGGAATATCTGTAATAAAATGGGAATATTCGCGTAAAATGTGGAAGAAAGAGAATATAGATAATTGATAATGCTATAATTGAAAGGTCGTGTTTTATATGTCACTAATATTATATAATGCTGGAAAAATTAAATCCTTTGAGAATCTGAAGGCACTTGCTGTTCTTGTCGGAGAAACTGAGGAGTACGCTGTGAATTTATGGCAGAGTATGCTTGAGGATGAGGAGCTTCTTAATGAATTTAATTATTTTGTGGTGAACAGGACGCTGCTCGGCAATGTCAAATGTGGTGAGCTATCCTTGCTTGATGTATATTTTAACCAGATGACCAAGTATAATTTATTCCATGATATGGGCAAAAATACGGCTGAATGTTCTAAAGAGAGAATGGTTCTGCATGCATTTAAGCAGATGGTTGAAATGCGAAAAGATCCTCTGTATATGGAGCATTACAGGGAGAGCGAACAAAACGGTATGGACGTAATGTAGCTGGTTGATATATGTTATACTGATAACATATTATTATAATGGACATTTTAGGGTTATATAAAACATAAAATGTCTTTTTTTCGTGCGTGAAAATATACTTTTGTAGTGAAAAACATTGTTATGACAAAAAAGTGTATATTTGTTGTAAACAAATGTCATATGTGCTACTATATTAGATATATATAGTTGGACACCGTAATATGTATTCAGAGAGGGGATTATGAATATCAACAGTAAATCAATATACTTATTTTTAATATTGCTTATATGTACATTATTGTCTGGATGTGCTGGTAACGCTTCATATGGGGATAAGCATACCGAAGAAGTACAGTTTATATGTACAAAGACTATTGAAAAAGCTCCTGATAATATGTCATTATGTGTATCTGGAATAGCAGGGGACTATGAATATGCACAAGTAGTATCAGGATTACCAGATGATGTACATATTATAAAAGAGGTGGATAAGCCTTTAACATCTGAAAAACTATATCAAATTTTACAGGAATACATACTTAATACAGGAATTAAGGAGTCATTTTTAGATACCAGGGAATGTAAAATATCGGATTATAAGTATGAATATATTATGAAATCTACAGATGATGCTACATATTATATTCCGGTAATTGCATTTACTATAGAAAACTATGGCGAGCTGTATATTGATATAGAATATGGATGTTTTATATTTTAGTGGAGGGGACATATGATTAGGGCGGAATTAAAGAAAACATTATTTTGCACAGAGATGATTATTTCAATTATAATTATGTTTGTCTGCCATATATGTGGTGCGTGGAATTATTTGATTGATTATCTAAAAGGAATATATACTCCGACTTTGCTTAATATGTTCATGACTTCTATATATTCAGGTATAATAACAATTATATTACCTATAATCTGTATTCTTCCCGTTGTAAATGGATTAATAAATGAAAATGCATCAGGTTATGGTGGCATAATAATGATAAGAACAAGAAGAAATAGATATGTTACAGCTAAAATTATCTCATCAGTTGTATCCGGCATTTATTCTGTTTTTTTCAGCAGTGTGTTGTATGTGCTATTTTTATATGTAGTTGGCTTTAGAATAGTATTGCCAAATGAAAAAATGGCTGATAAGGGTTTGTTTGATGGAAGCGTATATTGGACATTAATAGAGAAAAATCTTCCGTGGCTCAGCCTATTGCTTATAATTGTAATATTCTCAATGACAACTATTTCATGGACAGTTATAGCTTTTATGGCAAGTATGTACACAAAAAATAAGTATATATTGATTGTAGTTCCATTTCTCATTGAGAAACTGTTGATATTTGTATGTTATCCATTTAATGAGCTATATTATGTCAATCCTCTTACATGGCAGATTTTTTCTGGTACTATGATGAATTCTTCGTGTGGGGGATTGATATATGAGATTATTGTGCAAGGTATTTTTATATTAGTTGGTTCTGTGGTGATATCATTAAATTATAGGAGAAGATATAGATATGCTTAGGTATATTGTGAATAGAATTTTTTCTGGGGTATTTGTATTATCGGCAGTTTTATTATTTGCATTTATGACATTTTCGATAGGTTCTCTAAGATACATATCGGATATAAGTGGGTATGAGGCATATTTGCTTTTTATGAATTCAGAATCGGGAATTATATTTTATATTTTTTGCATAATCCTTGCCATGCAGTACCCTATAGTAGACAAAAAAGATAATTTGATTGTAAGACTTGGATGGAAAAAATGGATGGTATATGAGATGGTATCATTGATAAGTGTGATTATACTTTATTCAATTATGACGCTTGCGTTTTCGTTCCTGTTAGTACCTGATTTTTCACATAAATGGAATACTGACTTTTTGATAGCAATGTCGCCTATTGAAAATAAATTTACAGAGCATATAGCCTCTGTTCAGAATATGACGGGCTGGGTGTTGTATGGGACGATATCTGGTGCTTTAGTGACAACTTTCATATGTAATACAATATTAGCTGTTTTTTGTGGACTGGTAGTGTTTGCTTTTAACACAAAACGAAAAGCCGGTTATGGGGTTTTGATTATATTATTTATAAAATATATACCTGAGATAATAATGCAATATGTATTTTTACATGGTAACAGTTTAACTGGCAAAATTTTTAAATATATTGATTTATTTGAAACAGCAAAAATATCAAATATGAAAATGGGCTGTTATGGTACATATATGCAGATGCACCAGACCATATCGTGGCTGTTATTTTGTGTTAGCGTATTATTGATTGTGATTTTGGGGAGGAAAAAGATATGCCAAAGATAGAAGTAAAAAATATCAGTAAAGTATATAAAAAAGAAAAGGTATTGGATGATGTAAGCTTCTGTGTAAATGCAGGAGAAATATTTGGTATAGTAGGAAGAAATGGCTCAGGTAAGAGCGTTTTAATGAAGATAATATGTGGATTGGCTGCTCCTACAAGCGGACATATAGTGATAGACGAGAAAATAATAGGAAAGGATATTGATTTTCCTGAAAATTTAGGTGCCATCATTGAACAGCCGGCTTTTATGCAGTTTGCTTCCGGTTTTAAAAACCTGAAATTTCTTGCAGATATCAATAAGAAGATAGATAAAGCTGAGATACGTTCAACAATGGAAATGGTGGGACTTAATCCTGACTCAAAAAAATGGGTTATGAATTATTCTTTGGGAATGAAACAGAGATTGTCTATTGCGCAGGCAATAATGGAAAATCCTGAGTTGATTATTCTTGATGAGCCTATGAACGGTCTTGATAAGGAGATGGTAAACTGGCTTAGAGGATATCTTAAGGAGGAAAGTGATAAAGGACATACAATTATTATATCATCACATATTCAGGAGGATATAGATATACTATGTGACCATGTAATTGAATTGGATAGGGGATGTATAGTAAATGCCGGATAGTATAACTAAAAGTTCATCCTTTTTTATGGGAGTAGGTTTTAAATATTGGGATTACATGATGATAGATATAATAAAGTGGCTGTTTGTAGTTGGATTATTTTACGCAGCCATTATAGTTTTTGTGTCTTATTATAAAAACCAGTTGTATAGCGGTGTGATAGTTAAATATGGCTCATATTTGAAGTGGTTTATAAAATCCTTATCAAGTATATTAATTGTCTGTTTTTCTATAGCTTTCTTGAATGGTGCTTTATTTTATAGGGGAAACCTGATTGTAGGGTTTTGCATGATTTTGTTAATAGCCTTTAATTATACATGGAAGGCTATATGTGTATTCTGTCTTTCAAATAAATCAAATTATAATATATTTATATGTATTTTCATATTTTTTGAAGTGGTTAGTATATATAAGCCGCATATCACAAGATACAATCCATTTTCGTGGGGGATGATGGCAAGGTGTAAGCTGATATGTGAAGAAGGTTTCAATATATGGATTTCCGTTATATTTTATGTTGTTACATACTGCTTTTTATATGGTGTTTTCAGATATAAAAGTATAAAGAGATAGAAATGATTATTTTTCGTGCGTGAAAATATACTTTTGTAGTGAAAAACATTGTTTAGACGGAAAAAGTGTACACTTGTTGTAAACAAATGTCATATGTGTTACTATATTAGATATAGTAGCTGTTGGGGCTTAGTTTTATTAAATAATACTACAGGGGGATGAAATATGGGGGATGGACCACCAGACAAAGGTGGCTTTCTATCGGAGCACAATGTCTAGGAAACATGACGATAGAAAGCCGTAAATGTACAGTGCTTAGTTATGGCACTTAAAATATAATAACACAGATATTAAACGAGGTACAGTAATATATTTTTAGAAAGATAGGGGGAATTTAATATGAAGAAAGAAAAACAGAAATTTGGTAGCAAAATATTTAGTGGAATGTTAGCTGCACTTATGCTTGTTGCAATTATGAGTGTAACCGGTATTTCCAGCAGGGCGGCAAATACTACAGACATAGGATGGGGATATAATATTTATGCATCAAGCTCTACATATCATTTGGCTGCACCAAGACAAAAACAGAACACTACTCCTATGTATGTGTACTGGTCATCAACAGGAGGACCAACAAAGATGTATGTGCAAACATATGGGGGTACGGGAAAAACAATATCTGATATGCATGTATGTAATACAGTTTATGGTGTAAAGGTATTAAATGGAACTGGCAAATATTCGGTTAGAAATCTTGTTCGTGAGACATATGGTATTAATGCATATGGAACATTTGGAGTTAGAGGATATGAAGGTAGTGGAACAGCAAGTGGATGGTGGAGTGTAGATTCTTCAGGAACGTATACAATATTGCCATAATAATAGCTAGTACGGATGGCAGTTTAAGTTATTTAAACTGTCATCCGCTTATATTGCAATTGAATTATTGAATATATTTTTATTGTTAATGTGACTAATAATATTGGAGGGAAAATGAAGATATTTAATAAAAAAATTATAATTACTATAAGTTTGTTTATTGTAGTAATGATTGTAATAGTATTTTTTAGACAACGATATTTGATGGAAAAATACTGTGATATACCTGAAGTAACTGTAAAAATGGGACAACCAATAATATATAATGGGTATAGTATATCTGTAACAAGGGCAATTTTATGGGATGATGAAGATTATTATGAGCATTTGGGTTCTGGATACACTAAGTATAAAAAGTATATAGTTGAAGATTCCATGGAATCAAAAATTATTGAATTAACAATACATGTTGAGAAATTAGAAGAAAAGAATAATTCGGCAGAATGTGGTATATATGATTTTTCATTAATAAGCGGTGCAGCAATTATTAGTGCAGATATGATGATTGCTCAAATGATTAATGATGATTGGAAAGAAATTTCTGATATAGAAACAGGTGAAAGCTATGATTATATTGTTCCGTATTTCCTATATGAAAATGGATTCTCAAGTAAGCAGTGGGATAATTTATATGGATTAAAGTATGAATATTTTTTATCTATATACCCACAAAAGCAGGTTATAATTGTTGATAATATAGAAGAAGGTAAAATAAATATTGATAATGAAATATCAACTAATTTAGACGATAACTATGAAGTAGAGATTACAGAAAATAATAATCAATTATCTGAAGATGAAATAGAATCAGTAGATAATGAGATAGTAGATATGCAGGCAATAAGCAATGTATATTCTTGTGATTCAATTGTAAATGTTGGTGGCATAGAGTATGAAATAAATAATATAGATATAATTTACGATTATGATGAAATTCAAGAACTGTTTGACGAGGGGAAATTCACGTCTTTATATAACGGATATAGTCCTAATGATGAAATATGTTATATAAAATATATGGTAAATATGAAGAATATATCTGATAAACCTATAACTGTTAATTTATCTGATAGCTGTATAAGTAATTCTACTACTTCTTACAATGAAATTTGTGGTGAGTTATTGTATTCAAGTATATATAATAATGACACGCAGGATGAAAACAGGATATTCTTTATTACGTTACAGCCTGGAGAGAGTATAGAATGTACAAAGGTCGAAGATGTTTATATTGAAGATGTTGATAAGGGCAAATTATATTACAAAATATTATCGTTTGAGGATAGTAAAGAAACAGTTGATTCTATGGCTAAAATGTATGGATGTTATATAGAGATTAACGTATATGGGGGTGATAATTATGGGGATAGCTATAAAAAATGAAATATATAAAATGTATAAAAATAAATTCTTATGGGTAGGAATGCTAATTACTTTTTTTATTATGGTGGGTGAATTATCTTTTTCATATACTCAATTTTACAATATGAACAAAGTAGCAGAATTATATGAAAATGGAAAGCACTACCCATTTGTCTTAAGTAGATTTTGGATAGGAGGGGACTTAGCTTCAGTATACAATAAAATATATTATTTGTTGTTACCAATTTTTGCTGTGTTACCATTTTCTGTTACATATTATATTGAAATACGTACGGGATATATAAAAAATATATGTATACGAATAAAAAAGAAGCACTATATATTTGCTAAGTATATTGTAGCGTTTATTGGTGGTGGATTAGGTGTTTCAATACCACTGTTGTTTAACTTATGGACATCTGCATTGTATTCAGTCAATTATCCTCAAGCAGTTACTTTAATGATAACACCAATTGGTAATAAATCATTGTTTGCGGATATATTCTTTGAAAAACCGTTATTATATATATTAATATATATAGGCATAGCGTTTGTGTATGGTGGTATATTTGCGGTTATGTCTATGGCGGTTGTATATTTATGTAAAAATATATTTGTTTACGTTACATTTCCTTTTATTATGAATATGAGTGCATATTATATATTATTAAATACCTCAGCAATAAAATTTGTTCCTATTGCATTCATAAATCCATTACAAATGATTTGTGATTCAAATGGATATGCAATATTAATTGTTTTTTTTCTAATGCTGATTATTTCGATTGCAGCGATGATTTATCATATAAAAAAAGATATACTTAATTAGGAGGTACAACATGATTAAATTTGAAAATGTATCTAAGAAAATTGGTAAGAACATAATTCTTGATGATATAAATATAGAATTTCATACTGGCTGTATATATGGTCTGAGGGGAAGCAACGGAAGCGGTAAAACAATGCTTATGCGTGTTATTGCAGGACTTATGAAACCTACATCCGGAAGCGTATATATAGATGACAAAAAACTTTATAAAGACATGGATTTTCCTGACAGTATAGGTATATTGATAGAGAATCCTGCATTTATAGGTAATGTTCGTGGATTGGAGAATCTTAAACTCCTTGCCTCATATACAGACAGTGAGCCTGAGAGAGTGGCAAGGGAGGCTATGGAAGCCTGTGGCTTAAATCCGGATGATAAAAGAAGATATTCCAAGTATTCTCTGGGAATGAAACAGAAGCTAGGAGTTGCTGCTGCCATAATGGGAGGTCCGGATATTATTCTGCTTGATGAACCGATAAATGCCATTGATGAGGATGGCGTTGCCCTTGTAAAGGATGCGTTGCTTAAACTTAAGGAGGATAGAATTATAATAGTTGCCTGTCATGACAGGGAGGAGCTTGATTACCTTGCAGATGAGATTTATCTCGTTAAGGAGGGACATGTTTATGAGCAGAAAGCTAAGTAAATTTATAATATATGATATAAAGAATGGTCTGCTAAAAAAATGGTCAGTTTTTCTTGTGACTATTTTGGCTAGTGTGATAGCGATAGAGAATGTCTCATGGGATTTAAGAAGGGGATGGTCAGGTCTGGATATTATATTTAATATTTTTTCAGGAATGCCAAGATTCTATATAGCACCTGATACAATATTTAACATACCATTTTTGTGGTTTGTATTTATGATAATACCATCATTCCTTATAGGCTGCTATGCAGTTGATGATTTAAATGCATACGGAATACAGATGATAGTGAGAAGTCGTTCAAAGCTGTCGTGGTGGATATCAAAGACAATCTGGTGTCTGTTAAGTGTGGTTTCATATTTTGTAGTAATCATTGCAGTGATGGGAATTTATTCAGGGATTAATAATATACCATTTGCAGATGGGGGCAAAAGATGGTGTGAGTTTATCGGAATATATAAGGCAGTGCCGATAAAACAGTTAGTACTGCATGGAATAGCAGTTCCGGCACTCACGATATTTACATTATGTATGGTGCAGATGCTTTTATCTATAATATTTGGTTCACTTACAGCGTATGTGGTAATCATAGTATATGATATTTTGTCAGCATATATAACGTATCCGGTATTTATAGGTAATTACTCCATGTTATTACGTGATAGCGAGTATGTATCTGATGGTATAGACATAAGGGTAGGAATCGTAATAGAGCTGGTACTCATCGTTGCATCGTTTGTTGCAGGAATAATTGTTATGAAGAAAACGGCATTGTTTAAATATTCTAAGAATCTGATGGGATAGTAAAATATAAAACTTTGGGAGGATTTTATGAAAAATGGTGTTAAATATCTTATAAAAAATGTATACTCCTTTATCTGTAATTCAGGTTTTGTTGCAGCCATGACATTGATAACTGTTGTGGCTGCTTCAATTATAATTAATTTTTCATATGGTTTATATCAGAATTATAACATTATTATTGAAGAGGATGTTGGTGGTGAAACCGGTATGAATATTTATTTTGATGCAGGTCTTACAGATGTCGGAGAATACATCAATAAAAATGATTTTATGGAATGCATATATGAGATTGCCGGATACGAGGACAAGCTTGATGAAAAATTTACCGTTGTTGCAGCACACGGATATATAGAGGAAAACAAGTTTGATTTTCATTTTAATATAAAAAATAATGATATAGGAATATCAGACGAGTTTATTAATAATATAAAAGCTAATGGTCTGTTCACAGGTGGAATGTGGTGGAGCGATGAAGATGAGAGACTGGGAAGTCACGTCGCTGTATGTTATGACAGAACAAAATATGATGGAGGTGCACCGCTTTTAGATAAGATACAGAAGGATGAAAATACCTTATTGATATCAGGTGAGGATTATGAGATAACCGGATATCAATTATGGACTAACGATGGTGCTATGATACCTATAAAATCTGCACCTGATGACACTAGAATGATTGATGTTTATCTTGGATTTGACCGTGGTGTAACTAAAACTACATATAACAAAATCTCTGAGACATTTATTAAGAAATTTGGGGATAAAGTATATGTTGCTGAGATGGATACTATAGATAAGGATTCTTATTATACATATAAAACAATTATATTGATAGCGATTTTAATAGCATGTATAGCTGAAATGAATTTTGTAATATTGTACAGATATATAATTGAAAAGAGAAACAAAAGAATAGCTATATATAGATTGTGTGGAATGAGCAGGATAAAGAATAATGTTATCAGCTTTATTGAGTGTATGATATATACAATACCATTATATATTGTAGGAATTGTGGTATTTAATAAATTAATACTTCCCCGTTTGGGAGGATATTTTCCTTATATGGAGGGAGCATACTCCAATACATTATATATAATGCTGTTTACCATATATACCATTATATCTGTCATAACATGTGTGTGTATGATAGCAGTTAGTTACAGAAAAAGCATAATTAATCAATTAAAGGGGTAAGGAGGGTGCATATGTATTTTTTGTTAGCTGGTAGAGAATTTAAAAAAAATTTATTTATGCGTATTATAATCATCCTTCAGATTACAATTGTATTTTTTTGTGTTGTAAGTATTAGCTCCATAATTGGATATTTCTATAATTATTATGACAATTATAAAGAGTATATTGATTCAAAGGGAATATTATTTAATTTGCAATATATAAAGGATGATGAAGGTATTTTATATGAAAGCTCAGATAAGGTCGAGGATGTACTTGTAAAGGCGGATGTTGTAGGCTGCTATTATCCGTGGTCAATATTTAAGGATGCAAATGAAAATGAAATAGAGCTTGAATCCATGGCTTATGATAAGGAGCTTTTAGAAGCATACACACCAGAACTATCAGAGGGAAGATGGCTTCGGGATAATGATGATGTAATAGAAGCAGTTGTATCATATAATGCGTATGGACTTAAAGTGGGGGACAGCCTAAAGGTGTATGATACATATATGTTACAGCCTGAAGAAGCTATGACAGTAAAAATAGTAGGTGTGCTTGAGGATGGAGCAAGAATAACAGGTTTTCCGGAATTCAGTATGAATGGGATGGAGGATTATGAGGACATTTATAGTGACGTATATTCAGATGAGTATGATTATGAGTCTGGTGGCGGTAAAAACCCGATAATTTTAATGGGTATAGATAACATTAACAAATGTATGGCTGCTTGTGATAATCATTCCCTTGAAAGACAGATGGGTGGTTTATGTTTTGTAAAATATTCTGATGATATTACTACTGAAGAAATTATTGAAAATGAGAGACTGCTAGGTACATACGCAACATATAATGCAAAAGAAGATTTAAGTGTAGTGCGTGAAAATAGTATTGAGAATATAAAAAAACGTATATTTGCTATCCTCCCAATATTTATCTGTGTATTTGTGCTTACAATTATAAGTGCTACCGTTTCATGTGCCATTTCAATAAAAAAACAGATGCGTGATTTTACTATATATGGTATATGCGGTATGAACTGGAACAAAAGTGCTTTGATTTCAATAATTGATTGTATATACACAGCGGTTATTGGCACGATTTTGTGTATATGTGTTGTATGTCTTAATAAGAAATTTTTGTGGTTTGATAAGACAATGGTAGATTTGGGTATGTGGCAGGCTGTGTCAATGTTTTTAGCTTTTGCATTATATGTTGTAATATCTGCAATAATGCCATATATGCTTATCAGGGGTACAAGCCTGAGTGATGAGTTAAGGAGGAGCTGGGATGATTAAACTTGATAACATAAATAAAATATATAATAAGGGAAAAGATAACGAGTTTTATGCATTAAGGGATGTTTCACTTGATATAGATACAGGAGAGTTAGTTGCGATAACGGGCAAATCAGGTGCAGGAAAATCTACTCTATTACATATATTGGCGTGTATTGATGGATATGATAGTGGCGAATATTATCTGGATGATATGCTTATAAAACATGTAAGCGATAGAAAAGCAGCTCAAATACGAAATGAGCATATAGGGATTGTAATGCAGGATTATGCATTGATAGAAGATATAAGTGCAATAAATAATGTTATGATACCTCTTGATTTTTCAAGAAAAAAAGTAAAAGATGCACGCAGAAAGGCAATTGAAACTCTTGATATGGTTGGCATTGGTGATATGTATAAAAAACAGGTAAGAAAAATGTCTGGCGGTCAAAAGCAGAGAGTTGCAATCGCCAGAGCCATAGTAAACAATCCCAAGATATTACTTGCAGATGAGCCGACTGGAGCATTGGATAACGAAAATTCAAGTGAGATAATGAAAATATTTTCCAATCTTAATGAGAGAGGAATAACAGTTATTATTGTGACACATGACATGAATCTTGCAAAGCAATGTAAGCGAATCATAGAGATTAGTGATGGAAGGATTTTGGAATAATAGCTAATTCCCACCTTGACGTTATCACTTAAACATCATTATAATAATACAGGAGTCGGATGACACCACATAATGATTGTTAAGAAATGAAAAGGCGGTAAATAAAATGAACATTCCTAAGATTATTGCAGATGAGCTTAATGTCAAGATATGGCAGGTAGAAAAGACCATAGAGCTCATTGACGACGGAAATACGATACCATTTATATCAAGATATCGTAAAGAGGTTACAGGCTCTCTTAATGATGAGCAGCTTCGCAATCTTGATGAGAGACTTACATATCTTAGAAATCTTGACGAGAAGAAAACACAGGTGCTTGCAACTATAGATGAGCAGGGTAAGCTGACAGAGGAGCTTAAGAAGCAGATAGAGGATGCAATGACTATGGTTGCTGTTGAGGATTTATATCGTCCTTACAGACCTAAGAGAAGAACAAGAGCTACAATTGCTAAGGAAAAAGGACTTGAGGGCTTAGCTAATATAATTTCCCTTCAAATGACTAAGAACAAGATAGCTGATGAGGCTAAGGCGTATGTGTCTGCCGAGAAGGAAGTAAACAACGAGGATGAGGCAATAGCCGGTGCTGTGGACATATTAGCAGAGGCATATGCGGATAATGCAGACTACAGAACAAGGATTAGAGACCTTACAAGACAGAAGGGAACACTTATCTCAGTTGCAAAGAATCCTGATGAGAAGTCTGTATATGAGATGTATTATGACTTTAAAGAGCCTGTTAATAAGGCAGTCGGATATCGTATACTTGCAATCAACAGAGGAGAGGCTGAGAAGATACTTAATGTCAAGATAGAGGCTCCACATGATGAGATAGTAGGTTATCTGCTTAAGCAGACAATAGTAAGACCTGAGCATGACAGTGCAGCATATATAGAGCAGGCAGTAAGAGACAGCTATGACAGACTTATAGCTCCATCTATTGAAAGAGAGATAAGAAATGAGCTTACCGAGCAGGCTGAGGAGGGAGCAATAAATGTATTCGGAAAGAACCTTCATCAGCTCCTCATGCAGCCTCCTGTTTCGGGACAGACAGTTCTTGGATGGGATCCTGCGTTTAGAACGGGCTGTAAGCTTGCTGTTGTTGACTCGACAGGCAAGGTGTTAGATACAGTTGTAATCTACCCTACAGCACCACAGAATAAGGTTGAAGAGGCAAAAGCTGTTCTTAAAAAGCTTATCAAAAAATACCATATCACACTTATATCACTTGGAAACGGTACAGCAAGCCGTGAGTCAGAGATGGTAATAGTTAGTCTCTTAAAGGAGATAGATGAGGACGTTAAGTACATAATTGTAAATGAGGCTGGGGCTTCCGTATATTCTGCAAGTAAGCTTGCGACTGAGGAATTCCCTAATTTTGACGTGGGACAGAGAAGTGCGGCATCTATAGCAAGAAGAATACAGGATCCTTTAGCTGAGCTTGTAAAGATAGATCCAAAATCAATAGGTGTAGGCCAGTATCAGCATGATATGAACCAGAAGAACTTGGGAACAGCATTATCAGCGGTTGTCGAGGATTGCGTTAATAGCGTAGGAGTGGATTTGAATACAGCATCTGCATCACTTCTTGAGTATGTATCAGGAATAAACAAGACAATAGCTAAGAACATTGTGTCTTACAGGGAGGAGAACGGTTCATTTAGTAACCGTAAGCAGCTGCTCAAGGTACCTAAGCTTGGACCTAAGGCATATGAGCAGTGTGCGGGCTTCTTAAGGATAAGTGGCGGAAGCGAGATTCTTGATACAACAAGTGTACATCCGGAGAGCTATGCTGCGACAAAGGCACTTATGGAAAAGCTTGATATCACAGAGCAGGAATTAAAATGCGGTGGTATGAAGGGCATAAGCAGGAAGGTAAAAAATACAGCAGAAATTGCAAAGGAGCTCAGCATAGGAGAGCCTACACTTGTAGATATCCTAAAGGAACTTGAGAAACCGGGAAGAGATCCCCGTGATGAGTTAGATAAGCCTATATTGAGAAGTGATGTACTTGAGATGAAGGACTTAAAAGAGGGAATGACACTTAAGGGAACAGTAAGAAATGTCATAGACTTTGGCGCGTTTGTCGACATAGGAGTTCATCAGGATGGACTTGTCCATATATCAAAGATGACTGACAGATATATCAAGCATCCGCTTGAGGTTGTATCAGTTGGTGACATAGTAGACGTAACTGTAATTGGTGTAGACCTTGAGAAGAAGAGAATACAGTTATCAATGATATAAAAAGACACAAAAAAAGAGCTGTCATATGACAACTCTTTTTTTTAATCAGGAAAAATTAAGCTCTCTCAACCTTGCCTGACTTAAGACAGTTAGTGCAAACATAAATCTTCTTTGGAGTACCGTTAACTACTGCCTTAACTGACTTGATGTTTGACTTCCACATTCTGTTAGATCTTCTATGAGAATGGCTCACATTATTACCGAAATGAGCGCCTTTATCACAAATACTACACTTTGCCATCGTTAGCACCTCCTTGACAAGTTAATATTAGCCCGTAAGCTCACAACATGAATATATTAGCAAAAAACGATATAATATGCAAGGAAAATTTTAATAAATTTAAAAAAATATGATAAAATAGCTCTAAAAGCTTATGAAATATGAACTTCCATGTTGCATAACTACTCAAAGTTGGTATAATATAGTATCTAAAGAAACAGATAGGGGGTAATTGTATGAGTGGTAATTTAACTAATAAAAATGGTGAGATTTTTATTGAGAATGAAGTTATTGCACAGTATGCCGGACATGCTGCATTAGAGTGCTTTGGTATAGTAGGAATGGCAACAATCAGTATGCGAGATGGAATTGCCAAGCTGCTTAAGGGTGACAGCATTAGCAAGGGTGTTAATGTAACCATAGATGATAACAACAATATATCAATAGATTTTCATATTATAGTAGCTTATGGCGTAAGTATATCTACAGTTTGTGAGAATCTTATCAATACTGTCAAATATTCTATAGAAGAGATGACAGGTATGAAAGTATGCACTATCAATATATATGTTGAAGGTGTACGAGTAATTGATTAGTAGGAGGAATAGACAAGTGGCTATAAAGATGATAGATGCGGATATGCTTAAAAAGGCATTTCTTGCCGGTGCATATAATTTGGAGAGAAATAAGGACTATATTAATGAGCTTAATGTGTTCCCTGTACCTGACGGAGACACAGGCTCTAATATGTCACTTACGATTATGGCGGCTGCAAGAGAGGTTGAAGGACTTGATAATCCTACTATAAGTGTTTTGGCTAAAACTATATCGAGTGGCTCATTGAGAGGTGCGAGAGGTAACTCAGGAGTTATATTGTCACAGCTTCTTCGTGGATTCTGTAAGGAGATAAAGGAGAAGAAAGAGATTGATATAAAGGTTTTATCAGACGGATTTGTGCGTGCTGTTGAGACTGCTTACAAGGCAGTTATGAAGCCTAAGGAAGGTACAATATTAACAGTTGCCAAGGGAATGGCTGAGAAGGCTGTTGAGATGTCTGATATGGGTGTTACTATTGAGGAGCTTGCCAAGGAAGTTATTGAGTACGGTGATGAGGTTCTTGCGATGACACCTGAGCTTTTGCCTGTGCTTAAGGAAGCCGGAGTTGTAGATTCAGGCGGACAGGGACTTATGGAGTTCCTCAAGGGTGCATTTGATGGTTTGCTTGGAAAGGCTGACAACATAATACCGGCTAACACAGAGGCTAAAAGCTCTGCTAAGACTGTAACAGGCGGTAACATAAGCTCTGCCGATATTGATACATCACACATCAAATATGGTTATTGTACAGAGTTTATAATTATGCTTGAAAAAGAGTACAATATGGACATAGAGCGTGAGTTTAAGGAATATCTCACATCAATTGGAGATTCTCTGGTTGTTGTGTCAGATGATGATATCGTAAAGGTTCATGTTCATACTAACCATCCGGGACTTGCGTTTGAGAGGGGCCTTACTTATGGATCACTTACAAGTATGAAGATTGACAATATGCGTGAGGAACACAGAGAAAAGGTTATACATGAGCAGGATAAGATTAGAGCAGCAGAGAAAGAAAAACTCATGGAGACACCTGCTAAGCCTTACGGCTTTGTCGCTGTATCAGCAGGGGATGGTCTTGCACAGATATTTAAGGATTTGGGAGTTGATTACGTTATAGAGGGTGGTCAGACTATGAATCCAAGCACAGAGGACGTTTTATCGGCTATAGATAAGGTGAATGCCGAGACTGTATTTGTGCTCCCTAATAACAAGAATATTATACTTGCAGCTAATCAGGCTGCTGATATAGAGGATAAGAAGAATGTTGTAGTTATACCATCTAAGACAATTCCTCAGGGCTTTAGTGCCTTGATAGGTTTTGAGGGCTCCTTATCTGCTGATGAGAACCGCGATAACATGACAGAGGCTATGACTACAGTTAAATCCGGTCAGGTTACCTATGCTGTAAGAGATACATCGGTAGATGGCAAGGAGATTAAAACCGGAGATTATATGGGAATAGATGACAACGGTATACAGTCAGTTGGCGTGGATATAAACGAGGTTATAAAGGAGCTTGTTTCTTCCATGTCTGATGATTCATCTGAGCTTTTGTCTATATATTACGGAAGTGACGTTAATGAGCAGGATGCAGAGAATATAAAGGCTATACTTGAGAAGGAATATCCTGATTATGAGATTGATGTATATAATGGTGGCCAGCCTATATATTATTATATAATTTCCGTAGAGTAATTCTTTATATTTACTGGGAAGATTGAGGTTTCATAATGGAACATATAGAATATAGCGATAAAAGAGAGGCACCGATTGCCGTATTTGATTCGGGAGTCGGTGGCATAAGTGTTTTGCGTGCCTTAGTTAAGGAAATGCCTAACGAGAATTATTGGTATTTTGGAGATTCAGCCAATGCTCCGTATGGTACAAAGACCTTAGAGGAGGTCAGAAGCCTCACATTTTCGCATGTTGAACATTTTATGGAATATGGTGCAAAGGCAGTTGTTGTTGCCTGTAACACCGCAACTGCCGCTGCTGTGAGACTGTTAAGACAGAAGTATCCTGATTATACTTTTGTCGGCATCGAGCCTGCACTTAAGCCTGCTGTATATGAAAAGCCTAATCCTAATGTGATTGTCATGGCAACACCTATGACTATTCGTGAGGATAAATTTCATAATCTTATGGACAAATATACTGATTTGGCACATATAATTCCTCTGCCATGTCCGGGACTTATGGAATATATAGAAAAGGGCATAACAGATGGAGAGGAGCTTGATAATTTCCTTAGGAAGCTTTTTGCTCCGTTTGCACCAGAGAGGATAGATTCAGTTGTTCTTGGGTGTACGCATTATCCGTTTGTAAGTGAGGAGATAAGCAAGGTATTAGGCAATAATATTAAGCTGTTTGAGGGAGGCCCCGGAACAGCGAGGGAGACTAAGAGAAGGCTTGCCGAGAAGGATTTGCTTACAAGCAGGACTACTGCCGGTACGGTAAGATTTGAAAACAGTGCCATGACGGACGATAAGCTTAAGCTGTGTGAAAAGCTGCTTTATGGACATACTAAGGGTTAGAATATAATTAATTGTTGTATGTGTGGTGACTGCTATGGAATATTTTTTTACATATAGTGATGATATACCTGATGGATGTGGATTTAAATTATACGGAGCTGCCCATGTGGCATATATCGTTATGATTGTCATAGCAGCAGTCATATTGCTTACTGCTAAGAGATATAATAAGGAGAGATTTCTGCGTTTTCTCGGAGATTTTCTCCTTTTTTTAATAATTATAAGAATAGTTATAGTGACAATGATTGGAAAGATGTCTTTGTATGAGCTTCCGCTTCATTTGTGCAGCATAGCGGGTATATTATGCTTTTTACATGCGAGATTTAAGACAAAATGGCTGGGGCAGGTTATATATACCCTGTGTCTGCCGGGGGCATTGTTTGCCCTTTTATTTCCTAACTGGACGGAATATCCGGCTATGAATTTTATAACTATACAGGCTTTTTTGTTTCATGGTGGAATAGTTATATATGCACTTCTTTCACTTAAGGAAGGTGAGATTATACCGGATTTTTCAGGAATATTATATTCAGTAATATTTCTTGCTGGAATAACTGTTCCTATATATTTGTTTGACAGAAGCTTTGGCGTGAACTTTTTATTTGTGATGTGGCCATCACCGGACTCACCACTTGAATGGATGGCTGGATATATGGGTAATCCGGGATATCTGGCTGGATATGCGTTGCTTGTGATTTTTGTAATATGTGTGATGAATTTTCTGTATTATCTTGTTCACGGCATTTGGGCGGGATATAGAAATAATAGGAGTAACAGGATATGAAATTGACGGACAATATTACTACAATTAAAGGAATAGGGGATAAGACCGCTGCCGCATTTGCACGTCTTGGAATACACACCGTAAATGATTTGCTAAACACATATCCGAGAAATTATTTAAGCTATGGTGAGCCTATAGATATAGATAAGACAGAGGTCGGTGAGAGATGTGCGGTTATGGCAGTTATATCATCATATGTTGATGTGAGGCAGCTTAGAAGCATAAAGCTTACATCTGTAACAGCGAAGGATTCGACAGGAAATATAAGGCTTGTATGGTTTAACAGCCCATTCTTAAGAAAGGTATTCAGAAAGGGCGATACATATATTTTTGTTGGAACAATCAAGATAAAGAATGGTATGAGAACCATGGAGATGCCTGAATATTATAAAAGACAGGTATATGAGGGAATGAAGCAGGAGATGCAGCCTGTATATCCATTGACTCATGGACTATCTAACAAGACATTTCAAAAGGCTATAAAAGAGGTCAGGGAGCTCATATGCAGGATGGAGGATTACATACCTTGGGAGGTTCTTAACGAGACGAAGCTTATGGCTTTGCCTGAGGCATACGATAATATTCATTTTCCTATGAATGAGACCGTATTAAGAAATGCAATAAAAAGGCTTGCGTTTGATGAATTTTATAAGTTCTTATATGATATGTCAGTGCTTAAAAGTGAGAATATAAGTGCTTTAAATACGCATGTTGTTGTTCAGGGAAAGGCTGTATGTGAATTTGTGAACAGGCTTCCGTACAAGCTTACAAAGGGACAGCAGAGTGCAATCGAGGATATACTTGCCGACATGGGAAGCGACCATGTCATGAATCGTCTGATTCAGGGAGATGTTGGCTCTGGCAAGACAGTTGTTGCGGCTTCGGCTATGTATGCCTGTGCGAAGCAGGGGTATCAGTGTGCTCTTATGGTTCCAACTGAGGTGCTTGCCAAGCAGCATTTTGCTGAGCTGTCAGGAATGTATAGTGAATTTGGCATAAAAACAGAATGTCTTGTGGGCTCTACTCCTCTTAAGGATAAGAGAAGAATATATGATGGTCTTAAATCGGGAGATATAGATGTGATAATCGGAACGCATGCCCTTATTGAGGACAAGGTTATCTTTGACAGACTTGGACTTGTAGTTACTGATGAGCAGCACAGATTTGGTGTCAATCAGAGAAAGAGCCTCTCCGAAAAGGGTAACTTCCCTCATGTACTTGTGATGAGTGCAACACCGATACCTAGAACCCTTGCAATAATCATGTATGCCGACCTTGATATATCAACTATAACGGAGCTCCCTAAGGGAAGAAAGCCAATCAAAAACTGTGTGGTTGGAACAAATTATCGCAATACAGCATATAAGTTTATAGCCGGACAGGTAGCAGAAAAAAGTCAGGTATATGTAATATGCCCTATGGTATGTGAGAGTGACACATTGGATGTTACTAATGTTACACAGTATGCAGAAACTCTTAAAAGTAATCTGCCTGATGATGTCAGGGTTTCCATACTTCACGGACAGATGAAGGCGGACGAGAAAAACAGTATAATGGAGGAATTTATACAGGGCAATATAGACGTGTTAGTTTCCACGACGGTAATTGAGGTAGGAATTAATAATCCAAATGCTACTGTAATGATGGTGGAGAATGCTGAGCGTTTCGGGCTTGCACAGCTTCATCAGCTAAGAGGCCGTGTCGGAAGAGGAAAGAAGCAGTCTTACTGTATATTCATTAATGGTAAGGAGTCTGAGGAATCTATGGAGAGACTCAGGGTTTTGGAGAATTCAAATGATGGATTTTTTATTGCGGGTGAGGACTTGAAACTCAGAGGCCCGGGAGATTTCTTCGGTATAAGGCAGAGCGGAGATGTTATATTTAATCTTGCCGATATATATAATCACGCCGATATGCTTAAGCTCGCACAGGATATGCAGAGAAAATATAATTTTAAGCCGGGAAATCAGGATGATATAGGATTTATACATTCAGTAGATACGGTGCTGTGAAATTTTTATGTTGTATTATTTATACATGTGTGTTATTATGACTGCTGTCAAATCATAATAGCTGGTGCCCTTCGGTGATATTTATTATATCACTAGAAAGGGTTAAAAGGGAAACAGGTGCAAATCCTGTACGATCTCGTCACTGTAAGCCGGGAGCGGATATCTGATTATGCCACTGATGTATATGCATTGGGAAGGTTGATATCTGTGTTGATTGGTAAGCCAGGAAACCTGCCAGTTATTGGTACAGGATTTTATCCAGACCACGAGTAATTGGTTGTACTGCTTGTATACGTTACTCCGTCAGTTTGTGATTTTACTGACGGTCTTTTTTTCTGTGCCTGTTTCATGGTTTGAATATATCATTTAAATTATTTAGGAGGATACAGAGATGAGAAGAGGAAAGTTAGTGACAACATTACTTTGTACAGCTATGGCACTTGGTATGCTTACAGGCTGTGGCAAGGAAAGTGATAGCACAACTACCGAGGCAACAACTGAGGTTACAACTGAGGCAGCTACAGAGGAGGCAACTGTTTTAGATGCTGCAACTGATGAGGATGCTGATGATGAAAATTACGATACAGGAGATGCTGCATTGGATAATGTAAGAAACCAGGATGAGATAGGTGATAATGAGCTGCTTGTAGTAAGCTTCGGTACAAGCTACAATGACAGCAGACGCCTTACAATTGGTGCTATAGAGGATAAGCTCGATGATAAGTTTGGAGATACATATTCAGTAAGACGTGGATTTACAAGCCAGATTATTATCGACCATGTTAAGAGCAGAGACGATATCGCTATAGATAATGTTAAGGAAGCTTTAGACCGTGCTGTTGATAACGGAGTAAAGAATCTTGTAGTACAGCCAACACACCTTATGAATGGTCTTGAGTACAATGAGCTTGTAGATGAGATAGCTAATTACTCAGATGCATTTGACAGTGTATCAATCGGTGAGCCACTCCTTACATCAGATGATGATTTTGATAAGGTTATAACAGCTATAACGGATGCAACTGCTGAGTATGATGATGGAGAGACAGCTATCTGCTTCATGGGACATGGAACAGAGGCAGATTCAAACGAGGTTTACGCCAAGATGCAGGAGTTACTTACAGAGAAGGGTTATGATAACTACTATGTAGGTACAGTTGAGGCTACACCTTCGCTTGATGATGTTCTCGCTTTAGTAAAGGCTGGAGATTACAAGAGAGTTGTTTTAAGACCTCTTATGATTGTTGCTGGTGACCATGCTAATAACGATATGGCAGGCGATGAGGATGACTCATGGAAGAGTGCATTTGAGGATGCAGGATATGAAGTTATCTGTGTTGTAAATGGTCTTGGCGAGCTTCCTGCAATTCAGGATATATTCGTTGAGCATGCACAGGCTGCTATAGATGCTGCAAATAAATAAAAAGAGATTGAGATAAGGAAATCAGAATATGAAGAAAATAATCAAACCAATTCTTATATACAGCCTTATGATTGTATTGCTCACCGGTTGTGGCAAATCAGAGGATAAGACTGAGGTATCAACGGAGGCTACAGAGTTAAGCGAGACAACGGAGGTGGCAACATCATCAGATATGGTTGCCTCTGCTGACGAGATGGCATCACCTACAGATGTATTAGATGATAATCTTACTCCTGTTTACGCAGATGAGTTAAAGGATGGGGAGTATGATATAGATGTCTTATCAAGCTCATCTATGTTTAACATAGTTTCATGCGGGCTCACTGTAGAAAACGGAGAGATGAGTGCGGTTATGACTATGGGTGGAACCGGTTATCTGTATGTATATATGGGAACTGGTGAGGAGGCTGTTGCAGCATCAGACAGTGACTATATTCCTTATGTTGAAAATGATAATGGCGAGCACACATTTACTGTTCCGGTAGAGGCATTGGATAAGAGCATTTCATGTGCGGCATTCAGCAAAAAGAAGGAAAAATGGTATGACAGACAGCTGGTATTCAGTACAGACAAGCTTCCGGAGGATGCGTTTTTGGAGGCAAGATATAAGACAGTCAGTGATTTAGGTCTTAATGATGGAACATATACGGTTTCTGTAACATTGGATGGAGGCTCTGGAAGAGCTTCGATAGAATCTCCTGCAAGTATAGTTGTAGCTGATGGCTGTGCGGTGGCTACCATCGTATGGAGCAGCAGCAATTATGACTATATGATGGTAGATGGAGAAAAATATCTGCCGCTTGATGGAGAGGAGACTTCAACATTTGAAATTCCTGTAACAGGCTTTGATTATAAGATGCCTGTAAGTGCCGATACGACAGCTATGAGTACTCCATATGAGATTGAATATACTTTATATTTTGATTCTGCAACTATAGAAGAATACGCTGAATAATATAGGAGGCTGCAATGAGATTAAAAAGACTACGATACAAATTTTTGTTGATGTTATCTTTGCTCTTTGTAGCCTCATTTTTGTTTTGTGGATGTACTAAGGTGGACACTACACAAAATGATAGCTATAAATGGGGCGAAATGAAGGTAGAGGAAAGTCTCCCGCTTGAATATGCAACACAGTTTACTGTTGACTATTATGAGGGAGGTTATACACTTATAACTATTGGAGATACGGACAGATATCTTATTGTTCCCGAGAATATGTCGTGCCCTGAGGGGCTTGACAAGGATATCTACGTTATGTATAAGCCTTTTAATAAGGTATATCTTGCAGCAACGTCTGCAATGGATTTAATAAGGGCGATAGGCGGATTGGATAATGTTGCATTTTCCGGCACTAAGGCTGATGACTGGTATATAGACGAGGCAAAGGATGCCATGGAGAATGGATTTATCAAATACGCTGGTAAATACAGTGCTCCTGATTTTGAATTGCTTATTTCGGGTGGATGTAATCTGGCTGTGGAGTCAACCATGATTTTGCATAATCCAGAGATAAGGGAGCAGTTACTTGAGGTTGGAATACCGGTTTTGGTTGAGCGTTCAAGCTATGAGAGTCATCCGCTTGGACGTATGGAATGGATTAAGCTGTATGGTGTTCTGATGGATAAGACTGAAGAGGCTGAACAATATTTTGATAGTCAGGTGGACGCTGTAGCTGATATAATGGACAGAGATGATACAGGTCTTACAGTAGCTTTTTTCTATGTCACTGCAAATGGTTCGGTGAATATAAGAAAAAGCGGAGATTATGTATCTAAGATGATTGAGCTTGCAGGCGGCGAATATATATTTGCCGATATGAATGATGACGAAAATGCACTTTCGACAACGACAATTCAGATGGAGGAATTTTATGCTAAGGCAAAGGATGCTGATATCTTGATATACAACAGCACCATAGCGGGAACACTTCCGGATATGGAGTCGTTGCTTAAGCTTAGTGATTTGTTTAATGATTTTAAGGCGGTGCAGTCTGGAAATGTATTTTGTACAGAGAAGAATATGTTTCAGGAGAGCACGGGCTTTGGTGATATGATACTTGATATTAATAAGATATTAACGGACAGTGATGTGTCAGATGACGAGCTTACATATCTGTACAGATTAAAGTAACGGATGTGCTCATATAGACTAGGATAAGAATATAACGGGAGATACAATGGGAGAGGAAAATAACAGGAAATTAATCAGATATATGATTATATATGTGGCTATGGTTGTCATACTTGCAGTCTCATTTGTTATAAGTGTAAATTCCGGAAGTGTCAGACTTTCCTTCCATGACATAATAACTGTTTTAGGAGACAAGGCTGCTGACAGGACAGCCTATCAGATTATATGGAATATAAGACTGCCGAGAACATTTGCTTCACTTATATTAGGTGGTGCATTAGCAGTTTCAGGCTTCCTGCTACAGACTTTCTTTGGAAATCCGATAGCCGGACCTTTTGTTCTTGGAATTTCATCGGGAGCTAAGCTTACTGTGGCATTATCCATGATATTTCTGCTTACAAGGGGAATGTATATGGATTCACTTGGTATGATAGCTGCCGCTTTCGTAGGCTCTATGATTTCTATGGGCTTTGTTCTTGCTGTGTCGAGAAGAATTAAAAATATGTCAATGCTTGTTGTGTGTGGAGTTATGATTGGATATATATGCTCGGCAATAACGGATTTTGTTGTCGCATTTGCGGATGACACGAATATAGTCAATCTTCATAACTGGTCTATGGGAAGCTTTTCAGGTATAGGTTGGTCACACGTTAAGATAATGTCCCTTGTTGTTGCTATAGCATTTGTGTCAGCTTATTCTCTGGCTAAACCTATGAGTGCGTATATGCTTGGAGAAAATTATGCATTAAATATGGGAGTTAATATAAAGGTGTTTCGGGTTCTTCTTATACTGCTCTCAAGTATACTGTCGGCATGTGTAACTGCATTTGCAGGACCTATATCCTTTGTCGGAATTGCTGTTCCACAGCTTGTGAGAGCTATATTTAAGACATCTAAGCCTGGAGTGATTATACCTGCTGTATTTCTTGGTGGTGGAATATTCTGTCTTATATGTGATGGAATTGCGAGAACCCTGTTTGCACCTGTGGAGTTAAGTATAAGCTCGGTTACAGCAATATTTGGTGCTCCGGTTGTTATTTATATGATGGTTAAGAGAAAGGGTGGGGCGTGATATGGAAGATAAGGAATATATGATTACCGAAAATGCCTCCTTTGGATATAACAATAAGGTTGTGGTGGGTAATATTAATATAAAGGTAAGAAGAGGGGAGATTCTTTCTATTATCGGACCAAACGGAATTGGTAAATCTACCATTCTTAAAAGTATTTGCAATCAGTTAGCTCCCATATCAGGGACCATTATGCTTGATAAAAGATGTATAGATGAATATAAGGGCTCTGAGCTTGCAAGGAAGCTTTCTGTTCTCATGACGGAGCGTGTTAATCCTGAGCTATATACCTGTTATGATGTTGTCGCACTTGGAAGATATCCATATACAGGGAGAATGGGTGCTCTGTCTGATAATGACAGAAATATAATAAATGAGAGTATGGAGCTTGTTGGTATTAGTAATTTGTCTGATATGTATTTTAATACGCTTAGTGATGGACAAAAGCAGAGAGCCATGCTTGCCAGAGCAATATGTCAGGAGCCTGATATATTAATTCTCGATGAGCCGACAGCGTATCTTGACATAAAATATAAGCTTGAGCTTTTATCAATATTAAAGTATCTTGCCGATACCAAAAATGTAGCTATATGCATGACCTTGCACGAGATAGACCTTGCCTATAAGGTTTCTGATAAGGTGCTTTGCATAAAGGATAACGATATGTACAAATATGGAGAGCCGGAGGATATTCTCACCTCAGAATATATAAGTGAGCTGTATGATATTAAGAAAGGAAGCTACAATTATAATGCAGGCAGTGTTGAATTAGAGAGAGCTTGCGGAAAACCGAAGGTCTTTGTTATCGGTGGGAACGGAAGTGGAATTACATTGTACAGAAGGCTTAACAGGAAGCGTATTCCATTTGCGGCAGGGGTATTGCATGAAAATGATGCCGAGTATCAGATTGCAAAAGCACTTGCGACGGATGTAGTAAGTGAAAGTGCATTTGAGTGTATATCAGCTGAGCATATAGAAGAAGCAAAAAAATATATAGATGAGTGTGAAAGGGTGTATGCCTGTGTTAAAACCTTTGGAAGCATGAATAAGGCTAATTTAGAGCTTATAGCTTATGCTAGGGATAAAAATAAATTGTGTGGGATTTCGGGGAATAATTCGGTAAATAATGTTGAGTAAAATCAGGTCATAGTGTATAATATAGATAATTATGCATAACAAATTTGTTAAAATAGACGAAAGTAAACCGGAGGATATTATGGCTGAAGAATATAGGCAGGAAATTGAAAAAAGAAGAACATTTGCGATTATTTCGCACCCGGATGCAGGTAAGACGACACTTACGGAGAAGTTTTTATTATATGGAGGTGCTATCAATACAGCTGGCTCTGTAAAGGGAAAGGCTAACTCTAAGTACGCTGTCTCAGACTGGATGGAGATAGAGAAGGAGAGAGGTATCTCAGTTACCTCCTCAGTGCTCCAGTTTAACTATGACAATTACTGCATTAATATACTTGATACACCGGGACATCAGGACTTCTCTGAGGATACCTACAGAACACTTATGGCAGCCGATTCTGCGGTTATGGTTATAGATGCATCTAAGGGTGTTGAGGCACAGACAATAAAGCTTTTCAAGGTATGTGTTATGAGACATATACCTATATTTACATTTATCAATAAGATGGACCTTGAGGCGAGAGATCCGTTTGAGCTTTTAGATGACATAGAGAATGTTCTAGGTATAAGAACCTGCCCTATCAACTGGCCTATAGGCTCAGGTAAGCGTTTTAAGGGAGTTTATGACAGAGATACAAAGCAGGTGTCTATGTTTAAGGCAGTTTCGGTAGGTGGCTCTAAGAGTGCTGCTGAGACTGATTATGACGTAAATGACAGTGCTCTTAAGGAAGAGATAGGAGAGGAGCTTTACGGAACTTTATGTGATGAGATAGAGCTTCTTGACGGTGCAAGTGATGAATTTAATCAGGAGCTTGTAGATAAGGGAGAGCTTTCACCTGTATTCTTCGGTTCGGCACTTACAACATTTGGTGTTGAGACATTTCTTAAGCATTTCCTTAAGATGACTAAATCACCCCTTGCGAGAATGTCAGATGCAGGTCTTATAGATCCTGTTACCGAACCATTTTCGGGATTCGTATTTAAAATACAGGCCAACATGAATAAGGCACATCATGACAGAATTGCATTTATGAGAATCTGCTCCGGTAAGTTCGACGCAGGCAAGGATGTGTACCATGTGCAGAGTGGCAGGAAGATGAAGCTTTCACAGCCACAGCAGATAATGGCACAGGACAGAAAGGTCATAGATGAGGCTTATGCCGGAGATGTAATCGGTGTATTTGATCCTGGTATATTTTCTATTGGTGATACTATCTGTGCTCTGGGTAAAAAGTTTGCATATGAGGGAATTCCTACATTTGCACCTGAGCATTTCTGCCGTGTCGTACAGCTTGATTCGATGAAGCGTAAGCAGTTCAACAAGGGTGTTACACAGCTTGCACAGGAGGGCGCTATACAGATATTTAAGGACTATACATTAGGTCTGTCGGAGATAATAGTAGGTGTAGTAGGTGTGCTTCAGTTTGATGTGCTTAAGTACAGACTTGAGAATGAATATGGCTGTGATGTAAGACTTGAGCCACTGCCATATAATTATATAAGATGGGTTAAGAATACGGAATTAGATCTTAATTCACTTAAACGTATAAGTGATTGTAAGAAGGTTAGAGACATGAAGGATAATCCACTTTTACTGTTCGCTAATGAATGGTCGATTAGACTTTTGCTTGAGCATAATGAAGGCCTTGAACTTGAGGAGTTTAAGAGAAACTAATTATTTGTATAATGTATGGGAATGAGGGATGTAAAATGATACTGATTGATACACAAAAAGAGGAATTCAGTAAGATTAAAGATATCAGAATATTTGAGAAGATTGACAACGAGAAGCGATTCAATGGTAATCTTCTTGTCATAGGACTTGGTGGACTTGGAAGCCGTGTTGTATGTAATCTTAAGGGTATGCTTATGGATGAGGTTAAGCCCGAGGATAATATACAGTATATGATGATTGACTCAGATATTCCTTATATGGAGAATATGATAGAGGACAGCAAGGATGGAATAGGCTTAAATGCGACAGAAATTATCAGTATCTACAGACCTAACCTTGATAATATACTCACCAATGGGATAAGTAATAATCCTGTACATCCTAATCTTGCTAACTGGATGCGAGAAGATTTTCCTATGCTTAATATTGGTACTGATGGTGCAAATGGCAACAGACAGATAGGCAGACTTATGTTTTCAAATGCGTATGAGGATGTAAGGCTTCTTTTGTTTGACAGGCTCGAGGAGATATATACCAAGTCATCAGGCAAGCTGGATGTTATTATAGTTACAGGTGTAGCTGGTGGTACAGGAAGTGGAATTTTATCTGATGTTGCATACAACATAAGAGCATTTGCCAAATCAAAAAGATGGAAGAATTTCAGGCTTGGAGGATGTCTGCTTATGCCTGATGTACTATATGGAAATAAGGCAGTGTCAAGTGATATGAATAAGCTGTCTATACTTAATGCCAACGGATATGCGACGCTCAAGGAGATAGATTACTATATGCGTCTTGTATCTCGTGGTGAGCCATACACATTTGAGAGTACAACACACAGACTTAGCATCAAGGAGAATATATTTGATTCATGTATGCTCATCTCAGGCAAGAAGGATGAGCAGGGATATATACCTGAGGGTGTAATATGCAGTGATACAGCATACTTCCTTTCTAAGCTTGCAGCATATAAGTATGTAGGAGGCAACGAGGAGGATAGCGACAGGGAACTTTTAAGAGATGCATTTTTCAATATGGATGACAGGGGTTATTATAAGGTAATCAATGACTCAGATTATAGAATTCCTATTCATCAGATTGAGAACATATGTGAGTGTCAGGTGTTCGAGGAGGCATATAAGAAACTACATTCTATGCCTGATATAAAGGATGAGCTAGAGCAGGGCAAAAAGACTGCGTTAAGTGAATTACAGGCATTTTTACAGGAAAAACCGGGAGATAAAATTAACCTTAATCTGAATGGCCTTATACGAATGGGGCAGTTTGAGAAGCCTGTCTATAAGGCAATCAAGAAAAATCAGGATGGATTAAGAGAATCCATGGGTAAGCAGCTTAAGTCTATGGAGGAGCAGATGCCGGTAATGATTAAGTCCTTGAGGAATAAGCTTCTTGAGTCACTTGATAATCAGTTAAATAGTTACATGAAGAAATATGGACCTTATGCTGTTATGGATATAATCGGAGCGGCAGGAATAGGTAGCGAGGAGCATGAGAGAGGAATTATAGCTGAGATTCGTAAGCTTGACGAGCTCCTAAAGGCATATCAGCCTACAAGCGAATTCAGCCGTATAGTTGAATCAATAAAGGACATAGTTGCTAAGAGATTTTTCACCTTTCCATCTGCTAAAAGAGAGACCGAGAATGGCTATTATGATGCGTGTGTCAAGGAGACACTTACACTTGAGCGTACAATGATAGTGGATGGCATTGACGGTCAGGATGTATTTGGAGATGCGATAAGATGGCTTATATCCCGTGCAGAGCGTCTGGAAGAGCTATATGCACAGTTTAATGAGGATCTTAAGAATGCGATAGAGGACCTTGCCTATGAGGGTAAGAGAGTAACGGGATATCTTCTTAAGGATGCCAAGCATCAGGAATTTTTGCCTGAGGATTATATAACAGATGATAGAATAGATGAGTTCTACAAGGGACTTGTTAAGCTCATGGTTGACAATGAGGCTAACATTGACAACGGAAGAGTTGTTCAGGTTAAGCAGGAGATGGAGCGTATTTACAAGAATATGCTTATAAGCATTGGCGTTTATGCACCTGAGAAGCTCATAGCTGTTGCATTTGCTGATGAGAAACCATCATTGCAGGAGCTTAATATGATGTTCGTATCATCTACGAATGAGAAGCGCAAGGAGATTATGGAGCGTGCCGCAAAGGCATTTGTCGAGGGTGCGAGTGATAAGACAAGAAAGAAGAAGCTTTGTATACTTAAGCCGGGCTTTAAGGTTAATCTTACCAACAAGAAATATATATCACTTCCTGCTATTATGCCTCATTTCAGTCAGGCTGTTAAGGAATTATTCATAGCTCCGCCTTACAAGGAATCAGAGGACACAATAGCACTTAATACAGGTGATGTTGCCATATCAGTAGATGATATGTATATGGGCGTTCCGTTATCTATGCTTGTTTGCATGGACGATATGCGTACCGCTTATCAGGCAGTGAATCCTGATGAATATCACGGTATACATATCGATGAGGTTAATGTAGATATGTTTAATAACTATCCACAACCAGCTTAAATAAATTATTTTCTATAATTATTAATTAGATTTTCTAAAACGCTTCTTGCATGTAGCTATGAATAATATTACTGCAAGGAGCGTTGCTAAATAATCAGTTATCGGCTGTGCAAGTGCAAGCATTTTCGCAGATTCAGTACATTTGTTTATAAGTAATAATATAGGTACATAGAGAAGTCCCTGTCTGCTTATTGAAAGAATAAGTGAAGGAAGGGCTGCTCCTGTTGACTGTATAGCATTTATAAATACAAATAATAATCCCATTATTGGTCCTGACAATATATATATTCTTGAGAATTCAAAGCCGTAATTATAGGCGGCAGGCTCGTCTAAGAATGCATTTACAAGGAAGGACGCACCGAAATAACATATAAATGTCATGACTGCACTTAATGCGAGTGCAAGTAATATTGAGAATCTCAGCACCGCAAAATATCTTTTTCTGTTTCCGGCACCGAAGCAATATCCAAGCAAAGGCTGTATTCCTGTTCCAAGACCTATAAGAAGCATTACAACAATCATATTAACCTTCATGGCAACTCCGAGTCCTGCCACAGCCATATCACCGAAGGATTTCATGAGATTATTGATTAATATATTTGAGACGCTCATAAGTATACTGTTTAACGAAGCAGGAACACCTATTGCGAATACATCAAGTGCAATTTTCTCATTAGCCTTGTAATCCTTAAGCTTAATTGAAAGCATTGTCCTCTTTGAGGTGAGGTGAATAATATAAAATGCTGCGGACAAAACATTACCTATAACTGTCGCAATGGCTGCACCGGCTACATTCCAGCCGAGAAGCAGAATCATAATAGGATCAAGGATGACGTTAGCCATATTACCTATTATCATACCGGCCATGGCAGTTGTCGCCTTTCCTTCGGAACGGATTACATTGCTGAAGCAGTTGCTTAATATAAGGAAAGGAATGCCGAGAGACACGATGCGAAGATATTGTGCAGCGTATTCTATTGTATCATTGCTTGCGCCTATCATTCTGCATACCGGTTCTGCGTAAATGAACATTAAAACCATGGAGATTAGACCAACTGAAAGTCCCGTCCAGAAGCAGAATGCTGATGCGTTTTTGGCACGTGCCTCACGACCTTCTCCGAGCATTCTCGATATAAGGGATGTTCCTCCAATACCGAATAACATACCTATAGCCATGAATAAAAGAAAGGCTGGTGTGGCTACTGAGACAGCAGCAACCATAAGTGCATTTTTGGTCTGACCTATGAAAAATGTATCTGCCAGATTATATACAAGAACCATTATCATGCTTATGATGGATGGAACTACGTTGCTTATAACGGCTTTTGGGACTGGCGCATTTTTAAATAATTCTGTTGTTCTGCTCTGCATAATAAACTCCTTAACTTCCGTAATTTTTGTGTACTAGCTAAATATAATAAAACGAAATGTGACAATATGCAATAAAAACTTGAAAATGATAAATAATGCCTTAAAACGATGTAAAATGTACATTATTAAACATAGTAATTATACATGTTATATGTTATTATATATTGAATATTTTTTTTAGAGGATAAATGTATGACTAAAAAATTTTATGTAGTAAGGGTTGGACGTGTACCCGGAATATATGAGACATGGTCTGAATGTGAACGTATGGTAAAAGGTTATAAAGGCGCTGTTTACAGGAGCTTTTTAACTCTGGCTGAGGCAAAGAAATTCATGGGTGATAATTTAAAGGCTGATGATAACACAGATGATAACACAGCTGATGATATGCCATATGCATTTGTGGATGGTTCTTATAATTCTGTTACAAAGGTATATGGTTATGGTGGATTTCTGATATATAATGGGGAAAAACACATTATACAGGGAAGTGGCAATGATGAGGAGATGGCTGCTATGCGTAATGTGGCAGGTGAAGTATTAGGAAGTATGGCAGCTGTGGAGCTTGCTGTTAAGCTTGGTATACCAAAGCTTGATATATATTATGATTATATGGGTATCGAGATGTGGGCAACAGGCAGATGGAAGAGGAATAAGAAGGGAACAATTGCTTATTACAATTATATGCAGGAGATAAAGGACAAGATCGATATAAGATTTGTCAAGGTTAAGGGACATTCAGGAATTGCCGGTAATGAGGAAGCTGACGCTTTGGCAAAGCAGTCTGTAGGTATAGAATGATGTTTTGGATTATATTTATTATATTGCTTTCTGTTGCAATTATACTTAATATTGCAGCGTGGATTTTTCCGTCACTATGTGACTGGTACACAATTCATATTATGCCATGGTGGTATAACAGTTATGGAAGATTTAACAATTTGTTTAAATTTTCTGTTGGCGAGATTATGCTTATATTGCTGGTGCTTCTTATTTTAGCATCCGTTGTTATGCTTTTTATATATGCCTTCGGAAGGGAAAAGCCTCGTTTAAGAAAAAATGTCAAAGGATTTTATAAGATAGAAGCAATGATTTTGGCTGTGGTATGTGTAATTATGACTTTTAATTGCAGTATGCTATATCATTGTACACCGATAGATGCAAATCCTGATGCTGCTTACAGAGAGTATTCTCTTGATGAGTTAGAGACAGCGAGAAATTATATTGTTGAGCAGTGTAATTTATATAGTACCCGTATTAACAGAGATGAAAATGGGTATATCTTATATGATGGAAATATGCAGGATTATGCAAAATATGCACTACATAATATATCAGATGTATTTCCTAAGCTTAAGGGATATTATCCTGATGTTAAACATATGATGTTTTCTGATGTGTTGTCCCAGGCATATATTGCAGGGTATTATTTCCCATTTTCAATGGAGGCAAACTGTAATGATAATATGTATATAATTAATTATCCTGAAGTATATTGCCATGAATTGTCACATTTGCATGGTTACATATATGAGGATGAGGCTAATTATATTTCATTTCTTGCCTGTACATCAACGGATGATGATTTCTTTATATACTCTGGATATTTAAGTGTGCTCAATTATATTGACAATGCGTATATAGAGTCACTTAATGGTGATACGGCAAGATATAAAAGGCAGGTAAAGATAGACAAACAGGTCAGGGAGGATAATGTTTTTTTGCTTCCTGATACATGGGAAAAGGTTGAGGCTAAGGCTGTTGTGAGTACAGATACAGTTAATAATGCATCAGACACATTTATTAATACAAGCCTTCATATGAATGGCGTTTCTGATGGTATTGCAACATATGGAAAGGTAGTAGATTTGTTGCTGCAGTATTATGATGGGGTGCTATATTAGGCTTTCTTGACATTTTGACGAAAATATGTTAAAAATAGTTAAATAATGCCTTTATTTTCTGAATGATTTTGTTCATAATTCAGATAAAAGGGTAAATTATTCGATAGAGAAGAATTAGGTGGAGAATGATATGAAGTTTCAGGTTAGTAATTTGTTTAAGAAGAATATCAATGATACTGCCGGTGTCGTTGATGGTGCTGTTAAGGTAGCCGCAGGACAGGCGGTTAAGACTGCTGACAGTAATGATAGTAAGGAACAGGTGGAGGCAGTTGTCGTATGTCCTAAGTGTAAGCAGGAATTCAAGAAGGAAGAGGTTAAGTCTAATCTCAATGTCTGCATGGCATGTGGTTATCATTATGTAATATCGGCAGAAAAAAGAGTTCGTTCACTTGTTGATCCGGGCAGCTTCAAGCCTTTAAAGTGTAAGGTTGCGTTCGCAAATCCATTGGAATACCCTGAATATGAAGATAAAATTAAATCATTACAGGAAAAGACAGGCTTAGAGGAAGCTGTTTATACAGGTGTGGGTAAGATTGACGGATATGAGGCTGTTATAGCTGTCATGAGCAGCAAGTTCCTTATGGGAAGTATGGGTATGGCAGTTGGCGAGAAGGTAACAAATGCAATAGAGTACGCAGACAGAAAGAAATTACCTCTTATTATATTTACAGCGAGTGGAGGTGCAAGAATGCAGGAGGGTATTTTATCACTCATGCAGATGGCTAAGACAAGTGCTGCAATAGAGAAGTTTAATGAAGATGGAGGGCTTTATATCTCAGTTCTTACACACCCTACGACAGGTGGTGTAACAGCGAGCTTTGCAACTTTAGGAGATATAACCTTAGCTGAACCTGAGGCTCTTATCGGTTTTGCTGGTCCTCGTGTTATAGAGCAGACTATAGGACAGAAGCTCCCTGAAGGCTTCCAGCGTTCAGAGTTCCAGCAGGAGCATGGTTTTGTTGATCAGATAGTTCCGAGGGACAAGATGAGAGAGACAATCGCTCATATATTACGTCTTCACAGTAAGAGAGGTAGATAAATATGATTAAGGAAATTGATACAAGAATTACAGAGATAGATAATGAGATAGAAAAACTCAAGAAGGAGGATGCGGTTGACGAGGCACAGATATATGTGCTTAAGAGGGAGCGTCATGACCTTATTAAGATGTGCAGGAACCTTGATCCGCACGATAAGGTATATCTTGCAAGACATAAGAAGAGACCTAAGATTACAGATTATATAGATAACATTTTCGATGACTTTTTTGAGCAGAAGGGCGATGCCCTTGGCAAGGAGGATGGAAGTATATATGGTGGTATTGCCATGTATTATGGAACTCCTGTTACGGTTATCGGTCACAGAAAGGGTAACAATTTAAATGAGAATCTTGCATGTAATTTTGGTATGCCGGGACCAGAGGGCTATAGAAAGGCACTTCGTCTTATGAAGCAGGCAGAGAAGTTTGGCAGACCTATAATTACATTTATAGATACACCGGGTGCCTATCCGGGTCTTGAGGCAGAGACTAACGGACAGGGTAATGCTATTGCAGAGAATCTTGCTAAGATGAGTGCACTTAAGGTTCCTGTAATTGCTATTGTAACTGGTGAGGGAAGCAGTGGTGGAGCTCTTGCAATTGGTGTTGCAAACAGCGTCCTTATGCTTGAGAATGCTATATATTCTATTCTTTCACCTGAAGGCTATGCTTCAATATTGTGGAAGGATTCTTCAAGAAGTGATGAGGCATGCAGTATGATGAGACTTACTGCACAGGATTTGAAGGAATTCCATGTAATAGATGAGATTATTCCTGAGCCAATCGGGGGAGCACACCTTAATCATAATGCTGTTTATAAGGCAGTCGATAAGTATTTGAGAAGAGAGCTTGAAAAATATGCTAAGATGGGACCTGATGAGTTAGCTAAGCATAGATACAAGAAGTTTAGAACTATAGATTCAGATTATTTAAAGGTAATATAATTATTGACTAGGGATAAAGGAGAGAAGATGCAGGTTTTGGATGGCCTCCACATAGTTGGTACTGGACATTATGTACCTTCAAAAGTGGTTACGAATGATGATTTAAGTAAGATAGTTGATACAAATGATGAATGGATTGCTTCTAGAACAGGTATTAGAAGAAGACATTTTGCAGAGAACGAGACAAATGAAGATATGGCTTACGAGGCAGCTAAGATGGCTATAGAGAATGCCGGTATAGATAAGGCAGATATAGGAGTTGTTGTGGTAGCTACAATAAGACCTGACCATATGACACCATCTATGGCGTGTATGGTTCAGAAGAGACTTGATATTTCACAGTATGCTGCATGCTTTGATATAAATGCTGCGTGTTCAGGCTTTATGTATGGAATACAGGTTGCAAGAGGTCTGCTTATGCAGAGCGACAAGAAGTATGCTGTAGTTGTTGGAAGCGAGATGTTATCTAAGATACTTGATATGACAGACAGAGGAACATGCATATTGTTTGGTGATGGTGCTGGTGCAGCAGTAATTGAGTTATCTGATTCACATCGATATTATAGTGTACTTGGTTCAAACGGTGATGATGATGTGCTTGAATGTCCTAATCATGACGGCGAGAGACACGTTAATATGAAGGGCAGCGATGTATTTAAGTTTGCAGTATCAACCGTTCCGCAGACTATATTTGAACTGCTTGACAAGGCTGGTCTTGGTGTTGATGACATAGATGTATATGTCTGCCATCAGGCTAACAAGCGTATAGTTGAGATGGTTGCAAAGAAATGTAAGCAGAGTATGGACAAGTTTTATATAGATATGGATGAATATGGAAATACATCCTCTGCAAGTATTCCTATTGCACTTAGTGAGATGAATCAAAAGGGGCTCTTAAAGCCGGGCATGAAAGTTATCTGTGTTGGATTTGGCGGAGGACTTACATGGGGCGGAGCTTACATAGAGTGGTAATTTAGATATTTGAAGCCATCAGGTGGTGGCAGACAAGGAGTGTAAAATGAAGTTAAATGAGATGCTTAATATCAAATACCCTATAATACAGGGTGGTATGGCTAATATTGCGACTGGAGAATTTGCAGCAGCCGTATCAAATGCAGGTGGACTTGGTCTTATTGCATCAGGTGGATTTGATGCTGAGAGAATTCGTGAGGAGATTAAGAAGTGTCGTGAAAAGACGGACAAGCCTTTCGGAGTTAATCTTATGCTTATGAATCCGGATGTTGACAATATAGCTAAGATGCTTGTTGAGGAGAAGGTAGCTGTTATAACAACAGGTGCAGGAAGCCCTGAGAAATATGTGGCTGACTGGAAGGCTGTTGGAAGCAAGGTTATTCCTGTAGTAGCAAGTGTCGCTCTTGCAAAGAGAATGGAGAGAATGGGCGTTGATGCCATAATTGCCGAGGGTGGCGAGAGTGGCGGACATGTAGGCGAGATGACAACTATGGCACTTGTTCCTATGGTTGTTGACGCTGTAAATATCCCTGTTATTGCTGCTGGTGGTATTGCAGACGGAAGGGGTCTTGTTGCTGCATTAGCTCTTGGTGCTGTAGGTATACAGATAGGAACAGTTCTCTTAGCCAGCGAGGAGTGTCCTATACATGAGAATTATAAGCTTGCAGTTGTAAAGGCAAAGGATAACCAGACTGCTGTTACAGGTCGTTCTGCCGGAGCACCTGTTCGTGTTATTAAGAACAATATGACAAGAGAATATCTTAAGATGGAATCTCAGAATGTTTCAAGGGATGAGTTAGAGAAGCTTACTCTTGGCTCACTCCGTAAGGCAGTTCTTGACGGAGATACCAAGTATGGTTCTCTTATGGCAGGTCAGATTTGTGGACTTGTCAAGGAGATAAGACCTGTTGCAGACATTCTTGATGAGATATATGAGGATGCAAAGAAAGAGCTTTCACAGCTTTCATTATAGTTCGCAGAAGATTAGATAACGGAGGTTAGATATGAAGATAGGATTTTTGTATGCCGGACAGGGCAGCCAGCATGTAGGGATGGGAAAGGATTTGTATGAAGCATATCCAGAATTCCGCGAGACATTTGATAATGTAAATGTAGGCTTTGATGTAAAGGAGTGCTGCTTTGACGGCCCTATTGAGAAGCTTGGACAGACAAGATATACACAGCCTTGTATGGTTGCATTTGCGGTAGGAATGACTAAGATACTTGCATCAAAGGGCATCAAGCCTGAGATTGCTGCAGGATTATCATTAGGTGAGTATTCAGCATTATACGCAGCAGGTGTTTTTGAGGAGAATCAGGTTATAGATCTTGTTGCTTATCGTGGCAAGTCTATGGAGGAGGCTGTTACAGGCAGAGATACAGGAATGATAGCTGTAATGAGCCTTGACCGTGAGACTATAAAGGAGTGCTGTAAGCAGGCTGAGGAGGAATTTGCTGATAATCCTTGCCATATAGCTGAGGTTGCAAATTACAATACACCTGTTCAGGTAACTGTTTCAGGTGATACACCTGTAATTAACAGAGCAGGAGAGCTTATGCTTGAGAAGGGTGCAAGAAGAATAGTACCTGTTGCTGTAAGCGGACCTTTCCATACTTCACTTATGAAGCCGGCTGGTGATAAGCTTGCAGAGAGATTTAAGTCAGAGAAGTTTGGTGATATGTCATTCCCTGTATTGTTCAATGCTACTGGTAAGGAATTAGAGGATGGAGTATCCATCGCATGTATGCTTGAGAAGCAGGTTCAGAGCAGTGTTTATTTTGAGGATTCTATTAAATACATGATAGATAAGGGTGTAGATACCTTCATTGAGATTGGACCTGGTAAGACATTAAGTGGTTTTGTCAAGAAAATTGATCGTAGCTTAACAACATATTCTGTAGAGGATGTTGATAGTCTCAATGCTTTATTTGAGGCACTTGGCGTATAGTTATAGATATTAATATATAGTATGAAAGGGTTTAGTATGAGCTTAGAAGGTAAAACAGCTATAGTTACAGGCGGAAGCCGTGGAATAGGTCGTGCAATCTGTATAGAGCTTGCCAAGCAGGGAGCTAATGTAGTAACCTGTTATGCCAGCAGTGCAGACAGTGCTAATGAGACAGTAGAGATGTGTAAGGAATACGATGTAAAGGCTGAGGCAGTAAAGGCTGATGTAGCTATCAATGAGGATGTTGCAGCTCTTATATCTAAGGTTAAGAGTGAGTATGGCAGTGTTGATATATTGGTAAACAATGCTGGAATAACAAAGGATAACCTCATTATGAAGATGAACGAGGATGATTTTGATAAGGTTATAGATACCAATCTTAAGGGAGCATTTTTATGTATACAGAATGTTGCAAGAATCATGCTCAAGCAGAAGTCAGGTAAGATAATTAATATAAGCAGTGTTGTAGGTGTAAGTGGAAATGCCGGACAGGCTAACTATGCAGCAAGTAAGGCAGGTCTTATCGGACTTACCAAGTCTGTTGCAAAGGAGCTTGGTTCAAGAGGAATAACAGTAAATGCTGTAGCTCCCGGCTTTATAGAGACAGACATGACTGCAAAGCTTCCTGCTGATGTAGTTGACGAGATGAAGAAGTCTATACCTATGAAGTCTATGGGACGTGTAGATGATGTAGCTAATCTTGTAGCATTTCTTGCATCTGATAATGCTCGCTATATCACAGGTCAGGTTATCTGTGTTGATGGCGGAATGGCAATGTAGTTTGAAAGGAGAATAAGATGAAAAGAAGAGTTGTAATAACTGGAATGGGTACAGTTAATCCTATAGGTAATAATCTTGAGGAGAGCTGGGAGAATATCAAGAAGGGCGTATGCGGTATAGGACCTATAACACAGATAGATGTTACAGACCATGCTGTAAAGCTTGCCGGAGAGGTTAAGAATTTCAGTACTGAGGGAATAATCGAGAAGAAGGAAGCAAGGAGAATGGAACGTTTTTCACAGCTTGCTCTTGTATCTGCTGTAGAAGCCTTCAATCAGAGTGGACTTGATATGGAGAAGGAGGATGCACTTCGTTGTGGTGTTGTATTCTCTAGTGGTATCGGCGGACTTAACTGTACAGAGAATAATTACAAAACTGGTCAGAGAAGAGGCTTTGATAAGATATCTCCTTTCTATATACCTAACACAATACCTAATATGGCAGGTGGAAACATTGCTATCCGCCTTGGATTTAAGGGTATGTGTACCTGTGTTGTAACAGCCTGTGCATCAGGCAATAACGCAGTTGGAGATGCTTTCCATTATATAAGAGATGGCTATGCAGAGGTTATGCTCTGTGGTGGTACAGAGTCATGTATAACAGATATGGGTATAGGCGGATTTACTGCAATGCAGGCACTTAACACTACTGATGATCCAAATCGTGCTTCAATTCCTTTTGACAAAGAGAGAGCAGGATTTGTAATGGGTGAGGGTGCCGGTTCACTTATCTTAGAGGAGTATGAGCATGCTAAGGCAAGAGGTGCTAACATTCTTGGCGAGGTTGTAGGTTACGGTGCAACTTGTGATGCATATCATATAACTGCTCCATGTCCAGATGGTGCAGGCGGAGCAGCAGCTATGACAATAGCTATGCAGGATGCAGGTATAGAGCCTTCAGAGGTTGGCTATATAAATGCACACGGAACATCAACACACCTTAATGACTCAGGAGAGACAAAGGCTATTAAGACAGCATTTGGCGACCATGCATACAAGCTTATGGTCAGCTCAACAAAGTCAATGACAGGACATTTGCTTGGTGGTACAGGAGCTGTTGAGGCAATATTTACAGCTATGGCATTGAAGGATGCATATATTCCTGCAACAATCAATTACAAGGTTCCTGATGAGGAGTGCGACCTTGACATTGTTCCAAATGAAGGAAGAAATGTACAGGTAGAGTATGCTGCATCTAATTCACTTGGATTTGGCGGACACAATGCATGTATAGTTCTTAAGAAGTTTGAAGATTAATTAGTATATTAACATGTAGACGTTTTACTGAGATTATATAGCTGGCGTTTTTAATATCCTGTTTGATACAACACGATAAAAATGCCAGCTATAAAAGTATTAATCAGAAGGAGATAAAGTTATGGAATTAAATTCAAATCAGATACAGGAGATAATACCTCACAGATACCCTTTCCAGTTGGTGGACAGAATTACAGATTATGAGCCAGGCAAGTGGGCTAAGGGAATAAAGTGTGTTTCTGTTAATGAAATGCAGTTCTGTGGACATTTTCCACAGCAGCATGTAATGCCGGGAGTATTAGTTATAGAGGCACTTGCACAGGTTGGTGCGATTGCACTTCTCACAGAGGAGGAGAACAAGGGAAAGATAGCATTTTTCGGTGGAATTAAGAATGCAAGATTTAAGAAGCAGATAATTCCTGGTGATGTTATTGAGATGGAGTGTGAGCTTACAGAGAGAAAAGGACCTGTAGGTTACGGAAAGGCAGTTGCTAAGGTAGATGGCAAGGTTGCTGTTGTCTGTGAGCTTACATTTGCAGTACAGCAGTAAATGTCTTAATTTGGAGGAATGACAAATGACTAATTGTATAAATTGTGGACAGAGTATACCTAAAACAGTAACCCAATGTCCTTATTGTGGAGCAGCACAGGAGGAGCGTACGGTTTTATTACAGGATGAACCACAACCTCAGGCAGGCTATATAAACCAGCAGGCACAAAGACCGATGTTTACAGAACAGCAGATGTCACAGCCTACACCACAGCCGATGCCGCAGCAGGTGTCACAGCCTGTACCACAACAGAGCTATAACCAGTATAATACAGGTGTGGAGACGCCTGCCAAGAAATCAAATACCGGATTAATAGCAGGTATAGTTGCAGCAGTTGTTGTATGTGTTGTGGTAGCTCTTATAATTCTTCTATAATAAGTATTTGGTATGAGGTAAGATATGCAAATTAAAAAGGTACTTACAATAGCGGGAAGTGATTCGTCAGGTGGAGCCGGTATTCAGGCAGATATCAAGACTATCATGGCAAATGGCTGTTATGCTATGAGTGCAATAACATCTTTAACAGCCCAAAATACTATAGGTGTTACAGGAATCATGGATACGACACCGGAATTCTTAGAGCTACAGATAAGGGCAGTATTTGATGATATAAGACCTGATGCTGTAAAGATAGGAATGGTTTCATCAAAGGAGCTTATATGTACTATTGCAGATATGCTCACAGAGTATGAGGCTCAAAATATCGTCTTAGATCCTGTTATGGTGTCAACAAGTGGAAGCAGATTGTTAAAGGATGATGCTGTTTTTGCGTTATGTGACAGACTGTTCCCTATTGCTGATATTATAACGCCTAATATCCCTGAGGCATCGCTTTTAACCGGACTTGATATTAAGTGCGAGGAAGATATGTCTGAGGCAGGCAGGATGTTAGCTGACAAATATAATATTAATGTCCTTATCAAGGGTGGACACAGCATCAATGATGCAAATGATATGCTTGTAACAAAGGATAACTGTGTATGGTTCAGGGGAGAGCATATAGATAATCAAAATACACACGGAACAGGATGTACGCTGTCATCAGCTATTGCCTCATATCTTGCTAAGGGCTATAATATGGCTGATAGTGTAAAGAAAGCTAAACAGTACATTTCAGATGTACTTAAGCATGAGATTAATCTTGGAGCTGGCAGTGGACCGCTTAATCATGGATGGAGATATGAAAATGACTAATAATATAATAGAAAATGTTCATAAGATGGTACCACTTGTTCATAACATTACCAATTATGTTACCGTAAATGATTGTGCTAATGTTCTTCTTGCATGTGGTGGTTCTCCTATAATGGCAGATGATGAGGATGAGGTATACGAGATAACATCAATATGCAATGCCTTAAATATTAATATAGGAACACTTAATAAGAGAACCATATCATCTATGTTTCTTGCAGGAAGAAGGGCTAATGAGTTAAATCATCCTGTAGTGTTAGATCCTGTAGGTGCGGGTGCATCATCACTTAGGACAGAGACTGCACTTAATATTATGCGTGAGATAAAGCTTGATGTTATCAAGGGAAATATATCAGAGATAAAGACCTTATATGATGGCTGTGGCAATACGAAGGGTGTTGATGCCAATGAGAAGGATAGTGTAAATGCTGATAATCTTATAGAGGTCTCAGAGCTTGCCAAGGAGCTCAGTGTAAAAACAGGAGCTATAATTGTGATTACAGGTGCTATAGATATAGTTGCCGATAAGACTATGTCTTATGCAATATATAATGGACATAAGAGTATGTCTAAGGTGTCAGGTACAGGTTGTATGCTGTCAGCTATGTTAGCTGCCTATATAACAGCCAATCCAGATAATAAGCTTGAGGCAGTAATTGCAGCAGTTTCAGTTATGGGTATAGCTGGTGAGAGAGCAATACTTAATGCAATTAAAATGGATGCAGGAAGTGGCAGCCTTAAGACTTATATTATAGATGAAATATATAAGATGACTGATGAGACATTAGTTGAACATATAAAGTGTGAGAGGTTAGATAACAGAGTTGTTGAGAGAAGCTTAAAGCTGAAGTTTATTGCCAATGCCATGAAGGTTTATGCGGTCACAGACAGAGCATGGCTTAAGGATGAGACTTTATATGAGCAGGTTGAGAAGGCTTTAAAGGGCGGTGCTACATTTATTCAGCTTCGTGAAAAGGATATGGAAGATGATGAGTTCCTTGCAACGGCATTATGTATAAAAGAGCTTACAGATAAATATAATGTTCCGTTTGTCATAAATGATAATGTTGACATCTGCTTGAAATGTGGAGCTGACGGCGTTCATGTGGGGCAGAGTGATATGGAGGCTGGCAATGTGAGAAAGCTTCTTGGAAATGACAAGATAATTGGAGTTTCTGCACATACTGTTGAGGAAGCTATAGCTGCTGAGCGTGCTGGAGCAGATTATTTGGGAGTTGGAGCAGTATTTTCAACATCAACTAAGCAGGATGCTGACGCTGTTTCATATGACACACTCAGTGAGATATGTGCTTCTGTCCATATTCCTGTCGTTGCCATAGGAGGAATTAATGCTGACAACATAAGAGAGCTTAAGGGAAGCGGCATAAGTGGTGTTGCGGTAGTATCTGCTATATTTGCGTCAGATGATATAATTTCTTCAACGAAAAAAATAAAAGAAGCAGTAGGTGAATTACTTGAAGATTGATAAAGATATATATAGTGTAATAGAGCCTTATATGGCAGGTAAAAAGGCTGCCATATTTGACATGGATGGAACACTTCTTGATAGTATGTCCATGTGGGCAGTGCTTGACATTCAATATATGAAAGAAATGGGTATAACGCCAAGACCGGATTTCCATCGTATAATGACATCCATGACATTACCTATGGCATCTGAGTACATAGCGAAGGAATATCCAGTTCCTTATAGTGCCAGGGAGGTATATAACCAGATACTTGATATGGCAGACAAATATTATAGATATAAGCTGCCTGTTAAGGCTAATGTACATTCTCTGATTAAGCATTTATATGACGATGGTATTCACATGATGGTTGCAACTGCTAATGAATATGACATGAGCCGTGCAGCATTAGAGAGAAACAATGTATTTCAATATATGGATGGAATTGTCACATGCACAATGGCTGGTGCAAATAAACAAAATCCGGCAGTATTTCTCATGGCATGTGATAAGATGAATGTCAGTGTCGGTGAATGTGTTGTATTTGAGGATTCTCTTTATGCTATTAAGACTGCCAGAGAGGCAGGCTTTACGGTTATTGGAGTATATGATGAGGGCGAGAAGGAAAACTGGGATGAGATATGCAGCATAACGGATTGTCAGGTGGTGTTGGATGATGAACAAAAATAATAAAAAGCAGACTATGTCAAGCTGTGATACATGTGCATACTTAGTTTATGATGATGAATTTGAGGAGTATGTGTGTGATGTGAGCATGGACGAGGATGATATGTCGAGACTTATGTCGGACAGTCATTACAGCTGTCCATTTTACAAATATGGTGATGAATATAGCGTTGTAAGAAAACAGATGTAGAAATACTAAATTAAATGAGGGTGACAAGATGAAGGATAATATAGTTTTAATAGGTATGCCGGGTGCTGGAAAAAGTACTGTGGGAGTTTTGCTTGCCAAGGCACTTAATTATGAATTTCTGGATACGGATATTACTATTCAGAAAAAATCGGGCAAGAAATTATATGAGATGATAAATGAGTCGGGAATTGATTATTTTATTTCCTATGAGAACGAAGTCCTTCAATCTGTCGATGCAACACGCACAATAATAGCGACAGGCGGAAGCGCAATCTTTGGTGCAGAGGCGATGGAGCATTTATCAGACATAGGCACGATAGTATACATAAAGCTTTCTTGTGAGGAGATAATCAGAAGGGTTAATAACATAAAAACCCGCGGAATCGCAATGAAACACGGAAAGACAATGCGTGATGTGTATGAGGAGAGAACACCGTTATACGAAAAATACGCAGATATAATTGTGGACGCAGAAAATACAACTATCGAGGAATGTGTTGAGAAGATAATATCATATGTGAATCAGGAATAAATTGATATTTTAGACAGATACTACTTCTTATTATATGATAAGGAGTAGTTTTTTTATGGAAGAATATATGAAACGCTTTGTGCGGACTGACCTTGCATTAGAGCTTAAGGATGATATTGACGATTGTGATTTGTCAGATGGGGTATCGATATATACGAGCGAGAGAGAAAACCTTGATATAAAAGAGACGATAATAGAGGTTACAAATAAAAAGGGTGAGAAGCTTCTTGGAAAGCCGATTGGAACATACATCACCTTAGAGAGCAATGAGTTAAGGGGCAGTGATGAGAGTATACATGAGCCATTTGTTGAGGTATTACATGAGCATTTACAGGAGATGATTAAGGATGCGCGTAAGATTCTTGTAATCGGGCTTGGAAACCGTGCAGTAACACCTGATGCTTTAGGACCGTATGTTGTTGATAATCTATATATAACAAGACATTTATTGTCAGAGGGTATAGTAAAAAATGTGAAAGAGCTAAGTGCCATAAGTCCGGGTGTCATGGCACAGACGGGAATAGAAACCCAGCTTATATTAAAATCATTATGCAAAGAAATAGAGCCTGATGTAGTTATAGCTGTAGACGCTCTTGCAGCAAGGGAACCATCAAGACTTAATTCGACGATACAGATATGTGATACCGGAATCAGTCCGGGAGCAGGAGTTGGCAATAACAGGGGGAAAATAAATAAAGAAACACTTGGTGTTAAGGTGATTGCGATAGGTGTGCCGACAGTAATATCTGTACCAGCCATAGTTAATCAGTCAATAGAGGCAATGGTAAATGCACTAATGAGCGAGGATAAAAATCACAGATTTGAGACAACTCTTACGGATGCAGAAAAATATGAGCTTGCGTGTGAGCTTGTCGAGCCGGAGCTTGCATCAATGTTTGTCACACCAAAGAATATAGATGAGGCTGTAAAACGTGTAAGTTATACAATCTCTGAGGCTATTAACAGTTTTTTTGAATTATAAGAGCTGCCATGGCATATATTGTAATATGGACAGAATTAATAAAAAAACAGTTTATGTATATAGCATTATTTTAATTATAATAAGTATGTTTATCATCATTAAGACCGAGGTCGTGTCAAGATATGTTCTGACAGCCCTTGGAAGAGAGCTGCTGCCTACAGTTTCCTTTGACAGTGAGATGGAGCATGGTACTTTGTGTGAGATATTTCCCATTTTCTCCATATATGAGGGAGAGCCGGAGGAGGATTTCTATGATGATGGCGGGTATCATGCATATGTATGGGACGATGGCGATGCTGACAGCAGCATGGCATTTGAGGAATATGCAACGCCATCTGATGCTTCACTTATGGCAGGGGATACGACAGAGGATGTATCTTCTGATGGTACAGCTATGGCATTTGGGGCAAATGGCTCTAATGGTATAACATATAGTATGGAACAGCTTAACAGCTATGATTTTCTTATATCTAACTGCTACACCGTGGCGAGTTCAACAAGTATAAATCCTGATGAATTAAATGCTGCGTCTCTGCTTTCCATGGATATGTCTGTTGATTTAACAGGTGATGATTATAAGGTCCTTATATATCACACGCATGGAAGTGAGGCATATGCTGACAGCAGACCGGACGTGATAGAAGATACAGTTGTCGGTGTAGGTGATGAACTGACAAGAATATTGCAGGAGCAGTATGGTGTAAAGGTATACCACGACAGAACTGTGTATGACAAGATAGACGGAGTGTTGGACACTAACCATGCTTACGATATGTCGGCACAGGGAATAGATGCCATACTTGCCGAGTACCCATCTATAGAGGTTATTATAGATGTTCACCGTGACGGTGTTAAGGAGGATGTATACCTTATGCGGGAGGTAAACGGAGTTCCCATGGCACAGCTTATGTTCGTAAATGGAATCAGCCGTCTTAATAAGCATGGTGATGTTGAATATCTCTATAATCCGTACATACAACAGAACCTTGCATTCAGTATGCAGCTGCACCTTGCCGGAAAAGGCTTGTATGGGGATTTGTTCAGGAAAAATTACATAAGTGGTTACAGGTACAATATGCATAAAATGCCTAAGGGGGCGTTAGTTGAGGTGGGGGCTCAGACTAATACTGTCGCGGAGGCAAAGAATGCTATGGGACCACTGGCTGAGACGATATATAAAGTGTTAAGTGGAGAAAAATAATTTTTAATGTCGTTCGATACACAAATCGTGCCGTTTAGACAAAATATGTATATATTTATTGTAAAAAAAAAATAGGTATGTTAATATCTAAGATATAAAACAAAATGTAAGGGGGATAAGGGATGATAAGAACACAGATAAAGCTTATGTTTTCAAAATTTGATTTTTACATAGCACTTTTGATTTGTACAGTAATGAGTATTATTTATTTTATAAAAGCACCACATACACCTGCAGGTATGGTTAGTCATGAGTATTTATATTGGGGGAATGGTTATACAAGTGGTTTTGCTACATTTTCAACTATATATCCATTTTTGATTGTTATACCATTTGCAACCTCTTTTATTGATGATTTATCGCGTAAAACTTATCTTCCTATAACATTAAGAGGTGATAAACAAAAATACATATTAGGCAAATATATAGCTGTTTTTATCGGTAATTTTCTTATGATATTTGTACCATTTTTATTGAATCTTATTTTATGTTTCGCTTTATATGACAAAAATAGTGTGACTCCATTCGGAGATAGATGGCTGGGAAATCTTGATGGAGTATTGTATGGTACTAATATTGTTTATGATACTCCATGTAAAAAAACTTTATTTGCAGATGTATTTTTTGATAATCCTTTTTTTTATCATATTTTATATCTTTTACTATTTGCATTTATTACAGGAATGTTGGGTGTTTTTGTAATGGCAATATCAATGTGGATGAAAAAATTTAAAATATTACTTTTTGTACCTGTATATGTATTGATGAGTATAGCAGGAACATACACGAGCATATCTCTTCATAAAGCAATTTCCAATCCTAATCGTACATTTATTAATTTTAATATTCTAGATTATGTTTCACCATTTAATACTATAGGGGGATGTTATTATCCGGTATTAATAGGAGTGATGATTGTAATTACATTGTTTGCTGCTATTTCCGGCATACATGTTGTGAAAAAGGATGTTATCTGATTTATTATTTGGGAGGTGAAATATATGCATATATTAGAGGTTGCTGGGATTAATAAGAGTCATAAAGGTAAAATTCTTCTTAGAGATATAAATGCTGTATTTGAAGGTGGAAGGGTATATGGCATCACTGGTAAAAATGGTGCGGGAAAAACGGTTTTATTTAAGGTGTTGACTGGTCTTATGATACACGATTCTGGAACAGTTTTATATGATGGAGCTGATATAAAAAAATCAGAAAGTGATATTGGTTTATTAATAGATGATGTATCTTTTTATCCGGAGTTTTCCGGATTTAAGAATTTGATGCTGCTTGCAGGAATAAGGAATAAGATTGACAAAACATATGTTATGCGTGCAATGGAGAGAGTTGGATTAAATCCAAATGACAAGACTTTGTTCTGGAAATATTCTCTTGGCATGAAACAGAGACTTGTTTTGGCACAGGCAATTATGGAGCAGCCTGATTTCCTTTTTCTGGACGAGCCAACTAACTCTATAGATGAAACAGGAGTCGATTTATTTTATCAGATTGTCCGCGAAGAGGCAGAGAGAGGAGCGGTTGTATTAATCTCCAGTCACATAAAATCAGATATTAATAATCTGACAGATGAAGTTTATCTGATGCATGATAACACATTAACAAAAGCAGGGGAGAACAATATTGATTAGGGTACGTTCATGGAAAAATATATTAAAGATTTTATCAGCCATACCTATTGCTTTAATTATAAATATTGATAGCTTTCTGTCAGCTGCCGGAAGTGTAGATATGAATGTAAGCAGATATTTTATGAGTTTTTTTGTAGGTGAGGTTACATATGGTGACACAAAAACTATTGTGTATGCAATGGAGAATCTTACATTCGTATTTTTGTTTATAATATTATTTGGTAATTCTATTACCGAGAAAATGGAATTTGTTCCTGCGTATTATTTTACAAGAATTAGGAATAGAGGAAGATGGTTTATATCTGAGTCCTTGAAATTAGTATGCAGGGCATTCATTTATGACCTTTTGTATTGTGTGGTTATTTTAATTATTTCAGTTATTATTACAGGGAGACAGATAGATTCGGAGTTATTTAGTACATTTATGTGTATTTTTTTAGTATCAGCAGCGTTGATGATTATAATGACATTGCTTGTAAATATATTTACACTAAATGTTGGTACAACATTTGCATTTATTATTGCATGTCTTATAATATTGGTATTATGTATATGTGCTATATTATGTCAAAATGATAAGGTAGCCTTTCTTAATCCTTTAAGTTATATGCATGATAATGATACGAAGATAGACTTTTTAGGTGTAGGAATTTTATATGATTATATAATTGTAGCGATTATTTGTATAATAGGATATAGAGTGATGGAGGAAAAAGATATATGAAGAAAAAAATCTTGATAAAAATAGCAATCCCAGTTGTAACAATAGCTATTGCAGCTATAATTTGTGTATTTAGTTTTAATAATAAGTCTGATAATGAATATTCTAAAACAGATAATAAAAAAGACAATATAACCTACGATGACACACTTGATTTAGACAAGGAAGTATACTCAGATTCAAAAGCTGATAGTGATGATAGTACTGATAGTTTTGATACACTTGATTTGCACAAGGAAGTATATTCAAATTCAAAGGCTGAGTAGTAAATATAAAGCAGTCAGTAAAATCAAATAAAGGAGCTTACATTTTATGATTAACTTGATGTTGATTTTTAAGAATGTTAGCTCCTTTTTGTTGTAATAATATATCAAGATATGATATACTTTTGACAAAGTGTAAAGTTGAGAGGAACGATAGATGGCACATTTAGATCAGAAGAAAATAAGGAATTTTTGTATAATAGCACATATAGACCACGGTAAATCAACACTTGCTGACCGTATAATAGAGAAAACGGGAACTCTTACAAGCAGAGAGATGCAGAATCAGGTTCTTGATAATATGGAGCTTGAGAGAGAAAGAGGTATAACTATTAAAGCACAGTCAGTCCGTATCGTGTATAAAGCCAATGATGGTGAGGAATATATATTTAATCTTATAGATACACCGGGACACGTTGACTTTAATTATGAGGTATCAAGAAGCCTTGCTGCGTGTGAGGGCGCGATTCTCGTAGTTGATGCTGCACAGGGTATAGAGGCACAGACACTTGCCAATGTATATCTTGCTGTAGACCATAATCTTGATGTCATGCCGGTAATTAATAAGATTGACCTTCCATCAGCAGATCCGGAGCGTGTTATAAATGAGATTGAGGATGTCATTGGCTTAGAGGCACACGATGCACCTCTTATCTCAGCCAAGAATGGTATAAATATAGAGCAGGTTTTAGAGCAGATAGTTACCAAGATACCTGCACCAGATGGAGATGCCGAGGCACCTCTTAAGGCTCTTATATTTGACAGTCTTTATGATGCATATAAGGGAGTAATTATATTCTGCCGTGTATTTGACGGAGTAGTAACGAAGGGAACAAAGATAAGAATGATGGCTACCGGTGCTGAGGCTGAGGTAGTACAGGTTGGAATATTTGGAGCAGGACAGTTTATACCTTGTGATGAGTTGTCTGCCGGAATGGTTGGCTATATAACTGCCAGCCTTAAGAATGTTAAGGACACAACTGTTGGCGACACAGTCACGGATGCTGATAATCCATGTAGTGAGGCACTTCCGGGCTACAAAAAGGTTAATCCTATGGTGTATTGTGGACTTTATCCGGCGGATGGGGCTAAATATCCTGATTTAAGAGATGCGTTAGAAAAGCTGCAGTTAAATGATGCTTCTCTTAGCTATGAGCCAGAGACATCTGTCGCTCTCGGCTTTGGATTCAGATGTGGCTTCCTCGGACTTCTTCATCTTGAGATTATTCAGGAGAGACTTGAACGTGAATACAATCTTGACCTTGTTACAACTGCACCTGGCGTTATATATAAGGTTCATAAGACTGACGGAGAGGTTATCGAGCTTACAAACCCATCTAATCTTCCTGATCCGTCATATATAGAATATATGGAAGAACCATTTGTATCAGCAGAGATTATGGTTACGACAGATTATGTCGGTGCTATAATGCAGCTCTGTCAGGAGAGAAGAGGCGTATATAAGAGTATGGAGTATATGGAGACAACCAGAGCACTCCTTAAGTATGACCTTCCTTTAAATGAGATAATATATGATTTCTTTGACGCATTGAAATCACGTTCAAGAGGATATGCGTCCTTTGACTATGAGTTTAAGGGTTATGTACGTTCAGACCTTGTGAAGCTTGATATCCTTATCAATAAGGAGGAAGTAGATGCATTGTCGTTTATTCTCCACAAGGACACAGCATACGAGCGTGGAAGAAAGATGTGTGAGAAGCTTAAGGAAGAGATTCCAAGACATTTGTTTGAGATACCTATACAGGCTGCAATAGGAAGCAAGGTAATAGCAAGAGAGACAGTAAAGGCTATGCGAAAGGATGTCCTTGCCAAGTGCTATGGCGGTGATATAAGCAGAAAGCGTAAGCTTCTTGAGAAGCAAAAAGAGGGTAAGAAGAGAATGCGTCAGGTTGGTAATGTAGAGATACCACAGAAAGCATTTATGAGTGTGTTAAAGTTAGATGAGGAGTAGGATTTACTTATGAAAAGATATGTGAGTTTGTATGTTCATATACCATTTTGTGCTGTGAAATGCAAATACTGTGATTTCCTGTCATTTGATGGCGAGAGCTATGGAACAATGCTCAGATATGTAGATTGTCTGTGTCAGGAGATAAAGATGTATGAGCCTGTCGCAAATGACTGTGTTGTAAGAAGTATATTTATAGGCGGTGGAACGCCTTCTTTATTAGATGAGTCTCTTATAACTAATATAATGGCATTTATAAGAAAGACATTTAAGCTTGAGAAGAATGTCGAGGTAACAATAGAGGCAAATCCCGGTACACTCAGACATCAGAAGCTTAATGGATATAAGGCAGCCGGAATTAATCGTATCAGCATAGGACTACAGTCTGCTGATGATGAGATGTTAAAAAAACTTGGCAGGCTTCATAATTTTGACCAGTTCGTGGCAAGTTATAAAGCGGCAAGAAGAGCCGGATTTAACAATATCAATATAGATATAATGTCAGGACTTCCGGGACAGACTATACATTCATATGTAGATACGCTGTCCAGAGTAATTGCATTTCAGCCTGAGCATATATCATCGTATTCATTGTCAATAGAGGAAGGAACACCATTTGCAAATGATTCTGAAATTCTTGAATCCCTTCCTACAGAGATGATTGACAGGAAGATGTATGAGATAACCAAGCAGCTTCTTTCGGCACACGGATATGACAGATATGAGATATCTAATTATTCACGTCCGGGCTATGAGTGTAAGCACAACATGGTTTATTGGACAGGCGGAGAGTATATCGGATTTGGAATAGGAGCAGCTTCATATTTTCAGGGCAAGCGTTTTAGTAATATGAGAGATATATTCGGCTATATTAATCTCATGGAGGACACAGCTGAGAAGTTTGTGACAACAGACAGCATGGAAATGCTTTATAATGATGTAACGAAAAAGCTTCGTGAGAATGTAACAACTATATATATTGATTCACGCATGGAGGAGTTTATGTTCCTTGGACTTAGGATGATGTGTGGAATAAGCCGCACGGATTTTGAGGAACGTTTCAAGAAAGATATATATGAGGTGTATGGTCCGGTCTTGAATAAATATATAGACCAGGGATTTATGGGAACTGAGGGAGACCGGATATTCCTTACAGATGCGGGAATAGATGTAAGTAATGTAATACTTGCAGATTTTCTTCTCGACAAATAATTTAATTCATCATTTTTGATATATAATTTTTAAATCAATAAGTATCATTTGTTTATTTGTGCAATCACAATCTCAAATGATACTTTTTCACAAAAAATCCACAAAAATATGCGAAAAAACCTTGACAAATACAATATCTAGTGATAGATTAGCAAATAGAGATTAGCACTCAAAGTAAATGAGTGCTAATAAAAGAAAGGATGATGAGATGGAACTAGATGATCGTAAGATGAAAATTCTTCGAGCCATAGTGTCCAACTATCTTGAAACCGGAGAGCCGGTAGGTTCGCGAACTATTTCTAAGTACACCGATTTGAATCTAAGTTCGGCTACTATAAGAAATGAGATGGCGGATTTGGAAGAGATGGGCTATATAATACAGCCACATACTTCGGCAGGACGTATTCCGACAGATGCCGGTTACCGTTTCTATGTTGACAGGCTGATGGAAGAAAAGGAAGAGATTGAAGAGGTCAAGGGTTCACTTCTTGAACGTGTTGACAGAATGGAGCTTCTGCTTAAGCAGGTTGCGAAGGTTCTTGCATATAATACTAATTATGCAACGATGGTAACTGCACCTAATTACAATAAGACAGTTAAATTTATTCAGCTTTCCCTTGTTGATGAGAATAATCTTCTTGCCGTCATAGTAGTTGACGGTAACATAATAAAGAATCAGATGATAAGGGTTGACGTTGCTCTTGATAATGAGGATGTTCTTAAGTTTAACATATTGCTTAACACCTTCCTACAGGGAGCTAGCTTAGAGGATATCAATCTTGAGATGATTCAGGAGATGAGAAAGCAGGCTGGGGAATATGGAAACATATTAGACCAGATATTCCAAGGCATAACAGAGGCAATTCATGAGGCCAAGGAGCTTGAGATATACACAAGCGGTGCAACTAATATTTTGAAGTATCCTGAGCTTGGTGATATAAGCAAGACGAGTGAGCTGTTAGAGAAATTTGAAGATAAGAGTGAACTGTCGCATATGCTTGAGGAGACAGTAAACAGAGATGACAATAATTCTGACAATGGCATACAGGTTTATATCGGAGATGAAACTCCGGTTCAGAACATGAAGGATTGTTCTCTTGTAACAGCGACATATCAGATGCCTGAGGGAGCAAAAGGAACTATAGGAATTATAGGTCCAAAGAGAATGGATTATAAAAAGGTAGTCAGCACATTAAAGAATTTAACCATAGAATTGGATGAAATATTTAAGAAAGGCAAAGGGGTGAATGACGATGGCCGAAACTAAAAAGAAACAGGTTGATAGTGCTAAGACAGAAGAGACTGTAGAGGAAGTGAAAGCAGTTGATGCTGAGCCTGTACAGGATGGAACAGATGTAAAGATTGACGAGGTAGAAGAAGTCAAAGAAGGTGATGACGAAGCCTGTGAAGCTGCAAAGCCAAAGCCGGTTCCAAAGGGAAGCCGAAGAGGAAGCAAAGCCCTTATGCTTGAACTTGAGAGAACTAAGGAATTGGCACAGGGCAATGAAGAAAAATATAAGAGACTTCTTGCAGAGTTTGAGAATGCAAGACAGAGAAATGAGAAAGAGTCCAAAAAGATGTATGACATCGGTGCCAAGGATGTGCTTGAGAAGTTACTTGCAGTTGTAGATAACTTTGAGAGAGCACTTGCAAGTGTCCCTGAGGAGGATAAGACAAGACCATTTGAGGAGGGTATCGATAAGATATATCGCCAGATGATGGTTACTCTTGAAGGAGTTGGTGTTAAGCCGATGAATGCAGAGGGGACACAGTTTGATCCGGAATTCCACAACGCAGTTATTCATGTTGAGGATGAGAGCCTTGGAGAGAATGTGGTAGCCGAGGAGATGCAGAAGGGATATATGTATAAGGATCAGGTATTACGCCATAGCATGGTTAAGGTAGCTAACTAGCCTGAAACTTATTAAATAAAATAACATATCAAATCAATTTAAGAATTTATTAAAATGGAGGAATCTAATATGGGTAAGATTATAGGTATTGACTTAGGTACAACAAATTCATGTGTAGCTGTTATGGAAGGTGGTAAGCCGGTTGTTATCACTAACGCAGAGGGTTCAAGAACAACACCTTCAGTAGTAGCTTTTACAAAGACAGGTGAGCGTGTAGTCGGTGATGCTGCTAAGCGTCAGGCTGTTACAAACGCTGACAAGACAATCGCTTCTATCAAGAGACATATGGGTAGCGATTATAAGGTAGATATCGATGGCAAGAAGTATTCACCACAGGAGATTTCAGCTATGATTCTTGCTAAGCTTAAGAGAGATGCTGAGGCATATATCGGTGAGCCTGTAACGGAGGCAGTTATTACAGTTCCTGCTTACTTCACAGATGCACAGAGACAGGCAACAAAGGATGCTGGTAAGATTGCAGGCCTTGATGTAAAGCGTATCATCAACGAGCCTACAGCAGCAGCTCTTTCATATGGTCTTGATAACGAAGAAGAGCAGAAGATTATGGTATATGACCTTGGTGGTGGTACATTTGATGTATCTATCATTGAGATTGGTGATGGTGTCATTGAAGTTCTTGCTACAGCAGGTGATAATAAGCTTGGTGGTGATGACTTTGATAACGCAGTTACAGAGTATATGTTAGCTGAGTTTAAGAAGAAAGAGGGCGTAGACCTTTCAACAGATAAGATGGCTATGCAGAGATTAAAGGAAGCAGCAGAGAAGGCTAAGAAGGAGCTTTCATCAGCTACAACAACTAACATCAACCTTCCTTTCATCACAGCAACTCAGGATGGACCAAAGCACTTTGATATGGATTTAACTCGTGCTAAGTTTGATGAGCTTACAGCACATTTGGTAGATAGAACAAAGACTCCTGTACAGACAGCTCTTAAGGATGCAGACCTTACAGCAGCAGACCTTGATAAGGTTCTTCTTGTTGGTGGTTCAACTCGTATTATAGCAGTTCAGGATATGGTTAAGAAGCTTACAGGTAAGGAGCCATTCAAGGGTATTAACCCAGATGAGTGTGTTGCTATAGGTGCTTCTATTCAGGGTGGTAAGCTTGCAGGTGATGCCGGTGCCGGTGAAATTCTTCTTCTTGATGTTACACCACTTACACTTTCAATCGAGACAATGGGTGGTATAGCTACACACCTTATCGAGAGAAATACAACAATTCCTACTAACAAGAGCCAGATATTCTCAACAGCTCAGGATAATCAGGATGCAGTTGATATCAACATTGTACAGGGTGAGCGTGAGTTCGCTAGAGATAACAAGAGTCTTGGACGTTTCAGACTTGATGGTATCGCTCCTGCAAGACGTGGAGTTCCACAGATTGAGGTTACATTCGATATTGATGCAAATGGTATTGTTAATGTTTCAGCTAAGGATCTTGGTACAGGAAGAGAGCAGCATATCACAATCACATCTGGAACATCACTTTCAGATGAGGATATCGATAGAGCAGTTAAGGAAGCTGCTGAGTACGAGGCTCAGGATAAGAAGCGTAAGGAAGCTATCGAGGTTAGAAACGATGCAGATGCTATGGTATTCCAGACAGAGAGAGCATTATCTGATGTAGGTGATAAGCTTTCAGCTAACGAGAAGAGCCAGGTTGAGGCTGACCTTAAGTCACTCAAGGAGATTATTGATGGAACAGATCCAGATGCAATGACAGATTATGATGTAGAGAAGATTAAGGCTGGTAAGGAAACTCTTATGAATAGTGCACAGGCACTCTTCTCTAAGTTATATGAGCAGAATGGTCCTGGAGCAAATGCAGGAACAGGAGCAGGAACTCCGGATTACTCTGATGATTCAGATGTTGTTGATGCAGATTATAAGGAGATTTAATCCTATAGAAAATAAGATATAGTGAGGCATGATATAAAGATTAAATAAGGGTGATTGCAGATGGCTGATAAGAGAGATTATTATGAAGTGCTCGGTGTGACTAAGGGAGCGTCCGAAGCTGAGATTAAGAAGGCGTATCGAAAGGTCGCAAAAAAGTACCATCCGGATACTAATCCGGGGGATAAAGAAGCTGAGGAAAAATTCAAGGAAGCTGCAGAAGCCTATGCCGTATTAAGTGATCCTGAAAAAAAGGCTAAGTATGACCAGTATGGTCATGCTGCCTTTGAACAGGGCGGCGGTCCAGGTGGATTTGGCGGATTTGATTTCAGTGATATGGGAGATATCTTTGGAGATATCTTCGGAGATATGTTCGGTGGCGGTGCAAGACAGCGTCAGTCAAACGGACCTGTTAAGGGTGCCAATATTAAGACAACGGTGCGTGTATCCTTTGAGGAGGCTGTGTTTGGTACACAGGAGGAGCTTGAGTTACCGCTTAAGGATGAATGTGAGGTATGTAAGGGTACTGGAGCTCAGCCTGGACATCAGCCTGAGACATGTCCTAAATGTGCTGGTAAAGGTCAGGTTGTTTATACACAGCAGTCTTTGTTTGGTATGGCAAGAACAGTCCAGACATGTCCGGACTGTGGCGGTTCAGGTAAGTTAATCAAGTACAAGTGTAGCAACTGTGCAGGTACAGGCTTTGTTAAGAGCAAGAAGAAGATACAGGTCGCTGTTCCAGCCGGAATAGATAATGGTCAGAGTATCCGTATTCGTGCTAAGGGTGAGCCAGGTATCAATGGTGGTGAGAGAGGAGACCTTCTCGTAACTGTACTTGTTGACAGACATCCTGTATTCCAGCGTCAGGAATATGATTTGTATTCTACAGAGCCAATTAGCTTTACACAGGCTGCACTTGGTGGTAAGATAACAATTAACACTATTGATGGTCCTTACGACCTTGAGATTAAGCCTGGAACACAGACTGATACAAAGGTTAAGCTTAAGGGCAAGGGTGTTCCTACACTGAGAAATAAAAACGTCCGTGGTGATCATTATGTTACACTTGTTGTTCAGGTACCTGATAAGCTTACTGAGGAGCAGAAGTCAATTCTTAACCAGTATGCTAATACAACAGGCGTAAATGCGAGATCTTCAACGGATTCGGCTGGTGGTTTCTCATTTGGAGACCACAAGAAGAAAAAAGGATTTAAAAAAGGATTTTAAATAATATGAAGTGGACAAAAATGACAATCGACACAACTGCCGTGGCAGTTGATTTGCTTAGTGCTTTTCTTGATGAGAAAGGTGTTTCCGGCATTGAGATTTCTGACCATGTTCCACTTACCGAGGATGAGAAACGTGAGATGTATGTAGATATTCCTCTTGTTGAGGAGGATGACGGAACTGCTAAGGTTTCATGCTACATAGATGACAGTTTTGATATCGATACTTTAAAGGCGGATATAGCGAGTGAGCTTACCCGCCTTAAAGCGTTTATACCGGTAGGAACTATGCAGATTACTATCTCAGATACAGAAGATACAGACTGGATGAATAACTGGAAGCAATTCTTTAAGACCTTCCGTTTGTATGACAATATTATAATTAAGCCTACATGGGAGAATATTGATGATTTTATAACAGAGGAGAAGGCGAGTGGTATAACAGATGCCGTCCCTGCCTCAGAAAGTATAGTGGTCGATATAGATCCTGGTATAGCATTTGGAACTGGTTCACATGAAACTACTAAGCTCTGTATAGGTCAGATTAAGAAGTATTTAAAGCCTGGCGATACATTGTTTGATGTGGGCTGTGGAAGTGGTATACTGTCTATAATAAGTTCAATGCTTGGTGCCGGATTTGTACATGGAATGGATATAGATGAGGTTGCTGTAAGGGCAAGCAAGGATAATGCCCTGCTTAATAATATAGGTGAAAACAAGCTTAAGTTCTCATGCGGCAATCTGCTTCAGGATAACTATATAGGAAAGGGTACAACCTTTGAGCTTGATAAAAGTGTGATAAAGCAGAATCAGCATATAGAGGCTGATATGCAGTATGATATTGTTGTTGCCAATATACTTGCAGACGTAATAATACCTTTGTCTGCGGTTGTAAAACCATTTATGAAACCGGATGGATATTTTATAACCTCTGGAATATTAGATAACAAGGAAGATGACGTTAAGAAGGCAATGCTTGCAAATGGATTTGAGATTGTGGATGTAGTTCATATGAATGACTGGGTTTCAGTCGTTGCAAAGATAGGGAGATAGCCATGCCTAAATTTTATGTGGATGGACTTAGCAGTGCAGAAAAGACAGTTAAAATTACAGGTGGAGATGTAAATCACATAAAGAATGTTTTGCGTCTGCATACAGGCGATGAGATAACTCTCTGCGATGGCTGTGGCAAGGACTATATATGCAGAATATCTGAGCTTGCGGACGATTATGTGGGTGCGGACGTTCAGGATATTCTTATGAATGCCGCAGAGCTTAATACCAGTATTGTACTATTTCAGGGAATGCCAAAGTCTGATAAGCTGGAGCTTATAATACAAAAAGCTGTAGAGCTTGGCGTATGTGAGATAGTTCCCGTTATGACGAAGAGAACAGTCGTTAAGCTTGATACAAAGAAGGAAAAGAAGAAGCTTGAAAGATATAATACCATTGCTCTTTCTGCTGCTAAACAATCCGGACGTGGAGTTATACCTGTAGTGAAGGATTTTATGACCTTTAAGGAGGCACTTCAATATGCAAAGAGCCTTGAGATGAACATTATTCCATATGAGGAAGCAGAAGGAATAGAGTATTCGAGAGAGGTAATAAGGTCTATAAAAGGCAAAAAGACTCTCGGTATATTTATAGGTCCTGAGGGCGGATTTGCACATGAGGAGGTTACTGATGCCATGAGCATAGGAGCTAAATGCATTACTCTTGGCAATCGTATACTCCGCACAGAGACAGCGGGACTTGCTGTATTGTCTATTATAATGTTTGAGATAGAGGAAGGATAAGAAGATGGAAGCATATTTTGATAATGCTGCGACAACAGCCGTATATCCTGAGGTCAGGGATTTGATGGTTAAGCTTATGACCGAGGATTATGGCAATCCGTCATCGCTTCATATGAAGGGTGTTGACGCAGAAAAATATATAAAAAATGCGGCTTCTCAGATTGCTAAGGAGATTAAATGTCAGGAAAAAGAGCTTGTATTTACATCGGGCGGTACAGAGTCCAATAACCTTGCGATAATCGGAGGGGCAATGGCAAAAAGAAGAGCAGGAAAGCATATTATAACTACCAATATTGAGCATGCTTCTGTATCTGCAACTATGGACTTTCTCTCAAAAGAAGGATATGATATAACATATATTGGAGTTGACAGTACAGGTCATGTTAAGCTTGATGAGCTTAAATGTGCACTTCGCGAGGACACAATTCTTGTATCTGTTATGTATGTCAACAATGAGATAGGCACTATTCAGCCAATTGCTGATATTGCAGCCATCATTAAATCATATAATGACAAGATATTATTTCATGTAGATGCTGTTCAGGCATTTGGCAAGCTTAGATTTTCAGTAAAAAAGCTTGGCGTGGATATGCTTAGCATGAGTGGTCATAAGATACATGGTCCTAAAGGCTCAGGAGCACTCTATATCAAGGATAAGACATTGGTAAGACCTATAATATATGGTGGAGGACAGCAAAAGGAGATGCGTTCAGGAACTGAGAATGTTCCTGCTATAGCCGGAATGGGACTTGCTACTGAACTAATCTATAAGGAGCATGAGAAGAAGATAGAATACATTAATATGCTCAAGGATAGATTTATATCTGGTGTAACAAAGTACGAGGATGTATTTGACAATTCAGGTGAAGCACCACATATAGCAAGCATAAGCTTTGTCGGAATCAGGAGCGAGGTTATGCTTCATGCATTGGAGGATAAGGGCATATTTGTATCAGCAGGTTCGGCGTGTTCATCAAATAAGCCACATATAAGCAATGTATTAAAGGCTATAGATATGCCTGATGACAGATTGGAGTCCACACTCCGTTTCAGCTTTATAGAGACAAATACAGTGGAGCAGGTTGATTATGCAATAGAGGTCATAGGAGAGCTGCTGCCATTCTTAAGAAGATATATCAGAAAATAACACATGGCTTACTGCCAAAATATAAGCGAGGTAAAGTATGAATTATAAGATGTTTCTCATTAAATATGCAGAGATAGGTACTAAGGGTAAGAATCGTTACGTCTTTGAGGAGGTAATGTGCAAGCGTATGCGTGCTAGACTTAAGCCTTTGGGACAATTTGAGGTTAGACGTGAATACGGAAGAATATTCGTTGAGGCATTTTCTGATTATGATTATGAAGAGGTAATGCAGGTTTTAGGTACTGTTTTTGGTATAGTTGGAATATGTCCGGTCTGTGTTGTGGAGAATGTTGACTATGACAGCATATCAAAGGCTGTAGTAGAGTATGTTGGCGGGGAATATAAGAATAAGGACTTTACCTTTAAGGTTCAGACAAGAAGAAATAACAAGGCATTTCCTAAGTCATCTATGGATATGAACTGTGACCTTGGAGCTGATTTGCTGGCTGCATATCCTGAGATGAAGGTTGATGTTCACAAGCCTGAGGTGATGATAGATGTTGAGATAAGAAATGTCGTATATATATATTCTAAGATTATACCTGGTCCGGGTGGACTTCCGGTTGGCACTAATGGTAAGGGTATGACACTTTTATCAGGTGGAATAGACAGTCCGGTTGCAGCTTATATGATTGCAAAGCGTGGAGTTGAGATAGAGGCGGTATATTTCCATGCTCCGCCATACACAAGTGAGCGTGCAAAGCAGAAGGTTGTAGACCTTGCACGTTTGGTATCGCAATATGCAGGTGTGATAAAGCTTAATATCATTAATTTTACAGATGTTCAGCTTGCCATATATGATAACTGTCCACACGATGAGCTTACAATCATCATGAAGAGAATTATGTATCGTATGGCACAGGAGCTTGCAATAAAGAATGATTGCCAGTGTATTATTACTGGCGAGAGCATTGGTCAGGTATCAAGCCAGACTACCCAGAGCCTTTATGTTATAGATCAGGCTGCTGATAAGCTTCCTGTATTCAGACCTTGTATCGGACTTGACAAGCAGGAGATTATTGATATATCTGAGAAAATAGGAACTTATGAGACATCTATTCTTCCTTACGAGGATTGCTGTACAACCTTCGTTGCAAAGCATCCTGTAACTAAGCCTAAGCTATCTGATATTGAAGAATCAGAGAAGGCTTTGGAGGGCAAGATAGAGGAACTATACAATAAGGCAATGGATACAATAGAGGTTATATATTGTAGATAATATATATAAACAATACAAGTTTTACAAAAACTTAGCATATATAATATAAATGGAGGTAAATAATACAGATGGATAATTACACAATCAACACAAAATGCGTTCAGGCAGGATATACACCGGGAAATGGAGAACCAAGACAGATACCGATTGTACAGTCTACAACATTTAAGTATGATACAAGTGAGGATATGGGTAAGCTCTTTGACCTTGAGGCTTCTGGATATTTCTACACAAGACTCCAGAATCCTACTAATGATTATGTTGCAGCCAAGATTGCGGCATTGGAGGGTGGAACAGCAGCCATGCTTACATCATCAGGTCAGGCAGCAAACTTCTTCGCATTGTTTAACATATGTGAGAGTGGAAGCCATATTGTAGCTTCATCATCAATATATGGCGGTACATTTAACCTTATATCAGTAACTATGGCTAAGATGGGAATAACAGTTACATTTGTGTCACCGGATTGTACAGAGGAGGAGCTTAATAGTGCATTTCAGGAGAATACAAGAGCCGTGTTTGGAGAAACTATAGCTAATCCTGCACTTACAGTTCTTGATATTGAGAAATTTGCCAAGGCAGCTCATGAGCATGGAGTTCCGCTTATAGTTGACAATACATTCCCAACTCCTGTTAATTGCAGACCTATAGAGTGGGGAGCTGATATAGTTACGCATTCTACAACAAAGTATATGGATGGACACGGAGCAGCAGTAGGCGGTGCTATAGTCGATTCAGGTAAGTTTGACTGGATGGCATATGCAGACAAATACCCTGGTCTTTGTACACCTGATGATTCATATCATGGTATTACATATGCCGAGAAATTCGGCAAGGAGGGTGCATTTATTACAAAATGTACAGCTCAGCTTATGAGAGACCTCGGATGTATACAGTCTCCTCAGCATGCATTTTTGCTTAATCTTGGTCTTGAATCACTCCATGTAAGAATGCCAAGACATGTAGAAAATGCGCAGGCAGTTGCTGAATTTCTGAATGAACAGCCACAGGTTTCCTATGTTAATTATTCAGGACTTCCAAGTGACAAATATTATGAGCGTGCTAAGAAATATATGCCTAATGGCGGATGCGGAGTTGTTTCATTTGAGTTAAAGGGTGGCAGAGCTGCCGCAGAGACATTTATGAAGCATCTTAAGCTTGCAGCGATAGAGACTCATGTAGCTGATGCGAGAACATGCTGCCTTAATCCTGCAACATCTACACACAGACAGATGAATGAGGAGCAGTTGATTGCCGCTGGAGTTCCGGCAGGACTTGTCCGTATATCCTGCGGATTGGAGGATAAGAAGGATTTGATAGCTGATTTGGCTCAGGCACTCGCAGCTATTGAGTAATTTCCTGCTAAGAAATAATATATATCAACATTAATATTACAGGAGTATGCGATGAATATATACATAATAAAGAAATTAAGAGCATTTATCTCTCTTTTGCTTATAGTTGTAGTATTTATGCATGCTCCTGTTTTGCATTTATGCGCATCAGATAATGCTAAGAATGACAAGAGGGCGTGCTGGATATCATTTCTAGATTTTGAGACATATCTTAAGGATTTGGATGAAACGGAGTTTACCGATACTGTATCTTCCATGTACGATAACATAAAGGCACACGGAATGAATACCGTGATAGTACATGTAAGGGCATTTGGAGATGCTATATATCCGTCCGATAACTTCCCTCAGGCAGAGTTTATTTCATCATACAGACGTATCATGGATTATGATGCACTTGATATCATGGTCAGGCTTGCACATGAGAAGGAGCTTACGATAGAGGCATGGATTAATCCATACAGATTGTCAAAGGATAATGAAACTACTGTAAGCTACAAGAATACCCTGTACTATGAAAAATATAAGGATTTCATAATAGAATATACCTCTTCATCCGGTGAGACTGCCTTATCTCTTGATCCATCCAGAGCTGAAACTGTCACCCTTATATGTGACGGTGTCAGGGAAATTGTTTCTAAATATGATGTGGACGGTATTCATTTTGATGATTATTTTTATATGCCGGGAATGGCAGATGATTTAGATGTTTCCACGAAAACGGAATATGTGAATACGCTTGTAAGAAGTGTATACTCGACAATAAAAGAGAGTAAGCCTTACTGCACATTTGGAATCAGTCCTGCGGGTAATACTGATAATGCAAGGTATCAGGGGGCAGACATAGATACATGGCTTTCTACACCCGGATATATAGATTACATTATGCCGCAGATTTATTGGACGGATTCTTATTATACGAATGAAGGCATGGTTAATATGTTTTCCGACAGATGTAGTGAATGGCAGGCTCTTAACAAGCTTGATTTACCCATTTATGTGGGGCTTGCATTGTATAGAACGGGTGAACAGTCATCAGTTGATACGGGCTGGGCTAACTCAGATAGTAATCTGTGCGAGCAGTATAGTGCTGCGTATAACTTAGGCTATGACGGATATGCGTTGTTTCGTTATGAATGGCTAGACAAGGATATAGCTGCATCAGAGTTATCAAATCTTGGTAATTACATAAAAACAATCCCTGATGGTTATGAATATGTATCTGCATATAATGCTGGAAGTAATAATAAAAGCGATGACAAAGGGATTGATGATGTAAAATATACATATGTAAGCGTTGATAACATTTCATACAATGGTGACCTGGAATACAGAATATACAGAGCAGGATATGGATGGCAGAGCTGGCAGACAGATAGTAAGCTTGGTTATATTGCTGGAGAAACAAGTGCAATTCAGGTAAGGATTTCCGACACTTCTGTATATGATGTTATGTATCGTGTATATACAGATGATGATGGCTGGCTTATGTGGAATATGAATTCACATATAGCGGGTATACCAGGTGGAAATGGTATAGTGACTGATGTACAGTTGGTTCTTATACCTAAGGGCGATTTTGTTAAGCTTTTTGGTGTTCATATGAATTAAAAACCTTTTTCTTTTAATTCATTTATAATATCACAATAAAAATCAGTGATGTCTGAAATCCAATCACCATGTTTTTTGGTAAAACATCTTCGCCTCATATCAACTTCATCACAATGTGAGATTCCGCGTCTTGAATTACCTTTGTATATTCCTCTGAAATCGCCCCATTTAACGGCATCAGGAGTTAACAACCCATCATTTTTTCCTTCAATTAAGGTGACTACAAGGCATGGTAAGAACATAAATATATCACTAAACGGATTACTCATGACAAAAGCATAGCTCTGATAAAATGTTTGTTCGGCATCAGGGTTACTAAGATTAAATTCGTTTGCACATTTTGTTGAAAAAGAATGAAAAACCTTGTATGAGTCGGGATTTTTATCGCCACATATTTTAAATACTATATCTGTACATTTTCCAACAAGGCGTACCAATAAATCAGGAAACTTTAATAACAAATCAACAGATTTTGAACCATTATGAGGAGTACCGATTGTTGTGAGTGAGGCAACTTTATCAGCAGCACCGAGTGTTGAAATGGCATAGCGGCAGTCAAGACCGCCTTTGGAATGTGCCAGAATATTAAGCTTATCTGCACCTGTTTCGTTAAGTATCTCATCTATACGTTTTTGAAGTATCGTCCCGTTAGTCTCAATATCCGCATTACTATCCTGATTTCCATAATATATTTTGCAACCGATTTTTTCTAATTTTTCTGGTATTCGTCCCCAATAGTTGAGAAATTTATTGTCACGAAAACCCATTCCGTGAACCATAAGCAGCGGATATTTAAGTCCTGTTGTTTCATCATTATTCATTATTTGTTCTCCCCCATATAATATGGTGTAAGTTCAATTAAATTACTACTAATACAAGTACTACCATAGATATAAAATAATGTCAAATTATTATTGAATTATTTAACAGAAGCATTGAATTGAGTAAAATGAATTAAGGAATTAAAAAACGCTTGTGGTATTAGTAAATATTTGCTACACTGCAAATAAAGGACTTACAAAAAGAATTATAGCAGGTGTATTGGCATTTTTATGTAGTTAGTAAGGAGGAAGAATGAAGGTAAAGAATATTATAAAGACCATTATAAAAATAGTAATATTCTTGTTAATTATTATTAGCTGTTATTGTTGTGTTGCAAAAAGAATCGGTGAATATTCATTAAAATATAAAACTTACACATTAGATAAAGAACCAAGTTTTATTACTGCATCATTAGATGATAAATTGATATTAGTAATAGATGGCGAAATCAGGTTTATTGATTCCCAGATGAATGAAACTACCATACAATTAGAAATGAATGTTGCCAAGGTATTTTGTAGCGGTGATTGTTTTTGGATAATTGATGATAAAAATAATTTATATGCTTTACAAGTTTTTAATGATAATACATATGAGTTATCGGATGTTATATTAGAAAATGTAATTTGTATTGCAGGACATGGAATAAATACAGAAAATGCAATAGCAATAACTACTGAAGGTGACGTTTATGTATGGGGAAAGGGTGACGAGTATTGTAGTGTAGGTATAGGAGTGAATACTGAAATTGAAAAGCCAATGAAGATAGATAATATAAGCAATGCTAAAGAATTGGTGCGTTTTAGAAATAATACTGCTATTCTTACTGAAAATGGAGAATTATATGTAATAGGAGAAATTTATAACATTACAGAAGAAATACAGAACTTTGTTCATCATATAGAGTATGTTACAGAATTTCAAAAGGTAAAAAGTGATTTAAAAATATCTCAAATTGAAGGATATTATTGCTTATATACAATTTATGAAGATGGTACGGCTTCGCGATGTAGAGGAATTACTAAAAATTCTGATGGTGATATAGTATTAGTAATGGGATATCCGGATTGGGAAAATGACATCCGGTTTTCACAGATATCATGTGGTGGTTCATCTGGTATAGGCATGGGAACTGATAAAAAATTATATCTTTGGGGATATGATTTTATTGATAAAATGAGCCAAAAAACAGATTACACAGTATATGAGACACCGCAATTAATAGAATTTGATAAGCCAGTGGAAGATGTGTATGTATCAGACAATGTTGCATTTTTTAAAAATGGACTTATGTTGTATATAGTACCTGATACGAGTGACTGGTAATAACCGCGTAGATATATGATGCACGAAGATTAATAGGGGATTTGAATGAGTGGTACAAAGATTAAATAAAATGAAAACGGACAATAACAAATTAATTAAAGTATTAAAAACATATCCATATATTTTAACTATTATGGTTGTATTTTATATGTTTTTTAATTTGGAAATTCCAGAGCCGGATATGGCTTATATTCCATGGTGGTACACTGTATATGAAGCGTTTGGAATATTAACTGACTTCTGCATGATACCGGTTAATATGATTTTATTTATATTTAATATTGTAATGTCGTTAAAGATAATAAAATATTCCTTTAAAATGTTAGAGGATGGAAACTCAACTGAAAGTATAATGAAATTAGCAATTGATTTTAAGAAGAATTATTTAATTGTATTTCTTATATTTATTGTATGTGGATATATAGGATATGAGATACCTTTATTTATTGTATTTTTAATTTGCTATTGTTGGTTTATGTTAATCATGAGTGGTTCGGTAAGCTGTGCGGGATTCATAAAGGAGTATAGCGTTGATAATATTAAATTTATCAAAATGATTATTTGTGCTGTTGTGCAGTTTATACCATTTATAGATATTGTTGTTGCCAGAAAATGTCTTACTAATTTAAAGTACAGATAGTATCTTATATGACAAATATGCAGCACATACATGGGGGGAAAATGAAAAATAGTTTTTCGTTTACATTGTTAATGATGTTTCCGGTTTTTTTAGCTTTATATATAATTTTAGTATTGCTAATATCTACAGTTTTTGAATCTGATGGCTTTATAGCATTATCATTAATTGCCATTGTATTTATGCTATTTGTTACATTTATATGTTCGGTTGTAGAGATAGCAATGCTCATAACTAAAAAGGATGATTCATATGAGTTATTAAGAGTTAATATGATAATTAAAATGGTTCATATTGCAGGATTTATTATGCTTTTTATCTTAGCAGTCTTATTTGCAATTACTGTAGCTGGTGTATTTTTATCAATTTTGATATGGTTTGTAAGCTGGATAATGATTATATTAAGCGGAATCATTGGTTGTATAGGTATAAGAAATCTGGTCAAGCAGGGTGTGATTTCCAAATGTGAAGGTGTGGAGCATTATATATGTCAATTTATATTTTTCGTTGATGTGATAAATGCAGTAGCTCTATATTATAAATTTTATAAGACAAATAAAAATGCAGAAAATTTTAACAGTATAAGGGCTCAGGAAAATGAATGAAACAGATAGGTTTATGTTGCATATGAAGATAATAGTGTGGATTTTTATTTTTCCAGTATTCTAGGGAGAACACTGACCTCTGAGGATATAGATATTATTACATTGATGTTTAAAAGCAAAGGTTCTAAAGAAGAATGAATTAAGATGTAAAAAAATGTTTGCAGTATTAGGAAAAAATTGATACAATATTAATTAAGAGACTAATTGGTTTATACATACGATGTATGAAAATTACAAAGGGGGATTTAAATGAGGGGTACAAAGAGGATTATAGCAGGTGTATTGGCATTTCTTATGGTAGTTTCACTTATGGTTACAGGTGGACGAGTGACGTATGCAGAGAATGATATAGCAACTGCTACAGATGCACAGGGGTTAGATGGTGATTACGGATTAGAGAGCTATAAAGGAGACAATTATGATGTCTGCTTTACAGTTGATAGTTTATGGGATAGTGGCTATAATGCGACAATTACAATAACCAATACTGGAGATGAGGTTATAGAGAATTGGTGTGTTTCATTCCCGTTAAATGAAACTATATCTAATATATGGAATGCGTCAATTGAAGAAACGCATAAGAATTTCTATGTTATCAAAAATGTTGGATGGAATCAGGACATACCTGTTGGAGGTAGTGTATCTTTTGGAATCACGTCAAGTGGAGCTTTTTCATGTTATCCAGAATATTATACGCTTATTGGAAATGAAGTAGAAATTAAGAATGGTGATTATTCTGTTTTATATGAAATCACTGAAGATTGGGGTGATGGATATAAGGCGATAATAACTATCACTAATAATAAAAATGTTGATATTGAGGATTGGAGATTAAAATTTGATTATGCTGATAATATTATAACTAAAATTTGGGATGCCATAATAATATCTGATACTGATGGTTCTTATATTATAGGTTGTGAAAGCTATAATCAAAATATTTCAGCAGGTAAAAGTGTAAGCTTTGGCGTTATGGTTGAGCCAGGATGTTCTGGTAATGAGATAATGAATGTTTTGTTATCGGAATATAATACTAATATATATGATAAATTTGTTACATTGATAGGATATTTGCCAGATGATACAAGAGATTTGCAATTATTTTTAGAATCATCAGAGGAATGTTATAAATACGATATATACGCATCAATAGATGACGGAGAGTATACAATTATAGGCTCTCCTGACGAGAACAATGAGTATGTATATAGCTTACCTAAGACATTTTCACATATAGATTTGTATGCTAGAGGTTATTATGGGGAAAATAAAGTGTTAGATTCACTTGTTTTATATGTAGAATATATTAATGGAAAGTATATACTTGTTATGCCTGATTCAGATGGAGATGGTCTTGAGGATGCAATAGAAATATATTATGGAAGTGATATAAATAATACAGATAGCGATGGCGATGGACTTGATGATTATTATGAAGTAGCAGTATCTGGAACAGATCCAACTAAGGAAGATACAGATTCAAATGGAATATTAGATGGAGATGAGGATTATGATTCTGATGGATTAACAACATTTGAAGAAAAAGATGCTGGAACTAATCCTTGGGATGATGATACAGATTATGACAATTTATTAGATGGTGATGAAGTAAAACAATATGGTACAAATCCTTTATTAGAAGATACAGATGAGGATGGGTTAGATGATGAATCAGAGATATTATTAGGAACAGATCCTCTTAATCCAGATACAAATGGTAATGGGATATTAGATGGAGATGAAAAATTTGAGCAGACATTTACACATACTGTTGAAAATGAAGAATGTGTAATAAAGGAGGTATCAATCTCCTTAAATGGTACAGGTTGTTTGCAGACAAATACATATATTGAAAGTGTAATGGATAGAGATGTTTTATGTACTGATGTTGTTGGATTAGTTGGAGAACCGTTTGAGATTGAAACTGATTCTCAATTTGATACTGCAACACTTACATTTAAATTAGATAAAGAAAAGCTAAACGATGTAGATTTTAATAATTTAATGTATTTGTGGTATGATGAGGAAAATCAAAAGTTTGTAGAGCTAGATACAATACTAGATATAGATAGTGGTAGTGTAAGCGTTGAAACTACACACTTTAGTAAATATATGATTGTTGACAGGGTAAAGTGGTATAATGCCTGGACTGATAAGATAGATTATAATCCAACGTTTGATAATGAAGATGTGGTTTATAATACTGTACTTGCTATAGACTGTTCTGGAAGTATGGATTCAAATGATAAAATTACTTTGAAAGATAATGTAAATTCGCAGTATGATGCCATGTACAGAAAGGTTTGTGGAAGAATAGAAGGTGCAAATGCATTTATTAATCGTATGTCTGGGGATGATAAGGCTGCTATAGTATTATTTACAAATAAAGCATACGTTGTTGTAGAAATGACTAGTGATAAACAGGAACTAAGACTTGGTATGCAGAAAGTCTATAACATGGGTGATACAAGTATTAATGCTGCACTTAGAAAATCCATGGAACAGTTTGATGAAGGAACACTTAACAATTCGCATTATTGTAATAGAATAATTTTATTATCGGATGGAGGATCAAGTTATTCTAAAAGTCTATTAGATGAAATAGCTGCTAAGGAAATAAAGGTATATACTATAGGACTTGGTAAGGGTGTATCAGTTGGAACATTAAAAAATATTTCTAAGTATACAAATGGTGAATTCTATAAGGCTGATAAATCATATGAATTAGAAGATTTGTATGAAATGATTTATATGTCTGACGATTTTGATAAAACTGATAACGATAATGATGGTCTGTATGATATAATTGAAACAGCAGGTATAAGGCTGATAAATGGACAAATTATTTATACAGATCCAACGAAAGCAGATTCAGATTATGATGGACTTTTAGATGGTGAAGAGATAGATCCTAGACCTGTGTATTTTGAGAAAGATTATGCAAATCCATTTACGGGAGTAAGGATTAAGGGATATTATTTCAAGATGAAATCTAATCCTAATAGTATAGATTCTGATGGAGATGGATTGTATGATAATAGTGAACGTACTGTAGTAAAATATGATGACAATGGTAATAAAATTTATAAGACTGTTGCACCAGTAGATGAAAGACCACTTATATGTAATGGGAATAAAGAGTTGTGGGATGCTAAGGTTAATTATGAGCGAGATAATTATATTCCACATATATATAAATTTTATAGAGGAGAAGTTAATAATGATTGGGATGCATCAACAAACATAGGTGGATTTCTTTTGGACTTCTATGCTGATGAAAATGGAAAAGTGTTACATACTCAATCACGTGTTCAGTGGCAAAAAATATTCGGGTATTATAATGTTTTTGATTATATTTTTTGCAAGGGAACATTGAACAATATGAATAGTTTAAGAGTAGATTTTAATACTAATAATAAAAGTTATTCAATATGGATGTGGAAAGCTGATTATCCTAATTTGGGTGCTGGTTCAGAAGTGGGAATATATACAAGAAAAAATGATTCTAAAATACATTGGCATTGTGCAAATTTTAAAATTCCTATGAAGCTTAGTCTGTATAACAAAGTGTCCAAATCAAATATTTTTTCATGGGAGCCAGATAAAAAGCAATGGTGGATAGCAGGTTTTAATCCTGACTACAGGCATGAAAGGGCTAGTGATTTAGCTATGTTTAGTACGATAGATTTAAGCAATGAGCCTAATTTATATATATCTTTAAAGAAAAGAGTGAAAAGTGATATGGAATTAAAAAAATTTTTTATATTTGATGATAAAAGTTACAATGTATGGATAATATGGGATGATAATTAATTAGGAGACATAAATATGAACAATAACAAATTAATCAAAGTATTACAATATTATCCATTTATTACACAGATTATGTATATTCTTGGGTTGATTATTATTTATGAGCCATTAGAACCGGGTAATGCATTCATAAATATGTGGAGAAAATCGGCTGATTTATTAGTAAATCTAGAGATTGTATCTATATACCCGATTATATTATTTGTTTTCAATATTATAATGATAATGGTAGTAATAAGGAACGCTATTAATATGATGGAATCCAATGTTACATCTGTTGAAATGATAGAAATTGCATTGAAAATAAAAAAGAAGCATCAGGTTATTTTTATTACATTCATAATAAGTGGTCTTATTACTATAAGGGTATTTGCACTTTGTTTTTGGTTATTTATATGTGGGTGGTTTATGATTGTTCAGAGTGGGATTATAAGCTGTGCGGGACTAATAAAAGATTACACGAAAAACAATTTAAAGTTTAACCAAATGATTAAATATATTGTTATTCAATTTATTCCATTTGCTGATGTAAGATTTGATAATAAGTATATAAATAAGTCAATTAATAGTTAAAAATGCAACAAATTTTTTATACGGAAAGGAAACTGTCAAATGAAAAAATACATACCGTTTTTAACACTTGCGGTGTTTCCTAATTATATAGCTTTATATTTTATAGCAGGTTTATTAATATCTAGTGCTATGAATATAGGTGCATTAAATCCATTTAGTAATGCCTCGCTTGTCATAAATGGAATTTTATATTTATGTTCGGTCATTGTTTCCGTAATAGGAATTGTTTGGTTAAATAGAAAAAAAGAAGCTTTTGAAGATGTATTTACTATTAATCTTATTATTAAGGTTTCTCATATACCTGGGAATATTTTGATAGCATTTATTATAATATTTTTTGCATTGACTATAGTGGGAGTTGGATTGGCAATTGAGTTATTATTAGTGTGTTTTACTATGCTTATATTAAGTGGAAGCATTGGATGTATAGGTATAAGAAGGTTGGTAAAGCAGAAAGTAATTTCAAAAGGTGAGGGTATAGTACATTACATTTTTCAGTTTGTATTCTGCATGGATATTGTAAATGCACTGGCATTATATTATAAGTATACAAAAGTAAATAACACTGAATAATGTATAGAATTAGATGTGTTGTAGATGTGTTGTTAGCAATTAAAAGGGGGGGAGAATGCATGGCATTTATTGGAATGGTTTTCGTTGCTATTTTTTTTATGATGGCTATAATGATGATATTAATTTTAATAACAGCATTTATATTAAAATTTGTTGGAAAAAGAAAGCAAAGCCGACGAATGCGTATCGTAGGAAATATACTGTTAGTAATAGGTTTTGTGCTGGCAATTCCGGTTGTATTTGTGATTGGTAATATTGTTTATAAATCAAAGTATGAAGAGGTTTATATGCCAGATGGGAAAACTGCTCATGTTTCAAAAAAATATATTGAAAAAATGAACGAGATTATTTTTATGAATGATAAGAACATGGATGCGCTTGTGGAGCTTCTGGATGAAGAACCTAAATTGATATATTATTTGGATGATAAACATAAAGGAATTCTGGAATATGGCTTAGAGAATGGAGATTATGAGCTTGTAGAGATTGCAATAGAACATGGAGCAATTTTTGATAATCCAAACAGGTATGATCATATGGCATATGAAGATAATAGTATGGATTTTTACCTTTCAAGTATTTTTGAGAGAACACTGACCTCTGAGGATATAGATATTATTACATTGATGTTTGACAGCAATGTTTCCATGGATTATAGCATGCGTTATAGTAGTAGGTATTCTAATTTATATGGAAAAGCGGTATGGCTTGTTCTTAATAATGATGAATATGTAACTGAGACAGAGATAGAATTTATACATAAATTTATCGAAAATGGATTTTCAGAGGATGATAAATTGAATTTATCGGAGTCAAATAGAGCTGTTGTGAAGGATGATAATTATTATTTACTGATGAAAATGATTGACGGATTGGATTAAGTTACAATGTTCAAAAAATTACAATTAAACCTCTTGCATTTAATTATGAAAGTGTTATAATTAAATAGGCTAAAATATGGACATTAGAGAGTGGGTTTTGACAACCCACTCTTTGTTTTTAAGTTATGAGCGAAAGAGGTGAGAATGTGAAGAAAGCAGAAATTGAAGCATATTGTACTGAGCTTGTTACTCCTATAATTGAAGAGAATGATTTTGAGCTTGTGGATGTGGAGTATGTTAAGGAAGGTGCAGATTACTATTTGAGAGTGTATGCTGACAAGGATGGTGGAATAAACATTGATGACTGCGTATTTATAAGCAGGGCATTAGAGGCGAAGCTTGATGAGTCAGACCGCATAAAGGATGCTTATATATTGGAGGTCAGCTCACCTGGACTTACCAGACCACTTAAGAAGGAAAAAGACTTTAAGAGAAGTATTGGTAAGCTTGTAGATATAAAGCTATACAAGGCACAGCAGGGAAGGAAGGAACTCTCAGGTATCCTTAAGGAGTACACAGAGACAACCATCACGATTGATGATGAGGGAACAGAGATAACACTTAACAGAAACGACATATCAATGATTAGATTGGCATTTGTATAAAGAATATAATGTAGGAGGATAAAGAAATGTCAGAGATAATTGACGCATTAAATCAATTAGAGAAGGAGAAGGGTATCAGCAAGGACGTAATCATGGATGCTATTGAGAAGTCTATTGTGTCAGCGTGCACAGAGGATTTTGGCGATGCAGACTTTGATGTATCTATGGACAGAAATACCGGTGAGCTTTCAGTGTTCCAGAACAAGACAGTTGTAGAGGACGGAGATGTTATGGATCCTGCTGTTGAGATTTCTCTTACACAGGCTGTCGCTATGGATAAGACTAAGGCACTTGGCGATACAATCAGCATTGAAGTTAAGTCAAAGGATTTCGGTAGAATTGCTGCACAGAAGGCAAGAAGCATTATTGTTCAGGCTATCAAAGAGGGAGAGAGAAACGCTGTATTTGAGCAGTTTGCCTGCAAGGAAAGAGATATCATTACAGGTGTAGTCAGAAGATTTGTTGGCAATAATATAAGCATAAGTCTTGATGAAAAGACAGATGTTATGCTCACAGAAAATGAGCAGGCACCTGGTGAGTTCTATAATGTAGGAGACCGAATAAAGCTTTACGTTGTTGAGGTTAAGAAGCAGACAAAGGGCTTTAAGATATTAGTTTCAAGAAAGCATCCTGAACTTGTAAAGAGACTTTTTGAGAAGGAAGTTACAGAGGTTGCTGACGGAACAGTTGAGATTAAGAGTGTCGCAAGAGAGGCAGGCTCAAGATCTAAGATTGCTGTCTGGTCTAATGATGAGAATGTTGATCCAGTAGGCGCATGCGTAGGACTTAATGGTACAAGAGTTAATAATATCGTTGATGATTTAAAGGGTGAGAAGATTGATATAATTACATGGGATGAGAATCCGGAGAAATATATCGAGAACGCTTTAAGTCCATCAAAGGTTATATCAGTTAAGCTTGATGCAGATGGAAAGAGTGCGAAGGTAGTTGTCCCTGATTACCAGTTATCACTTGCCATTGGTAAGGAAGGTCAGAATGCAAGACTTGCAGCAAAGCTTACAGGTTACAAGATTGATATAAAGAGCGAGACACAGGCAAGAGAGCTTGGCATGAGCTTTGATTATCAGGATGATGATTATGATGACTCATTTGATGAGACATATGACGAGGAGTAAGAATATATGGCTAAACAAATACCGGTAAGACAGTGCATCGGATGCAGGGAAATGAAACCAAAGAACGAGATGGTTAGAATAATAAGAACACCTGACAATGACATTTGCCTTGACAAGACAGGAAGGATGAATGGCAGAGGTGCGTATATATGCCTGAACCTTGACTGCTATAACAAAGCAGTTCGCTCTAAGGCTATTGAACGTGCACTTAAACAGGAAATACCGGATGACATATATGAGGCAATCGGCAAGGAGATGATGTAAGCGTGGTAAATATAAATAATCGTGCATTGTCAATGCTTTCCATAGCTGCCAAGGCTGGGAAGGTAGTGAGTGGCGGATTTATGACAGAGAGAGCATTGCAGGATGGGAGTGCGTGTCTGGTAATAATTGCAGATGATGCATCAGATAACACTAAGAAAAAATTTACCGACAAATCTACATATTATCATGTGCCATATAGAGTTGCCGGAGATAGTCAAACCTTGGGTAAGATGATTGGAAAACAGAACAGAACAACTGTTACCGTCACAGATTCAGGGCTTGCACAGCAGATTATTAACAAGTTAGATTGTCAGTAGGACAGATATGGAGGTGTATTTATGAGAGTACACGAATTAGCAAAACAGTTATCAACTGAATTAGGAAAGACCATTGCGAGTAGTGACCTTCTTGTATATCTTAACAAGAAAAAGGAAGGCATGAAGCCACAGAGTAATATAAGCGAAGATTTAATACAGTATATTAGAGATATTTTCACAAAGCCGGAGCAGGCAGAGGTTAAACCACAGGCTAAAAAGGAACAACCTAAAAAGGAGCAGCCGAAGAAAGAGCAGCCGAAGAAAGAGCAGCCGAAGAACAACCAGCCGGCTAAGAACAATCAGCCTAAGAATAAGAAGCCTGATAACAGACAGGATAATAACAGGCAGGACAACAGACCGGATAGAAGAAATAATAACGGTAATAACAACAATAATAACCGAAATAGAAATCAGAAGAATAACAATCAGCAGCCAAAGCCAGAACCTAAGAAGCCACAGGCACCGGTTGAACCTGTAATCAAGACAGTTAAGCTTCCTGAGAATCTTACGGTTGGAGAGCTTGCAGCTAAAATTAAGGTTCCTGTAGCACAGCTTATCAAGAAGCTTTTTATGGCTGGTAAGATGTACAATGTTAATACAGAGCTTGATTTTGAGACAGCAGGAGAGATTGCACTTGAGTACAACTATATTGCTGAGGAAGAAGAGAAAATTGACGTTATTGAAGAGCTCTTAAGAGAGGATGAAGAGGACGAGTCAGAGATGACTCCTAGACCACCTGTAGTATGTGTTATGGGACACGTTGACCACGGTAAGACATCCCTTCTTGACGCTATCAGAAACTCATCAGTAACAGAGGGTGAGGCTGGTGGTATCACACAGCATATCGGTGCTTCTGTAGTATCAATCAATGGACAGAAGATAACCTTCCTTGATACACCGGGACATGAGGCATTTACAGCTATGCGTATGCGTGGAGCACAGTCAACAGATATAGCTATCCTTGTTGTAGCTGCTGATGATGGTGTTATGCCACAGACAGTAGAGGCTATAAACCATGCAAAGGCTGCCGGAATAGAGATAATCGTTGCAATTAATAAGATTGATAAGGAAAGCGCTAATATAGACCGTGTTAAGCAGGAGCTTATGGAATACGAGCTTGTTCCTGAGGATTGGGGTGGCTCAACAATATTCTGTCCTGTATCAGCACACACTAAGGAGGGTATAGACAACCTTCTTGAGATGATTATACTTACCGCTGAGATTCTTGAGTTAAAGGCAAACAAGAAGAGAAAGGCGAGAGGTATAGTAATCGAGGCACAGCTCGATAAGGGCCGTGGTTCTGTTGCGACAGTTCTTGTACAGAAGGGTACACTTCATGTAGGAGACTGCATTGCTGTTGGTGATGTGCATGGTAAGGTAAGAGCCATGTTTGATGATAAGCACAGAAGAGTTAAGGAGGCTTATCCATCTATGCCTGTTGAGATACTTGGATTAAACGGAGTACCACAGTCAGGTGAAATCTTCATGGCAACTGAAAATGAAAAAGAGGCAAGACAGATTTCAGAGGCATTCATCACAAGAGGTAAGGAAAAACTTATCGCAGATACTAAGTCGAGAATGTCACTTGATGATTTGTATAATAAGATTCAGGAGGGCAATGTAAAAGACCTTAACCTTATTATTAAGGCAGATGTACAGGGCTCTGTTGAGGCAGTTAAGTCAAGTCTCCTTAAGTTATCTAACGAGGAGGTTGCGGTTAAATGTATACACTCTGGTGTAGGTGCAATCAATGAATCAGACGTTATACTTGCATCTGCTTCTAATGCAATTATCATCGGATTTAATATCCGTCCTGATAATCAGGCAAAGGATGTCGCTGACCGTGAGAAGGTTGATATAAGATTATACAGAGTAATATACAATGCTATTGAGGATATTGAGTCAGCTATGAAGGGTATGTTAGATCCTATTTATGAGGAGAAGGTAATCGGTCATGCTGAGGTAAGACAGACATATAAGGCATCAGGAGTAGGTACTATTGCCGGTTCATATGTTCTTGATGGTATTCTTAAGAGAAATTGCACAGTCAGAATCACAAGAGAGGGCGAGCAGATATTTGAAGGTAATCTTGCCTCTTTAAAGAGATTCAAGGATGATGTTAAGGAAGTAAAATCAGGATTTGAATGTGGTCTTGTTATGGAGAACTTCAATGATATCAAGGAGGGTGACCTTATTGAGGCATATGTCATGGAGGAAGTTCCTAGATAAGACATAAAGGAGTAAAACATGAAAAAGACAAGTCATAAAAATCAGCGTGTAAATGGTGAGGTTATGAGGGAGCTTAGCAGAATAATAAGCATGGAGATAAAAGATCCACGAATTAACCCTATGACATCTGTTACAGATGTAAACGTAACACCTGATTTAAAGTATTGTAAGGTATATATCAGTGTGCTTGGAGACAGTGAGTCAGCCAAGGAAACTCTGGCAGGCTTAGAGAGTGCAAAGGGATATATAAGACGCGAGCTTGCACGTACTGTCAATCTTAGAAATACACCTGAGATAACCTTCGTACTTGATAATTCTATAGAGTATGGAATTGAGATGTCAAAGAAAATAGATGAGGTTATGAAATAATATATGAGTACCATGAATCAATTCATACAAAAAATTGAAAATGCAAACACAATAGCCATATTAGGTCATATACGACCTGATGGCGATTGTGTAGGCTCATGCCTCGGCTTATACAATTATATAAATGATAACTATGCAGATAAGAGTGTTGTTGTATATTTACAGCCTATACCTGACAAGTTTACATTTTTAAGAGGTGCAAAGAGCATAAAAAATGAGCCTGATGATAATATATATGACCTTGCTGTATCGTTGGACTGTGGAGACAGATTCAGACATGGTGAATTTGCGTGTGTTTATTCTGCTGCAAAGGATACAATATGTCTTGACCACCACAGAAGCAACGATGGCTTTGGAGATTATTATTACTGTGATCCGGATGCTTCGTCAGCCTGCGAGATATTATACAGACATATTGACCAGACTAAGATAAGCACATATTGTGCAGAGGCGTTATATCTCGGTATTGTACATGATACAGGAGTATTTAAGTATTCGTGCACATCTGAGGAGACTATGCAAATAGCAGGTCATCTTTTGACACTTGGAGCGCGTTCACAGTATATTATAGATGAAACCTTCTACAAGGTTAATTTTAATCAGAATAAGCTAACCGGTCTTGCTCTTACTGATGCAAGGCTTCACCTTGAAGGAAAGGTTATATCTACCTGTGTAACTACAGATATGTTCAAGAAATGCAATGCTACAAAGGATGATACGGATGGCATTGTTGATAAAATCCGTGTTACAGATGGAGTTGAGGTGGCAATATTTGCATATCAGACAGGTGAAGATACATATAAGATAAGCCTGCGTTCGGTGGCATATGTCGATGTGAGTAAGATTGCAGTAACCTATGGCGGAGGCGGACACATAAGAGCTGCCGGATTCGAGGTAAAGGGCAACTACGAGGATAATCTTAACAATATTCTTGATATGATACGAGAGCAGCTATAGAAGGAGATAAGCCGTTGATAAATGGTGTTATAAATGTATACAAAGAAAAAGATTATACATCATTTGATGTTGTGGCAAAGCTTAGGGGAATACTTAAGCAAAAGAAGATTGGCCATACAGGAACTTTAGATCCTATGGCTGAGGGAGTTCTTATAGTATGTCTTGGCACAGCTACCAAGCTTGTTGACATGATAACCTCCGGTGATAAGGAATATCGTGCAATAATTAAGCTTGGTATCACAACAGATACCGAGGATATAACGGGAAAGATTCTTTCTGAGAGTGATATTACAGAGGAGCTTACCATAGATAAGATAAGAGAAACAATTTTATCTTATGTGGGAGAATATAATCAGATTCCGCCTATGTACTCTGCACTTAAGAAGGATGGAAAAAAGCTGTATGAGTATGCAAGGCAGGGTATAACTATTGAGCGTGAGCCTAGACTTGTGCATATATATTCTATCACCGATATTGATTTTTCAGGATTTGAGAATGGCAGGGAGATTAGCTTCCTTGTAAGATGCTCAAAGGGAACATACATAAGAAGTCTTTGTCGTGATATTGGAGAGAAGCTTTCATGTGGAGCGGTTATGAGCGGACTTATCAGAGAGAATGTTCATGGCTTTAGTGTAGACGATGCACTTAAGCTTTCTGATATAGAAAGACTTGCAGGCTCAGATGAGCTGGCATCATATATAATGCCGGTTGATTCTCTTTTGTCAAAATACGAGATAGCAAAGATAAAGCCTGAGTACGAAAAGGCACTTATGAATGGAAATAAGCTAAAGCCAGCGGCTTTTGGTTATACACCGGATACCCTTATAAAAGACACTATACGGGTGTATAATGGTGATGAATTTATGGCACTGTATTCTTATCAGAAGGATGAAAAGCTATACAAGCCATACAAGATGTTTTTAAGCAATTAATATACAGATATTTCAGGAGACAGGTAACTTGAAGGTAACGACATACGAACAGGTACAAGTTGATAAATCAGCAGTTGCACTTGGCAAGTTTCAGGGCTTGCACAAAGGACATATGCTTTTGCTTGAGAAGATAGCTTCGCTTAAGAGCGAGGGACTTACAAGCGTTGCATTTACAATTAATATGCCCAGTGAAAAGGTGCTGTATCTCCCTGATGAGCGATTTTCCATACTTGAAGGTATGGGTATTGACGTAGCTGTTGAGTGTGATTTCTCTGAGAAGTTTGCCGCTATGTCTGCTGAAACATTTGTTGTTGATATATTGGTTAATAAGCTTCATGCAGCTTACGTTGTTGTTGGAGAGGATTTTCGATTTGGCTTCAACAGGGAAGGAACTGTTGACAGATTAATAGAATATGGTCTAAAATATGGATTTAGAGTTATTGCATTTGAGAAGCTATGCGTTAATGATGATGTTATTAGCTCATCACTGCTTAGAAGCCTTATAGATTCAGGAGATATAGGCTATGCGAGTGAGCTTATGGGAAGAGATTATTCGCTTACTGGTATTGTAAGTCATGGAAAAAAGCTTGGAAGAACTATAGGATTTCCGACAGTTAATATATATCCTTCTTCAAGGAAGCTTTTGCCTCCGGCTGGAGTATATGAGACACGACTTATGATTGATGGCGAGTGGTACAAGGGCGTAACTAACGTAGGTGATAATCCTACTACAGATGGTGATGGAAAGACAAGAGTTGAGACATATATAGTTGATTACAGCGGAGATATGTATGGTAAGGTAATCACGGTATACTTCAAAAGCTTTATCAGGCCGGAGAAGAAATTTAACAGCATAGAAGAGCTAAAAAAACAGATAGATATTGATAAGGAAAGTGTTATGCATCAGTAGCTCAGTGGATAGAGCAATGGCCTCCGGAGCCATGTGCGGAGGTTCGATTCCTCTCTGGTGCATTTTTAATAAGAAGGAGATGTGATTGGATGGAAGATAATAACGAGAAGAAGAAAAATGGCGGAGTTGCCGGACTGTTTTTACTTTTTGGATGGCTTTTATTTGTTCTTATGGCACTGATTTTTTATTTTTATTATTGGGATAGCCTGCCATTTGCATCTGGAATTCAGAATATGATATAAAAATATAAGGCTGTTGTGCAAATCCGTTTGTTAATAATAGTGAAACAGATTAGCATAACAGCCTGTTTTAATATAGTTCTTTAGTCGAATTCCCCTAGTGAATCTTCGTCTGTATCATCTACAGCCCTGATGTCTATACCTCTTGGCTGGACAGGTGTAGAAAAGACTATCTGTGTCTCGGTGTTTCCGTATTTCTGAAGCTGACCTATGAATGTATCTAGCTCCATTGTGCTTGGGAAGCATACCTTAATCAGCATTGAGTAAGCTCCGGTGACACAATTACATTCAAGTACATTAGGACAGGCATCAATAAATGGATAAAATTCAGGCTTACGCTTAGGATCAAGAGCCATGTGAATAAAGGCTGTGATATGGAACCCTAGTGCAACTGGTGTTACCTGAGCGTGATAGCCGGATATAATACCACTTTTCTCAAGCCGCTCAATACGGGCGGATACTGCTGGAGATGATAGGAATACCTTGCTTGCAAGGTGCTTAAGCGGGTATCTTGCATTCTCCTGTAGTAGGTGAAGAATTTTTTTGTCAATGTTATCCATGTTATCCCTGCTTTCGTTATGTATTTTTTATAAGGGCATTATAATAGATGAATTACGAAATATCAAGAACTATATTAAAAAAATTAACCAAAACACATCAAGCCGGATTAAATACAGGCAAAACACCTAATAATATAAAATATACAAGCACACATGCATAATTATACAAATGAGATTTATGTTGGAGGAAATATGGCACAGGAGATTAGATTAAATAAATATATAAGTGAATCCGGTTTGTGCTCGCGGAGACAGGCTGATAAACTGATTGAGGAAGGAAAGATAACTGTAGATGGAGTTGTGGCAGACCTTGGAACTAAGGTTGATGGAAGTCAGGCTGTTAAGTATCAGGGAAAGCTTATCAGACCGGTAAATAAAACAGTCATATATGCGTACAATAAGCCTATAGGTCAGGTGTGTACATCTGCTGAGGCTGATAAGGACAGTATATTTAATTATGTTAAATTCCCTGTGAGAGTTAATTATGTCGGAAGACTTGATAAGGATTCTTCAGGACTGCTGCTTTTAACTAATGACGGAGAATTGTCTAATCACATTCAGAAGGCAAGATATGACCACGAAAAAGAATATCGTGTTCGTGTAAATCGTGATATTACAGATGAGTTTATAGATAAAATGTCTGATGGAGTTCCTATTCTTGACACTGTAACTAAAAAATGCACAGTTAAAAAGACGGGGGCAAGGACATTTAGTATAGTGCTTACACAGGGGCTTAACCGTCAGATAAGGCGAATGTGTGAGTATTTTGGATACAGGGTAGTTAATCTTAAACGTGTGCGTATGCTCAATGTAAGAATTGAGGGAATAAGACCTGGAGAATATCGTGAGCTTAGCCGTGAAGAAGAGAGTAAGCTTCGCAGATTGGTGAGAGAGGGAGAATAGGTATGTCGCTTAATGAAAAAACGGAGAGAATAAAGGAATTGGTTGCAACTCTTAACGAGGCAGCTAAGGCATATTATCAGTATGACGAGGAGATAATGAGCAACCTTGCCTATGATACATTATATGATGAGCTTGTCTCATTGGAAAAAAGCACAGGTCTTATAATGTCAAACAGTCCTACACAGAAGGTAGGTTATGAGATACTTAGCGAGCTCCCTAAGGAGAGACATGCTGAACCTATGCTTTCTCTTGATAAAACTAAGAGTGTTGATGATTTATCTGCATGGCTTGGCGATAAAGAAGGTGTTATGTCATGGAAGATGGATGGACTTACAGTTGTCCTTACTTATGAGGATGGAGCTCTTGTCAAGGCTGTAACAAGAGGAAATGGAGAGATAGGCGAGGTAATCACAAACAATGCAAGAGTGTTTGCAAACCTTCCACGCTCTATAAGCTATAAGGAACAGCTCGTTATCCGCGGTGAGGCAGTTATAAAATACTCTGATTTTGAAAAAATAAATGCGACTATAGAAGATGTAGATGCAAAATATAAAAATCCAAGAAACCTGTGCTCAGGCTCGGTGAGACAGTTAAATAATCAGATTACTGCCGAGAGAAATGTTCATTTCTTTGCATTTAATATGCTTGACACAGGGGATAAGTCGATAGATGCCACTATGAATTCTAAGTTTGATTTTCTTACATCGCTTGGCTTTGAGGTTGTCTGGCATACAAATGTTACAGCAGCTTCCATGCATGATACGGTTAAGCTTTTTGCTGAGAAGATAACAACAAATGACTTTCCGTCAGACGGACTGGTACTGTCCTATGATGACGTTGTATATGGAAAACAACTTGGACGCACAGCTAAGTTCCCTCGTGATTCCATAGCATTTAAGTGGGCTGATGAGCAGGCTGTGACAAAGCTTAAGGCTATAGAATGGAGTCCGTCAAGAACAGGTCTTATTAATCCTGTTGCAGTATTTGACGCTGTAAGTCTGGAGGGAACATCAGTTAGCCGTGCGAGTGTTCATAATGTAAGTATAGTTAAACAGCTTAAGTTAGGTGTCGGTGATGAGATAAAGGTATACAAGGCTAATATGATTATTCCACAGATAAGTGAGAATATTACACAGAGCGGCAATGTAGAGATTCCTGATACCTGTCCTGCGTGCGGTCATAAGACAGTTATTAAAAATGATAATGAAATAGAGACTCTCTATTGCCCTAATATGTCGTGTCCAGCCAAGACAATCAAACTGTTTACACATTTTGTGTCTAGAAATGCAATGAATATAGATGGCTTATCAGAAGCAACACTTGAGAAGTTTATAGATTGTGGATTTATAAATGAGCTCTATGACATATACAGGATTGAGAAGTACAGGGATGAGATAATAAAGCTTGATGGTTTTGGCGAGAAGTCCTACGATAACATGATTTCTTCCATTGATGCATCAAGAAACACTGAACCATCAAGACTGCTTTATGGAATCGGAATTATCAATGTCGGTAACACAACAGCAAGACTTATATGTAAGTATTTTAACAATGATATGGAGAAAATTATAAATGCGGATGTCACTGAGCTTTCTATGATAGATGGAATAGGAGATGTTATTGCGGAGGGAATAGTTGCTTATTTTGCTGACAATAACAACATCAGGGTTCTAAGAGAATTATTGTCAGAGGTTACATTTGTGGAAGTTACAAATGAGAGTGAGGAGGACCTTGCCGGAAAGACATTTGTAATCACGGGAACTCTTAATCACTATGAGAACAGAGATGCCCTTAAGAAGGAGATAGAAAACAGAGGCGGAAAGGTATCTGGAAGTGTATCTTCTAAGACGGCTTATCTTATCAATAATGATGTGTTGTCATCTTCATCAAAGAATAAAAAGGCAAAGGAATTGGGTATACCTATAATTTCAGAGGAGGATTTCTTGAAGTTATAGATTAATAGTGTTATACTGATGTTTGCTAAAAGGGTTATTATTACCACAGAAGTGAGGGGAATTTAGATGCCGATAAAAATAGATAACGATTTACCTGTCAAGAAGATTCTTGAGCAGGAAAATATATTTGTCATGGATGAGAACAGAGCCATAAGTCAGGATATAAGACCACTTGATATATTGATTCTTAATCTTATGCCTCTTAAGGAGGACACAGAGCTTCAGTTATTAAGAAGTCTCTCTAACACTCCATTGCAGGTTAATATATCATTTATTAGAACTATGTCCTATGAGTCAAAGCATGTATCTGAGTCTCATCTTGAGAGATTTTATACAGATTTTAACAGTGTTAAGGATAAAAAATGGGATGGACTTATAATTACCGGTGCTCCTGTCGAGTTGATGGAATTCGAGGAGGTAGAGTATTGGAGGGAACTGACTAAGATAATGGACTGGTCGGAGGATAATGTTACATCAACTCTTCATATATGCTGGGGAGCTCAGGCTGGACTTTATCACAGATACGGTGTTAAAAAGTATAAGATGGACAAGAAATTCTCTGGTGTATATAAGCATTATACCTTCCACAAGAGGACACCTCTGGTAAGAGGTTTTGACGATTCATTCCTTGTACCACAGTCCAGATATACAGCTATAGATAAGGATGCTATTGTTAATAATCCTGATCTTGAAATAGTTGCTGAATCAGATATAACAGGTCCATATCTTATAATAGGTAATGCAGGCAAGAATATATTTGTAACAGGACATCCGGAGTACGATACATACACCTTGGATCAAGAGTACAAGCGCGATATAAAGAGGGGACTTAACCCTGATATTCCTGTCAATTATTATCCTGATGATAATCCTGATAATAAGCCGATAAAGTCATGGAGATGCCATGCTAATACTCTTTATGCCAATTGGTTAAATTATTATGTATATCAGAGTACTCCTTATGACTGGACAAAGAAGGTTACCGGCTGATATAAGAAAATTCCTTTTTTATGCTGAGACATGATGTGAGCAGCAGTATATCAATTATGAAGTAGCTTATAGTCATTCCTGATATATAAGCGGTGATACCATATTTTGGTACTAAGGTGAATGATATTATAATCCTCATTGTTATTCCACTTATATTGAATATAAGATTTTTAAAAGCTTTATCAATACCATTCATAATTGCAGACAGAGTACCTGAGAGATAAATAAGCGGGCATAGGTAACTCATTTTTCTGAGTAACATGCCTGCTTTTATATTGTTAAAGGCAATTTCGCATGCCCATTTTCCAGACAACAAGAATATAAGCCATGCTGCAACACCCAGCATAAGGCAGAATAATACACTGTTAATTATTGCTGACCTTATTTTTTTGTTGTCATTTTTTGCATTTGCATATGAAACTGCCGGAAGCAGCATCATTGAGAGCGATGTTGTAATTGTTGATGGAAATAACAAAAATGGAATTACAATACCGGTGACAATTCCGTACATCTCCATTGCAAGATTGCTGTCAGAATAATAATAGTAAAGCATTGTAGGCATGATAATTGCCTCAAAGCTAGAGAATAATGTGAATACAAGGTTATTTAAGGTTATTGGGGCTATATCGGTGCCGAGTTCCTTAATGAGAGATAGATTTGTTTTTCCTGATACATTTTCAGACATAAAGCTGTCATTGTTCTTTTTCTTATATATTTCATAAAAAAATATTGCAAGAATGGTTGCTGCAATCTCCCCGACTACCACAGCTATAACTGCCAAAACAGCGTTTATTTTGTCGTCTGTCCATAAGCATGCCAGTATATAGGCAGTGGATATTCTTATTATTTGCTCAAACAGATGTGAAAAACCATGGAGTCCCGGTTTATTTACACCTACAAAATATGCGTTTATGCATGCCTTTACAGATACAAATGGTATGGCAATTGATATTATTTTTAGAAGAACGGCACAGTCAGTGTTCTTTAGGATATATCTGCTTATAGGATAAGCTGTATTATATATTACAAGACAGGTGATAAGACTTATTATGCCGGACATAATAAGACATATATAAAATGTTTTTTTAACATTTTGTCCATTCTTCTTACCGATATGATATGATACATGCTTGGTTAGGGTTGTTGCGATTCCCTGAGAGCAGAAGGAGTATGTGAGTAGATAAATCGGAAAAATAAGCTGATATATTCCTAATTCCTTTACACCTATTAATCTTGTAAGGAATATTCTATTATAGAAACCTAATATTTTGGTTATAATACCAGCTATTGTAAGTATAAAAGTTCCCTTGATAATAGTGTTTTTTGACAAGATATACCCCTTAAATCTGATTAGTTAAATTATATTGGGTATAAATGAAAAATATTACTGATAATATTTTTCAATAGAAGATATTTTAGAGTAATTATGTTGACTTTGCGAAATCATAGTGATAAGGTATGAACGCAAAAGATAATTACTTAATTATATGTGTAAAGGAGTAGTGACAAATGGATAAATTAATATATTTGGATCACGCTGCCACAACTGCAACGAGACCAGAGGTTGTACAGGAGATGTTACCTTATTTTACGGAATATTACGGAAATCCATCTAGTATATATAAATTCTCATCAAACAGCAAGGAGGCAATCACTAAGGCGAGAAAGATAATCGGAGACAGTCTTAATACAGATGCTTCTAACATATATTTTACAGCAGGTGGCTCTGAGTCGGACAACTGGGCACTTAAGGCTACAGCAGAGGCATATGCAGGTAAAGGTAAGCACATTATCACAAGTAAGATAGAGCATCATGCTATACTCCACACTGCTGAATATCTTGAGAAGCGTGGATTTGAGATAACATATATTGATGTTGACGAGAACGGAATAATCAAGATGGATGAATTAAAGAAAGCCATTCGTCCTGACACAATTCTCATATCAGTTATGTTTGCCAACAATGAGATTGGTTCAATACAGCCTATAAAGGAGATAGGAGAGCTTGCACACGAGAAAGGAATATTATTCCACACTGATGCAGTTCAGGCTTACGGTCAGCTCCCTATAGATGTAGAGGATATGCATATAGATATGCTCTCAGCCAGTGGACATAAGCTTAACGGACCTAAGGGTATAGGCTTTTTATATATTAGAAAAGGTGTTAAGATTAGGAGCTTTGTACACGGTGGAGCACAGGAACGTTCAAGACGTGCAGGAACAGAGAATGTACCTGGTATCGTAGGACTCGGAAAGGCTGTTGAGATAGCTGTCGCAACTATGGATGACAGAATCAAATATGAGACAGAGTTAAGAGATTATCTTATCGACAGACTGCTTGCCGAGATACCATATGCAAGACTTAACGGACACAGAGAGAAGAGACTTCCTAACAATGTCAATATAAGCTTCCAATTTATAGAGGGAGAGTCGCTCCTTATTATGCTTGATATGGCAGGAATATGTGGCTCAAGTGGTTCGGCATGTACATCAGGCTCACTTGATCCATCGCATGTTCTTCTTGCAATAGGACTTCCACATGAGATAGCTCATGGCTCACTAAGAATGACTCTTGGTGAGGAGAATACTAAGGAGGATATGGACTATGTTATTGATAATCTCAAGAGAATTGTAGAAAGACTTAGAAGCATGTCGCCTTTGTACGAGGATTATGTTAAGAAAAATAATATAAAATAACCATATTACACAGAGCTTAGGAGGAAATATAGATATGTATAGTGAAAAGGTTATGGACCATTTTCAGAACCCAAGAAATGTTGGAGAAATCGAAAATGCAAGTGGAGTAGGCACCGTAGGTAATGCTAAGTGCGGTGATATAATGAGAATATATTTTGATATTGATGAGAATCAGATTATCAGAGATGTAAAGTTCAAGACATTTGGATGTGGAGCAGCAGTCGCAACAAGCAGCATGGCTACAGAGCTTGTAAAGGGCAAGAGCATATACGAAGCTCTTGAGGTTACAAATAAGGCTGTTATGGAAGCGTTAGATGGACTTCCACCTGTTAAGGTTCACTGTTCGCTGCTTGCTGAGGAGGCAATCCACGCAGCACTTTGGGATTACGCTGAGAAAAACAATATCAAGATAGAGGGCTTACAAAAGCCGGTAAGCGATATAAGCGAGCATGAGACAGATGAAGAATATTAGAGTCTATCAGGTATTTAATTACAGATATATATAATAAAAGAGGGATAATTGTCGATTGGTAACTGACAATTGTCCCTCTTGTTTTGCAGATGAATTAATCAATATGCATATATTTTGGATTAAACTCTTTTAATGGAATTGGCTTCGAGAATAGGAAACCCTGTGCATAGTGACAGCCATTCTCTAAAAGGAATTTCTCCTGTTCCTCAGTCTCAACTCCCTCAGCAATAGTATCAATACCTATATCCTGAGACATATTGATTGTATGTGATATTATCTTTTTGCCGCGTTCAGAGTTTAAAAATGCATTGAGAAATGAACGGTCAATCTTAAGTACATCAAATTGTGTATCGTTTATCATCTTAAGAGAAGAATAGCCTGAACCAAAATCATCCATGAGAAGCTTATATCCTTCGTTTTTAAGAGCATTTATGGATGCATCAGTGTTGTTATTCTGAATAGTCTCGGTTATCTCTATCTCAAGCAGGCTCTTTGGAACATTATAACGGGATATGTATGTGTTAAGTATTGTAATAAAATTAAAATCTTCTAAATGTACCCTTGATACGTTGACAGAGATTGGAACAGGGGTGGCACCCTTATCTATCCAGTACCTTAACGTTTTACAGGCTTCCTTCCACATGAAGTGGTCGATGTCACGGATAAAACCATTCTGCTCTGCAAGAGGAATAAAACTGTTAGGAGGAACGATTATGCCATCAGGGCGAACCCATCTTACCAAAGCCTCAGCACCACATACCTTTTTGGTAGAAATATCATATTTTGGCTGCAAATACATTGCAAGCTCGTTGTTATTTATGGCAACACGGAGGTTATCCTCTAGTTCTTTTTGCAGCTTCTGGCTGCTTCTAAGCTTATCACTGTAGATTACATATCTGGATATTGCATCCTTCTTACAGGCAATTCTTGCTATAGCCGCACAATCGCCATTAAAACGTGGCTGCTTTGATAAATCCTCTGCAAAATTAATTCCAAAACACAAGCGGTATACAACGTCCTTGTAATTGTTAATTTCTGTTTCAAGCTTATTAATAAAATCTATAACCTCATCCTGTTTTTTGTAAGCCATGACAAACATAAAAACATCTGCCGTAAGTCTTGAGAAGATAAATGTATTAGATACATAAAACTTCATTGTGTTATATATATTGTTAAGTATTTCATTTCCAAATTCCTCACCATAGTTCTCATTAAGAAACTTGAAATTCTTTATATCAAACTGTACAAATGCAAACTCAGTATCAGGATAAGCATCTATAAGCCTTGAAATTCTTGAATTAAAAATTCTTGGATTCCTGTCATTTGAGAAGGACTCAAGAATTTCTTTGTTAGTTACCTCTGCCTCAGTGAGCTCTCTTAATGCGACAGCAGCCTCATATATAAGACCCCGGCTGTTTTTGCTTAGGTAAAAAATAATCTTATACCACGGAACAGAAGATGTCTTTTTGTATACTGCGTCGAGAATACGGAATTTAACATCGATAGTTGTATCGTCAATTGGAGTCTGAGCACCCTTGTATATTTTATCTCTGGCACGCTCTAGTAATACAATGTCCTCCTGTGGTATAGCCTGACGCTTGATAAGTCTTGTGACAGGATCTGTATTTTCCAGATGTACATCCTTGGCAATATAAGGTGCAGCAACGTCAATTGTGTTATTAATTACATCCCAATAGAAAAAAGAATTAGATAAAGTATTCATCATTATATCTAATATCTTGTTATTAATATACTCCATATTTCTCCCCCTTATAAATTATGAAAAACAGGCTTTTGTTTTTCAAAGGTGCAGTAGTATTTAAAACCATGTGCCAATAAAAGTTCCTTAGCTATATCAAAACCATAGCCTACATATTCTGGTGTGTGTGCATCGCTTCCGACAGTGATTATCTCCCCGCCTGCATCCTTATACATCTTAAGAATGTCAGCATGAGGGTGTGGAAAATCAAGTCCACGATAAAGACTGCCTGTATTAATTTCTATTCCCTTGCCATTGGAGACAAGTATAGAAAAAATTTTAGTAAATAAATCGTAGTAATCAAGAATATTAAAATTATCAGCCTTTGATTTTCCGTATCTTAATATGTAATCCAGATGTCCATACACATTAAAGTCTGTAAAGCTCTTAATTGATTCAAGTATACTCTCAAAGTATCTGTAGTACGCTTCCTTATCTGTTTTTCCAATGAAATATTCCGGTCTGTATGGATCATATCCGTCTACAAGATGAGAGCTTGCAATAATGAAATCAAGCTCAGGGTGGGAGTGTACATAATTGGTAAGCTTCTCGGTTATCTCAGGCATTACGCCAAGCTCAACACCTATACGAAGGTCAAAGCTATCTGAGATTTCTTCCTTAATTTTGGACATATAGCTGTAATACCTGTCAGTATCTAAGTCAAAGGTAAGCTCAGGTTCATCAGGAAATACAGGAAAATCCATATCATAATGATCTGTTATGCAGATAGAAGACAGTCCCTTTGATTTGGCACTTTCAATTATCTTATATATATCAGCATCTGAATCAGATGAAAATGCACTATGTAAATGATAATCAGGGAACATCATAAATAACCTCCGTAACATGATTTAATTTACATATAATTATAAAGCTTTTTCATTGTAAATGAAAGCAATTTTAGTAAAAAAAAGATACATATTTGTTTAAAAGTATACCAAAGTCGAAAAAAAGGAAAAAAATTGCTAATTTAAGACTTGAATTTTATACCGAAAAAAGGTATTATAGCCTTGTGAAATTCAATAGATAAATTACTGCCTGTTTTAGGGCAGTACTTATAAAAACATTATTATTCAAAACTTAGGAGGAATAAAAAATGGCAGTAAAAGTAGCAATTAATGGTTTTGGACGTATCGGTCGTCTCGCATTCAGACAGATGTTTGATGCAGAAGGATATGAAGTTGTTGCAATCAACGACTTAACAAAGCCTTCAATGCTTGCACACTTGTTAAAGTATGATTCATCACAGGGTAAGTATCAGTACGCTGACCAGGTTTCAGCAGATGATGAGGCTGGTACAATCACAGTATGTGGTAAGACATTAAAGATTTATGCAGAGGCAGATGCTAAGAACCTTCCATGGGGAGCACTTGATGTTGACGTTGTTCTTGAGTGTACAGGTTTCTATGTATCAAAGGCTAAGTCACAGGCTCATATCGATGCAGGTGCTAAGAAGGTAGTTAT